>NZ_CP108271.1:6415000-7843119 GCF_045041095.1 Streptomyces sp. NBC_00045 | reverse complement strand
CCCCCCCCCCCCCCCCCCCCCCCCCCCCCCCCCCCCCCCCCCCCCCCCCCCCCCCCCCCCCCCCCCCCCCCTTTTTTTTTTTTTTTTTTTTTTTTTTTTTTTTTTTTTTTTTACGGACGCCGCGAGCACGGCGATCGCCCAGGCGGTGATCCCACCCTCCGTCCCCCACGGCGCGGGTCCGTCTCCGGGGGGCGGCAGCCAGCGGTACAGCCAGTGCCCGATGAGCAGGTGCCCGGCCCACAGGGCGCCGACCGCCGCCCACGCGGCGCGGCGGTGTCCGGCGACGACCGCGGCGAGGCAGGCCAGGGCGACGCTGAGGAAGACGGGGCCGTACGGGTATCCGCAGGCGAGGTAGGCCAGCGTGACCGCGCAAACGCCGTACAGGACGGGCACGGGGTGGCGGTGGCGCAGGAGCAGCAGGGCCGGGCCCAGGAGCAGGAGGAGCCGGCCGAGCGCATCGAGGGGCTCCCGGCCGGGCTGGAGCTGGTGCACCCAGCCGCCGGCCGCCTGCGCGAACACGGCCACGAGGAGGGAGGAGCGCCACGGCAGCCGCCCGTCACCGGTGTGCTCCGTCCAGTACTCCCGCCGCCAGTGCCCCATGCGGCCACGCTAGACGCCCGGCCCCGCCCCCGTCGTCCGCCGTACGGGCCGATCGGGCGTACTCCCGGTGGAGTACGCGCGCAGGGCGTCCACGGCGATGCGGGCGGTGGTGCCGATGACCGCGTCGGCCGCGGGGAGGGTGGCCGCGGGGTTGGCGGCGCGGGTGAAGACGGCGACGGCGTAGCGGCCGCCGTCGGGGTATTCGATGACGCCGACCTCGTTGCGCACGGTCGGCAGGCTGCCGGTCTTCCCGGCCACGTGGACGTCGTCGAAGGGGAATCCGGAGGCCATCCGGTGGGGCCACACCTGGAGGCTTTTTTTTTTTTTTTTTTTTTTTTTTTTTTTTTTTTTTTTTTCCCCCCCCCCCCCCCCCCACACACACACACACACACACACACACACACACACACACACACACACACACACACACACACACACGGATGGCGGCGCCGTGTTCGGGGGTGCAGGCCTCGTCGCGCCAGACGGCTCCGAGCAGCCGGGTCATGTCGCGGGGCGTGCTGCGGTTGCTGCGGGCCGGGTCGAGGGCGCGGAGCCGGGCGATGACCTGCGGATCGGCGAGGGCTCGTGCCGCGGCGGGTCCGGCGTCCTCCCGGATGCCGGCGAAGAGCGAGCGGAAGGTGTGGACGGCGCGGGTACGGGTGAGGCCCAGCCGGGCCGTGGCTTCGTTGACGCCGTCGATCCCCGTGCGCGCGAGGAGCAGGTCGGCGGCGGCGTTGTCGCTGACGGCCGTCATCAGGTACGCCGCGTCGCGCAGGGACATGCGCACGGGATCCAGCATCGCGGCGAGCCCGGTGGGGCCGGCGGTGCGGTCGGCGGGAGGCACCTCGACCTGTTCGGTGAGGTCCAGGCGGCCGGCCGCAGCCTGTTGGTGGAGGGCGACGAGCAGGCAGAGCTTGTGCACGCTGGCGGTGACGACCGGGTGGTCCGCTCCGGCGTCGACCTCCGCACCGGAATCGATGTCGACGGCGTGCAGCCGGCCGGTGACGCCGGCTTCGGCGAAGGCCGCACCGATGCGGTGGAGGGTGCGGTTCACAGCCAGTACTCCGCTGCCGGGCGCAGGTGGAGCGGCCGGGCGGGTACGTCGGCCGTCACCGCCGCGGTGCTCCACAGGGCGCGTGTGGTCGCCTCGGCGAAGGCGCCGACCGCGGCGTCGCCGCGGCCCTGCGGCCAGGCGACGCTGTGGCGCCAGGCCAGCGGGGCGCCGGCGAGGGGCCGCCAGACGATGTCCGCGTGCGGGCCCGGCCCGTCCGCGGACGCGCTGTCCCGCGGGGCGAAGGCCACGGCGTCGGCGGACAGGACGAGGCCTCGGACGAAGCCGGGGCCGCGGCCGTGCCGGACGGCGGCCGGGGTGTAGCCGCCCCGGGCACAGGTGTTCAGTACGTCGTCGTGCAGGGCGGGCGCCTCGGCCCGCGGGAAGAGAACCAGGCCGTACCCGGTGAGGGCGGCGAGCGGTACCTCGTCGAGCGCGGCGGCAGGGGCTTCGCGGGGCAGCAGCACTCCGAGTTCGCTGTGCAGGACCGGGCCGAGCTCCAGCCCGGCGATGTCGCAGGGGTGGCGGACGAGCCCGGCGTCCAGCTCGCGGGAGGCGAAGCGGGCCAACTGCTCGGCGGTGGACAGTTCGTGGAGCTCCAGCCGTACTCCCGGGTGGTGCTGCCGGAAGGCGGCCAGGATCGCGGCGATCGTCTCGCCGGCGGTGTCGGGCGGGAGGGCGGCGCGCAGGAGTCCGCTCTCGCCGTCGCGGATGCGGCGGGCGGTGGTCGCGAGGGCCTCGGCGCGGGCGAGCAGAAGCCGGGCGTCCTCCAGCAGCATCGTGCCCGCGGCGGTGATCGACACCTGTCGGCTGGTGCGGTCGAAGAGCCGGACGCCGAGCTCGCGCTCCAGGCGCTGGATGCGCTGGGACAGGGGTGGCTGGGCCATGCCGAGCAGCTCGGCGGCACGGCCGAAATGTCTTTCTTCTGCAACAGCGACGAAGCACTGCAGATGCCGGATCAGGTCCACGGCCAGCAACGATATCGGAATCTGATCGATCTGTGATCCATACGGATCTTGGACTATCACCGGGCGGTGGTGCTGTGCTCGGGCCATGACCTCGCCTTCCTTTCCACCGCTCGCCGCCCCGCGCGCCCCGTACCGCGCCGCCCTGGCCCTCGCGCTCGCCCTGGCCGCCGGGCTCACCGGCTGCGCCACCGAGCCGCAGCCGCAAGCGCCCACGACCCGCGGGTCGGCCGCGAGCCCGAGTGCTTCCCCGGCCGCGGTCGACAGCCGGGAGCGGCTGACCGTGGACGGCGGTACCCGGGAGTACCTGATGCACCGTCCGACCGCCGGTGGTGGTGGCACCCGTCCCCTGCTCATCGCCTTCCACGGGCGCGGAGCCGACGCCGAACACCTGCGCAGGCAGAGCGGCCTGGACCGGGCCGCCGAGGCGCGCGGCATGCTGCTCGTGTACCCCGAGGCGCTGGGGAAGGCCTGGGGCGCGGGCACCGCGCCCACCGGGCAGCGGCCGGATCCGGACGCCGACGTCCGCTTCACCGAGGCGCTGGTCGCCGAGCTGGTGCGCTCCGGCCGGGCCGACCCGCACCGGGTGTACGTCGCCGGGTTCTCCAACGGCGGCTCGATGGCCCTGCGGATGGCCGCCCAGCGTCCGGAACTCGTCGCGGGAGCGGCCTCGGTCTCCGGTGAACTCCCCACCGGGGCCGCCGCCGTGAAGCCGACGGGGGCGGTGCCGGTCCTGATCGTCTACGGGGCCGAGGACCCCGTACGGCCGTTGGCCGGGCTACCCGCTCCCGGGCCGGCCGGTCCCGGGGAGGAGCCCATCACCGCGACCATGTCCGCCCGGGCCAGCGCCGAGGCGTTCGCCACTGCGGGCGGCGCCGGCGCCCCTGCCGAGGAAGCCCAGCCCGGCTACGACTCCGTCACCTGGCGGCCCGGCACCGCGGGCGCTGCCGTGCGGCTGCTGGTCATGCGGGGGGCGGGCCACACCTGGCCCGGCTCGACCGTCCCGCCGCCCGCGGGGTTCGGCTCCGTCAGCACCGCGCTGGACGCGAGCAGCACGCTCCTCGATTTCCTGGCCGCCCAGCGGCGTTGACGAGGCCGCCGGTCGCCGCCCGCGGCCATGGCGGCGCCCGCCACAGCGGTGGTCCCGAGTGTGGCGGACGCCGCCATGGGCGCGGCCGGTCCCCCTCCCTACTGTTCAGCCATGACGAGCCAACTTCCTTTCCTGCGGGAGCGCGTCGCGCTGGTGACCGGCGGCGGCAGCGGCATCGGGCGCGCCTGCGCCATCGCCCTGGCCGAGGCGGGCGCCACCGTGCACGTGGTCGACATCGGTGAGGAGTCGGCCGGGGCCGTCGCGGGACTCGTCGGCGGGCGGGCGCACGTCGTCGACCTCGCCGACCCGGCCGCGATCGGGCGGCTGCCGACCGCCGTGGACATCCTGGTCAACAGCGCCGGGCTGCAACACGTCGCCCCCATCACCGAGTTCCCGGCCGAGCGCTTCGCGCTGATCCAGCAGGTGATGGTCACCGCGCCGTTCCTGCTGCTGCGCCACGTGCTGCCGCACATGTACGCCGCCGGCTGGGGCCGCGTGGTCAACATCTCCAGCGCCCACGGGTTGCGCGCCAGCGCCTACAAGTGCGCCTACGTAGCCGCCAAGCACGGGCTGGAGGGGCTGAGCAAGGTCACCGCGGTGGAGGGCGCCCCGTACGGGGTGACCAGCAACTGCATCAGCCCCGGCTACGTCCGTACGCCCCTGGTCGAGGCGCAGATCGAGCAACAGGCCGCCGCACACGGCATCAGCGCCGGTGACGTGCTGTCCGAGGTGCTGCTCACCCGCTCCGCGATCAAGCGCCTGATCGAGCCCGAGGAGGTCGCGGCGGCCGCGGTGTGGCTGTGCGGACCCCACTCCGGCTACCTCACGGGAACCTCGCTCCCCCTCGATGGTGGCTGGACGGCCACCTGAAATTAACTACCGACCAGTAGACATGTGCTCCGATCTTGCGGATTCTGGCTCCGTACATGCCAATTCAGCCATTGAGGAGCGCCCCCACATGCGCAGCACCCGCGCCCGCGTCCGCCTGCTCGGCACCGCCACCGGCACGGCCGCGGCCACCGTCGTCCTGATGCTGGCCCCGTCCGCCTCCGCCCAGGCCGCCCCCGCTCCGGTCCCGGCCCCGGCTGCCACCCCGGCCGCGGCCACCACCTCCGCACCCGGCGGAAACGCGCTCATCCGCGGGATCGACTACGGCACGTGGAAGCGTGACGTGGCCGCCGTCATGGCCACGGCACGCCCGTACGTCGAGCAGCGGATCGCCCGGTCGCCCGCCGGCGAGAAGCCCGCGATCGTCCTGGACATCGACAACTCCTCGCTGGAGACGGACTTCCACTGGTTCTGGACCTTCCCGACCCCGGCGATCTCCGAGGTCCGCGACCTGACCCGGTACGCCAACGACCACGGTGTCGCGATCTTCTTCGTCACCGCCCGCCCCGGGATCATCCACTCCCTCACCGAGCACAACCTCAAGGCGGTCGGCTACCCCGTCACGGACCTGTACGTCCGGGACCTGCCCGACCTCTTCGACGAGGTCAGCGCGTACAAGACGGGCAAGCGCGCCGAGATCGAGTCCCTCGGCTACACGATCATCGCCAACATCGGGAACAACAACAGCGATCTGGTCGGCGGTCACGCGGAGCGCACCTTCAAGCTGCCGGACTACGACGGCAAGCTCTCCTAGCCGGTACACCGCTGCCGGCCACCCCCACGCGGGTGGCCGGCAGCAGGCTCTGCCCGCACGTCAGCTGTGACGGATCCCGTCGCAGGTGATCCGCAGGTGGCGCGGGCCGCGCAGGACCGCGTTCTGCCGGTAGGGCGGCGGGTCCTCGACCAGGCGCGGGTTCTCCAGACGGCGGGCCAGTTCGCTCAGCGCGAGCTGCGCCTCCAGCCGGGCCAGCGGGGCGCCGAAGCAGCTGTGGATGCCGCTGCCGAGGCCCAGGTGCTGGACGTCCTTGCGGTACGGGTCGAACCGGTCGGGGTTCTCGAAGCGGTGCGGGTCCCGGTTGCCGGCGGCGAGCACCAGCCACATCGAGGAGCCCTTGGGAATGGTGACCCCGCGGACCTCGATGTCGACCAGCGGGGTCCGCTGCGGCAGCAGCTGCACCGGCGGCTCGAACCGCAGCAGTTCCTCCACCATGGGCACGGCGAGCTGCGGCGTCTCGCGCAGCTGCTGGAGGACGTCCGGGTTGCGCAGCAGGGTGAGCATCCCGTTCGTGATGAGGTTGACGGTGGTCTCGTGGCCCGCGATGAGCAACAGGGCGGCGGTACTGAGCAGTTCCATCGTGCTCATCGACTCGTCCGGCCCGTGCCCGACGGCCAGTTGGGACAGCATGTCGTCGCCGGGGTCCTTGCGCCGCTCCTCGATCAGCCCGGCCAGGTACATGCCCAGTTCCATCCGGGCGTCGTGGGTGGTCTTGTCCCGCTCCGCGGGATCTGCGTCCGGGTCGGGGTCCAGGCTCGCGGCCAGGGTGTCGGCCCAGACGTGGAAGCGGGCCTCGTCCTCGCGCGGCACACCGAGCAGCCGACAGATCATGGTGACGGGGAACGGGTAGGAGAACTGGTCGACCAGATCGATGTTCCCGGGGTCGCCGAGGTTGTCGATGAGCCCGGTGACGATGCCGTGCAGGTCGCCGCGCATCCCGTCGATGCGGCGCGGCGAGTGCGGCGGCCCGAAGGGGCGGTTGGTCATCCGGCGCAGCCGGTCGTGCTCCGGCGGGTCCAGCTTCAAGAAGCTGGGCGGCAGGGCCGCAGCCCCCTCGTCCTCGCCCTCGGCCAGCGGGTCCCCGGCCGTGGCGGCCAGGTTGCGGGCCTCGGAGCTGAGCCGCGGGTCGTGGAGCAGGCCCAGGATGTCGTGGTACGTACTGATGACGTACGGGCCGTTCCCGTCGTGGAAGACCGGGGTCTTGCGCAGCTCCTCGTAGAGCGGGTACGGGTTCGCGCGGTTGGAGTAGTCGAGGATGTCGCTCAGGATGCCTTGCTTCATGCCGGGTCCTCCGGGGGGCGGGCGGGTCAGTGCCCGGCGGGGGTGAACGTCATCCGCCGGTCGGCCGGCGAATATCCGCTGAGGGTGATGGTCGGTCCGTGGGTCGGCACGGACGGGTCGGGGAAGTCCGCGGGGAGGGGTTTTTGCCCTTCGGGGCGCCGGTCGACGGTGGGGAACGGCGGTGGGAAGGGAGCCGTGTTCTCGATCTGCTTCTCGTAGAACTGGAGCCAGCGCGAGTTGTCGAAGGTGACCGCCCCGATGACGCGGCCCTGGTAGCCGTAGACGCCGGTGAAACGCCGCTCTGCGCGCGAGCCCTGGGTGATCATGATCTCGGTGCCCATCGAGGGCACGCCCACCGACTTGATGTTCACCCCGAACTGCGTCGACCAGAACGCCGGTACCCAGATGTGGGGGCGGCGCTCGCTGCTCTCGCTGAGCATGTTGTGGGCGGCGGTCTCAGCCTGGGAGACGGCGTTGCCCCAGTGCTCCAGCGACAGGAACTGGTAGCCGAACAGCGCGTGCGGAGAGCGGGCGACGTCGCCCGCCACGAAGATGTCGTCGGTGACGATGCCCCAGATGTCGAAGGCCCTGCAGCCGGCGTCACAGGCGATGCCGCGCGGTCCCGCGCCGAGTCCGGAGCCGGTCAGCCACTCGGTGTTGCGCTGGGCGCCGAGCGAGACGACCACGACGTCGCACTCCAGCGTGGTGCCGTCGGAGAAGTGCGCCGCACGCACGTGCCCGGTGGCGTCGCCCTCCAGGGCCGTGACCATGACGCCGGTGCGCAGGTCGACGCCGTTCTCCCGCTGGAGTTCGGCGGCCACCGCGCCGATGACACCGCCGAGGGCGCCGACGAGGGGACCGTCGCCTCGCTCGGCGACGGTGACCTCCAGCCCGCGCTCGCGGCAGGCCGAGGCGATCTCGGAGCCGGTGAACCCGGCGCCGATGACCAGGACCCGGCTCGGGCCGGCGTCAAGCCGCCGGGCCAGGGCCGCGCCGTCGTCGCGGGTCCGCAGCACGAACACGCCGTCGAGTTCCGCCTCGGCCGGGTTCGGCCAGGGCCGGGCCCGTACGCCGGTCGCGATGAGCAGCCGGTCGTAGGGGACCTCGTCACCGTCGGCGAGCTTGACCCGGCGGCCGGCCATGTCGAGCCCGCTGGCCGGTACCCCGAGGCGCCACTCGGCGTCGATCTCGCGGCGGCGGGGGAGCGCGGTGCGCTCGGCCGAGCCCATGCCCAGCAGGGCCTGCTTGGACAGCGGAGGCCGGTCGTACGGCGCGTGGGGCTCGTCGCCGATCATGGTCAGCGAGCCCTTGAAGCCCTTCTCCCGCAGCATCTCGGCGCCGCGCAGCCCGGCGAGCGAGGCACCCACGACGACGATCCGGCCGTCCGCCTTGAGGCGGTCCAGGTTTCCGTCAGGCATCGGACGCCTCCCCGGCGGCGGCCGCCATGTCCAGCTCGTCCACGAGGATCGCCTGTACGGGACAGGCGGCGACCGCCTGGGCCACGCGCTCGCGATGGGCGTCCTCGGCCTGCGGGTCGTAGAGCAGGCCTTCGTCTCCGTGCATCGCGAAGACGTCGGGTGCGAGGAAGGCGCACTGCGCGTATCCCTGGCACCGGTTGAGATCGACCACAAGCCTCAGCAAGGTCCAGTCCTTTCGTCGGCCCCTCCGGCTCCCCGGCCAGATTGCGGCGCGGCAGGAAGAACGGCGCGTCCGGCGCTGCCATTGGGGTGATGGAGGGCGGGCGTCACGGGGTACGGCGGGCAGCGCCCAGGATGTGGAGGCTGATGATCAGGGCCCAGGCCGGGAAGACGAGCTCGGACCAGGGCAGGCTGGAACCCACCACCAGCAGGACCAGACCGGCCAGGGTTCCGATCATGACCAGGGGCCTGGGGAGGACCCCCAGTTTGCGCCCGAGGGACGAAGTCGCGAGGACGAAGACGGCGGCCATCCGCATCCCGTACGTCGTGAGCAGCGTGTACGCGAAGTGCCGGCCGAAGCCCGTGGGATCGTCGGCGTCGAGCGCGGTCCCGGCGGCGGCCACGGCGCCGAAGAGGCAGGCGACGAAGACCAGTCCGCTGCCCAGGAAGGCGGTGGCGATAAACCGGTCCTCGGCATCGCCGGTGTGCTCGCGCAGCGCGCCCATGAACCACAGGAAGGCGATGCCGGCGAAGGGGACGAGCTCCATGGCCGTGCTCAGTTCGCCGCGCCGGCCAGGGGCGAGCCCCACCTGGTCGCCGCCGCCCCCTTCGGGCAGGGAGATCCGTGCGAGCACCATCGCCGTCGCGAGCAGTACGGCGAAGACGACCCCGGCCAGGCCCGCGGCCTTGGGGGTGCTCAGGCTCTGTGTCCGGGGCGTCCCGGGTGCTCCCTGTGTCATTCCTCCAGCAAGCCGCCCGCCGGGCCCTCGTGCCAGCGGGGGGACGCGGTCGGGTGACACCCCGGGGCGCCGCCCGACCAGCGGGCTCGGGGGGCCGGCTACGGGGCCGTGATCAGGACGCTGGCCGGTTCGCCCGCCCCCTCCTCCCGGTGCGGTTCCGGCCGGGAGGTGCCCGGGGCGCTGCCGGCAACGATCAGCGCGAGCAGGACCGCCGCGGCCTCGCTCCGGAGGATCCGGGCGGCTTGCACCAGCCGGTGCGGGTCCGGGGCCGGGATGGACAGGGCCAGGCATTCGGCGTTGGCCCCCGAGGTGATCGGGACGGCCGCGCAGACCGTGCCCATCGCGTACTCCTGGAGGTCGAGCAGGGGTGCGCCCGGCCCGCGGGCGTCGAGCTGCCGGAAGAGGTCGTCCTGCCGGGTGATGGTGTGGGTGGTGAACCGCGCCGCCTCGTGCCGGGACAGGTGGTCCTTGCGGCCGTCGGGGCCGAGCTGGGCCAGCAGGGCTTTGCCGACGGCCGAGGCGTGCGCGGCGGCCCGGAAGTCGACCCATTCGTCGACGAGCGGGGTCGCCGGGCCGTCGGCGTACTGGGTGATGCACACCTCGCCGTCGGTGTAGCGGGCCACGTAGACGGCGGCGCCGACCGCGTCCCGCACCCAGGCGAGGGTTTCGTGCAGGTGTCCGGGCCCGTCCCCGGACGCCGCCTCGGTCAGTAAGAGCGCCCGGCCCGCGATGTACGCGCCGGGGCCCACCGGGACCGCCAGGTTCGCCCGTACCAGCTGCTCCATCACCCGGGCCAGCACGAGCTGCGGCAGCCACGTCTCGCGCGCGATCTGCGCGAGGCCCACCCCGCCCGAGTACCGGTTGACGACCTCCAGGACGCGCAGCGCCCGGTGGACGGCCTCCATCGCGACGGGAGCCGGCCGCGCTCCGGACGGACCGTGCACGGCCGGGACCGTCTTCGGCGGCCCGAGCGCTTCGAGCGCCCAGGCGTTCGCCTCGTCCGTCAGGTGCAGGAGGTTCAGCCGCGCGTGTTGGGCCACCGCCACCGCCACCTGCGGGCCGAGGAGGAACACCTCCCCCAGGTCCTGGTCGTCGCTCCAGCTCCGGGCCGTCACGGCCCGCCGCAGCCGGGCGGGCAGCCGGTACGGGGGCCGCCCGCCGTGGCCGCGTACCACCGTGAGGGCGGTGAGGTCCTGGGTGCTGATCGGCGGAGACGTCCAGATGACCGAGGCCCCGAGGGCCTCCTCCAAGTTCTCCGGGACCTCCGGCAGGTGCGGCAGCCCCTCGTCCGGGGGCAGCGCCTCGGCCAGCGCCTTCCAGTGCCGGGCGGTGCGCACCTCGGCGCGCGCGAGGTGGTGGAGGTGCAGGAGGCGGGCCGCCGTCCGCGAGCCGGCTCCGGCCGCGTACTGGAGCCAGAACTGCGCGCCCTCCATCCGGTCCGCCAGGTGCAGGAGGCAGCCGAACAGCAGCGCGGGTTCCGCTCCGTGCGGCCAGGTCCCGGCGGCCAGGGCGAGTTCGGCGAAGGGACGGCTCTCCGTCAGGGACCAGGCCAGGTCGTCCAGTGCCCGTGCGGCCCGTACGTGGCAGGCGGCGTCGAGTACGAGGTCGTCCGCCGGGGTGGACGCGGGGGCGGGCGGGCGGGCACGGCCGGCGAGGGAGGCGGGTGCCGGGAAGCCGCCCCGGCCGGTGGCGCCGCTCGCCGAGCGGGCCCGGTCGGCGGCGATGCGGCGGGCGATGCGCCGTCGGGCGGCGTCCTCGTCGTAGCCGGCGTACTCCTCCACCAGGACCTGGGCCTGTTCCAGTGCCTCCGCCAGTTCCTCACCCGTCACGGCGTCGCGGTCGGCCGTCATGTCGCTCACTGGCCCTTCTCCTCTCCAGGAGCCCAGTCCGCCCCGAGTTTCTGGGACAGGATTCGGCGTGCGCCTCGAATGTGCGAACGGACCGCCGCGGGGGAGATCCCCATCGTCCGGCCGACGGTGCCGTTGTCGTAGCCCAGCAGGAAGGCCAGCAGCACGACGTCGTAGTGCCGGTCGGGCAGGCAAGCGATCGCCGCGTACAGGCCGAGCTTGGACTCCAGCAGTTCCATGCGCTGGCGGGACGCGCGGCGCAGGGCGGCGAACCAGGCCGTCTCGACCATCGCCGCGGGCCGGCCGAGGAGCGCCAGTCTGCGCGCGACGTGTTCGCGCAGCACCGCCCAGGCGAAGCCGTGCAGGCTCGCCTCCTTCAGCGCCTGCCGCCACACCTTCAGCAGGAAGGTGAACACGTCGTCGACGACGTCCTCGGCGTCCTCGCGGGAGCCCAGTTGCAGGTGTGCGTAGCGCAGATAGGCGCGGTGGTGCTGGGAGTGGAACGCGCTGAACTCGACCGGCAGGACGCCGGCCAGTTCGCTGGCGACCGCCCGGTCACCGGACGGGTCGAACTCGCCCTCACTCATGCGCTCCTCCATGCGGGCGGCGTGGGTGTCTCCTGACGGCATCGGAAGCGACGAGTATCAGCACGGGCGTGACGGACTGGACAGGATTCACGTCGGCGGGAAGCCTTCCGGTGAAATGAACGGAACGGGCATGCCTGACCCCCACATCCAGCGGCCGGACGGACCGGCCGCTCCCCCAACACCACCCCATCGGAAAAGACGCCCGATTGTGCACGGCTGTCGACGGAAATCTTTCGGGAAATGGCGCATCTGCTCCGCTGCGCGCCCCCCTTGCCGCCGCGTACGCCCCTACTCCGGTACTCCCCCGCTCCGCTACTCCACGACCAGGTCCGCCCGGGACCGGCCCGCGGCGATCAACCGGGCGTTCGCCTCGTCCGAGCGGTTCACCCACTCCTCGGCGCGGGCCGGCGCCTTCCCGTGGCGGACGTGCCGGTCCACCAGCCGCCGTACGCGCAGGGCGTCGTCGGGCGCGAGGAACCAGACCTCGTCGAGCAGCGCGCGTACCGCTGCCCACTCCCCCGCGTCGTGCAGCAGGTAGTTGCCCTCGGTGATCACCAGGCCCACCCCGGGGCCGACGGGGATGCTCCCGGCGACCGGCTCCTCCAGCGACCGGTCGAAGGCCGGGGCGTAGACCGCGGCGGATCCGGGCGTGCGCAGCCGGGTCAGCAGCGCCGCGTACCCGGCGGCATCGAAGGTGTCCGGGGCGCCCTTGCGGTCGGCCCGGCCCAACCGCTCCAGTTCGGCCCGGGCGAGGTGGAACCCGTCCATCGGTACGACGACGGCCAGTTCGGGTCCCAGCTCCTGCGCGAGGCGTGCGGCCAGGGTGGACTTGCCGGCTCCGGGCGGCCCGGCGATGCCGAGGATCCGTCGGGTGCCCGACGCCGCGAGCGCGCGGGCCCGCTGCTCCAGTTCGGTGAACTCCATCCCCGCATCCTGCCCGGGGCGGGCCTACGGAGCGGGGGGCGGGTGGGGGGCGGAGCCGACGCGGGCGATGAGCAGGGCGATGTCGTCGTCCGCGGAGGCCGGAACGAGGTGGCTGATCAGCGAGTCGCACAGGTGGTCCAGCGAGCGCTGGTGTTCGCCCAGCAGGCGGGTCAGTTCCCCCAGGCGCTCGTCGATGTCGCTTCCGCGGGCCTCGACGAGGCCGTCGGTGTACATGACGAGGAGGCTCCCCGGTGACAGGGTCACGTCAGTGGTGGAGAAGGCCGTGCCGCCGACGCCGAGCGGGGTGCCGGGCGGCAGGTCGAGGAGGCGGACCGTGCCGTCGGGGTCGACGGCCGCCGGCGGCGGGTGCCCGGCCCGGGTGATGCGGCAGCGGCCGGTCTCGGGGTCGACCACGGCGTACAGGAAGGTGGCGATCATCGGGTCGGCGAGGTCGTCCAGGGTCGCTTCCAGCTGCCGCATCAGCGCCTCGGGGGCGAGGTCGAGCCGGGCGAGGGCGCGCACGCTGGCGGAGAGCCGTCCCATGACCGCCGCGGCCGCGATGCCGTGACCCATGACGTCCCCGATGAGGAGGGCGGCCTTGCCCCCGGGGAGCTGCAGCACGTCGTACCAGTCCCCGCCGATCTCGTTGACGTCGCTGGCGGGCAGGTAGCGGTGGGCGACCTCGACGCCGGGCGGCGGGGTGATGTGCTGGGGCAGCATGCTGCGCTGGAGGATGACGGCGGTCTCGTGTTCGCGGTGGTAGAGGCGCGCGTTGTCGATGCTGATGGCGGCGCGGGCCGCGAGCTCCCCGGCGAGCGTGACGTCGTCGGGCCCGAACGGGCCGCCGGAGCGGGTGCGGTAGAAGGTGGCGACACCGAGTACGAGGTCCCGCGCGATCAGCGGCGCCATCATGAACGAGTGCACTCCCACGGTCAGGAGCTGTGCGGGTTTGCCCGTGTGGCGGGCGGCGGAGGCGACGGCCTGTTCGTCGAGGTGGCCGAGCAGGAAGGGCCGGCGGTCGGCGAGGGCCTGGGTGTAGGGGGCGGCGGAGGGGAACGTGAGGGTCCTGCCCAGCGGGGCGAGGATGCCGATCACCGGAGATCCGGTCAGGGGGGCCTTGCCCAGGCGCCGCAGGCCCACGCCCCCGGCGAGGCCGCGGCCGGGCTCGTCACCGCGGGCGAGGGTGTCCAGTACGTCCACGGTGGCGGCGTCGGCGAGCTGCGGTACGGCGAGGTCGGCCAGTTCCTGCGCGGTGCGCTCCAGCTCAAGGCTGGCGCCGATGCGGACGCTGGCCTCGCTGAGCAGCGCCAGCCTGCGGCGGCCCGCCTCTGCCTCGATGTGGTCGCGCTGCTGCTCGGTGATGTCGAGCAGGGAGGCGATCACGCCGATCGGGCGGCCGCCGGGGTCCTCCACCCGAACGTACGAGCAGGACCAGGCCCGGTCGCGGGCGGGGTCGGCGGGGGTGCGGCCCGTGCGGCGGCGATCCAGCACCGGCTCCCCGGTGGCCAGGACCTGCCGCATCGCGGCCTCCATGTCCTCGGCGTTCACCTCCGGCAGGACCTCCGCGAGCCGCCGCCCCACGTGGGCGGATTCCGAGAGGCCGTTCATGGCCTCCAGGGCCGGGTTGACCTGGAGGAACCGCAGCTGCGTGTCGAGGATGGCGATGCCGACGGGCGAGCGGGCGAACAGACCGTCCCAGACGGCCGACGAACCGCGGATCCGGCGGGCCGCGTGCGCGTCGGCGGCGAAGACCAGGACCGCGGAGGCGCCGTGGCGCCGGCCGGGCACCGGGCAGGCCCAGATCTCCAGCTCCAGCGGGTGCCCGTCCTGGTGCCATGCGGTCACGGTGCCCATCACCCCGCGGCCGGTGACGGCGGTCTCCCACAGGGCACGGCCGAGGCTGCGGTCGGCTCCGGGGTGGAGGAGGTCGGCGATGTGCCTGCCGACGATCTGCGGCGGTGAGTAACCGAGCAGTTCCTGCGCCGCGCGGTTCCAGCGGACGATCGTCCCGTCAGCGCTGGTGGCCAGCTGCGCCACGGGCAGGGAGCCGAGCCACCCGCCGGCGTCCTGGGCGGCGCCGCTGATCAGGTCCTCGATCGGCGTCTGCTCGGTCATCCTGCATCCGTCTCCGTGCCCGCCTGTCGCGGGCGGTCCGGTCCGCGCGGGCGGTCCGGTCCGCGCGGGCGCGGCGTGCCCCGGGTGCCGTGGTCAGCTCCGTGCGGCCGCCCGGCAAAGGAGGCCTTCAGCTGCGCTTCTTCCACACCATCCATGGTCGCCCTGGCGGCCCGGGACCGCTTCCCGGCGCGGTCAGGGGCGTGCGAGCACGGCCACGGCGTTGTGGCCGCCGAATCCGAAGGAGTTGCTGACGGCGACCTGCGAGGCGTGCCTCCTGGACGTACCCGTGACGACGTCGATGTCCGTCCCGGCGTCGGTCTCGCCCAGCCCGGCCGTGGGCGGAACGATGTCCTCGGCCAGGGCGAGGACGGTCAGGGCGGCCTCGATGACGCCCGAGGCCCCGAGGGTGTGCCCGAGTGCGCCTTTGGCCGAGGTGACGGGCGGCCGGCCGGGGAAGACGCGGCGCAGGACCGCGGCCTCGATGCTGTCGTTCAGCCGGGTCGAGGTGCCGTGCGCATTGACGTGGCCGACGTCCCCGGGGCCGGCACCTGCGTCCGCGAGGGCGGCGCGGACGGCCTGCTCGGCGCCGCGGCCGTCGGGGTGCGGTGCCACGAGGTGGTGCGCGTCCGTCGAGGCGGCGTAGCCGATGAGGCGCGCGAGGGGCCGGGCCGCCCGGGCGGCGGCGTGCTCGGGGCGCTCCAGGACCAAGGCGCCGGCGCCCTCCGCGATGACGAACCCGTCCCGGGTGGCGTCGAAGGGACGCGATCCTGTGCCCGACAGGACACCCAGCTGGGAGAAGCCGGTCACCACCAGCCGGGTCACGGCCGCCTCGGCGCCGCAGACGAGGGCGATGTCGCTGCGTCCGGTCGCCAGCAGGTCCCGGGCGAGGCCGAGGGCAGTGGTGCCCGAGGCGCAGGCCGTGGACGTGGCCAGGGCGGGACCGGTCACCCCGAAGCGCAGCGCGATGTTGGCGCACGTCATGTTGATCAGATAGCCGGGGAGGAAGTACGGGGAGACGAACTCCGGGCCCTGCTCGCCGAGCCGGGCCAGCGCCTTGTCCTGGGTCAGGACGCCGCCGAAGCCGCCGCCGGTGACGACGGCGACCCGGCTGCCGTCCCAGTCCTGCGGATCGAGCCCGGCGTGGTCGAGCGCCTGCGCGGCGGCCACGAGTCCGAGGCGGTCGACCGGGTCCAGGCGGGCCGAACCCCGCCGGTGCAGGACCGGGTGGTCCAGCTCCGGTACGCGGCAGCTGAGGGAGACGGGCAGACCGTCCAGCAGCGGGTCGGGCGCGGCGGTGGAGCGGCCGGCACGGACGGCCGACCACGTGGTGTCCCGGTCGCACCCGGCCGCCGTGACCAGGCCGAGCCCGGTCACGACGGCTTCGGGGCGCCGGGTCAACGGTCCGTCCGCCGTGCGTCGACCGATGCCGCGAACTCCGCGAGGGTGGCGGCGCGGAGCTCCTCCTCCTCGACCTTGATGCCCAGCGTCTCGTGAACGGCGATGGCCATCTCGACGATCATGAGCGAATCGGTCAGCAGGTTGCGCATGGGCGCGCTCGGCCGCACCTCGCCACGGGGGACTTCGAACCTCTCGACGAGCAGTTCACTGATCACGTCGAAGACGGATTCCGGCGCGGAAGTAGTCACGGAAGCTCTCATTTGCGGTATCGCTGCCATTGCAGCAGGGTGGCGGGGGAAGTGGGTTCTCGTGCTCAAATAGGTACCACGGCAGGGTATTTACGCAAAACCCGCCATTATTGCGGTCGTTGATGACCCGAAACGCGAGAGTGGGGATCGTTCGTGTCGGAAAGCATGGCCGATGTGATCGAGGTGGCCGGCGCCGAGCTCAGGTACGTGAAGCGGCTGCTCGGCGAGGCCGGGGAGAGCGCCTGGGACCGCTTCCTCGACTGGCTCGTCGATGACTATTTCCGGGTCGAGGTGGCGGGAGTGGAGAACCTCCCGCTCGAAGGACCCGCGGTCGTCATCGCCAACCATTCGGGCGCCTGGGGGCTCGACGCCTTCGTCCTCCAGAAGGTGTTCGCCCGCAGCCTCAGGCGGCCCCTGCACGTCCCCGCTGCACCGTTGGTATTCCGCGTGCCGGTCATCGGTTCGTATGCCCGCAGGAAAGGCGCCATTCCCCTCGATCCGACACTGGGAATGGAACACCTGATCGCCGGTGAACTCGTCGGAGTGTTTCCCGAAGGACTCGCCGGCTTGGAAAAGCCCTTTCGCAAGCGCTATCAACTGCGGCCGTTCAGTCCCGGTTTCGCGGTCACGGCCGTTCGGGCGGGCGCCCCCGTGGTGCCGGTGTCCGTCATCGGCGCCGAGGAGGCGTGCCCCCGGATCGGCGAGATCCCGGCCCTGGCACGCCTCTTCGACCTCCCCTACTTCCCCATCACCCCGGTCTTCCCGCTGCCCTCGAAGTGGCTCGTCACCATCGGGGAGCCGATCCCCGCGCCGCGCCGGCCCGAGTCCTACGCCGCCCGCTCCGCCGCGGCCCGCCTGCTGTGCGCGGAGTCCCGGGCCGCCGTACAGGCCTTGGTCGACCGGGAACGGCGCAGGCGGGAAACGCCGTTCTGGTAGCCCGGGGTCCCGGGGCCGGCTCACCCGTCCTCGGCCACCGCCCGGACCCCGGGCCAGACCAGGGTGGTCGATCCCCAGGCCAGCCCGGCGCCGTACGCGGTCAACGCGACCCGCAGTCCCGGCGACAGCGTTCCGGCGGCGGCCGCCTGGGCCAGCAGTACGGGCACCGAGGCCGCCGCCGCGTTCCCGTACGTCTCGATGTGCGACAGCACCTGCCCGGGAGCCAGGCCCAGCTCGGCGGCGAGCCCGTCCAGGATCCGCTGGTTGGCCTGATGAGCCACCAGCAGGTCCAGGTCACCCAGCCGCCACCCGGCCCGCTCAAGGGCCCGCGTCACCGAGTCGCACATCCCGACGACGGCCTGTTTGCGCACGGCGGGCCCGTCCATCCGGAAGTACGGCGAGAACGTCGCGCCCGGCCCCGCCAGGATCCGCTTCCTCGCCCGCGCCCCGCCGCCGGGGATCTCCAGCAGATCGGCCTGCGCGCCGTCACTGCCCAGGTCGAACGGCCCGAACGCGCCGGGTGCGCCGGCTCCGCCGGCACACAGCACCGCCGCTCCCGCGCCGTCGCCGAAGATGGCCGACATGAGCCAGTCCCCGGGGTCCAGGAACGCGCTGAACACGTCCGAGGCGACCAGCAGGACGCGGTCGAAGGCCCCGGCGGTGATCATCGAGGACGCCACGCCCAGGCCGTACAGGAACCCGCTGCAGCCCGACGCCAGGTCGAACGCCGGTACCGTGCCCAGCCCGAGCCGCGCCGCGACCTCCGGAGCCCCGGCCGGAAGGAGCCGGTCCGGGGAGATGGTGGTCAGGACGACCGCGTCGACCGCGGACACCCCGGCCGCCGTGAGCGCGTGCCGTCCGGCCCGCACCGCCAGGTCGACGGTGGCCTCCCCGTCCGCGATGCGCCGGCTCGCCACACCGGTGCGCTCGCGGATCCACTCGTCGCCGATGGGCCGCTGCCCACACAGCTCGGCGTTGGTGAGGACGCGCGGGGGCACGTACGCGCCGAGCCCGGCGAGGACCGCGGCGCGGCCGGACCCCGATGCGGGTGCGGGTACCGGTCCGGGCGCGGGTACCGGTCCGGCCGCGGGTACCGGTCCGGCCGCGGGTACCGGTCCGGCCGCGGACGCCAGGAGGGATGCCGAGGTTTCCATGGAGCCAACTCCTCAGTCCGTCAGCCGCTTCGCTGCCTGTCGTACGCCGTCGGCTGCCGTGGCGCACCGCTCGGCGTGGCCCAGCAGGATCATGCGGAACCGCTCCCCCTCCTCGTCGGCGTTCCAGCCGCTGTCCGCGGCGCAGACCGCGAGGCTCTGGGCGTGCCGCTCCAGCCGGTCGGCGCTGGCGTGCGCGAGCGCCCCGTACGCCGCCGGAGCGTGGCCGAAGGCCGAGACCGGCACCGCGTTCGGCCGGGAGACCGTCACCCGGCCGTCACCGGGCCGGGCGGCGAGGTCCTCCAGCGCCACGACCAGCGTCCGCGGATCGAGCGAGTCCGGCAGCCGGTCCGCGGTGAGCTGCGGGGAGATCACCACCGGGCGGGCCGCCTCGGTGACGGCCCGTACGACGTGCTCCGCGACGAGCGCCGCGAACCGCGACGCCGCGCAGCCGGTCGGGGCCCCGCACAGCGGCGGCATCCCCGAGGTCCCCGCCGTCACCGAGGGGCCCGTAGGCCCCGGTTCCGGGTGGCCCTCGCCGTCCAGCGCGCGCAGCCAGCCGGGCACCCGCAGGATCTCGGTGCCGGCCTCGACGGCCAGGTCCTGCCAGGTGAAGTCCGTCCTCACGGGGTACACGGCCGCGGCCACCGGCGGCCACCGGCGGAGCGCCTCGCCGACGGCCGCCTCCGGCGACGCGGCCGCGCCCACGGCGAGCAGGGCCAGCGCCTGGAGCACGGTCCCGGCGGCCTCGGACACCAGCGCGAGCGCGTGCGCGACGGCCGGCAGGGCGGTTTCCGGGTCGGGTCCCTCGCTCCCGGGTCCCTCGGCCATGAGCCGGCCCGTGAGGGAGGCGGGGTCCGGGTCCGCGAGGTACGGTGCCAGCCGGCGCCCCAGGGCCTCGGCGCGGCCGTCGTACGACCTGCGGCCCGCGGCCTGCGTGGCCGCCGCGAGCACCTCGCTGAGCAGCGTGTCCTCGACGGCCGCGGCGCCCACCACCACGCGCCGGCCCAGTCGTTGCACGCCGCGGTGCAACTCGTGCCACTCCAGCGTGCCGTCCCCGCGCCGGGCCGCGATCACCCGCTCGACGTCCTCCGCCGACAGGACGCCCAGGTGCGCGGCGGGTACGGCCGCGTCACGGGGCAGCGGCACGTGCGGCGACAGCCCGTACCGCTGCCCGCCGGCCGTGAGGCCGATCGCCGGCGCGAGCGCCCCCGCCTCGTCGGCCCGGGCCAGCAGGCCCGCGGCGTCGGAGGCGGCCAGCGGCAGCAGGAACGACCCGAACGGGGTGCTCAGTCGCACCGGCCGGCCGGAGCGGGTGCGCCGCAGGAACGCCAGCAGCCGGCGCGTCACCCCGTCCCGGGTGAACACGTCCAGGCCGAGGGCGCGGGCCGGGCCGTCCACCCACGGCAGGCGCTGGGCGACCATCGCCGCGCTGAACAGGGCGTTCTCCAGGGGCCAGGCCGTCGCGGGGCGTCGCACCGCGGTGGCCGGGTTGTCGGCAGTGGTCATCGGTCGGTCTCCCTTGGTGGTTCCTCGCGGTCCCTGGTGGTCCCGGGTGGTCACTTGTCGCGCAGCATGTACGGCTGGTTTCCGATGACTTCGCCGTCGTAGGCGCTGATGAGTTCGTTGACCCGCTCCCGGTAGTGCGCGAGCTCGCCGCGCAGCGCGTCGGAGTACGCCTGCGGGGCGTGCGACAGCGGGTAGTCGTACGACTCGTCCAGCCAGGCCAGTTCCACCCAGCTCGCCGGGATGTCATGGGGCGCGGCCGGGCCGCGGCCGTCCAGTCCCGGGATCACGTCGTGCTCGTTGACGAGGCTGACCACCTGTGTGGTGTGGTCGGCGGGCCGCTTGCCGTCGATAGGGGAGCCGATCGCGACCACGTGCGTGACCCGGTAGGTGGAGGACACCTCCACGTCGCTCGCGAGGTTCATCGCGGTCATCCCGCCCAGGCTGTGCCCGATGATCATGAGCTCGGAGCCGGCGGGCACCCCCGCCCGCCGCAGCAGCTTCTTCGCGGCCCGCGTGTACGTCGTGTCGGTGCGCAGCAGTCCGTCGAACGCGCCGACCAGGTCCTGTGGGGTGCTGTTGCTGAGCAGCCCGAAGCTCGTGCCGGGCAGCAGGAGGACGTACCGTACGGCGCCGTCGGCGCACGCGACGCGGCGCAGCAGCACCAGGCCGTGGTTGCCGAGCGCCCCGATGTCGTTGACGTAGCTGACGATGTCGTTGCGGGAAGAGGCGAGCACCTTCGCGAGGATCGGGTCCGGGTCGGCGCGCTCGGCGCGGCCTGGCCCGGGGTTGAGGAACGCCAGGACGGAGCTCGGCAGCCCGAAGACCGGGTCGGTGGTCGGCACGCCCCCGGCGAGGGTCACCCACGAGAAGTCGTCGTTGACCGGGTTCTCGTCGAGCATCCCGAGCAGGGCCAGCAGC
This sequence comes from Streptomyces sp. NBC_00045, assembly GCF_045041095.1. Lineage (NCBI taxonomy): Bacteria > Bacillati > Actinomycetota > Actinomycetes > Kitasatosporales > Streptomycetaceae > Streptomyces > Streptomyces sp. NBC_00045. The sequence continues at coordinate 7,822,459 of NZ_CP108271.1, read as the reverse complement.
TCCATGATCACGGGGCTCACCGTGGTCAGCGCGCGGGTCACGCCGAGCAGTTCGATCAGCCCGTGCACCGCCCTCAGCGCCTCCAGCCGGTTCCCGGCGACCATGGCGTCGGTGAGGCGGCGGGCGGCCGGCGCGTCGAGGTTGGGGTGATCGGCCGCGGCAGCCTTGATGCGCAGGGCGAAGGCGTCGACGGCCATGGCCACCTTGGCGGGGCGCCGGTACGTCATGCTCCCGGCCATCCGGACGAGTTCGCCGATCAGGCCGCCGTTCGCCCCGAACCCAAGGCCGGCGGAGCCGGTCAGCGCCTGGGCGCAGGAGAGGGCCGTACCGAACGCCCAGCCGGGGCGCCTCAGCGCCTGCAGTCCGAACCGCCAGCTGAACAGCGCCCCCGTCAGCTCCGCACCGGACCGCTTTGCCGTGAGGGCCGCTTCCGCGAGCAGCACCGAGGCCGCGATGAGGAGTTCGGCGTCGATCCGCTCCGGATCGGAGGCGGAGGCAGGAGCAGGAGCAGGAGCAGGGGCGGGAGGGGGGGCGGGGTCTGCGGCGCCGTCGGCACCGGGGCCCCTCCGCGCGGGGAGACGCTGAGCCGTTTCGTCGACCACCTGAGGCGCCACTTCCGTACCTCTCATCCCTGTGAACGGCTTCGCAGCCTTGCCCGCCGTGTGCGGTGGAATGGTGGCACCGAATGTGATCCTTTCCGCGCCGCCGGGCCCTTCCCGCCGGTCGTGCTCGCGGGGAACCCGGCCCGGCCCCCTGTCCCGTGCCCGCCCCGTTCACCCGGCGGGGTGGGTCCGCCCCGGCAGGGTGAGCGGACCTCCTCGTCGTTGACGCACCGCGGGTCCGGCCACTTCCTTGGCATGAACGCGGCGTACAGTCGGCTGCCGACGCCGAGCGAAAGCAGGACCGATGACAGGCACCGCACCGACCTCCACCCTCGCCGGCTGGCGCCGGGCTCCCTTCGCCGCCGAGGGCCTCTCGTACGACTGCTTCGAGAAGGGCGAGGGACCCGGCGTGGTGCTCCTGCCGGAGCTGCCCGGCATCACGCCCGAGGTGATCGGCCTCGCCGAGCACCTGGTGGACGAGGGGTTCACCGTCGTGATGCCGTCGCTGTTCGGCACGCCGGGCAAGCCGGTCTCCTTGGCCCGGACCGCGGGCGTCTTCGCCCGCGTGTGCGTCTCGGCGGAATTCCGCGCCTTCGCCACGAACGCCCGCCGGCCCGTCGCCGACTACCTGCGGGCCCTCGCCCGTGACCTGGCCGCCCGGACTCCCGCCGCGGGGGTCGGTGTCATCGGGCTCTGTTTCACCGGCGGATTCGCCCTGGCCGCCGCGGTGGACGACGTCGTTCTGGCCCCGGTGATGAGCCAGCCCTCGGCCCCGATCGCCTTGACCGCCGCCCGGCGCGCGGACGCGGGCGTCTCCGAGGACGAGCTCCGGCGCGTCGTCGACCGCACCCGGAACAACGGCCTCTGCGTGATGGGGCTCCGGTTCAGCGAGGACTGGATGGCCCCGGAGGAGCGGTTCACCACCCTGCGTTCCCGCCTCGGGGACGCCTTCAAAGTCATCCGGCTCGACTCCTCCCCGGGCAACGGCGACGGATTCGGCCGCCTGGCCCACGCGGTGCTGACCCTGGAGGTCCGCGAAACCCCGGAAGAACACCCCGCGTTGAAGGCGCGCGCGGACGTCACCGCGTTCCTGCACGAACGACTGCGAGGCTGACCCGATGCAACGCCCCACCGTCGACGAGCCTTTGGTGCGTGCGCTGCTACGAGAGCAGCACCCGGAGCTGGCCGAGTTGAGCCTGCATCGGGTGCCGGGTGGCTGGGACAACGAACTGTGGCGTCTCGGCGATGAGTTGGCCGTACGACTGCCGCTCACGCCGCGCGCTCCCGAGCTCCTGCGCAAGGAGCAGCGCTGGTTGCCCCTCCTCGCCCCAGGACTTCCGCTTCCGGTGCCGGTCCCCGTGCGCACGGGGGCTCCGTCGAGACGCTTCCCCCGGCCGTGGTCCGTGGCGATGTGGGTTCCGGGCGAGCCGGCCGACCGGGCAGGGATCGGACACGGGCACGAGGCGGCCGACGCGCTGGCACTGTTCCTGAGGGCCCTCCACCGCAACGCGCCCGCCGACGCACCCGTCAGCGGGAACCGCGGGGTCGCTCTCGGAGCGCTCGCGCCCGAATTCGACGAGAAGTTCGCAGCGGCGGAGGTCTCCGGCAGCCTCGGCGACGGCGTCCGGGCCGTCTGGGACGAGGCGGTGGCGGCTCCGCAATGGCGGGGCGCACCGGTATGGATCCACGGGGACCTTCACCCCGCGAACGTCGTCGTATCGGACGGGAGCCTGTCCGGCGTGATCGATTTCGGGGAGTTGTGCGCCGGAGACCCGGCGACGGACCTCGCGGCCGCGTGGGTGCTCCTCCCCGGTGACGCGGCCGCGCGGTTCCTCGACGCCTATGCGGACGCGGACGAGGCAATGGTGCGGCGCGCCCGGGGGTGGGCGGTCCTGCGCGCCGTTTCCCTCATCGGCATCGGCCTGGCCTGGGAACGCGGTCTTCCCGGTGGCCAGCCGACGTGGGGACGCGCGGGCACGGCGGCCCTCGCCCGGATCACGGGACCGTCTTTCGCCTAGAAATCCGTTCCGGACGGGTTGCCCCAGCGGTAGCACTTGCCCCATGACCGGTCGTGACTTCGGCGTGGGCGGGCGGACGGCTCTGATCGCGGGCATGGCCGAGGCCCTCCAGGTCATCCACGGCGCGGGCATCGTCCACCGCGACCTGAAGCCGTCCAACGTGCTGCTGGCCGCCGACGGCCCCCGCGTCATCGACTTCGGCATCGCGTACGCCGCCGACGCCACCTCCCTCACCGGGAGCGGTGTCGCCGTCGGCACTCCCTCGTTCATGGCTCCGGAGCAGGCCGCCGGGAACCGGGTGACCGCCGCGACCGACGTCTTCGCGCTGGGCCAGGTCGCGGCGTACGCGGCCACGGGCACCCCGGCGTTCGGCGAGGGGACCGGACACGGGGTGCTGTACCGCATCGTCCACGAGCAGCCCGACCTCAGCGCGGTTCCGGAGCGGCTGACGGAGCTGGTCACGCGCTGCCTCGCGAAGGACCCCGACGCCAGGCCGTCGGTCGCCGAGGTCATCTCGCTCTGCCAGTCCGCGAACGCCGAAACGGTGCTGCGGCGGCCCGAGGACTGGCTGCCCGCTCCGGTCTCCGCCGACATCACGTCCCGGATCGCGGCCCCGGCACCGGTGCAGACCCCGCCGCCGCCGGCCACGGCCCCGTCGGTCGGGTACGCCCCGACCGCGCCCGCCTCCGCGGCTTCCGCCCCGCCGGACGGCTACGCGCCGACCGCGCCCGCGGCCCCGGCCGCGCCGCCCGGGTACCCGCCGGCCTCCCCGACCTCACCGGCCGCCGCCCCCGCCACTGCGCCGCCCGGATACGGTCCGGCCGCGGCGCACCCGTCTCCGCACCCGTACCCTACGCCGGTCCCCGCATACGCGCCGGCCCCGCTGCCGGCGCACGGACAGACGTACCCCGGGCATCCGGTGCACCCCGGCTTCCAGCCCCAGCCCCAGCCGGCGCGCAAGCGGGGCGCGCCCGTCGCCCTCGTCGCCGCGCTGGTCTTCGCGGTCGCGGGCGCGGGCACGGCGTACGTCGTGCTCAAGGGCAAGAACGGGCAGGAGCAGGGCGCCGACTCACCTCAGGCCAACGACAAGAGCGGCGGCGGCCGGACGTCGAGCAGCGCCAAGCCGGGCGGCGCCGCGAAGTCCGAGCCGAAGCCGGCGGACTTCAAGGCCATCAACCTGACGGCCGGCTACCACCTGACCCTCGGGGACGACGACGTCCGCCCGCAGAAGGGCGAGGACGGCGGGTACGAACTCTCCTACGACACCGGCGGATACCTCGACGCGGAATCCCAGGGAGGCAACCTCGTACTGCTCGACCCGGGTCAGGAAGGGTCCCTGGCAGCCTGCCGCGCGGAGACCCGGTTCACCGAGACGGTGTACGTCAACAAGCTGGCGAAGGGCCGGCAGGTCTGCATCACCACCGGCAGCGGCCACTTGGGCCTGCTGACCGTCCAGGGGTTCTCCGCCGAGGAGTCGCCCAGCACGTACATGACGGTGGACGTGACGGTCTGGCGCAACGCGGTGGGCTCCGCCTCGGGCGGCTGAGCCGGTCGGATCGGGCGAGGGGTGGCCGGTTCGCAACCGGCCGCGCCACCATCCGCCGGCGATCCGCTCCTTCCCGCGACCGAGGCGCCGGCGTGCGTGCGAACACTTCGGTTTGCCGCTCGGCATCTGAACTCCATCGGAATCCATGACCGTTGCACGCTTCCGAAGACGCGTCAGCCGCCCGTCCTCCCCGTGTCCTCGGTGGCGCGGACGATGCCGTCGAGCTCCTTGGCGATCCACGCCCGCTCTGCCTCGTCACACGGGGACGGGGCCGCCGCCGGCGCGGGCTCCTGGCGGGGGCGGGTGTTGTCCACGACCGCCCAGCCCGTGCCGCCGTCGGGGGCGGCCAGTTCGACCACGCGGTGATCGAGGTGGCCCGTGATCATCACCGCCATGAGGGACAGGTACTCGCGTTGCAGGTCGGGGGCGAGAGCGGCGTCTCCCGGCACTTCGAGGACGGCCTCCCGGCCGTCGGCCAGCAGGGCACAGGTGGTCTGGACGGCCCGGATGAGCACTTCGAACCGCTCCCCGCTCAGGCGCGCGCGCAGGACCTCAAGGTAGGGACCCAGTACATCGGCCTCCTGGCCGTCGTCCGGGTCTGCCGCATGGTGGTCGATCATGTTCCCCAGCCCTTCCCCGGACGGCCGCGTCCCCCGCAGTGTAGGGAGTGTCGGGTACCACCACGGCGCTCTTCGGCCACCTGCCGACAGCGCCGCAGCCCCGTACTCAACAGGCCGCACAGGCATCCGAGTTGGGAGTCACTCGTTCCAGCGGCCCCATCAGTGGCCGGAAGACGCCCATGACGGGCGTCGGGCCGGGTCCTGCTCCCCGCGAAGTGCGGGATTATGCCAAACGCACATCCCCTCAGGGTATTCGGCGCGTATTAGCAGCGTGAATGCAGCATCTCCTCACTTCCTACATTGACAGTGCGCTGCACCCTGAGGGTTAATTACTTCACGGGTGGCCTGATGTAGTCGTGTGTGGATGGGTCCTGTTCGGTTACCGACCGGTTCATTCCGGCAGGCGCGGAGTGTCCGGCCGTGACGGCAGCGACAGCGACAGCGACAGCGACAGCGGAGGGTCGCTCCGAAATTGCACGTGCCATGACGATCGTACATTGAGCGGGTATTGACGAATCCGACTCTTCCATGGGGGGATCAATGGCCCGGCTCGACCCTTTCCCCGTTCCTGATTTCCACCTTCCGTTCGGGAACTCCAAGCATCCACTGGCCGCACGGGCCAACTCCGAGGCCACGTCTTGGGCGTTGCGTCACGAACTCGTCACCGACGCCGCCGAGCAGTTCACGGCGATCGGGTGCGGCCACCTCGCGGGCCGGGTGAGCGGCGAGGTGCCGTACGACACCATCGTCCTGCTCGCCGAGTGGATGGCCTGGTCGTTCGTCCTGGACGACCAGCACGACCACCTCATCAGGACGGGTGAACTTGCGGCCTGGCGTCCCGTCACCGATGCCATCACCGAGTATCTGGAAACCGGCAGGACCAACAGGGCGTCAGCCCAGCGGAATCCGCTGGTGAACGGATTCGTCGACCTGTGCGACCGGATCATCGGCGGGATGTCCGCGGGGACGGCGGCCCGGTATCGAACCCATGTGCCCCTGATGCTGCACTCCTTGGACCAGGAGGCCGACAATCGCGGTGCCAGCAGGCGCCCTTCGGTACACGACTACGTCCTTATGCGACGACACAGTTCCCAACTGCACCCGATGATGGACATGGTGGAGGCCGGACTGGGAATCGACCTGCCGCAGTCCGTCCACGACCATCCGGCATTCCAGGCAGTCGTCGAGAGCGCCGTGGACATCATCTCGTGGGGCAACGACGTGTTCTCCCTGCCGAAGGAGCACGCCTGCGGTGACAACAACAACCTCGTGTCCCTCATCGCCTCCTGGGACGGATGTTCGCTTCCGGAGGCCCTCCGGTCGGTCGAGGACCGCATTCAGGTCCGCATAGAGGACTACGTGGCCGCGGAACGACGACTGTTTCAAGTCATCGATTCCCAGGGGGAGATGGACGCCGATCTGCGGGCCGCGATCGCCCGCTGCGTGCGGAGTTACGAAGACTGGATGATCGGCGCCGATCTGTGGCAGCGTTACGAGTGCACACGGTACAGCGACGAACGTTTCGCAGCCGGGCTGGAGTCCGCGTACACCCGCCCGGACCTGGTCTCGGTGGCATGAGAGGGAGTGGATCCATGGCCCGTACGGAACAAGCCGGCCCTGCGGTCCACGCCCCCGCGGCCCCGGGGCGGTTACCGCTCCTGGGCCACGCCCTCCCCCTGTGGCGGCGGCCGATCGCGTTCCTCGAATCGCTGCGCGAGCACGGCGACATCGTGCGCCTGGACATCGGCACCTGGCCCGTCCACGTACTCACGAGCCCCGACCACGTCCACGCGGTCCTGGTCCAGCAGGCACAACAGTTCGGGCGCGGCAGGATCTTCGAGCGGCTGCGCCCGATGTTCGGCAACGGCATCGTCACGACCGACGGGGACTTCCACCGCAAGCAGCGCCGGATGGTGCAGCCTGCCTTCCACCGCAACCACATCACCGAGTACGCCGAGGTGATGGGTCGGGCGGCGGAGGCGATGTGCGCCTCGTGGACGGCGGGCGAGGAGGTCTCGATGCTCACGGAGACACGGCGGTACGCCCTGTCCTCGGTGGCGGAGATGACCTTCTCGGGGGGCCTGAGCGGGCAGGCGATCGCGGAGGTGCACCGCTCCTTGCCCATCGTCTTGGAAGGCATGCTGCTACGGGCGGTGATGCCCAAGTCCCTGGACCTGCTGCCCATCCCGCCGAACCGGAAGTTCGACGCGGCGGCCGCCCGCCTGCGCCGGGTCATCGACCAGGTGATCGCGCAGTACGGCGAAGAGCAGGAAGACCGGCACGACCTGCTCTCCCTGCTCCTGTCCGGCGTGGACCCCGACACGGGTGCGGGGATGAGCGCCGAGCAGGTCCGGGACGAGATCATCGCGATCCTGTTCGCCGGGACGGAGACCTCGGCCACCACCTTGGCCTGGATCTTCCACGAGATAGGCCAGCACCCCGAGGTGGAGAAGCGCCTCCACGAAGAGGTAGACGCGGTGGTGGGCGCGGGGCCCGTCCGCCCCGAGGACCTCCCACGGCTGACCTACACGAACAACGTGTTCCAGGAGGCGCTGCGCCTGCATTCCCCCCTGCTCTTCACCAGGCGGGCCCTCGCACCCCTCACCCTGGGCGGCGTGTCCGTCCCGGCCGGGGCAGAACTGGCCTACAGCCCCTACGCCTTGCACCGGGACCCCGCACTGTTCCGTGATCCCACGACCTTCGATCCGGACCGCTGGCAGGAGGACGGGGAGGAGCAGCGCCGGGCCCACCGGTTCATCCCGTTCGGGGCCGGCCAGCACAAGTGCATCGGCGACTCGTTCGCCATGTGGGAGATCCTGACCGCGGTGGCGACCGTGGCGTCCCGGTGGAAGCTGGTACCCGCGCCGGGCGTGACCGTCCGCGAACTCCCGGCGGGCATCCCGCAGCCCAGCGAACTCCCGATGATCCCCATTTCACGCCATTGACGGAAGCCGGTCGAATCGGCTCGTCCGACGACGAGTTGATCGATCTTCGGACGTCACACCGCTCGCGGCGTCAGCGGAGGATACAGCGGTATCCACGGACGAGTGATGTGATCCCGCAATAATGTGCTTAAGCAGCAATTTCTCTTCCCCCGGGTCGTACACTCGGCCGCACGCGCAGGAGGGGGCAGGAATGTCACATGTCACGGAACCGCGAGGGTGGGCGTCCCAGCCCCTCCTCGAAAGGGAGTCCGAGATTCTCGCGATCCACCGCGCGGTGGACGATCTCTGTGGCACCACGGACAGCGGTCCCACCGCACGCCGCGGGGGTGTACTGACCTTCGCGGGATCGGCTGGCATCGGCAAGACGACGCTACTCGCCGAGGCCCGCAGACACGCCGCCGAGCAGTCGTGCACCGTACTGTTCGCCCGCGGCGGCGAGCAGGAGCGGCAGGTGCCGTTCCACGTGATGCGGCAGCTCATCCAGCCGGCCTTCGCCGCCATGGCCGAAGAGGAACGCCGGGACGTCCTCGGCACCTGGTACAGCATCGTCGCCCCGGCACTCGGACTGACCGCGGCCCCGGAAGGCCCGACGGCACCCGACCCACAGGGCGTGCGCGACGGCCTCGACTGGGTCGTCACCCACCTGACGGTGCGCAGCGCCCCGGTCGTCCTGATCCTCGACGACGCCCACTGGGCGGACGCCGAGTCCCTGGCCTGGCTGACCGCGTTCGCGGCACGGGCCGAGGAACTCGCCATGCTGATCATGGTGGCCTGTCGGCCGGACGAGATCCCAGCCGGCGCCGGCGCGCTGCGCGCGTTGATGGGGCGCCAGGGGACGCGTCCGCACGAGCTGTCTCCCCTCACCACGACCGCGGTGGCCCGCATTGTGCGCGACGCCCTCGGCCAGAGCGCCGACGACGTGTTCTGCCGCGAGTGCTGGGCGATCACCGGCGGAAACCCCTTCGAGGTCGTCGAGCTGGCCATGAAGGGCCGCGACCGCAAGCTCAAACCCCACCAGGACAGCATCCCCGAGCTGCGCGATCTGGCCTCCGCCGTCAAGGGCAGCGGCCTGATCGACCGTCTCGAACAGCTCGGGCCGTCCACCGTCCGGCTCGCCTGGGCCGCCGCCGTGCTGGGCACCGCCGTGCCGACCAGCATCGTCGGCAGTGTGGCGGCGCTCGGCGAGGCACAGGTCACCGACGCCATCGGCCAACTGCGCACGGCCCGCATCCTGACCGTCCTCACCAGCCTGCAGCGCAAAGAAGTGGTGGAGTTCTTCCATCCGCTCATCGCCACCGCCGTCTACCGGTCGATTCCGCCCGGCGTGCGCGTCGCGATGCACGGAATGGCGGCACAGGCCCTCGTCGACAACGGACAGGGCGCCGCCGCCGCGGCCCGTCACCTGTTGGAGATGCACCCGGACGGCGACGCGTGGGTCGTGCAGCAGTTGCGCCAGGCCGCACGCGACAGCTTCTCCGCGGGAGCGCCCGACGCCGCACGCCGCTACCTGGCCCGGGCGCTGCGCGAACCCCCGGACGCGGAGGACCGGGCCGAGGTGCTGTTCGAACTCGGCTCCGCCAACCTCCTGCACGATCCCGCGACCACCATCAACCAGCTCAGGGCCGCGCTGGAGGAGCCCAAGGCCGAGCAGGGGCTGCGGGAGGCGATCACCTACCGGCTCGCGCAGGCCCTCGCGCACACGGGTCAGCTGGCCGAGGCCGCCGCGCTGCTCCAGGAGGAGGCCAAGAGCGCCACGAGCTCCCGTACCCGGCTGCGCATGCAGGCCGAACAGTTCAAGTGGAACTCCGTCCGCGTCGACGAGGAGAACTCGCCCGCCCGTTCCCGCCTCCTCGCCCAGTTCGCCAAGCGGATCACCGGCCGCGGTCTGGCCGAGCGGCACATCCTGGGCCTTCGGGCCTGGGACGCCGCGATGCGCGGCGAACCCGCCACCACGGCCCTGGAGTACACGGAGCAGGCGCTGGACGGCGGCATGAGCTGGACCGACCAGGACTTCGGGTTCGAGGTGCCGGCCGTCGTCGCGGTCACGCTGATGTACTGCGACCAGCCCGGCCGTGCCGAGGACCTGTTCAACGCCGGGATCGTCGAGTTCGAGGCGAAGGGCTGGCGCGGCGCGCACCTGTCGTTCGTGTACACGCTGCTCGGGTACGTCCGCTACCGGCGCGGGCGGCTCGCCGAGGCCGAGGACTTCGTACGCAACGGGCTACAGATCGCCGACCGCGTCGGGCACGGGATCCCGGCTCAGTGGTACGCGATCGGCACGCTCATCGAGACGCTGCTCGCCCGTGGGAACACCGAGGAGGCGCAGCAGGTCGCGGACGTGTACAAGCTGGGCGAGGGCTTCCCGAAGGCGGTCGTCTACCCGGACCCGCAGGCCGTGTGGGGCAAGCTCCTGCTGGCCCAGGGCCGCGTCGACGAGGCGGTTCGGCACCTCACCGCGGCGGGCAAGCGCCTGGACCTGCGGGGCACCCGCAACCCGTCCTGGAGCCCCTGGCAGCTCGACCTGGCGCTCGCGCAGGTCGTCCGCGAACCCGAGCAGGCCCGTGCCACGGCGGCCGAAGCGGTCGCGCGGGCCCGGGCGTTCGGCACGTCCAGTGTGATCGGGCACGCCCTGCGGGTGTCCGCGGCGGCCTCGGACCCGGGGCAGGCGGCCGTTCTGCTGCAGCAGGCGGTGGACCACCTCGAACAGTCACCGGCCGCCTGCGAACTCGCCCACGCGCTCGTCGACCACGGCACGGCCCTGCACACCCTCGGTGATCCGCACCGGGCGGCGCAGCAGCTGTACCGGGGCATGGAGGCCGCCGCGGCCTGCGGTGCCGACGCCCTCGCACGCCGCGCGCGTGCCCAGCTCGCGTCGGCCGGGCTGCGCCCCCGGCGTCTGCACACCTCCGAACAGGACACGTTGACCGTGGCCGAGAACACGGCGGCCGGGCACGCCGCACTCGGTCTCGACAACACGGCGATCGCGGCGAAGATGCACAGCGACCCGAAGGCGGTTTCCGAGTTGCTGTCGGCGGTCTTCACCAAGCTGGGCACCGACCGGCTCGGGCTGCGCAGAGCCCTGGGGATCTAGCTGCCGGGACCCACGGGTGACTGGCCGGATCCGGCCGGTGCGAACACCACGGCTGCCGTCGGCCGCACACTCCTGCACTAGCGTGAACGCAGATGCGAAGGCGTGCCGACGGGGGTGTGATGGCGACGCGGTCTGCAGGGCCCGGTGTACAGGGCGAAGAGCAGGGCGGGGCCGTACGCCTCGGCGGGTCGGCCAAGGTCCGGCACGGGGCGGTCGCGCTGGCCGCGGCGGTGGGTGTGGCGCTCGCGCTCTGCGCCGCCGCCGCCGCGCAGGGCGCCCTCGCCCCGGCCCAGCGGGCCGTCCTCGGTGCAGGCGCGCTGGTGTGGGCGGTGGTGCTCGCGCGGCTGCTCTTACGGGCTTTGGCGCCGGCAGGGCTCGTCGTGGGACCCGACGGGGTCGAACTGCGGCGCGGGTGGCGCCGGGTGCGGCTCCCCTGGCAGGACGTCGAGGCGGTGTTCCTGCTGCCCGCGCGGAGTGGCCGCCCGGCCGATCAGGGGACTTCCGCGACCGGCGCCTCCGCCGCGGGCGTCGCGTCCGCGTCCGCGGCGTTCCAGGGGCGACTCATGGTCCGGCCCCGTGCGGGCAGCCCGGCGGGTCTCGCGCTACGGGGTTCACCGAAGTGGGACCGGCACTGGCAGGCCGTCGCGTTCGATCTCGGGCCGTTGGCCCTGCGGCCGTCGATCGAGACGCCGTCGCGCCTGGAACAGCTCTTCGTCCCGTACGTGGGCGGCCGCTGGCACGGTGCCGGCAGGTTGCCCTTCGACCGGGCCGGCGGGGTGAACGTGCCGGGGCGGCTGCTGACCCGGCCCGCCCTGTGCGTGCTGAAGGTGCGGGCGCTCTTGATCACGGCCGCCCTGCTCGCGTCGGGAGCGGGGGCCGCGGGCCACGGAGTCGGGTTCCCCACTCTCGCCGTCACCGCAGGCGCGGGGGTCGTCTGCGCATTGGCCGGCACGCAGGAGCTGATCCGCCGCCTGTGCGCCCGCTGCCTGTTGCGGCTGGACGGGGACGGGCTGCGCCTGTCGGTGGGTGGCGGCCAACGCCTTTGGCGCTGGGCCGAGTTGAAGACGGTGACGGCCGGTCCGGCGCTGGACCGGCGCGGTGGTTCCCCGGGCCCGGCCACCGCGGTCCTGGCGCAGCTCGCGTCAGGTGTGAGCGCGCCCGCACCACTGCCGCGCCGGAAGTTTCCCGTACGGACCGATCAGCGGCTCGTCGAGGTCGTTCCGTTGCACTCCCCCTGCTGCAGCAATGGCACGGACTCGACCTGTTCCCCCAGCAGTTCACCAACACCCTGGACGCGGTCCGGCCCGGTGACGGCCGTGGCACCACGGACGGCGGGACCGCGTACGCCACGGGATCGGGCGCCGGCGCCCCCACCGTCGGAGAGACGCTCACCCTGCGCGTCTCGCCCACCGCGCCGGGCGCCCACCGCACCATCGCCTCCGCCCTGAGGACCGAGGCGGGGGGCCGGCACGTGATCGTCGTCATCGAACCCGGCACCTACCCGGAGGCCCTCCAGCCGTCGGGCACCGTCGAACTGTGCGCCGCGCAGGGCGATCACACCGTGGTGATCGACGTGCCCGCGGGGACGGCGGGCGCGGCGGCCGCCGTCGACTGCTCCGGCAACGTCACCCTCACCGGGCTGCGCATCGTCGGCCGGTCGGCGGCCGCCCTGCGCGTGAACGGCCGCCTGCGGCTGCGCCGCTGCGCGGTCGAGGGGTGGGCCGAGGACGCCGTACAGGTGTTGGACGGAGCCGAGTTGACGGCCGAGGACTGCGAGGTCCGGGCCGGCCGCACCACACTGACCGGGGCCCGTGCCACGGTCCGTCGCACCCGGTTCCTCGCCGCGAAGGCCGACGCGATCGCGCTGGCCCAGGGAGCCCGCGCCGAGCTCCACGACTGCGAGGTGGCTGACCCCCGGGGCTCCGGCGTGAACGTGGTGGGCTCCACCGCCACCATCGAGGACTGCCGGCTGCACGGCGCAGGCAGCCATGCCGTCATCGCTGGCGAGCACGCGGAGGTCGTGATGGCGCGCTGCGAGGTGCGCGGCACCGGAGGGACGGCCCTCTCCTACGTCGACCAGGCTCGCGGCAGCGTCGAGGACACCACGGTCTCCGATTCCAAGCACGGGATGTACGTGGCCCGCGGCGCCGACCCCGGCGTGCGCCGGGTCCGGTTCCGCAACTGCCGTGTCACCGGGGTGAGCGTCGGCGAGCAGGGGCGCGGACGGTTCACCGACTGCGACTGGGAGGGCACCGGTGACACCGGCATCAGCGTGCTGGACGGCGGTGCGCCCGTGCTGGACGACTGCCGGGTCCGGGACGGGAGGCTCGGGCTGCTCGTGGACAAGGCCCGGGGACGCTTCACCGGCCTGCGAATCGACGATCACACCTCGAACGCGATCCTGGTCCGCGAGGAATCGGCGGTCGAGCTGAACGACGTACGCCTGGCGAAGTGCGCCGACGGGCTGGTGGCGCGGGGCGAGGCCGTCACCGTCACGCTCACCGGCGCGACCATCGCGGACATGGCCGGCTCCGGCATCGCCCTGGAGGGCAAGGCCCAGCTGCGGGCGGAGCGCTGCACCGTCGAGAGGTCCGGCGTCTACGGCTTCAACTGCCGGGAGAACACGCACCTTTCGGCGTTCGACTGCTTGGTGACCGCGGCCGGGGAGGCCGGTGTGCTCGTGGTGTCGAACGCCGCCGTGGACGCCGACCGGATCACCGTCACCGACTCTGCCGGCTGCGGCGTCATCGCCAACGACAACAGCCGGGTGACCCTGACGCACGCCGTGCTGCGCGGGGGCGAGCAGGACGGCATCCGGCTCGCGGAGGCGGTCATCGGCCGCGTCGAGGACTGCGAGGTGACCGGGTTCCGCGGGGAAGCCGTCTGCGGCAACGATCGCGTCCAGCTCGTCGACGTCCGCACCGGGGCCACGGAAGCGGACGTCCGCCGGCCCGAGGCCGGTCCGCTCGCCGCGCTGCACGATCTGATCGGCCTGGACGCGGCCAAAGCGCAGGTCGGCGTCCAGGTGGACCTGATCCGGCTGGCCAAGTGGCGTGCGGAGGCGGGCCTGCCCGCACCGCCCCTCGCCCACCACCTGGTCTTCTCGGGGCCGCCCGGTACGGGCAAGACCACCGTGGCCCGGCTGTACGGGCAGGTGTTGGCCGCCCTCGGCGCGCTGAAGAAGGGGCACCTCGTCGAGGTCGCCCGCGGTGACCTCGTCGGCGAGTACCTGGGGCAGACCACCCAGAAGACCCAGCGCGTCTTCGAAAGGGCCAGGGGCGGCGTGCTGTTCATCGACGAGGCGTACAGCCTGTCCCGCCGGTTCGGAGCCGGGACCGACTTCGGGCAGGAGGCCATCGACGTGCTCACCAAGCTGATGGAGGACCAGCGCGACGACGTCGTGGTGATCGCGGCGGGCTACACCGAGGAGATGCGGACGTTCCTGAACTCCAACCCGGGTCTGCGGTCGCGTTTCTCGCGCACCATCGAGTTCGTGGCGTACGAGCCCGACGAGCTGACGCGCATGGTCGAACTCCAGGCCCGCGCCCTCGACTACGAGCTCGCTCCCGACATCGGGGGGCTGCTCACGGAACGCTTCGAGCGGCGGGTGCGGCGCGGTGACCCCGCCAACGGACGGGACGCCCGGACCCTGTTCGAGGGCATGGTCGAGCGGCAGGCGGCGCGGCTCGCCGGCCATGAGCAGCCGACGCGCGAGGAGCTCGTGCTGCTGCTCGCGGACGACGTTCCGGGCGAGCGGTAGCAGCGGAGCCGAGGGGAGGGGCGTACGCACATGACGGTGGAGGAGTTGGCGGAGAGGATCCTCGCCCACGTTCCGCAAGGGCAGCACCGCCCGGAGGACCTGGGCTGGTTCCTGTCCGACGAGGCAGCCGAAGCCGCCGAGGAGATGCGCGGGGCGGCCGTGCTGCCGGACGGCCGCGTCCTGATCCTCGCGGTCCACGTGCTCGGATGGCACAGTCTGTGCCGGTACATCGCCGGTGCCGAGACGGACTTGGCGGAGCTGGGCCGCGCCGTGCTCTGCTTCCTCGACGTCCACCGCTTCGACCCCGGCAGCGTCCCGGCCCCCCTGGGGCCCGTCGTCGCGACGCTCGCGGACGAGCCCGCGGGAGCGGACACCGACCCGGGCGACGCGTACCGGGCGGGCGTCGGGACCCTCGTGCTCTACCAGCAGGACCGCAATCCCTACCCGCTCCAGGCCGCGGCGCTCCTGCTGCGCCGCGCGGTCGAGGGCTTCCCCGGGGACAGCATCGAACGGGGTGCTTGTCTATCCGACCTCGGCCTCGTGATGCTGTACGCGTTCCGGGAGGGGGCCGACCGGGCGGCGCTGGCCGAGGCCGTCCAGTACAGCCGTGCGGCGGTGGCCGCCGCGCCCGGCGACCGGGCCGAACAGGCGCGTCGGCACGGCAATCTGGGGTTCGTCCTCAGGAACTGGGCGGAAGCCGCGGAAGACCCGGCCGCCGCGCGGGAGAGCGTGGCCGAGCTGCGGTGGGCGACGCGCGCCGGCGAGCCGGAGGACGAGCACCACGCACTGCACCTCGCCCAACTCGGCTCCGCCCTCGTCGGCGCGGCGGTCCAGCTCCACGATCCCGCGCTGCTGCCCGAGGGTGTCGCGATCCTGCGCCGTGCCGTGGCGGCCGCGTCCGCATCCGGTCAGCCGCCCGCCGGGTACCTCGCGGATCTGGGGATGGCGCTGGTGTCCCTCTCCCTCTCTCCCGCTGCGTCGGAGCCGGCCGGTGCGGCGGCGCATCCGGGCGAGCGCGCCGCCCTCCACGAAGAGGGGGTCGAGGCCCTGCGCCGGGCCTGCGCCGCGGCCCTGCACCCCCTCGAACGGTCGCTGTACCTCGGCAACCTCGCCCTCGTACTCAACGGCCGGAACGTGAACACCGCGGACCCCGGCGCGCTCGACGCGGCGCACACCGCCGCGCTCGACGCGGTGGCGGCCGCCCCGCCCGGACATCCCTCGCACACCCAGGCCCTGTACGTCCTGAGCGAGGTCCTGCGCTCCCGGTACGTCGCGCAGGGCCGCCTCCCCGACCTGGAGTCCGCGGTCGACTGCGCGCGGCGCGCACTGGAGGCGACCGCCCCCGACGCCCCGCAGCACGTGACCCGAGCCCTCGAACTCGCCGACCTGCTGCGCCTGCACGCCCAGGCCGTCGGTTCGCCCGGGACCCTCACCGAACCGCTCGCCCTGCTCCGCGGCCTGGCCGCGGACAATCCGCCCGGCTCCGCCCACCGTGCACGGGTGCTGCTCCAGCTGGCCAGGACGCTCGCGGCCGTCGGGCGGGGCACGGGCCCGGCGGCGGAGGACGCCACCGACGAGGCGGTGCGGACGTACCGGGAATGCCTCGCGCTGCCGGGCCGGAGCACGGGGTACGCAGCTTCGGTACGGTTCGCCCTCGGTGCGGTGCTGGCCCGGGGCCCGCAGTGGGCCGAGGCGATCACCCTGATGCAGGAGGGAGTCGACCTGCTCGAACCCGGCGATGCGCGTCGCGCGGAGTACCTGTCGGATTTCGCCGCGCTCCACCTGGAGCGCGCCCGGGCGGAGAACGATCCGGCCGAGTACGCGGAAGCCGTGCGCATCCTGCGGCAGGCCGTGGCGTCGGCCCTGCCCACCGATGTGCACCAGCGGGCGGTCGGCCTCTCGAACCTCGGCGCGGCCCTCGTGGGGCTCGGCACCCTGACCGTGGACGAGGAGTTGCTGGCCGAAGGGGTCCGGGTGCACCGCGATGCGGTCGCCGCGAGCTCGCCGGGCGACCACTACCTCCCGCACCGTCTGGGCAACCTCGGTGACGCCCTGCAGCAGCTCGCGCAGATCCGCTCCGACGCCGGGCTCGTCGTGGAAGCGGTGCAGGTGCTGCGCGAGGCGGTCCGGTTCGGCGCGCCCACCGTGCCGGGCAGCGCGGCGAGCTACGGCCGCCTGGGGAACGCCCTGCGCTCGCTCACCCGTTTCACCGGAGACGGCGCTCCCCTCGAAGAGGCCGTCCGCTGGCACCGCAAGGCCGTCGCCGCACTGTCCGCAGCCGAGGGGAGCGGGAGCGGGAACGGCGGGCAGGACGCCGACGACGGGGCGTTCGCCGTCTCCGGCGCTCTGCTGGGCCTGGCGAACGTCCTGAGCGAGCGCTTCCGTTTCACCCAGGACGAGGCATTGCGCGAGGAGGCCCTGGAGTCCTACCGGGCGGCCCTGGCGGCCCATCGGGTCTCCGGTGATCGTCATGCCGTTCTCAGCAGCTACGGCCACCTCCTGTGGGGACGCGCCGTGGAAACCGGTGACGAGGACCTCATGGACACGGCGATCGGCACCCTGCGCGACGCCGTCGCCTCCGTGCCCCGGCGGCACGCGCACCTCGGCATGGTCCTCACGAACCTCGGTTTCGCGCTCGTGCAGCGTGCCGGTATCACCGGCGACCGCACCTGGCTCGCCGAGGCCGTGCGCGTCTTGCGCCGCGGGGTGGACGAAGGTCCTGCGACCTCCTTCGAACGCGCCGGGCTGCTCGCCAACCTCGCCGAGGCGCTGCGCGCCTGGTACGGGGTCACGGACGACCGGGCCGCGGCCGAGGAGGCGGTCGGCCTGCTGCGCGAGGCCACCGCGCTGGAGCACGGCGAGCGCCACGGCCAGGACATCGCCCGGGTCAACCTCGGCATCGTCCTGTACGACCTCGCCGTCTCGGGCCCGGGCGGGGGCGGGGAACCGGACGCGAGCGGGCTCACCGAGTCGCAGCAGGTCCTGGAGGATGCCGTCGCCCGCCTCGACGATCACCACCCGCTGCGGCCCCTCGCCCTGGCGAACCTGGCCGGGGCCCACCTCGGCAGCGCGGAGCTGGCCGGGGACGACACCGGGCCGGGGATCCGGTCGGCGCTCGGACGCGCCGTGTCCGCCGCCCGGGAGGCACTCGGCCTCACGCCCGAGGGCCACAGCGAGCGGCCCCGCACCCAATGGGTCCTGGCGCGCGCCCAGTGGCGGCGCGCCCTGATCGGCGAGCCGGCCGATCTGGCCGAGGCGTCCCGCCTGGCCCGACAGGCGGCGCAGAACGAGACCGCGCCACTCTCCCTGCGGGTGCTCGCCGCTCGCACCTGGGGCGATGCCGCCGCCGCCGCGAGCCTCGACGCCGAGGCCCGCACCGGATTCGCCTACGCCGTCGGTCTGCTCCCCCGGCTCGCGCCGCGCACCCTCGGGCCGGCCGACCAGGAGGCACGGCTCGGCGTCGGCCTGGGCCTCGCGTCCGACGCCGCGGCCCTCGCGCTGCGCACGGGCGACCCGGAGTCGGCCCTCGTCCTCCTGGAACAAGGGCGGGGAGTACTGCTCGCCCAGGGTCTGGAGATGCGCGGTGACGTTTCCCGGCTGCGCGCGGCGTCGCCGGCCCTGGCCGCCGAGTTCGAGCAGGTCCGGGACCTGCTGAGCGGCGCTCCGGCGTACCGTCCGGTCATCCGCACCGATCTGGGGTCCCCGGTCGCGGCGGACCCCGAGCAGGACACCGCGCTCCTGGCCGAGGAAAGGTACGCCCTGGCGCGGCGCTGGGAGGAGTTGCTCGCCCTGATCCGGGAGCTGCCCGGGCTGGACGACTTCCTTCGGCCACCACGGGTCGCCGACCTGATCGCCACCGCGTCCGCCGGACCGGTCGTGGTGGTCAACGTCAGCCGGTACCGCTCCGACGCCCTCGTCGTCACCGCCGCCGGAAGCATCGAGGTGGTGCCGCTCCCGGGCGTCAGCCCGGACACGGTCCTGGTCCAGGCCCTCGCGTTCGGTGCGGGGGTCGACGCGGCGTACGGGGACCTGGGCGCCTACGAGGCCGTCAGCGCCATGCACATGCTCACCGACTGCCTGGAATGGCTGTGGGAGGCCGTCGCCGCACCGGTCCTGGACCGGCTGGGCCTGCGTACGGTCCCGATCGACGGCGAGCCGTGGACCCGGCTGTGGTGGTGTCCCACGGGCGTGCTGTCGTTGCTGCCGCTGCACGCCGCCGGGCGCCGGGAGGCCCGCTCCGCCGAGAACGTCATGGACCGAGCCGTCTCCTCGTACACACCGACCCTGCGGGCCCTCGTACGCGCCCGCCAGACGCCCGGCACCGCCCCGGAGCCGCAGTCCTTGCCGGGGCCGCAGTCCTTCCCAGGGCCGCAGTCCTTCCCTGTGCCGCTCCCCGCGCCGCTCGTGGTCGCGCTCGCCGAGACACCGGGCGCCGCGCCGCTGCCCGGGGCATCGCAGGAGGCCCGGCTGCTGCGGGAGCTGTTCCCGGCGGGGGTCGAACTCGCCGGCGCCGCAGCGACCGTCGGTGCGGTCCGGCGTGCGCTGCCCGACCACCCGTGGGTGCACTTCAGCTGTCACGGCGTCAGCGACCCGTTGTCCCCCTTCGAGAGCGGACTGGTCCTCCACGACGGACGGCTCACGGCGCTCGACGTCGCCGCGCGCCGCCCGAGCGCGGCGGTCCTCGCCGTGCTGTCGGCCTGCTCCACCTCCCAGGGCGGATACCTGCTGGCCGACGAGTCGGTGCACCTGTCGGCGTCGTTCCAACTGGCCGGATATCCCCATGTGATCGGGACCCTGTGGCCCGTCTCCGACAAGGTGGCGACCCGGCTGGCGCAGGAGTTCTACACGGCTCTCGCCGACGACGTGGCGCACGGCCGGCCCATCGACCCGGCGGCAGCCCTGCACGGGCCGGTCCGGGCGCTGCGCCGGCGTCTCGCCCGCGCCCCGCACCTGTGGGCGGCGCACATCCACGCCGGCGCCTGACCCGACGTCCCCGACCCGCTCCTTCAGCCGGCCGGCGGCTCCGAGGACGGGGCGGGGTCAGCCTTCGCCGTGCCCGAACCGGCCTGGGGCAGGTCCTCGGGTTCGCCCGCCTCGTCGGTCGGCCGGTACACCCGGCGGTCGGAGAACTCCTCGACGAGGCTCTCCAGTTCGTCGTCCTGCGATCGGTCATGCTGCGGTGTCATCCGCGGCTCCCCCTTCTGGTGCGGGTGTGGCTCCGGCCTGCGGCCCCGGCGGCAGCAGGACTTCCAGTACGTCGATGTCGGCCGCCCGGAGGTAGACGCCGCCGGTGTCGGGCACCCGTCCCAGGAACCGGCCGTCGGGCGCCATCCGGTACTGGGACTGCAAGTACAGGTCCCCCGGTTGCGGGAAGGCCGACACGGCCGACTGCGCTCCCAACCAACCACCCACCCACAGGCCGCTCTTGAGACGGACCCGGACGAAACACGAACCGCGGTCGCGGAACAGCGCGTCCCATGCGGTCGGTGTCGGCTCGTAGCGCGCCCTTCTGCGCCGCCTTCCCCAGGCGGACTCGGCCCGGGCGATGCCCGCCGGCACCACGACCACCAGGAGCAGCGCGGCGAGTCCCGCCTGCCGGGGGTGCTTCATCACCCCCGCGAGCGGTCCGGCTCCGTCACCCGTGAGCAGGCCGACCAGCCGCGGCCCGGCGACGACCGCGTACACGGTGTCCAGCAGCGCCCCGGCCGCGATCGCCCGCACGATGCGGTTCTGCGGTTCCTGCTCCGCCGCGACGGCTCCGCGCAGGTGCTCCCGTACGGCCTGGTAGAAGACACCGGGCAGCACCAGGACCAGCAGGATGGCGAGTTGCTGCACCGTTCCCGGAACCATGGCTCACTCCCCTGCCCGCGCCGCGCCGACTCCCGTGATCACACGGTACGTTGCCGTGCCGCGCGACGGCGGTGATCCGGCCAGTGGGGTCAGGGCTCACAGTTCGGCGGCGTCGCGCACCGGCGCCGCCGCAGCCGCGCTCCCGCTCGTCCCGGCAGCGGGCCGCCCGTGCGGCATCCGGCGCGAGGCGGCGGTGATGAGCAGGGCGACGGCGATGCCCGTGGCGATGCCGGTGCGCAGGGTGGTCACCTCCGCGACGAAGCCGATCAGCACGGGGCCGACGAGCAGTCCCGCGTAGCCGATGGCCGACACCTGGGCGATGGCGGCGTCCGAGTGGCCGGGGGCGACGGAACCGGCCAGGGACATGCACAGCGGGACGACGATGCAGACGGCCAGGCCCGTCAGGGCGAACCCGGCGATGGCTCCGACGGCCGAGGGGGCCGTCACCACGAGGAGCACGCCCAGTGCGCTCGTGGTGCCGGCTGCCGTGAGGACGGACCGGCTGCCGTAGCGCATCCGCAGCCGGTCGCCGAAGAGCCGCCCGGAGAAGGTGGCGAGTTCGTACACCGGGTAGGCGATCGCGGCGACGGCTTGCGTCGTGTTCAGGTCACGTGCGAGCAGGAGTCCGCTCCAGTCGGCCACCAGCCCTTCGAGGAGGAGGGCCAGGAAGGAGACGGCGCCGATCAGGTAGACGACGGCGGGCAGCTTGCGGCGGTCCGCGGCCTCCTCCTCTTCGGCCGGCTCGTCCAGGTGGGTCCGGCCGACCGCGAGGGCGAGCGGGAAGGCGATGCCCGTGACGCCGAGCACCGAGGCGGTGTAGGAGACGTCGAGGGCCGCGAGGAGGACGGCGAGGAGGCCGCCGGCCACGGCGCCGGCGCTCCATCCGGCGTGGAACCCGTTCATCAGGGGCCGTTCGGCACGGCGTTCGACGAGGCTGCCCTGGGCGTTCATCATGGCCTCGGCGATGCCGGAGGCGACTCCGAAGCCGGCGGCGGCCGCGAGGAGCAGCGGGAACGAGGAGCTGAGGGCGATGAGCCCGACGGCGACGGTGACCAGCGGGGTGCCGACGCGCAGCAGCAGCCGGTTCCCCACGGCCGCGACGATCCAGCGCATGCCCTGCATGGTCGCGGTGGCAGCGATTCCCCAGGAGAGGATGACGAGCCCCACGTCGCCGGTGTCCAGGCCGAGTTTGGCGGCGAGTCCCGGCAGTCTGGCGGCCACGATGCCGTTCACGACGCCGACGAGGGCGAAGGTGGCGACGACTCCTGTACGGGCGCGCCGCAGGGCGCTCACCGGGGAACGCTGCATGAACCGTCTTCCTGTTTCAGCCTTCGGTGACGGGCAGCGGCTCGGCGGGGCGGCGCGGGGTCCCGGTCCTGATCGTCAGGACGGCGATGAGGACCGCGAGGAGCACGGTGCCGGCCGCCCACCAGAGGGTGGTGGCCGTGGCGCCGGCCAACAGCGCAGCGCCACTCGTGGTGCCCACATCCTGCGCGGTGGTGACGGCGCCGGCGGCTCCGCCCGACTGCCCGGAGCCGGCTCCGCCCGACGCGGTCGCGAAGATCGGCACGAAGGCCATGCCGGTGCCGAGGCCGGCCAGCACCATGCCGGGCAGGGTCTCGGTCGCGTACGAGCCGCCGTCGAGGCCGGTCAGGAGCAGCAGGCCGACGGCCGTGAGCACCAGGCCCGCCACGGTCAGGACCCGGGGCGCGGTCCGGTGCAGCAGGCGGGCGGAGACCTGGGTCGAGCCGATCACGGTCGCGGCGACCATGGGCAGCATCGCCAGTCCGGCCGTGAACGGGTCGTAGCCGCAGACGCCCTGGAGGTAGTAGGACAGCGCCACGTACAGGGCGAAGCCGGCGGCGCCCGCGAGGGAGATGCTCAGGAGGCTGCCGACGCGGCTCGGGTCCTTGAAGACGTACGGCGGCACGATCGGGTGCGCTGCCGCGGTCTGCCACCACACGAAGCCCACGAGCAGCAGTGCGCCGCCCACGAGCAGGAACAGGATCAGGACGGTGTCCCAGCCGCGTGACGGGGCCTCGCTGAGGCCGTACGTCAGGGCGGCGACGCCGCCGCAGCCGAGGAGCACGCCGAGCGGGTCGAAGCGGCCGGGGGTGCGGGCCGCCCGGTCGGTGGGCAGCAGGGTGAACGCGCCGATCAGCGCGATCACGGCGACGGGAACGCCTGCGTACAGGGACATCCGCCAGTCCAGGGTGGTCAGGAGCCATCCGCTGACGGCCAGGCCGACGGCCGTACCGCCGCCGGACACCGCGGCGTAGACGCCGAAGGCCCTGCCGCGTTCCTTCGGCTCGGTGAAGCCGGTGGCCACCAGGGCCAGCGCGGCCGGAGTCAGCAGCGCGCCGAAGACGCCCAGAAGGACGCGGGCGGCGATGAGCGTGCCGGAGTCGCCGGCCGATCCGCCGAGCCCGGAGGCGGCTGCGCAGCCGAGCAGGCCGACGATCACGGTCCGTTTGCGTCCTACGAGGTCCGCGATGTGGCCGCCGATCAGCAGCACGGCGCCGAAGGCGATGAAGTAGGCGTTGACCATCGGTCGCAGCCCCTCACTGGAGAGGTGCAGGTCGGCCTGGACGGACGGGATCGCCATGTTGAAGTTCGCGCCCTGGAGCAACACCAGCAACTGCGCCAGGGCGACCACCACCAGGCCCCACCAGCGCCTGGGGTGCGGGGCCGCCCCGTCGGGGAGGGAGGCCGCCCGCGGGGGCGGGGGCCAGGCGCCCGGGGGCGGGCCCGGGGGCAGGCCGAATCCCTGCGCGGAGTCGAAGGGCGCGGGGGCCGTCGGGGCGTAGGCGGGCGGCAAGGGCACCGGCTGGGCCTGCGCGGGGCTCCGGCCTCGGCGTGCGCCCGGGGGGCGGGCACCTGCGTGGGGGGCTGGGCGGGGGTCTGGGCGGGAGGCGCCGGCGCGTAGTCCAGCAACTGGGCTGCGTGGCGCCCGAGATGGGCCAGTACGGCGCCCGGCAGCCGCTCCTCGGCCTGGTCGGTCGCCGTGCGCTCGGCCACCTCCTCGGGGGTGGGCCGCCGGGTCGGGTCCTTGTCCAGGCAGGCGCGTACGAGGTCGACGAGCGCGTCCGGTACACCGGTCAGGTCCGCCTCCTCTTCGGCGACCCGGAAGAGGTGGGCGTTCAGGCCGGTTTCGGTGGCGCCGAACAGCAGCCGCCCGGTGGCGGCGTACACGAGGACGGCGCCCAGGCAGAAGACGTCGCTGGCCGGGGTGAGTTCGAGGCCGCGGACCTGTTCCGGCGACATGAAACCGGGGGAACCGATCAGCATCCCGGTGCGGGTGTGCAGGCTGTGGTCCTCGGCGAGGCTGTCCATCGCCCGCGCGATGCCGAAGTCGATGACCCGGGGGCCGTCGACGGTGACGAGGACGTTGGACGGCTTGAGGTCGCGGTGGATCAGGCCCGCCTCGTGCACGGCCCGCAGGGCGAGGGCGAGGCGGTTGGCGAGGGTGTGCACGGAGTGGTCGGGCAGGGGCCCGAAGTGCTTGGCCACGACGGCGTGCAGGTCGGGCCCCGGGATGTACTGGGTCGCCACCCACGGGACGGTCGCCTCGGGGTCGGCGTCGAGCACGGCCGCCGTGCAACTCCCGCCCACCCGCCGGGCGGCGGCCACTTCGCGGGCGAAGCGTTTGCGGAACTCGGGGTGCCCGGCGTATTCGGCCTGCACGACCTTCACGGCGACGGTACGGCCGCCCTCGGAGCGGCCCAGGTAGACCAGGCCCATCCCGCCCGCGCCCAGCCGGGCGATCAGTCGGTACGGTCCGATACGGTGCGGGTCTTCGGCATTCAGCTGGTCCACGGGGGAAGGATAGTCCAACTATCCAACCCAGGTGGGGACATCGCGTGAACCGGTCCGCGGCCGGAAAGGGCCCGACGGCCCCCGAAGCCTCCCAGCCTCCGCTCATCTGAGCGGGGGCGCCGCCGGAGCGCCCGTGGGCCCGCCCTCTCGCTTGGCCGGTTCGACCGGCCCCGGGATATCATTTACCTGGCCCGGAACATCACTCCCAGCACTCGGGGAGACCGGTTCCCATGGATCTCAACACCATCACCCAAGTCGTCCGGCGGCCGGCCGATCGTCCGGGCGAGGACTGGCGGGAAGGTGACGCCTGGCTGGCAGGCGGGACGTGGCTGTTTTCGGCAGAACAGCCTGATCTGCGGCGCCTCGTCGACCTGACGGCATTGCGCTGGGATCCCCTCGTGCCGGGTGACCGGGGGCTCGAAATCGGCGCGACGTGCACCATCCGCGAGCTGTACGCCTTTGCGCCACCGCCGGATTGGACCGCGGGCGATCTCCTCACGACGAGTTGCGAGGCGTTCCTCTCCTCCTTCAAGGTCTGGAACGCGGCGACCGTCGGCGGCAACATCTGCATGTCCCTCCCCGCCGGCCCCATGATCACGCTGACGGTCGCCCTGGAGGCGACGTACGAGCTGTGGGCTCCCGACGGGTCCACGCGCGTCGTCGACGCCCTCGACTTCGTGACCGGCGATCACGCGAACGTCCTCGCGCCCGGCGAGATCCTGCGCCGCATCGACATCCCCGTGCACGCCCTGCGCAAACGCACCGCGCACCGTCGCTTCGCGCTGACCCGTCTCGGCCGTTCGACCGTCTTCCTCATCGGAACGCGGACGCCGGGAGCGAACGACCTGCTGCTCACCGTCACAGCCGGCACCACACGGCCCGTGCGCATGGCGTTCGACGCCGTGCCCGATGCCGCGACGCTCCAGCAGAGCATCGACGTCGTCCCCGCCGACGTCTGGTTCTCGGATCCCAACGGAACCCCCGACCACCGCCGCCACCTGACGCGGCACTTCGCCGAAGAGATACGTCGCGAACTCATGGATGGGGGCACGGCATGAGCTACTCCGTCAACGGCAACGGCTTCGACGAAGAACCGGCCGCCGGACAATGCCTGCGCACCTTCCTCCGCTCGCTCGGCCACTACGGCGTCAAGAAGGGCTGCGACGCGGGCGACTGCGGCGCCTGCACCGTGTGGCTGGACGGGAGCCCGGTGCACAGCTGCATCACCCCCGCGTTCCGCGCGGAGGGGCGCGAGGTGACCACGATCGAGGGGCTCGGATCACCGGGCCATCTGCATCCGATGCAGCGCCAGTTCCGCGACGCCCCGGGATTCCAGTGCGGTTTCTGCACCGCCGGCATGATCATGACCTCGGCCACCTTCACCGAGGCCCAGAAGGCGGACCTGCCACGGGCACTGAAGGGCAACCTCTGCCGCTGCACCGGCTACCGGGGCATCGAGGACGCCGTGAAGGGCGTCGTGGGCGTGGAGACGGCGGCGCCGGGCAGGGCCGTGGGGACGAGCGTCGGGGCGCCGGCGGCGAACGACGTGGTGACCGGTCGCGCCGAGTTCACGATGGACACCCGCATCGAGGGGATGCTGCACCTGAAGGTGCTGCACTCGCCGCACGCGCACGCCCGGATCGTCTCGATCGACAAGAGCGCCGCACTCGCACTTCCCGGGGTGCACCGCGTCTACACCTGGGAAGACGTACCGCGCAGACGTTTCACCACGGCGATCCACACCGACCATTTGGTCGATCCGGACGACACCTTCATCCTCGACAGGACGGTCCGTTTCGTCGGCCAGCGCGTCGTCGCGGTCCTGGCGGACACGCCCGGGGCGGCGGAAGAGGGCTGCCGCAAGGTCGACGTCGAGTACGAGGTGCTGCCGGCGGTCTTCGACCCCGAATTGGCGATGGCCGAGGGAGCGCCACAGATCCACGGTGCGGAGGATCCGTTCGTCCGTGACCCCGTCCGCAACATCCTGCTGGAAATCCACTCGCACATCGGCGATGTCGAAGCCGGGTTCGCCGAGGCCGACGTGGTCCACGAGGGCACGTACTCCTCGCCGCGCGTGCAGCACGCGCACCTCGAAACCCATGGCTCCATCGCCTGGATGGAGGACGGTCGCTTGAACGTCCGAACCAGTTCACAGTCGCCCTCGATCGCGAAGGTCAAA
This sequence comes from Streptomyces sp. NBC_00045, assembly GCF_045041095.1. NCBI lineage: Bacteria > Bacillati > Actinomycetota > Actinomycetes > Kitasatosporales > Streptomycetaceae > Streptomyces > Streptomyces sp. NBC_00045. The sequence continues at coordinate 7,796,032 of NZ_CP108271.1, read as the reverse complement.
CTCACCTACCTGTTCGCGCTGCGTCCGGACCAGGTCCGCGTGTTCTGCAAACGCGTCGGCGGCGGTTTCGGCGGCAAGCAGGAGGTGATATCGGAGGATCTGGCCGCGCTCGCCACCCTGGACACCGGGCGGCCCGTCTGCTTCGAGTACACGCGCGAGGAGGAGTTCACGACGGCTTCACCGCGGCACCCGATGGTGCTCACGGTCAGGCTCGGCGCGAAGGCGGACGGGACGCTCACGGCGGTCCGGGTCCGCAACGTGTCGAACACGGGCGCCTACGGGAACCACGGCGGCGAAACCCTGTTCGCGGGCAGCGCGGCCGTCATGGTCTACCGCTGCCCCAACAAGCAGTACGACGCCTACTCGGTGTACACCAACACCGTCCCGAGCGGGGCACTGCGCGGCTACGGGATGACCCAGCCGGCGTTCGCCGTGGAGTCGGCCATGCACGAACTGGCGATCGCCCTGCACATGGATCCGCTCGAACTGCGGCGGCGCAACATCGTACGGCCGGGCGATCCGCTCGTCGCCATGCACGACGGCCCCGATGACGTGGTCTTCACCGAGGACGGGCTCGCGAAGTGCATCGACCTGGTGGACAGGGCCCTGGCCCGGACGGCCGACGAACCCTCCCCCGGCCCCGGTTGGCTGGTCGGGACCGGCTCCGCGAGTTCGCTGCGCGAGACCGCCCCACCGACCGAACACATCTCGGAGGCCTGGGTCACGCTCGGGGACGACCTCATGTACGAACTGGCCGTCGGCACCGTCGAATTCGGCGAGGGCACGTCGACCGCCCATGTCCAGATCGCCGCCAACCAACTGGGCACCACGCCGTCGCGGATCCGGTTGGTGCAGTCCGACACCGACCGCACGGGGTTCGACACCGGCGCCTTCGCCAGCGCGGGCCTCTTCGTATCGGGCAACGCGGTCCTGAAGGCGGCCAACGCCGTGCGCGACCGCATCCTCGAATTCGCCGCCGCCCACACCGGCGTCCACCTCGTGATGTGCTCCATGGCGGACGACGGCGTCGTCTGCGGCGACCGGCGCGTGTCCCTGGCGGAGCTCGTCGCGCTGGCCCGGGCCCGCGGCATCCGGTTCACCGCAGCCCGCAAGGCCTACGGCTCGCCCCGCAGCGTCGTCTCCAATACGCAGGGCTTCCGGATCGCCGTCCACCGGGTGACGGGCGAGATTCGCATCCTGTACAGCGTCCAGGCGACCGACGCCGCCGTGCTCATCAATCCGGCCCAGGTCCGCGGACAGGTGGAAGGCGGCGTCGCCCAGGGAATCGGCTTCACGCTGACGGAGAACTACCACGTCGACGAGAACGGCGCGATGGTCAACCCGAACTTCCGCAACTACCGCATTCCCGCCTACGCGGACGTCCCCGGCACCGAAGTGCTCCTGGTGAGCTCGGGGGACTCGGTGGGGCCCATGCGGGCGAAGGGGATGGCCGAATGCTGCATCAACCCCGTTGCCCCCGCACTGGCGAACGCGCTCCACGACGCCACGGGCGTCCGGTACCGCTCCTTGCCCTTGACCCCCGAACGCATCTACAGCCGGCTGGGCGAAAGTCAGTCGGTACAGACGGCCTGAGAACATGAACGCCACACGGCACGAAGACGCCACGGCGACCGCGATCATCGGCCAGAAGGTCCTCCCCGGCCTGGAAAAGGAGTACGAGCCCTGGCAGGAGAACGTCAACGCCGCTGCCGCCGACTACCCCGGCGCCCTCGGATCCGAGATCTCCCCGCCGCCCTCGGTCACCAAGACGGCCATCGCCCTCTGGGTGGGCCTCTACCCGACCGTCGTGCTGCTGGCCCTCGCCACATCCCCCTTGAAGCTGCCGATCTGGTCCGGGCTGCTCCTGGGAAACCTGTTGTCCAGTCATCTCGACCCTCCCCTGACCCGACGCGGCCGTGGCGCCCCGGCGACCCACGGCACCGAGGTGGTGACCGACACATGACCACAGGACCCGGGCACGGCCGATACGGCGAGACGGTGTTCCGGCCCGAGCAGGCCGGCGAGGACGACCGCATCGACCTCGGAGCGCTCACGTACGACGACATGACGATGGACCGGCTGCGGGCCCTGGGAGCGGGGCCGGGCTGGAACTGCCTCGACGTCGGTGCCGGTACCGGCACCGTCGCCCGCCGTCTGATCGAGGAGGCCGGGGTGGCGAGCGTCCTCGCCGTCGACCGCGACACGCGCTTCCTCGGCGCCCACTCCCTGCCCGGGCTCGATGTGCTGGAGGCGGACGTCAGCGCGCCGGGGTTCGACCCCGGCCGCCGGTTCCAGCTGGTCCACGCCCGGTTCGTCCTGATGCACCTGCGTTCGTGGCGGAGCCTGATCACCGCCCTCGGCGGACTGCTCGCCGAGGGCGGGGTGCTGGTCCTGAGCGATGCCATCGACCTCACCACCCGTACGGCACCCCCCAGCCCGTACACCCGGGTGATGCAGGCCATGTGGCAGGGGCTGCGGGACACCATCGGCACGGACATTTCCTGGGTGACGCACTATCCGCAGCACCTGCGCGCGGCGGGGCTCGGGTCCGTCGGCGCCGAGGTACGGGTGCCCCCGCTGCTCCCCGGTAGCCCCATCAGCCGTTTTTGGGCGGGGACTTGGGACCGGGCCCGGGAATCGATCGTGGCCACCGGACTGGTGGACGACACGACGGTCGACGAGGCGATCCGCTATCTCGGCTCTCCGGACTGCGCCGCGCTGTCACCGGGAATGATCACCGCATGGGGGCGGAGGCCGGCGCCGGGGTGACCCCGCCATCACGGTCACCCGCCGGAGGGGCCCCAGCCGACGGGTTTCCCGCCGCCCCGGTGCGGGCCCCGGCGCCGCCTGTCGCTGCGGCACCAGATGCGGTAGGCGCTGAAGCACGAGGCCAGGGCGACCGAGGCGGCACACCAGAGTCCGACGAAGACGAGGATCATAGCGAGCAGGGACATGAGGCCTCACTCCCGTCCTGACGCACCGTCAGGGCCCGTGGCCCGAACCACATTCGCAGACCGGCTCGTCATGCAGTACGTGTACCCCCGGGCCGCCCGCTTCAGCCCCCAACGGCCCCCGGAATGCGGTCAGGAGCCGGCCGGGCCCCGCCGGGGCTCGGCTACGGCAGGAGGCCGGCGGGGAGGTACTCGGACAGGGGCGTCGGGGAGTGGGGCCTGGCCTTGTCGATCAGATCCTGGATCGGGTCCGTCAGCGGGGCGCCCAGGCGGGTGGCGACGTCCTTGCGCAGCGTCGGGAGCAGGGCGTACAGGCGGTCGCCCGGGCAGGACGTGGAGTTGAAGTCGCGGTGGCCGTAGATCTCCGAGGCGGGCAGTCCGTACTGGCGGCAGATGTGGGCGCACAGGTCCGCCAGCGCCGCGAACTGCACGGCCGGCGGGTCTTCGGTCATGTACGTGCCCTCGTTCTCGATGCCGATCGACACCGTGTTCTGCCCGATACAGTGCGCCGCGCGCACCTGGCGCGTGCCGGTGCGCAGTTCCGCGAGGCTGTTGTGGCGGCCCTCCAGGACGAACGCGCCGCGGCTGACGGTGAAGTGCTGCCCGGTGTCGATCCAGCCCTGCGCGTCCATGTGGTAGGTCTGGATCGCCCGGGCCAGGGCGTACGCGCGCTGCTGTGAGTAGTCGGTGACGTTCAGCGTCGCCGTGTGGTGGACGATGATCCGCTCCGGGCGGTTGGCCAGCACCACCACGGGCTCGGACGCGGGCCGCGCGCCCCAGGTGGCGCAGCTCGCGATCTCCGGTCCGGCAGCGGCAGCGTGGGCGCGGCCCGCCGGAAGGAGGGGGAGCGCGGAGCCTGCGGCCAGGGCGAGCGCGCCCGTGACGACCGCCCGGCGGGTGAAGTGTGGTGTGTGCGCCGGTTCCTGCTGCTGCACGGGGGAGGTCATACCGCGCCCTTTCCGTCGGAGGTTGCCCATTGAAGGGGGACCCGCCCGCCGGAGTGCACGGGACACACCGACGGCCGCCACATTCCCGGTTCCGGATCCCGCGCCCGGCCTCCGCGGCGGCGCCACGGGGTGAGCGGGGGCCGCCATCCGGGTGCGGCACGGGCCGCGTCCGGCACCCCGGCCGGTCCGCTTCTCACATCCTTGGCGGGGGACGGCGCCCCGCCTCCCCCGGTCCTCCGGGGATCCCCGCCCCAGCCAGCCGGCCAGCCGGCCAGCCACACAAGGAGTACGGAATGTCCTTCGACGTCGTCGAACGCTTTCTCACCGCCCTCGACCCCGAGCACCGCGAGGCCGTCGAGGGCAGGCCGCGCGAGGAGCAGGAGCGGCTCGCCGCGGCCTGGGAGGACGAGCTGGAGCGGGACACCGACATCGACACGCTGGACGAGCTGTCACCCCCGGCCGCCGAGAGCGAGGCGGCGCGGCGGGTGATGGAGCGGCGGTCCGAGTAGCCGGGCCCGTGGGTCAGGTCCCGGGCCCCGCCGCCCCGTCGGGTGTCCCCGGGCTCAGACGCGGTCGGCCGCGATCAGGACGTACTGGAACGAGCCGTCCTTGTAGGAGTTGATGAACGCCTCCTCGATGCCGGTGACCAGGGAGGACGTGGCCCGCAGCTCCCAGTACGGCAGGGTCGCCGGCGTCAGGTCGATGACGGCCTGCGGGACGAGGCGGTTGTCGGCCATGGCCCGCATGTACTCCCGGCGGGAGTGGATGTTGCACTCGAAGTGGGCGTTGATTTGGGAGACCCACTTCGAGGGCTGGCCGTAACGGGGGTTCCAGCAGCCGGTGATGGTCACGTAGCGGCCGCCGACCGCGAGCACCCGGGCGTGCTCGGCGAACAGGTCGTGCAGGTCGACGTACATGCTCGACTCGTTGTTCCACGAGCCCGCGGCCTGCCCCGTCTCGAACGGCATGTCGAGCATGTTGCAGACACGGGCGCGGACCGAGTCGTGGATGCCGAGTTCACGGGCGCGCTGGTTCGCGAACTCGGCCTGCTTGGCCGACAGGGTGACGCCCTCGACCTTGCATCCGAATCGCTGGTGGGCCATGACGGACGAGCCGCCGCGGCCGCAGCCGGCGTCCACGAGCGTGTCGCCGTGGCCGATGCTGCCCAGGTGGTCCAGGAGGACGTCGGCCTGCGCCGACTCCAACCGGTGGAGCTCGGCGATCAGCTTCTTCTCGTATGCGCTGTCGGCGGTGTCCCCGAGGGCAGCGTGGTCGACGTCACCGATGCCGTAGTGGTGGTGGTAGAGCCCGTCCACGTCACCCAGACGCAGGTTCACCGGCCGGGCCTCGTGGTCCCAGTACCGGGCGATGTCACCCTGGTAGGGCGTGGCCGGGGCCGGGATGAACGCGGACGCGGCGGCGACGGCGGAAGGGGCAAGGATGAGATCGGTGTTCGTCACTTATGAATCCGTTCGTTACCAGAAGTCGGGCAGGCTGTATCGGTAGGTGTTGGTCTGGTGCCAGTAGTGGTTGCCGTCGACCCAGGCGGCCACGCCCCGCAGGAAGCGCAGCACGTTCGGGATGGGGCAGGCGGCCGCCAGGTCCGCGGCCGCGGCCTCGAAGGAGTGCATGAGGTCGTTGTGGACCTCGACCGCCTTCAGGTAGGCCTCGCGGACGGAGTGGCCCTCGCGTTCGGCGAGCACCACGGGCAGGTTCAAGTGCCGGCCTGGGCTGGCGAGTTCCTTGGTGTAGGAGTAAAGGTCGTTGACGATGGTGGTGGCGTTCCCGGCGAGCGCGATGACCCGTTGCATGGCGGGCTGGGCGTGCAGGTCCGCCGGCAGTTCGTAACCGCCCACGGTGTCGGTGATGGTGGGGCAGGGGCGGAAGTTGTTGAACTGCCTCATCGCCAGGTACTCCCACACCTCCGGGACGTAGTCCGTCTCGGCCCAGGCCGCCTCGGCGAGGTACCCCAGGTGCAGCCGGGCCATGTCGTGCCGGAACCGGTCGGCCTGGGAGGGGGTGGCCCCCTGGAGGAGGTGCTCCATGGCCGAGCGGTACGCGCGCCGCGGGGCGTCCGAGTGGAGCGACTCCGCCCACTGCGGCTGGTACTCCGTCGTGGTGTGGAGGGGGTCGAGCGCGGTGTGTGCCAGCAGCAGCCGTCCACCGAGGCCGACGGGCGAGCCGCCGTGGTCCTCGCAGTAGCAGTCGTCGACCACGTTCTCGGCGACCATCAGCCGCGTGGCGAGCATCAGGTGGTCGACGGTGGGGGCGTCCGGATGGCAGGCGACCATGTAGCGGCCCACGGAGAAGCCGTCGAACTGGTCTTCCCACTCCGGGGGGTAGAGCTCGACCTCGTCCACCGCCCACGTCTTGATCCTGTTGCTGACCTCCTCCACGCGTACGGGGTCGGGTTCCGGTACGGGGTGGTGATAGAGGCCCGGGATCGGCCGGCCCGCCGTCGACGGCTCCGGCCGTGCGGGCGGCTCCTCGCGCCGGGCGAGGTGTAGCGCCGCCGTACCCAGACCACTGGGGCCTCGCAGGATCCGCCCCAGGGCGGGGTTCGGCGCCCGCTCCGGGACCTCGGACACGGCGGGCCCCGCGGAAACGGTCGGGACGCCGGCCATCGGGTCCGCGGCGCGAACCCGGGGCCCCGTGGGGAGGACCGGGGGCCCCGCGGGGAGGGCCGGCGGGGAGATGCCGACGGCCTCGACGCCGCGGCCGTGACCGTGGGCCCCGAAACGGGCCGCGGCGGCGGGAAGGCTCGACTGCAGAGGGGAAGGCCCGGGGTCGGGCATCCGTGACTCCTTGGTGAGGTGGTTGGCTGTTCCGGACCCCGGGCAGGACCGGACGGCCCGGGACGGGGTCCCGGGCGCTCACGGCCGTGGGGCAGGTCCTCCGGGAGGACTCGGGGACACGTCCTAGTCGTGCCTGCGGGCGATCTGGACGTTCTCCAGCACGCCGAGGGCGTCGGGCACCAGGATGGCGGCGGAGTAGTACGTGGAGACCAGGTAGGAGATGATCGACCGCTCGTCGATGCCCATGAACCGCACCGACAGGCCCGGCTCGTACTCCTCCGGCAGACCGGTCTGGCGCAGACCGATGACGCCCTGGTTGTCCTCGCCGGTTCGCATCACGAGGATCGAGCTCGTGTTCTCCTTGCTGATGGGGATCTTGTTGCACGGCAGAATCGGTACTCCGCGCCAGGCCGGGACCTGCTGTCCGCCGAGGTCGACGTGGTCCGGGTAGAGCCCGCGGGCATTGAACTCGCGCCCGATCGCCGCGATCGTCTTGGGGTGCGCGAGGAAGAGCTTGGAGCCGCGGCGGCGGCAGAGCAGCTCGTCGAGGTCGTCCGGGGTGGGCGGCCCGGAGTGGGTCTGGATCCGCTGCTTGAAGGCGGCGTTGTGGAGCAGACCGAACTCCCGGTTGTTGATCAGCTCGTGTTCCTGGCGCTCGCGCAGCGCCTCGATGGTGAGCCTGAGCTGCTCCTCGGTCTGGTTCATCGGCTCGTTGTAGAGGTCGGCGACCCTCGTGTGCACCCGCAGTACGGTCTGGGCGATGGAGAGTTCGTACTCGCGCGGCTTGAGCTCGTAGTCGACGAAGGCGCCGGGCAGCTCGGCTTCGCCGGTGTGGCCGGCCGACATCGCGATCTCGGCTTCGCCGTGCTTGTTCTGCCGCTGGTGCGGCAGCGAGCCGAACTGCTCGATGTGGACCTGGAGGTGCGGCGCCGAGGACAGCACGGAGGCGAAGTCGGAGCGGGACAGGGTGAGCAGGGTGCCGGCGGTGGCCGCGGTGGCGGTGTAGTCCCAGCCGCCGGCCCCGTCCAGCAGGGCGTGCTCGCCGAACCGGTCGCCGTCCGCGAGTACGGCGACGGCGACCTCGTCACCGTACTTGCCGACGGAGGTCTGGTTGATCCGGCCGTGCGCGATCATGTGGATCTCGTTCGCGGGGGTGCCGCGCTCGACCAGCACCTCACCGGCCCGGAAGTCGCGCTGGACGCACCGGCCGGCGAGCGCGGTCAGCACGTCCACGTCGTCGAAGCCGCGCAGCATGGCGAGTTCGCCGAGCTCGCGGGGGATCACCCGGACCTGGGCCCCGTCCTGGACGAACTCGATGCGGCCGTCGCCGACGGTGTAGGTGAGCCGACGGTTCACCCGGTAGGTGCCACCCTTGGTCTCCACCCAGGGGAGCATCCTGAGCAGCCAGCGGGAGGTGATCTCCTGCATCTGCGGGGCGGACTTGGTCGTGGTGGCGAGGTTGCGGGCAGCCGCCGTACCCAGGCTGGTCTGCCGGGGCGCTTCGGGCTGCGCCGCCGGGCTGGTGTCCACAGTCATCGGACGGAAGCTCCTTCGTAAGGGTGGTGAGCGGCGCATGCGAGGGCGCGCGTCACCGGCGAAAGAAGAATTTGGGGGCGGATATCCGGGCAATCCATCCAGATCCGGGAGCACACTAACCGCCCGTGCGTCCCGTCAGCCCCTTCAGCCGTCGCCATTACCTCGATACGGCGATCTTGGGGCGCGCGAGGTTTACGGGGCGATCCATCGGCTTTCAGCCGCCCCCGAACGCCCACCCAGGGGAGCGAAGTTGATGCAAAATCAGACATTTGACCCGTCGTGGGTGCCGCCGGCATCGACTCCCGGTCAGGCATGCTCGTTACACCGGCCGACCTCCCGCCCCTTCGCGGCGGAGGGACCTTGAATGCCTTGGAGCGGTGAGCCCGGATGAGTAGCAGCCCCGCGCACGAAGTCTCCCGCCAGGAGTTCGACGCGATCTTCGCCGCGGTCCGCACCTGGGGCCGCTGGACCCCGGCCGACCGCGGCGCCTGGAACCGGGTCACCCCGGACCACGTACGGCGGGCCGCCTCCCTGGTCCGCTCCGGAACCGCGGTACCGCTGGGGCTGCCCTGGAACACCCGGCCCGGTCCGGACAACCGCAAGCCCGCCCTGCACTACATGTCCGACCTCGGCGACGTGGAAGCCCCGGAACCCGCCACGTACAAGGATTTCCTCGCGGTCGACTACCACGGCAAGGGCGTGAGTCACCTGGACGCGCTGTCACACGTCGCCTACGCGGGGCGACTGTACGACGGCCGCCCGGCCCGGGAGGCCGTGGACGCCGGGGGCGCCCGCTTCGGCTCCGTGGCGGCGCTCGGCCCGCTCGTCACCAAGGGGGTGCTCCTCGACCTGCCGGCCGGCCTCGGAGTCGACTGGCTTGAGCCGGGGCACCCGGTCCACGCGCGGGACGTCCTCGCCGCCGAGCGCTCACTGGGCGTGACGATCGACGACGGCTGCGCGGTGCTGCTGCGCTCCGGCCGGTTCCGCCGCCGCCGGGAGCTGGGCGCCTGGGACTGCGACGCCGCGAGCGCGGGCTTCCACGTGGACGCGGTGCCGCTGCTGGCCGAGCGTGCCGTCGCCCTGCTCGGCGGCGACGGGGACAGCGATCTGCGGCCCTCGCCGGTCGAGGGCGTCCACTCCCCCGTCCACGCCCTCGCCGTCGCCGCCATGGGGGTGCCGCTCCTGGACAACCTGGACCTTGAGGCGCTCTCGGAGGCGTGCGCCGAAGCGGAGCGCTACGAGTTCATGATCATTGTGGCGCCGCTGAACGTGCCCGGTGGGACGGGCTCCCCGGTCAATCCGGTAGCCATCCTCTGATGCAGACGATGCGGAGAAATAGGTAGGAATATACTCAGAAAGCACTTGCTCGGTGTAGGTACTCCGGTGCGGCCGGGGCTCGGCGCCGAGGGCTCGGTCAGGGGAAGTGATGCGCATGGGGCCCACGGGAGAGCAGATAGGTCCAGCACGCTCCCGCGAGCGATTCCTGGTGGGCGAGCCGGTCGCTGACGGGGTACGCAGTCCGATCATGAACTCCTGGCTGCGCTGCCAGTCCCTGGGGCTCTCCCCGGACCAGACCGAGCTCCCCTACCGGGACGACTTCGATCCGGACAGCCGGCTCGTCCACGCCGCGGAACCCGTGCTCGACGAGCTGGCGTCCCGGTTCAGCGGCAGCCGGATGAACGTCTCCCTCGCCGACGGCAACGGGACGGTGCTCCAGCGCCGCTTCGGGGAACCCGACCTCGCCCGCAGCCTCCCCCCGATCCAGAGCGTCCCCGGCTTCGTCTTCGCCGAACGCTTCGCGGGCACCAACGGCATCGGCCTCGCCCTCGCCGAACGTCGGCTCGTCCAGGTCTACGGGGCCGAGCACTTCGCCCAGCGCTCCCAGTCGAACGCCTGCTCGGCCACTCCGATCCGGGACCAGCTGAGCGGGCTCATCGTCGGCGTCCTCTGCCTCGGGTACCCGCACAACTACGAGGACCCGGCCCTGGCCGCCCTGGTCCGGCGGGCGGCGGAAACCATCGAGCGGCGGCTGATGGAGCAGCGTTCGGCACGGGAGCGCGCCCTGCTGCGCGCCTACCTCGACGCCGGCCACCTGGCCCGCAACGGCACGGCCCCCGGAGACGGGCCGATGATCGCACTGGACGAGCTAGGCGACAGCGGGCTGGACCACGGCGATCAAATGATCCTCAAGGAGAAGGCCACCGAGCTCATCTGCTCGACGCAGCGGGCCGCCGTAGAGGTTTCCCTGCCCCACGGGCGGGGGGTCACCCTGCTGAGCAGCCCCTTCAAGAGCCGCTCCGGGGTGGAGGGCGTCGTCGTCGAGGCCGTGTTCACGGGTGAGCCGCCGCCGGAGCACCACCTCTGCGTCCCGACCCACGCCGGACCGCCACCCGGACCGCCCCCGGCACCGCCCCAAGGGGACCTCCCCCACCCGCCGCCCGGGCTCTCCCGGACCCCGGCCCCGGCGGCCACCGGAGCCGCCGACCGCCCGCCCGCCAAGGTCAGGGGGCTGGTGCTGGTCGGCGAGCCGGAAGTGGGGAAGTACGCCGTCGCGGCGCGGCGGCGACTGGAGCTGCTGGCCGAGGCCAGCACCAGCATCGGCACCACCCTGGACGTGACCCGCACCGCCCGGGAACTAGCGGAGATGGCGGTTCCGCGGCTGGCCGACTACGTCACCATCGACGTCCCGGAGTCGGTGCTGCGCGGCGAGGAGTCCGCCGACCCCCGGAGCGAGCTGCACCGGGCGGTGCTCCACGGCATCCGCGACGACTGCCCCTTCTACCCCGCCGGCGGCCGGGTCGGGCTGCGGGCCGGCACCCCCCACATGCGGTGCCTGGACAGTGGGCGGCCCGTGCTGGAACCCGACCTCAAGGAAGCCGTCGGTTGGATCGACCAGGAGCCCGAGCACGCCCGGCGGATCCTCGCCCACAAGGTGCACTCCCTCATCTGCGTCCCCCTCCTCGCCCGCGGCGTCCTGCTGGGCATCGCCAGCTTCTACCGCTCTGAGGACCCGGCACCCTTCGGGGACGACGACAGCTGGCTGGCCCGGGAACTCGCGGCCCGCGCCGCCCTCTGCATCGACAACGCCCGCCGGTACACCCGTGAGCACAACCTGGCCCTGGCCCTGCAGCAGAGCCTGCTCCCGCGCGGCGTGCCCGAGCAGGGCGCCGTCGAGGTCGCGCACCGCTACATGCCCTCGGAATCCGGGGTGGGCGGCGACTGGTTCGACGTCATCCCCCTCTCCGGGACCCGCGTCGCCCTCCTCGTCGGGGACGTCGTCGGGCACGGTCTGCACGCCGCCGCCACGATGGGCCGGCTGCGTACGGCCGCCCGCAACTTCGCCGAACTGGAACTCGCCCCCGACGAGCTCCTCATCCACCTGGACAACCTCCTGGTGCGCCTGGACCGGGAGGAAGGCGGGGACAACGACTCCGGCAGCACCAACATCGCCGGCGCCACCTGCCTCTACGCCGTGTACGACCCCACGACGCGACAGTGCACCATGGCCCGCGCCGGGCACCCCCCGCCCGCACTGGTCCACCCCGACGGCAGCGTGACCTTCCCCGAGCTGCCTGCCGGACCACCGCTGGGCCTGGGCGGTCTGCCCTTCGAGACGGCGGAGGTCCTGCTGCCCGAGGGGAGCACGCTGGTCCTGTACACCAACGGACTCGTCGAGGACCGCAACCGCGACGTCGACGTGGCCCTCGACCAGCTGAGCCGCGCCCTGGCCCGGTCGGACCGCACGCCGGAGGACACCTGCCAGGCGGTCATCGAAGCCGTGGCACCCGAGCATCCCGGGGACGACATCGCGCTGCTGGTCGCCCGCACCCGTACGGTGCCCGCGGACCGGATCGCCACCTGGGACGTGCCCGCCGACCCGTCCCAGGTCGCCGGCGTCCGTGCCGCCGCCACCCGCCAACTCTCCGACTGGGGGCTGGACGAGCTCGCGTTCGCCGCCGAGCTGATGCTCAGCGAGCTGGTCACCAACGCGGTGCGCTACGGCACCGAGCCCATCCAGGTACGCCTCGTCCACGACCGCACGCTGATCTGCGAGGTCTCCGACGGCAGCAGCACCGCCCCCCATCTGCGGCGGGCGGCCACCACGGAGGAGGGCGGCCGCGGCCTGTTCCTCGTCGCGCAGCTCGCCCACGCCTGGGGCACCCGGTACACCACCCACGGCAAGGTCATCTGGGCCGAATGCGCTCTGGACGCGGCCTGACCGGTCGGCGGCCCGTCCCCCTCTCGACGCCGTCCGCCCCGCTCGACTCGACCATCGGGGGCACAGGAGGCGACATATCGCCCATATGTACAAAACCACCCAGTAGCATCACCGGTGTCCTCATCGCTTCTGGAAGAACGTCCCCAGGCGGCCCCGGAGAAGTCCGTGCATGACACTCCCGTCAGCTTCGAGTGCCCGCCCCCGCGCTCCGGTGCGGAACCCCTGGTCCGGATGCGCGGTCTGGGCAAGCGGTTCGGCGGCACCGTCGCCCTGGACGCGGTCGACCTCGACGTCCACGGCGGCAGCGTCCTCGCCCTGCTCGGCCCCAACGGTGCCGGGAAGTCCACCCTCATCAAGGTGCTCGCCGGAGTCCACCGCGCCGACGAGGGCGAGGTGACCGTGGCCGGGCACCCGCTCGGCTCCGAGGCCGCCTCCCACAGCATGTCCTTCATCCACCAGGACCTCGGCCTGGTCGACTGGATGACCGTCGCCGAGAACATCGCCCTGGGGACCGGATATCCGCGCCGCGGCGGCCTGATCTCCTGGCGCCGGACCCGGGAGCGCTGCGACGAGGCGCTGGAGACCGTCGCCGGACACCTGGACGCCGGCACCCGTGTCGGCGACCTCGCCCCGGCCGAACGCTCGCTGGTCGCCATCGCCCGCGGCCTGGCGAAGCGGGCCCGGCTGTTCGTCCTCGACGAACCGACCGCCACCCTGCCCGCCGCGGACTGCGCGCGCCTCTTCGACGTCCTGCACGGCTTGCGGGACCGTGGGCACGGCATCCTGTACGTCAGCCACCGGCTCGACGAGGTGTACGAGGTCGCCGACGCCTTCGCCGTGCTGCGCGACGCGAAGATCGTCAGCCGGGGTCCGCTCGCCCCGTACGGCCCGGCCCGTCTGGTGCGCGACATCGTGGGCCACGAGCCGGCCCGCCGGGCGGCCCCCGCGGCCGCTCCCACGGGCCCCGCCCGCCGGCCGCCCGTACTGCGCCTCGACGGCGTGACGACTGCACTCACCGGACCCGTCGATCTAGAACTGCGCCCGGGCGAGCTCCTCGGCATGGTCGGTCTGACCGGGGCCGGGCACATGCACCTCGGCCGCGCCCTCGCTGGCGCCCTGCCGATGCTCGGCGGGCGGGCGCTGCTCGAAGGACGTCCGTACCGTCCGCGCACGGTCGCCGCCGCCCTCGCCCGCGGTGTCGGATTCGTGGCCGCCAACCGGCAGGAGGAGGGCGTCGCCGCGGAACTGACGGTACGGGAGAACTTCCTGGCCAATCCCCGGGCAGCCGGTGTGCCGGCCTGGCACTGGATCGCTCCGCGGCGCGAGCGAGCCGAGGCCACCGCCCTGATCGACCGGTTCTCGGTGGTTCCCCACGACAGCGAGGTGCCGATCGCCACCCTGTCCGGCGGCAACCAACAGAAGGTCATGGTCGGCCGCCGGCTCCGGGGGGAGCTGCGGCTGCTGATCCTCGAAGAGCCGACGGCCGGCGTGGACGTCGGCGCCAAGGCGTCGATCCACCGGCTCCTGGACGAAGCGCTGGCCGCCGGCCTGGCGGTCCTGCTCATCTCCACCGATTTCGAGGAGGTCGCCGAGGTGTGCCACCGGGCGCTGGTGTTCGGGCGCGGGAGCGTGGTGGCCGAACTGACGGGCGAGGCCCTGAGCGTCACCGAGCTCACCCGCACCGCCTCGGCCCTGCCCGCGATCACGGGAAGCACGGAGGTCCGGTGACCCCCTCGTCCTCCTCGCCCTCCTCACCCTCCTCGTCCCCATCGCCCCCATCGACCGAATCGTCGCGCCGGGCCCGGTCCGGCCACCTGCACGCGCACTTCCTCGGCAGGTACGGCCTCCTGGCCCTCACCGCCCTGCTCTTCCTGATCTTCTCCGTCGCCCTGCCCGACACCTTCCCCACCCGGGACAACGTCTCCTCGATCCTCTCCACCCAGTCCATCACGGCCGTCATGGCGCTCGGTGCGACGATCTGCATCGCGGGCGGCAAGTTCGACCTGTCCATCGGCTACGGCCTGGGCCTGGCGCACGTCATGGTGCTGTACCTCATCGTCGACGAGGGCTGGCCCTGGCCGCTCGCCTGCCTCACGGTCGTCCTCGGCGGGACACTGGCCGGCGCCGTGAACGGCGTCATCGTCGAGTTCGCCCGCATCGACGCCTTCATCGCCACGCTCGGCACCGGCAGCATGATGTACGCCGTCACCGGCTGGATCACCGACGGGAGCCGGATCGTGCCCGGCCCCGACGGTCTCCCGGCCGCCTTCACCGGCATCTACGACTCCCGGTTCCTGGGCCTGCCGCTGCCCGCCTTCTACGTCCTGGGCCTCGTCGTCGTGCTGTGGCTGGTCCTGGAGCGGCTGCCGTTCGGCCGGTACCTGTACGTCATCGGCTCCAACCCCCGTGCCGCCGCCATGATCGGCATCCCCACGCACCGGTACTGCGTCTACGCCTTCTCCGCCTCGGGCACGGTCGTCGGCTTCGCCGGAGTGCTGCTCGCCGCGCAGCAGCAGATCGGCAATCCGAGCGTCGGCCTGGACTACCTGCTGCCCGCGTTCGTCGGCGCCCTGCTCGGCTCGACCGCGATCAAGCCGGGCCGCGCCAACGCCGTCGGAACCCTCGTAGCCGTGACCGTGCTCGCCGTGGGGCTCGCCGGGATCGGCCAGCTCGGCGCCGAGTTCTGGGCCACCCCGCTGTTCAACGGCGGCACGCTGCTCATCGCGGTCGGCCTGGCCGGCTACTCGGCCCGCCGGCGGCTGCGCACCGGTGCCGCCGTGCCGCCCGACGGACCACCTGCGGAGCGGGCTGCCGCGGCGGCCGACGACGGCTCCCCCTGACCACCTCCCCGCGCACACCAGCCTCAGGAGCACCGTGTACCCGAACCGCAAGACCGCCCCCGCAGCCGCAGCCCTGCTGGCAGCGGCCGCCGTCGCCGGCTGCGGGGGCGGCGGCGCGTCGAACGCCACCGGCCCCACGGCCGCCGGCTGCCCGGCCGTCCTCCAGGAGGCCGAGGCGGCAGTCCGTCGGGCCGAGAGCCCCGACACCTCGTGGAACGGCCCCACCACCGGCCCCGCGGCCGTACCCGGCAAGTCCCTCGTCTACGTCGCGCAGACCATGACCAACCCCGGGGTCGCCGGCGTGGCGAAGGGCGTCCGGGAGGCGGCGCAGGCCATCGGCTGGAACGTCCGGGTGATCGACGGGGAAGGCACCCCGGCCGGTATCCAGGCGGCACTCGGCCAGGCCGTCACCCTCAAGCCCTCGGGCATCGTCATCGGCGGCTTCGATCCCCGGCTGACCTCACAGCAGGTGGCCCGGGCCGAGGCCGCGGGCATCCCGCTCATCGGCTGGCATGCCGTCAGCGCCCCGGGCCCGAGCACGAACCCGCGGCTGTTCACCAACGTCACCACGAAGGTAGAGGAGGTGGCGAAGGCCAGTGCGGACTGGGTGATCGCCCGGTCCGACGGCGCCGCCGGGGTCGTCGTCTTCACGGACGACTCGATCCCGTTCGCCGGTACGAAGTCCAAGCTGATCGAGCAGCGGCTCGCCGCATGTCCCGGCGTGCAGCTCCTCGCGCACAAGAACATCCCGATCCCGGACGCGAGCCGGCGCACCCCCCAGGAGGTCTCCTCGCTGCTGTCCCGCCTCGGGAAGAAGTGGACGTACTCCGTCGCCATCAACGACCTCTACTTCGACGATGCCGCCCCGGCCTTCCGCGCCGCCGGCAAGCCCGGCGCCGGACCGCCCTACAACATCGGCGCCGGCGACGGTGACCCCTCCGCCTTCCGACGCATCAACAGCAAGCAGTACCAGGCCGCCACCGTCCCGGAGCCCCTCTCGCAGCAGGGCTGGCAGATCGTCGACGAGTTCAACCGCGCCTTCGCCGGGCGGCCCGCCAGCGACTACGTCGCCCCCGTCCACATCGCCACGGGCGAGAACAGCGCCGGGGACACCTCATGGGACCCCCGGGGCTACCAGCAGGCGTACGAGAAGATCTGGCACGGCTGACCGCGCGCCGTGACGGCGTGACGGCGTGACGGCGTGACGGCGTGAAGACGCAGAGGCTCACCTCACGGCCGGGGAGGGCACCTGAGCAGCCCCTTGTAACCCCGGAGCAATACCTCCCGTCACATGTGCGCAACAGGGACTTTCTACGTTGGGCTGCACGGGATCGACCTGCACACGGCCGCGGCGCCCGGTGATCTGGGGGGTCGGCCGGTGTTCTCCGAGGGGGTCTCCTGTGTCCGAGGTGGAAGCGGCGACCGGGCGCGTACGGACGGTCTGCTCGTACTGCGGCGTCGGCTGCGGGATCGTCCTGGACATCGCCCGGGGCGGCGACGGCCGCCGTACGGTGACCAAGGCCAGCGGCGACAAGCAGCACCCGGCCAATGCCGGGCGGCTGTGCACCAAGGGCGCCACCCACGCGGACATGCTGGCCGCGCCCGGCCGGCTGGCTACCGCCCTGGTGCGGGAGGAGCGGGGCGCCGAGCCCACCGCGGTGGACGTGGACGCGGCCATCACCCGCACGGCCGAGCGCCTGCGCGCCGTCCTGGACGCACACGGCCCCGACGCGCTGAGCCTCTACGTCTCCGGCCAGATGTCGCTGGAGGCCCAGTACCTGGCCAACAAACTGGCCAAGGGGTTCTTGCGGACGAACCGGATCGAGTCGAACTCGCGGCTGTGCATGGCGAGCGCCGGCAGCGGTTACAAGCTCTCGCTCGGCGCCGACGGGCCGCCGGGCTCGTACGAGGACTTCGAGCGGGCCGACGCCTTCTTCGTGATCGGCTCCAACATGGCCGACTGCCACCCCGTCCTCTTCCTGCGGATGATGGAGCGGGTCAAGTCCGCCGGCGCCAAGCTGATCGTGGTCGACCCCCGGCGCAACGCCACCGCCGACAAGGCGGACCTGTTCCTCCAGATACGGCCGGGAACCGACCTGGCGCTCCTCAACGGCCTGCTGCACCTGCTGGTCGAGGGCGGCTGGACCGATCCGGCCTTCATCGCCGAACACACCGAGGGCTGGGCGGACATGCCCGCCTTCCTGGAGGACTACCCGCCCGCGAAGGTCGCCGAGATCACCGGCATCCCTGAGGCGGACATCCGTACGGCCGCCCGTTGGATCGGCGAGGCGGGCGAGTGGATGAGCTGCTGGACCATGGGCCTCAACCAGTCCACCCACGGCACCTGGAACACCAACGCCCTGGTCAACTTGCACCTGGCCACCGGGGCGATCTGCCGTCCCGGTAGCGGGCCCTTCTCGCTGACCGGCCAGCCCAACGCCATGGGCGGCCGGGAGATGGGCTACATGGGGCCGGGACTGCCCGGCCAGCGCTCGGTCCTCGTCGACGAGGACCGACGCTTCACCGAGGAGCTGTGGGGCCTGGCGGAAGGCACACTGCGCACCGACGTCGGACGCGGCACCGTCGACATGTTCGAGAAGATGGCGGACGGCGAGATACGGGCGTGCTGGATCATCTGCACCAACCCGGTCGCCTCCGTGGCCAACCGCAGTACCGTCATCAAGGCCCTGGAGACCGCCGAACTGGTTATCACCCAGGACGTGTTCGCAGAGACCGAGACCAACGCCTACGCCGACATCGTGCTCCCCGCCACCCTGTGGGCCGAGTCGGACGGCGTGTTGATCAATTCCGAGCGCAACCTCACCCTGGTCCGGGAGGCCGCCGACCCGCCCGGCGAGGCCCTGCCCGACTGGCAGCTCATCGCCCGCGTCGCCTGCGCGATGGGATTCGCCGAGGCCTTCACGTACGGCTGCGCCGAGGAGGTGTTCGAGGAGCTGCGCCGGGCTTGGAACCCCAAGACCGGCTGGGACCTGCGCGGAGTCACGTACGAGCGGCTGCGCACCGGCCCGGTGCAATGGCCGGCCGCGCCGGGCGGACCGGACCGCAACCCGGTCCGCTACCTCAACGACGGCGTCAGCCAGAACCTGGTCGAGCGCCCGGACGGCAGCCGGCCGAGGCTGGTTTTCCCGACGCCTTCCGGGCGGGCCTCCTTCTTCGCCCGTCCGCACCTCCAGGCCGCCGAACTCCCCGACGACGACTATCCGTTCGTCCTGAACACCGGCCGGCTCCAGCACCAGTGGCACACCCTGACGAAGACCGGCAAGGTCGCCAAGCTGAACAAGCTCAACCCCGGGCCGTTCGTGGAGATCCACCCGCAGGACGCCGAAGCGCTCGGCATCGCGGAGGGCGACGCGGTGGAGGTGGCTTCGCGGCGCGGCCGGGCGGTGCTGCCGGCCGTGGTCACCGACCGGGTCCGGCCCGGGAACTGCTTCGCCCCGTTCCACTGGAACGACCTGTTCGGCGAATACCTCAGCGTCAACGCCGTCACCAACGACGCCGTCGACCCCCTCTCCTTCCAGCCGGAGTTCAAGATGTGCGCGGTGACACTGGCCAGGACCCGGGTCCCGGTCGCCGTGACCGCACCCGCCGGCGCATCCGCGGCCGGCGCATCCGAAGCCGGTACGCGTTCCGGATCGGGGGCCGGCCCTGGCGCCGCCTCGATCGACGGGACCGGCCCGGGCGGTACCGCGATGACCGTGGCGCACCCCGTGACCGCCCGGAAGACGCCCTCGGTCGCCGTCCTCACCTCGCTGTTCGGACTCGACGGGCACACCCCGCCCGCCTTCTCCGACCGCGAGCGCCAGTACCTCGCCGGATTCCTCGCCGGGCTCGCCACCACCCCGCCCGCCACGGACGTCCCGCTACTCCCGGCGGGCGCACCCTTCGAAGCCGAGCACTCGCTCTGGGTCGACGGGGTGCTCGCCGGCACGTACTCGCGTACGGCGACCGCCCTCGCCACCACACCCGCGCTCGCACCCGCACCCGCCGTGGCACCCGCTCCCCCCGGACCGGCCGCGCCGACCCGCCAGACCGTGGTCCTGTGGGCTTCCCAGACGGGCAACGCCGAGGAGCTCGCCGCCTCCGTCGCGGCCGCGCTGTCCGAGGGCGGCACTGCCGCGACCGTGCACAGCATGGCCGACCGCCTCCCCGCCTCCCTCACCCCCGGCACGGACCTGCTGGTCGTCACCAGCACCTTCGGCGACGGCGACGCCCCGGACAACGGAGCTGCGTTCTGGGAGGACCTCGACGCGGCCGACGCACCCCGGCTCCAGGACGTGCGGTACGCGGTCCTCGCCCTCGGCGACTCCTCGTACGACGCCTTCTGCGGCCACGGCCGCCGGCTCGACCAGCGCCTGGAAGAACTCGGAGCCCGGCGCCTCCTGCCCCGCGTGGACTGCGAGCCCGACTACGAGGAGGCGGCCGACCGATGGCCGGAGCAGGTCCGCGGCGCCCTCTCGGCCGACCCGCAGCCGGCTGCTGCCGCGCAGGAGCCCCGGCCGCGAGCCGCACCGGGCAAGGGTTCGCCGCACACCGCCCGGCTGTCCGGCAACCGGCTCCTCAGCCTGCCCGGCGCCACCAAGGAGGTCCGCCGGTTCACCTTCGACCTGGGTGAGGACGGCCCCGCGTACGAGGCGGGCGACGCGCTCGGCGTACAGCCGGTCAACTGCCCCGACCTGGTGACGGAATGGCTGGCCGCCACCGGTCTGGCCGCGGATGCCGAGGTCGCCGTGCCCGGGCACGACCCCATGCCCTTCGCCCGTGCACTGCACCGGCACCTGGACATCACCCGCGTCACGCCCGACCTCCTGCGCTTCGTCACCGAGCACACCGGCGACCGCCGGCTCAGGCAGCTGACGCGCCCCGACAACAAGGACGGTCTCGCCCGGTGGATCTGGGGGCGCCAGCCCGTGGACGTCCTGGCCGAGTTCCCGGTCCGCCTCAGCGCCCAGGAGTGGGCCGAGCGCCTCAAGCGCCTCCAGCCTCGCCTCTACTCCATATCCTCCAGCCCCCTCGTCAACCCGCGCGAGGTCAGCCTGACCGTCTCGGTCCTGCGCTACGAGGGCCCGCGGCGCCACCACCGCAAGGGCGTGGCCTCCACCTTCCTCGCCGATGCCGAACCGGGTTGCCCCGTACCGCTGTTCGTCCAGCGCGCGGCACACTTCCGGCCGCCCGCCGACCCGGACGCACCGGCCGTGATGGTGGGGCCGGGCACGGGCGTCGCGCCGTTCTTGGGGTTCCTCGAACACCGCCGCGCACTCGGCCACCACGGCCGCAACTGGCTGTTCTTCGGAGAACAGCGCCGCGCCACCGATTTCTACTACCGCGAGGAGCTGGAGGAACTCCACCGGCACGGCACGCTCAGCCGCCTCGACCTGGCCTTCTCCCGTGACCAGCGGACCAAGGTGTACGTCCAGGACCGGATGCGCGAACACGGAGCCCAGCTGTGGTCCTGGCTCCAGGACGGCGCCCACTTCTACGTGTGCGGCGACGCGAGCCGGATGGCCAAGGACGTGGACCGGGCACTGCGCGACGCGGCCATGGCCCACGGCGGCCTGACCGAGGACGAGGCCGCCGCGTACCTGAAGCAGCTCTCCGCCGAGAAGCGGTACGCCCGCGACGTGTACTGATACTGACGGACGCCTCGCGGGGCTGCGGTTCAGAACCAGTTGACGGTGAGGGGGAAGGTGGTGGTGGCGGTGGTGTGGGTGGTGTCGGTGGCGGTTGCGTTGATCTGGGTGGTGCCGTTGCTCCATGGTTTGCCGGTGATGCGGCCGGTGTTGGGGTCGATGGTGAGGCCGTAGGGGAGTGCGGTGGCGGTGTAGTGCAGGGCTGGTTTGCCTCCGGTGGCGGTGAGTTGGATGGTGCAGGGCTGGTTGAACTTGCAGGTCTGGGGGCCGGGGTTCGCGAGCTTCAGGTCACCGGGAGACGGGGTCGGCGTGGGCGTGGGCGTGGGCGTGGGCGTGGAAGTCGGGGTGGGTGTGGGGGTCGGCGTGCCGTCGCAGCCCGGGGTGGCCTCCGGCGGCAGCGGGACCCGCCAGATCTGCGTGTCGCTCTCCGACCCGACGAGCAGGCTGGTGCAGTCGAAGTACGTCACCGTCTCACCCTGCGGCTGCGCGGGCAGGGCCACGTCAGCGAGCTTGGTCCCGGCGGCGTCGTACACGGAAGCCGTGTTCGCACCCAGCGGGCCGCCACTGCGCAGGGTGTACGAAGCACCCGACGGGGAGAAGGCTCCGTCGGTCGCGAAGACCGGGCCGGAGCGGACGGCGGTGAGGGTGTTGACCCGATCGGTCTGCGGCGGCAGCGGGGCCCCGTACAACCGCCCCGTCGCGCCGATCAGTTTGCTCGCGACGTACAGCCGGCCGGTGACCGGATCGGCGAGCAGGGATTCGGCGTCGTGCCGGCCGTCGGGGTAGGCGAACCTGTAGCTCACCGGGGTCACTGCGGCGTCGGCGAGCTGGTCGGGCTCGGTGAAGGCCTGCACGACGATCTCGGCGCGGCCGCTGAAGTTGTCCCCGATGTCGCCCACCAGGATCACCGGGAGGCCTGCCGCGTCCTTGCCGATCGCGAGCCCCTCCCAGTCGGTGTTGCCGACGCCGGACAGGGTGTAGGTGGCCTTGATCCGGCCGGTGGCGCCGGTGCAGTCGATGGCGAAGACCTGGCTGGTGTTGCCGCTGTCGTTGACGGCGTAGAAGACGCCCGGATGCTTGCGGCTCATCGCGAGCCCGCTCAGCTCGGCCATGCCACCGGGCAGCGTGCACTTGCGCTCCGGAGCGGCCGCCGGAGCTACGGCGGCCGCTCGGGGGACGGCTCCCCCGGTGGCGGCGCCGGCGGTGGCCATCCAGGCGGTGGCCGGCAGCAGGGTGGCGAGGGCCGCGGTCGCGAGGGCGGCGGCCCATGGGGGTGTGTGGAGTCGAGGCATGCGCACCATGTGAGGGCACATCAGATGGTGTCGCCAGGCCCAACCCACCTCCGTTTGAGCATCGTTCAATGCCCGGTCGGCATTGCTGGCCGAAAGGGTGCGCCTTCCGGTCAGCGCGCCGGCTCCCGGACCGGGGCCTTGTGCCGGGCGTGCGCGATGAACGCCCGGGCGGCCCGGCTCAGCGGTCGGCGCGCGTGCGCGATGCCCACCGGGCGCAGGAGCGGAGGGGTGAAGGAGCGGATCTCGGCGCGGCTGCCGAAGGCCCGCAGCACCACGTCCCGGTACCAGATCAGGGAGCCCCGGCCGTCGGTCACGCCGGTGACCCAGGCGAGCCGCTCGTCGACCTCGAACGCGGGCAGGGGCCGCACGCCGAGGCAGCTGAACATGGCCTCCATCTCGGTGCGCCGCCCGGTGCCCGGGGTGGGCAGCACCATCGGCAGGCCGTCGAGCACCCGGAACGGCAGGGGGTCGGGCAGCCTGGCGCCGAGGGGCGAGACCAGCACCACTTCGCGCTCCTGGATGTGGTGGGTGGTCAGCTCCTTGTCCACCGGCAGGTCGACCAGGGCCAACTCGGAGGTTCCGTCCAGGAGTTCCTGCACCAGGGACTCCCGACCGTCGTGCTGGTGGAGCCGTACGTGCACGCCGGGATGGCGTGCGGTGTAGGCCGGGACCAGTTCGGAGGCCAGGTCGAGGGCCAGGGTGGGGGTGGTGACCAGGGTGAGGGTGGTCCGTCCGCCCTTGCCGTGCGGGACCCCGATGTCGTCGATGGCGTCCACCGCGTCCAGTACGGTACGGGCCAGCCGGACCACCCGGGCGCCCTCCGGGGTGAGGTCCACCCCCCTGCCGCGACGGGCGAGGAGCTCGATGCCGAGATCGCGCTCCATGGCCTGGACGGCCCGGGACAGGGCGGACTGGGCAACGAAGACCGAGGCCGCCGCGCCGGTGATGGAACCGCAGTCCGCGACGGCGACGAGATAACGAAGCTGCGCGAGTGTGGGGGTCATGACCGGACGGTAACCGTGCGAGGTTGACCCCGTAAGGGTCGTGGTGAACAACTGCGCGAATTCGAGCCGCTGTTCATGCCCGGAG
Organism: Streptomyces sp. NBC_00045; assembly: GCF_045041095.1. Classification (NCBI taxonomy): domain Bacteria; kingdom Bacillati; phylum Actinomycetota; class Actinomycetes; order Kitasatosporales; family Streptomycetaceae; genus Streptomyces; species Streptomyces sp. NBC_00045. Next base: position 7,772,715 of record NZ_CP108271.1, on the reverse strand, counting down.
GGTGTCGAGGCATACCGGCCGGGCATGAGCCCCGGACCCTTTCGTGCGCCGGCCCCTGCTCCAGCGATCCCCGGCCGGCGGGGGAACGCCGCAGGTCGGCGGCCTGACGGGAGCCCGCGAGGGGAACGCCCTGGACGCCGGGAGCCCCTCCGGTACGTGAAGGACCTTACTCCGCATGACCGTTGACAGTGCAGCACGGCCACCGCACGATGCATCCCGGCGCCAGGGGAATTGACCAATGTTCAAGCCCGCCCCACCCAGGCGGGTCGCCCGGCCACCTGCACGGCGGGGAGCTGCCCGCGCATTCCCCCGCTGCCCCGCTCACCCGTGTGCCCCGAACTTCCCCGTGCCCCTGCTCGCCCCCGTACCCCCGCTCACCCATGTGTCCCCGCCCGCCGCTGTGCGTCGGCTCGCTCCTGTGCCCCGGCCTGCCCGGGGGTGTGCCCGGGGGCGCCCCGCCACGCCCTGCCCAGCCGTTGCGCAGCCCGGCGACACGTGACACAGCACTCAATGAGGAGCGCCCGTGACCCCCCAGCCCGCGCCGTCCCCACAGCCCAGCGACCCGTACGCGCAGCCCAACGACCCGTACGCGCACTCCGCCGACCCGCGCGACCTGGTGGTCGCGCTCAGCCCCTTCGAGGAGCCGCAGCCCCGCATCGTGATCGCCGCCGAACGAGCCGGCTCCCTCGGGCTGCTCGACCTCGGCCGGGACCCCGACGCAGCGTCGGCCGCCTTCGCGGAGCTCGCCCGCCGGATCGGCCCCCGGCGGCGCTACGGGGTGCGGGTGCCCGCGGGCTGCCCGCTCGGGCCGGCGCAGCTGCCGGCCGAGGTGGACACGGTGCTGCTCGCCGACCCCGCCGAGTACGGCCCGGAGCGGGTGGCCGACTGGGCGGCTGCAGCCGGGCGGCCCCGGGTGTGGGCCGAGGTCACCGGCCGGGCGGAGGCCCGTGCCGCGGTGGCCGCCGGTGCCGCGGCGGTCCTCGCCAAGGGGCACGAGGCCGGCGGCCGGGTGGGCGGGACCACCACCTTCGTCCTGCTCCAGCAACTGCTCTCCGACCCCGGCATCGACGTGCCGGTCGTGGCCTGGGGCGGGATCGGCCCGCACACGGCGGCCGCGGCCGTCGCGGGCGGAGCCGCGGGCGTCCTGGTCGACGTACAACTGGCGCTGACCGCGGAGGGCGAAGCCGGGCTGCCCGCCGAAGCGGCGGCGGCGATCCGGGCGATGGACGGCTCCGAGACCCGGCTGGTCGACGGCCACCGGGTGTACGCACGGCCCGACCTGCCCCCGCCGGACGGCCCGGCCGCGGCCCTGCTCGGGGCCCGGGACCTGCGCACGCAGCTGCTGCCCGTCGGCCAGGACGGGGCCGCCGCGGCCCGGCTCGCCGCACGCCACCGCACCACGGGGGGTGTGCTCCGGGCCGTACGGGCGGCCATCACGGGGCACCTGGCCGCGGCGGTGTCGGCGCGGCCGCTCCTGCGGGGCCGCCCCGTCGCTCAGGGCCCCATGACCCGGGTCAGCGACCAGGCGGCCTTCGCCGAGGCGGTGGCCGCCGCCGGCGGCGTCCCGTACCTGGCGCTCGCGGTGATGGAGGGGCCGGACGTACGCCGACTGCTGGCCGAGGCCGCCGAGCGGCTCGGCGACCGGCCCTGGGGCGTGGGCCTGCTCGGCTTCGCGCCGCCCGAGCTGCGGCGGGAGCAGCTGGCGGCCGTGGCCGACGTCAGACCGCCGTACGCGATCATCGCCGGGGGCAGTCCGGCGCAGGCGGCCCCCCTGGAGGCCGCGGGGACCCTGACGCATCTGCACGTGCCTTCGCCGGGCCTCCTGGAGCGCTACCTCGCCGAGGGAGCACGGCGGTTCGTGTTCGAGGGGCTGGAGTGCGGCGGCCACGTCGGTCCGCGCGCTTCCTTCCCGCTGTGGGAGGAGCAGATCGAGCGCCTGCTCGCCAGCCCCGAACCGGAAGCCCTCGACGTGCTGTTCGCCGGCGGGATCCACGACGGGCGCTCCGCGGCCATGGCGGTCGCGGCAGCCGCCCCGCTGGCCGAACGGGGCGCGCGGGTGGGCGTACTCATGGGCACGGCCTACCTGTTCACCGAGGAGGCCGTGGCGGCGGGCGCGGTCACGCCCCGGTTCCAGCAGGCGGCCGTGGACTGCTCGCGGACCGTTCTGCTGCACACCGCGCCCGGCCATGCCACACGCTGCGCGGACACGCCGTACGCCCACGCCTTCGAGGCGACCCGGCAACGGCTCGCCGGGAGCGGGACCGAGCCGCGCGAGGTGTGGGAGGAGCTGGAGCGGCTGAACCTGGGGCGGCTGCGGATCGCCAGCAAGGGGCTGCGCCGGGGCGGGGCGAAGCTGGAGCCGGTGGACCAGGAACGGCAGTACGCGGACGGGCTGTTCATGCTGGGTCAGGCCGCCACCCTGCGCACCGCCACCACTACGGTCGCCGCACTGCACGCCCAGGTGACCGACGGGGCGACGGAGTTGTTGGAGCGGCGGGCCGCGGCACTCGCGGCCCGCGGCCCGGGGGCGCAGTCCCCGGACCGGGCCGACCCGCTCGACGTCGCCATCGTCGGGATGGCCTGCGCCTACCCGGGCGCACCCGACCTCCCCGCGTACTGGGCGCAGATCCTGGCCGGGGGCGACGCGGTGACCGAGGTTCCGGCCGATCGCTGGGATCCGGCGCTCTACTACGACACCGATCCGGCGCGGGCCGGCGAGCGGACCCCCTCGCGCTGGGGCGGCTTCCTGGACCCCGTCCCGTTCGACGCCCTCGCGCACGGCATCCCGCCGTCCTCGCTGGCCGGGATCGAGCCGGTGCAGCTGCTGGCCCTGGAGATCTCGGCGCGGGCCCTCGGCGATGCCGGGTACGGCAAGGAGCGGGAGTTCGACCGCGCGCGGACCTCGGTGGTCTTCGGGGCGGAGGCCGGCACCGAACTGGCGGGCGCGTACGGGCTGCGGGCGCTGCACCCCGCCTACCTCGGGGAGCTGCCGCCCGGCCTGGACGAGCAGCTGCCCCGGCTGACCGAGGACTCCTTCCCCGGGATCCTCGCCAACGTGATCGCGGGCCGGGTCGCCAACCGGCTCGACCTCGGCGGTGCGAACTGCACGGTCGATGCCGCGTGCGCCTCCTCGCTGGCCGCCCTCGACCTGGCCTGTCGCCAACTGCGGGACGGCGACAGCGACATGGTGGTGTGCGGGGGCGCCGACGTCCACAACGGGATCAACGACTACCTGCTGTTCGCCTCGGTGCGCGCCCTGTCGCCGGGCGGGCGCTGCCGGCCCTTCGACGCCGCCGCCGACGGGATCGCGCTCGGCGAGGGGGTGGGCGCGCTGGTCCTGAAGCGGCTGGCGGACGCGGAGCGGGACGGCGACCGCGTCTACGCGGTGATCAAGGCGGTGGGGGCGTCCAGCGACGGCCGTTCCCTAGGGCTGACCGCGCCGCGGCCGGAAGGGCAGCGGCGGGCCCTGGAGCGGGCCTATGCGCGGGCGGGCGTCTCGCCGCGCCAGGTGGGCCTGGTCGAGGCGCACGGTACGGGCACGGTGGTCGGCGACAGCACCGAACTCGGCGTGTTGAACGAGGTGTTCACGGCGGCCGGGGCCGGGGTGGGCACCTGCGCGCTGGGCTCGGTGAAATCGCAGCTCGGGCACACCAAGTGCGCGGCGGGCCTGGCCGGGCTGATCAAGGCGGCCCGGGCGGTGCACGCCGGGGTCCGGCCGCCCACCCTGCACATCGAGCGACCGAACCCGGCCTGGCGGGCCGACGCCAGCCCGTTCGTCTTCGACACCGAGGCCCGGCCGTGGACGGTGCCCGCGGAGCGGCGGATCGCCGGGGTGAGCGCGTTCGGCTTCGGCGGCACCAACTACCACGCGGTACTGGCCGGTTACGCAGGTGCCGAGGAACCGGAGCAGGGCCGGGAGGACTGGCCGGCCGAACTGTTCTGCTTCCGCGGCGAGGACCGGCGGGCGGTGGGGCGGGCGATGGCCCGGCTCGCGGCGCGCCTTGAGGAGAACGACGCCGCCGGGCGGCCGTGGGCACTGCGCGACCTGGCTGCGGAGGTGTGCGCCGACTCCGGTCCGGTCCGGGTGGCGGTCGTGGCCGGCGATCTCGACGAGCTCGCGGCCCGGCTGGAGCGGGCCCGGGGGTTCACCGCGGGCGAGGGGGTGCACGTACGGGAGGAGTCGGCGGATCCGGGCCGGGTGGCGTTCCTGTTCCCGGGCCAGGGCAGTCAACGGGTCGGCATGCTCGGCGAGTTGTTCACGGCGTTCCCCGGATTGCGGGGGCTGCTGGACGGGGCCCCGCAGGCGGTGGTCTCGGCCGTGTTCCCGCCGGCGGCCTTCACGGCGCAGGAGCGGGCCGCCCAGCGGGCCGCGGTCACCGACACCCGGGTGGCCCAGCCGGCCCTCGGGCTGGCCGGTGCGGCGGCCCATCTGCTGCTGGGGCGGCTGGGCGTACGGCCGGACCACGTGGCCGGGCACTCGTACGGGGAGCTCACCGCACTCTGGGCGGCGGGGGCGTACGACGTGCAGGGCCTGCTGCGACTCAGCGCACGCCGGGCCGAGGCGATCGTGGCCGCGGCAGGGACCGACCCGGGGTCCATGGCGGCGGTGTCGGCCGCGCCGGAGGAGGTCCGGCAGATCATCGTGCGCGCCGGGTGTGTGGTGGCCAACCACAACGCCCCGCGACAGTGCGTGATCTCGGGGCCGACGGCCGCGGTCGCCGCGGCCGTGGAGTCGCTGCGCACGGCGGGATTCGAGGCGCAGTCGCTGACGGTGGCCTGCGCGTTCCACAGCCCGGTGGTCGCGGATGCGGCGGCCGTCCTGGCGACGGAGCTGGCCGGGACGGCGGTTGCCGACGCCGCCGTCCCGGTCTGGTCGAACACGACGGCCGCCCCGTATCCGGCCGGCGCGGATGCCGTGCGGGGGCTCCTGGCCCGCCAGGTCGCGGAGCCGGTCCGGTTCACGGACCAGGTCGAGGCCATGTACGCGGCCGGTGTCCGCACCTTCGTGGAGGCGGGGCCGGGGCGGGTCCTCTCGGGCCTGGTGGGCCGGATCCTGCGCGGCCGCCCGCACACGGTGGTCCCGCTGGACGTGCCGGGCGAGCACGGGCTGGTCCGGCTGGTCTCGGCGCTGGCCGAACTCGTCGCCGCCGGGGTCGCGGTCAGCCCGGAAGCGCTGTTCCGCGGGCGCACGTCCCGCCTCCCGGAGCGGGCCCCGCGCCGCCCCGGCTGGCTGGTGGACGGCCACCTGGTCCGGACCTCGGCGGGCACCCCGGTCCCGGGCGGCCTCCGGCCACCGCGCCGCATCACACCGCCCGCGCCGCCCGCTGCCCCCGTGCCCGAGGCCGCGCCCGGCGCCGCCCCGCACCCGTCGCTCGCGCCACAGCCGTCGCCGGCGCTGCCCGCGGCATCCGCCCCGGCCGCAGCCCCCGCGGCCGCGTTCGATCCTGCGCAGGACCCCCGCCAGCAGGCGGTACTGGAGTACCTGCGCGTCACCCGTGAGTTGGTCGAAGCCCAACGAGCCGTCCTGCTGGACTACTTGGGGGCCGCTCCGGTTCCGTCCCGGCATGAGGACAGGGGTGCCCGGGCTTGGCCGGGAGCCGTTGAAACCGCTACGAACGGCCACCGGCCGACGGTTGCCGTCGGCACGGCCGCTGCCGGACCGGCCGGACCGTCGGCTCCGGCGACGCCGCCCGACTACGCCACGGGCACCACGGTCCTGCCCGGCCCGGTCGAAGCGGATGCGCACGGCGGCCGCGTGACGCCGGTCGCGGTGGGGTCCGCCGATGAGGTGATGGACGCCGTACTGGAGATCGTCCACACCCGGACCGGATACCCGCGGGACATGCTCGACCCCGAGTTGGACCTGGAGGCCGACCTCTCCATCGACTCCATCAAGCGGGTCGAGATCATCGGCGCCCTCGCCGACCGGATCGGGCTGCCCCGGGACCCCGGCGGATCCGCCGAGCCGGCGGTCGAGGAGCTGTCCCGCATCAAGACCCTGCGCGGCATCGTCGACTGGATCACGGCGCACGCTCCCGGCACGGGCCACGCGCCCGCGGCTCCCCATCCCGCCGAACGCCCCCCGGGCCTGCCCGCGGGGGCCGCGGACACCGGAGGACCGGCCGAACCGGCTCCCGCACCCAGCCCCGTCCGCCGGTGGCGGGTGGACACCATCGCCCTCGGCCCCGCCGCCGGGGAGCCCGGTGGCCTGCGCGGCCTTCGGATCGGGGTCGTCGAGGACGGCCAGGGAGTCGCCCTCGCGCTCGGCCGGGCACTGCGGGACCACGGGGCCGAAGCGGTCACGGTGCCCGTCGGTGCCGGGACCGGGACCGGGACCGGTCCCGATGACGACGGCCCCGCGGACCCGGACACCGAGGCGGGTGCCCCGGCGGGAGCGGGGGCCGCGCTGGACGGCCTCGTCGACCTCTGCGCGCTCCGGCCCGGTCACGAGGCCGTTCTGCCCGCCGCCTTCCCGCGGCTCAAGCGCGCCCTCGTCTCCGGCGTGCCCCGGCTGCTCCTCGGCTCCACCCCGGGAACGGGGCTGCACGGCTTCGCCCGAAGCGCCGCCCTGGAGTTCCCCGCCACCCTCGTCCGCGCCGTGGACCTCGACCCCAAGGAGGACCCCCGGCAGTCCGCCCTCCGGCTGATCGCCGAGCTGAGTTCGGATGCTGCTGAAGGGCTCGCCTCGGTCGGTCACACCGCCGACGGGGCCCGGGCGACCCGTCGACCCGTTCCCGCGCCGCTCCGCGACGCCCCCGGAGGGACACCACCCCTCGGCCCCGACTCGGTGGTGCTGCTCACCGGCGGCGCCCGGGGCATCACCGCCCGGATCGCGCTCGCACTGGCCCGCGCCTCGGGATGCCACGTGGAGCTGGTCGGGCGGACGCCCGAACCACCGGCGCAGGAGGACGAGTTCGCACGGGCCGGCGACCGGGTGGCACTGCGGGCGGCCCTCATCGCCAACGGCCTGCGCACCCCGGCCGAGATCGAGGCCGCCGCCTCCCGCATCCTGGCCGAGCGCGAGGTCCGGGCGACCTTGAGCGCCCTCGCCACCGCCGCCGCATCCGTCCGCTACCACTGCGCCGATGTGACCGACGCGCAGGCCGTACGGGCCGTCGTGGCCGGCGTACGGGCCCGGCACGGCCGGCTCGACGGCATCGTGCACGGCGCCGGGACCCTGCGCGACGGGCTGCTGCGCGACAAGGATCCGGCGGCGTTCGCCGAGGTGTTCACCACGAAGGTGGCCGGCGCCAGGCACCTGGCGGCCGCGGCCGCCGAACACGGCAGCGCCCCCGCACCCGCCTTCCTGGCCCTGTTCGGCAGTGTCGCCGGGGTGTACGGCAACCGCGGGCAGAGCGACTACGCCGCAGCGAACGACGCCCTCGACGGGCTCGCCCTCTCCTGGGCCGACACCTTCCCGGGCCGGGTGCTCTCCGTCGACTGGGGCCCGTGGGCGGCCGGCGCGGGCGGAATGGTCACCCCCGAGCTGGAGCGCGCGTACGCCCGGCGCGGCATCCCGCTCATCACCCCGGAGGCCGGGACGGCCGCGTTCCTCGCCGAACTCGCCTACGGGAGCGACGTACAGGTGGTCCTGATGGCTCAGGAGGGCGCGGAGCATGAGTGAGCGACAGCGGAGCGGCCCGCGGCCGACCGACGCCGCCATCGTCGGGATGGGTGCGGTGTTCCCCGGAGCCGCGGACCTGGCCTCCTACCGGCGCAACCTCCTCGCCGGGACGGACTGCATCACCGAAGTGCCGCCCGGGCGCTGGGACCCGGAGGTGTACTACGACCCCGACGGCTCGGCCGGGCCCGTGCGCGGGGACCGGTTCTACTGCCGGCGCGGCGGTTTCGTCGACGGTCTGGCGGCCTTCGACCCGACCCGGTTCGGGATCATGCCGGCCGCCGTGGAAGGGGCCGAACCCGACCAGATGCTGGCCCTGCATGCGACGGCCGAGGCGATCTCCGACGCGGGGGGCGAGGACCGGCTGCCCGCCGACCGCTCCCGGATCGGGGTGGTGCTGGGGCGCGGCGGGTTCATGGGGGTGGCGACCGCCCGACTCGACCAACGGGTGCGGACGGCCCACCAGTTGGCGCAGACCTTGCGGGAACTGGCGCCCGAGCTGGGCGAACGGCGGATCGCGGCGGTGCGCTCCGCGTTCCAGGAGGCACTGGGTCCGGAGCGGCCCGACGCGTCGATCGGCCTGGTGCCGAGCTTCACCGCAGCCCGGACGGCGAACCGACTGGACTTCCGCGGCCCCGCGTACACGCTGGACGCGGCCTGTGCCTCCTCCCTGCTGGCGGTGGACCAGGCGGTGGCGCTGCTGGCGGGTGGGCGGTGTGACGCCGTGGTCGCGGGGGCCGTGCACCACTGCCACATCGCCACGCTGTGGAGCGTGTTCACCCAGCTGCGGGCGCTGAGCCCGAGCGAACGCATCCGCCCCTTCGACCGGCGGGCCGACGGGACCCTGCTGTCCGAGGGCACGGGTGTGGTGCTGCTGAAGCGGCTGGCGGACGCGCAGCGGGACGGCGACCGGATCTACGCCGTGATCCGCGGCACCGGTGTGGCCGGGGACGGCAGGGCAGCCAGTTTGATGAGCCCGCTGGTCGCCGGCCAGGTACGGGCGCTGGAGCGGGCCTGGCGGGAGGCCGGGCTGGACCCGCGGGCGCCGGGCGCGCTGGGTCTGTTGGAGGCGCACGGGACCGGCACACCGGTGGGCGACGCCGCCGAACTGGACACGCTGGCACAGGTGTTCGGCCCAGCCGGGGCTGCGGGACCCGGGGTCGGCTTCGGCTCGGTGAAGTCCATGGTGGGGCACACCATGCAGGCCTCGGGCATGGCCGGGCTGATCAAGGCGGCGCTCGCCGTGCGCGAGGGGATGCTGCCGCCCACCCTGCACGTGGAAGAGCCGCACCCGGACCTGGCCCGGACCCGGATGCGCCCGGTGACGGCGGCGGAGCCGTGGGAGCGGGGGCCGCAGCCGCGCCGGGCGGGGGTCAACGCGTTCGGGTTCGGCGGGATCAACGCGCACGCCGTGCTGGAGGAGGCCCCGGGTTCCACCGCGCCGGCGCAGGCGGTACGGCGCTTCCTGCCCTTGGGGGCCTCGGGCGCACCGGTGGTCGGGGCGGGCGCGCGGGAGGACGTACTGCTGCTCGGCGCGGACGGTCCGGCGGAGCTGGCGCGGCTGCTGGCCGCCGGTGCGGCGTCCGGCGGCGACGGGCCGTGCCGGCTGGCGGTGGTGGGGCCGACGCCGCAGCGCCTCGCGCTCGCCGCGAAGGCGGTGGGCCGCGGCCGGCCCTGGCGGGGGCGGGGGGACGTGTGGTTCACCCCGGAGCCGCTGGGCGGTCGCACGGCCTTCCTGTTCCCCGGCCTGGAACCGGAGTTCGCACCGGCACTGGACGAGGTGGCCGACCTGACGGGGCTGGAGCGACCGCGGCTCGGCCGGGGCGCCGAGCTAATGGAACGGGCGCTGGACGCCATCGCCACGGGCCGGTTCTACGCCCGGGTCCTGCCGGAACTCGGCATCGAGGCCGATGTGCTGGCCGGGCACAGTCTCGGCGAGTGGGCGGCGATGGTGGCCGGCGGGATGTACCCGCGGGAGGCGGCCGATTCCTTCCTGGAGTCGCTGCGGCCGGGCTCGCTGAAGGTCCCCGATCTCGTGTACGCGGCGCTGGGCTGCGGCGCGCGGCGGGCGGAGGCCGCGCTGCACGGCTTGGACGCGGTGGTGGTCAGCCACGACAACTGCCCGCACCAGTCGGTGGTGTGCGGGGAGCCGGCGGAAGTGGCGCAGGTCCTGGAGCGGCTGCGGCGGGAGGGCGTGCTGGGCCAGGAGCTGCCCTTCCGCTCGGGGTTCCACACGCCGATGTGGGAGCCGTACCTGGGGCAGGTCCGGGCGGCCTTCGCGCGGCTGCCGCTGCGCTCCGCGGAGCTGCCGGTGTGGTCGGCGACGACGTGTGCGCCGTTCCCGGAAGGGCCTGCCGAGGTACGCGAGTTGGTCGTACGGCACCTGTTGGAGCCGGTGCGGTTCCGGGAGTTGACGCTCCGGCTGTACGAGGAGGCGGGAGTGCGGAGCTTCGTGACGATGGGGCCGGGCAGCCTGCCGGGCTTCGTCGAGGACACCCTGCGGGACCGGCCCCACCTGTCGGTGGCCACGTCCTCACCCCGGCTGTCGGGACCGGCCGCCCTCCGGCGGACCTGCGCCGCCCTGTGGACCGAGGGGCACGCACCACGATGGGACGCGCTGTCCGCCCCCGCCGCCCGCCCCGCGCCGGCCGCGCCGGACCGGGCCGTCCCCCTGGACCTCGGTTCGCCGCTGGTCCGCCTGGGTGAGGGGGCGGCGTCCCTCGTGGGCGGTCTCGGTTCCAGGCCGGGTCCGGAACCCGTACCGGGGGCGGGCGGCCCGGTACCGCGGTCCGCGGCGGCCGCGGACCGGCCGGCGCCCTCCCCGGCGGACACGGACCGGCCGGTGCTGCTGTCCGCGCTGGACGCGGTGCTCGACGACACCCGGTCGGCGGCCCGGGCGGTGACCGAGGCTTGGTCCACCGTCCGGGGACCCTCACGTCCCGCGGCTGCCGCTGCGCTGCCGGGACCCGGCGGCCCGCAGCCCGGCGGCGCCGATCGTCGCGACGGCGACTTCGCCCGACGTCCGGCCGGTGCCGGCCGGCCTCCGCTCGACGGACCGGCGCCCGGGACGCCTCCGGGCGAGGGCGTACCCAGCTCGTCCCACGCCGGTTCGGGGAGGGCCACGGGGACGCACCGGCTCCGGGTGTCCCTCGACGCCATGCCCTACGTACGCGACCACTGCGTGTACCTCCAGCCCGAGGGCTGGCCCGAGGACTCCGACCGGTTCCCGGTCGTCCCCATGACGACCATGCTGGAGCTGGCCGCCGACGCGGCCCGTCGGCACGCCCCGCCGGGCGCCGTCGTCACCGGCTACGACGAGGTGCGCGCCCTGCGGTGGCTCCCTGCCGCGCCCGCCGTGGACGTCGACGTCCACGTCCACGGCGACGGCCCCGGACGGATCCGGATCGGGCTGGGCCCCTACGCCTCCGTCGTCGTGCTGTTCGGCCCGGGCCACGGGCAGCCGCCCGAGCCCGACACCACGCCGCTGCGGGAGTCCGGGACCGCCCCCGTCAGCGCCGAGGCCCTGTACCGGGACCGGTGGATGTTCCACGGCCCCCGATTCGCCGGCGTCCACGAGGTCCGGACCGTCGGCTCCGACGGCATCCAGGGAGTGCTGCGCGCGCTCCCCGACCCGGGTGCGCTGCTCGACGCCGCCGGGCAGCTGTTCGGGCACTGGATGCAGCTACGGCTCCCCGTCGACCGGCTGGTGTTCCCCGCCTCCATCGAGCGGATCCGCTACTACGGGCCCCCGCCCGCGCCGCACGCCCTGGTCACGGCCACGGCCCGGATCCGCGAGGTCCGCGCGGTCACCGTCCGCGGAGACCTCGAACTCCTCGACCCCACGGGCCGGGTGTGGGCCACGATCGACGGCTGGACGTACCGCCGCTTCGGGGCGGACGAGCGGGTGTGGCCGATGAAGTTCACCCCCGAGGTGTGCGGGATCGGCGAGCCCCGGCCCGCCGGCTGGTGTCTGGCCCGGCGGCGCTGGACGGATCCCGCCTCGCAGGAGCTGGTGATGCGCCGCTACCTCGGCGCCGCGGAGCGCACGGCGTACGAGCGGCTGGCGCCGCGCGCCCGGGCGCCGTGGCTGCTGGGCCGGATCGCCGCGAAGGACGCCCTGCGGCAGCTGCTCTGGGACGGGGGCGCCGGTCCGGTGTTCCCGGTGGAGGTCCCCATCGGCAACGACCCGGCCGGACGGCCCGTCCCCGGGGGCGCGTTGGCCCGCGGCTTCCGGCTGTCGATCGCGCACAAGGACCGGGTGGCCGTCGCCCTCGCCGATCCGTCCCGGCCCGTCGGCATCGACGTCGAGCCGGTGACCGGCGACCCGGACGCACTGATCCGGGTCGCGCTCACGCCGGCCGAACTGCTTCTGGCCGAGGACCTGGCCGCCCGCGACGGCTCCGGAATGCCGTCCGCCCTCACCGCCCTGTGGTGTGCGAAGGAGGCCGCCGCCAAGGCCCGCGGCACCGGGCTGGGCGGCCGGCCGCGGGAGTGGCGGGTCTCGCCCGACCCGGAGTCCGGCGGGCTGCTGGTGCGGTCGCCCGAAGGGCACGCGCACCCGGTGCGTACCGCCGCCCTCCCCGAACCCGGGGCCGACGCGTACCTCGTCGCCTGGACCGCCCACCCCGCGGCCCCTTCCCCCGTCCCCTTCCACCTCACGGAGACCAGCCATGGCCACTGACGTCCTCGCCGAGATCACCGGCATGCTCGTGGAGATCCTCGGCGACGAGTTCCTTCTCGCGGAGGAGGTCACGATGAGTACGAGCTTCAACGAGGATCTCGCCCTGGAGAGCATCGAGTTCGTCGCACTCGCCGAACAGCTGCACCAGCGCTACGGCTCCGAGGTGGACCTGATGGGCTTCCTCGCCGAGAAGGACATGGACTCGATCCTGGCGATGTCGGTCGGTGATCTCGTCACCCACATCACCCGGATCACCCACGCCTCCCTGGCCCGTACGTCGGCGACGGTCCCGGCGGCCGAGGGGCCCACTACTGCCGCGGCCGGCCGTGCGGGCGCGCCGGTCAGCGCGAAAACGGCCGGCTGAGCCCGCCATGGCCTTCGTCTGCGCGGGTTCCCTGCGCTTCCACGTCCAGCGGCTGCCGGCCTCGGCCGCCGGTCCCGACCGTCCCGTGGTGGTCTTCCTGCACGGGCTGGTCGTGGACAACCTGTCCTCCTTCTACTGCCCCCTGGCCGTCCCGACGGCCCGGGCGGGCCACGAGGCCGTCCTCTACGACCTGCGCGGCCACGGCCGGACCGAGCGCCCGGCCACGGGGTACGACAGCCGGAGCGCCGTGCGGGACCTCGTGTCGCTGCTGGGTGCGCTGGGCCTCGGGCACCGCCCGGTGCACCTGGTCGGCAACAGCTACGGCGCCACCCTGGCCCTGCACGCCGCCCTCGCCCGTCCGGACCTCGTCGCCGGGCTGACCTTGCTCGAACCCCCGCTCAGCGGAGCCTGGGTCGAGAACATGGTGGACACCCTGTCGGCGGCGGCGCTCAGCCTGGAGGACAGCCCGGTCCCCGCCGAGCTGCTCACCCTGCGCCTGCGCAAGGCCGCCAACCTGACCTCGATCGCCGACCAGTTGCTGAACCGCACCAGCCTGATCGACGACATCGCGGCGAGCCGGACGTTCACCGCGGCCGACTTCGCCCGGTTGGACTGCCCGACGCTGGTCATCTGCGGGGAGCATTCCGAACTGGTGCCGGGCGCGGTGGAGCTGGCCGGACGTGCACCGCGCGCCACGATCGAGATCCTGCCCGACCTCGGCCACGACGTGCTGAAGGAGAGCAGCGGGGTCCTGCGGGAGACCGTGCTCGCCCACCTCCGAGCGACGGCGGCGCGCACGGCGCGGACCGGGCGGGCGGCGGCGCCGGCCCCGCGGACGGGAGCGCTGGTCCGATGAGGGTGCTGTTCACCGTTCCGCCGCTGGCGGGGCACGTCAACCCTACGGTGGCGGTCGGCGCCGAACTGGCCGCCCGCGGGCATGAGGTCGCCTGGACGGGGCCGGCCGGGGCGCTGTCCCGGCTGCTGCCCGCGCACGCCCGGATCCTGCCGGCCGGGGACGAGGCGGGCGGGGACGAGGCGGGCGGGGGCTACGCGGCCCTGCACGAGCGCTGGCGCGATCTGCGCGGGGTCGGGGCACTGCGCTTCCTGTGGGCCGAGGCGCTGGTACCGCTGGCCCTGGCGATGGTGAGGGGGGTGACGGAGGCGGCGCACGCCTTCGCACCGGATCTGCTGGTCGCCGACCAGCAGGCGCTGGCCGGACCGGTGGTCGCCCGCCGGCTCGGGATCCCCTGGGCCACCTCGGCCAGTACGTCGGCCGAACTGACCCGGCCCTTCGCGGACTTCCCCAAGGTCGGCGAGTGGGTCTCCGGGCAGATCGCCGGTTTCCTCTCGGCGTGCGGGCTGCCGGAGCCGGACTGGGACCCGCGGTTCTCCGAGCGGCTGGTGATCGTCTTCTCGACTCCCGAACTCGTGGGCGCCGGGGCGGGGTTCCCCGCCCACTTCGCGTTCGTCGGACCCGCTTTCGGGGCCCGGCCGGCCGTACCCGGTTTCCCTTGGCAGCGACTGGACCCGGAGCGCCGACGGGTGTTGGTCTCCCTGGGCACCCTCAACCAGCAGGCAGGTGGCCGGTTCTACGCAACGGTGCTCGAAGCCGCCGAACGACTTTCGGGTGATGTGCAGTTGGTGCTGGCTGCGCCCGCCACGCTGGCCGGGCCGGTGCCGGGGAACGTCCTCCTGCGGGAGAGGGTGCCGCAGCTGGAGCTGCTGCCGCATCTGGACGCGGTGGTCAGCCACGGCGGCCACAACACCGTCTGCGAGGCGCTCGCGTACGGGCTGCCCCTGGTGGTCGCGCCGATCCGCGACGACCAGCCGATCGTGGCCCGGCAGGTCGTCGAGGCGGGGGCGGGGGTGCGGGTCCGCTTCGGCAGGACCCGGACCGAGGAACTGTGCGATGCGCTCACGGCCGTGCTGGACGATCCCGGCCCCCGCCGGGCCGCCCGGCGGATCCAGGCCTCCTTCGCCGCGGCGGGCGGGGCCGCCGCCGCGGCCGACCGGTTGGAGAAGCTGTCATGACACCAACCCTCTTCCGCCGGGTCCGGTGGACCTCCGCGCTGACCGTGGCCGCGCTCGGCGCGGGTACGGTGCGGGCCCGCCGCCGGCTGCGGGCCATCCCCGTACTGCCGGCGCCGCCGTCCGCGGCGGCCGGACTGCCCCGTGCCGCGGGGTGGCGGCTGCTGACCGCACACGGGGTCGAGGCCGGTCCGGCGACGTTCCTGGCCGCCTGCGCGCACGCCGACCGGGAGGGCCTGTGGGTGCTGGACCTGCTGCCGGCGGACCTCGCCGCCGAGCGGGTGCTGGGACTGCTGCGGCTGGTCGACCCGGGCCGGTACCGGGAGGACCGGCTCGCCGAGGGGCGCGGGGCCGGGTACGCCGTGCTGGTCGCCGAGGAGGTGCTGGCCCGGGCCGGGGTGGATCCAGCCGCAGTGAATCCGGGCGGGACGGACCCCGGCGCGCCCGGCGCGGGCCTGGAGCCGGCCGAACTCCTGGCGCTGACCCGCCGCTTGAAGGAGTACGCCGCCGGCTCCACGGGTCTGGCCATCGCGCCCGCGCTGTCCGTCGGCCGGACCGGGGACCCGGCGGGTGCGGTGCGGGCGGCCGAGCTGCGGGCCCAGGGGCTGCCGCCCGGGGCGCTGGCCGCCGCGCAGCTCGCCGGGGTGGCGCTGCTGGCCGGGCTCGCCGCGCGGCAGGGCCGGTGGGGTGCGGCCGCGGCCGGGCTGTACTGGCTGCAGCCGTACCTGGTGCTCGGCGGGCCCGGTGCCCCGCTGCGTCCCGCCGACCTGCCCTGGGCGACCGCCGCCCGGCCGGCGCGGTCCCTCGGCGCTGCCGTGCGCACGGCCGGTGCGGTCCTGCGTACGCCCGCGGAGACGAATGCCGACGCCGACCGGGCGGCAGCCGCGTACCGGGCCGAACTGGCCGGCGGCAGCGCCCGGTTCCTGGAGCCGCGCCGCCCGGACTGCCCCTGGTGCGGCTCCGCGCGGCTGTCCGTGCGCGTCCGGGTGCCCGATCTGCTCCAGGGCAAGCCGGGCCGGTTCACGCTGGAGCAGTGCGGGGACTGCGGGCACGTCTTCCAGAACCCCCGCCTGACGCTGGAGGGGCTGGAGTTCTACTACCGGGACTTCTACGACGGCCGCGGCGGCGAGGGGGCCGGCACGGTCTTCGGGCGGCTGGGCGACTCCTACCGCAAGCGCGCGGAGATGCTCCGGCCGTACACGGAGCACGCCCCGGCCTCCTGGCTGGATGTCGGAACGGGACACGGCCACTTCTGCAACGTGGCGCGGGCCCTCTGGCCGGACACCCGGTTCGACGGCCTGGACATGGGCGACGGCGTCGCCGGGGCCGAGCGGCGCGGCTGGGTGGATACCGGTTTCCAGGGCCAGTTCCCGGAGTTCGCGGAGAAACTGGCCGCCCGGTACGAGGTGGTCAGCATGTACCACTACCTGGAGCACACTCGGGATCCTCTCGCCGAGCTGGACACCGCTGCCGCCGTTCTCGCCCCCGGGGGGTACCTGGCGATCGAGCTGCCCGACCCCGAATCCCGGATGGCCCGGCTACTGGGGTCGGCGTGGCTGCCGTGGTTCCAGCCGCAGCACCAGCACCTGATCCCGGCGCCGAACCTGCGCGCGGCCCTGGCCGACCGCGGGTTCACCGTCCTGGCGGAGGAGCACGGCCCCGCCCACCAGGGCAATGACTTCTTCGGCGCGGTGGCCCTGACCACCACCCGGCTGGCACCGGATCCGGACCGCCCGTGGGCTCCCCCGGCCACGCCCGGCCGGCGCGCCCTGGCGCGTGCCGTACGGGCAGCGGCGCTGCCCTGCTTCGCCGGCGCGGCGGTGCTCGACGCGCTGCGCACGGTCGCGGCCCGGCAGACGGACGGCGGGAACGCCTACCGGATGCTGGCCCGCAGGGACGACCGTCCGCCGACGGCGCCCGGGGAGCACCGGTGACGGGGATCCGGGCCGACGCGACGTCCCCGCCCGACGCCGGCCCCGCGCCCACCGGTCCTGCACCCGCCAGTGCCGTGCCGGTCGGTCCCGTGCCGACGGACCTGGCCCGGCGGGCGACCGCCGACCCGCTCTTCCGGCTCGTCGCCTATGCCCTGGAGGCCTCGCACGGCCGGCCCCCGGCCGCCGTCTGGAGCGCCCCGTACGCCTTCCACCTGGGCTCCCCCGGACTGGTCGCGGCGGCCGGCTGGCCGGTGGCGGCCGCCGCGGCGCCGCGTACCGACGGGCTGGTGCGGCTCAGTTCCCTCGGGCACCCCGCAGACAGCTGCGATCTGCCGCTGGTCCCGGCCGGGCCGCCGCCGTCCGCCCCCGCCTGGGCCGTGCGCCCGTACGCCCTGCTGCGCGCGCTGGCCCGCGCCGGGTACGGACGCGGCGGCACCGACCTGCACGTCCAGGGCTCGCTGACGGACGCCGCCGGGCTGGCCACGGCAGAGCCCGCAGACTGCGCGGTCGCCCTCGCCGTGGCCGACGTACACGCCCCGGCGGGTGCGCGGCCGGACCGGGCCGAACTGGCCAGACTGTTGGCGCGGGAGCTACCGGACGGCGACGACGCGCTGCGCGCGGCGGTGCTGTTCGCCCGGCCCGGGACGTCCCTGCTGCTCGATACCGGGCGGGAGCGGCGTCACATCGGCTTCGATCCCGCCGCGTCCGGGACCCGGCTGGTGCTCCTCGCTGTCCGGGGCGATCCCTCGGACCGGCCGACCGAGCTGGCCCGGGCGGTGGCCCGCGCCCGCCGGGCCGGGGCGCTGAGCGCCTGGCCGCCCGGGCAGCGGCCGGGGCGGAGCGTGCTGGTGCTGCTGCCCGAGTCGCGCGTGACGGCCGTACGGGCCGCGGTGGCGGAGGACTTCCGCGGCCGGGGCCGGCCGGTACCGCGCTTCTTGAACATCGCCGTGGCCGGTGCGGCCCGGCGGGAGGAATGAACAACCGACATCGAGGAGGAACCGCTCATGCCCTCACCCCTGGCCGCCACGAGACGCCGGGCCCGCAGGTCCGCGCTCGTGGCCGCGCTCGGCGCGCTCGGCCTGTTGGGCGCCTTCACCGTGGCCAGTTCACAGGCGGCGGACGGCAGTGCGCAGCCGCCCCAGACGACGGCGGCCGCCGCGGGGCTGCCGACGTACGACCACGTGGTGGTCGCCGTCTACGAGAACAAGCAGTACGGCGAGATCATCGGGAGCGCGAACGCCCCGTACGTGAACCAGCTGGCGAACGGCGGCGCGAGCCTGACCGGCATGAAGGCCCTGACCCACCCCAGCCAGCCCAACTACTTCAACCTGTTCTCCGGCGCCACCCAGGGCATCACCGGGGACGGCTGCTACACCCCGCAGTCGATGAGCGCGGCCAACCTCGGCCAGGAGCTGATCGCGGCCGGGAAGACCTTCGCCTCGTACAACGAGGACCTGCCGGCCGAGGGGTCCACGGCCTGCACCAACGGCCAGTACGCGCAGAAGCACAACCCGTGGTTCGCCTTCAAGAACGTTCCGCTGAACACGGGGAAGACCTGGGCGCAGTTCCCGCAGAACGACTTCGCGGCGCTGCCGGACCTGTCGTTCGTCGTGCCGAACCAGTGCAACGACATGCACTCGTGCTCGGTGAACACGGGTGACACGTGGACGAAGAACAACCTCGACGCGTACGCGCAGTGGGCGAAGGCCAACAACAGCCTGCTGGTGTTGACGTGGGACGAGGACAACTACCTCGGCTCCAACCAGATCGCCACGGTGTTCTACGGCGCGAGGGTCAAGACCGGCACGTACGCCGCCGCCTTCAACCACCACCATCTGCTGCGCACGTTCGAGGACTTGTTCGGTACGGCGTCGCACGCGGGCAATGCGGCGAACGTCCAGCCGATCACCGAGGTGTTCGACGGGTCCACGACGCCGACGCCCACGCCGACTTCCACGCCCACGCCCACGCCGACCCCGTCTCCCGGTGACCTGAAGCTCGCGAACCCCGGCCCCCAGACCTGCAAGTTCAACCAGCCCTGCACCATCCAACTCACCGCCACCGGAGGCAAACCAGCCCTGCACTACACCACCACCGCACTCCCCTACGGCCTCACCATCGACCCCAACACCGGCCGCATCACCGGCAAACCATGGAGCAACGGCACCACCCAGATCAACGCAACCGCCACCGACACCACCCACACCACCGCCACCACCACCTTCCCCCTCACCGTCAACTGGTTCTGAACCCCGGCAGGGGGCGGGCGCCTGCCGCCCGCCCCCGAGCCGCTACAGGTACGGGTCGAAGGGGATGCCCGCCGGCTCGGCCTTCGCGAGGTGGGAGGAGAAGGCGCCGTCCTTCAGTCCGAAGTGCGCACTTCCGAAGTCGGCCTGGCTGAGCTTGTCCCGCAGGGTCGCCGGATAGCCGGACCAGCCGACGAGGGCGGGGAACTGCCAGGTGCCTCGGTGGTTCTCCGGCGGTTCGTCGTTGCTGTTCGCCGCGCGGAAGCAGTGCGTGCCGACGCCGTCCTTGTGATAGACGATCTTGGGGTGGGTGCCGTCCCAGCGGATCTGATCGTGGGTGTGGAGGGTGAAGTCACCATGGTTGGAGGTGGCGACGTACTTGGCCTCGTTGCCCTGGATCCACACCACCACGTGTTCCCAGTCGTGGCGGTGGCCGCCGAGGCTGATGCCGGGCACCGCCTGGTCCTTCTCGAAGTACAGCGCGTACACGACGGCGCACCAGCCGTTGTTGCAGGTGGCGCGGGAGTAGCCGTTGGTGTTGGCGAGGTCCGAGGCGTCGCGGCAGCTCCCGTCGAGGGCGCCGGTGGGTTTGAGGCCGCCGTTCAGGACTCCGTTCGGGCCTATCGCGGGAGTCGGGTAGCAGCCGTCCGTGTCGTAGTCGTACGCCGGCTGGAAGGTCGATTCGATCGCGTCGGCGTTGGCGGGGAGCGCCGGGGGCGGAGCCGCGAAGGCGGTCTGGGGGACGGCGACGACCAGCGCGAGGGCCGCGCCGACGACGAGGGCTGATCTCCGGATGGGGTGACGCGTCCGCACAGCAGGCCTCCCGGCCGATCGGTTCGCGGGTGCGCGGGGTTCCCGGCCGGGCCGGCCGGCGCGCCTGGAGCATCATTCGCGAACAGCCGGGTCGCGGCAAGTGGTGCGTGGCGCCCAACACAGCTTTGTCGAGGGGGAGTTGAACCGACCGCGAGTGTCGGAGGTCCGCTCGGGCACAGCCCCGACCACGGCCGGATCGCGGCGGGATCGCACCCCGACGACTGCCCTGAGGGCCGCGCGAGGCGGTCACCTGCGCCGGAGCCCCTGCGGCAGCTCCCGGTTCCCGTTCGAAACAGTGACATGCATCACTGCGGATCAAGCAGTCACGGAAGCATTACGTCCGTTCGCCTCTCCCCGACATGTCGATATTTGTCCCACTGGAATCGACATGCCCGTCTTCACCGGAATGGTCATCTCGCCCGGCCCGGCTCACCGCAGCAACTCGCCACGTCGCAGGCGTGTCTGATGGCCGGTCCCCGTCCCGCGCGGCCTGCCGGCGGCGCGGTCAGCATGACTGCCCGCCCTTTTCAAGCCCGGTGCCCGACGCCGGCGCACGGAGCGGGGGCGAGACTTGCCAGCCCGTTCCGGGGCTTCTAAGAATGGCGGCCCGGCCCCGGCGCTCCAGCAGCTCAGGCGCAGGACGCATCGCAGAAACCACGTGAGGTCACGCATGCACAAGCACCGCAAGAAATCGCACTACAAGAAGATATCGATCGCCGCCATCACCCTCGGCCTCGTGGGCATACCCACGGCCGCCATGGCGTGCCTGCACAACGACGGGCCGGGCGCGGCACGGGCCGGCCGCCACGGCGCCCACCCCTCGCACAGCGCCCCCTCCCCCAGCGAGTCGGTGCAGATCCTGTCGGCGCCGACGGACACCCCGGTCGAGACGGCGACGGCCTCCCCGGCCGGGCAGAGCACGACGGCGCCGCAGACCACGGAGCCGTCCTCCGCAGCGCCGAAGCCCCCCGTGACGAAGAAGCCCGCGCAGCCGGCCCCGGCCCGCCCGTCAACTCCGGTCGTCCCGGCGAAGCCGGCGGCCCCGGCCCCCACGGCATCCGGCCCGGCGGCCGAGGTGGTGGCCCTGGTCAACGAAGAACGTGCCAAGGTCGGCTGCTCGGCGCTCACCGTCAACGCGAAGCTGACGGCCGCGGCCGTGAACCACAGCCAGGACATGGCCGCGCACGCCAACATGTCGCACACCGGCTCCGACGGTTCGGACCCGGGCCAGCGCATCACCGCCAGCGGCTTCAGCTGGATGACCTACGGCGAGAACGTCGCGTACGGGTACAGCACGCCCGAGCAGGTCATGACCGGCTGGATGAACAGCCCCGGGCACCGGGAGAACATCCTCAACTGTGCGTTCAAGGAGATCGGCGTCGGCCTCGCGCAGCCGAACTCCTACTGGACGCAGGACTTCGGCACGGCCCGCTGACCCCTCCGCCGGCCCCGGATCGGCCTCAGTTCACCGCGCACCCGATCAGTGCGCCGATCCGGGCCCGTCGTCCGCGCCCGGCTCGGTCAGGGCGCGGGCGGATGCGTGTCCGGCACGGCAGGTCCCTCCCTCACTGGGCTTGGTCGGGAGACCGGTCATCGGCCTCCCAGGCGAATCCGTCCGGGTCGGTGAAGGCGTCGCCGCCGCCCAGCACGAGGCGGTGCGATCCCGTGCCGTCCGCGGGGACCCCGACCTCCTTGGCGAGGGTGCGGCGCCCGTACAGCGCCAGCGTGACGCCGTCCGACGGGGCTTCGAACTGGACGTACTTGCTGCCGAAGCTCTTCGCCACGGCGAGGCCCCGCTCGACGTAGAACCGCTTGCTCGCGGTGACGTCCTCGGCTCCGAGCAGGAGCACCATCTCGTCGAACTTCGGGGCGGCCGGACCCTTGTCCTTCTTCTCCGACGTCGCGATCTTCCAGATCGTCCCGTCCGGCGCCCGTACGACGCCGCCGTAGCCCCAGAAGGACTTCGCGGCGGGCTTCAGCGTCGTGGCGCCGGCGTCGAGGGCGGCGCCGATGAACCCGTCGACGACGGAGGGCTGGGACACCGTGAGCGACAGTGCGAACCCGCGGAAGCCGTCCGTGGGCGTCTCGGAGGCGCGCAGGCGCACGTGGGTGCCCACACCGAAGGCGGTGTAGAAGCGGTCGGCGGCCGTCAGGTCGGCCACCTCAAGGGTGATGGAGGCGATGGAGTTCATGTCCGTCACGCTAGTTGTGGCCCGGCGGCCGGCGCTTCTCGAATCCTGACCGGTCCTGTCGCCCCGGCAAAACAGTGCGGTCGCCCGCGCGATGCGGCGCTCCATCAGGTGGGCGTACGGCGAGCGGCCGTACGCGCGGTGGAACTGCCGGCCGAGCTGCCCGGCCGGCATGTCCGCGTCGCGGGCGAGCGCCGCGACGTCCAGCGGCAGCGCGTACTCCCGGTCGATCCGGTCGCGGACCCGGCGCAGTCGTGCGAGGTCCTTCAGGTGCTGTGCCTCTGCGAGTGCGCGCCCCCAGGCGGGATGGCACATGCGAGGACTCCTTCCGGTCGGTGCGGATGGGGTCAGCGGAGTTCCTGGAAGCGGACCAGGTTGCCGGCGGGGTCGCGGAAGGCGCAGTCGCGGACGCCGTACGGCTGCTCCGTCGGCTCCTGCACGACTTCGGCGTCGCCGGCCACGAGCTTCTCGAAGGTGGCGTCGAGGTCCGGGGTGGCCAGCAGGATCCAGCCGTAGGTGCCCTTGGCCATCATCTCGACGACGGTGCGGCGCTCGGCCTCGGTGATGCCGGGGTCGGCGGCCGGCGGCGCCAGGAGGAGGGACGTGTCCGGCCGGCCGACGGGGCCGACCGTGATCCAGCGCATCTTGCCGTGCCCGACGTCGCTGCGGACCTCGAACCCGAGGACGTCGCGGTAGAAGGCCAGGGCGGCCTCCGGGTCGTCGTGCGGGAGGAAGCTCGTGTGAATGGTGATGTCCATGACCATCACGCTAGTGGCGGCACGGCGGTGCGCGCTTCTCCATTCCTGACACTCCGTACTGCAACGGGGGGAGTGACGCGGGGAGCAGCGCGAGGCGTGCGACCGGGCGCGCGGGGGCGGGCCGCATCCTGACCTCCCGTACCCGTACCGCCCGTACCGCACGGAGGAACCATGGCCGAGCACGCCGCACACCAGGCCACTGCCGCGGCGCTGCTGCGCCACCCCAAGTTGTGGCTCGTGCCCACGATCCTCACGGCGCTGCTCGCGCTGCTGCTGTCGCTCCTCTACATGGGCGGCATCGTCAACCCCAACCGGGAGCTGAACGACCTGCCGATCGCCCTCGTCAACGACGACACGGGCAAGCCGCCGCCCGGTCAGAAGGAGAACCTGGGCACACAGATCACGAGCGCCATCGCGGCCGACACCGGCGGCGGCAAGGTCGATTGGCGCACGCTCACCCACGCCGAGGCGCGGGACCAGCTCGAATCCGGCAAGGTGTACGGCGCCCTCCTCGTCCCGGCCGGCTTCACGGACACCGTCACCGCCCTCACCACCCCGGCTGCCACCCGGCAGCCGACGCTCACCGTGCTCACCAACCCCGGCAAGGGCAGTCTCGGCTCCTCCCTCGCCAGTCAGATCACGACCAAGGCCGCCCATCGGGCGTCCCGGGCCATCGGCGGACAGCTCACGAAAGCAGCGGGCCCGCAGGTCAGCCCCACCGTGAAAGTGCTGCTCGCCGACCCGGTGGACGTCGTCACCCAGGTCGGACACCCGATCGGTGCCGACAGCGGCCTCGGCCTGACCGCCTTCTACTACACGCTGCTGCTGGTGCTGGCGGGGTTCATGGGAGGCAACGTGATCAGCAACGGCGTCGACACCGCACTCGGTTACGCGGACAACGAGATCGGCCCCTGGCACACCCGCCGGCCCACCGTGCCGATCAACCGCACCCAGACGCTGCTGCTGAAGATGGTGATGACCGCGGGCATCACCCTCGTCAGTGCCTCATTGATCCTCGTCGCCTGCGTCGGCGTCCTCGGCATGGACGCGTCCCACCTGCCGCTGCTGTGGGTCTACTCGTACTGCGCGGCCCTCGCCGTCGGGCTCGGCGTACAGGCCATCAACGCCGCGTTCGGCGGGATCGGCCAGCTCGTGTCGATGTTCGTGTTCATCGTCCTGGGGCTGCCCTCCTCGGGCGCCACGGTGCCGCTCCAGGCCGTCCCCGGCTTCTACCGCTTCCTGTCCCGCTTCGAGCCCATGCGGCAGCTCAGCGACGGCGTACGGGCGATCCTCTACTTCGACGCCCGCGGCGACGCGGGGCTCAGCCGCTCCTGGACCATGATCGCGATCGGCGCCGTCCTCGCCCTGCTCTTCGGCTTCGCCATGACCAGGTACTACGACCGGAAGGGGCTCAAGAGGCTCGCGCCGCAGCCCGTATGAGCCCCCGGTCCCGTACGCGGGAACCGGGGCGGTTCATTTCCCGACGGTGTTCATCAAGATGATCGCCGCCAGATCGGCGAGGATCACGAAGAGGATGCCGCAGATCATGGCCCAGGCCCGCCCTGATTCGTCCAAGTCCGCCCAAAAGCGCATGTGATCACCTCCCGGCCGTCGTGTGCGTCGCGCGCGGTTCCTCGGTGGGCAGCCAAGCCCCGTGCAGGCCCAGCGGGACCCGCACCGGGATGCGGACCCGCGCCACCGGGCCCGACTCCGGATCGTCCGCCGGGAGTACGAGGAACCAGCTGGTCCCGTCCGTACGGTCGGTGGCGAGCGTGAGCCAGTGCCCCTCGCCGTCGGCTCCGCCGGGCGTCGGGGCGAACACCGGCTCCCCGACGGACAGGTCCCCGGCGGTCCACAGCCGGCTGCCGCCGCCCTGGACGTCGTACCAGCGGATGGCATCGTGTTCGCCGGGGAGCAGGTCTCGGGTGCCCGAGCCCGACGCCGCGGCCAGCCGGCGGTGGCGGCGCCCGATCAGGCGGTCGTCGATCCGCGGCAGCTCGATGGCGGCATCGTCGAGCGGGGCTCGGCGCATGCTGCCCGCCTCCGGGTCGATCACGGCGCGCACCAGGCCACCGGGGTTGGGTCCGCCGGTCGCGGGCCCCAGTGCCAGGTGGTCCCACTGGACGTAGTCGAGGACGACGTCGCCGCCCGGCTCGCCCGTTTCCTCGCCCATGTCGTACGCGTTCACCGTGTGCCACATCCAGTACGCGTCGTCGGCGGCCTCCCGTACCGGGCCGCCGTCACGCGGAACCAGCAGGATCCGGGTTCCACGCTCGGGCCGCCACGTCACGAACGAGCCGGTGCCGGCCATCGCGCCCTCGATGTCGAAGAACGCGGGGGCCAGGACCAGAACGACGAACCGTGCCGTCAGCGCCATGTCGTGGATCATCATCGGCTCGTCCACGGCGCCGAGCGGTGTCGGCCCGCGCCGCACTTCGCCGGTCGGCCCGATCACCGACCAGGTCAGGAACGGCGGTTCGACGCCGTAGCAGAAGACGACCATCTCTCCGGTGAACGGGTCGATCTTCGGGTGCGCGGTGATCCCGGCGGGCAGTGCACCGTCGAACGTCTCCCGTCCCAGGGTGGCCAGCTCCGGGGACATCCGGAACGGGCAGCCCGACTCCGCCAGGGCCAGCAGGCGGCCCGCGTGCCGCACCACGTTGATGTCCGGCAGGTCCTTGAAGGTGCCGGCCAGGTCCGCGGGTACGTCCGGCTCCCGTGGCGCGACCATCGATTCCAGCCCTCCCCAGAGCGCCCGGCCGGCCCGTTCCTCGGCCAAGACGGCGGGCGTGCGCACGAACCGGTTGCGGTAGCTGACCGCGCCCTCGGAGATGCGGACGCCGTGCACCATGCCGTCGCCGTCGAGGGGGTACAGGTACGAGCCGATCGGGGTGAAGCGGGGGTTCGGGCCGTTGCGCACGTAGGTGCCGTCCAAGCCGTCGGGCAGCCGGCCCTCCACCCGCAGCCCGACCTCGTCGACCTCCTGCGTCACCGGCGCGAACGATCCGCTGAGGTGGGCGACCCGGGTGGGGTCGAAGGTCGGGGTCGTGTGCGTGCTCATGCCGGCCTCCCGGGCGTGCCGGGGACGACGGACAGCTCCCGTGCACCACGTTTCAGTCAAGCCCGCCGACGCCTGCGCGGCAACCAGGGCCGGATTTGTATCGGCTGCGTATCAGGCAGCGCTTGGTTGTCCATCGAAGCGGGACACCAGGTCAGCGGCACGGTCGCCGCTCTCGATGCCTGCCGTATCGTTCCTTTTCGCCCCCGCCCGTCCGCCCCCACCCGCAGGAGTCGTCCCCCGTGTCCTCGTCCGCCCCCGCGCCGGCCTCCCCGCCCCCCGTGCGCGTGCTGCTGGTGGAGGACGACGAGCTGATGCGCCGGTCCTTCGCCGTCGCGCTGGAGCGCTACGGCTACCGGGTGGCGACCGCCGCCGACGGCCTCGCGGGGCTGGAGCTCTTCCGCGACGAGGGCTTCGACCTGCTGATCCTGGACGTGATGCTGCCGGGCCTGGACGGGATCGGCCTGTGCCGCAGGGTCCGGGAGACCAGCCTGGTACCGGTCCTGATGATGTCCGCCCGCGGCGACGGCCTCGATGTCGTCGCGGGTCTGGAAGCCGGGGCCGACGACTACGTGGTCAAGCCCGTGGACACCTACGTACTCGTGGCACGCATCCGCTCCCTGCTGCGGCGGGCGACGTACGCGCCGGCCGCCCCTGCGACCGGGCCCGCGGGGCCGTCGCCGTCCGGGGAGGACGTGCTGGTCTTCGGCGACCTGACCGTCGACACCGGCGGCTTGGAGGTGTCCGTCTGCGGCAGTCCGGTGGCGCTGACGCCGACCGAGCTGAAGCTGCTGCTGGAGTTCGCGGCCCACCCGGGCGTCGTACTGGAGCGGCACACCCTGCTGCGCAACGTCTGGGAGTACGGCTGGGACGGCGACAGCCGCGTCGTGGACCTGTGCGTACAGCGGCTGCGCCGAAAACTGGGCCGGGACCGGATCGAGACGGTCCGCGGCTTCGGCTACAAGCTCAGGCGCTGAAGCGGTGCGTCCGTTCCACCGAGCGCGGTCGGCCCGCGTCTCGCTGCGCTGGAAGATCGCCGCGCTGGCCGCGGCCACCGCGTGCCTGGTCGCGGCGGTCGTCGGCGTACTGGTCCACGTGTGGACCGCGCACGACATCCGTGACCGGGCGCAGATGCGCGCGTTCAACGCGGTCTACTCGGCCATGGACACCTACCGGCGCACCGGAACGCTGCCGGACGGCGCCGAGCTCGATCCCGACGGGCTACCGGCCGTACTGCACCACCCGGCCGACGGCGACCGGCACACCGCCTACGACGGGCACGTCGACAACAACGTGGGCCCGAGCTTCTGGGCCGCCCAGCGCGTCGGCCGACCGGGCAGCCCGGTGCTGGCCGTCCGGGCCAACATGAGCTCGGAGCTCTACGAGCTGCGCCGACTGGACATGAGCATGACCGTGGCTTCGCTCGTGGCACTCGCGGCGGCCGTCCCCCTCGCGGCGTACGGGGCCGGCCTGCTCGGCCGCCGGCTGCGGCGGGTCTCCGAGACCGCGGGCCGGATCTCCACCGGGGACCTCGACGCCCGGACCGGTCCGGTGAAGGGCCGCGACGAGGTCTCCGACATCGCCGCCACCGTGGACCTCATGGCGGACAGCCTCGGCCGACGGCTGCGTACCGAGCGCCGGTTCACCGCGGACGTGGCCCACGAGCTGCGCACCCCCGTCGGCGGACTGCTGGCCGCCGCCGACCTGCTGCCGCCCGGCGAGACGGAGGACATGGTCCGGGCCCGCGTACGCGACCTGCGTGCACTGGTCGAGGACCTGCTGGAGATCTCCCGGCTGGACGCGGGCGCCGAGCACGCGGTCCGCGCCCGTGTGCCGCTCGGCGCCGTCGTCCGCGAGGCCGTGACGCGCACCGGGTACGACGCACGGGTCACCGACGCGGAGCACGCCGAGGGCGCCGCGACGGGGGCGCCCGCGGAGACCGTGGAGACCGACCCGCGCCGCCTCGAACGGATCGTCGCGAACCTCGTCGTCAACGCCCACCGGCACGGGGGCACCCCGGTCGAGGTCACCGTCCGGGGCCGTACGGTCGTCGTACGCGACCACGGCCCCGGCTTCCCCCGGGACCTGCTGCGCGACGGTCCGCGCCGCTTCCACACGGGCGCGGCGGAACGCGGCTCGGGCCACGGTCTGGGCCTGACCATCGCCCTGGGCCAGGCCCGGGTCCTCGGCGCCGAGCTGCACCTGGACAACGCCCCCGACGGCGGCGCCGTGGCCACCTTGCGCCTGCCCGTCTGACCGCGCGGCCCCGCCCGGGGCCGGGCTGGGCCGGGCGGTGGATGGCGGCCCTACAGAACCGATACGGAGCGAAGCGGACGCCGATACACGGCGGCCCCGGCACCGATACACATCCCGGACACCCTTCGAAGTGCCCCCGAGGACAACCCTCGGCACGTGAAGAGGAGCCCCCCGTGACCGCCGCCCCCGCCCCCTTTGACGCCCTCGCACCGCACCCGATGACCGGGTTCGCGGCGGCCACCAGCGACCTGTCGAAGGTCTACGGCAGCGGCGACACCCGTGTCGTCGCCCTGGACCGTGTCAGCATCGCCTTCCGGGAGGGCGAGTTCACCGCGATCATGGGCCCCTCCGGCTGCGGCAAGTCCACGCTGATGCACTGCGCCGCCGGGCTCGACCCGGTCAGTTCCGGCTCCGTCCGCATCGGCACCACCGAACTGAGCACCCTGGGCGACCGGCAGCTGACCGAACTGCGCCGCGACCGGGTCGGTTTCATCTTCCAGGCGTTCAACCTGCTGCCGACGCTGACCGCGCTGGAGAACATCACGCTGCCGCTGTCCATCGCCGGCCGCCGCCCCGACCGGCAGTGGCTGGACCACGTGGTCTCGATGGTCGGCCTCTCGGATCGGCTCGGCCACCGGCCCGGACAGCTGTCCGGCGGGCAGCAGCAGCGCGTGGCGGTGGCCCGCGCCCTGGTGTCCCGCCCGGCGATCGTCTTCGGCGACGAGCCCACCGGCAACCTCGACTCCCGTGCCGGAGCCGAGGTACTCGGTTTCCTGCGCGACTCCGTTCGCGAGCTCGGCCAGACCGTCGTCATGGTCACGCACGACCCGGTCGCCGCGGGCTACGCCGACCGCGTGGTCTTCCTCTCCGACGGCCGGCTGGTCGACGAGATGGCCCGGCCCACCCCGGACCGGGTGCTGGACCGCATGAAGGCCTTCGACGTCCGGTCCCGCACCAGCTGATCCCGTACCCACCCCGGCACCCGCGCCGCACGTCCGCATCCCCACGTCCCCGAAAGCCACCATGCTGAAAACAGCCCTGCGCAACGTCCTTGCGAACAAGGCCCGTCTGGTCATGACCGTCCTCGCGGTCTGCCTGGGTGTCGCGTTCGTCTGCGGCACCCTCGTCTTCGCGGAGTCCTCCGCAGCCGCGTACCGCGCCGCCGCATCGAGGAACTTCGCGGACATCGCGGTCACCGTGACCCCGAAGGCGTCCCCGCCCGGGACCTCGGACGAGAGGACCGGAGCCCTCGACGACACGCTCGTCCTGAAGCTGGCCGATGTGCCCGGTGTCGCCGCCGCCCGGCCCGCGGCCGACGGAGCAGCCACCCTGAACGGCGCCGACGGCCGGCCGCTGCGGGCCGGCAAGGCGTGGGCGAACCTGGCCGCCGCCTACGTCCCGGGCAAGGACGGCAAGGACGGCCGCCATCCGCTGGTCAAGGGCCGTGCCCCGCAGAACGGTGAGGAACTCGCCGTGGACAGCGGCACCGCCGCCGCCGGCCGGTTCCGCATCGGCGACGCCGTCACGCTGGCCACCGACGGCCCGGTCATGAAGAAGCGGCTCGTGGGCATCGTCTCCACCGAGGACACGCGCGTGACCGCCGGCGGCACCCTCGCCCTGTTCGACAAGGCGACGGCCCAGCAACTGTTCGCGTCCCCCGGCCAGTACACGTCCATCGACGTGTCCGCCACGCCCGGCACCGACCAGTTCGCGCTCGCCGAGCGGGTCAGCGCCGTGCTCCCCGCCGACCGGGCCGAGGCCGTCACGGGCAGCGCCCAGGCCACCCAGCAGGCCACGTACACCGACACGCTGACGCGCGGCTACCAGAAGATGCCGATGGTCTTCGCCGGGGTCTCGCTGTTCATCGGCTCGTTCCTCATCGTCAACACCTTCACGATGCTCGTCGCCCGGCGGACCCGGGAGATCGGGCTGCTGCGGGCGATCGGCTCCTCGCGCCGCCAGGTGGTCCGCTCCCTCCTGTGGGAGGCCGTTCTGATCGGCCTCGCCGCGTCGGCGGCGGGCTTCCTCCTCGGCCTCGGCATCGCATCCGTACTGCCCGACCTGCTGAGCACCCCGCAGGACACGCTGCCCCACGGGCCCCTGGTGATCGGCCCGCTGCCCGTCGTGGCGGCGCTCGGCGTGGGCGTGGGCGTCACCGTGCTCGCCGCGTGGTTGCCGTCCCGCAAGGCGGCCAAGGTCGCGCCCATCGAGGCGCTGCGCGCCGCCGACCAGCCCCCCACCGCCACCGCGTCCCGGGTCCGCGGTGTGGCGGGTCTGATCCTGCTGGTCCTCGGCGGCGGGCTGCTGGTGTCGCTCACGGGGGCGAAGGACGCCTCGGAGGGGAACCTGCGCAACGCGATGTTCGGCTGCGCGCTGCTCGTCGTCGCCATGATCGTGTCGGCGCCCCTGCTCGCCGTCCCCGTGATCCGGCTGAGCGGACGGCTGACCGGCCGCTTCGGGATCACCGGCCGCCTCGCGACCGAGAACGCGCTGCGCGACCCGCGGCGCACCGCGGCCACCGCCGCCGCCCTGATGGTCAGTACGGCCCTGGTCGCCGGGCTCGCCGTCATCGGGAACTCCACCGGTCAGGCACTCGACCGCCAGGCCGCGTCCGGCCTCGGCGCGGACTACGTGATCAGCAGCCGCACCACCATGACCGCCATCGAGCCGGCCGCCGAGAAGCGGGTGGCCGACACCCCCGGGGTGCGGACGGCGGCCGCGGTCGCGGACTCCACCGTCTTCACCGGCGGCAGTGTCCGCGGCATCGCCGGCGTCGATCCGGCCGCCGTCGACGAGGTCATGAAGCTCGACTTCACCAGCGGCTCCCTGACGGACCTCGGACCGGGCCGGATCGCCGTGTCCGCCACCGTCGCCCGGGAACAGGGTCTGCGTGCGGGTGGCGAGGTCAAGGCCCGCATCGGCCGCAACCAGGAATTCAAGGCTTACGCGGTCGTCGGCGTGTACGAGGACAACCCCACGGCCGGTGACGTGCTGGGGGCCCGTGCCGAGGTGCAGCGCGACAGCAACCTGCCCGGCTCCGTCCAGCGGATCCTCGTCCGCACCGACGGCGGCGCGGTCTCCCGGGCCACCGGGGACCGGCTGCGCGCGGCCACCGGCAACAGCCCGCTGGTGCGGGTGAAGGACCGGCAGGAAATCGTCGACGAGGCCGCCGGCCCCCTGGGCGACCTGCTGACGCTGATGTACGGGCTGCTCGCCATAGGCGCCGTGATCTCCCTGCTGGGCATCGTCAACACCCTGGCCATGTCCGTCTCGGAACGCACCCGCGAGATCGGCGTCCTGCGCGCCGTCGGCATGGACCGGGCCGGCGTCCGGCGGATGATCCGCCTGGAGTCGGTGTCCGTCGCCGCCTTCGGCACGGTCCTCGGCCTGGCGGGCGGGCTGTTCGGAGCCTGGGGCGTCGGCGCGCTGGCCAACGGGGCCATGAAGGAGTACTCCCTGGCGCTGCCCTGGGGGACGCTGGTCCTCGTGTGCCTGGTGTCCCTCGTGGTCGGCGCCCTCGCCGCGGCCGTCCCGGCCCGTCGCGCGGCCGCCCTGAGCCCGCTGGAGGCCGTCGCGCAGACGTGACGTGCGTGCTGCCGGGGGTCGGTCCCGTACGGGACCGGCCCCCGGCGCGGCGTCACCAGAGGACGGGCATCCGCTCCGGGATCCGCTTCATGAAGCCGGTGCGCCACACGAGTTGCTCGATCGGCACGGCGAGGTCGAGGCCGGGCAGTCGCTCCAGGAGCACCTCGATGGCGATCTGTGCGTGGCGCTTGCCGAGGGCGGTGGCGGGGCAGTAGTGACCGCCGCCGCCGAACGACAGGTGTGCGTTCGGGTTCGGCCGGTCGAGGCGCACGGCGTGCGGGTCCTCGAATTCGGCGGGGTCGTGGTTGGCGGCCTCGACGAGGACGAGGACCAGCTCCCCCTTCTGCACGGTGACGTCACCGAGCTGCATCGTCTCGGTGGCGATGCGGGGCAGGCCGTCGGCGATCGACAGGTTGATGCGCAGCAACTCGTCCACGGCGGCGGGGATGAGCGCCGGCTCGGCGATCAACCGGGCCTTGAGGTCGGGGTGCTGGATCAGGGAGACGAGTGCCATGGTGAGGAAGCCCATGACGCTGATGACTCCGGCGCCGAACATCGTGACGCCGACGGTGGCGAGCATCTCGTCGGTGAGGTGCGCGTAGTCGGGGTCGCTGCGCAGGGCGGCGAGTTCGGCCATGAGGCCCGTCGTCTCGGGGTCGTTGAGGCGGTCGATCATGTGCCCCATGTCGCGGTCCCAGTTGATGCCCGCCGCGGGGATGGTGCGGGGGCTGTTCATGAACGCGACGTGCAGCGACCGGTACAGGTCGGGCCCGTCGCTCTGGGGGATGCCGAGGATGTGGCAGTGCAGCCCCGTGGAGTAGGGGACGGTGAAGTCGCGGCGCAGGTCGGCCGGCACGCCCGACGTGACGAACTGGTCGACGAGGGCGTGCGCGTGGCCGGTCAGCCACGCCTCCAGCCCGGGGGCCTTCGGGTTGAGGGCCTTCATCACGGCCTTGCGCAGTCCGGCACCCGTGATGTTCCCCATGTTGTTGACCACCTCCGGGGGGATGGTCAGCGCGTACTGGCGGGGTGCGCCGGGGGCGGAGGTGTCCTTGAGGGAGAAGCGCGCGTCGTCGAGCACCTGCCTGCACAGCGGATACGAGGACACCAGCCAGGCTTCGGCGCCGGCGATGGTGCGGACCTTCTTGACCGGCTCGTTGGTGAGCAGGTGTGCGATCTCGTCGGGCAGTCGCGTGCCGTTGGCGTCGAACGGGAACCGGGTGAGCTCGTCGGCCGCGGCCGGCGTGGTGGGGTCGATGGTGGTGGTCATGCGGAGCGGTCCTGTTCTTCGGCTTCTTCGGCGGGGGTGATGACGGCGTGACCCTGATTGCGGGAGGCGCGCAGGCCCCAGCCCCGTGCGTACAGCAGCTCGGCCAACGGCAGTGCCTGGTGGTAGCAGTTGAGCGAGGAGGAGACCCCGAGGATCTCCGGTGTGTCGAGGAACAGGGGCACCTCGGCGCACACGTACTTGATGCACACCTCGCGCTGCAGCTCGGTCGGCGGCTGTCCGTTCAGCTTGTCGGCGAGGAACCGGGCGGCGAGCTGGTCGCACACCTCACGGAACTCGGGGTCGTCGGTCATGAGGGTGTCGAGCCGGGAGCGGATGCGCTGGTAGGCGGGGAGCTCCAGGAGTGCCGACATGGGGCGGCCGCGCAGCCTCTCGCCCTCGGGGTCGAGGGCGGCAACGGCGGCGGTCACCTTGGCGCGTACGCCGCGGAGGTTCTTCACCGCCTTGCGCTGCGCTTCGACCTCGGGGTAGCCGAGGGCCACGAACATCTCGGCCACGTGCATGTCCGTCCAGATGAGGTCGACCTGCCGGAAGTGGTCGAGTCCCCAGCGGGCAAGTTCGAGCACGCGGTCGTGCGTGAAGTAGGAATTCCCCGACGAGATGCCGATGACGGCGTGGTCACCCTCGTCATGGATGACCTGGCAGTGAGGCGTGTAGGGACGGACGGCGAAGATGCCTTGAATGGCAGTCGTCAACGTGAGTAATTCCCCTGCGCCGCAAGTCCCAGCAGGGCCGAGTGCCCTGGGTGTGGCGGCGCGAGCACGACGCTAACCGAGAACACGTCAGATGATCTAGAGCTACCGGCCGGTCACTCTGTGAATTTGAGACCTACGGAATGTACTGTTCCGGTTAAGTATGCGACAGATGCCGCATACCGCGCGACACTTCGGCCAGAACCCACCCCAATGCGTGGAGGACAACATGATCCGTGCACGGAGGCACACTCTGCCCGCGGCCGCCGCGCTCGCGGCCCTCGCACTGGGGGCCACGGCCTGCTCGGGCGACACCACGCCTTCGGACGTCGCGTCGAAGGCGGCCTCCGCCGTGGCCTCGGTGGGAGCGGACCTGAACGCCGCGGCGGCCGAGGCGAAGAAGAAGCTCGACAGCGTGAAGGACGGGGCCGACGCGAAGGACGCCGTCCGGCTCGGAACGCCGTCCAAGAACGCCGACGGGCACGCCACCGTGCCGGTCACGGTGTCCAACACGGCCACGGACAAGAAGTCGTTCGCGGTCCAGGTCAACTTCCGCGACACCGCGGGGAACCTTCTCGACACGGTCGTCGTGACCGTCTCGGACGTCGCCCCCGGCTCCACCGGGCAGGGAACCGCCCGCAGCACCCGCGGCCTGACGGGGGACGTCAAGGCCGACACGGGCACCGCGCTGCGCTACTGAGCCGCGCCGGGGAGCTGCGTCGCGCGTCCCGTGGCGTGCTTCGCGGCGCGATCCCCGGGTAGGCGCCCGGTCTGAGCTACGTGACGCGCGGCAAGGAGTACTCCCGCGACGTGAACAACGGCGTCTACCGGGCCGGATTCGCCGGGTCCCAGGAGTCCTACGCCCACGCGTACGAGCGCCCGTTCGGCCGGCTCGACTGGCTGTCCAGGCGGCTTGAGGGTTCCCGCTACCTCGTCGGTGCCGCGATCACGGAGGCCGACGTACGGCTCTTCACCACGCTCGTGCGCTTCGACGCCGTCTACCACGGCCACTTCAAGTACAACCAGCAGAAGCTGTCCGAGATGCCGGTGCTCTGGGCGTACGCCCGCGACCTCTTCCAAACGCCCGGATTCGGGGACACGGTCGACTTCGACCACATCGAGCGGCACTACTTCCTGGTGCACGACGACATCAACCCGACCGGGATCGTGCCGGCCGGTCCGGACCTGTCAAGCTGGCTCGCACCGCACGGGCGGGCGGCGCTGGGCGGGCGGCCGTTCGGCGACGGCACGCCGCCCGGACCCGTCCCGGCCGCGGAAGCCGTGCCGGCCCGCCACGCCCCGCCACGCCACGCCCCGCCCGCCGCCGCATGAGCAGGGCCCGCGCGGGCAGCCTCAGGACATGACCGTGCGTGTCGGCACCTCCGGGTGGCAGTACCGGGACTGGTCAGGGGTCCTCTACCCGCCCGACCTGCCCCAGCGGTCGTGGCTGGAAGCGTACGCGGAACGCTTCGCCACGGTGGAGAGCAACAACGCGTTCTACCGGCTGCCCTCGCCGGAGGTCTTCGCGCGCTGGCGCGAGCGCACCCCCGCGGGCTTCGTCATCGCGGTGAAGGCCAGCCGGTTCCTGACGCACGTCAAACGACTGCACGACCCGGAGGAACCGGTCCACCGGCTGATGACGCACGCGGCCGCCCTGGGCGAGCGGCTGGGGCCCGTCCTGCTCCAGCTGCCACCGACCCTGCAGGCGGATCCGGACGCACTGGACGCGTGTCTGGCCTGTTTTCCCACCGGAAGCCGCGTCGCCGTCGAACCGCGGCACGCCTCGTGGTGGACCGCCGACGTGCGCAGCGTCCTCGTGGGCCACGGCGCCGCGCTGTGCTGGGCGGACCGCGGCTCGCGCCCGGTGACCCCGCTGTGGCGGACCGCCGACTGGGGATACGTACGGTTCCACCAGGGGCGGGCCGCACCGGCACCCCGGTACGGGCGGACGGCGCTACGGTCCTGGGCGGACCGGATCCACGACGCCTGGCCCCCGGACGCCGACGTATTCGCGTACTTCAACAACGACTTCGGCGGGGCCGCCGTCGTCAACGCCCGCACGTTCGCCCGGCTCGTGCGCGCGGCGGGAAGTGATGACCCGTGACGTGACCGCCTGCCGGCGGAGCGGGCGGGGACTACGCCGTTCCGGGGGGCTCGCGGACCCGGAAGAGTGGTCGTCGTTGCGCCGACATGCACGGGGGCGGTGCCGACGTCAGGATGTGCCTGCTCCGCCCATCGACAGGAGGCCACCGTGCTGGAACGCAAGCGCCGCAAGGACCGTACCGAGATCACGTTCGTACTGCCGGCGGACGTCCCGCCCGGACCGGTGAGCGTCGTCGGCGACTTCAACGACTGGCAGCCCGGGGCCCACGAGCTGCGGGCCCGCAAGGACGGCAGCCGGGCGGTCACCGTGGCGCTCCCGCGGGAGAGCACGCACGCGTTCCGGTACCTGGCCGCGGGCGACTACTGGTTCGACGACGACAGCGCAGACGGCCACGACGGCCACAACAGCCGCCTCAGCACCTGACCGGCGGCGCCGCCGCCCAGTGACACCGGTTTCGGGCCGGTGTCAGACCGGCCGCAGGACGAAACCGCTGCGCGGCCGCGTGGGCACCCGGCGCAGCGGGATCGTCAGGTCCTGCTCGGGGACGGCGTGGTCCAGGCGGCCGAGCCCGGTCGCGAGCGCAGCGAGCACGCCGACGACGATGTCCTCGCCCGGGCAGCGGTGTCCGGTACGGGCGTCTCCCCCGCCCTGTGGGATCAGCACGCCGGGGGCCGGCTCCCGTCCCAGGAAACGGGTGGGGTCGAACCGGTAGGGCTGTGGGAACAGGTCGGGATCGTGGTGGTGGCCGTACACGTCGAGCAGGACGAGCGTGCCCTCCGGGATCCGCTCGCCCCGGTGTTCGAGGTCGTGGGCGGCGAGTCCCCCGACGAACGGGACGAACGGGTAGAAGCGCCGGACCTCGTGGGCGAAGGCCCGGGCGTACGAGCCGTCGTCCGTGCGCAGCCGGGCGTGCACGGCGGGGTCCCGCCGGAGCGCGTGCCCGGCGAAGGCGGCGAACCAGGCGATCGCGACCGTGGGCCGGATGATGTTGAGCAGTTCCACCGCGGCGGTGTGCGGGTCGAGCAGCATGCCGTCGGCGTCGTGGTGGCGTGCCACCGTCTCCAGTGCGGAGCGGGCGGGGCCGGGATCCGCGCCGACCGGGACGGCGAAGGCGCCGAGGTGCGAGACTCCCGCCCGTACGTCGGTCACGGTGCGCGCCAGGCCGTGTTCCTGCCGGGCCCGGGCCCGGCGGGCCTTCCAGTGCCGGGGACCCGCCGTGGCGAAGCCGTCGACCATCGCCACGCAGTCCTCGGCGATCTCGCGGGCCGCGTCCCGGGGGACGGCCAGGCCGGCCCAGTCGCAGACCGCCTCGGCCAGCACGGTCGCCGCCTCGTCGAAGAGCACGATCTCGCGGCCCCGGGCTTGCGCCAGGGTCTCGCGCCAGTGCGTCTCCACGCGGTCCACCAGAGCGGCGACGCCGTAGGGGGACATCAGCAGGGAGACGAACACGGCCTTGCGCGTCCGGTGCGCGTCCCCGTCGAGGGTGTGAACGGCGCCCCGGCCGAAGAGGGTGTCGAGCACCGGCCCCGGCAGTGCGTCGTGACGCAGCACGTGCCGCTCGTCGTAGAAGAAGTCGACGTCCGCCGGACCGTGCAGGACGACGGCGGGCCTCCCGAACAGCCGGGTCCGGACGGGGCCGCCGCCCCGGCGCCGCCGCAGGTCGGGCAGCCAGGCGTAGCCCTGGGCCCACAGGGCCACCGTGCTGTCGATCACCGGCGGTGGTCCTTGCGTCCCGCTGCGGCCGGTCCTGTCCGTCCGGTCGTTTCCCCGGCCGCCTCGTCCGGCCGGTCCAGACGGCTCGCCTCGTCGGTGTCCTCGCGCCGGACGGCCGGCCGGTCCTGGTCCGCCGCCCCGGTGCGGGGTGCGACGTGCGGGGCGCGGCGCCGCTCCTTGTCTCCGTGGCCGTGCAGAGGGGCGCCTCCTGCGCCGCCTTGGTCTTCCATGACGTGTCCCTCCTCGTGCGTCGTACGTCCCCGAGTCACTCCCCGTCCGCGCGCCTGCCCGGACGCCGCCCCGGGAAACCCGGGGGCCCGCTCACCGGGTCCCGGACTTGCTGCGCAGCAGCATGCTCGGCATGACCAGCCAGCAGATCGCGAACCAGCCCGTGACGCAGGCCGTCACCGGCCAGGCGATCCAGTGCGCGGTGGCGACCCGCAGCAGGAGCAGCACCGAGAAGGTGACGGTCAGTGCGAGCAACACGATGCCGACCGAGACCAGATGGCCCGCCGCCCGGACCAGCTGCGGCTTGAGGTGGTGACCGGCCAGCAGCTGGTGGTAGGCG
This sequence comes from Streptomyces sp. NBC_00045, assembly GCF_045041095.1. Classification (NCBI taxonomy): domain Bacteria; kingdom Bacillati; phylum Actinomycetota; class Actinomycetes; order Kitasatosporales; family Streptomycetaceae; genus Streptomyces; species Streptomyces sp. NBC_00045. The sequence continues at coordinate 7,734,817 of NZ_CP108271.1, read as the reverse complement.
ACCGGGGCGATCAGGGTTCCGGTCGCGAGGGCGCCCAGGGCCACCGTCACGACGTACAGACCGCGGTCGAAGTGGCCCAGGTGTGCGAAACGGGGCGTGAAGGCGACGCTGAGCAGGAAACCGAACAGGATCTGGGCCCCGGTCTGGGCGACGCGGACCTCTTGGAGCGTCTCGTTCCAGCGGCGGTCGGCGCGCTCCGCCGGGGTCTCGTCCCGGTCGTCCGGCATGGATCGGACCTCCTCGGCAGCGGGACACGGCCCGGTCACGGGTACCCGCAACGGCGTTGATCATTCTCCTGGCGGCAGCCGGCCCACCGGATGGACGCACGCCGGCCGGTCATCCGTGTGACCCGTGTCCCCGGAGGGACTCAGGCATGGGCCTGCGGGGGCCGGGTAGCCGCAGCGTGGACGGTGAATCGAGAGACCGGCAGAGGAGGCCGCCCTGCCGCCCGCACCGTGAACAAGGAACGGGCCCGCGCCCGGAACGTGCACGGGCACTCGTCCGTGAACCAGGCCTGACCCGAGCGAAAGCTCGGCCACTGACGACCGAACGAGGTGGCACTTCATGCGTATCGCCTTCCTCATGGCGCCCCAGGGCGTCGAGGAGATCGAACTGACCCGACCCTGGCAAGCGGTGCTGGACGCCGGGTGGAACCCACGGCTGGTGTCCACCGAGCCCGGCCGCGTCCGTGCGTTCCGCCACTTCGCCATGGGCGACAGCTACGCCGTCGACCACGTCCTGGCCGGTGACACGGCGGACGACTTCGACGCGCTGCTGCTGCCCGGCGGTGTCGCCAACCCCGACGCCCTGCGCATGAACCGGCTCGCCGTCGGGTTCACCCGCGACTTCTTCCAGGCGGGGAAGCCCGTCGCCGCGATCTGCCACGCCCCCTGGATGCTGGTGGAGGCGGACGTCGTGCGGGGCCGCACCCTCACCTCCTGGCCCAGCCTCGCCACCGACGTCCGCAACGCGGGCGGCACCTGGGTGGACGAGAAGGTGCACGTCTGCCACGCGGCGCCGGCCACGCTGATCACCAGCCGCAAGCCGGCGGACCTGGACGCCTTCTGCAGCGCGTTGATCGGGGAGTTCGCGGCATCCGGCGCCCGAGCCGGCTCTCTGCGGGGTTGACCCGCGCGACAGCGGGCACGCGCACAGCACACCGACGAGCCCCCGGAACGGAGGCCCACCATGTCACCAGGGACACTCATCGCCATCGTCGTGGTCGCGGCGATCGTGCTGATCGCCCTCGCCGTCGGCCTGTGGAGGCTCTCACGCAGACGCCGTCTGCAGAACCGGTTCGGACCGGAGTACGAGCGCACGGTCGAGGAGGAGGGCGGCCAGATGGCCGCCGAGCGGGAACTGCGTGCCCGCGAGCAACGGCACGCCGACCTCGACATCAAGGAACTCCCCGACGATCGGCGCCGCGCGTACGCGCAGGAGTGGAGCGGCGTCCAGGAACGCTTCGTGGACCGCCCCGAGGGATCCGTGACACAGGCCGACGAGCTGGTGTCGAGGCTGATGACGGAGCGGGGTTACCCCACCGGAGGATTCGACGACAAGCTTCGCGACCTCTCGGTGGCCCACGCGGGCACCCTCCAGCACTACCGGGCCGCGCACTCGGTCAAGGAGCGCAGCACCGGCGGACAGGCGACGACGGAAGAGCTCCGCGGGGCAATGGTGCACTACCGGGCCCTGTTCGACGAGCTGCTGAACGGCCACGGAGGTCGATGACATGCATGACGACGAAAGCATCACGGACCGCACCGAGGGTGCGCAGCGCCCGGGCGAGAGCGATCTGAGCACCCGGGACCTGGCGGACCCCGGCCGCTCGGAGGGAGCGGCGGTGTACCCCGGCGAGGCCACCGCGGGAGCGGACGGGGGGCCCGGCACCGCGCAGGAGGACGCGGGGCAGGCCGCGCAGGACGGCAGTACCGACGGCCGCGGCGAGGACGAGCCGCTGCTCGACGGCAAGGAGGCGGAGGAGTACCGGACCGCGTGGCGCGAGATCCAGGGCCGGTTCGTGGACGACCCGCAGGACGCGGTCCGGTCGGCGGACACCCTGGTCGCGGAGGTCATGCAGACCCTCGCCCGTTCGTTCTCGGACCACAAGCAGACGCTGGTCGACCAGTGGGGCCGCGGCGAGCAGGTGCCCACGGAGGACCTGCGGCTGGCGCTGCAGCGCTACCGGTCGTTCTTCAACCGGCTGCTGAACACGTGACGGTGGGGCGGCCCGCGGGAGTCGCACGTCCGGGAAGGCGGGGCCGACGCCCAGGGCGGGCGCGATGGCCCGCCAGATCGTCGACCGGGCCGTGGCCAGGTCGACCCGGGGGGCCTCCAGCATCAGGCGGATGCCGAGGTCGTCGCACAGGGGCAGTACCAGCGTGCTGACGGTGGCGACGTCGCAGTCGGTGAACTCGCCCGACGCGATGCCCCGTTCGACGGCTCCACCGACCCAGGCGTGGAGCTGTTCGTACAGGTCGACGGCGAGGTGACGGGCCGTCCGGTTGCGCTGGGCACGGACCCACAGCTCCTGCCACAGCTTCCAGTCCTGGCGCAGTTCCTCGTCGCTGGGCAGCATGCTGCGCAGGATGCGGGCCAGGACGACGGCGGCGGGCGCCCCGTCGCCGCCGACCTCGGCCTCCGTGCCGGTCTGGGCGAAGGCGGTCGCCGCTGCCACGTTCACGGCGGGCCGGCCGCGTACCCCGTCCAGCAGGGCGGCGGTGCGCAGAACGCGCAGCAGCTCCTCGGCCCGCCGGGCCGGCACGGGTGCGAGCGCGAAGGCGATGTCGCGCAGGGTCTCGGTGGGGACCCCGCCGAGCCCGAACAGGGCGACCGGCCCGAACCGCGGGTCCTGGTTCACACCGACGATCAGCTCGATGCCGTCCGTCAGGTCGGCCATCGCCTCGACGGAGTAGGAGGGCGCGCCGAGCCGGGCGTGCATCTCCCGGAAGGCGGCGAGCAGCGCGGCATGGGCGGCCGTCGGGCGGGCAGGCGCAGGGATATGGGGACCGAAGGAAGGACGGGCACGGGAAGCCCGGCGGAACGGGACACCGAAACCCGCTTCACCGTGTGGGTGGCCCTCGCGGCCAACCTGGTCATCTGCGTGGCCAAGGCCGTCGGCGGCGTCTTCGCCGCTTCTCCGGCGCTGCTGTCGGAGGCGGCGCACTCCGTGGCCGACAGCCTCAACGAGGTGTTCCTGCTGGCCTCGGTCAAGCGGAGTCGGCGTCCGGCCGATCGGCGCCACCCGTTCGGCTACGGCAAGGAACGCTTCTTCTGGTCCCTGCTCGCCGCCGTCGGCATCTTCGTCACCGGCGGGTGCTTCTCGGTGTTCCAGGGCATCGAGGCGTTCCGCTCGGGCGGCAACGAGACCCACGAGGGGTATCTGATCGGCTTCGGCGTGCTGTTCGTGGCGTTGCTCGCGGAGGGGGCCTCCCTGCTGCGTGCCGTCCGTCAGGTCCGCGGTGCGGCCGCGGACGCCGGACACAGTACGCGTGAGGAGATCCAACAGGGCCGGGACCCGGCGCTGCGGACCGTCCTGGCGGAGGACAGCACGGCGTGCGCGGGCGTCCTGCTCGCGATGGCGGGGATGGGCCTGCACATGATGACCGGGCAGGTGGCGTACGAGGCGTGCGCGTCCATCCTGATCGGCGTCCTGTTGGTCTACGTGGCGTACACGCTCGGCAAGGGGGCGCGGGCGCAGCTGATCGGCGAGGCGGCCGACCCCGCCGTGCAGCGCGGGGTACGGGAGCTGCTGGGGCGGCAGCCGGAGATCGACTCGGTCACGTCCCTGCTGACGATGCGGCTGGGCCCGGATTCGGCGCTGGTGGCCGCGAGCATCGACCTGACGGCCGGGTACGACAGCGAGACCGTCGAAGATGCGATGGTCCGCATCAGGGCCGAGCTGAAGTCGCGCTGGCCCGAGCTGGACCGGGTGTTCCTCGACGTGACGGACGCCGCGGCTGCCCGCCCCCGATGCGCGTAACTCTCGGCGGCGCGCCGTCACGGTTGGTCAGTGGAGGTGACCCCGGGTGTCAGGCTGGCCGGAAGGCCGCTGCCCGGCCGGTCCGCCGTCCCTCCTGGAGGCCTGGTGTCGCTCACCGACCCGACGTCGGCAGTGGCGGAGGAGGGGGAGGGAGGGGAGGCCGAACGGGTCGGCGCCGGACGGGTGAGGGCGGGTGCGCACGTACTGCGCCTGCTGTCGACCACCGACCACAAGGTGATCGGCAACATGTACCTGGTCACCGCGTTCGGCTTCTTCCTGTTCGCCGGAGTGCTGGCCCTCGTCATGCGGGCGGAGCTCGCCCGCCCGGGCCTGCAGATCGTCTCCGCCGAGCAGTACAACCAGCTCTTCACCTTGCACGGCACGATCATGATGCTGCTGTTCGCCACCCCGACGTTCACGGGTTTCGCCAACGCGGTCATGCCGTTGCAGATCGGCGCCCCGGACGTCGCCTTCCCCCGCCTGAACGCGTTCACGTACTGGGTGTACCTCTTCGGCGGCCTCACCGTGATCAGCGGGCTCCTGACCGCGAACGGATCAGCCGCCTTCGGCTGGTTCGCCTACGCTCCGCTGAACGCGGCGGCGTACTCCCCCGGAGTGGGCGCCGACCTGTGGGTGATGGGGCTGGCGGTGTCGGGGCTGAGCACGATCCTCGGCGCGGTGAACTTCATCGCGACGATCGTCTGCCTGCGCGCGCCGGGCATGACGGTGTTCCGGATGCCGATCTTCACCTGGAACGTGCTGTTCACCTCGATCCTGGCGCTGCTGGCGTTCCCCGTGCTCACCGCGGCACTGCTGGTGCTGGAGGCGGACCGGAAGTTCGGAGCGCACGTGTTCGACGCGGCCTACGGCGGCGCGCTGCTGTGGCAGCACCTGTTCTGGTTCTTCGGCCATCCGGAGGTCTACATCGTGGCGTTGCCGTTCTTCGGCATCGTCAGCGAGATCATCCCGGTGTTCAGCAGGAAGCCGATCTTCGGCTATGCCGCCCTGGTCGGCGCGACGATCGCGATCACGGGCCTGTCCGCCACCGTGTGGGCGCACCACATGTTCGCCACCGGCGCCGTGCTGCTGCCGTTCTTCTCCCTGTTGTCGTTCCTCATCGCCGTGCCGACCGGAGTGAAGTTCTTCAACTGGATCGGCACGATGTGGAACGGGTCGCTGTCGTTCGAGACACCGATGCTGTGGTGCATCGGGTTCCTGGTGACGTTCCTGCTGGGCGGGCTGACGGGCGTCCTGGTCGCCTCGCCCCCGATGGACTTCCATCTCACCGACAGCTACTTCGTGGTCGCCCACCTGCACTACGTGCTGTTCGGCACGATCGTGTTCGCCACCTTCGCGGGCTTCTACTTCTGGTGGCCCAAGTTCACGGGCAAGCTGCTCGACGAACGTCTGGGGCGCGTGCACTTCTGGACCCTGTTCACCGGCTTCCAGCTGACCTTCCTCGTCCAGCACTGGCTGGGCGAGCAGGGCATGCCGCGCCGGTACGCCGACTACCTGGCGGGCGACGGCTTCACCGCGCTCAACACGCTCTCGACCATCGGAGCCTTCCTCCTGGGGCTGTCCGTGCTGCCGTTCGCGTACAACGTGTGGAACACCACCCGCCACGGCGAGCGGGTGGGCGTGGACGACCCCTGGGGGTGGGGCCGGTCCCTGGAATGGGCCACGTCCTGCCCTCCGCCCCGGCACAACTTCCAGGCACTGCCCCGGATCCGGTCGGACTCCCCCGCCTTCGACCTGCACCACCCCGAGGTGAGGGCCCGATGAAGGCGGAGGCCTGGCTGTTCAGCGGTGTGGCGGTCTTCTTCGCCGTCACCGGCGGCGTCTACGCGGCGTTCTCCACCGATCCCGCGGGGGTGGCCGCCCTGTCGGTGTCGTTCCTCATGTCGGCGCTGGTCGCCGCCTTCCTGTGGCGGCAGTACGGTCGCGGGGGCCGCCGGCCCGAGGACACCACCGATGCGGAGATCAGGGCGGGCGGGGACAGACGGTTCTCGTTCCCCGCGAGCAGCTTCGCGCCCGTGACCGCCGCGACCGGCACCGCGCTGATGGGCATCGGCGCCGTGCAAGGGCTCTGGCTGGTCCTCATCGGCGCGGGCGTCGTGATCCCGGGACTGTACGGATTCGTGTTCCGCCCGGACCGGGACGCCTGACCGGGACCCCGTGCTCAGTACCCGGTGCTCGACCGCTCCCCGGCGTCCCCGGCGTCCCCGGCGCCCGCGGCGTCCGGGCCGGCCAGCACGGCGGCCACCCGGCGGCGCTGCGCCCCGTCGAGCGGGGACTGCGGCTGGTCACGGTAGTACCACCGGCTGAGACCCCGTCTCAGCCGGTCCGTCCACCCACGGGCGGGCGGGGGCACCCGTACGGGCGCCGGCAGGCTGTGGACGGTCCGCACGTACCGCTCCGACCGCGCCACCGGCCGGTGCGCCGGGTGGTAGCCGCCCTCGACCGACTGCCGCACCTCGTCCGTCGGCTGCCCGCTCTCCAGCTCCTCGGCGTCCTGGTGCTGTAGGGCGAGACAGATCCGGCGGGTGAGCCAGAAGGAGGCCGGCGGTCCGACGACCAAGGCGCAGCGCAGTGCCCAGGTGAGGGCCGGGAGGGGCACCTCGAAGACGAAGGCGATGACGTCCTGCGCGCCGGCCAGCAGCAGGACCGCGTAGCCGGCGAGTACGGCGACCCCGAGCGCGGTCCGGGCGGGCCGGTGCCGCGGCCGGTCACACAGGTGCTGTTCCCCGCCCCCGGGGGTGATCCAGCGTTCGAAGAAGGGGTAGGCGTACAGCCCCGCGAACAGCAGGCCGGGCAGGACGATGCCCGCGACCAGCGGGTTCCACATCAGCGTGTGGCCCCATAGCCGGGTTTCGAAGCCCGGCATCAGCCGTAGGGCTCCTTCGAGGAACCCCACGTACCAGTCGGGCTGGGAGCCGATGGAGACCACGTCCGGGCGGTAGGGCCCGTACGCCCACACGGGATTGATCTGTGCCAGCGCCCCGAGCACCCCGAACAGGCCCCCGACCATGAAGAGCAGGCCCGCGGACTTCGCCATGTACTGCGGGAAGAACGGTTTGCCGAGCACGTTGCGGCCGCTGCTGCCGGGCACCGCCCACTGGGTGTGCTTGAGGTGCACCACCAGCATCAGGTGCAGCGAGACGAGGGCGACCAGCAGCCCCGGTACCAGGAGGATGTGCACCGGATAGAGCCGGGGCACGATGTCCTGGCCGGGGAACTCGCCCCCGAAGACGAGCAGGCTCGCGTACGTACCGACGACCGGGAGCGACAGCATGATGCCCTGGGCCGTGCGCAGGCCGGTGCCCGACAGGAGGTCGTCGGGCAGCGAGTAGCCCGCGAAGCCCTCCACCAGCGCGAGCAGCAGCATCGTGACGCCCACCAGCCAGTTCGCCTCCCGCGGCTTGCGGAAAGCGCCGGTGAGGAACACCCGCAGCATGTGGACGCCGATCGCGGCCACGAAGACGAGTGCGGCCCAGTGGTGCATCTGCCGGATCAGCAGTCCGCCGCGGACGTCGAAGCTGATGCGCAGGGTGGAGGCGTAGGCGGAGGAGACGCGCAGCCCGCTCAGCGGACCGTACGAGCCCTCGTACGTGACCTCGCGCATGGACGGTTCGAAGAAGAAGGTCAGGTACGTGCCCGTCAGCAGCAACACCACCAGACTGTAGAGGGCGATCTCACCGAGCAGGAACGCCCAGTGGTCCGGAAAGGCCTTGCGCAAACCGGCTTTGGCGGCCTCCAGCAGGGGCAGCCGGTCGTCGAGGCCGCGCACCGTACGCCTGGCCGAACGTCGGGCGAGGCGGACCGCGCGCGCCTTCTTCCGTTTGAGAACCACGGAAGGAGCATGGCGTGCGCACGGCCCGCGACCCCGTAGGCAGCCCGAGGTGCGGGGTGCGTCACCCGTCCGGGCGGATCACGATGATGTGAATTCCCGCCTTTTCTCGAATTCCGCAGAGGCCGGGAGAGTTCTGCGTGTTCTCGTCGCCGCGCGGTCCACGGTGCGCGACCATAACGGACGGCCAGCAGTCAGCAGACGGAAACACCGAGACAGGAAGAAGGGCGGACGTGTCCGGCAGCGAAAGCGAGAACCCAGCAATCCCCTCCCCGACCCCCACGCCGACTCGACCGAGAACGAACCGGGACTGGTGGCCGAATCAGCTGGACCTCCAGGTTCTCCACCAGCACTCGCCCCTGTCCGATCCGATGGGCGCGGATTTCGATTACGCGAAGGAATTCGCGGCCCTGGACGTCGAGGCGCTGAAGCGGGACGTCTTCGAGGTGCTGACGACGTCGCAGGACTGGTGGCCCGCCGACTTCGGCAACTACGGCCCGTTCTTCATCCGCATGGCTTGGCACAGCGCGGGCACGTACCGCATCAGCGACGGCCGCGGCGGCGCCGGCGCCGGACAGCAGCGCTTCGCCCCCCTCAACAGCTGGCCGGACAACGGGAGCCTGGACAAGGCCCGCCGTCTGCTGTGGCCGGTCAAGAAGAAGTACGGCCGCAGCATCTCGTGGGCCGACCTCATGATCCTCACCGGCAACGTCGCCCTGGAGTCGATGGGCTTCGAGACGTTCGGCTTCGGCGGCGGACGTGCGGACGTGTGGGAGCCCGACGAGGACGTGTACTGGGGCCCCGAGACCTCCTGGCTCGGCGACGAGCGCTACACCGGCGACCGTGAGCTGGAGAGCCCGCTCGGCGCGGTCCAGATGGGCCTCATATACGTCAACCCGGAGGGTCCGAACGGCAACCCCGACCCGCTCGCCGCGGCCCGCGACATCCGCGAGACGTTCCGCCGGATGGCGATGAACGACGAGGAGACGGTCGCCCTGATCGCGGGCGGCCACACCTTCGGAAAGACGCACGGCGCTGGCCCCGCGGACAACGTCGGCGCGGACCCCGAGGCCGCTCCGCTGGAGCAGCAGGGCCTCGGCTGGAGCAACGCGTTCGGCACCGGCAAGGGCGCTGACGCGATCACCAGCGGCCTTGAGGGCATCTGGACGAACACCCCGGTGACGTGGGACAACAGCTTCTTCGAGATCCTCTTCGGCTACGAGTGGGAGCTGTTCCAGAGCCCTGCCGGTGCCAACCAGTGGCGGCCGAAGGACAACGCCGGGGCGGGCACCGTGCCCGACGCCCACGACGCGTCGAAGACGCACGCCCCGACGATGCTGACGACCGACCTGTCGCTGCGCGTGGACCCCGCGTACGAGCAGATCTCCCGGCGCTTCCTGGCGGACCCCTCGGCGTTCGCGGACGCCTTCGCCCGCGCGTGGTTCAAGCTGACCCACCGCGACATGGGGCCGGTCGTGCGCTACCTCGGCCCGGAGGTCCCCGCCGAGACGCTGCTGTGGCAGGACCCCCTGCCCGCGGTGACGCACGCGCTCGTCGACGCCGAAAACATCGCCTCCCTCAAGAGCCGGATCCTCGCCTCGGACCTGTCGGTGTCCCAGCTCGTCTCCGCCGCGTGGGCGTCGGCCTCGTCGTTCCGCGGCAGCGACAAGCGCGGCGGCGCCAACGGCGCCCGGGTCCGCCTCCAGCCGCAGAACGGCTGGGAGGTCAACGACCCCGACCAGCTGGCGACGGTGCTGCGGACCCTGGACGGGATCCGGCAGTCCTTCAACTCGGCGCAGAGCGACGGCAAGCAGGTCTCGCTCGCCGACCTGATCGTGCTTGCCGGCGGCGCCGCCGTGGAGCAGGCCGCCAAGAACGCCGGTTTCGACGTACAGGTCCCCTTCGCGCCGGGCCGTGCGGACGCGTCGCAGGAGCAGACCGACGTGGAGTCGTTCGCGGCGCTGGAACCCCGGGCGGACGGGTTCCGCAACTACCTCCGCGAAGGGCAGATCGGCTGTCGCCGGAGTACCTGCTCCTCGACCGGGCCAACCTGCTGACGCTCACGGCCCCCGAGATGACGGTGCTCGTCGGCGGGCTCCGCGTCCTCGGCGCGAACCACCAGCAGTCCTCGCACGGCGTGTTCACCGAGCGACTCCGGAGTCGCTGACGAACGACTTCTTCGCCAACCTGCTCGACATGGGCACGGAGTGGCAGGCGTCGTCTTCGGCCGAGAACGTGTTCGAGGGACGCGATCGCCACCACCGGCGAGGTCAAGTGGACGGCCACCGCCGTCGACCTCGTCTTCGGCTCGCACTCCCAGCTGCGGGCCCTGTCGGAGGTCTATGCGTCCGACGGAGCGCAGGAGCGGTTCGTACGCGACTTCGTGCGCGCCTGGGACAAGGTGATGAACCTGGACCGGTTCGACCTGCGCTGAACCCGGGCCCGTAGCGCCGGCCGGCCGCTCCCCGGCCGGCCGGCGCTGCGGGCACCGCCCGCTCGGGCCGCCCGGAGGGCTTCAGTCCTCGGGTACGTGGATGTCCACGACGCACACGTCGTCCCGCCCGGCGGGGTGCAGGGCCGACAGGAGCCGCGACAGCGGTTCCGGGGAATCCCCGCCCATCACCCGGGCTGCGGCCTCGGCGAGCCGGTCGAGCCCGCGGTCCATGTACTCCCCCGGTACCTCGATGAGCCCGTCGGTGTAGAGGAGCAGGTGATCGCCCGGCTCCAGTCGGAGCGTCTGCTCCACGTACACGGAGTCGAAGGACGCCCCGAGGAGGTTGCCTTCCGGCAGGGGAAGGAACCGCGCCTCTCCGCCGCGTACCAGCAGGGGCGGAAGGTGACCGGCCCGCGCCCAGGTCAGCCGCCGGTCCGCCGGCCGGTACCGGGCCATGACCATGGTGGCGGTGGCGACGGACGTCGGGTCGGCGGCGGTGTGCAGGAGGAGCGAGTTGAGCCGACCCATGGCATCGGGCAGGGACGAGCCGGTGATGATCATGCCCTTGGCGGTGAACCTCAGCTGCGCCATGGTACCGACGGCGTCCAGTCCGTGACCGGCGACGTCCCCGACGACGAAGAGGGCGCCCTTGTCGGGGAGTTCGATGGCGCTGTACCAGTCGCCGCCGACGTTCACGCCGGTGTCCGAGGGCACGTAGGCGATGTCCACGCGCAGCCCCACCAGCTCCATCGACCGCTCGGGGATGGGCAGCAGCGCGTGCTGGAGGCGCGCGGCGATGGCCCGTTCGGCCTGGAGCACGCCTTCCTGGATGAGTACGGACCGCTCGCTCTCCAGCAGGGCGAGCTCCGCGTCCCGCTGGGCGGAGTGGTCCTGGACGAATCCGTGCACCTCGACGGGGGTGCCGTAGGCGTCCGTGTCGGCTTCGGCGACGATGCGCAGGTGCCGGACGCCGCCCGCGGTGTTGATGCGGAAGGACTGGTCGATCGGGGTCCCTTCACCCAGCAGCCGCCGTACGGCCGCGGCGAGCACCGGCCGGTCCTCCGGGACGAGGTGCTGCGGGAGCTCTCCCACCCTGATCGGCCCCTGCTCGGGCGGCCGGTCGAAGACGGCGTACAGCTGCTCGGACCAGTTGATCGTGTCCGTGGCCAGGTTCCAGTCGGCCCAGCCCAGGTTGCCCATGCGCTGCATGGTGGTGAGGCGGCGCAACTCGCGCGCGCCGGTGTCGTGGCGGATCCACGAGACGACCAGCCGGCCGCCCAGCCGGGTCGCCCGGACGGAGTAGACCGACGTCTCGGGGACGCCCGCGACCACTTCCCGGTACGAGAACGGCTCGCCGTCGTAGGTGACACCGGTGGCCAGGGCGTCGCCGTAGCCCTGCCACAGGGGCGTTCCCGCGACGGTCGGATAGCTCTCCAGGACGCGCCGGCCCACGAGCTCCTTCCCGCGGCGGCCCGCCACGTCCGTCGCTTCCGGAGCCGCCGCCTCGATCAGGTAGTCCTCCACCTCCCCCGTCGGGGCGCGCAGCGGTGAGAGGAGGACCACCCCGCCGGGCAGGGTGTCGAGGATCGTCTGGACCGCGGCCACCTCGCCCTCCGCCGGATCGGCGTCGCGGCGCCCGAACATGCGCAGGGGCCCGCCGCACAGCCGCACGGCCCGTCGGAGCAGCGCCCGGTCGGCGGCGTCGAAGGAGGCGGGGGCCGTGCGGAAGAATCCGATGGCGCCGGTGGCCGGCTGCCCGCCCGGTACGGGGAGCCATGCGCGGGCGGGCCACCGCTCCGGCGGGCCGATGAGCTGGAAGCGGGCGGCGTCCCGCTCCGGGTCCGCCAGCCAGAGCGGCTCACCCGAGGTGATCACCTCCATGGCGGCGACGCCGGTCAGCGGCGGCACGTCCCGCCACTGGGCGGCCAGGGCGCCGTCGATCCCCGCGTGGCCGATCAGCTCCAGCTTCCCGGACCCGCCCAGCATGTAGATCATCACGGCGTCCACCCCGAGGGGGACGCGCAGTGCCTTCTGCAGCATCTCCGCGGTGTCGCCGGCGCTGCGGGCGCCCGCCAGTGAGGCGGCCAGGTCGGCCAGGAGCAGGTGCGGGGAGGCGGGGTCGCGGCCGGGGGCGGGCGCCGGGGCCGGGGCCCGGGCGTCACCGTCCGGGTCCGGACCGCCGCTGTCCGGGAGGGGGTGCCGGGCGGGCCGTGATCGGACCTCGCCGAGGGTGATCCAGCACTCCTCCATGAGGGTCCTGTCCCGGCGCGCGGCTCCCTGGACCAGTGTCTCGTACGCGGCGTCCGCGGTCAGGCCGTCCCGAGCCATCAGGACGCCCGTGGCCCGCTCCAGCACCGCCGCTGACGCGCCGAGACCTTCCAGGTCCGCCAGCTCGGCCCGCAGCCTGGCCACGACCTTGGCCAGTGCGAGCACCTCGGGCGACGCACCGTCGCTTGATGAGGACGCAGGATCCGTCTGCACCGTACGAGCATGGCACGGCAGCGGTGCGACCGGGGGCCGGCTGCGCATACGCTCCGGTCGGGCGGCGGTTTCCGGAACCGGACTCCTTCCGCTGCGGTCCCGTGTCCTCACGACCTCTGTCCTCACGACCGCCCGGATGCGGTGGGACCCGCCCCCGGGCGGTACCTTGGTCGGTCGTCCCCGTCCCTTCCGTACATCCGCCCTGCGCCGGCGGTGTGCCCGCCCGACAGGTCTGCTCCCCTTGCCTCACTCCGCTGTGTCCATATCCGTGCGGGTGCGCGGTTTCCGCCCGTCCTGGCTGTCGCCGAAGGTGCTGCGCACCGAGGTGCTGGCCGGACTGGTGGTCGCACTGGCGCTGATCCCGGAGGCCATCTCCTTCTCGGTCATCGCGGGCGTGGATCCGGCGATCGGCCTGTTCGCCTCCTTCACCATGGCCGTCACCATCGCCGTCGTCGGCGGCCGGCCCGCGATGATCTCCGCCGCCACGGGGGCCGTGGCCCTGGTCATCGCGCCGCTGAACCGGGAGCACGGCTTCGGGTACCTCGTGGCCGCGGTCATCCTGGCCGGGGTGTTCCAGATCGCGCTCGGCGCGCTGGGCGTGGCCAAGCTGCTGCGGTTCGTCCCGCGCTCGGTGATGGTCGGCTTCGTCAACTCCCTGGCCATCCTGGTCTTCATGGCCCAGGTACGGGAGCTGACGGACGTGCCGTGGGCCGTGTATCCGCTGTTCGCGGCCGGTCTGGGGCTGATGGTGGCCTTCCCGAGGATCACTGCGGCGGTCCCGGCGCCGCTGGTGTCGATCGTGGCCCTCACGGTGATCACCGTCGCCGCGGGCATCGCGGTACCCACCGTCGGCGACAAGGGCGCGCTGCCCTCCGCACTGCCCGTTCCCGGGCTGCCCGACGTGCCCTTCACCCTCGACACGCTGACGACCATCGCCCCGTACGCCTTCGCCATGGCGCTCGTCGGGCTGATGGAGTCCCTGATGACGGCGAAGCTGGTCGACGAGATCACCGACACCCGGTCCTCGAAGACGCGGGAGTCCGTCGGGCAGGGCATCGCGAACATCGTCACCGGCTTCCTCGGGGGCATGGGAGGCTGCGCGATGATCGGCCAGACCATGATCAACGTGAAGGTCTCCGGCGCCCGGACCCGGCTCTCCACCTTCCTGGCGGGCGCGTTCCTGATGGTGCTGTGCATCGTCTTCGGGCCGGTCGTCTCCGAGATCCCGATGGCCGCCCTGGTCGCCGTCATGGTCATGGTCTGCTTCGCGACCTTCGATTGGCACTCGATCGCGCCGAAGACGCTCAAGCGGATGCCGGCGGGCGAGATCACCGTCCTGGCCGTCACGACGGCCTGCGTGGTCGCCACCCACAACCTCGCCGTGGGCGTCATCGCGGGGTCCATCACCGCAATGATCATCTTCGCCAAGCGCGTCGCCCGGCTCGCCGACGTCACCGCGGTCACCGACCCCGACGGCGGCCAGGTCGTCTACGCAGTCACCGGACAGCTCTTCTTCGCCTCCGCCAACGAGCTCGTCGGCCGCTTCGACTACGCCGGCGACCCCGACCAGGTCGTCATCGACCTCTCCGCGACGCACGTCTGGGACGCGTCGTCCGTGGCGGCGCTCGACGCGATCGAGCACCGCTACGCCCAGCGCGGCAAGACCGTCGAGATCGTCGGCCTGAACGACCCCAGCGCCCGCCTGCACAAGAAGCTCAGCGGCGAGCTCACCCCGGCCGGCTGACGTACGGACACACCCGGGGCGCCGGGCAATCGTCGGTCCGTTCCGGTCCGGTCCGGCCCGGCCCGGCTACCAGATGAGCACAAGCGGCCGAAATGCGGCAGCCAGCCTTGCAGATGCCACCCAGAGCACCGGGCCATAGGCCCCTGCAAGCCGATCAGCGGTGTTCGGCAGGCAGGGGCCCCGTGCATTTCGGGCCTCCGTCGAAGGCGTCCCGTCTCACGGACCGGCGCGCATCTGGCATATGCAATGCCGAGCAGGGCATGCTTGCTTGAATGCGGCCAGAAATGGCCCGGCGGGCTCGAATGTGAGGACTTGAGTATGGCCGTTGTCGTCATGCAGTCGGCGACCGGGCACGTTCCCGCCGCCTTGGACCGGTTGCTCGCAGCGGCGGGGCTGGCCTCCCGAACGGTCGTCCTCGTGGACGGCGCCACCACCGCGCCGGCCGACCTGAACGGTGTCGACGGCCTGATCGTCCTGGGCGATCCCGGGTCCGCCCCGGCCGCGGCCGGGGCAGGTGCCCCGGCAGGCAAGGCCCCCGTCCCCGCCCCCGCCGGTCCTGCCCTCGTACGGGAGGCCCTCGCCGCGGAGGTGCCCGTACTGGCGCTCGGTACCGGGACCCGACTGCTGGCGCGGGCTTCCGGCGCCGCACCGGCCTCCGCGGTCGCCAGCGCCGCCGACGGCGCGTCGGTGGAGCTCACGCCGTCCGCGGATTCCGACCCTCTCTTCGCCGGGGCCGCCCGACCCTCCCCCGGCCTGCGACCCGCCCCCGAACCCCTGGGACTACCGAGCGACAGCGTCGTGCTGGCCTCCTGCGACGGATATCCGGACCAGGCGTTCCGCATCGGCGTCAGCGCCTGGGGCGTCCGGTTCCTGGCGTCGGACGGCGTCGCGGGGGATGGCGCCCCATCGGCGACCGGCCTCGACCCGTGGGCGGAGCAGCTGCTGGGCCGGTTCGCGGCCCTGGTCGCCGCCCGCGCCGAGCACACCGCCACCCGAGCCTTCTTCACCCGCCGGGCCGACGTGTGGGAGGAGCGGTTCGCCCACCAGACCCCCGCCTACGAGGCCGCTGTCGCCCGGATGCGGATGCGGCCCGGCGGGCGCGCCGTGGACCTCGGCTGCGGGACGGGCCGGGCCATGCCCGCGCTCCGGGCACAGGTCGGCACCCGCGGTCAGGTGATCGGCTTCGACGTCACCCCGGCCATGCTGGCAGCCGCCGTCCGGCACGGCCGCGACCACCACGGCCGCCTCCTCGCCGCCGACTGCACCCGCCTCCCGCTGGCGGGTCGGTGCATGCACGGCATCTTCTCGGCGGGGCTGCTCGACCACCTGCCGGACCCGCACACCGCCCTCCGGGAATGGGCGCGCGTCAGCGCGGGCGACGGCGTGCTGCTCCTCTTCCACCCGTCGGGCCGTGCCGAGCGCGCCGCCCGGCACGGTCGCCCCCTCGACCCCGGCGACCTCCTCGCTGAGGGCAACCTCCGCCCCGCACTGGAGACGACGGGCTGGCACCTGGACGAGTACGAGGACGCCGCGGGCCACTTCCTGGCCCGCGCCGTCCGGCTCGGCTGACGACCGTCGGACGCCGGACACCGGACGGCTGCTCAAGCGGAAACGGTGCGCGCCGTCACTGACCGTCCGCTCCGCCGCTCTCCCGGCGCCTGCGGTTGCGTCGGCCGAGGGCTCCCACCAAACCGATCAAGCCGCCTGACAGCGCGCCGGCCACGAGGATGCGCAGCAGGTTTTCCATCGAGTACTCCCTCATCCGTACCAGTACCAGTACCAGGTTCTGACCAACTACGAACGGGGACGCTACCGACGTGCCGACGGCCTGGCTTGGACGAATTTGACCTCGCCCCTCACAGGGCGATGGCTCCCTCACTGACACGGGCGGTCGCCATCTCGCCGGGCGTGGTGTCGGCCAGGGCACGGAACTCGCGGTTGAGGTGGGCCTGGTCGTAGAAGCCACACGCCGCGGACACCCCGGAGAGGTCCACCCCTTCGCGAGCGAGCAGCCCCGCGGCCCGGTGGAAGCGCAGCACCCGCGCGGACGTTTTGGGTGTCAGACCCACCTGTTCGGTGAAGCGCCGGACCAAATGTCCCTGACTCCAGCCGACTTCGGCCGCGAGCCGACCGACCGGCATCGCCCCGCCGGCACGCCGCAGCAGTCGCCAGGCGTGCCTCACCTCGGGCGCGGGTTCCGGACCGCGTACGATCCGCGCCGACAACGCGAGGTCGAGGAGGTCGAAGCGGGCCGCCCAGTCACCGGTGGCCGCCAGTTGCTCCGCGAGCACCCCCGCCTCGGGGCCGAGGACGTCGCACAGCCCGACCACCCGGTTGGTCAATTCGCTCATCGGGACGGCGAACAGCCGGTAGGCACCCAGGGGGGTCAACTCGATCCGGATCGCCTCCTGGCCGCCCGGATGGGCACACACCCGGGGCCCGTCCTCCAGACCCGCGACCAGCGAGCCGGTCACCTGGCCGTTCGGATGCGACTCCCCCGGCCGACGGACCTGTACGAACGGCGCTCCCAGGCTGATCAGCACGACCGCCCGCCCCGTGGGGACCAACCGCACCCGGTAGGAAGAAGCAGCCGCCTCCCAGTACCCGGCGTAGCTGTGCACGTACGGGCGCAACTGGACGGGCCACGGCCGAGTCACCCGCCACCGGCCCCCCACCCGAGTCATCTCGACTCCCCGCGCCGCCGCGCCGAGCGGGCGGTCGACGGAATCAGTGCGTCGCATGAGCCGGCTCCCCCTTGCCGTGACCGTCCCGGCTCCTGCGAACAGTACGGCTGGAGCCACCCCTCCAGCGACTACGGCGGGAACTTCGGCCTGATCAGGCGCAGTCGACGGCCACTTGGCCGCTACCGCCGTTGCCGGAGAAGCCGACCGTGAAACGGCCGTTCGGGGGCAGCTGTTCGGCCCGACCGCCCAACGTGATCACCTGCGAGGCACCTGCGGCGAGGGACCCGCCGTCCTGGCTGACGGTGACCCCGGCGGGCAGCTTGCCGACCGTCCAGCTCAGGGTGCCTCCGCCGCTGTTGCGGATGGTCAGGGCGTGCGGCCACTCGCCGTTCGCGCAGTACTCCCGGACGCTGGTCGGACGCAGCGTCAGCACCGGTGCGGCAGCCGGAGCAGGTGTGCTCGACTGCCTCGGCTGCGCCGGCGGCGTCGGCTGCGCCGTCGCGCGGGGGCGGTCACTGGACCGGGCAGGGGCGGTATTCGAGGCTGAGTTCCCGGTCGACGGCGTAACTGGTGCGCATCGAGGCGTCGGTGACCTGCGGCCAGGAACCGTACTTGGCGTACAGCTGATCCGCGGTGGGGCCGAGCGGGTTGCCGTACTTGGCGATGTTGCGCTCCTCCAGGATGCGGACCTCCTCCGGGGTCATGCCGGCCCGGGTGATCTCCTTGGCCTGGTTGCGCATGTCGACCAGCTCCCGGGCGATCTCCTCGTCGGTCGCCCCGGCCGCGCGCATGTCGGCCTCCGTGCGGTGCATGTCCTCCAGGAGTCCGTGGTAGCGCATCCGGGTCCGCTGGGCCTCGACCTTCTCGTCCATCGGCAGGACGCGGATGCGGCACACGACGGGGTCGGTACTGGGGCACGGGTCGTCGGCGGAGACCGGGCGGGCGAGCGGCGCGGTGATGATCGAGCCGCAGGCTTCCGCCGCGCCGGCCAAGGAGGCGGAGCCGGTGGTCAGCAGCGCGGCGGCGGCGGCGAAGGGGAGCAGGGCGCGGCGGGAGAAGCGGGAGGAAAGGGGCATGGCCGCATCCTTGGCGACCGCGCTGCGCCCTGACACCGGGACACCCCGATGATCACTCCAACGGGTTCCCCAACGCGGTCGCCGGACGACGGCCGCTCAGAGCCGGTGGATCCGGTCGACGTCGTACCACTTCGAGACGCAGGCGGCGACCCAGTCCCGTGGGTAGGCGGAGGTGAAGAACGGCTCGGCCAGGCTGCCGATGTGCAGGGGCCGGTACCCGACGTCGGTGGCGCCGTGCGCGGCCTCGGTCCGGATGCGGGAGTTCTGGGCGTCCCAGGCCGCCGCGCGGGTGACCGTCGCCGTGGTGAGCTGCTGGACGTTCGGGACGAGCACGGCCAGCGCGGCCAGCGCCAGGCCCCCCGCGGCCACGACGGCGGCCGGCCCCGCCAGGGCGGCGGCCGGGCGGCGGTCCGGGCGGCGGTCCGGGCGGCGGCCGGCCCACTCTCCCAGCAGCGCACCGTACGCACACAGCGCCAGTTCCATCGGGACGAGGTAGTTCGTCCAGGTACGGGCGTACGTCCAGCCGGTCGGCCCGTATCCGCTGCGCAGGCCCAGCACCACGGCGAACGATCCCAGCACCACCACCGGCACGGGCAGGAGCAGCACGGCGGTCTGCACCGCCCGTGGGACGCCCGGACGCCACCCCGCTGCGGGCGACCGCGTGCGCCGGTTCGCTGCCAGGCCGAGGAGCACGCCGACGGCGGCGGCGCCGAGGTAGGCCCACTGGCCCGTGACGGCGTCCCACATGTGCAGCCAGTCCTGGTAGGCGCCCTTGAGTTCGCCCGCGGACAGTACGGAGTCCCGGGGCGGCTGCTGGGCGCGGCGCCACCGGGCGCCGGGTGAGGTGTAGAGGACGATCAGGCCGCAGACGAGTCCGCCGCACCAGAGCGCGCACCAGGTGAAGGGGTGCCAGGTCCGTGCCAGTCTCAGGCGCGGCAGGGCCAGCAGACCGGCGCCGGCCGCGAGCAGGCCGCTGACGAGGGCGAACGGCTCGCTCAGGGTGCCGAGCCCGAACCCGATGAGGAACGCGGCGGCAAAACCGGCGGCGCGCACGGGCGCACGGGGTTGGCGGACGGTCCAGAAGGCCAACAGGAGCGCCCAGACTCCGATCACGCTGGGAATGGTGTGCGAGATGGCCGCAGGAGCCCACAGCAGTACCTGGTAGCTGCGCGTTCCGGCGTAGTAGAGCAGTGCCTGGACCGCGAGGGCGCAGGCGGCCACGATCATCACCGGAGGTCTTGCGCCGAGGAAGCGGACGAAACGGCACCCCAGCAGGACCAGGCCCACCGTGAAGGTGACGGCGATGACGGACGGCAGGATCTTGACTCCGGCGAGTCCGTCGCCGTAGATGATGCCGCTCAGGAAGGCATTGGTGATCCGGCCGTTCTGGGTCCGGTAGAAGTCGGCGGTGATGCCGAGGACTCCCAGGTCGCGGGACTTCCAGGCGGCGCACCAGTCGTCAGAGGTGGGCCGCAGGTAGAGCCCGAGGAAGCACCCGACGGAGACCAGTGCCCCGGCCGCCGCCACGAGGACGACGCCCACGACCGGCATCGGCCTGCGGGCGGACGGGCGCCGGCCGCTCGGCCGCGCCGTTCCGGGGGAACGGGTCCGGCGCTCCTGGTCCTCGCGCTCGGTCGAAGCAGTGCTCATTCACCAGTCCTTCGCGGCAGTCCTTCGCAGCGGCGTTCGACGGGACCGACGGCCGTCACACCAATGTGCACGGTTCGTCGCGCACCGGCATCCGAGAGTCCGTCCGCCGCCGCCGTGACCGCGCCCCCGGTCTTCGGTCTTCGGTCACCCGGTCGGCGGCTTGTCGTGGCGGGGGCCGAACGGCTCGTCCACGATGGGGATTCCGGAGGTCCGTGCCGCGTGCCGGCCCGGCGGAAGGAGTGGTGATGCCTGCTGTCCGGCTCGTTCGCTGGGCGGTGATCACGGCGTCCCTCGCGAGCGTCGCCCTTCCCGCGTGCGTCGCACGAGGCCCTGTCGGCCGGCCCGCCCGCGAAGCACGGCCGGTGTTGCCGGTCCTGTTCGTCCGGCCCGTCGGCCACCAGAGCCACGGCGAAGCCGAGGGCAGCTACGCACCCCTGTCGATGCTCGTCACCCCCAGCGCCGGTCTGCTCTCCAACACGACCCTCACCGAGGGCGTCCCGCCGTCCCTCGCCAAGGGCGCCCGTTACGTCGAGCGGAGCAACGTCCTGCGGCTGCCGTCCGGCCGGTGGAAGTACCTCCCCGCGGACAGGACGGGGTCGGCCGTGGTGGCCCTCGACGATGCGAGGGCCCGGGTGCAGATCGCGCAGAGCCGGGCCTGGCTGGCTGCGGGCCGCGTCCCGGGCAGCTCGCCCGACCAGCGCGCGGCGGCCGGGCGGGCCCTGCTCACCATGCGGGCCCTGCTCCGACCGAACGGCGCCATGGCGGCCGGATGGACCCCCGGCTGGATGTACTCCTGGCCGCGGGACTCCAGCTTCGCCTCCGCCGCGTTCGCGCACACCGGGCACGACGCCGAGGCGTACCGGATCCTGCGCTACAGCGCCGCGACCCAGCGCAGGGACGGCACCTGGGAGGCGCGCACGAAACTCGACGGCTCCGGGCCGCCGGACGGCAGGCGGTGGCAGCTCGACGCCAACGGCTGGGTCCCCTGGTCCGCTTGGCAGTGGTACCGGACGGCGCCCCTCAGCGACCGCCACGCGCGGCTGGCCGCGCTCTACCCGATGATCCGCAAGGCGGCCGACCGCGCGGCGGCCTCCCTGGGGGCGGACGGACTGCCCCCGGCCTCGCCGGACTACTGGGAGCTGATGACGACCACGGCGAACATCGGTACGGCCGCACCCCTGCTGGCCGGGCTCAACGCCTCGGCGGACCTCGCGCGGGAGGTGGAGCGGCCGGACGACGCAGCACGCTGGGCCGCTGCCGCCCGGCGGCTGTCGTCTGGGATATCCAGGAAGTTCGCGCCCCTGGGATACCAGCGCACCATCGACGGCCGGCACGGCCGCGACAGCGCCGTGGCCTTCATGGCGCCGCCCTTCAACGCGGCGCCGGCGGACCTGCCCGGCGCCCTCGACGCCACGTACGAGGCCCTCCTCCTGCCCAACGGGGGTCTCACGCCCGGCAACGATCCGACGGCGCCCTGGGGCGGGAACGCCTGGACGCCCAGTACCTCGTTCTTCGCCCTCGCGTGGGCCGGTACGGGGAAGACCGCGAAGGCCGGGCAGGTCCTGGACTGGGTCCTCTCGAAGCGGAACTCGCTCGGGGAGCTGCCCGAGAAGGTCGACAGGGCGGGGAGGCACTCCTCGGTCGCGCCTCTGGCGTGGACGGGTTCGATCACCGTCCTCGCCCTGGTGGCACTCGACGGCGGGGCGCTCCCCACTCCGCCCTTGCGGACACGGCCTTAGGGCCCGTCTCCCGGATCGTTCCGGGCCGGCGCCTCAGACGGGATCCGTCCCGTCGCCCGGTGGCGGAGCGGTGCGCAGGCCCTCCAGCTCGGCGAGCAGGCGCCGGTACGCGAGCCTCTCCGCCAGCACGGCATGCCGGAACGGGAGGTAGTGCGGATCCCGCCGGGCCCGGGCCTCCCGCGCGGCGGCGACTCGGAGCTGCTTCGCCGCATCGACGGCGTTGATCGCCTCCACGTACCCGGTGTCCAGCAGCTCGCGGTCGAGGGCCTCGGCGAAGGCCCGCTCGGCCAGTACGCCGAGCCGGTCGAGGCCGGCCACGCAGCTCGCGGGCACCGTCTCGGCACAGCCCTCGTCGAGGTCGCGGGACAGGGAGCTCAGGGTCGCGCCGAGTTCCGGGTACCCCCAGGCGGGCGCGGTGTCGTTCCTGCACCCGGTGGCGAGGGCCGCGAGGGCCGCGAGGGCGGCCACGGCGCGGATCGTGCCCGCTCCCCCGCACACGCGTCGGCGCGACGTGGAGGGCGGGGGCGCGAGAGACGTGGAATGAGGGGTCATGGGAGCCCCGATCGCCCGTGGGTGTCAGAGTCCGGCCGCCGTTGCGCCGGCGGGGTGGTCCGCCCACCGGCGCCCGGCTGCGTGATCCGCCCGCCGGCGCTCTGCGGGGCGGCCTTGCCCGCCATCCTCGCCCGGCCCGATCCGTACGGCCACCCGGCGGTTCCGGGGCCGGTGGCCGGCCGTGCGGGGCCGCGGCACAGGTCACTGCGGCAGGCGGCCCCGGAGGGAACGGGCCTTAAGCGGCGTGCCCGGCCTGCGCGAGGGTCGAGGGCGGGACCGCCCGGTGCCACGGGGAGGGGGCCGGGCTGTCGGAGGGCTCGGACCCGGACGCGGAAACCGTCGTCACGACGTGCAGATCGGCGTCCAGGCCGAGGGCCGCCGCGACGGTCGTACCGGAGCGGTCGGCCACGCCCGCCGGCGCACCCGTGTACAGCATCCGGGACTCCTGCCAGGCCTGTGGGCCGTCCGCGCCGGTCACGCTGACCGTGCCCGCGTCCGCGCGGCCCGCGAGCAGGTGCCCGGCGACGCCGATCCCGCCGTAGCCGCCCTGGCCGCCCGCCGCGGCGACCCGGGAGAACTGGGGCGCGGGTCCGTCCGCGGTGGCCAGGCTCGTACCGACGGAGCCGGAGCCGGGCCGGCGGAAGAACAGGCGGACCCCGTCGCCCTCCGTGCTCACCGAGAGCACGCCCGTCGTCTGCGGCAGCCCGGTGGCGAAGGGACCGCCGAACGGGGCACCCGGGGTCGGCTGGACCCAGGCCAGCACGGAGCCGGCGGTCGCCGCGTACACGTGGCGCCGTCCCGACCCGTCGGTCGCGGTGACCGGGTCGCCCAGGAGACCGGCGCCGCCCAGGTCCTGCCATGGGCCGAACGCGCCGCCCGGGGCCGTCTGGGCCCGGGCGCGCAGCGTGCGCGCGGAATCGCGCACGTACACCGTCATCCGGCCGGCCGGATCCACGGCGACGGACGTACCGCTGATCGCCGAGGTGCCCGCCCTGTCGGTGGTGTCCGGGGTACCCAGGGACTGCCAGGGGCCGAATGCGCCGTCGGCCTTGGTCTGGACGGCGTACACGATCTCCCGGCCGTAGTCCTCGGGGGTGGCGCCGAGGGTGGTGCGGGTGGCGAACACCGCGATCCTGCCGTCGGGGAGCCGGGTCGCCGTCGCACCGGTGTCCATGCCGGCGCCGGACAGGAAGCGGGGGCCCTGCCAGGGGGCCTTCGGGCCGCTGCGGGTCCAGTACGCCATCCGGCCGTCCAGCGCGGCGAAGGCCCACAGCCGCCCGGAGACGCCCTCGGCCATCCAGGTGGTGCCGTCACCCCGGCTGTAGCGGATGGTTTGGTTCCAGCCGGCGCCGGTGGGCCTGGTGGCGGTCTTGCGGTCGCCGCAGCCCGCGGGGCTGCCGCACCAGTCCTGGTGGTCCATCCAGGCGTACGTCTTGAGGTAGCCGAGCTTCTCCTCGGCGGTCTGCGGGTCCAGCGTCGGGGGCAGCGAGCTGTTCGGGTAGCTCACGTAGTTCTGGACCGAGAAGTGCGGCCGGTCCGTGGTCCGGGCGTAGAGCGCGGCGGCCGCCTGGACGAAGCGGGCGCCGTACATGTGGTCCTGGTGGTCGAGGAAGGTGCCTGCGGCCGTCCTGCCCGGGGTCGGGTCCTGCGTGCGTATCACGGTCGGCTCGTACATCGCGAACACGTCCGCGATGGCGGCCGTCGCCTGTTCCTTGGTGTACGAGAACTCCTGCTCGACCGGCGTTCCCGAGGTCAGCTGGGAGCCCAGGGCGGGGATCCTGCCGTCCCACAGGCCGCGCAGGCTGTCCGGATTGTCCCCGGATATGCTCCGCGCCTCGCGAAGCTCCATCCACACCAGGTTGACCTCGGGCCTGGCGACGAGGACGTCCACTTCGGCACTGCCGCCGCCGACGGTGGGTACGGACCTCCGCTGCCAGGCGCTGGTGCGGTCGCCGGTGGCCATCTGGGCGTAGGCGCCGCGGATGCCGTTCTGTCGCGCTTCGGCGTAGGCGGCGCGGTCGGCGGGACCCGCGGCGTCGTCCAAGTGCGGACTGTGGGCCTCGTTCCTGCCGTCGGACTCGCCGGAGGTCAGGTAGACCGTGGTGACCTTGATGCCGGTGGATATGGAGCGGCTCAGGTCGGGGTTCATGAAGAACAGGTCGTCATCGGGGTGCGCGACGACCTGGAGGGCCGAGCCCTCGGTCACGCTCGCCCTGACGGCGACCTCGGGCACGGCCGACTGCCGCTCGGTCCCGTGACCGTAGGCCCAGCCCGTCACCCCGGCGGCGGCGACGGACACCGCAGCGATCAGGGCCGCGAGGCGAGTGCGGCTGGCCAGGGACATCTACAACGCCTTGAGGATCGGTCTGGTGCGGAAGCCCGCCTGGGATTCGGTCGGTATCCCGATGGCCCCATTGCTCCCGGAGACGACCGGGCCCGATTATGCCCCGCACGTTTGCGGCTGACACACCATCAAGAGGCATATGGTAGGAACCGAGTTGAATAGCCGATATGTTCCATTTGTCCATTTTGTGGCTTACTCGGCCGTTCACTCCAGGTGCGCCAGACCGCTCCGCACCAGCCCGGAGCGCGTCGGCGCGGCGGCGGCGCCCCCTGCGGGGCTGCGCCGGTGTGACATTCCAGACAGCCCTACGTGGCCGACGGAGCCGGGCCCCGGCTCTTCAGCACCGTGTCGAGATGGGCCGTCATGCGGTCGAACCCGGCGAGCGTTTCCGCTTCGATGTCCGCGCGCAGCTGCTGGACGGGGCCCGGACGGCCTTGGCCTGCCGGGTGAGGGTGACCAGGGCGCGGCGCGCGTCCGAGGGATCGGGAGCGCGCGTGACCGGGCCGTCGCGTTCCGATCGCTGCGCTGCCGGGCGGCTCGCCGGCTCCGGTGCGCCGCACGCCTTCCCCCTCACCCTCGGCATCGACGTCGTCGGCCGGGTCACCGCCGTGGGCGAGGTCGTCGGCGCCTTCTCCGCCGGTGACGAGGTCTTCGGCACGGCCCGGCCGCACACCTTCCGGCACGGATCGTTCGCCGAGTACATGCCCCCGCACACCGCCCCGGCTCCCCAGCCCGCCGGACTGGACCCCGTGGCCGCGGCGGCCCTGCCGATGACCGGCGGCACCGCGTTCGCCACGCTGGACTGGCTGGGCCTCGGGGCGGGCGAAGTCCTCATCGTCGGTGCGACCGGCGGAGTCGGCTCGTACGCCATCCAGCTCGCGGCCGCCGCGGGCGTCCACGGCATCGCCACCGCCGTCAGCGAGGACCACGCCTACGCCCGCGACCCGGGTGCGGCCGAGACCATCGACCACCGAACCACCGACACCGCCCGCAGTCGCCGCGGCGCATCCCGACGGGATCGACGCCGCGACTTCTTCTACCAGGCCGCGCCCGAGCACGTGTCCCGCTTCGCCGACCTCGTCACCTCACGTCATCACCAGCGAACGGCCCGACCAGAACCGCGGACCCCACTACACCTCCGCGGCCCCGCCCGAGTACGGGCGGGGCCACGGGGTGCCGGGTGATCGGAGCGGTCAGTTCGCGATGTCGATGTGCATGTTGAAGCGGACGCCGGCGACACGTACGAGGAGGTTGCCCTGGACCTTGCGCTTGGCGAGGGTGTCCCCGACTTGGCCCTTGCCGAGCGCGGCCTTGTTCTGGGGTGCGTGGCTGACGAAGTCGCTGAACACGCCGCCGTCGGCGAGGTCCCCGGCGGCCGTCCACTCGTCGCGGAGATCGGTGTAGGCGCCGCGGTCCATGGGGGCGCCGCCGAGGCCGAGGTTGACGCGCTCCCCGCCCACGTAGGCGGCGGCGCACTGCTTGAGGATGGTGACGACCAACGAGTCCTTCAGGTCGCGGTCGTAGTTGATCTGGGTGAGCAGATCCACCGCGTCCGAGTCCAGCTTCGCTTTGCGGGCGTCGCGGGCGCCCTCTTTGACCAGGTCCTCCTGGTCGCTGAAAATCGTTTTGCGGGCCTGTACGAAGCCGTACTCCTTTTGCTGGGCGATCCTGATGGACGAGGCCCACTTGTCCGGGTCCACCCATTCCGGGTCGAAACCGATCTTCTCGCAGTACGCGATGAGGTCCTTCTCCGCTTCCTCGTCGGAACCTGCGTACTCGGGCATGCGTCCCCCTTCCCCCTCGGCGGTCGTTGCACGTACAAGTTCGCACGGCGGTGAACCCCTGTCAGGCGTTCGGGGTGGATCGTGAACCGGGTTGACTACAGGGGCCGCCGGGGCGAACGGGCGCCGCCGGGGACGACCCCGCGACCGCGTCTGCGGCGCGCTCACCAGGTCACGTGCAGGGCCTCGGGGGAACGGTGGATGAGGGTGGGGCGCATGGACGGCGGCGGGAGGCGCGGGTCCAGCCGCAGACCGGGCAGGGTGTGCGAGAACAGCTCCAGCGTCAGGTGGAGCTGGGCGCGTGCCAGGCGGGAGCCCGGGCAGTTGTGCGGCCCCTGGCCGAAGGCGAGGTGGCGCCGGTCTTCGGGACGGCGGATGTCGAAGCGGTCGGCCCGCGCATGGCGACGCTCGTCGCGGTTGGCGGAGGCGTAGGACACGAGCACGGCGGCCCCGGCCGGCAGCTTCGTCCCGCCCAGCGTCACGGGCCGCGTCGTGACCCGGCGGAAGCCCTGGATGGCCGTGTCGAAGCGCGCGCATTCCTCCACGGCGGCGCCGATCACCGTCGGATCGGAGCACAGCAGGAGCCACTGCTCCCGGTCGGCGAGCAGGTGCATCAGGGCGGTGGAGATCAGCGCGCTCGTCGTCAGGAAGCCGGCGATCAGCAGGTTCTGCAGGTTGGCCACCAGCTCGTGACGCTGTTCGAGGGTCAACTCGCCTTCGCCGGGTGCCAAGGCGGCCACGAGATCGGAGCACAGGTCCTCGCGGGGGTGGGCCCGGCGGTCGCGGACGTAGCCGTCCAGTAGGTGCTGGAGCGCCACGACGTCCTCGGCGGCGGCCGCCTGCTCGGGTGGTGACAGCGGGCGGAAGAACAGCTCCTCGGCCCGGTAGCCGCCGCACACCGCCGCGGGGACATCGGCGGGATCCAGTCCGATGAGCCGCCCGATGACCAGGCCGGGCAGCCGCCGGGCGTACGCCTCCACCAACTCGGCCGAGCCGTCCTGCGCGAAGGCGTCCACCAGACCTCGCGCCCGTTCGCGCGCGTACGGCATCAGCGCCGCGATCCGGCCGGAGGACAGGCCCCGGTTCAACGGGGCCCGGTAGCGGCTGTGGGCGGTGCCGTCCGAGGAGACCACGGTCGGCCGCGGCCCGAACCCGCGCGGGAGGACGCCGAGCGCGGCCTCCGACAGCGGGACGTCCGGCAGCAGCGCGTTCGCGGAGGAGAAGTCCTCGGCGCGCCGCAGGACTTCCCGTACGTCGGCCTCGCGCGCGACCAACCAGGCGTCGGCCTCCGGTATCCAGGTCAGCCCGTCGGCCCGGCGGGCCCGGGCGTAGCGGGGGTAGGGATCGCGGTAGAACGCGTCCCGCAGCGCTTGCTCCTGCCCTGCTGACACACGGCCCCCGTCTCGTGGTCGGTGCCCGGAGGATCCCGGTGCACCGGGCATCCTGCCCGACCCCCGGACCGATCGAAAGGGCGCATCGGGACGTTCGCCGGGGGACGGCCGGATTCACCCGCGGTCCGGGACGCCGTGGCCCCGCAGGTGGTCGGCGAGGGCCTCGTGGGTGAGGTGGAGGCCGGCCCGGAGCACCGCGTCGTGCCGGCCCGGGTGGGCCGCGCGCTGGGCGAGGTCGAGGGTGCGGGCGCGGTCCAGGTGCCGTGCGAAGTCCGTGCCGAGCAGCGCGGCGTCCAGGGCGTCGGCCGTTGCCCGGACCAATGGTGCGAGGTCGCACAGGGCCGGGTCGGGGGCGCCCTGCGCACCGGGTTCCGCGGGCGCGCCGGGGCTGCCGCCGCGGCCGCGTTCGTACAACTCCTGCGTGAAGTACTGCAGGGTCAGCGCGGTCCGGGTCGCGAGCACCAGGCGTCCTCGAAGCCCCTCCGACGGCAGGCCGGCCCGGCGGCGCAGCAGGCGGCGTCCGGCCGCCGCCCGGTCGAACGCGTCCCGGGAGGCCTGCGGGCGCAGCCACGGCCCCGCCCGTTCCGGCGCCGTGGCCGGTTCGACGTCCGGCCGGCCCCGCTCCAGCGCGGTGGTGATCCCGGCGAGCAGTTCCCGTACCCCGCTCCGGTAGGCGTCCAGCCCCGCCGCGGCCGACCGGTACGGGTCGGGAGGCCACAGCAGCGGACCGAGCAGTACGACCACGGCGATGCCGACGAGGCTCTCCTCCAGGCGCGCCAGCGGATATCCGGGGACCGCGGTGGCGTACACCATGAGCGCGGTGATCAGCACTTGCTGGTTGGGCGCACCGGGGCGCCCCAGGAGGTACATTCCGGCGCAGCCGCTCAGCAGCACGAGCGGGAACGACCACGACGGGTCCGGCACCCAGTGCAGGAGGACCGTGCTCAGCACCACGCCCACCACCACCCCGGCGATGCGCTCCCACCCGAGCCGCGGCCAGGCGTACACGTCCTCGCGCAGGATCAGCACCGCCGGGAGCGCGGCGGGCACCGGCGCCGTGCTCGTGCCCCACCACAGGCACAGGTACCAGGACACCGCGGCGCACAGGGCCAGGCGTGCGGCGGACCGCAGCCGCCGACCGGGGGAAGGTACGTACGGGGCGGCGACCATACCGGACATGACGGATATCGTATGCCCTTGGGGGATCATCACCGCCGGTGGACCCGCCTCAGCCGGTAGCAGCCGGAACGGGAACGGCCCCTCCTGCCACGAGGATCTCGCGGCAGGAGGGGCCGAAGGGCACCGTCAGGTGCGGTACGCGAAGTACGTCGCGTTCGGGTAGGACGCGATGATGCTCGCGAGCGACTTCCGGTACGTGTTGGTGGAGTGGTAGGTGAGGTACGGCATTCCTGCGCTGCTGCGGTACGTCACCATCATGGAGTGGTCCTTGGACCCGTCCTTGTTGAAGTCCACCTGCACGATGTCGCCGACGTCCGCCTGGTAGACGTTGGCGAGGTTGGCGGCCCGCTGGTTGGACAGCGTGAACCACGCCCACTCGTTCGCGCCGACCCAGGAGTCGCTCTGGCGGGTGCCGTCGTACCACCAGTTCCGGTAGTCCGTCGAGGAGCCCGGAACCGGCTTCCAGCCGCCCGCCTTCAGCGCCTGGCTGATGAAGTTGGTGCAGTCGCCGCCGGCTCCGCTGAACTTGCGGTACGCCGGGTTGTAGCTGCTCCAGTACTTCTCCGCGTACTTCGCCATGGCCGCGTAGTCGTACGCGCCCCCGGTCTTCGCCTTGGGCTTCGCCGGGGCGGGGTACTTGGTGGACGCGGGCGTGCCGTCCGGGTACTGGTTGCCGTCGTCCTTGACGACGTTCACCGAAGCGGCCACGGGCTCGTTGACCGCGACGGGACCGTTGTCCTGGGAGGTGATCGAGTTCAGCTCCCAGGCACCCCCCGGCTTGCTGGTGAGCGTCAGCTGGTACTTCGTCCCGATGTCCGTGGTCGCCGGCTCGTCCCCCCGGACCTTCTTGTACGTGAGCGTCGTCTGCTCGGTGACCTGGACGACCGCCTTGCCGCCGGTGACCGTGGCCTTGTCCACGACCACGCGGGTGTCGGCGGCCGTGTAGGCCTCGCCGAGCTCGGCCAGCCGCGTCTTGCGGGACCGCAGCGACGCCACCGCGGCGTCCTCGTCCTTCTTCAGCTTGGCCGACAAACGCGTCTTCGTGGACGTCTGACCTGAATTGCGGTGCCCGGCGTGATCCTCGACCAGTGCCTGCGTGCGCTGGGAGAGCACATCGCTGGCCATGCGGCCGAAGGCGTCGGCGGTGGCCCGATCGGCCTCGCGGGGGCCGGGAACCGCGGTCGCGGAGTACGCGAGCATGCTTCCGGACGCCACGACCACGGTCAGGGCCGCAATGGCGGCGGGCCTGAACCTCTTAGGTATCACTCTGTTACCCCTTGTCACCCGGTCCGCACGAACCGGGGGACGGAATCTTCGCACAACTACGCGACTGCTTCGCTGCGTTCCGCTTTGTCCCGGCCGCCCCCGGGAGTCGCCGCCGCACACCCGGCCGCCCGCCTCCGCTTGATCATCGAGAAGCGCTGCCGATTCCGCCGCAGAATACAGCCACCCTCACACCGGCCTCACAGCAAATGCATCTAGGGTATGCGGGAAGCACAGCAAGGGGGCATTCCGGAGTGGGCATGCAGGACAAGGACGCTGGACGGCGATCGCGGAGCCGGCTGGCGGCTTCGCTGGGCGCCGGCAAGGCTCCGTCGGGCCGCCGGGCGAAGCCCACGCCGCGCCGCGGACCCCGAATATCGGCCGGGCAGCTCGGCGCGCTCGCGCCCGCCCTCGAACCGGCCCTGCGCAAGGGCCTCGCCGTGGCGCGCAAGCAGCTGCCCCGCATGCGCCCCGAATACCCGAGGCCGGGGCGCAGCGGCTGGCGCCGGTGGATTCCCTCGCCGCGCCAATGGCTGGGCGCCTGCCTGTACGCGTTCCTGGGCGTGTTGGGCTTCGTCACGATCGCGTACGCGACGACGGACATACCCGACGATCTCAACTCTTTCGCCAAACAACAGGACAATGTCTACTACTGGGCCGACGGCTCCACGATGGCCCGGACGGGCTGGGTCAGCCGCCAGGAGATGCCGCTGGACAAGGTGCCCCCCAAGGTCCAGGGAGCGGTGCTCGCGGCCGAGAACGCGAGCTTCTACTCGGATCCCGGAGTTTCGCCCTCCGGCGTCCTGCGCGCCGTGCGCGCCGCGGTGACGGGCGGCGAGACCCAGGGCGGGTCCACCATCACGCAGCAGTACGTGAAGAACGCCTACCTCAGCCAGGACCGCACCCTGTCCCGGAAGTTCACCGAGCTCCTGCTGGCCGTCAAGCTGGACAACCAGAAGAGCAAGCAGCAGATCCTGGAGGACTACCTCAACACCAGCTGGTTCGGGCGCGGCACGTACGGCATCCAGCGCGCCTCCCAGGCGTACTACGGCAAGGACGTCTCGCAGCTCAACGCCAGCGAGGGCGCTTTCCTCGCCTCCCTCCTCAAGGGCGCCGGGTTGTTCGACCCCACCCTCAGCAAGGAGAACCACGAGCGGGCCGTCGACCGCTGGAGCTGGATCCTGGACCGCATGGTCGAGACCGGCCAGCTCTCGCGCGCCGAGCGCGCCACCTACACGAAGTTCCCCGAGCCTTCCAGCGCGTCCCTCGTCGGCATCCCCGGGGCGGAGACCGGCTACCTGGTCGAGATGGCCAAGGCGTACACGATCAAGGCCAGCCACCTCAAGGAGTCCGATTTCGACCTCGGCGGCTACCAGATCTACACGACCTTCGACCGGGCCCGCATGACCGCCCTGACCGCCGCTGTCCAGGGGGCGCAGAAGGACTTCGACGCCGAGCGGCGTCCGGACACCGACAAGCACGCGAAGATCGGCGCGGCGAGCATCGCCCCGGACGGTCGGCTGCTCGCCGTCTACGGGGGCCCCGACTACCTGAAGCAGGGCTTCAACCAGTCGAACGCGACGACGATCCCGGTCGGCACGGCGTTCACGCCGATCGTCTACGCCGCCGCGCTCGACGACGGGGTGACGCGCACGCGCGGCAAGGCCCGTACGCCCGTCTCCCCCTCCTCCCCTTACGACGGCAACGACCAGGTGACCGTTCAGACGCCCGAGGGCCCGTACTGGGACCGCAGCGGCAAGGTGGTCAAGGGGCGCAACGACGGAGGACGCAACTGGGGGCAGGTGACCTTGCGCCAGGCCGTGGCCAACTCCGTCAACACCCCGATGCTCCAGCTCGGCCTCGATGTCGGCCTCGACCGGGTGGAGTCGTTCGCCCAGCGCACGGGGCTGCTCGAATCCAGCCTCGGGCCGCGGGTTCCGGGATTCGCGCTCGGGGAGAACTCGACACCCAGCGCGATCCGGATGGCCGGCGCCTACCAGACCTTCGCCGCCGACGGCATGCACACCGACCCCTACTCGGTGCGCTCGGTCACCCGCAACGGCGGCGCGATACCGCTCGACGCGCCGAAGCCGACCCGGGCCGTCACGGCCAAGACCGCCCGCGCGGTGACCGACGCCCTGCAGGACGCCGTGACCGCGGGGTCGGCGAAGGCAGTGGGCAAGGCGCACCCCGGCGCGGCAGGCAAAACCGGAAATACCGCCGCGAACACTGCGGGCTGGTTCGTCGGCAGCACCGAGCAGGAGTCCACGGCCGTGGTGGTCTACCGGATGTCGCTGACCGACCTGGTTCCGCTGCCGCTGACCGGGCTGGGGGGCGACGCCCCGGGCACGCCGGGCAGCGATCGCGCGGTACGCCTGTGGTCCGACTACATCAAGGCCGTGAAGTAGGCCGGAGAGCCCGGACGGCCGGGGTCGTCGGGGTCGTCGGGCGGTCCGACCGGTCCGGCCCTCGGGCCGCCGGGCCGGCCGGGCCCCGGCCGGCTACTTGATCAGATCGGTCCAGTCCGGCGCCTGCGCCGGGTCGAGGGTGCGCAGCTGGGCCAGGACCTTCGGGTCCTGGACGTCGAGCCAGTCGGACAGTTCCTTGAACGACACGCAGCGGACCCCTTCGCGCGGGCAGACGTCCTTGATGACGTCCTCGACGGCCTTCATGTAGATGCCGCCGTTCCAGTCCTCGAAGTGGTTGCCGACGAACATGGGCGCCCGGCTGCCGTTGTAGACACGGTTGAAGCCGTTCATGTACGAGGAGCGGACCTGCGCCTGCCAGGCCGCGAACTTCGCCGGGTCGCCCTGGGTGCTGTCGCCCGACTGGTTGAAGAGGAAGTTGAAGTCCATGGAGAGGACCTGCACCTCCTTGCCCTGGAGCGGCACCAGCTGGAGGGGGAAGTTCCATATGCCGTCCGCCTTGGACGGCCACAGCTGGAACTCGCCCGAGGAGCTCGCGTCGTAGCGCCAGCCGTACGGCTTGATCGCGGTCAGGAGGCTCTTCTGACCCTCCAGGCAGGGCGCGCGTCCGCCGACCACTTCCCGGTCCGGGTCGAAGGGCAGGGGTGCTTCCTTGGTGAAGCCGGTGTTGGTCTTCCAGTTCTTGATGAACGAGTACGTCTGGTCGATCTCGCTCTTCCACTCGACGGGGCTCCAGTCCCCGCCGCCCTTGGGCCCGCAGAAGTGCCCGTTGAAGTGCGAACCGATCTCGTTGCCGTCGGTCCAGGCGCCGCGCAGCTGGTCCAGGGTGGACTTCACGTGCGGGACGGTCGGGTACGAGATGGCGGCCGAACCCTGGGGGTGCTGCGGCGGCTGGTAGAGCATCTTCTTGCTGTCGGGCAGCAGGTAGATGCCCGTGAGGAAGAAGGTCATGTGGGCCTTGTTCTCCTTGGCCACCTGACGGAAGTGCGAGAAGAGGTGGTCGTCCCCCTCCAGCGCGCCGTCCCAGGAGAACACCACGAACTGCGGCGGCTTCTCGCCGGGCTTGAGCTTCTCGGGCTTCAGCTGTCTCGGCTGCGGCCCGGTGTACGAGGTGGAGCCGTCCCCCAGCACCTTGACCTTGCCGTCCCAGGCCTCCTCCGGACCCTTCGCGGCGGAAGCCGCGCCGGCGGCGCCCGAGGCCGCCAGCTTCGCGTCACCCTGGGCGGCATCGGAGGAGCCGCCCAGAGTGAAGGCGTAAGCGCCCACGGCTGCCCCGCCCACGGCGACCGCTGCCACGCCCATGCCCATGCGGCGGCGGTTGCGCGACTTCCTGCGCGCGCTGCGGGTGCTCCGGGACTCCGCCCTGGCATCCGGAACGATCTCGGTATCGGCCATCGGCGCCGCCCCCCTGATCACCGCAGCTCGGCCGCGCGTGGATGGTTCATACGAATATAGAACTTGTCGGCACTCATCCCACACCCCGACCCCCTGAAGCACCTCGCTTCACAGGCAACTCACAGCCCTCCGAAACCGCCCGGTGCCGGCATGGCCGGCGCACACATCTGCCGGGCCCTACGTATGTCGAACTGCTACACATGCGGCTGACCTGGGCGTTTCCACGGCGTGGCGGACGACCTGCGACTTCGGCCCTGCGGCATGGAAGTCGGCACCGAATGAGACAGGCCGGCAAGGAATGGCGGATAACAGTTGGACCCGCCCATCGAGCGTCCCCGGGAGACGACACCGTCACCGAGCGCAATCGGCTGGACGGCTCGACGCGGACGGGGACGGGGACGGCGACCGAACTGTAGCCCGACGGACGGGGCCGGAGCCCGGGCACCCGGGACGCCGGAGGCCTGGCACCCGGGACGAACGCCCCCGGCGCGGGCACCGGCTCCTCGAACCCGGTTGTCGTCACCCGGCCAGCGCCGCCGGGTCCCGGAGGAGTCGATCATGGAGCGGCCGGCCCTCTTGCGGGCGACCGCCCGGCACGACCGCCCGACGTGATCACCCACACAGGGCCCACCGCACCCGCTGACGGCGGCCCCGGGCGGCAACCTGCCGGCCGGCCGCCCGGCGAGCGACGGGGCCGCCTGCGGCACGGCCGACCGCGACTCGGAGTCGTCACTGTCTTCCCGTATGACCCGGAGTTTGAAGGAACGTTTCTTCGACGGGCGCCATCAGACAGGGCAACTGCCCGTACCGGGCGCCCCCTTCAGACGAAAGACCATTGTGGACAACCAGACCGTTCCCCCTGCCCCCACTCCCTCCTCCGCGCGCCCGGAGGGCAGACGCCGGACTCAGTACAGGACCGCGGTCCACTCGGTCTCCCCCACGGCCCGTCGGAACTCCTTCGAAGACCACGAGGCGTGCTTCCTCGGTGTCAGCCTGGACAACAGCAGCTTCACCCCCGGCAAGTTCGACAGCATGCTCAAGTGGGTCTCCCGCCGCTTCAGCCACTGCACCGTGCTGATCGGCGACAGCATCCACCGCCTCACCCTGGCTTCGACCCGCGGCATGGACCCCGACCAGGCCCTCGACCACGCCCTCGATCTGGGCCGGCAGTTCATGCACGCCCAACAGCCGGCACTGGACGCCTACCGCGCGCTGACCGACTTCACGTTCGTCACCTGCAGCGAGGTCCAAGCGACCGAGGAGTACGCGGAGTTCCACTACGCACTGCGCACCCTGTTCACCAAGGACGACGTCTTCCGCGCCTCCGTGGAAGCCTTCGGGCGGGCCTACCACGCCAAGCACTCCCCCGAGGTCAACGCCGCGGAACTCCAGCAGCGCATCGATACGTCCAGCGCCTACTTCCTCGAAGAGTTCGCCGTCTTCTGCTGCGTCACGCGCCGCGACCTGCCCGTCATGGTGTACCCCGGGCAGTTCGTCACCCTCGCCGAAATAGCCGCCGGCCTCCATCCCCAAGCCCCCGACGAACTGCGCGACTTGACGCTCGTCGCCCTCCGCGTCCAAGGCCGGTAGCAGGCCCCCGCCGCACGCGTGCGCAACGTTGCCGCCCGGGGTGACGCCCCGGGCGGCAACGGACCGGCTCCCCCGCCGGCGAGACGCCGTGCGACTGCCGAACCGCCTCACGCGGCACCTCCCGTCCCTTCCGCAACCACCCGGCTGCTCGTGCGGATCCGACGTAGTGCACGGGGGCCGGGGAGTCGTCTAGTGAAGCGGTGGATCTGTCGGTCAGCTTCGAGCCCGTGGACGACGGCACCGCCGTGGTGGATGTGGGCGGCGAGATCGACGTCTACACGGCACCCGTTCTGAGGCGCGCACTGTACGACGTCGTCGAACTCGGCCATCACGCCGTGCTGACGGCGGCCCTGGCGGCGTGGCGACCGGGCCACTCCAGCGCGGTTCCGGCCCGGCTCCTCAACGAGGCGGCGGCCGCGTTCATGGACTCCGCGGCACGGGCCACGGCCCGGCCCGACTGGTTCACGACGGCGCTGGACTCGCTGATCTCGGTGCCTGGCCCCGGTCCGGCGCCGCTGGCAGCCGAACGGCACGGGCCCGGTGTCGGCGCCCCGGACGGCTACCGGCCCGACGGCTACCTCGAACAGCACGTCCGTCGGGTCCCAGCACACCGGGTGCCGCCCGCGGGGTTCTGGGAGGCAGCCCGTGGGCGCGGACCGGGGACGACCCCCATGCGCTGGCTGCCGCCGCCGCGGACCGCCGCCGCTACGGCGTGGCACTCCCCCTGTACGAGCGTGCGGTGGAGCTCGGTGCGGGGCGGGCCCGCGCGGCCCGGGCAGTGCTGCCCGAACTCACCGACGGAGCTGAGGCGGCCGAGGAGGTCGCGGCCCTGGACGCCCGCGCCCGGGCGGCGCTGGCCGCGGCGCGGGCGGACGGGGCGGGTCCGGCCGCCGCCGGAGCCGCGTACGAAAGGGCCGCCGAGCACGGCTCACCGCTGGCCTGGGCCGCCCTGTCGAGGATCCGCGAACGGGCCGGGGGCCGTGCCGGATCCCGCCGGGCCGTGCACCGCGCTGCTCAGCTCGGCGCGGTGGACGCTTGGACGGCGCTGGGCCGGGTGCGCGAGGACCGCGGCGACACCGAAGGCGCCGAACGCGCGTACCGGCGGGGCGTCGAGTCCGGAGACACGGCCGCGCTGACGGCGCTCGGTGCGCTCCTGGCCGCTGCCGGTCGGGCGGCCGAGGCTCGAAGCACCTACCGCGACGCGGTGGACGCGGGCCGCGTCGAGGCCTGGGAGGGACTGCTCTCGGTACTCACCGCTCTGCCGCCGCGTCCTGGCAGCATCGAGGTCAGTCCTCGATCGCCTGGTAGAGCGTGGTCCAGAAGTCCTGCATGAGCCGTACCGGATCCGGTACGGACGTCCCCACCTGGGTGAGCAGGATGCCGCTGAGCCGGTTCTCCGGGTCGGCGTAGGTCGAGGTGCCGCTGCCGCCGTCCCAGCCGAACTGGCCCATGGGCGCGTAGTCCCCGCGGTACGTGCGCACCGCCATCCCGAAGCCCCAGCCGCCGTGCTGGCCTTGGCCGAAGGATATGTGGACGTTGTCGCGGGCGAGGGCTTCCCGGTCGGCCAGTTGCGTGGGCGTGAGGCGGTTGGTGGTCATCAACTCGACTGCGGCGCGGGACAGGATCCGTTCGGTGCCGTGCATCCCGCCGCGCAGCAGCATACGGAAGTAGGCGTGGTAGTCGTCGGCGGTGGAGGTCAGTCCGCCACCGCCGCCCTGGAACGCCGGCGGCCGGCTGTGGCGCCCTCCCTCGGCCTCGTCCCACACGAGGAACTCCCCGGTCCGCGGGTCAGGGGCGTAGAGGGGAGGGAGGCGGTCGATCTCGTCGGCCGGCACGTGGAAACCGGTGTCCTTCATGCCCAGCGGATCGAAGATGCGGTCACGCAGGAAGGCCTCGTACGACTGGCCCGAGACCCTCGCCACGAGCACGCCGAGCAGGTCGCTGCTGATGTGGTACTGCCAGCGCTCACCGGGCTGGTACATCAGCGGAAGGGTGCCCAGGCGGCGCATCCACTCGTCCGGCTCGGGCATCGGCTCCGGGAGATTGGGCGTGAGCCCCTGCTCGAAGATCGCGCCCATGATCGGGGTGCCCAGCACCGTCAGATCCATACCGAGACCGAACGTAGAGGTCAGTACGTCCCGCACGGTGATCGGTCGCCGCGCCGGCACCGTGTCGTCCAGAGGGCCGTCGATCCGCTTGAGCACCTGCCGGTCGGCGAGTTCGGGCAGCCACGGATCCACCAGGTCGTCCAGTCGCAGCCTGCACTCGTCGAGCAGGACCATCGCGGCCGCCATCGCGACCGGTTTGGACGTGGACGCCATGCGGAAGATCGTGTCCCGGCGCATCGGCGGGCCGCCCTCGTGTCGCATCGTCCCGATCGCCTCGACGTGCGCGTCGTCGCCCCGGCTGACCAGCGCGACGAGCCCGGGTATTTTCCCGGACTCGACATGCCGTGCCAGCACGTCGCGCAGCCTGCGCAGCCCGGCTTCGGAGAAGCCGCTGTCGTTCCGCCCCATCACGAGTCTCCTTGCGTACGGTGTTCGATCTACGCGCCCCGTCATCCACTGATGTTCGGGAATCACTGAACGCATGCGACGGTACATTGCGTTTACTGTTTCCTCAACACCAATGAGGCAGCAACCACCCATGAATCCAGGCCAATAGGGCCCTGTCGTTGCAATGGCCATGACGTTGAATGCAATGAGCTGAGGCACGGGATTGCAATGACCTTCGGCTGAACGCACACTGTGCCCAGGGTGTTCGGGCAAACCGGGCCCGTCTCCCCGCGACCGAGGGGAGACGAGCGCCGATGCCCGGAGGCAGGCTCACCAACGAGGACCGCCAACAGATCGCCGCAGGGCTGGCCGAGGGGCTCGGGTACACGGAGATCGGCCAGCGACTGGGGCGCCCCGCCTCGACCGTCATGCGGGAAGTCACCAGGAACGGCGGGCCGGACGGCTACCGGGCGGACCGGGCGCAGGAGGCCACGCGCGAGCGCGCCCGTCGGCCCAAGCAGGCCCAACCCGCCGCCGCGCCGCCGGTTTCCGACAGCGGCCACGGGCGCGATCCCCGGGCGGTCCAGGACTTCACCGAGTTCCTCACGGCTCTCCTCGGTCAGCAGGGACTGCCCCGGATGGCGGCCAGAGTGCTGGTGCGCCTGTACGTCACGGACTCCGGGACGCTCACCGCCGCCGAACTGGCCCAGCAGCTTCGCGTCAGCCCGGCGTCCGTCTCGCACGCCGTCACCTTCCTCGAAGAGCAGGGAATGATCAGGCGGGAACGAGCTGTCGGCGGGCGCCGCGAACGCTATGTCGTGGACGACGAGATCTGGTTCCGGTCCACCCTCACAGCAGTGCGGACGAACGACGCCCTGATGGCCGCGTCACAGCGCGGAGCGGAGATCCTCGGGGTGACGACTCCGGCCGGTGCCCGCTTCGAGTCTTCCGGCGCGTTCCTCCTCGTGGTGAGCGAGTCCCTCCGGCAGGGCTTGGAGCAGTGGCGGCGCATGTCCGAACGGCCGGAAGGAGGGACTTGAGGTCACCGACGCCCCGGAGCGCGGTGCGGCTTGCTCCCCGGCCCTGCGCCAGGCCCTGGGCGGGGTGCGGTCACGCCGACGCCGACCTGGCCGCGCAATCGAGCCGAAGCGTGCGCCCGGCGGCCACGGGCGCACGCTTCCCCGCTCAGGTCCGATACCGGTACATGATCCGGCCGCGAGTCAGGTCATACGGGCTCAGTTCCACGAGCACCCGGTCGTACGGGAGGATCCTGATGTAGTTCTTCCGGATCTTCCCGCTGATGTGCGCGAGCGCGTGGTGCCCGTTCTGGAGCTGGACCTTGAAGGTCGCGTTGCGCAGACATTCGACGACGGTGCCTTCGACTTCCAGGCCCTTGGCTGTTCTTGGCAATGTCTCTCTTCTCTCTCGTCTCACGATTCTGAGTGGGTCCGGCGTCGGTGGGGTGGTCAGCTGCGGACCAACTCCAGGTAGCCGCCGGTTCGTCGGGCGCCGGCCCCTTCGAGCAGCGCGATGCCGGCGGTGTTGGACTCGTCCACTTCGGCCCATGCCGAGGCGGTACCGCTGCGGTGCATCGAGCCCAGCGCATGGGCCAGCAGTGCCCGTCCGACGCCGTGGCGCTGGTGGTCGGCCCGCACGGCGATGAGTCCGATTCGGGCCCGTCGGCGGATGGGCGCCACCCGCACCAGTCCCACGTACCGGCCGTTCCGCACCGCCACGGCGTACTTCGCCAGGTCCACCGGCATCGAACCGCCGGGGCTCGGCACCACCTCGGCCGGCATGGTCCGCCAGCCGACAGCGGCGTCGACCTCTTCGCGGATCGCATGGTCCAGCGCCCGCAGTCGGCCCGGATCGGCCTCGGCGCCGGGAAGGATCACCACCTCCGGAGGCGGTGACACGGTTCCGAGGCCGGTGACGCCCGGGGCGGTGGGCACGACGTACTCCCGCTCACGGCGCCCGACGGTGAAGCCGAACTGCTCCCAGCGCGACTTCAGGTCCAGGTCGGCCGCACCGACGAGGGTGTGGAGCGGAGCCGGCAGGTCCGCCAGCATTGCGGTGGCGAGCCGGTCGAAGGCCGTGTCCTGCCACACGTCGACACTGACGAACAGCCGCCCGTCGGGCCGGTTCGAGACGTCGCCGTGGCCCACGATCCGACCGTCCGCCACCGCCTGCCACTGCGTCTCGGCGATTCGGGTGACCATCACAGAGTTCATAGGGTGTCGTCCTTTCAGAAGTGCCTTGTTGAGGCGCTCCCGACGACACCTGGGTCAGTCGCACACCGTGATGGAAGGAGGGAGCACCCACTTCGATACAACGTTCACGGGTCCCACCTCCTCGCGTCCTGTCACGGTGCCCCGCACACTACCCATCGGCGGCTTCCCGCCCCACTCATTTTCGGGCGGCC
Source organism: Streptomyces sp. NBC_00045 (assembly GCF_045041095.1). Classification (NCBI taxonomy): domain Bacteria; kingdom Bacillati; phylum Actinomycetota; class Actinomycetes; order Kitasatosporales; family Streptomycetaceae; genus Streptomyces; species Streptomyces sp. NBC_00045. Next base: position 7,694,342 of record NZ_CP108271.1, on the reverse strand, counting down.
CGACCGCGCCGGCCCGCTCCCCTCTCCACGGACCCGTGTCGCGGGGAACTGGCCCTTGATGACGGCCGTGACCCCGCTCGTCGGCCGACCGGCGGTCTTCGTGACCCCTCAGCACCCAGTGCGGTTCAAGGCTCGTCCCCGCCGAGGTCGCCTGCCACTGCCGTGAGCGGGAATCCTCCGCTTCGGGCGGCCTGCCCTCGAAGGTCGACCGTGAGGAGCTCGTACCCGGGCTGCGACGCGATCCAGGTGTGGGCATCGGGGCCGAGCACGACGGCAGCGGTGGCCCAGCTGTCGGCCCAGGTCAGATCGGGTCCGGTGACCGTGGCGGCGCGCAGGTGGTGGCCGGGACGGCCGGTGCGGGGGTCGAGGATGTGCGGCCCGCGCTCGGCGCCGCCGGACGTGGCCACGGCGAAGTCGCTCCCCTCGACGGTGGTGAGCAGCCGGCCCGGCCGGCAGGGGTCGGCGATGCCGATGCGCCAGGGGCGGCCCGGGGCGGGTTCGCCGCCGAGGCGGATGTCGCCGCCGCCGTTGACGAGGCTGTTGGGCAGGTCGGCGGCGCGCAGGATGGCGTAAGCCTGCTCGATGGCCCAGCCCTTGACCAGCCCCGACGGGTCCAGGCGGGTCCCGGCGCGTGCCGAGAAGCACCCCCGGCTGGCGCTTTCGGCCCGCTCGCACATCCGCAGGACGCGCTCGACTTCCTGCGGGGCATCGGCGGGGTTCATCGAGCCGTCGCCCATGCGGCTGATGGCGCTGTCGGGGCGGTAGGTGGAGAAGACGCGGTCCACGTGGTGCAGCCAGGCGACAGCCTCGCCCAAAGCCGCGTGCGCCGCGGGCGTGGGTTGGTGTCGGAGGTCGAAGGAGAAGACCGTGCCCATGACGTGTACGACATGACGCAGACGCTCCGGCGGGCGGGGTTCTCGGTCAGGCACGGGCATTGTCCAGGGCGCTCTGGAGGGAGCGGGTGTATCCCTCGCTGGTGTACGTGGCTCCGGAGACCGCGTCGATCTCGGCGCTCTGGGCACCGATCGCCTCGTCGGTGAGGCGGGGAACGGCATAGGAGGCGATCTCACGATCACGGCGGTTCTCCGAGGGGACCTGGAGCACCTCGACGGCCGTCAGCCTGCCTGCGCTCATCGTGACGGCGACCTGCACGGGCCCGTAGCGCGTGTCGACCACGTCTCCGGTGAAGGTGCCCGAGCGGCTCGCCCCGGAGGACCCGGACGCGGGGTCCGTCCCGGCCGGCGGGTGCGTGGAGACGGCCGGATGGGCGGCCTGGTGCGGCTTGAGCGCGAGCAGCGAGACGATGCCGGTCACGGTTGCCGTGGTGGTGAGGGCCATGCGGCGCACGGGGGCTCCTAGGAGGAGGGGCGAATGCCGGCGCCGGGCGGGCGGGGCAGGACGGATGGTCACAGGGCGAAGGACTCCTGGTGGATCCGGTGACGGGAGACCCCGGCCTCCCGCAGGGCGGAGACGGAGGCTTCCGTCATGCCGGGCGGCCCGCACAGGTATACGTCGCGCCGGCCGAGGTCCGGTACGAGAGCGGTCAGGCAGGGGGCGGTGAGCGACAGCGCGTGCCCGGCCGGTTCGTCGACCGAGTAGTACACCCGGGCACCGCGCGCCGCGGCGATGGCGTCGAGCTCGCCCCGCAGGACCAGGTCGGCCGGTGTGCGCGCCCAGTAGACGAGGACCAGGTCGCCGGGCAGCGACTCGAACAGGGCGCGCAGCGGGGTGATGCCGATGCCTCCCGCCAGCAGTAGCGTGCGGTCGGCCCGGGTGTTGCGGGCGACGAGCGCACCGTACGGGCCCTCGGCCCACACACGGGTGCCGGGAGCGAGCCGTGCCAGGGCGGCGCTCTGGGCGCCGAGGCCCTTCACCGTGATGCGCAGGTACTGCGGGTGCGGCGGCGCGGACAGCGAGTACGGACTGGCCGTCCACCACAGGCCCTGTGTCAGGAACCGCCAGCGGAAGAACTGTCCCGGGAGCGCGGCCAGCTCGTCGAGACGGTCCCCGGTGACGTACACGGAGACCACCCCGGGGCCTTCGCGGCGGACCTCCGCGACGGTGAGGCGGTGCCGGCGGGCAGCGCGTACCGGGGCGAGGAACCGGAACCAGAGGACGAGGGCGGCGGCCGACAGGTACATCGCGTACCAGAGGAGCTGCGTGCTGCGGTTGCCGACGAAGTCGGCGCCGTCCGCGAGCTGGTGGCCGAAGGCGAGGAAGACCGCGGCGTAGGTGGCGAGGTGGAGGAACTGCCAGGTCTCGTACGCGAGCCTGCGCCGTGCGGCGCGTGCGGAGACGACGGCGGTGAGGAGGAACACGAACCAGGCCGCCGTGGCCTTGAGCATGTCCGGATAGCGCAGGACGAGCGTGGTGGTCTGGTCCACCAGGCCGGTGTGGCCGGTGAGCGCGTACCCCCAGACGATCAGCAAGGTGTGGACGAGGATCAGCGAGATCGTGTACCGGCCGCCGGCCGCGTGCCACCGGGCCAGGCGGTCGCTGCCCACGGTGTGGTCCAGCCAGGGGACCCGGGCCATGAGGACGATGATGACGGCGCAGGCATACCCGGCGAGCAGTCCCGTGATGCGGCCGGCATCGGTCAGCCAGCCGGCCGGGCCGACCACGGAGGTGGTGTCGGCCCACCACAGGCCGAGCACCCCTGCGGCGCCGGCCCAGCCGAGCACGTGCACGGCTGCGGGAACGAGACGGGCTGCGGGCGCGGGTCCGGCGGCCCTCCGGTGCAGGGGGCTGCGGGTCGCGTCGGTGGCGGGATGAACGGCCACGACGTCTCCTGTCTCTCGGGCCGACCCGGATCGTGGGCGCCAGCGGCTGGTGGGGCGGGTTCACACCGTGGCGGAGCTTGCTCTGAGAATCCTTTGAACGGGTGCTCCGCCGGTCGGATTCAGAGGGAACTCAAAGGTGGGGCGGGGGCACGTACCGGCTGGGATCGGCGATGCTGGGTAGACCATGCACTCTCCTGCGTCTCCTCGCCCGCTCCTGCGTCCCGACGGCAGTGCGGTCCGCGTCCTGGTCGTCGACGACGAACCCGACCTCACCGACGTACTGGGCGCGGCCCTGCGGTCGGAAGGGTGGGCCGTCCGTACCTCGGGCGATGCCGCGGGGGCCCTGTCGGTCGCGGCGCAGTTCGAGCCCGACCTCGTCGTACTGGACTGGATGCTCCCCGATCTGGACGGGCTGTCCGTACTGCGTGCGCTGCGCGTGCGCTGTCCGGACGTCTGCGTCCTGTTCCTGACCGCGCGGGACGCCGTGGAGGACCGTATCGCGGGCATCACGGCGGGCGGCGACGACTACGTGACCAAGCCGTTCAGCCTGGAGGAAGTACTGGCACGGCTGCGCGGGCTGATGCGGCGGGCCGGGATGGCCCGCGACGACCAGAGCCCGCGGCTGGTGGTGGGCGACCTGGTCATGGACGAGGAGGCGCATGAGGTCAGCCGGGGCGGGGAGATCATCGGGCTGTCACGCACCGAGTTCGAGCTGCTTCGGTTCCTGATGCGCAACCCCCGCCGGGTCCTGTCGAAAGAGCAGATCCTGGACCGGGTGTGGTCCTACGACTTCGGCGGCCGCGCGCACGTGGTCGAGTTGTACATCAGCTACCTCCGCAAGAAGATCGACGCCGGCCGGACCCCGGTGATCCACACCGTCCGCGGAGTGGGCTACGTCCTCAAGCCGGAACAGGCGTGAGGCGCGTGCGGCTGCGCCCGCCCCGCTCGCTGCGCGCCCGGCTGACGGTCGGGCTCGTGGTGCTGCTGGGCCTGGCCTGCGCGGCCGTCGGAGTGGTGACCGTACTCGCTCTGCACGGCTTCCTCATCGGCCGGGTCGATCAGCAGCTCACCGCTAGCGGGGGCCGGTTCGCGGCCAGCCTGGAGCACGAGGCCAGACCCGACGCGGACAACCTCCCCGACACGCGGGGCCAGGCGGCGGGAACCTTCGGTGCGCGCCTGCTGGACGGGCGGGTGACGCAGGCCGCCGTCGTGGACGATGCCAGCCAGCGCTCCGTTCCCCTCGGCCCGGAGGACCTCCGCACCCTGAACGGGGTGCGGGCCGACCGCGAGGGCCACAGCGTGCGGCTGTCCGCCTTGGGCCGGTACCGGGTGGTCGCCGCGCCGGGCGACGACGGCGACGTTCTCATCACCGGGCTTCCCCTGCATCCGGTCGAGGAGACCGTCCACCGCCTGGAAGCGGTGGAGACGGCGGTCTTCGCCGCCGCCCTGATCATCGCCGGATGCGCCGCCGCCCTCTGGGTGCGGTCTTCCCTGCGTCCGCTGGAGCAGGTGTCCCGGACCGCCACTGCGGTCACCCGGCTGCCGCTGGCGACCGGCGAGGTGGCGATGCCGGGCCCCGTTCCGTACGCGGATCCTGACACCGAGGTCGGCCGGGTCGCCACAGCCCTGAACCGCATGCTCGGCCACGTCGGCGACGCGCTGACCCGCCGCCACATCAGCGAGGAGCGGCTGCGGGGTTTCGCCGCCGACGCCAGCCACGAGCTGCGCACCCCCGTGGCGACGATCCGGGCTCACGCGGAACTGGCGCTGCGCCACCCCGGCCCGGTTCCCGACGAGGTTCGCCACGCCCTGGGCCGGGTGGCTGCGGAGTCGCACCGGATGAGCGGCCTGGTCGACGACCTGCTGCTGCTCGCCCGCCTCGACGCCGGCCGCCCGCTGGACCGGCAGCCGGTCGACCTGACCCGCATCGTCCTCGACGTACTCGACGACGTCCGCGCACTGTCCCCCGGCCACCGCTGGGAGCTGGATCTTCCCGAGGACCCCGTGGTCGTTCCGGGGGACGAGCACCGGCTGCACCAGGTGGTCGCCAACCTCCTGGCCAATGCCCGCCTGCACACCCCGCCGGGCACTCACGTCGTCGTGGCGCTGTCCGCGGACGGACAGCAGGCTGCACTCACCGTCACCGACGACGGACCCGGCATCCCCCAGGACCTGCTGCCCGACATCTTCCGCCGCTTCTCCCGGGCCGACGTCGGCCGGTCCCGCCGCACCGGATCCACCGGCCTCGGGCTCGCCATCGTCGAGGCAGTCACCCAGGCGCACGGCGGCACCGTCACGGTCGAGAGCCGCCCTGGACTCACTCGATTCCGGCTGCTCCTGCCGACCGGCCCGCACCCGGTGGCCGACGGCGGGGCGGCTCAGCCGAACCTGCCGTAGCCGCCCGTACCCGGACGGCTGCGGTCAACCGAAGGGCGGGCCTCGTCGCTCAGGGTGCGAGGTCGCGCCGTCTCAACAGCACCTGGGCCACCACGATCCCCAGCACTCCCACCCCGGCCAGCACGCCCAGCTGCGGCCGCAGCACACCACCGCGGGCCAGCGCGTCGCCGGGCGTGTAGTAGTGGAACGGGCTGACGAACCGCACGGGCGCCGCCTTCGCCCAGGCGAGGGCGATGATGTTGACCGCGAACCCCACCGCCCCGATCGCGATCGTCGCCCCGATCACCTGGGCCCGCCGGCTGCCCGATCGCGCGGGGGCGCGGGATGGGCGAACGCGAACTGCAGCGGGCCCAGCGCAACGAGGAGGAGTTCCGCTCCTACGAACAGAACGCCGCAGGCCCGAGTCAGTCGGAGGAACTCGCCCGGCTCGCCGAACTCAGAGAGAAGGGCCACATCTCGGCCGCCGAGTTCGAACAAGCCAAGGCCAAGGTCCTGGCGACATGAGACGGAGCGACGGAGCGGGCTGGCGTACGGCAGTTCCACCGACTGCACCGGCTCAGGGCGCTGCTCCGCGATTCCACCACGGGAGCGCACCTTTTCACCTCATTGTGCGGCAATGGCCTTTAACGTGGCTGATCACAGCTGGTCCGGGGTACCACCGAGCATGATCACTGTTGGGGTCGAAGAAGAGTACTTGCTGGTCGACCCGGAGACGTTCCTTCCCACTCCCCTCGTGCAGGAAGTACGTGCCACAGCCCGCCTGGCACCCCTCACGGAAGAGCGAGAGGTCCAGGACGAGCTGTTGCAGGCTCAGATCGAAGTCGCCACCCCCGTATGCACGGCCCTTGAGGAGGTGGGAGGCCATCTCCTGCGGTTGCGCCACGCGGTGGCCTCCGCCGCCCAGGCGAACGGCTGCTGCATCGCCATCTCTGCCACCGCGCCGGTCAGGGATGCCGTACCCGTACCCATCACCAGCACGGCGAGATACGTGAAGATGCGGCAAGAGGCCCGTTTGCTCGTCGATGAGCAGCTGATCTGCGGGATGCACGTCCATGTGGGGATGCCCGACCGAGAGACCGCAGTGGCCGTCCTGAACCGGATGCGTGTCTGGCTGCCGACATTGTTGGCGATGTCCGCGAACAGCCCCTTGTGGGACGGGCGTGACACCGGGTTCGCCAGCTGGCGCACGGTCGTCTTCGGCCGCTGGCCGGTCAGCGGCCCACCACCGCATTTCGCAGGACTGGCGGACTACGAGGAGCGGGTCGATGCGCTGGTGAAGCCCGGGGTGATCCCGGACCGGGGTCAGCTGTACTGGCAGGCCCGGCTCTCCGAGCGCTACCCCACTGTTGAGGTGCGCTGCTGCGACGTGCAACTGGAGGCGGACGACGCGGTGATGCTCGCGGGTATCATCCGCGGGCTCGCCGCCACCGCGATCGCCGAGGTGACCGCAGGAACTGCTCTCGCGCCGTGCCGACCGGAGCTCCTACAGGCCGCGACGTGGCATGCCGCCAGACACGGACTGGGCAGCACGCTGGTAAGCCCGGCGGGCCGACTGGAAAGCGGCGGCGACGTACTGAGCGCGCTGCTTCGGTACATCGGCCCCGCCCTCGAAGAGAACGGCGATCACCGCGAGGTCACCGCGCTCGTCCACCGGCTGCTCCAGCGGGGCACGGCCGCCGAACGTCAGCGCCGTGCCCTGGCCGAAGCCGGCCTGCCGGCGGTCGGTGCCCTCATGACCGCAGGAGATGTGAGCGCGTGAGGCACTCGCTGGGATCGAGGATCAAAGCGCGTTGGAACCGGCTCGGGGGGCCGGCCAGAACCCGCGACCATCGTTTCCCGGCCGGCCTCCGCCTCGGGCAAACCGGGCAGGAACCGTACCCGCCCCGGACAGACAGTACGGCTCCGGATCAGCGGCGGTCCCTGCGGTCCTCACGGCGGTCACTGCGGCGGCCAACCCCGTGGGCGACGACCGCTGCCGTGCCCGCGACGGCCGCTGTGCGAGCGACAGGGCCGCTGATGATCCCGCGCCTTTCTGCGCATCGCTCCGAGAGGCGTGCGGCGGAGGCGAAGGGCCCCGCCCACACGTTCTCCCAGACCAGCACCCCGGCCGTCGTACCGGGCTCCATGGCGGCGGCCAGGTTGACGACGTCCTCTTCCGCGAGCAGACCGGCCAGCTTCGCCTCCGCGGCGCGCAATTCACCAACGTCTTCGAGGTCATTGGCCTCCAGGACATCGAGCTCGCCGTCTGCCCCCTTCGTCAGGATGACCAGGTCCAGGACCCGAATGATTCCCGAGGTGACCAGCTTGTCGAGCTCTGCGGCCATCTCCCCGGTGAAGTGCGAGGTGGCCGGCGGGAACTCGTCGGCCAGATGGTCGACCGGGCGCAGTTCGTCAGTGTCAGGTGATGTCATGTCTGCCTTTCCGTTCTCTCCATGAGCAGCCGAGTGGGGTTCCACGCCTCGGGCCCCCGGCAGCCTCGCCATTCCTCGAAGTCGGGGTCGGTGCGGTCCACCTCCTCGGCGTTCGCCAGCCCGGCGGCCGCCAGGAAGACCCGGATGTGGGCCTGGCGGTGCGCAACCCCGCTGGCGACGGCGTCGTAGCACGCCCGGCGCCATCCCCACTCGTCGGGCGGGTAGACGTACAGCTCGGCCGACATGTGCCCAGCCTCTTCCCCGGTTTCCCCACCGGCAGCTGGCCGCGTGCGAAGTCGAGGATCATCACCCGCTAGAGCGGCGTCCGCGGCGGCCCTCTTCGGTAGCACCAGGTGGAAGATGCCCCTGGTGGATCCACATTCCGAGGAGCAGGCCGAGCCCATGGGCCGGTGTGCAGGTGACGTCACGCTGTTTCAGTATGGAAGTCAGGTCGGACGTGTCGCTGTCCACGGAGGTGAGTTCGATGACGCTTCCCGCGCGGCGCCGTACCAGTGGCCCGATTCGGGTGCCAGGCCATGCTCCCCAGCTCTCCATCTCCTCAGGCTGCCACGAGCGGAACCGTGCCCAGCAGGCGGTGCGCCTGACAGGGGTCAGTCCGGCCAGCAGGACACAGCGATGAGCACGGCCGCGACGCCGGACCCCGACACCGCCAGGACTGCGGACGGTGCAGGCGGCGCAGTGACTGCGGCAAGACCATCGATCCTCACCTTGACGATGAATCCCGCGGTCGATCTCTGCTGGGAGGTCGAGCATCTGGAGGTCATCGGGAAGAACCGTGCCCGGGTCAGGTCAGTCGCCGCCGGCGGCGGCGGGATCAACGTCGCCCGTCATGTCGTGCGGCTCGGAGGACGAGCCACCGCCGTCCACACCGCCGGAGGCGAGGTCGGTCTGCGCCTGAACCGGCTGCTGGACGCAGAGGGCATCGAGCACGTCGCCGTCGACATCGACGACGAAACCCGCGAAGCACTCGTGCTGTTCGAGGCCGAATCGCGCCACGGTTACCACATCGTGCCACCCGGACCGCACCTGCACGACCACGAGGGGCGGCGATCCCTGGATGCGCTGGTGCAGGCCGTTGGCAGTTGCCCATATGTCGTGGCCAGCGGCAGCCTGCCCGGCGGCTTGCCCGACGACTTCTACGCGGCCGTCGCCCGCCGTATCAGGGAAGCCGGATCCCGACTGGTCCTGGACACCTCCGGGCCGGCGCTTCGCGGAGCACTCGCGGAGGGCGTGTTCCTGCTCAGGTGCAACCGGACAGAGGCCGAGAGCCTGACCGGCCGGCCGGTCCGCGACTTCGACGACGCCCGGGCCCTCAACGAGCACCTGCTCACCTCAGGGGCCGCCGAGATCGCCGTCACCACCCTCGGAGAGCTGGGCGCACTGTGCTCGACCGGCCACGGCCACACCGAGCTCTACGCGCCGCCGCTGCCCGGAGAGCCTCTGAGTGATGCCGGGGCGGGAGACAGCATGGTCGCCGCCCTCATCACACAGCTGGCCGCCGGAGAGGATCCCGTCAGCGCCTGCGCGCTGGGGGTGGCCGTGGCCGCCGCAGCGATGCTCACGCCCAGCACCGAGCCCTTCGACCTGGACGTGGCCCGATTCCTCTGTTCCCAGGTGAGGACCAGGCTCCGGACCGATGCACGAAGCCATGGCGTTTGACCCTGCTCAGCCCCGTGCCGTTCGGCCAGCCCTCTCAGACTGAGTCGGGGCGGGGTGCTGCCGGTGGTGCTGAAGCGACGCCAGCGCCGAACTCGTGATGCGAGCGGGCTTGCGGTTGGGAAGACTGGGAGCATGGCGACCAAGGCAGTGCTTGAGGGCGGCCCGGACGATCTGCCCGAGCGGATCGTTCCGATCTCCGACCCGGGACAAGACCTGAAGATTCCACACCGTGGCGGGTACGAGCATTTCAAGATCACATCGCGGCACCAGGACAGCCCGGAGGGACGACTGGCGGTCTACGAGTGGTGGGAACGGACAGAGATCGCCGAATAGAACGGACGGTCAAGGACGCTCGGTCGGCACCTGGCCACGGCGCCCGAGATACGCGGGCCAGCAGCGCCACGCCAGCGCGCACCCGGTCATGCTCAAACTCGTCGACCATTTGGCTCCCCGGCCCAGATGCGCTCAACCAGGGCAAGTGCCACACCCAAGCGCTCCTCTGCCGTCCGCAGTCACTCCCCCAGTTCGAAACGGCCCCGCTGCTGGAGTCCAATGCTCCTCGTCGAGGGGCCGACCGGGCCATGCGGTTCGGTTCCCGTGCGTCACGCGGCGCCTCGAAGCCGACGGGCCGTGCGGGATTGTGGACCGTTCGGCCCCTGCCCGGCACATGGGAGGCGCGCAATGCTGGGAAGCGGCAGGGCCCGTCGCATCAGCCAGACCCGTGCAACCCTGCGGGCGGAGCAGGGGCAGTCTCCCCTTTCCGTCATCGCTCAGGGACCTCGCGCGGGCATGACGCGGTCCTCGTTCCGAGGAGCAGTACCGTGGGAGTTTGGATCTTCGTTCTGATCGTCGTGGCCGTGGTGGCCCTGGTGGGGCTGGCGATGGCCATCAAGATCGTCAGGCAGTACGAGAAGGGTGTGCTGTTCCGGTTCGGCCGGCTGATCGGCACCCGGGAACCGGGTCTGCGGCTCATCGTGCCGTTCGTGGACGTCCTGCACCGCGTGTCGCTGCGGATCGTCACCATGCCCATCCAGTCCCAGGGGATCATCACCCGGGACAACGTCAGCGTCGACGTCTCCGCGGTCGCCTACTTCCGCGTCGTCGACGCGGTGAAATCGGTCATCGCCGTCGAGAACGTCGGAGCGGCAATCAACCAGATCGCTCAGACCACCCTGCGCAAGGTCGTCGGCCAGCACACCCTCGACGAGACCCTCTCGGAGACCGACCGCATCAACATCGGCATCCGCGAAATCCTCGACGTCACCACCACCGACTGGGGCGTGGAAGTCACCCTGGTCGAGCTGAAGGACATCCAGCTGCCCGACAGCATGAAGCGCGCCATGGCCCGCCAGGCAGAAGCCGAACGCGAGAAGAGGGCCAAGATCATCAGCGCCGAGGGCGAATCGATGGCCGCCGCAGCGCTCGGTGACGCCTCCGACATCATGATGGCCCACCCGCTCGCCCTGCAACTGCGCAATCTGCAGAGCCTGGTGGAAATCGGAGTGGACAAGAACAGCACCGTCGTCTTCCCGGCGCCCCTCATGAGCACCATCGGCGAACTTGGCACCTTCCTCGCCCGTGAGACAGCCGCCGCCGCACAGCAGGGCAACGCTCCGGTGGACCTCGGCAAGGCCACTGCCGTCCCGCTGCTTACGAACGGATCCGCCAAGTCCCCGTAACCAGCTGGCACCCTCGCGGGACCGGAGACGGGAGCTGACCCGCCAGGGCGATCCGGCAGGGATTCTCGGACAGGGCGCAGGCGGGTGAGGCCCGCGGCTGGTGTGGAAGCGTCGCAGTGCGACCCCCGGCACCGCGACCGAGGATGAGCACGACCTCACCCGCCCGCGCCGTCAGGAGCAGAGCCCATGCTGGAACGCATGCCGCACAAGGACCGGACGAAGGTCACCTTCGTCCTTCCCGCCGACAGCCCGCCCGGACCGGTCAGCGTCGTGGGCAACTTCAACGACTGGCAGCGCGGCATCCACACCCTGCGCCCGTGCAAGGACGGCAAGCGGGCCGTCACGGTCGAGCTGGCCCCCGAGCGCACCCACTCCTTCCGATACCTGGCCGCCGGGGACTACTGGTTCAACGACGGAAGCGCCAATGAGCACGACGGATCCAACAGCCAACTGCACACCTGATCAGCCCAACCGGCGTGACACGGGACCGCCCGAGTCGTTGAGCGTCGCGACACGTGCCCGCCGGCCCACCAGCTCACAGACCGGTCACCGTGTGACGGCCCCGCTACCGCGCCCGGCGGCGGAGCCGTCGTCGCCCCGGGCCTCGGGACCCGAACCCACCCGTCGCCGCATCGGGGGCTCGCGCCGGGCGAGAACGACAACACCGCCGATTCGAGAAGCCGGCCATCACAGTGCCCGCCCCCAAGGTCTGGCCGCGCTCAACAACACCGCCCTTCGTCGGCGTTCTCCGGCACCCTCGTAGCTCATCCGGAGCAACGGCTCAGCGCGACCCAGATCGCCCTCCGTCCGAAGACGGACCACGACATCACCAGTGCCGTGGTGGCCGATCTGACTGACATCCCGAGTGAAGCCCCCAACAAGATCCACGTCTTTGGGATCAAGGCGGAGCGTAACCACGAACCTCCTGCTGGTGGGCGTGACTGACGCATGCCCACCGACGCGCTCGGTCGGCGGCGACGCTGCTCGGTGCGCTCCTGCGCCCCGGCCGTCGCTTTGGCCACCGGTTCGAGGGCGCGCAGCCATGTGCCGAAGCAGATGACGCCGCGGCGGTCCAGCTCGTTGCGGAGGGATTCGACGGCGTCCAGGGCGGTGATGTCCACTTCGACGTCGGCCTCGGTGTTGAGTACGAACCAGCGCACCCCACCGCACTGTTCGTCGACTGCTGCCAGGGCGTGGCGGCGGAAGTTGTCGGCGTTGGCGAAGTAGAGCGGTGAGTCGTGGTGGTAGATGAGCAGGCCCGGGATGGTGCGGGTCTGCGGGCAGTCGTCGATGTCGTGCATGTCCGCGAGCCCGGAACCAGCCCTCGACGGCGTCGTGCGGGCGGGCCACGCGTGCCAAGAGTCCCACCACGGACAGCGCCACGGCCACCAGCACGCCGTACAGGATGCCGAGGGTCAGTACGCCCAGTGCGCAGCCGAGCGCCAGGAGCAGTTCGCGCCGCCGGAAGGCGGCGAGGCGGCGGAACTCTCGCACTTGCACGAGGCGGACGGCGGCATCGACCACGATGGCGCCCAGCACGGCGGCCTGGGTGTGGGCGAGGAGGGGACCAGGAAGAGCAGTACGGTCAGCACAGCCAGGGTGGCGGCCCGTGGGTATCCCTGGCTGCCTGCGCCCGTCGAGTCGGCGCGGGCTGTACGGCTGGCCCTGCTGCTGACCGGGAAGCCGTGCAGGACGCCTGCTCCGAGGTTGGCGGCGCCCAGGGCGAGCAGCTCGCGGTTGGCGTCGAGCGGGCGGGGGTCGTCGTGGGCGGCGAAGGCCCGCGCCGTGAGGATCACGTCCGAGTAGCCGATGAGCAGGATCCCGAGGGCGGGCGGCAGCAGGTGGGACAGATCGGCAATGCTGGGCAGTTCGGGGCTGGCAGGCCCACCGGAACCGGGCCGATCACCGTAATCCCGTACCGGTCGTCGAGCCCGAAGACGGCCACCGCAGCCGTGGCGGCGACGAGGACGAGCAGCGGCCAGGGAGTACGCCACAGGAACGGTGCGGCGAAGAGGACGACGAGCACGGCCGCGGCCAGGACCACGGTGGGCCAGTGCGCCTCCGATGCGTGCCGTACGGCTGAAAGCAGCTGCGGGAAGAAGCCTGAGCCGCTCGCCCGGACACCGGTGAGCCGGGGTAGCTGGTCCACGATCATGATCATTGCCACGCCGGCCACGTAGCCGACCAGTACGGGCCGCGAGAGCAGGTCCGCGAGGAACCCCAGCCGCATGCCCCAGGCCACCGGGCACAGCAGCCCGACAACCACCGCGAGAGCTGCCGCGAGGATCGGCGTACCGGGCCGGATTCCCAGCCGCCAGCGAAGCCACTGCCACGGCGGTCATCAAAGCTGTGGTCGACTCGGAGCCGACGGAGAGTAGCCGCGAGGATCCGGTCAGCGCGTAGAGGACCATCGCGGGCAGGACGGCCCAGAGGCCTACCAACGGCGGCCCGCCACGCCCGAGTAGGTCATGACCTGGGGCACGAGGTACGCGGCGACGGTGATACCCGCGAGCACGTCGCCGCGAAGCCAGCTGCGCTGGTAGCCGGCCAGAGCTGGTTCACATGTAAGCCGCCGACCAGGGGTCCGGGGGCGACTACTCGGCCGCGTCGAGCAGGAAGCCCGTGACAAGATCCGGCCTGATGCGCAGGGCCCTGGCCATCGTCTGACGCACCCACGGCACGAGCAACGCCGCGTACGGGTCCGCCCCGTCCTTTTCTGCGACCAGAGAGGCGTAGCCGATGACAACGACGCTCCAGCCGAGGCGGGTCTCGGGGTCTATGACATCTGCCTCGTAGGCGACAACGACCCCTGGGGCATCGGGCGTCGCCACGAGCGAAGCGAGCGCTCCACCGTCCTGGAGCCGGACGACGATGTCCTCCCCGTCCACGAAATGGTTGACCAGCCTCACGGCCGGAAGGGCATGCTCGGTGAAGACGATGCGTCCCAGCGATACCGTGCCGAGCAGGCTCAGTGCTTCGCTTCGGTCCAACGGCTTCATGCTCCGAGTCGGCGCCCCATCCGGGCCGCTGGGATCTGGTCGCCGCGTCGCTTCGTGGTTCATCGTTCGCGCCTCTTGCTCGGCTCCCTCTCGTAGGGCCGGGTTCAACCCTCTCCCGGTCCGGGCCGGCTTCGACCAGGCCCGTGCTCACGCAGCACGGTCAGACTCCGTTCGAACTCTTCCTCGTCGATCTCCCCTCGGGCGAACCGTTCGGCGAGCACCTGCTTGGCGGAAGGCGCAGCGCGGGGCTCTACCGGGCCTGAGGTGAAACGGTCGACGCTACGGAGGAGCAGAACGACGGCCATGACGGCCAGAGCCACGAGGAGGACCATGCTGAACGACATGGCGGCCCAGCCCCATCCGCCCGTTCCGTGGTCGTACCAGAACATGGTTCACGCTCCTGGGGCAACGGCTTGGGACTCGGCCCACATGGCGGGTCCGCGTGTTCCTACTGTCCACCGACCTGCGGCGTCAGGAGATGGGCCGGTCGGGTCACGAGCAGGGCCGATCGGCCCATCCCCGCAGCCATGCCGTGTCCCGGACTGAAAGCGGACTCGAACGGAGGCCGCGATGAGCACACCTTCCCCCAACCGGATCGCCACCGCCCTTTCGGCGGAGTGCCGCGCCCGTCTGACGGACATCGCGCGTGAGGTCGATTTTTCCCGTAGGTACCCGCCTCTTCAATGAGGGAGGCCACGCCGACCGGTTCTGGATCGTGCGATCCGGCACGGTCGGCCTCGACGTTCACGTGCCCGGCAGACAGGCAGCGGTGATCGAGACTCTTGGTTCCGGCGAGCTGGTCGGCTGGTCCTGGCTGTTCCCTCCCTACACCTGGCACTTCGGTGCGGAGGCGACGAGCCCTGTACGCGCCCACGAGTTCGATGCGGCCGCCGTGCGCTCGATGTTGGAGGCCGACCCCCGATTCGGCTCCGCCATGGACCACTGGGTGGGGCAGGTACTCGCCCACCGGCTCGTGGCCGCCAGGGTCCGGCTCCTCGACCTCTACGCGCCTCACGGCAGCGGCAGCTCGCTGTGAGACCGCCGTGGCCATCGGCCGCGAGGCCTCGTACAAGGAGATCGTCGAACTGATGCATCAGTGGAAGGTCAGCGCACTGCCGGTACTCGAAGGAGAGGGCAGGGTCGTGGGCGTCGTCTCCGAGGCCGATCTTCTGCCCAAGGAGGAGTTCCGGCAGGACGACCCGAGACTGCCCGAGCAGCTGGAGGAGGCGTCCAAGGCCGGAGCGGTGCTCGCCGAGGAGCTCATGTCCAGTACTGCCGTCACCGTGCATCCGGACGCCACGATCGCCGAAGCCGCCCGCATCATGGCCAGGAAGGGCGTGAAGCGGCTACCGGTGGTCAACGCGATCGGCCTGCTGGAGGGCGTCGTCAGCCGCAGTGACCTGCTCAAGGTGTTCCTGCGGCCCGACGAGGAGATCGAAGACGAGGTCCGCAATGCCGTCCTCGCGGAACTGGCTCCCCCCGTAGGCATCGACTGCACGGTCGAGGAGGGCGTCGTCACCCTTCGGGGCGACCTACGGGACCGCGCCCTGGCACCTCTGATCGCCCGCGCTGTCCGCGCCGTCGAAGGGGTCGTGGACGTGCGGATGGAGCTCGCAGGGTCCCATCGGTACGGCTGCCTGACCCGCTCCCCACAGGTACCTTCCGACCCTTCCTGCGCCAATGCGACTGAGACGTACACCGACCTCAGGGGCGTGGATGTCCGATACACCGGCTGCTTCTGCGGAGGCGCCCATCAGGGTGTTCCTCCTGGACGACCACGAGGTCGTCCGCCGCGGGCTGCACGGACTCCTCGACGCCGAGCCCGATATCGAAGTGGTGGGCAAAGCCGCCACAGCCGAGAGGCTCTGGCCCTGGGTCCGGCCCTGCGGCCGCACGTGGCGGTCTTGGACGTACGGCTGCCGGACGGCGACGGCATCACCGTCTGCCGCGAGCTGCGCTCGCGCATGCCGGAGCTCGCCTGCCTCATGCTGACGTCCTTCGACGACGAGGACTCCTTGGTCGACGCGATCATGGCCGGCGCCGCGGGCTACGTACTCGAACAGATCGGGGATCCGACCTGGTCGCCGCCGTGCGGACGGTCGCGACGGGGCAGCCGATGCTCGACCCCGCCACCACCGCCCGGCTCATGCACTCACTGCGAGTTCCGGAAGCTGCCAAGCCGCCGGAGGACGAACGCCTCGCCACGCTCACCGAGCGTGAGCGGGCTGTCCTTGAGCTCATCGGCGAGGGCCTGACCAACCGGCAGATCGCCAAACAGCTCTACCTGTCCGAGAAGACCGTCAAGAACCCCATCTCCCGGCTGCTCGGCAAACTGGGCGTCGAACGCCGGGTCCAGGCCGCGGTCATCACCGCCCAAACGGAGAGGGCAAGCCCTGACAATCGCTACGGGGTCAGGCGTCGGCCCTGGGCAAGGGAACCGTCCGTTCGAGGCAGGTGCTGTGTCTTGTTGCGCCTCGTGCCGAGACGGTCAGTCGGCCGGCCAGCTTCGCCGCCCGCTCGGCCAAGTTGCGCAGACCGCTGCGTCGTCCACCCTCCGGGACCCCGACCCCGTCGTCCGTGACGGTGACCGTGAATACGCCGTCGATCGCCACGATAGAGACCTCCGTGTGCCGGGCACGGGCGTGTTCGTCGAGCAGTTCATCCAGCCTGAGTCGAGGCAGCTGGGCGCGTGGGGTGTCGTGACCCTCCCCGACCATGGCACCTCCAAGGGCACGCGGGAACAAAGCTGACGTCTCCCTCCACGGTAGCCCCGCGTTGGGATGGGTTCATTTCGGAGAGGTGTGCGGCCGCCGCTGTGTCTGGCGGTCTGCCAGCTTTCCTTCGGCGTCGCCCAAATGCCTGACGTGGGCATCCGGACCGGGAAAGTAGAGCGTGACGCGGCCGGTGTCCGACCAGCGGATGTCGTACGGAGGAGTGCCGTCGTCATGGTGCAGTCCGACGACTTCGCCGTCCCGGCCGGGCTTGCCGACAGTGGGGCCGCCCACGACCACCTGGTCCCCCAGGTGTGCATGGATGCCGCTTCCAGTGGTGTCAGGGTTCATCGTCTTGTCTCCTTGTGAAATGCGGTTCTCAAGAGTCGGGCCGCAGTGCCTCCGGGAGGAACGGCACGTAGAGCGCGGCCGCGGCCATCAGGATCGACGCGAGTACGGACAACGGCAGGAAGAGGTTCTGGCGGGTCAGCAGACGAGTTCGCAGCCCCAGCAGGACACCCAGCTGGGCTGCCAGGAGGGCGAGGAACAGGACACGGTCTGCCACGGCAGGCCCCAGTGCCGCGTTTCCTGGCGGCCAGTCCGGCCGGGGCGGCGCCGTACGCGACTTCGGCCGCTCCCAAACCGTACCCGGCCGGGGGTGGGCCGCCTTCGAACGGCGACCCCGGATCGCGCTGCTGGGTACCTCCGGGGACGGGCCCGAGGACTGGCTGCGCGCAGGACAGGCCCTGGAGCGAGTCCTGCTCCAGGCCACTGCCGACGGCCTGGTCACCTCCATGACCTCGCAGCCGCTCGCGTGGCCCGAACTCCGCTGGACGGTGCGCGACCCGGGCGCCGCGATGAGCCACGTCCAGATGGTCGTCCGGCTCGGCTACGGCCCCCAGGGGCCTGCAACGCCCCGGCGCCCCGTAGCCGAAGTCCTCGACGTCCGATGAGTTGCCAAAGGAGGCCCGGTGCTGGGCGACGGAGTGACGTGTTCGCAGCAGCGCGCGTGCCGTACCGGAGCAGCCCCGGCGCGCGCGAGCGTGGTGCTGCACACAGAAAGATGACGACTGCCCCCGCCGCCGTCCGGTGCCGCCAGTGGACACCTAAGAGGCCTCCATATCAAGCCATCCCGAATGCGGCTTCGGGGATTCCTCATGCGACGGCGCCCCGACGGACTGCATGTCTCCATAGGCCGTTCGCTTCAGCTGCTGGGCCAGGTTCTCCATGGCCCGTGCTACGGCGAGTTCGTCGCCGATTTCCGGCACGTCCTTGTCCTGGGGTGCGCAGCGGGCGGTGCCGTGGCCGGTGAGCTTGTTTGTGCCGGTGTCCAGTTCGAGGCGGGCCTTCGTCGTCTGGTCCGCCTCGAAGAGGTAGAGACGGACCTTCCATTCAGCGGTGTGTGACATGGCGTGCCTCCGGTCAAGGTGTCAGGGCTTCGCGTGGTGGTGAGTGCGCCGGACCCAGCGCCGCAGTTCGTCGGTGCCCCAGACGAGGACGGGGAAGGTCGCGATGAGGGCGACGACGTCCAGCGGCAGGGCGGCGGTACCGAACAGACCTTGCAGGGGCGGCGCGTATACGAGGGCTGCCGTGAAGGCGAGCTCGAAGGCAATGCCGGCCAGGAGCAGCGGGTTGGTGAACAGGCCGATGTCGCGCAGGGCCGCATGGTCGGTGCGGGCGGCGAAGGCTGTGCCGACCTGGCAGGTGACGATGCCGGCGAACGTGGCCGTGGTCGCGGTGACGTACGCGTGGTGGAGGGGGCTGCCCGCGCCGGTGGGGTCGCCTGGTTGCCAGCCCGCGCGCCACAGTACGTAGAAGAACGCGCCCATGACCAGGGTGGCGGAGACGGTACCGAGGTAGCCCCAGCTGCGGATGAGCATGTCGCGGGAGATGACGCCCTGCGAACTCGGGCGGGGCGGGCGGCTCATGGTGCCCGGCTCAGCTCGTTCGCGGCCGAGGGCGAGGGCGGGGAGGGTCTCGGTGCCGAGGTCGATCGCGAGGATCTGCAGGACGGTCAGAGGGAGCGGGACCGTGCCGGCCGACAGCGCGAAGACCAGGAAGGGGACGACCTCGGGGGTGAGGTGGGCGAAGATGTAGACGATGAACTTGCGGACGTTGTCGTAGACGCGGCGGCCCGATTCGATCGCGGTGACGATGGTGGCGAAGTTGTCGTCGGTCAGCACCATGGTCGACGCCTCACGGGCCACGTCCGTGCCGGAGAGTCCCATCGCCACGCCGATGTGGGCCCGGTGCAGGGCGGGTGCGTCATTGACCCCGTCACCGGTCATGGCGACGATCTGCCCGTGGGCGCGCAGGGCGTCGGCCACCTTCAGTTTCGTCTCGGGTGAGGAGCGGGCGAAGACGACTTCGGTGTCCGCCGATCCGAGGAGTGCGTCGAGTTCGTGGTCGCCGACCGACTCGGACTGTGCCACCACCTGCAGACGAGGTAGGCCGATGCCGACTTCGCGGGCGACGGCCGCGGCGGTGGCGCCATTGTCGCCGGTGACGATGTGCACGCGGAGCCCTGCCTCGTGGCAGCGCCGGACGGCGGCCGCGACTTCGGGACGTGGCGGGTCGTACAGGCCGACGAGCCCGAGCAGGCGGAGCCCGGTCTCCGCGTCCTGGCGACGGGTCGGTACCTCGGCACCGGCCGGCAGTGCTCGGACGGCGACGGCCAGGACGCGCATGCCTTCGTGGGCGAGTTCCTCCGCCGCTGCGGCCGCGGACCGCGAAATGCCTTCAAGGGTTTGCAACACCCTCTCCGGCGCGCCCTTGACGATGACGCGCAGCCCCTGCCCGCCATCGGCTTGGACGACGGACATCAGACGCAGCCGGGGGTCGAAGCGGAAGAGGGCTCGACGCCCGGTGTCACGGCCGTCGAGGTCGACGGGAGCGGCGCGGGCAGCGGCACCTTCGACCAGGGCCATCTCCGTCGGGTCGCCGTGAAGTTCGCCTTCCTCGCCGCGGGTGACCGTGGTGCACAGCGCGCTGGTGCGCATCAGCTCCCCGTCCCAGGGGCCTGGCTGCCTTCCGTGTTCCGGCGTCCACACGGCTTGGAGTCGCATGCGGTTCTGGGTGAGGGTTCCGGTCTTGTCGGTGCAGATGACGTTGGTGGAGCCGAGGGTCTCGACGGCGCTGAGGCGCTTGATCACCGCGCCTTGGCGGGCGAGGACGCGTACGCCGACGGCGAGTGCGAGGGTGATCGTCGGCAGCAGGCCCTCGGGGACGTTGGCGACGAGGAGCCCGATCGCGAACATGAGGGTGTCCGTCAGCGGCAGGCCCACGGCGACTCCGGCCACCAGGAACACGCCGCCCATGGCGACCGCTACGGCAGCGATGAGCCAGGCGACCTTCTTGACCTGCTGTTCCAGGGGGCTGGGGTCGCGGCGGGTGCGCTGGCTCAGTGCGGCGATGCGGCCGAGTTCCGTGTGGTCTCCGGTGGCGAACACGATCGCCTGGGCCTGGCCCCCGGTACAGACCGTGCCGCTGAACACGAGGTTGGGTTCCTGCAGCAGCGGTGCCCCGATGAGTCCAGGGCCGACGATGCGTTCGGCGGGTGTGGACTCCCCCGTCAGCATCGACAGGTCGACCTCGATGCCTCCCTCGGTCAGCCGCGCGTCGGCGGGAACCTTGGCGCCCTCTTCGAGAACGACCAGATCGCCCGGCACCAGTTCTCTTGCCTCCACCCCCGAGGATCGGCCATCGCGGATCACCAGCGCGTGCTCGGGCAGGTACTTCGCCAGAGTCTCCACCGCCTGTTCGGCCTGCCGTTCCTGGAGGAGCGCGAACGCCGCATTGACGAGAACCACGGCGATGATGGCCCACCCGAGCACGGGGATGCCGGCAACGAAGGCCAGCACGGCGGCCGCCCACAGCAGCAGGGCCAAGGGATGGACCAGCTGCCGTACGAGTTCACGCCCCAGGGAGGTAC
Organism: Streptomyces sp. NBC_00045; assembly: GCF_045041095.1. NCBI lineage: Bacteria > Bacillati > Actinomycetota > Actinomycetes > Kitasatosporales > Streptomycetaceae > Streptomyces > Streptomyces sp. NBC_00045. The sequence continues at coordinate 7,673,754 of NZ_CP108271.1, read as the reverse complement.
GGGCCTTGCGGCGGACTTCGTTCGGACCGTAGACAGCCAGGCGTCGGCCCGCTTCCCGAGCGGATAGGCCGCTAGAGCTGGTATGGAGTTCGCGGCGCAGCAGCGGCAGAGGCTCCAGCGGGTCCGGGCTCAGGAGCGGTTCCTGATCGACGGGCAGAGGAGTGGTGGCCTCAGTCATCTTCGGCTCCCGGTTCCCGGCGCAGCCGTCCGGACCAGCGTGGCTCTACGAGATCCCACTCGCGGTCCCGCCCAGCGAGGGTGCGCGCTTCGACGCGGCGGAGCCTGAGCCAGCCGACTCCCCCGGCGGAGAGGACAAGTACCCCGAAGGCCGCGGCCCCGGCGGCAACGGCGGTGGAGGCGAGTTCGCCGTAGGGGCGAGGAGCCGGCGCCTTCCTTCCGGCGTCATCGACCCAGACCGTGACCGTCCCGCCCACGGCTGTGCCGGCCGGGACCAGGACCGTGTCGGTGTGCCGCTGGGAGGCGGGGTACTGCCAGGCGGCCTGCGCCGTCGCCACCTGGGCGTTGTTGACTCCCGCGGGGAGGGCGCGGTCGGCCTCACCCACCGTCTTCGCCGACACCCGATGCAGGTGCAGGGCCTCCGCACGGGCGGCGCGGACTTCGAGTGCAGTCGCATGCGCCGTCACGGTCTCCTCCTATCGGCAGTTCTGGGGTCCGCCGGTGGGCCGCCCGGCGTAGCACGTGAGCGACCAGCCGGCCGGGTCCCAGATCCCTTACCCGCCCGCGCAGGGCTTCAAGGGACGGCGCAGACGGCTTCGACGAAGTGCCCGACCTGGTCTTCTGACAGATGGCGTGCCAGGTCGGCTTCGCTGATCATGCCGACGAGCCGGTGGTCTTCGATGACGGGCAGTCGTCGGACGCGGTGCTCTTGCATGATGTGCAGGACCTGTCCGCTGTCTGCGTCCGCAGCGACCGTGAACGGCTTGCCCTCGGCCAGCATGCCTGCCGTCATGTGGTGCGGGTCCTTGCCCTTGGCCAGGCACTTGATCACGATGTCACGGTCGGTGATGATGCCGTGCAGCCGGTCATCCGGCCCACAGATCGGGAGTGCTCCCACTCCCAGTTCGCTCATGCGGCGTGCCGCGTCCATGAGCGTCTCCTCCTCGCGGACGCAGGACGCGCCCTCGTGCATGATCTCTCGCGCGGTCGTCACGGCCGCCTCCTGGTTGGTTGTGGTGACAGAGAACGGAACTCCGAGTGCCCCTTCTGAGGGTCCGGGAACACGCTGCGCCTAAGTTCCCCCCTCCTCGATTCATCTGCCCTGGGCTCGATCGAGCGCCCGACAGGAACTCCTCCAATCTGCGCCTGGCCTGGAAAACGGTCTTGAGACCATCGGGTCCTTTGAGGGGACCATTCGGCCTAAACGAGAAGTGATCACCGTCGACTCGGGCCAACAGTGAAAGCCTGCGGCCACATGGGTGGCTTCGGCACCGCCCTCGGCCGGACACACGGGCTGGCATCGAGGTAGTGCCTGTCGGTGCGTGTTGCCGGCCCGGCCCGGGCGGCACTGCACCCCACCCACGACCTCCGAACCGGATACGCGTACTCAACGCTCATGCCCCACCCGCTGCACTTCGCGGCGATGGCGCGGTCCGAGCGGAGAAACATCCGGGTGGCGACGCTGGAAGTCCGAGGCCAAAGCCCTCATGACACGCCGAGTTACATTGCACTTCGCGGCAGCTTCGGGAGAGCGGTGCCGTGACCGCTTGCGCACCCGCCGATCAGCCGTGGTTCTCTCACCCGGACGGCTGCCCGCTGCCACGTCGGGTCAGGCGGGACTGCCGCCCGGCACCGAAGTCGTCGCCTACTGCCGCGGCGAGTACTACTGCGTCCTGGCCCACGAAGCCGTTCGGCTCCTCAACGCCCTTGGCCGTCGCGCCGTGCGGCTGACCGACGGCATGCTGGAAGGGCGGCTGTCCGAACTGCCCGTCGACACCGAAGCCGCAGCATGAACTCCAACCTCCTGCTGCCCCACGGGCCGCAGGCTTCAGGGAGCAGCTGAACGATGAACGTATCCGATCGAATGAGCGCACCAGCAGTGACGATTCCTCCGCGGACGCCGGTCGGTGAGGTGGCCCGGCAGATGGGCGAGTACGGGATCGGTTCCGTAGTGGTCACGGAAGGTGGGGCGCTTCGGGGTATCGTCACCGACCGTGACCTGGCCCTGCGCGCGCTGGCCGGGGGCCTGGATATGGGCGAGCCGGTGGACGCGGTAATGACATCCCCAGTCGTCACCCTGAATGCGACCGACGACATCCACGAGGCGTACCGGACCTTCCGGAGAACCGGGGTCCGCCGCCTGCCTGTGCTGGACGGAAACCAGGTGGTGGGCATGCTGACCGTGGATGACCTGCTGATGGACGTCTTCCAGCGGGTGGCGGACCTACTCGGCCCCGTCGCGTGGAGCGTCCTCGAGGAACCACCCGGGCCGCCCTCCTGAACGTGTGCCTCCGCCCTCACACACGCCTTGGCCCGGCCGCGGAGAGCGATCCCTGCGACGGATCGCTCCCCCTCCTGGGCATGGGAGCGCCGGCGCACGGCGGTTACCGGCAGCTCGCTCCCCTCATTTTCATCGAGGCGCTGAGCGGGCGCACCGGTCTCGCCCTGCCCGAGACCGACTATCCGGCGGTGAACACCCTGGACGGCTGCGCGGACCGCACCTCCGGGGAGTAGCGGGGGGGCTGATCGGTCCCACATGGGGCCACTCGGCCCCTCCTCGGTCACCGTGCCGCAGCTAACGCTGGAAGAGGGCCGCGGTGCTGCGGCGCCCAAGGAGGTCTCGCCATGAAGCACCATGTGACCGTCGGCGTCGACGGCTCTCGCGAGAGCCGGGCTGCGGCTCGGTGGGGCGCCCAGGAGGCGGCCATGCGGGACGTGCCGCTGAGGCTCGTCCACGCTGTCGACTGGCTGATCAGTCCCGCGGTACCGGGGCTGGGCAGCGAGGAAGCCGACCGTTGGGCCGACGAGGCGCTCACCGACGCATTGGAAGACGTGCGACGCCGGCATCCCGGGCTGGAGGTCTCGACGAGAAGCCTCTCCGGCAAGCCGGCTGCAGCCCTGGCCGCGGAGGCGGCCGACGCCGGGCTGCTCGTACTCGGCTCCCGCGGGGTGGGAGGCCTGGTCGGCTTCCTCATCGGCTCGGTGAGCTTGTCGACATTGGTGGCCACCGAGACGCCAGTGGCGCTCGTACGCGTGTCGGACGCGCCCGAGGAGGCCGAGCCCATCCGGTACGGGGAGATCGTCCTGGGTATCGACATCCACGAGGCAGCGGACAAGGTTTTGACCTTCGCCTTCGAGGAAGCCGACCGTCGCGGCTGCGTCCTGCGTGCGGTCCACGGCTGGAAGATGCCCTCCATGTACCAGTACGCGCCCTTCTTCGACCCGGAGAACGAGCGGGAGGTCGGCCGGAGTGTCACCGTGATGCTCGACGACATGCTGATGCCGTGGCGGCACAAGTTCCCGTCCGTGAGCGTCGCCCACGAGGCGTTCGAGGGGCCCGCAGGCGAGCAGCTCGTCCGGGCCGCGGCGAGGGCGGACCTGGTCGTTGTGGGTCGCCACCTGCGCCGCTCGCCTCTGGGCGTACATCTGGGGTCCGTGGCCCATGCGGTCCTGCACCACGCCGTGGCGCCCGTCGCGGTCATCGCTCACGACTGACGGCCCGTAAACCACTCACAAGGAGATCGGACCATGTCTCATCGCACTGTCGCAGACGTCATGACCCGGAACGTGGCCACGGCGAGCCCCGAAGCCTCACTCAAAACGGTCGCCCGGAGCCTTGCCGACAACGGGGTGTCGGCCCTGCCCGTCGTGGACACCCGTCGCCATCCGATCGGCATCATCTCCCGAAGCCGACCTGCTCCGCAGGCAAGCCGGGCTGCCCGATACCGAAGGGCGCGAGCCCCTGCACACCACGGCGCCGATGGACCGTGCCTCCATGGATCCCCGGACCGCCGGCGATCTGATGTCCACCCCCGTCCTGACCGCCCGGCCGGAGTGGGGCATCGTCGAGACGGCCCGTTTCCTGCACGAGCGAGGTGCCAAGCGTCTGCCGGTGGTCGACGGGACCGGAACCCTGGTGGGCATCGTCAGCCGCACCGACCTGCTGCGCCCCATGCTCCGCCGCGATGAAATCGTCGACGACGTACTGGGCCGGACCCTCAGGATGACCCCGGGAGGCGTTGCGGTGACCGTAAGCGAAGGGGTCGTCTCCCTGAGCGGCCAGGTCGAGGAGCGGTCGGCCATTCCGGTTGCCGAACGACTGTGGCAGTCGGTCGATGGGGTCTTCAGCGTGGACCAGGCCCTCGGCTACGCGGTCGACGACCTGTCTCCAGTTGCCGACCCTCGCCGTGCCACGCATTGACCCCCGCGACACAGGGCGGAAAGAATCCGCCCGCTTCTCGCGGATCCCGCTCGTGCGGTGCACGGCCGCCAGCCGCTTCTGCGCATCCTCCCAGGGACTCTTCCCGTCATTTTCATGAAGGTACGCCCGTTCATGAAGTACGCCCGTCACCTGGAGAACAGGGCTGGTCAGCCCGAAGTGATCCCCTGACGGCCCTACCGTCAGGCAGGCACAGGTGTCCACGATCGGATGTATCAGGACGCCGCTCTGGAGGCATCATGAAACACCTTCGCACCGTCGAGGACGTGATGACCCATGCCGTCATCTCCGTCGACCGCAGAACACCCTTCAAGGGCATCGTGGAGACCATGCGGCAGTGGCGGATCAGCGCTCTGCCCGTTCTGTCGGAGGAAGGACGGGTCGCCGGCGTGGTGTCCGAAGCGGATCTGCTGCTCAAGACCCAGGGCGCGGACGAGTCCCGCGCCGTCACCGCCGGGCAACTGATGACCGTACCGGCGGTCACCGTGACCAAAGACGCCGCCATCCCCGGCGCCGCCCGTCTGATGGCCCGCGGCCACCTCAAGCGGCTCCCCGTCGTCGACGGCGACGGCCGCCTCATCGGCGTGGTCAGCCGGGGCGACCTCCTCAAGATCTATCTCCGCCCCGACGCCGATATCGCCGAGGAGCTCCGCGAACTGATCATGGCAGAGCTCATCCCCGCCGGATCGGCCATGGTGCAGGTCCACGTGGCCGACGGCATCGTGCACCTGGACGGCTCCATCCCCAACCCGGCCCTCAAGGACGTGCTCGTCCGAGTCGCACGCACCGTACCGGGAGTCGTGGACGTCACGGCCGTGCGCCTCGACACCGAAGTCCGCACGTGAGGGAGGCCGACGATGAGGCACCGCAGCGTCGCCGACCTGATGACCCCGACAGCCGTCAGCGTCCAGCGGGGCACCCCGTTCAAGGAAATCGCCAGGCTCCTCAAGGAGTTCGACATCTCCGCCGTGCCCGTGGTGGACGAGGCCGACCGTCCCGTGGGCGTCGTCTCCGAGGCCGACCTGCTGCGCAAGCGCAGCTCCGGCAGCGGCACGAACACGGCCGCCGATCTCATGACCAGAGCGTCGACGGCGTCGTCGACGTGGTCAACCAGCTCGACTACGCACAGGACGACGTGTCGGTCGGCGCCCGAACGCCCACCGAGCGGTAGGAGAAGAGCATGAAGCATCGGGAAGTCCGCGAACTGATGACCCGCGAGGTCGTCACCGTCCCCAACAACGCTCCGTTCAAGAAGATCGCCCGCACCCTGACGGAGCACGAGGTGTCAGCCGTTCCGGTCGTCGACTCCGCCGGCCGACCGCTCGGCGTGATCTCCGAACGGGACCTGCTGCCGAAGTCCGCTGGCCAAAGCGAGTACTTCAGGTCACTTCCCGAACGGGAGGCCTGGCAGGAGGACAAGGCAGCGGGTACGTGCGCCGAGGAGTTGATGTCTTCGCCCCCCGTGTGTGCCCGGCCGGACTGGACCGTCGCCGAGGCCGCCCGGTTGATGGAAGCCCAAAGAGTCAAGCGGCTCCTGGTCGTGGACGACTCGGACGTACTGATCGGAATCGTCAGCCGACGCGACCTGCTGCGGATCTTCCTGCGGGACGACGAGGACATCCGTCACGAGATCATGGGTGACGTGCTCGACCTCAGCCTGCGTCAGAGCCCCTCGGCCATCACCGTGGGCGTCACCGACGGCCGGGTCGAACTGCAAGGAACGGTCGACTACAAAAGCCTCATCCCACTCATCGAACGCCTCTGCCGGACCGTGGACGGCGTGGTCTCCGTCACCTCACGTCTCGGATACGCCATCGACGACACGACCTCAGCCTGAGCGAGCCGACGACCGTGTCGAGTACCTCCGGATCCCGCGGCCGGTCAGCACGTCGGCGCGGTCGAACCATCCCCTCCTCACGGTGGACGTGGCCCGTCAAGTGGATCCCGGTCATCCCCCGTGCATTGGGAAGCCATCATGAACGATCGACGTCCCCTACCCCCCTCGTCGCCTTCCACCATGCGGTCCTCCCAGTGGCACTACAGGCCCCGGGCCAGGAGAAGCTCATGAGCGAGCCGTGCGCCGCGCCGCTTGGGCCGATCCCTCTGTCTCCTGCGAGGGGTTGGCCTCCAACCCTTCGGCCAGTGCCCGCACTGCCTGGGCAAGCGTCTGCACCTGTGCTTCGACGAGGGACAAACGGTCCTGTTCGGAAGGGGTGCTCTGGGTCATGACAAAGCCTCCGTGATCAAGACAGCGGGTGTACGGCGTCCCGTGCCACTGTGCGCCATAGCAAGGGGCGGGTCCACCGGAGGCATTCGGCACCTGCTCTTGCCGGGGTCGGGACAGATCTGCCGCAGGGCGAATCAATCCACCGCGGCCGTCCGCTTCGCGCTTCTTCTCGGCCGGGCCGGCACCGGCAATAGAGGCCGCACTACCTACCCCTGCGCGTGCGTCATGCCGGAGAGACTCTGATTCACCCGGTCATCACCCGCCCGCCCGGGCCCTTTGGAACAGGACGTTCGTTGCGGCGAGCGGGCGACTACGCACCGGCTCGCCACGCTGATCAGTCCGGCTCCATGTACGGGCGGCGGAAGACCGGGGCCTGGCCGGAGCCGTAGGGGCGTACGGCCGCCATCGCCTGGATGACCGCGGCCTCCAACAGGCCGCCGGTGTCGATGGGGACGGCCTCCTCCCACGGCGGCTCCGCGGCTGCCATGGCCTTGGCCACCTCAGGGGTGGCGTCGGATGCTCCGGGGGCGCGGGTGGTCAGGCGCGCGGCTGACACCTCTCCCGGAGCCTGGCAGTGCAGGGCCACCAGGTCGGCGCTGGTGCGTTCGGCCATGCGGAGGGCGGCTTCGCGCTGTGTGGCATCGGACCAGGTGGCGTCGAGGACGACGGACTCGCCCAGGGACAGCAGGGTGGACGCCCGGTCGAGCAGGGCCGCGTATGTCCTCGCGGTCCACTCGGGGGTGTACAGCCCTTCGCCATAGTCGGCGGCTGCGGATTCCTCCGCCGGCATGCCTGCCAGCTCCTTGCGGAGGCGGTCGCTGCTGAGCAGTGTGACGCCCAGGCGATCGGCCAGCGCGCCGGAGAGCGTGGACTTCCCACTGCCCGGGAGGCCGCCGACGAGGGTCAGGCCGACAGCGGAGGTACGCAGGTGGCGCAGCGTCGTGGTGACCAGTCGCCGCGCGGCCGTTTGCGCGCCGCGAGCGCCTTGGGCTGCCTGGATCAGGGAGACCTTGGCACGGACGAACGCGCGGTAGGCGACGTAGTGGTGCCAAAGGGACGGCGGTGCGGGGTCGCCGGAGTACTCGCCGTACTGGGCGAGGAAGAACGCCGCGGCCTCCGGGGCACCCGTCTGCTCGAGGTCCATGGCGAGGAAGGCCGCGTCGTCGAGGCCGTCGACGTAACGAAGGCGGTCGTCGAACTCCAGGCAGTCCAGGACGCGGGGTCCGTCGTCGAGGCAGAAGATGTCCTGGGCGAGCAGGTCGCCGTGGCCGTCGACCACCCGCCCCTGTTCGATACGCGTGTCGAACAGTTTCTCGCGGCCGGCGAGATAGCGACGCACCAGGCGCTCGATCTCCTCCACCCCGTCGAGCAGCTGGACATCTTCGGTCAGTTCCCTGACCTGTGTGAAGCTCGCTTCCCAGCGTGCGGACAGCGCGTCCCGCCTGCCCTGTTCGTCGATGTCCGGGCCACGAGGCGCGTCCGCGTGACGGGAGGCGAGGAGGCGTGCGACGGTCCGCAGGGCGTCGTCGACGTCGGCGCCTTGACTCACGAGAAGGGACAGGCGGCGTTCCGCCGGCATCCGACGCATCACCACGAGAGGTTCGGGCGTGTCGGAGTCCGGTCCGCGAAATTCACCCAGGCCCAGGTAGACGTCAGGAGCGAAGCGACGGTTGAGGGCGACTTCTCGTTCGCACACGGTCCGCCGGGCCGCCGTGGTCGTGTAGTCGAGGAACTCCAGGTCGACCGGCTTCTTCAGCTTATAGGCGCGGTCGCCGACGAAGAACAGCACGGCCGTGTGCGTCTCACACACCTCTGCCCGCGGGAGTGGTGGAACATCGACGCCGGTGCCGGTCCGGAGCACGGACGCGTCGGTCCGGTGCGCCGGCACCGGCGGCTCCTCGCGGTGGGTCGGCTCAGTCATGGGGAATGACGGCGACGGGGCAGCGCGCGTGATGGATCGCGGCGGTGGCCACGGAGCCCAATGGGGGTGCCAGGGCGGGACGATGCATGCGACGGCCGACGACCAGAAGCCCTGCGCCCTCGGCGGCCCGCACCACGGCCTTGGTGGGGCTTTCAAGACCGACGCTGTCGGCCACCTCCACACTCGGAAACTTCTCGCGCCAGGGGCGGAGGGCGTCGCTCAGGAGCTTCTGCGCGTCCTTCGTGATCTTCTCGGTCACGTCGTGGTCCGTGCCCCAGGGAGCATGAGCGTGCAGGGGAACGCTCCGGCCATGGACGGCTCGAAGGGGCACGCCGCGCGCCGCGGCGGCGGCGAAGGAGAACGCGAGCAGGTCGTCGCACGGACCGCGCAGTTTCAGTGCCACCACCACGCCGCCCGAGGCACCCGGAGCGGACGACGGACCCTCTGTCCCGGCGCGCACCAGGACCACCGGCCGCTCGGCCCGTGCGACGACGGGCATGCTGATGTCGCCCAGGAAATAGCTCTCGACGGACTCCAGTCCGCGCGAGCCGAGCACGGTCATCTCGGACTCCGCCGCCGCTTTCAGCAGCGCCTCCTGGGCATCCTCGGCGACCAGGTTTCCGACGATGACCAGGCCCGGGTGGCGCGCTTGGAGCTCGGCCTTCGCGTTGTGCACGATCCGCTTCGCCCAGTAGTTCTGATCCATCTCGGCGGGAACGTGGGTCGATTCCGGCGTGAGCAGGGGCCACGCGTGCAGCAGGCGCAGCGTGAGTTTGCGGCGGTCGGCTTCGTCAGCGGCCCAACGGGCGGCGGCGAGGCTCTCGGGTGAGCCGTCGAGGCCCACGGTGACGACTGGCTCCATGCCGACTGCTCCGTCTGGTAGATGACTGGAATGGCGGTGAGGTGTCCGTCCGGCCGGCCCGGAGCCCTGTCGTCCCCGCGCTCGCGCCGGTAGCCGTGCAGCGACCGTAAGGGGTACTCAATGAAGCACTTGTGCCAACGCGCCGAGCTACGGCCGCATGTCATCCGAGGAGCGCCCGAAGCCTCCCCGCAGCGCGCAGGAGGCCGTCCTTCCAGGGCGTGATCAATGGGTGCGCTCGATGTCCAGTTCCAGGAAGTGGGCCGAACACGAGATGCACGGGTCGTGGTTGCGGACGGCCCGCTCGCACAGCCGGGTGAGCTCGGCCTCGGAGCCCTCACCCCGATCGAGCCCGGCTTGGACCAGCCGGCGCAGGTCCTCCTCGATGGCGCCCTGGTTCTGGGCGGTCGGCGGAACGATGCATGCGTCCGTGACACGCCCCCCGCCGTCGAACGCGTAGCGGTGGTAGAGCAAGCCTCTTGGCGCCTCCGTAGCGCCGTGACCGGTGCCGGCTCGGGCCGGCACCTCTGCGTACGGAAGGGCGGGACGCTCGTACTCCGCGATGATCCGAAGGGCCTCCTCCACCGCGTACAGGACTTCCACCGCACGGACGAGGATGCTTCGGTACGGGTTCCTGCAGACCACTCCCCGCCCGGCGCCTGCCTGCGACGGAGGGCCACCCAGCCCGGCCTCCCGTGCAGCTTCCAGGGCCAACGGGGACAGCAGGTGACCGCTGACCGCCCAGCGCGCAAGCGCACCGGCGAGATGTCTCCGGCCGTCCAAACGGGAGTGGAGGGCCGTGGAGTGGGACACCTGCTCCTCGGCAACGTGGTCGGTGAAGTCCCGCAGGGGGAAGCTGTACGGCGGCGTCGCGTCGTACGGGAGCACGGTGGGCACGCCGGACTCGATGGCGTAGGTGCCCGGCTCGGCGAGGGCGAGCAGGTCGGCTTCACACTCGGCGTCCGGGAATTCGAAGCCGGCGACCCAGCGCACCGTGTCCCAGGCGTCGTCGAGGGCGGTGCGCAGCCGCTCTTCCAGGGGGCGGAGTTCGGCGCGGGTCGGGGCGCGGTGGAAGCCTCCGATCCGGACGTTGACGGGGTGGATGGCCCGGCCCCCGAGCAGTTCGACCACGGCGTTGCCGGTCTGCTTCAGGCGCAGTCCGCGCTTGACGTGGTCCAGATGCGAGCGGGACAGACCGATCACGTCGTCTTCGCCGAGGAAGTCCGGTGCGTGCAGCATGTGGATGTGCAAGGTCTGGCTCTCGATCCACTCGCCGCAGTACAGCAGGCGGCGCAGGGCAGCCAGTTGTCCGTCGACGATCACGCCGCACGCGTCCTCGATGGCACGACAGGCGCTCATCTGGTAGGCGACGGGGCAGATCCCGCAGATGCGGGAGGTGAGATCGGGAGGCTCCGTGTGCGCTCTTCCCCGGAGGAAGGCCTCGAAGAACCGCGGTGGCTCGTAGATCTTGAGTCGCGCCTCGACGACGGTGCCGTGGTGGATCCTCAGGTGCAGCGCGGTCTCACCCTCGACACGGGCGAGGGAGGGGATGCGGAGCTCCTGGGTCCGGAGCTGGGTCCGGGGCGTGGGATCGCTCATCCGAAGCCCTCCCCGTCGGTCGTACCGGGCTGACCTTGCTCCTCCACGGCGGTGAAGGCGGTCACGTTGAAGGTGTGCAGGAACCTGCCGATGTCCTCCTCGCTCATCCCGTCCCGCTGCATGAGCGGGACCAGCGCGGGAAGGTTCGTGGTTCCGGCCGGCCCGAAGCAGCCGTAGCAGCCGCGCCCGTAGGTCGGGCAGAGGGCCCCGCAGCCCGCGTGGGTGACGGGACCGAGGCAGGGCGTGCCATGGGCGACGGTGACGCAGACGTTGCCGCGCCGTTTGCAGGAGAAGCAGACGCTGTGGTTCGGGATGGCGGGCTTGCGTCCGGCGAGGAAGGCTGTGATGACCTCGACGAGCTGGCCGCGGTCGATGGGACAGCCGCGCAGTTCGAAGTCGACGGGGACGTGGGCGGAGATCGGAGTGGAGGCAGCGAGGGTCTCGATGTATTCGGGGTGGGCGTAGACGGTCGCCAGGTACCCCTCGACATCGGCGTGGTTCCGCAGCGCCTGCACGCCGCCGGCCGTGGCGCAGGCCCCGATGGTGACGAGGTGGCGGGCATCGGCGCGGATTCTCCGGATGCGCTCCAGGTGCTCGGGTGTGCTGACCGACCCCTCGACGAGGACGAGGTCGTACGGGCCGGGCGCGGGCTCGCTGGACGCTTCCAGGAAGTGGGCGATCTCCAGTTCGGCGGCGATGCAGAGCAGTTCGTCCTCGCAGTCGAGGAGGGTGAGCTGGCAGCCGTCGCAGGAGGCGAGCTTGAAGACGCCGAGGCGGGGACGGGCAGGAGGCTGGGGTGTGGTGGAGGCACTCATCTCACAGTTCCCGAACGGTGAGCAGGGGCTCGGCCTGGTCGTAGCCGACGACCGGGCCGTCGCGGCAGAGGAGCAGGGGCCCCAGCTGGCAGTGGCCGCAGTGGCCGGTGGCGCAGCGCATGTTGCGTTCGAGGGAGACCTGGATGCGGTCGGGACGTACCCCTTGTTGGATCAGCGCCCGTGCGGTCGCGCGCATCATCACCTCGGGACCGCAGACGAAGGCGACCGTGTCCGAGGGTGTGAACCGGGCCTCGCTCAGCAGGGTGGTGACGACTCCGACCCTGCCGGTCCAGCCGTCGGAAGGCCGGTCGACCGTGACGGCGGCGAACGGCTTTCCCCAGGCGGGGAACTCGTCCTGGTAGAGCAGATCGGCCGGTGTCCGGGAACCGGCGAGGACGTTCAGCCGCCCGAAGGCGTGCGGCTCGGCCAGGACGGAGTCGACGAGGGGACGGAGCGGGGCGAGCCCGATGCCGCCGGCGATGACGAGCAGGTCGTTGCCGTGAGCGGCAGCCGTGTCCCATCCCGTACCGAAGGGGCCGCGGATCCCGACCCAGGCGCCGGGCATCAGCCCGCACAGTGCGCGCGAGACGGCCCCGACGGCGCGGACGGTGTGCGTCAACCGTCTCCCCCCGGTGGTCCGGGACACGGACACCGGGATCTCTCCGACACCGAACGCGTACAGCATCGCGAACTGGCCGGGTACGAAGGGGTTCAGGGCGTCCCCGACAGGCTCCAGTACCAGCGTGACCGTGTCGTGCGTGTCGTCGCGGCGGTCCGCCACGCGGTAGGAAAGCGGTGTGGGTGTCATGGCGCTCCCTCACTCCCCTGCGGTCCCGGCGGTCCGTAGAGGTCGAGCAGCCGCGTGCGGGTGGCTCGGAGCCGGTCGCCGATGGTCTCAGCGACGGCGGTGACCAGCGACAGGCCCAGCGCCGTGTCCTCGGCGCACAGCTCATGGACGGCGGCGGCATCGAACTCCCAGGCACGGACGGGGTCCCGTGTCTCCGCCGCCAGGTGCCACTGCCGAGGTGGGCACAGCCATGACCAGCCGAGCAGGCTGCCCGCACCGATGGTCTCGACGACAGCGCGCCCCCGACCGGGCATGTGGATGTCGAGCGCGACCGAGCCCGAGCGGATGATCCAGAAGCGGTCGGCCTCCTCCCCTTCCTCGAAGATCCGCTTGCCGCCCGGAAGGGCGACGTCCCGGGCGAGGGCCATCAGCCTCCCACGGTGCTCAGGCGCCAGAGCGGCGAGCACCCCCTCGCCGGGAGGCCCACCCGGATGCGGGTTCACGGCGTGTTCCCCCGCTGCGTGGCCTCCTGGTGCAAGGCGTGGGCTTCCTCTGTGAGGTCGATGCCCGTGGGACACCACACGATGCACCGGCCGCATCCGACACAGCCGGAGCTGTCGAACTGGTCGTGCCAGGTACCCAGCTTGTGCGTGAGCCACTGGCGGTAGCGGCTCCGCGGGGTGGACCGGACCGCACCGCCGTGGAGGAGCGAGAAGTCCAGGTCGTAGCAGGAGTCCCAAAGGCGCCAGCGCTCGGCGTGGTCGCCGGTCAGGTCGGTGACGTCCTCCGTGGTGGTGCAGAAGCAGGTGGGGCAGACCATGGTGCAGTTGCCGCAGCTCAGGCACCGGGCCGTGACGTCGTCCCAGCGCTCCGCCTCAAGGTTGTCCCGCATCAGCGTGCGCAGGTCCACGAGCGGCATGGAGCGGCCCATACGTTCTGCGGCGGCGCTCACGGCCTGGGCCGCAGCCTCCCGGGTGGGGTCGTCGGCGCTCCGACGCGGCAGTTCCGCAAGGACCGCGGCTCCCTCCTCGCTCCCGCTCCGACACAGGAAGCGGTGGCCCGCATCGTCCACGACCTCGGTGAGAGCGAGGTCGTACCCGGCGTCGGCGGCCGGCCCGCTCCCCATCGAGACGCAGAAGCAGGTGGCACCCGGCTCGGTGCACTCGGCCGCGATCAGGAAGGCACCCGTCCGCCGGGACAGGTAGGTGGGATCCCGGTACCTGCCTCCGCTCATCACACGGTCCAGGATCTGAATGGCACGCAGATCGCAGGGCCGCACGCCGAGGAACGCGTACGAGACGCGCTCCTGCTCCTCCTCCCGGACAACCGGAGCACCGTCCGGGCCGCGGTCCGCGAACCACTGACGGACGCGCTCCGGATGCAGGAACGACTTCCATGACTGGGGTCCCGCGCTGTGCGCGAAGGCCGCCCCGTCCTCGCGGCGACGGAGGCGGTACCTCCCCGCCTCCAGTTCGACCCCCCACCCGTAGGGGAGTGCGTCTGCGGAGTCCAACTCGTCGAGGACGATCGCGCCGTCGCGCACGGTCGGACCGATCACCGTGCGGCCGCGCCGCTTCAGGACGCGCACGAGCGCGTCCAGACCGTCGCGGTCGAGAACGGCCTCGGCCTGGTGGTCGGGGACGGCTCCGACATCCGAAACGTCGGTCACGGTGCACCTCTCGGTCTCCACGTGCCTGGATGCGGCAGCATCTCAGACCTGCGGGCCCCGGGGTTCGAACCGCTCCGGCGAGTCCGCCGGCCGTGCCGGTGGACGTCCGCCTCGATGCGCAGGGCCAGAAGCGGCAGGGCGGCCGCCACCGCCGGGGTGAGCCCCGTGCCCAGCGAGCGGTCCGCCCCCTCGACCGCGTACACGATGAGACGGCCGGGGCCGCGCCCGACACTGTCGGCGAGGCACAGGGCCTCGGCGAGCCCCAGCCCGTGGGTGCTCTGCCTTCCTGCGGCGGCCGGGTGCGGCATCTCGCCGGGAGCCACACACCACCGGTGTGTTCGACCGGGCTGCGCCGCAGGTGGGAAGCAGGCGTCGACGACGAATGTGAGGGCCTTGCCTTCCCAGAGGCTGATCAGCCGGCCGGGGTCTCCGTCGCACTGTGAGAGCTCAGTGCCGGACGGGAGAGGTCGCTGCGCCTTCCGTGCGCGCAGCAACGCGATGGCGGCCCACCCCGCCCCGTCATCGCGTCGGAACTCATTGCCGATCCCAATGACCGCCGTACCGGCGAGCGGCTTCATACGTACCCGCTTCCTTCTTCGGGCGTCTCCAGGCACAGCCTGCCCCACTCGCGGGATGACGTCCTGTGCCACGGGGCAAACGGCGCATGGCACCGCACCGAGTGATGTGCGGGGCCCGGCCGCCCACCAAGGTGCCCGCGCCCGTTACGGCCATCGGTGATCCGTTGCGTTCGGTAGTCAGGTGCTTGCATCCCGGATTTGTCATCCCTCCCCCCGTTGGGGCGTTCCCTCGGCCGTTATGGACGCAGCCTCACCACGCTTCTGGGTCCTGAGGCCGAGCATGGGACGCGCGGCTCTGGAACGGGACCGTCCGGCACTGGCCGTCCGTTCAGCGGGCGCCGGATCGTGGGAAACGCGGGGCTGGGCTTCCCGGCACTCTCCGTTCCATCCGACCCCACCGGTATCCCCCGCCGCCACAGGGTGGTCGAGACCAACGCCCGGTGCTGGTCATGAACCGCCCCGACTCGCGAAGCCAGGAGCGGACGTTCCACGAGAGCCGTCCGGACCGCGCCGGGCATGTGCGCCGGGCGCTGGTGGGCGGGCAGCATCCGTTCGCCGTGGTGCTCGGGTGCGTGGACTCGCGGGTGCCGCCGGAGTTGGTCTTCGACCAAGGGCTGGGCGATCTGCTCACCGTGCGGGCGGCGGGCGAAGTTCTGGACGAAGCAGTCCTGGGCAGTATCGCCTACGGTGTGCTGGAACTCGGCGTCCCGCTGATAGTCGTCCTGGGCCATCAGGGCTGCGGGGCGGTCGCGGCGGCCGTGCACGCCGAGGCCGGCGGCGAACTCTCGGCGCACATCCGCTACTTGGAGGACCGGATCCGACCGGCGATCAACCACCGGCTTCAGGGCGAAGCTCGGATCGACGCGGCGGTCACCGAGAGCGTCCGCCGGATCCGGGCACGCCTTGCCGCCGAGCCGGCCCTCACTGCCCGGGTCGTCGACGGCTGCCTGGCCGGAGTCGGCTCCCGCTACGAGCTGACCAGCCAGTTGGTGCGCAAGGTGCCCTGACCAGCCTCGGCAGGTGAACCTCCCAACGGACCCGCACCAGCTAGACTTGCAGAGTTATGCAATTTACTAGTTCTGGATATGGTGGACGGGGGTCGCGGTGTGGCCGAGTTCGAGGAAGCGGCGCTGGAACGGGTCCGTGTGGCGCGGGCTCGCCTCCAGGCTGCACAGGAAGCTGACGATGCCTTCGCGGAGGCACAGGCCGCGGAGGAGCTGGAGGACGCATTGCGCGTGGCCCACGATCACGGCGCGGCCACCGACGCCGGAGACAGCCGGTGAACCAGACAGTGTCACCGGCGTGTCCGAGGCGTCGGTGACGGCCCGGCACCCCAGCGGACAGCCGGCCGTCGAGGTGCTCAAGCACGTGTGGACGGTGCCGCTGGTGCCGGGTTCCGTGCGGGCCGCGCGCGAGCGCAGCGAACGGTCCCTGGTCCTCTTCGGCCTGGAGAGCTCCTGCGCGCTCTTCGGCGCCGTGCTCCTGGTGGTCAGCGAGCTGGTGGCCAACGCCGTCCGACACGCTCAGGACTCCCGGGATGCGGAGGTGACTCTCCACATGGCCGAGCACCTGCTCGTGGTCTCGGTCGAGGACCTGGACCCGCGCCCGATGACGCTGGCCGATGCTGGCCGGACCTCCGGGCAGGGGCTGCGCACGGTGGCTGACCTGGCGCGCACGTTCGGCGGCGACGTCCGTATCGAGCCTTCCTCCGGCGGGCACGGCAAAACGGTGGTCGTCCGCTTCATCCTGCCGGAAGGCACACCGTGACCAGCAGGAACCAAAGGGCCGTCAGGCTGTACGAGATCACCTACCTCGGAACCGGCCCTGAACCGGAGGTTCGCACGGTCGAGGCCGGCGAAGTCGCGGCCGTCATCGAGTACGCCGGCGAACACGGCATGCAGGTCCGCGTCCGCCCGTGCCGCCGCCCGGTCGAGGAGCCGAGCACCAGGAAGGAAGACGCGTCATGACGGACAACCTGCCAGACAAGGACACGGCGGCGGAGCACGAGAAGTGGAAAGAGAAGGGCGTTGCGATGCGGGCCTTCTTCTACATCTTCGGCACGCACGTGTTCGCCGGGTTCATCTGGTTGCTGTTCTACCTGGGGCAGCACGCCCAGAAGTGAGGCCGGGACCGAAGTGGGGCCCGCACGCCTGCGGCGCAGGTTCGGCATATGAGGGAGCGGCCGTCTTCCGGTGTCAGAAGCGCGTTGAACCCGCACTAACGAAGACGGCCGCCGCATGTGGGGGGCGGGCCCCGCAGGGCCGGCACCGTGGGGCACCGTTCAGGCGTGGCGGCTGGCCTTGAGGTCGGCCAGGAGTTCGGCCTGGCCTTCCAGGACGCCGGAGAGGATGCCGCGGGCGACCCGCAGGAGCTCGGCGATCTGGGGGTGGGTGAGGCTGTAGTACACGTTCGAGCCCTCCCGGCGGGTGATCACCAGGTTGGCCTTGCGCAGGACGGCGAGCTGCTGGGAGAGACTCGCGGCCTCCACCCCGACCTCGGGCAGCATCTCGGCGACCGCGTGCTCGCGCTCGGCCAAGAGTTCCAGGACGCGGATACGGACCGGGTGCCCCAGCGTTTTGAAGAACTCCGCCTTCAGCTGGTACAGCGGTGTGCTCACCTGGGTACCCCTGCCGTGACTGCCCATCTCATCCACCCGGAACCGTTCCTTCGTAGAGGCATCCATTCGCCCCTCTTCACACCTTGCGACCTCCACAATTGCAGATCCTTGCAACTCGCGGGACCCGGCGGGGCACCTTCGTGACGTTCGCCTCCCGCAGTGGGACCTTCGCCGGTCAGGCCTTCTTGAGGAACTCGGTCTTCAGAACCAGGCCCTTGACCTTCTTGGTGTTGCACTCGACCTCGCCCGGGCGGGAGGTACGGCGGATGTTCTTGACCAGGGTGCCGCGCTTGAGGGTCTCGGAGGTCCCCTTGACCTTCAGGTCCTTGGTCAGGGTGACCGAGTCCCCGTCCTCCAGGACGGTGCCGTTGGAGTCCTTGAAGATGATGTCGCTCATGGTGCCGATGCCCTTCGTCGCTGATCTTGCGGATGGTGTGCTGGGTTCAGGTGAGGGCGGGTGCCTCAGGGGACTGCGGAGTGGGCCAGTCATCGGTGGTCCACTGCTTGACCGTCCCGTGGGCTCCGTGGGCGGCCAGAGCGGCGGCGAGGTCGCAGTGGACCGGGACGGGCGGACAGGTCGCGTCCGGGACGAGGGAACCGTCCGCCGGTATCGCGGCGAGCTCAAGTCGGCGCCCGCTCTCGGCGAGGCGGCGCGCGGCCTGGGCAACGGCGATCTGCCCGCCGGCCGACCAGCCCAGTAGACCGGTCAGGTCCAGGATGACCGGGCCGGTGCCCCGCGCGATCGCCCAGCCGATGGCGCCCGTGAACCGGTCGGTGGCGTCCGCGCCGAGATACCCGGCCAGGGACAGCACGCCCAGGTCCTGGCGGGTGGTGTAGCGCCATTCGATCGTCATCGTCAGCTCCTCGGCTTCACAGGGGAAGGGTGATCCAGATGGCCTTGCCACGCCCGTCCGCGTCCGCCCGTACGACGGCGGTGCCGCCGAGTGCCATCGTCATTTCGACCACCATGGCCAGGCCGCTGCCCGGGGCGGTGGCGAGCGCCCCGAACAGGGCGGGCTGGTAGGGGTGGCGGTCGTGGACGGCGAACGCGAACGCCCCCGGCCCGTGCGCGTAGGTCACCGTGATGATCGGGGACGTCACGGCGGCGTGGCGGACGGCGTTGGTGACCAGTTCGGCCAGGATCAGCAGCGCCGGGCCGACGCTCGGGTGGCGAAGGCCCACCCCGCATTCGACGAGAACCAGCTCGGTGGTCTCGCGGGCGATGCGGACGGCGGCCCCTATGGCCGGCACGTCCAACACGTGCCGGTAGGGCATCGCCTCGACCTGGCCGCTCACCGGCCCGCCCCGTTCACGGTGCGGGCCAGGCGGAACCCGGACACCTGCTGCGGGTGCAGGCGCAGCAGTGTGTCATGGGGGCCGTAAGCCCAGCCGGGCAGGGTGCGCCGGTAGTGGGCGGCCTCGTCAGGGTCGGCGATGACATCGGCCGGGCCGTGGGCGCTGACCGTCCAGCCGGTCCCGGCCGGGCTCCGGATCTCATCGACCTGGTAGGTCAACAGCGCCCGGCCGCGGATGGTGGCGGCTTGTACGGGGGCGCGGACGACGAGGCGTCCGTACTCCATCACGTGTGCGGCGGGGCGGACGACGGCCACCTTCCGCTGGATGTAGACGAGTCGGCCTTGGATGGAGCCTTCGAGGAGCCACAGGACTTCGGTGCCGGAGACCTCGATCATGCGGCGGTCGGCGGGGGCGGTCATCGTGCGGCCTTCCGGATGCGGTGCGGTCGGTGATGCGTACGGGGCAGCAGGCCCGCCTGCTCCAGGTGTTTGCGGGCGCCGACGATCGCCTCGGGGGTGGTGGCGTACTCGCGGCCTTCCAGGCGCAGCAGGTCCAGGGCGCCGACGGCGTCCAGGGCCTGGCGCTGGCCGGGCCGGATGCCGGAGGTCATGACGGCGATGCCGCGCCGGTTCAGCTTCTGAACGGCGTCCTTGAGGACGAGGGCGCCGGTGGCGTCCAGGGTGGTCACCCGCGCCATGCGCAGGATGACCACCTTCACGTCGGCGACCTCGGAGAGTTCGAGGAGGAAGCGGTGGGCGCCGGCGAAGAAGAGGGGTCCGTCGATGCGGTAGGCCACGATGTGCTCGGCCAGCAGGGCGTGTTCCTCGTCGCTGTGCTCGCCGGGCAGGTCCGGGCGGAAGTCGACCTGCTCCATCCGGGCCTGGCTCGCCACTGCCTTCAAGGCGAGGGCTCCCGCGACGACGAGGCCGAGGATCACCGCGTACACGAGGTCGAGGATCAGGGTGGCGGCGGCGGTCAGGACGAGGACGACGGCGTCCGATCGGGTTGCCTTGGCCATCGCTTTTAGTGAGCCGACCTCGACCATGCGGATCGCGGTCGCCAGCAGAACGCCGGCCAGTGCGGCGAGGGGGATCTTCGAGACGAGGGGGGCTGCGGCGAACACGATCACCGCGAGTACCGCGGCGTGGGTGAGCGCGGCCAGCCGGGAGGAGGCGCCGGTGCGGACGTTGACCGCCGTGCGGGCGATCGCGGCGGTGGCCGGCACACCGCCGAACAGCGGAGCCGCGAGGTTGGCGATGCCCTGCCCGAACAGCTCCTTGTCCGGATCGTGCTTCTGCCCCACCGTCATCCCGTCCGCCACGGTCGCCGACAGCAGGGACTCCAGCGCGGCGAGCGCCGCGACCGCGACCGCCGGGGCCAGCAGCGAGCCGAACGCGGAAGCGTTGAGGAAGGCCAGGGACGGAGCGGGGAGCCCGGAGGGAAGGTCACCGATCGGGGCCGCCTCGTCAAGACGGAAGACCTCCGCGATCACGGTCGCGGCGATGACCGCGACGATGGAGAACGGGATGGTCGGCTTCCACCGGGCCCCGGCCAGCATCAGCGCCGCGACACCCACCGAGAGGCCGATCGCCGTCCAGTTCGGGAAGTCAACGAACTCCGTGAGCGCACGCCAGGCCACGAGCAGGACCTTCTCGCCCTCCGGCTCGGCGACCCCGAGGGCATTGGGTATCTGCTGGAGGCCGATCACGCACGCGATCCCCAGGGTGAAGCCCTCCACCACCGGTGCCGGCACGTACCGCATGTACTGCCCGGCCCGCAGCAGGGCGAGACCGATCAGGAGCACGCCGGCCATCAGCCCGACGGTCAGGACGCCGCCGGGCCCGTACCGGGCGACGATCGGCACCAGGACCACCGTCATCGCGCCGGTCGGGCCGGACACCTGGAGGTTCGAGCCGCCGAAGAGGGCGGCGAGCGCGCCCGCGACCACGGCGGTGGCCAGCCCCGCCTCCGCGCCCAGCCCGGAGGAGACCCCGAACCCGAGGGCGAGGGGAAGGGCGACGATCGCCACCGTGAGGCCGGCCAGGAGGTCCCGGCGGGGGTTGCGGGCCATGACCGCGTAGTCGGCCCGGGCGGGCAGGACGGAACGGATCCGGCCGAGCACGGCCGCCAGGGCGGTGTTCATGCTCACGAGGCCGCAACCTCGGACTCGCGCAGTTCCTCCAGCAGCTCGCTCTGCCCGGTCAGGACCTCGGTCAGGATCCGCCGCGCGGCCAGCATCAGCTGCGCGACGTCCCCGCCCGCCAGTGCGTAGACCACGGTTGATCCATCGCGGGTCGAGGTGACGATCCCCGAGCGACGCAGGACCGCGAGCTGCTGGGACAAGGCGGAGGGCTCGACCTCGATCGCGGCCAGCAGTTCCCGCACCGGCATCGGCCCGTCCTGCAGCAGCTCCAGAACTCTTATCCGCACCGGGTGCCCGAGCATCCGGAAGAACTCGGCCTTCGCCTGATACAGCGGAACCGGCACGGTCTCGCACCCTTCTCACCACCCCGAACGGGGCAAACGCCTGGTGCTGCGCCCGCGGCTACCTACGGACACAGCAATAACAGCATCTATGAAATTGCAGACTTCTGCAATTCACAGATCCTGCGATCCGCCGCCCGCCGCGGGCGCACTGTAGGAAGGGAACTCGCCGCACCGCCCGGCGGCGAGGTCCCTTCCGGCACCGGCAGACACGCCCGTGAGATTCAGGCCAGGGATGCGGCGGCCCGACGAGCGGGCGTCTGGACGCCCGACAGACGGACGGCCAGGAGATGGCGCGGGATACGACGGTGCCGCGGCTGCGCAACGACCGCGTTCCCCCCGGAGCTGATCACGAAGCGGGATTCGCCCGCTCCGTTCCGCGGTGGCATCCGGCGCATCGAGCTCGTCCCCCCAGCCCGAGTGGCACCCCCGCGGCTCATGGCGGTTGCTCCGCTCCGCTCGTCACCGGTCCCCACAGCGGAGACCTCGGGGCGCACTCTCCGATCGGACACGACGGCTGCATCGGTCAGTCGATGACGGCATGCGGTGGCACGAAGCAGGCCGGGGAGTCGAAGCGACATCACGTCTCCTGCGTGTTCCGTTCTGTGCCGCCTTGACCATAAACGGGGCGCGCTCAACGCAGCGTAACCAGCACCAAACCAGCACGGGAGTCAGCACCAGTCCTCCAAAACGGGCGCAACTCTGCAATTCCGGCAGAGGCCGTCGCCATCGCGGCCGGGGTCGTGGGAGGCGGCTCCGTCGGTGGTGTGGGCGTGGGACACATAGAACAGCGCCTCATTGTGATGGGCCGGCACATATGCCGCTTACCTGGGGACTTCTACGTTGTGGCGACACCGATCGTCCCCGCAGACCTCCTGGAAGTGGTGTTCATGGCCTCCCCCGAGACCGCCCCCCCGACCGCCGGATCCATCAAGAGAGTCGTTGCCGCCAGTCTCGTCGGGACCACCATCGAGTGGTACGACTTCTTCCTCTACGGCACCGCCGCCGCGCTCGTGTTCAACAAACTGTTCTTCCCCACCAGCGATCCGCTGACCGGCACCCTGATCGCCTTCATCACCTACGCCATCGGGTTCCTGGCCCGGCCGCTCGGCGGGGTCGTGTTCGGGCACTTCGGGGACAAGGTCGGGCGCAAGAAGCTGTTGGTGCTCAGCCTGCTCATGATGGGCGGGGCCACCTTCGCGATGGGGCTGCTCCCCACGTACGCGAGCTTCGGTGTCGGGGCTCCCGTGCTGCTCACCGTGCTGCGGCTGGTGCAGGGCTTCGCCCTCGGCGGTGAGTGGGGCGGGGCGGTGCTGATCGTTTCCGAGCACGGCGGGGCCGAGCACCGGGGGTTCTGGGCGTCCTGGCCGCAGTCCGGTGCGCCGGGCGGAAACCTGCTGGCCACCGGGGTGCTCGCACTGCTCGCCGGGGTGCAGTCCGATGCGGCGTTCCTGGCCTGGGGCTGGCGCGTCCCGTTCCTGCTCTCCGGTGTCCTGGTGATCGTCGGACTGTGGATCCGCCTGTCCGTCTCCGAGTCCCCCGTGTTCCTCGCCGCGCAGGCCGCCCGACAGGGGCGCGAGGGCGAGGCTCCCGTCGTCCGGGTGTTGCGTCGTAGCATGCGCCAGGTGCTGACCGCCATCGGCACCCGCTTCGGCGAGAACATCTCCTACTACGTGCTGACCTCCTTCCTCCTGGTGTACGTCACGGCGCACCTGGGTCTGCCCAAGAGCACCGCGCTGAACGCCGTCCTGATCGGGTCGGCCGTCCACTTCGTCACCATCCCGGCCTGGGGTGCGCTCTCGGACCGGATCGGCCGGCGCCCGGTGACGCTGATCGGCTCCGCCGGCATGGCCGTGTGGGCGTTCGGGTTCTTCGCGCTGGTCGATTCGAAGTCCTTCGCCGTCATCACGGCCGCCGTCACCGCCGGGCTGCTCCTGCACGGCGCCATGTACGGGCCCCAAGCCGCCTTCATCTCCGAGATGTTCGACACGGAAGTCCGCTACTCCGGCGCCTCGATGGGCTCGCAGCTCGCCTCGATCGTGGCCGGAGCGCTGGCTCCGCTCATCGCCGTCGAGCTCCTCAAGGACTACGGCTCCTCGGTCCCCGTCTCCCTCTACCTTTGCGCCGCCGCCGTGGTGACCACGCTCACCGTCGCCTTCGCCCGGGAGACCCGCGGCCGTGACCTGACCCGGGCTGGGGGCGGTACGGACTCCGCCGACCGCGCGGCCCCTCTCCCGGCCGTCGCGGACCCGGCCTGATCCGGCCCGGCCGGCCACGGGAGAATGCCGCCATGGCCTCCGCGAGGGATACCGCCCTGCTCGAACTGCTCCAACTGCTGCGCCGCGGCGCGCCGCCCGAGGAGTTCGCCCGGCCCGCCGCGGACGCCCGTACCGCCGGGGCGGGCCCCGCCGAGCAGGCCTTCGTGGAACGGGCCACCCGGGTGGCTCTCGACATCCGGCGCACGCTCGATCAGCACCGGCGGCGCGAGGCCGAGTTGACGGCCCTGTTCGACACGGCCGGTGACCTCGCCGCCCTGCGCGACCTCGACGCGGTGCTGCGTGCCATCGTCCACCGGGCCCGGATGCTGCTGGGCAGCGACGTCTCGTACATGACCCTCAACGACCCGGTGGCGGGAGATACGTTCATGCGGGTCACCGACGGCTCGGTGTCGGCCGCCTTCCAGCAGCTGCGGCTCGGCATGGGCGAGGGGCTCGGCGGCCTCGTGGCCCAGACCGCCCGCCCGTACGCCAGCGCCGACTACCGTACGGACGACCGCTTCCGGCATACCGACACCATCGACAACGGGGTCCGTGAGGAGGGCCTGCGCGGCATCCTCGGTGTCCCGCTGCGCGTGGGGACCCGCGTGATCGGGGTGCTGTACGCCGCCGACCGGGCGGTCCGCGACTTCGCACCCGACGCGGTCGCGCTGCTCTCCTCCCTCGCCGATCACGCGGCCGTCGCCATCGACAGCGCGCGCCTGCTCGAAGAGACCCGGGCCGCCCTCGTGGAGCTCGGGGTCGCCACCGAGACCGCCCGCGCCCAGAGCGAGGCGGTGCGGCTCGCCGCCGAGACCCACGACCGCCTCACCCGCCTCGTCCTGCGCGGCGGTGACGTGGCCGACGTCGCCCGGGAGGTCGCCGCCCTGCTGGGCGGCAGCCTTGTGGTCCGGGACTCCGACGGCGCCGAGCTCGCGCGGGTCGGCCCGGACCCGGTCGGGCCGCCGGAGCACGCCCTGGCCGCCTCGCGTTCCGGCGGGCGGGCCGTCGCCGTGGGCGGCGTGTGGGTCTGCGCGGTCCTCGCCGGGCCGGAGCTCCTGGGGAGCATCACGCTCGGCGGACGCGGCGACCTCCCCGACGCGGAGCGGCGGCTGTTCGAGCGGGCCGGCCTGGTGACGGCGCTGCTGCTCCTGCTGCGGCGTTCCATCGCACACGCCGAGGACCGGGTCCGCGGCGAACTGCTCGGCGACCTGCTGGCCCCGGTGGCGCCCGGCCGGGTCCGGGACACCGGCAGCCAGACCCTGCGGGCCCGCAAGCTCGGGGTCGACCTCGCCCGCCCGCACGCCCTGGTGGTGCTGCACTGCGATCCCGCGCTGCGGTCCCGGCTGGCGGTGGAGGCCGCCCGCCACGCACGCGCCCGTGACGGCCTGGCCGGGCTGCACCAGGGCCGCGTCGTGCTCCTCGCCCCGACGGACAGCCCGGGCCCGCTCGCCCGCTCGCTCGCCGCCGAACTCGGACAGACGCTGGGCAGCCCGGTCACCGCGGGCTCCGCCGGACCCGCCGCCGACCCGGACGGCCTGCCGGGCGTGTACGCGGAGGCGCTGCGCTGCCTTGAGGCCCTGCACGCCCTCGGTCACAGCGGCGGCGGAGCCGGTCTGCCCGACCTCGGCTTCCTCGGGGTGCTCCTCGGGGACCGGGCGGACGTCGGCGCGTACGTCGAGAGGGTACTGGGACCGGTCATCGCGTACGACGCGCAGCGCGGGACCGAACTGGTGGGCACCCTGGAGGCCTACTTCGCGTACGGGGCCAGCCTGGCCCGTACCAAGGACGCCCTCCACGTGCACGTCAACACCGTGGTCCAGCGCCTGGACCGGGTCCGGCAGATCCTGGGCGAGGACTGGAACACCCCGGCCGGGGCGCTGGAGGTGCAGCTCGCCCTGCGGATCCTGCGGTTGGCGCCGGCCGGGCCCCGCCGGGCGCCGTCCCCGCCGAACCCGCGCTCTCCCGCGTCCCCTTACCCGACCTCTTCGTAGGCCGCCCACGCTCCGACGGTGAACCCCTGTCCCTGGCGGCGGACTTCGACGGCCCCCGTTCCGCCGAAGTGGGCGGGTACGAGCAGTTCCGCCTCGTCCGCGGCACGTTCGAGGATCCGGCGCCGACTGGCGGCGGCCTGCGCGGCGTCCAGGCAGAAGCAGCTGTTGCAGGCGGGTTCCAGGATCTGTACGGGGCTGTGCAGCAGGTCTCCGACGAAGACCGCCCGGTCGGTCCCGGACGCGAGGCGCACCACGGAGGATCCGGGGGTGTGCCCGGGCGCGGCCTCCAGGGTGAGGTGCTCGTCGATGCGGTGGGCCCCTTCCCAGAGCACGACCTGTCCTGCGCGGTGGACGGGCGCGATGCTGTCCTCGTAGATCAGCCGGTCGTCCTCCCGCACGCCGCCCGCGTACCCGTTCGCGGGACCGAAGTGGTGGTCGTCCGCGGCCGGGACGAGGTACTGGGCGTTGGGGAAGGCGGGCACCCAACCCCCGTTCTCCGCAACGGTGTTCCAGCCGACGTGGTCGCCGTGGACGTGGGTGTTGACGACGACGTCGACGTCCTGCGGCCGGACTCCCACCCGCGCCAGCTCCCCGAGGAAGTCGCCCTGCCGCTGGTGGAAGAGCGGCGAACCGGGCCGCTCGCGCCCGTTGCCCACGCCCGTGTCGATCAGGACGGTCTTCCCGGCGCTGCGCAGGACCCAGGTCTGGAGGGCCAGGACCGGCCGGTCCTCGACGGGCTCCCAGTGGTCCGGCGCCAGCCAGTCCTCGTTGCCCTTCCACACCTCGGCCCCGACGCCCGGCACCAGATCGGATGTGGGCCCCAACGGCCCCTGCCACTCGATGACACGGGTGACCTCTACGTCACCCAGGACGATGCTCTTCCTGCTCTCGATCTTCATGCCGCCAAGTCTAGGAAAAGCCGGATGAGCCCCTCAATGCCTGCCCGGCTCATACGAATACGCGATCGTCTCACCCTTGACGCCACGGGTACTCTGGCCCGATGGATGTGGTGAGCGACGCCATCGCGGCCGTCCGGATCGGGCGGCCTTCCTCCAACCGAATCACGGTGAACGGGAGTTGGTGCGCGCGTTTCGCCCCGTACGACGGCGCGGGCTTCCACGTGGTGCTGGAGGGCAGCTGCTGGCTGCTGCCCGACGGGGGCGGCGCGCCCGTCTCCCTCGGCCCCGGCGACGCGGTGCTGCTGCCGCACGGGACGGGGCACGTGATCGCCGACTCACCTGCCGACGCGGCGACCTTGGCCCGCGCGGCGCCGTTCGACCTCCTGCCCGCGGGAGCGCTCCGGGGAAGCACCTCGCAGGATCCCGGCAGGGTGGAAATGCTGTGCGGCAAGTACCGGCTCGACCGCAGTCGCGTCCACCCGCTGATGCTGGAGCTGCCGAAGGTGGTCCATCTGCCGAACCGGGTCGGCGCACACCTCGAACTGCGGGCGGCGATCTCCCTGTTGGGCGGCGAACTGAGCGGCGAGCGGCGACCGGGAGCCTGCATGGCGGTGCCCAGCCTGCTCGATCTCCTGCTCGTCTACATGATCCGTTCCTGGATGGCCGAGGGCTCGGGCGGAACCTGGTCTGCGGTGCTGGGCGACCCGGTCGCGGCCGCCGCGCTGCGGGCGCTCCACTCGGATCCGGCCGCACCCTGGACCAACGACCGGCTGGCGGCGGAGGCGGGCGTCTCCCGGCCCACGCTGGCGCGCCGGTTCACCGCGCTGGTCGGCCGCCCGCCGATGGCGTACCTCACGTGGTGGCGACTGACGTACGGCGCCACCCTGCTCCGGGACACGCAGGACCCGCTGGCCTCGATCGCCCGCCGGGTCGGGTACGGCACGCCGTACGCCTTCTCCCATGCTTTCAGCCGGGAGTTCGGGACCACACCGGGCCGCTACCGGGCAGGGGCGGCGGAGGCTGCGTAGACGGCGGGGCGCCCGCGAGCGGCGGGGGCGGATCGCCGCCACCGCCGCTCGGGCTCTCCCTGGGCCGGCCGGCTCAGCGGCGGGCCGGGCACTGCTTCCAGGAGAAGTGGTACACGGTGCTGATGCTGCCGTCCGTGGAGTCGACGGCCATGTAGCTGGTCTTGGTCGTGTCGGAGGTGCCGACGTCCGCGCGCAGCTCGGTGTTGATGTTGAAGTTGCGCTGCTCGCCGCAGGGGGCGAAGACGAGGGCTTCGATGCCGGTGGTGTCGGTCACCTGCCAGTTGTCGTCGAGCGCGCCGTGGAACTGGTGGGTGCGGTTGGCGGTCTGGCTCATGCCCTGGAAGTAGTAGCTGGCCTTCTGGGTTCCGGTCGCTCCTTCCTCCAGCTTTCCGTAGCCCCGGTAGTCGACGTGGGACACCGCGTACGTGTACCCCTGCGGGACGTGTACGAGGAGGGAGAGCAGGCAGTTCTTGCGGCCCTCGGTGGCGGAGGCTCCCCCGCCGGCGGAGGCGATGTACTCGCTGTAGGTGACGGTGAAGGCCGAATTGTCGGGTGCCACGGCGACGGCGGCGCTGCCGGGGCGGCAGCCCGATCCGTTGACCGAGGCGACGTCGACGCCGATCCGGCCGGGAGGTGCGGCGGCGGCGGTGTCGGTGGCACCGGCCGAGGGGGAGAGCGTGACGAGACATCCGGTCACGGCGACGGCGGTCAGTGCGGTGCGAGCGGTGCGAAGTGACTTGATCACACCGCCATGGATAGCCACCGCGGGTGGTCGCCGGGCCGCACCGGGTGCGCCGCCTCACCCGGTCGGACGGCCCGGTTCACCGAAGAAACGATTCAGCAGGCCCGGGATGACGGCCGAACGGCCCACGCCACCCACCTTCACCCACCCCCACCCGCGTCATTCCGCACCAATAGTTCTATTTCTCATATTATGGACATCCCGCCGACGGAGGAGAGTCCATGCCCGGTCCGCTCGCACGGCGGTCCGCCGTGCTGTCCGCATGCGTGGCCGTCGCCGCCGCCCTCGCCTCAATCACCGCAGCAGCTCCACCCGCCTCCGCCGTGCCGGTCGGGCAGGTATCCCCGCCGAGCCACCACCAGCCGGACGACGGCGCGCTCCGGGCCGAGGCCGAGGCCGACGCCGACGAGGCCGCCGTCATCGGCGAGGAGCACGCCCGGGCGCACGCGCAGCGGCGGAGCGCGCTCAAGGGCCCCGAGGAATACCCGCAGTCGAAGCGCACCGCGAGCCTGGCGGCCCTCAAGGCCTCGCAGCAGCAGGCCAATGCCGCGTTCACCGCGGCGCGGTCCGGGCGGTTCACGGAGTTCTTCCCCTCCCCCGACTTCGGTGTCCACACCGCGCTGCTGCCGACCGGCAAGGTGCTGCTCTTCTCCTTCGAGCGCGTGGAGGTCGACCCCACCAAGGAGACCGGCCCCACCGACCGCATCGGCCGGACGAACGCGGGCCGCGCCTTCCTGTGGGACCCGTCCCGCGGCACCGGGGCGCGGGCGTTCAAGAAGGTGGAGCCCCCGACCGTCCTGATGCCCGACGGTACGTACACGCCCCGCCCGGCCCCGTTCTTCTGCGCGGGCCACGCCTTCCTGCCCAACGGGATGGTCGGGGTGTTCGGCGGCAACAACGGCGGCAAGGGCGGCAGCGGCGCCAAACTGTCCTTCGTGTTCGACCCGTGGACCGAGACCTGGTTCCGCAACCAGGACATGTCCGTCGGCCGCTGGTACCCCTCGGTCGTGACGGGCGCGGACGGGCGCCAGATCATCATGTCCGGCCAGTCCGAGCGGGGTACGGGCACGCCCACGCCGGTCGTGGAGCGCTTCCCCGCGCTGCGCCATCCCGTGCCCTGGCGGACGTACGACATCCCGGTCGGCCTGGCCGCCGAGCGGCTCCGGGCGGACGCCCCGTTCCGCAACGACTATCCGCACCTGTTCTCGCTGCGCGACGGCATGGTCTACGGCCTGGGCCGGGACGCCGATCAGCAGTGGCTGTTCGACCCGGTCAAGGAGACCCGGACCGATCTGCCCCGGCGGCCCGCCGACTTCCGCGGCTACGGGTCGGCCGTGCCGCTCCCGGCCGGGTTCCGCGGCCCCGACTCGGTGCTGGTGCTCGGCGGCGATCCGCACGATCCGAACACCTACCGGTTGTCCGGCGGGCGGTGGACCACGGAGCAGCCGCGGGCCTTCGGTCGGACCCAGGACGACACGCTGATCCTGCCGGACGGGACGCTGCTCACGGTCAACGGAGCCCTGGACACCCGGGACTACGGGCACGGGCCCTTCAATCCGCAGGCCGATCTCAAGTACCGGCAGATCGAACTTCGCGATGCGCAGGGCCGCTGGGGGCCGGGGCCGGTACAGCGGCTGCCCCGCGGCTACCACTCCAATGCCCTGGTGCTGCCGGACGGCCGGATGATGGTGACCGGCGACGAGCTCCAGCAGATCGCCAACGACCCCGACATCGGGGACGAGATGGACGGCAGCATCGAGCTCTACGAGCCCGCGTACCTGCACCGGGGCGGTCGGCCGGCGCTGGACCGGGTGCCCGGGGGCGAACTGGGCTACGGGGCCGGCTTCGAGGTGCGCAGTTCCACCGCCGCCCGGGTCACGCGCGCCGTACTCCTGGCGCCGACGACGGTCACCCATGCGGTGAACACCAGTCAGCGCCATCTGGAACTGACGGTCACGGGCGTACGGGGCACCGCGATCGGGCTGCGGACGCCGCCGAGCGCGGCCGACGCCCCGCCCGGGTACTACATGCTGTTCCTGCTCGACGCCAAAGGGGTCCCGAGCACGGCGAAGTGGGTCAAGCTCGGCGGCCGCCGGTAGCAGGGGCGGACGCGGACCTCAGGGCCCGGGCGGCGACTCGAACCGGGCCAGCCAGGCGGTGAGCAGGGTTTCCAGTTGTGCGGCCTGCTGCGGGGTCAGGTCTTCGAGCAGGCTCCGTTCGTTCTCCATGTGCTCGGTGAACGCCCGGTCGATCAGCTCGCACCCGGCCGGGGTGAGGGCGACCACGCGCCCCCGGCCGTCGGCGGCGCAGCGGCGGCGCGCGACGAGGCCGTCCCGTTCGAGCCGGTCGATCCGCTTGGTCATGGCGCCCGTGGTCACCATGGTGTGCACCGCCAGCTCGCCGGGGGCGCGTTCGTAGGGCGTGCCCGCGCGGCGCAGGGCTGCCAGTACGTCGAACTCCCCCTCGCTCAGGCCGTAGCGGCGGTAGACGAGGGTCAGGCGGTCCGTCAGGAGCAGCCCGAGGCGGTGCAGCCGCCCGATCACGCCCTGTGGGGCGACGTCGACGTCCGGACGCTCGCGGGCCCACTCGGCCTGGATGCGGGCGACGTGGTCGGGGGGCGTTCCCGCGCGGGTGTGCACATGCGTTCCATCGGCTTCTCGGCTCACCCCGCCAGTATAGCTTCCATGGAAGGTATTATGTCTTCCATGGAAGCCAATCTTCGGTGGTCGCTGGTGACGGCGGTCGCGCCGATCGCGTGGGGCACGAACTACTACGTCACCCGGGAGTTCCTGCCCGCCGGCCACCCGCTGTACGGAGGGGCCTTCCGGGCCCTGCCCGCAGGCGTCCTGCTCCTGGCCGCCTGCCGGAAGGCGCCCCGCGGGTCCTGGTGGTGGAAGTCCCTGCTGCTTGGCTTCCTCAACATGGGCGGCTTCTTCGCACTGGTCTACGTCGCCGCGCAGCGGCTGCCGACGAGCGCCGCCTCGACCGTGATGGCCACCGCCCCGCTGGCGATGATGCTGTTCGCCTGGGCGCTGATCGCCGAGCGGCCGGGACCCCGACAGTTGACCGGCGCCGGACTCGGCGTGGCCGGGGTCTCCTCGATGCTCCTCACCGGGGCCGTCCCGATGGACACCCTGGGCGTGCTGGCTTCCGTGGCCGCCGTGGCGATGTCCTCGCTCGGCTACGTCCTCGCCAAGCGGTGGAGCGCGGACGTGGAGGTGCTCGCTTCGACGGCGTGGCAGCTGCTCGGCGGCGGCCTCATGCTGCTGCCGTTCGCCGTCGCCATCGAGGGACCGCCCCCGGACCTCGACGTCCGCGCACTGCTGGCGTTCGGCTACGTCACGGTCGTCGCGACGGCGCTGGCCTTCGCCGCCTGGTTCGCGGGGCTGCGGCGGCTGCCGGCCGCGAACGTCGGCCTACTGGGGCTGCTGAACCCGGTCACGGGCGTCCTGTTGGGCACGGCGATCGCCGGAGAGTCACTCACATTGCGACAGATCTGCGGACTCCTGCTGACCCTGACGGGCATCCTGCTGGGGCGGAGGGGAGGATTCCTCACCGCTCGTAACGAGGGGAATTCGGCAGGTAGTAATTAGGTGAATCCCTGACTGAATTACCGTCAACAAGGGTTCGCCCCATATCTCGATTTGGTAACGAGATCTTCGATGTGGCCTGGACCATTAGCGGCCTACGCGCGTAACGGGCTTGATTTTCAAGCAAATTGACTGTTCATCAAATCTAACCAGCAGGTAACAGTCTGATATCTCGGACGCCATTCCAGTTTGTCCGAATTCTCCACGGCGCCCGTCTGGCAGGCTGCGGCGCACCCACTCCTCCGACCAAGGATTTGAGGTGCGCATGACTAGACATCGCAGGAAGCAGCGCGAACACCGACGCAAGCCGCGCCGGTTGATACTCCTCACCGCCGCCATGGCCACGGCGGCGGTGATAGCGGGCGGACTCGCCTACTCCGGGCTCGGCGACAACGCCCAAGCGGGGACCGCCGAGGCCGAAGCGGCAGCAGAAACCGTCGTACAGGCCGCCGCCGCACCGGCCCATGACGCGGAGCCGGCGCCCATCGTGGGCGAACCCGCCAACGAGACCGCCAAGGGCATGGTCTTCGACGGGCTCAAGGCCGCGCCGAAGGGCGACCGTTGCGTCGGCGTCTACCGCACGGAGGCCGGTCTCTGCACCCACGGCCCCGACGCCCCGCCGAAGGACGTGGACATCAAGGCCGATGTCGCGCCCGTCGTGAAGACGAAGGCCGCGGCCGCCGACCCGGCGAAGCCCGAGGCCGGCGACGCGGCCGCAGCGGCGGAAGGCAGCGGGCGTCCTCAGGACGCGCCCGCCGCCGACGCCCAGTCCGCCAAGGCAGCGCCCTCCGCGGCGCCGAAGCCCGCCGCGTCCGGCGGCAACCAGGCCGTCGCCGCCGGCCCGGCCGGCCAGACCGTCCAGTGCGACGGCGACGGCAGCAGCGGCAACCGCGTCCAGGTCGTGTACGTCCACGGCTCCGACCGCGACCGCTACTCCGAGTACTTCGCCTCGTTCCGCAAGTGGGCGGCCGACGCCGACCTCATCTACTCGACGAGCGCCCAGGAGACCGGCGGCATCCGCCACATCCGCTTCGTGACGGCCGCGGACTGCACGCCGACCGTGCTCAACATCGAGCTCCCCGCCTCCGCGCTCTCCGAGTTCAGCGCCACCAACAACGCGCTCGCCGACAAGGGCCTCAACCGGCGCGACCGCAAGTACATGATCTTCTCCGACACCCAGGTCTACTGCGGCATCGGCACCTTCGCGGGCGACGAGCGCCCCGGCCAGGACAACCAGAGCAACTTCGGCCCCTCCTACGGCCGTACGGACTCCGGCTGCTGGGGCGGCCACACCGCGGCGCACGAACTCGGCCACAACCTCGGCGCGGTCAACAACAGCGCCCCCAACACCAGCCGCGGCGCCCACTGCACGGACGAGTGGGACGTCATGTGCTACTCGGACACCCCGTACTACCCGCAGATGCGCAACGTGTGCACCAACCAGGCAGCCGAGAACATCCTGGACTGCAACCACGACGACTACTTCCACACCAACCCCAAGGCCGGAAGCTACCTGGCCACGCACTGGAACATCGCCGACAACCAGTTCCTGATGAAGGGCAAGGGCGGCAACCCGAACCCCGACCCCAACCCGCAGCCCACGCCGAAGCCCACCCCGACGCCGACCAAGAAGCCCACGGGCGGACCCAAGGTGACGGCGGCTCAGATCCAGTCGAACTCCGTCGTGGTGAGCTGGCCGAAGGTCGACGGCGCCGCCTGGTACCAGGTCCTCCTGAACGGCAAGCACCTGACCTGGGTCCAGTCCCAGGCCCTGCGCATCTACAACCTCCAGCCGGGCACCGAGTACAAGGTCGCCGTCTCGGTCCGCGACGGCTCCGGCCGTGACAGCGGAGCGGGCCCGACCGTCACGTTCCGCACGACCGGCGCCGGCGGCACCACCACCCCCGGCACCCGCTACACGCTCGGCAACGGCAGCACCGGCATGGCCGCCGAGGTGTGGGGCGGCCGCAGCGCCGACGGCACCGTGCTGGTCGGAGGCCGTGCCAACGGCTACGCCCAGCAGCAGTGGCTCTTCGACGACGCGGGCGGCGGGCTCGTCCGCATCAAGTCCGCGGTCTCCGGCAAGTGCCTCCAGACGGGCGGCGCCCCTGCCGCAGGGATGTGGATCGCGCAGCAGCCGTGCGGCAACAGCTCCGCGCAGCAGTGGAAGCTGTCGGCCCGCGGCGGCGGCATGACCGTCACCGACGGCAGCGGCAACTACGCCCTGACCGTGAGCAGCCGCCCGTACTACGGCGACTGGCTGCTCGACCTCCAGCGCGCGGACGGCCGCGCGACCCAGGTGTGGACGGTCCAGAAGGCCGGCTGACCTGCCCGAGCCCGACCCGCCTTCCGCCGGTGGACGGCCGCCCCGCGCGGCCGTCCACCGGCCCCCTCATCTCCCGCACCACAGCACATCGCATCCCACCGCACCAGGAGCACCCAACGATGCGTACACGACGACACGCCCTCCCCGTCCGCACCGGACTCGGCTTCCTGTTCCTGTTCCTCGCCCAGGCCCTGGCCGTCCCCACAGCCGCCCACGCCCACGGCGACACCGTGAAGGTCGTGGTCACCGGGCAGCGGGAAGGCCACGTCACCACCGAGATCACCTGGGAGAACGACGGGGACGCCATCGAGGAGGCGGTTGCCGCCACGGTGAACTCGGCCAGCCCCGACGGCTCCCGCACGATGGGGCCCTGGCGGTTGGTCCGCGACGCCGGGACGCGCACCGGCTGGAGCACGGCCGAGGTGCTGCCGCCCGGCACCTGGAAGGTCACCGTCGACGTGGGGTTCCCGTCCCTCGGGCACGGTGAGAAGGAGATCGCCGTTCCGGTGGTCGACCCTGCGCCGTCCGCCGCCACGCCGAGCGCGGCCGCCCCGGGCGGGCCGTCCGCCGCACCGGGTGCGTCGGGCGCACCGGTGTCGTCCGCGTCGCCGGCTCCCGCGCAGGCGCAGGGCCCGTCGCCCGCGAGCGAGCCGTCCGCGGCTCCGGCCGGCGAGGACGACGACCGCACCATGTGGTGGACCACGGCGGGTGTGGTCGTGATCGCCCTGGCCGGCGCCGCCGCCGGTGTGCTGCTGCGCCGCGCCCGGGCCCGCAGGCGCTGACCCCGCAGGGGCGGGTGGCGCGGTGGCCGGAGCCGTCGGTGGGACCTGACAACCAAACGGGCGCGCGTTGACAGTGGAATTCGCCGTGCCGTTCATTCGGTACATGGACATCACCACCGCCGCCGTGCGCTCCACCACCCGCGTCGTCCGCCCCTTCCACACCTTCGAGGGCGAGGGCTTTCCGGTCCGCCGTCCCTTTCCGCAGCCGGAACTTCCCCTGGTCGACCCGTTCCTGATGGTCGACCAGGTAGGCCCCCACGTACTCGGCCCCGGCGAGGCCAAGGGTGCGCCGCCGCACCCGCACCGCGGGTTCGAGACCATCCAGTACGTCATCGAAGGCGCGATGGAGGACATCGACTCCGAGGGGCACAAGCGCGTCATGAACCCCGGTGAGGTGCAGTGGCTCACCGCCGGATCGGGGCTCGTCCACCTCGCCCGTCCCACCCCCGAACTGCTCGCCGACGGCGGTCCGCAGCACCTGCTCCAGATCTGGGTGAACCTGCCGGCCCGGCTCAAGGCGACGCCGCCGCGCGTCCAGTACGGCTCGGCCCCCGGCGACATCCCCACGGTGGTCGCCGAGGACGGCGGCGCCGAGCTCACCGTGATCACGGGCAGCACGCACGGGGTACGCGGACCGTTCGAGACGCACACCCCGGTGCTCGTCGTGCACGCCCGCCTCGCGGCCGGCGGCCGCGCCGAGTTCACCGTCCCGGCCGGGCACAACGTCATGCTGTACGTGCTGTCCGGGACCGCCGCCACCCCCGACGCCCAGCTCCCCGACGGGCACCTCGCGATCCTCGGCCGCGACGCGGAACGGTTCGCGGTCGAGGCCCCCGGCGACGCGGCCGAGGTGCTGGTCCTGGCCGGCGAGCCGATCGGCGAGCCCGTGGCGCGCAGCGGCCCGTTCGTCATGAACACCGCCGCCGAGATCCGCCAGGCCCAGGTCGACTACCAGCGCGGGCTGATGGGCCACATCGACATCTGAGACGGGTTGCCGCGGCAGGGCCGCCCCTGGCCCGGGGCGGCCCTGCCGTGTTCAGCAGCTCGCGGTCATCGGCACTGGCCTGAGCGCGGGCCTTCCACCGTGTTGCCGCTCTGCCGCGGGGCGGGGAGGTTGGCGTCGCAGCGCAGCGGACCGACGACCGTGTCGGCCGAGATCTCGACGCCTCCGGTGTTGCCGTTCACGCTCACCGGGCCGCGGACCGTGTTACCCGGGCAGCCGGTGGCGGCGTCGTCAGAGCCGATCAGCACGGAACCGCTGGTGCGGCTGACGGTGACCGGGCCGGTGAGCTGCGATCCGCAGACCGCGACGGCGAGCGCGCCGTCGCTGGAGACGGGACCGGTGACCTCGGCTCCGGTCACGGCCAGCGCACCGCCGGAGCGGACCGTCAACGGGCCGGTCTGGCTGCCGCCGGGTGCGATGCAGAGCGACTCGCCGGAGGCCACGGTCAGCGGTCCTTGGTGGGCCGTCGTGATGCACGGGCGGCTGAACCCGACGGTGATGTCGGTGGCTCCCGCCACGGCGCTCGGCATGAAGGCCTGGTCACCGCTGTAGGCGGCGGTGACCGAATGGGCGCCGGGGCGCAGGGAGTCGGTCTTGAACTCGGCCAGGCCGTCGGTCAGCGGCACCGTCGCCAGCTGCTTCGGCCCGTCGGAGAAGGTGACCGTGCCGTGCGGGGGTCCGGCGGCGGGGTTCGCCGTGGCGACAGCCGCGGTGAGCGTGACCGCATGCCCGAACAGCGGGGTGGCCGTGTCCGCGGTGAGCGAGAGCGTGGTCCCGTACCGGAAGGACACGACGGCCTTGCCGTTGCCGTGGTTCACGCCCTGCAGGAGGGAGACGCCGGTCGCAGAGGGCACCGCGAAGCCGCTGCCCCCGCCGCCGCCGGCGCCGTAGAGGTTCCCGATCCTCCCGCCGCCCGAGCCGCCGGCTCCGGCGAAGTAGCCGCCGCCACCACCGCCGCCCCCGTTGCCGCCCTGTCCGCCGTTGCCGCCCGGGCCGCCGCTCCCGGGATTGGGCAGGCCGGTGTTGGGGTCGATGTCGCTGCCGGCGATGCCCGGGCCGCCCTGGGCGGAGTTGGGGCTGCCGACGCCGTGGGCGCTCTGCGTGCCACCGCCGCCGGAGACGCCGGAGCCGACGGGACCGCCGCCCTCGCCGCCGCGCTCCCCTTCGAGGCCGCCGCCGTTGCCACCGTGCAGCAGGGGGCCGCCGTTGCCCGCGCCCCCGCCGCCGCCCGCGACCAGGATCCGGTCCGCCGCGCCGAAGGCGCCGACCCGTACGTCGGAACCACCGCCGCCGGAACCACCGCCGCCGTGCGCGCCACCGCCGCCGGCGCCGTGTCCGGTGCCGCCGGGCCGGGCGTACTCGCCGTGCCGGGACGTGCCGGAGCTTCCGACGGCGCCCACGGTGATCTGGATGCTCTGTCGGGGGCTCACGGTGAGGGTGGCGCGGGTCTCGCCGCCGAGTCCGCCGGGGGATCCGTCGTTGCGCGGGCTCGGGTCGACGAACCCGGCCGCACTGCCGCCTTCGGCGCCGAACAGGTCGACGCCGATCGCGCCGACGCCGTCCGGCACCGTGAAGGTGTCCGTCCCGGCGGTGGCGTACGTACACGTGGGCGGGGAGGCGGTGAAGATCCCGCCGGCGCCACAGGGCGAGGGTACGGCCGCCGGGTCAGCGGCGGCTAGGGGTGCGAGGACGGCGGCGAGCAGGCCGGTCGCGCTGAGCACGATCGCCGTCTTCGATGTCGAGGTGCGCGTCCGAGGGACGGCGCGCAGGGTGGAGCGAGGGGTCGAACGGCGGTTCATGGGAAGTGACGCTGCCTCTCCGGACCCTTTGAAGGGTGACCGAGGTGGGTTGGGGTGACCGGTGGGCGGGCGCGGTCCGTGCCGCGCCTGCCCACCGGCAGGAGTCAGGAGCCGTGTCAGACGCCGTCGTTGACGCAGAGGGCCCAGGCGTCGGAGTAGGTGCTCGGCGAGCTGCTTCCCCCGGTGTGGGTGAACGCGGACCAGTAGGCCGCGGTGGTGGTCCCGTCACTGACGGGCGTGCCGCCGGAGTTGCTGGGGTAGCTGCCGTTGAGGTGGTCGCCGACGGAACCCGGGCCGGTGAAGTTGGTGGTCGTCACGCTGCCGCCGCTGATGGCTGCGCCCCCGCTGACCAGCTTGCCGTCGTTCTGGCCGCAGCCGACCGTCAGCGTCTGTCCGGCGGTGGCCGAGGTCGGGCCGCTCACCTCGCTGAAGCGCACCTTCACGGTGGCGCCGCTGATGTCGATGTTGTTGCCGCTGCAGATGGCGTACGCGTAGGTGGTGTTGCCGCTGTCGCCTCCGCCGCCGTTCCAGCCGACCGCGGCCCAGGAGTCGGGGTTGGTCTCACCGTCGGCCGCTGCCTTCTGGCCGAAGGCGTGTCCGGAGTCGTTGAAGGTCGGGAAACTGGCGATCGGCTTCAGGCTGCCGACGCTGGCAGGAGTGATCCGGGCACCGCCGCCGAGCAGTCGCGTGTTGGCCGGGCAGGTCGCGACGACCAGGCCCACCGTCCCGCTGCCGGTGGGTCCGGCGATCTTGTTCATGACCACTTGGGTGTGGTTGATCAGGTTGCTCGTGAAGCACATCGCGTACGGGGTGCTGGAGAAGGAGGCGTTGACCGCCCCGCCGCTGCCGCCGATGCCGAGCCAGTGGGTCACGTCCGTGCCGACGACGCCGGTCGAACCGGTGTACTCGGTGCTGCCGTCAGGGCTCGGCGAGGTGCCGTTGATCTTGTTGCCGTTCGATGAAGTACCGGTTCCGATGGCCTGGTTGATCCCGCCTCCGGAGATCAGGCCGCTGCTGCAGTCCGCGTGGGTGGATATCTCGGAGAAGGTCGTCCCGGGCCCGGAGGTGGCCCCGGGGGTCTTCACGGTGACGCTCACGGTGTTGGCGTATGCGGTGCCCGGCAGGGCCAGGGCCAGTACGGCACTCATGACCAGCGCCTTGCCTGCGACGTGACGTCGCAGAAGTCCCGTGTTCACTTGTGTTCTCCCCATCTCAATAGGCGACGAAGGCGGCATGGCTCGATATCCGGCCGCTGAGAACCGGACTGACGGGTTTGCTGGTTTCCACGACGGATGCGCCCCGGGGTGACGGGGGCGCCGACGTCGTCGGTGCGGAAGTGCCACGGCATCACAACTGCTGCCTGCTTCGCGGATGTACGCCGCTCAGGGGCAGATCAGGGGTGCGGATCGGCCATATCGCCACCCTCGTCTCGGAGTCGCGCATGCGGACTCTAACAGGGTTGCAGCGCCGCATCTACATAGGTTGCTGACCCGATGAACTAGCAGATGCGGAATCATGAGGTTCGCAGCCCGGCACATGGGGCGCGACCATCGGGGTGACCGTCGATGTGACCGTCCAGTAGCCCCGCGGGCGGGCGATGACCGCCCTCGTGCGGCATGCAGCACACCCGGGTCACGGCCGTACGACCTCCTCGCGGCAGCCAAGCGGAATGCCTTGCGCGATGACGGGCCGGGCCGTTGCGGCGTCTGCCGGGGCGCGCAGGAGCGCGGGACGGGCGCGCGCACCAGCGTTCACGCCGGGCGCGGCCCGTTCGCGACGCACGCCGACCGGCTC
Organism: Streptomyces sp. NBC_00045; assembly: GCF_045041095.1. NCBI lineage: Bacteria > Bacillati > Actinomycetota > Actinomycetes > Kitasatosporales > Streptomycetaceae > Streptomyces > Streptomyces sp. NBC_00045. The sequence continues at coordinate 7,634,294 of NZ_CP108271.1, read as the reverse complement.
AACGAGGACCGCGCGCATCGCCCGGGGCGGCGGCGGCCGCCCCGCCCGCGACACTCGGGTTTTCGACGCGATCTCGGGGGACGGCGGCAGACGTACGGGGCGGGGAGCGGGAGGCGGCTGCGGCGGGCGAGGGCAGCGGGCGTCGCCGTCGGCGCAGCCGCACTGCTCGCGGGTACGGCCGGATGCAGTGGTTCCGGGAAGCCGGCCTGTGCAGCGCCGACCGGGAGCGCCGCCGCGAGCCCGAGCGGTACGCCGGGGCCGGGCATGGAGCGGCTCAAGGCGCTGGGCGTCGCGGAGGGCGAGGAGTTGGGCCCGTACGAGGTCCGGGAGCCGCTTCTCGACGAGCCCATGAGCGAGCTCTACGAAGCGCGGCCCGCGGTCTGCGGCCCGCTGACGAATGTCGGCACGGCGGGTCACACCGCCCGGGCCTACGCCAGGGTGAGCGTCCCGGGCGAGCTCCAGGCGGTGGGCACCGAGATCGTGCTGCGCACGTACCGGGACGCCGGCGCCGCGGCCGCCGCCGTGGAGTCGCTGGCAGACGCGGGCCGACCGGCGCGCGGGCGGCTGTGCCGAGGAGCGTGCACTCGCCGGGGCGGAGGTCCTCGGGGTGGAGCCGGTCCGGGCTCCGGCACTGGGCTACGAGGCGCGCGTACCGGATCGGGACGCAGGACGTGAATGACCGGGGCATCGCGCTCCACCAGTACCTGACGCTGGTCCGCTCGGGGTCCGTCACGCTCGCGTTCCGGTCGGACGCCATCGACACCGAGGACTTCGGCGGGGTGCCGCAGGAGATCGTCACCGGGCAGTGGGAGAAGTTCGCGACGGGCTTGGCGGCTCCGCACCCGTCTCCGCCTTCGGCCCCGGCCCCGGCCCCGGCCCCGGCTTCGTAGGACCGGCCGCTACCCCTCGCCCCCGGGGAACCCGTAGTTGTGCACGGGGAACACCGCGGGGCGGGCGGCGGGGGCCTCCCATCCTTGCTCCTGCACGACGGGCATCAGCTTCTCGGAGAACGCGTCCATGTGCTGCTCGCTCTCCCAGACGTCGTAGATGTCCAGACCGGCGGGGGTCGCGACGCAGACGTGGGAGATGCAGCCGTCGAAAATTCCAGGGATGTCCCGGAGTTTCGCATGGAGGGCGTCGTACTGGTCGGCCGTGATGCCCGGTACAGCAGCGTGCATCAGGATCGCCATGACAGGTCACTCCTCGCGTGCCGGGGTCGGGCCCCCGCCGCCCGGTGGCGGTCCCGCCCATGAACAGGACAGCACGCATGCGAAGGGACGGCATCCGCGAACGGCGCCGTCCCTTCGAAGTGCCGGGTCAGACCGTCTCGGCCGGCTCCGGCTCCGTCACCTTCGCGGCGGCGGGAACGCTCGCCTCGACGGTGCGCGGTCCGTGCGCTCCGCGCAGGCCGACCCAGCTGATCACCGCGACCAGGGCGAAGGCGACGGCCCCGATCCAGAAGGTGAGGGTGAACCCGGACTCGGCGGGCAGCGCCGGGACGCCGGCGGGCAGGTGCTCGATGGTCTTCGACGCCAGGATCGTGGTGACGATGGCGCTGCCGATCGCGCTGCCGGTGGAGCGGGAGATCGAGTTGATGCCGTTGGCGATGCCGCTCTGGTGGTGCGGGACGCTCGCCATGATGACGGCGGGCATGGCCGCGTAGCCGAAGCTGACGGCCGCACCGACGATGAGGCCGGCGCCGATCACCGAGAAGGTGTGGCCGTGGTCGAGCGCGAGCCAGCCGAAGCCGACGGCGCCGAGCGCGGCGGCGAGGCCGAGGGCCACGCGCGGGCCGCGGTGGCGAACCAGCTGGCCGCCGACGGGCGAGGCGAGCAGCGAGACGATCGCGCCGGGCAGCAGGAACTGGACGGAGGCGCGCAGGATGGAGGCGTCGAAGCCGTAGCCGGTGAGCTTCTGCGGCATCTGGACGAGGTACGAGACGCCCAGGAAGTTCGCGAACATGCCGAAGCCGACGAGGATGCCGGCCAGGTTGGCCATGAGCACCGGGCGGTGGACGAACATCTTCATGTCGACGAGCGGTTCGCTCACCTTGCGCTCGACCAGCACCCAGACGGCGGCCATCACGGCGGCGCCGGCGAAGCTGCCCAGCGTGCGGCCGGAGGTCCAGCCCCACTCGTGGCCCTGCGAGATGGGCAGCAGGAGGAGCAGCAGGGCGATGCCGAGGGTCAGCGCGCCGAGGAAGTCGGTGCGGCCGCCGGTCTTGTGCCGAGTGGCGGGGACCAGGAAGGCGACGGCGAGCAGGGCGAGGGTCGCGAAGCCGGTCGCCATCCAGAAGGCGTTGCGGTAGTCGGCGCCGGAGCCGGACGTGAGCAGGCCGGTGGCGACGAGCGCCAGGCCGCTGCCGAAGGCGAGGGTGCCGCTGACCAGTGCCATCGCGCCGGGGAGCTTCTGCGGGCGGACTTCCTCGCGCAGCACCGAGAGAGCGAGCGGGAAGATCGCGGTGGCGGCGCCCTGGAGGACGCGGCCCAGGATCAGCAGCGGCAGCGAGGTCGCGAGGGCGGCGATGACGGAGCCGGCGACCATGACGCCGAGGACGGCCACCAGCGTGGGCTTCTTGCCGTGCTGGTCGCCGAAGCGGCCGAGCAGCGGGGTGAAGACGGCGGCGGACAGCAGCGTGGCGGTGGTCACCCAGCTCACGTTGGCGGTCGAGGTGCCCAGGTCGGTGCGGATGAGGCCCAGGATCGGGACCGGCAGGGTCTGCATCATCGACACGACCATGGCGGCAAGGCTCAGGGCGAAGACGATGACCGTCTCGTTCCTGTCCTTGGCCTCGGCGGGAGTGGGGGCGGCGGTGCTCATGGCTGGCAGGACCTTCTTAGTGCTTCAGATCGCAGATGTTTGATGTCATCAAGTAACTCCGTAGACGGTAGACGTCAATAGTTAAAGTGGTCAAGTAAACAATTGATAATGTCAACCAACCTGAGTACGCTTCGAAGCATGAGCGCGACCACCCCCCACACCCCCACCAAGCTCCAGCTGCTGGAGCTGCTCGCCGCCATCGGAACCGCGCAGTGGCGCGATTTCGCGGCTGCGGCGGCCCACTACGGCCTCACCTCCACCCAGGCCCGGGTCCTCGCCCAGCTCAACGGCCCGCTCCCGATGCGCGGCCTCGCCACCCTCCTGGTGTGTGATGCATCGAACGTCACCGGGATCGTGGACCGTCTGGAAGCCCGTGAGCTGGTGCGCCGCGAGCCCGACCCCGCGGACCGCCGCGTCAAGAACGTCGTCGCGACCGAGGCCGGCCGCGAGACCATCCGGCGCGTGCGCGAGGAGATGCAGGCCACGCACGGCGCGCTCGACACCCTCGATGCGACCGAGAGCGCGACGCTCTACGCCCTGCTGGAGCGGCTGCGCCCGACCATGGAGAAGGACGCCTGAGGCACCGGGCGCGGGCGGCGGCCCTCAGGCCGCCCGCAGCACTGCCGCCGCCCTCTCGGGCGCGATGTCGTTGATGAACTGACCCATCCCGGACTCGGTTCCGGCCGGGTACTTGAGCTTGTCGGCGGCCCGCCGGGTGGTGAACAGCTCCAGGTGGAGGGCGTAGAGCTCCCGGCCGGTGCGCACGGGGGCCTGGTGCCATGCCGAGATGTACGGGGCCGGCGTGGGGAAGAGCCGGTCGAAGCGGCCGAGCAGATCCAGGTGGAGGACGGCCAGTTCCTCCCGCTCGGGTTCCGTCAGGGCGGGCAGGTCGGGGACGCGCCGGTGCGGGTAGAGGTGTACCTCGTACGGCCAGCGCGCGGCCTCCGGTACGAACGCGCTCCAGTGCTCCCCCGCGACCACGACCCGGCGGCCGTCGGCCAGGGCCTCGTCGCGGACCTCGTCGAAGAGGTTGCGGCCGGTGGCCCGGTGGTGGCGGGAGACGGTGTCCAGCATGCGCCGGGTGCGCGGGGTGAGGACGGGCAGCGCGTAGACCTGCCCGTGCGGGTGGGTGAGCGTCACGCCGATCTCGGGGCCCCGGTTCTCGAAGCAGTACACCTGCTCCACGCCCGGGACTCCGGCGAGCTCGGCGGTGCGGTCGGCCAGGGCCGCGAGGACGGTACGGACCTGGGCCGGGCCGAGGTCGGCGTACGAGACCTCGTGGTCGGGACTGAAACAGACGACTTCGCAGCGACCTCCCTGCGGTCCGGACAGGGCGGGGAACCGGTTCTCGAAGACGGCGACCTGGTAGTCGGGGGCCGGGATCTCGGTGGGCCGGCCCGGGGCCGACGGGCACAGCGGGCACTGGTCCGCGGGCGGCAGATGGGTGCGGCCCTGGCGGTGCGAGGCGATCACCACCCACTCGTCGAGCAGCCGGTCGTGGCGCCGCTCGGAGCGCGTCGCCGTGGGCGGCAGCCGGCGGGAGTCGGGGCGGTCGCGCACCGCCTCCCCCGCGGCGGGCCCGTCGTCGTAGTAGATCAGCGCCCGTCCGTCGGACAGGGTCGTACGGGTCTTCCTCACCACCGGCGCTCCTGCACGGGAGGCGCGGGCGGCACGGGAGGCGCAGGCGGCGCAGGCGGCGCAGGCGGCGCAGGCGGCGCAGGCGGCGCAGGCGGCGCAGGCGGCGCAGGCGGCGCAGGCGGCGCAGGCGGCGCAGGCGGCGCAGGCGGCGCAGGCGGCGCAGGCGGCGCAGGCGGCGCGGCCGACAGCACTTCACCGACCCGCTCGGTGACCGCGACGGCCTCCTCCGCGGGGAGGAAGTCGGTGACCAGTACGTCGACCTCCTCCAGGGCGGCGAAGGTGGTGAGCCCCACGGTCGACCACTTGGTGTGGTCGGCGAGCAGTGCGGTACGCCGGGCGGAGCGCAGGAAGGCCCGGTTGGTCTCCGCCTCGGCGAGGTTCGGTGTGGTCAGCCCGGTGGCGGTGCCCAGGCCGTGGCAGCCGAGGAAGAGCAGGTCGACGTGCAGGGAGCGGATGGCCTGATCGGCGATGGGTCCGACGAGCGCGTCGGAGGGGGTGCGGATGCCGCCGGTGAGGATGACGGTCGCGGTGTTGCCGGCGCTCGCGGTCCGGCGGGCGGCCTCGAAGACCTCGGCGGTGCGGACCGAGTTGGTGACCACCGTGAGACCGGTGACCTCGGTGAGCTCCCGGGCCAGCGCATGGGTCGTGGTCCCGGCGGACAGGGCGATGGCCGAGCCCGGCGCGACGAGGGCGGCCGCCGCCTTGGCGATGGCCTGCTTCGCCACCGTCTCCCATTCCGACTTGGCCTCGAACCCGGGTTCGTGACTGCTGGCTTCGTCGCCGAGGACCGCGCCGCCGTGCACCTTGCGGAGCAGGCCCTCACGGGCGAGGGCGTCCAGGTCCCGGCGGACGGTCATGTCGGAGACGTTCAGGGAGCGGGTCAGCTCGTTCACCCGCACCCCGCCGCGCCGGCGGACCTCTTCGAGGATGAGGGCGCGGCGCTGATGGGCCAGCAGGCTGCCGGGATCGGCCATGCGGCGGTTCCTCTCCTGGGGCACCGGCGTCCCCGGTCGAGTGAAGCATCCTGACGGAACCAACAGAAGTCAACAGAGCACGAAGAAACCGCAGTTGGGGGGCGGCGACCGGCAGTGCGGCGGCGGATCGACGCAGTCCGCTCTCTTGACATGTCCCTGCTGCGGCAGTGTGATGTGGGCCTTCCCGTTGGAGTCCGTTCGTTCCTGAGGACTTCTGCGGGAACCGACACACCGTCAGGACGCAATTCCGCACACGCTCTCCCGGAATTCCGGGCCCCACTCCCCCAGGAGCCGTCTGTGCACACGTTACGAAGCGCCGTCGGGCGCCGTCTGGCGGCGGCCCTCGCGGCCCTGCCGTTACTGGCCCCGGCGGCGGGGGCCGCTGCGCTGGCCGGGACCGCGGTGATCGCGGGCGCCGCCCCCGCCGCCGCCGTCGCCGACGGCCAGGCGCTGACCCCGCCCATGGGGTTCAACAACTGGAACTCCACCCACTGCCGGGCCGAGTTCAACGAGACGATGGTCAAGGGCATCGCCGACCTCTTCGTCGCCAAGGGCCTCAAGGCCGCCGGCTACCAGTACGTCAACCTCGACGACTGCTGGGCCCTGCCGAACCGCGACGCCTCGGGCAACCTGGTAGCCGACCCCGTCCGCTTCCCCGGCGGGATCAAGGCGCTCGCCGACTACGTGCACGCCAAGGGCCTGAAGTTCGGCATCTACACCAGCGCCGGCACCAAGACCTGCGACACCGCGGGCTTCCCCGGCGGCCTCGGCCACGAGCGCCAGGACGCCGACCTGTTCGCCTCCTTCGGCGTCGATTACCTCAAGTACGACAACTGCAACAACCAGGGCGTGGACGCGAAGAAGCGGTACACCGACATGGCCGCCGCGCTGAAGAACACGGGCCGGCCCATCGTCTTCTCGCTGTGCGAGTGGGGCCAGAACCAGCCGTGGACCTGGGCGTCCGGCGTCGGCCACCTGTGGCGCACCACCGGGGACATCGGCGACAGCTGGTCCTCGATGATCTCCATCGCGCACAAGAACCAGCCGCTCGCGCCGTACGCGGGCCCCGGCCAGTGGAACGACCCCGACATGCTGGAGGTCGGCAACGGCGGAATGACCCCCGCCGAATACCGCACCCACTTCACCCTCTGGTCGATGATGTCGGCGCCGCTGCTGATCGGCAGCGACCTGCGCAAGGCGACGGCCGAGACGTTCGACATCCTCTCGAACCCCGACGTGATCGCCCTGGACCAGGACGTCCTCGGCAAGCAGGGCACGGTGGTCTCCAACGCGGGCGGCCTGGTGGTGATGGCCAAGGAACTGGCGAACGGCGACCGGGCGCTCTCCCTGACCAACGAAACCGGATCCACGGCCACGATCTCCGCCACGACGGACGCCCTCGGCATCGGCAACCGCGGCCCCTACGCCCTCAAGGAGCTGTGGACCAAGGCCGCCTCGACCCAAACCAGCGGCACCATCAGCGCCTCGGTCGCCCCCCACGCCACCGTCGTGTACCGGATCACCCCGGGCCCGGCGCCGCTCCCGCCCGCCGGCACCTCCCACCTCTCCGACCTGCCCTGGACCGGGGTGAGCAGCGGCTGGGGCCCGGTGGAGAAGGACCGGAGCAACGGGGAGCGGGCGGCCGGCGACGGCAGGACGCTGACCGTGGGCGGCGCCACGTACGCCAAGGGCCTGGGCGTGCACGCGCCCAGCACCGTGACCTACCACCTCGGCGGCAGGTGCACCGCACTGACGGTGGACGTCGGCGTCGACGACGAGAGCGCCTTCACCGGCGCCGTCGCCTTCCAGATCTACCGCGACACCACCAAGGTCGCCGACAGCGGCACCGTCACCACGGCCGACGCGGCCAGGAAGCTCACCGCCGATCTCACCGGCGGCCAGACCCTGCGGCTCGTCGTCACCGACGGCGGCAACGGCATCGACTACGACCACGCGGACTGGGCAGCGCCCCGGCTCACCTGCGCCTGACCCACCCCGGCCCGATGAGGGAGCACTCGTACATGTCCATGAACCGGCACCGCCGCGGCGCCGCACTGACCGGCGCCCTCGCGCTGGCGCTCACCCTGGGGGCCTGCTCCTCCGGCAGATCCGCCCCCGGCATGGGAACAGGAACGGACGCCGGCCGGAACGCGGGCGGCCCGATGTCCATCGCCTACCTGCAGAAGCAGGGCGACCAGGAGTACTTCGTCTCCGAGGCCGCCGGCGCCAAGAAGAAGGCCGACGAGCTGGGCGTCAAGCTGACCGTCGTCAACCTCGGCAACGACGCCTCGAAGACGATCACCGAGGTCAAGTCGGCGATCGCACAGAAGAACTCCGGCATCATCATCGTCGTGCCGGAGTCGGCGGTCGGCCCCCAGGTCGCCGCCGAGGCCAAGAAGGCGGGGATCCCGCTGCTCACCTCCGACGACCAGGTGTGCGTCAGCGGACCGAAGCCCGCGGCGTGCGGCAAGGCCGATCTGGTGGCGCGCGTGGGCTTCTCGGGGGTCCAGATGGGCGGCGAGGTCGGCAAGCGAGCCGCGGCCGAGTTCACGAAGGCGGGCTGGAGCCCGGCGGACACCCGGATCGTCTACGCGTGGAAGCAGGACACGACCGTGTGCACCGACCGGATCAACGGGGCCAAGGCCGCGTGGAAGGAGGCCGGGGCCCCCGAGGTCCAGACGATCGAGCTCGGTACGGACAACACCCCGGCGGGCGCGCAGGCCAAGGTCGAGGCGACGGTGACGGCCAACCAGGGCGTCAGGCACTGGGTGGTCATGGGCTGCAACGACGAGAACGTCTCCGGCGGGGTCAAGGGCCTGAACAACGCGGGCGTCAAGGGCGCGGACATCGTCGGCGTCGGCCTCGGAGCCTATCTGGCCTGCAAGGACTGGCAGGCGGGCGCCGACAACGGGATGAAGGCCGCGCTCTACATCCCCGGCGACGAGGTCGGCAAGCTGGCCGTCCAGGCGATGTACGACAAGCTCAAGAACGGTACGGAGTTCACGCCCGAGGCCTTCGCCCCGACCAGAATGGTCGACTCGGGCACGTGGCGGGACGCCGGATTCGGCTGCAAATGACGGCGACCGGACTGCGCGTGGCCGGCGTCGCCAAGAGCTTCGCCGGGGTCCTGGCGCTGCGCGACATCAGCCTGGACTTCCCGGCAGGTTCGGTCACCGCGCTGATGGGTGAGAACGGCGCCGGGAAGTCCACCCTGTTGAAGATCGTCTGCGGTGACCACCCCGCGGATTGCGGCACGGTCCACGTGGACGGCGCCGAGGTGCGGCTGCGCTCCCCGGCCGACGCCCGGGCGGCCGGGATCCGGCTCATCCCCCAGGAACCGGAGATCGTCCCGCACCTCACGGTCGCCGAGAACGTCTACCTCGGCGCCCTGCCCACGCGGGGCGGCCGCCGCTTCGACCGGGCGGCCCTGCGCCGCCGGCTCCGGGAGGACCTGGACCGGATCGGCTTCGGGCACGTCCTCGACGCGGACACCCCCGGCATCCTCCTCACCCCGGCCCAGCGCCAACTCGTGGAGATCCTGCGCGCGTTGACGGGCGAGGCGAAGGTGGTCGCCTTCGACGAGCCCACCTCCTCCCTCTCCGAGCACGAGGTGGAGGCCCTGTTCGCGCTGATCCGCAGACTGCGCGAACAGGGGCTCGCGGTCGTGTACGTGTCCCACCGCATGCAGGAGATCTTCCGGCTCGCCGACCGGGTGGCCGTCCTGCGCGACGGGGTGCTGGTCGGCGTCGAGGACGCCGCCGCCACGGACGAGGGCGCCATCGTACGGATGATGGTCGGCCGGGACCTGTCCGTCGCCCGGAGGGGTCCCGCACGTACGCACGCGGCCGGCGACCGGGGCGTCGTCCTGGACGTCCGCGAGGTCACCACCGACGACGTGCGCGCCATCACCTTCCAGGTCCGGGCGGGCGAGGTCGTGGCCCTGGCCGGGCTCGTCGGCGCCGGGCGCTCCGAGCTGGCCCGGGCGCTGATCGGCGACCTCCCGCTGCGCGGCGGCACGGTCTCGGTGCTGGGCGAGGAGCTGCGGCTGCGCCGGCCCTCCGACGCCATCCGTGCGGGCATCGGCCTCGCGCCCGAGGAGCGCAAGGCGCAGGCGCTGTTCCTCGACCGGTCGGTCCGCGACAACATCGCGCTGGCCGTGCTGGACCGGCTGAGCCGCCTGCGCTTCGTGCGCCGGGCGGCCGAGAAGGAACTCGCCCGGAAGTACACCGGCCTGTTGCGCGTGCGGACCCCGTCGGTGGAGCGGGAGGTGCGCACGCTGTCGGGCGGCAACCAGCAGAAGGTGGTGCTCGCCCGCTGGCTGGCCCGCAGGCCCAAGGTGCTGATACTCGACGAGCCGACCCGCGGCATCGACGTCGGCGCGAAGGCCGAGATCCACCAGATCATCGCGGACCTCGCCGAGGCGGGGGTGGCGCTTCTGGTCATCTCCTCCGAACTGCCGGAGGTGCTCGGGCTGGCCGACCGGGTGCTGGTGATGCAGGGCGGCCGGATCACCGGCGAACTGGACCGCGCCGAGGCCACCGAGGAGGCTGTCCTCGCCCTGGCGATGGCCGAGGACCTGACCACGACGACGGGGAGCGGAGGAGCCAGGTGAACGCGAACACGGCGACCGCGGGAGGCGGCGTGCCCGAGGGCGCGGCCGGTGACACGACCGGCGGGACCGGCAGCGCAACGGAAGGAGCCACAACCGGCGGGAAGTCCGCCGGGGCGTCCGGTACGAGCGGCATCCCGGCCGGCGCCGACCAGGTCGGGGCGGCGGCGGGGCGCGGGGAGCGGATCTGGCTGCTCCTGCGCTCCGTCGGCGGCCAGAACCTCGGCCTGACCGGCGCCCTGGTCCTGGTGCTGACCCTCTTCGGCTGGCTCAACCCCGCCTATCTGACGTGGGCCAACATCAAGGTCATCGGCGACGCGGTGACCATCTCCGGGCTGCTCGCCCTCGTCCAGACCGTGGTGATCATCTGCGGCGCACTGGACATCTCCGTCGGCTCCCAGGTCGGCGTGGCGTCGGTCGTCTCCGCCATGGTCTTCACCTCCACCGGCGGGAACGCCCTGCTCGGCATCGCCGCGGCGCTCGTTGCGGGCCTGCTCGCCGGGCTCCTCAACGGTGCGGTCATCGTCTTCGGCCGGGTCAACCCGGTCATCGCGACGCTGGCCACCCTCGCCGCGTACAAGGGGGTCGCCCAGTTGCTGTCCAAGGGCGCGGCCCAGGGGTACGTCAGCAACGACGACGTCTTCGTGTTCCTCGCGAACGGTTCGATCGCCGGGATCCCCGTCCTGCTGTGGGTGCTCGCCGCGGTCACCCTCGCCATCCACCTGCTGCTCAAGTCGACCGACATCGGCCGCAACATCTACGCGATCGGTGGCAACGACACCGCCGCCCGGCTGGCCGGGATCGACATCAACAAGTACCTGATCGCCGTCTACGGCCTGGCCGGGGTGGTCGCCGCGGGCGCCGGGGTCCTGCTGACCGCCCGGACCGGATTCGGCCACCCCGTCTCCGGCAGCGAGGGCCTCGAACTGAAGGCGATCACGGCCGCCGCCCTCGGCGGCTGCCTGCTGGCGGGCGGGAAGGGCGGGGTCGGCGGCACCCTGTTGGCCATCACCCTGCTCGGGGCGCTGGACAACGGCCTGACCGTGCAGGGCGTCAACCCGTTCTGGCAGAACGTCGCCCAGGGGGCCCTGCTGGTGGTGGCCGTGGTGATCCAGAAGCGGCGGGCCGGGGAGCGGGCGGTGGGGCTGCCCACCTGACCGGAGGGGCCCCGTCCCGACGGGTCCGAGCGGAGGGTGGCGGCGCGCGGCCTCCGCACCTCGTGTGCCCGCCCTTCAACCAATGAACTCCCTTGGCCCGCAGTGGCTTTGGCGGCTCAAAGACTTGACGCCCTAGGAGGCGGGGAGCACAGTGTCAGCGGCACTCTTTGAGAGCGCTCTCAGAGAGCCGCCTCCCCCCGCACCGCGCCTCACCGGCGCCTCAGAGAGGGCACCCATGCGTCAGACATCCGGCAGAAGCAGAAAGCGGTTCTCCGTCCGGCGGGCCGTCATCGCCGCAGTCGGCACGATGGCCGTGGCCGCGGCGGCCGCCGCTATGGTCACGGCGCCCGCGGGCGCGGTCGCTCCCCCCACCCCGTCGGGCTGGTCCCAGGTGTTCCTGGACGATTTCAACGGGGCCGCCGGATCCGGTGTGAACTCCGCCGACTGGCAGTACACCACCGGAACGGGCTACCCCGGCGGTCCCGCCAACTTCGGTACCGGCGAGGTCGAGACGATGACCGCGGACCCCTCGAACGTCTCTCTCGACGGCGCCGGAAACCTACGGATCACCCCGCGCAGGGACGCCGCCGGCCACTGGACCTCCGGCCGCGTCGAAACGCGGCGCTCCGACTTCCAGCCCCCGGCGGGCGGCAAGCTCCGCACCGAGGCCCGGATCCAGATGCCGAACGTCGCCGGTGCGGCGGCGAAGGGCTACTGGCCGGCGTTCTGGATGCTCGGCGCGCCCTACCGCGGCAACTGGTGGAACTGGCCCGGCATAGGTGAGCTCGACATCATGGAGAACGTCCAGGGCATCAACAACGAGTGGGCCACGATGCACTGCGGCACCAGCCCCGGCGGCCCGTGCAACGAGACGTCCGGCATCGGCGGCCAGCGCGTCTGCTCCGGCACCACCTGTCAGGGCGGATTCCACACGTACGCGGTGGAGTGGGACCGGTCCACCGCGGTGGAGGAGATGCGCTTCTACCTGGACGGGGTCAACTTCCACACGGTGAAGGCGACTCAGGTGGACGCCGCCACCTGGGCCAACGCCACGAACCACGGCTACTTCATCATCCTGAACGTCGCCATGGGCGGCGGCTTCCCGGACGCCTTCGGCGGCGGACCCGACGCCGGCACCCAGCCCGGCTACTCGATGGTCGTCGACTACGTGTCCGTGCTCAGCTCAGCCGGCGGCTCGACCCCGCCGACCACTCCGCCCACCACGCCGCCGGCCGGCGGCCGCGACGCGTACGGCACCATCGAGGCCGAGTCGTACGAGGCCCAGGCCGGGCTGGCCACGGAGACCACCACGGACTCCGGCGGCGGCCGGAACCTGAGTACGATCGCCAACGGCGACTGGGCCCTCTACAAGGGGGTCGACTTCGGCTCCACCGCCGCTCACCAGTTCCTCGGCCGGGTCGCGAGCGGCGCGGCCGGCGGGGTCAGCGGACTCGTCGAGGTCCGGCTGGACAGCCGCACCGGACCGCCGATCGGCAGCTTCTCGGTCGCCAACACCGGTGGCTGGCAGAGCTGGAAGACCGTCCCGGCGAACATCAGCGCCGTCACCGGCACGCACGACGTGTACCTGACCTTCACCAGCGGTCAGGGCGCCGACTACGTGAACGTCAACTGGTTCGGCTTCGGCCACTGACCGGCCGGACCCAGGAGACCCCGATGACCACACGCAGAACGCTCCCGCTCACCGTGCCGGTGCTGCTGGCCGCGCTGATCGCCCTGGTGGCGGCCTTGCTCTGGGCCCCGGCCCGGGCCGTCGCGGGCCTCGCGCAGGGCGGGCCGGGCAGCTTCCCGATCACCTTCCGGAACGACACCCGCGGCGCCTACACCGATGCACAGGTCTTCATCACGGTGCTCGGCCAGGTGACCCCCGGCCAGTGGTCGTACATGAAGCCCGACGGATCCATGGCCCACATCAACCACCTCGACGCCACCGCACCCGGCCACCTGGTCAAGAACGGCGTTGCCTACCCCAACATGTCCTTCACGCTGGCCCGGGTGGGGGGCACGGTGCCCTCCCCACCATCGATCCGCGGAGGCCGGATCTACGTCTCCCTCGGCTCGCCCGTCTTCTTCCCGGTCTCCCCCGACGACCAGGGCTGGGGTGGCCCCGACCTGCGCAATCCCCATGACCCGAACAGCGACGTATACCTCGACTGGTACGAGTACACGTACGTGAAGGGTGAGGTCGCCTTCGGCGGGAACACCACCCAGGTCGACCAGTTCGGCTTCCCGATGACCTCGCGGCTGCGCCAGACCTCCAGCGGCCACGACACCACGCGGGGCATCAGCCGGACCCGCGCCGAGGTCATGCAGCAGTACGCGGCCTCCGTGGGGAGCGCCTTCAAGCCGCTGCAGAACGCCTACCGGATCGTGGCACCGCGCTCCTCGGAGCTGTTCCTCGCGGGCGGCGCGCAGCAGAACCACCTCACCGCCGCCATCGACCGGGCCTGGGCGTTCTACACCACCCACCCGTTCGTCCTGACCCGGCACGGCGAGACCTTCTCGGGGCGGGTCTCGGGTTCGACGCTCACCTTCAGCAAGAACGGCGCGGGCCCCTTCACCCTCCGCAAGCCGACCTCACCGGACGTCATGGCCTGCGCGGGGGCGCTGGCCTCCGGCAACGACACCGAGAAGCAGCTCGGTGCGGAGTTCTGCGCCGCGTTCAACCGGGGCGTCGCCCTCGACACGGGCGCCTGGTACACCCCGGCCGCGTACTACGGCGGGGCGGCGAAGAACGACTACGCCGGCTACTTCCACACCGTCGGCCTGAACGGGCGGGCCTACGGCTTCCCCTACGACGACGTCAACGACCAGTCGTCCGTGCAGATCCTCGGAAACGCCGAGCCTCCGACCGAGCTGACCCTCGGCATCGGCTGGTGACCCCGCCCGTGTCTCCGGGAGCGCTCTCAGTCTCCCGGAGGCACGGGTTACCCTGCTGTCCGGCGAGCCAACAGCCCCCGGAGACGCAGAAGGAGCGCCCGTGCCCGAACAGCTTCCCGGTCACCGCCCCACGCTGGAGGCCGTGGCGGAGCGCGCCGGGGTGTCCCGGGCCACCGCGTCCCGCGTCGTCAACGGCGGCGAGGGCGTGCGCGCGCATCTGGTGGAGAAGGTGCGCGAAGCCGTCCGTGAGCTCGGGTACGTACCGAATCCGGCGGCCCGCACGCTGGTCACGCGGCGCACGGGCGCCGTCGCGGTGATCATCGCCGAGCCGGAGATCCGGATCTTCTCCGACCCGTTCTTCTCCCGGCAGGTCCGCGGCATCAGCAAGGAGCTGACCGCGCACGACACGCAGTTGGTCCTGCTGCTGGTGGAGGACCGGGGGGACTACGACCGCATCGAGCGCTACCTGGCCGGCGGGCACGTCGACGGGGCGCTCGCCTTCTCGCTGCACACCGACGATCCGCTGCCGGCGATCACCCGCCGCATCGGCATGCCCACGGTCTACGGCGGCCGGCCGGGCTGGACCTCCGGGCCCGGGGAGCACGGCGGCGTCGCGTACGTCGACGCGGACAACCGCGGCGGCGCCCGCGAGGCCGTGCGACACCTGCTGGAACGGGGACGGCGGCGGATCGCGCACATCGCCGGGCCGCTGGACCAGACTTCGGCGGTGGACCGGCTCGACGGCTACCGGGACGTGCTGCTCGACGCCGATCCCGCGCTGATCGAGGAGGCGGACTTCACCGCGGCGGGCGGGGCCCTGGCAATGGCCGCGCTGCTGGAGCGCTGCCCGGACCTGGACGCGGTGTTCGCGGCGAACGACCTGATGGCGACGGGCGCGCTGCGGGTGCTGCGGGAGCGCGGCCTCGCCGTGCCGGGGGACGTGGCGCTCGTCGGCTTCGACGATGCCGAACTGGTGGCGGAGACCGCCGATCCGCCGCTGACGACCGTGCGCCAGGACATCGAGGGCATGGGGCGGCTGATGGCGCGGCTGCTGCTGCGGACCCTGAACACCGCCCCGGGCGAACGTGCCGTGCCCGCCTCGGTGGTCACCGCGACGGCCTTGGTGCGGCGCGCCTCCAGTTGATCGTCCGGCCGGGCCCGCACGGCGTGAACTCGTCGCAGCGGAGGGGTGATTGCGGACGAATGCTCGCTGGTGTGCGTACGACTCTTGACGGGGCCCTGGCTGCGGGTGCAGGCTCCAGTCGCGTTCTGAGAGCGCTCTCAAGCCGGCGCAAGTCCCACCCCTGCACCCTGCCCGTCCAAGCCAAGGAGGCCGCCCCATGTCCGTCCCCCGAACCGCCCTGAGAGCCGGGGTCCGCCTCGGCGCCGTCGCCCTCACCGGAATGCTCCTGGCCGCCTGCGGATCCGGGTCGGGCGGCGCCTCGTCGGATGCCGCGGGCGGCGCCGTCACGCTCACCGTCGACCTGTTCGGCTCGTTCGGCTACCAGGAGGCCGGCCTCTACACCGAGTACGAGCAGCTCCACCCGGGCATCAAGATCAAGCAGACGGACACCGAGGACGAGCAGGACTACTGGAAGTCCCTCCAGACGCGCCTCGCGGGCGGCGGCGGCCTGGCCGACGTCCAGGGCATCGAGGTGGGTCGGATCGCCTCGGTCTCCCAGCAGCAGGCCGGCAAGTTCGTGGACCTGAACCAGTTCGGGGCCGGGGCGCTCAAAGAGGGGTTCGCCCCCGCCAAGTGGTCCGCCGCGACCACCAAGGACGGCAAGGTGCTGGGCCTGGGCACCGACGTCGGTCCCGAGGCGATGTGCTACCGCAGCGACCTGCTGCGGGCCGCCGGCCTGCCCACCGACCGCACCGAACTGGCGGCGCGGTGGGCCACTTGGGACGGCTACCTCGAACTCGGCCGCCAGTACAAGGAGAAGGCGCCGGCCGGCAGCGCCTGGCTCGACAGTGTCGGCAGCCTGAACGCGATCATGGTCGGCCAGCAGAAGGAGCGGTACTACGACGCCTCGGGCGCGCTGGTCTACGAAAACAGCCCCGCCGTGAAGTCCGCCTGGGACGCCTCGGTCAAGGCCGCGGGCGAGGGCCTCAGCGCCAAGCTGGACCAGTGGTCGCCGCCGTGGAACCAGGCGTTCTCCTCGGGCTCCTTCGCCACCCTGCCCTGCCCCGCCTGGATGCTCGGCTACATCAAGGGCCAGGCCGGGGACGCGGGCAAGGGCAAGTGGGACGTGGCGAAGCTGCCCGGCGGCGCGGGCAACTGGGGCGGCTCCTACCTGGCCGTCCCGAGCGCGGCCCGGCACAAGAAGGAGGCGTACGAGCTGATCAAGTGGCTGACCGCGCCGGAGCAGCAGACCAAGGTGTTCCGCAAGCAGGGCAACTTCCCGTCGGCCACCAAGTCGATCACGCAGATAGCGGACGCCAAGGACCCGTACTTCTCCGATGCGCCGATCGGCAAGATCTTCGGCGACGCCGCCGAGCAGGCCCCCGTCCAGGTGCTCGGCCTGCACGACAAGGACATCGCCGATCAGATCAACAACGCGCTGAGCGAGGTCGAACGGAAGGGCACGGCACCCGACGCGGCCTGGTCGAACGCGAAGAAGGCCGTCAAGAATGCCCTCGGCTGAGCAGACGTCGCCCGCGCCGCCGCCCCGGCGGCGCGGGCTGCCGGCCGCGCTGGCCCCGTACTCCTTCCTCGCCCCCTTCTTCACCCTGTTCGCCGCGTTCGGGATCTTCCCGCTGCTCTACACGGCGTACGTCTCCCTCTACCGCGCCGAACTGCAGACCCCCGGCGAGCTGGAGTGGCGCGGCCTCGGCAACTACACGGCGCTGTTCACCGACCCGTTCTTCTGGACGGCGCTGCGCAACACCTTCGCCATCGGCGTCCTGTCCACGGTGCCCCAGCTGCTGATGGCGCTGGGTCTGGCCCACCTCCTCAACTACCGGCTGCGAGCGCGGACGTTCTTCCGCACGGCACTGTTGCTGCCGTACGCGACCTCGGTCGCCGCCGCTTCGCTGATCTTCGCCCAGCTCTTCGGACGCGATTTCGGTCTCGTCAACCAGCTGCTCTCCCTCGCGGGCGTCCACCCCGTCGACTGGCAGACCGGTACGGCCGCCTCCCAGATCGCCGTCTCGTCGATCGTCGTATGGCGGTGGACCGGCTACAACGCGCTGATCTACCTGGCCGGCATGCAGACGATCCCGGCCGAGCTGTACGAGGCGGCCGAGGTCGACGGGGCCTCCCGCTGGCGGCAGTTCGTCCATGTGACCCTACCCGGGCTGCGTCCCACGATCGTGTTCACCTCGATCGTCTCGACGATCGGCGCCACCCAACTGTTCGGCGAGCCGCTGCTGTTCGAGGGCTCCGTGTCCGGGGGCATCTCGCACCAATACCAGACGCTCGGCCTGTACATGTACGAGCAGGGCTGGGGCTTCTTCCACCTGGGCCGGGCGGCGGCCATCGCCTGGGTGATGTTCCTGCTGATCGTGGTGCTGGTCGGGGCCAACGCCCTGGCCGCGCAGCACCGTTCGCGCAAGGAGGCGGTCCGATGAGCGCGAGTGGATCCGCCCGGCGGGGCGGAAGGCTCACGTACGCGGTCCTGATCTGCGCGGTGCTGGTCTCGGCCTTCCCGCTGTACTGGACCCTCGTCGCGGCGAGCCGCTCCAACGCCGAACTGGCCCGCCCGGTGCCCGCGTTGCTGCCCGGTCCGAAGCTCCTGGACAACCTTCAGGCAGTGCTGGACGAGGCGGCGATCGGCAAGGCGCTGCTCAACTCGCTCGTCGTCTCGGGGGCGATCACCGTGGGCACGGTGCTGTGCTCGACGCTGGCCGGGTTCGCCTTCGCCAAACTGCGCTTCCGCGGCCGCGGGGCACTGCTCGGCGCCGTCGTCGCCTCGATGATGATCCCGCCGCAGCTCGGGGTGATCCCGCTCTTCATGCTGATCGTCAAACTGCACTGGGTGAACCAGCTCCAGGCCGTGATCCTGCCCGGGCTCGTCTCGGCCTTCGGGGTGTTCTTCATGCGGCAGTTCCTCACCCAATCGCTGCCGGACGAGCTGGTCGAGGCGGCCCGGGTGGACGGGGCGTCGCACGCCCGGATCTTCTGGTCGGTCGTCGTGCCGATCGCCCGCCCCGCCATGGCGGTCCTGGGCCTGCTCACCTTCATGACGGCCTGGAACGACTTCTTCTGGCCGATCGTCGCACTGTCCTCGCAGGAGCCGACCGTCCAGGTCGCGCTGCGCCAGCTGGGCGGCGGCTACGTCCACGACCAGTCCGTGATCATGGCCGGCACCCTGCTCGGCACGCTGCCCGTACTGCTGGTCTTCGGACTGCTCGGCCGGCAGATCGTCGGCGGCATCATGCAGGGCGCGGTCAAGGGCTGACCCAGCCCGCCCGGCCTTCCCATCACCTTTCCTGGAGTCCTCCCATGACCACGCTCGACTCGTCCCCCGTCACCGAGACGGGCCTCGCCTTCCCCGCCGGCTTCCGCTGGGGCACGGCCACCGCCGCCTACCAGATCGAGGGCGCGGCGGCCCTGCACGGCCGGACGCCCTCCATCTGGGACACCTTCAGCCACACCCCCGGCAAGGTCCTCGGCGGCGACACCGGGGACACCGCCGCCGACCACTACCACCGCATGGCCGAGGACGTGGCCCTGCTCGCCCGGCTCGGCGTGAGCGACTACCGCTTCTCGGTGGCCTGGCCGAGGGTCCAGCCCACCGGCCGGGGGCCGGCAGTCCAGCAGGGCCTGGACTTCTACCGGCGGCTCACCGACGCACTGCTGGCCGCCGGCATCCGGCCGGTCGCCACCCTCTACCACTGGGACCTGCCGCAGGACCTCGAAGACCTGGGCGGCTGGCCGCGGCGGGAGACCGCCGAGCGGTTCGCCGAGTACGCGGGACTCGTGGCCGGGGCGCTCGGCGACCGCGTGGCCTCCTGGACCACCTTCAACGAGCCCTGGTGCGCCGCCTTCCTCGGCTACGCCTGCGGGGTACACGCCCCGGGCCGCACCGAGCCGGAGTCCGCGCTGCGCGCCGCGCACCACTTCAACCTGGCGCACGGCCTGGGCACGGCCGCTCTGCGCGCGGCCCTCCCCCGGTCGGCGGAGGTCTCGCTGACGCTGAACCTGCACGCGCTGCGGCCCCTGACGCGTTCCGCCGCCGATCTGGACGCCGTGCGCCGCATCGACGCGGTGGGCAACAGGATCTTCCTCGATCCGGTCTTCCACGGGCGCCTCCCCGAGGACCTGGTCCACGACACGGCCGGAGTGACGGACTGGTCCTTCGTCCGGGACGGCGACCTGGCCGCCGCCGCGGCGCCGATCGACTGGCTGGGCATCAACTACTACTCCCCGACGGTGGTCGCGGCCGCCGGGCCCCGGCCCGGGCCCGGCGCCGGCGTCCCGGACGCCGGGCCCTCACCGTGGGTGGGCGCCGAGGAGCACGTGCGCTTCGTACCCGCGCCGGGGCCGCGGACGGCGATGGACTGGCCCGTGGACGCGGACGGACTGCACGAGCTGCTGCTCCGGCTGCGCGACGAACTGCCGGGCGTACCCCTGCTGATCACGGAGAACGGCGCGGCGTACGCCGACCGCGCCGACCCGGAGGGCCTGGTGCACGACCCGGAGCGGATCGGCTACCTGCACGGCCATCTGGCCGCGGTACACCGGGCGATCGCCGACGGGGCGGACGTGCGCGGCTACTTCGTGTGGTCGCTGTTGGACAACTTCGAGTGGGCGTACGGCTACAGCAAGCGGTTCGGCCTCGTCCACGTCGACTTCGCGACGCAGCGGCGCACGCCGAAGGACAGCGCCCGCTGGTACGCCGACGTCATCGCCCGGGGCGGGCTGCCAGCCTGACCACCGCCGCGTGCCCGCGGGTGCGCAGGGTGCAGGTGGCGGGGCCACCGATGCGGACCGCGTCGTACGGGCCGAGGAGGACGGGGCCACCGGCGTCTGCGGCTCCGGCTTGCGCTTCGAGTTCCGCCGGGCCCTGGAGCGCGACCACCAGCAGGGTCTCCCCCGGTGCGGCGGCGAGCGCGAGGGCGCCCCGCACGACCGCGGTGTGCGCCCGTACGACGTCCCGGCGGTACATCACGTTGAAGTTCACGACGGGGCCGTCGAGGAGCCGGCAATCGGTGGGGGCGTCGCCGGGGAAGTCCTGCGGCGCGTATCGCTCGTCGACGGTGCGGCGGGCTTCGGACACGGTGAGGTCCATGCCGGCGCCCTCGGCCAGGGTCAGGGTGCGGTCGACACCGGGGAAGGACGAGAACGGTCCGTCGGCGGCGACTTCGGCGAGGCTGGCCCGCCACTCGAAGTCGGCCGTGCCGGCGTCCTCCGGCCAGGCCGCGATCTCCCGGGTCACCCCGCCGCCGTTCTTCCAGGCGACCGCCGCGCGGTCGCCCGCACGCAGGATCCGGACCTCGTTGCCGCCGGTCATGGCGCTGTTCCTTCCGTCGGGTACGCACCGCCCTGTGCGGGGCGGTGCGTACCCGGGCGGCCGGGGCGAGCCTATCTACCCGACGGAGAGGTCGTCCCCGTACACCGCGCCCTGCCCGTACCAGCCGTGCAGGTAGACGGTGACCGTGCCCGAGGCGCCGGTCGTGAAGGGCACCGTCAGCCGGGACCAGCCGGCCGAGCTGGACCACGCACTGGCGCTCGCGCCGCCCCGGACTCCGAGGTAGGCGTAGCTGCCCTGTACCCAGCCGGCGAGCGTGTACTTCGTGTTCGGGGCGAGGGCCAGGGTCTGGGTGCACTCCCCCGTCTGCGCGGAGGTGGGTGCGGTCTTCAGCGCGTACGAGCCCCCGTGCGCCGGGTTGCCCACCACCGCGCCGCCGCTCTCGCACGTCCACGGGGCGAGGGCGCCGCTCTCGAAGCCGCCGTTGACCAGGGCGCCGCTCCCGCCGCCCGGTCCGGAAACCGTGAGGGTGAACGCGGCGGTGTGCGTGATCCCGCCCCCGGTGCCGGTGACGGTGATCGGGTACGTGCCCGGCGCGGCGGAGGCGGAGGCGGCGACCGTGAGCCGGGCCGAGCCTCCCGCCGTGACCGAGCCCGGGTCGAGGACGGCGGTCACACCGGCGGGCGCGCCGGATGCGGTCAGCTCGACGGTGTGCGCCGTGCCGGAGACGACCGCGGTGCCGACGGTCGCGGAGGTGGAGCCGCCGGGGGCGACGGAGGCCGACCCGGGCGTGACGGCGAGCGAGAAGTCGTCGGCGACGGGGCCCCCGCCGCCGGTGAACGGCCCGAAGGCGTGGCTGAAGTACCAGGGGTCCTGGGCGATGCCCGAACAGGTGTCGGAGCCGCCGGTGCCCGGGCAGCCGCCGTTGTCGCGCTGGAGCGCCCAGAAGGACAGGGTGTTGATGCCCTTGCCGGTGGCCCATGCGTAGACGGCGGTGGCGTCGGCGGTGGTGAAGATCTCGGCAGGGCCGTAGTCGTCGATGCCCGGCATCTCGGTGACGCCGATCACGCCCCAGAGCTGGGCGGGGGTCTTGGCCGGGTACAGGCCGGCGAGCTGGTCGTAGAGCCCGGTGGCGGCGGTCCGGGTGTCGTTCGCCATGTCGTGGGCGGCGCCGTCGTAGTAGTCGAAGGTCATCAGGTTCACGACGTCGACCCGGGCGCCCGCCGCCTTGGCGCTCTTGAGGACGGCCAGGCCGCTGCCCGCGAGGCCGCTCGTGGTGGTCGGCAGGGTGTACGAGACCTGGAGCGGGCGGCCGTTGGCAGCGGCCCAGTCCTGGACCTTCTTGATGGCCTGGTTGCGGCGGTCGACACCGGCCTTGTTGGTCAGCGAGTTGTCCTCGATGTCCATGTCGAGGCGGGAGACCTCGTAGGTGGTGATCACCTTCTCGTACGCGGCGGCGATCGCGTCCACGCTGGTGCAGCTGTCGGCGATCTCGGTGCCGCCGTTGTCAGCCGCGTACCCGCCGAAGGAGGGGATCACGTCGCCGCCGCGGGCGCGGATCGTGGCGAAGTCGGCGCCGAAGACGGAGGCGGAGACGGGCCGTCCCTCGTCTCCGTTCCAGTACGGGGTGCAGGAGCCCTTGGCCTCGGTCTGCACGAACGCCATGGTCAGGTACTTGGCGCCGGACTTCTGGGCGAGGTCGGCGGGGTTGTCGGAGGAGTACGCCTCGAAGTACGGGGCGAAGACGTGCGCGGGCAGCGGGGTCGCGGCGTGGGCGGCGCCGCCGGTCCCGAGGACGAGGCCGGCGGACGCGAGGACCGTGGCCAGCGCCGCGGATAAGGCGTGCAGGGGCCTGGGACGTCTCATCGATGCTCCCGGTGGGGCGTGAGCGAACGGGCGGACGCCTCATGATTGGTCTGGACCAACTGTGGGTCAAGGGTCCAGACCTCTTCAATTGCCCTCGGGAGACACGGCAGTTACAGGAGACGCCGGGTGGTGAAGGGCAGCGAGCCGTACCCGGGCGGGGCGAAGTCGGCCGGGGTGCCCTCGGCGGCGTCCGCGTCGATCGCGTACACCATCAGCGGGCTGCTGCCGGTGGGACCCGTGGCGGTGGCGCGCAGCCGGTAGCGCTCCGTGCGGACGGCCTCGCGGGCGAGGGCCGTGCCGCCCTCGTAGAGGTGGGCCGGCTTGACGTCGGTGGCCATGCGCAGGTCCACGGCGCGCCAGGTGCCGGTGGCCGGATCACGGTGTTCCAGGACGAAGGGGGTGGCGGGCCCGGGGAGGTCGCCGGGTTCGCCGGTCAGGGGCTCCATCTGGAAGGCGATCAGCAGATGCCGGTACGCCTGGGAGTTGCCGTTGTGGACGGTGACCGTGAACTCCTTGGCGGGGCCTCCGCGGACGAGGTTCAGCCCGCCGCCCGCGGCGGCCGCGGCCAGCGACAGCCGCGTCGCGGGAACGGGGACGGGGACGGAAAGCGGCGCGGCCGCCGTCTTCACGGGCGCGGCCGAAGACGTGGTGGCGGGGGCGGGGGCGGGCGTGGCCGACGGGGCGGACGCGCTGGGAGCGACCGACTCGCCGACCGCCGGCGCCGGGGAACCGGAGGGCTGGGCGCCTGCCGACCGGGAGGGACCGTCCGGGTGGTCCGCGTGTCCGGTGCAGGCCGTCAGGGCGGCCGACAGGGCCACCAGTACCACCGAGGCGATCAGCAGACGGGGTCTGACGTGCATGGTTGGCCCTCCTACGGCTCCCGTGAGGCCAGGACCGTAACAAGGGCCGCCCACCGGGGCAGAGCCACGTCCGATGACGCTTCGGTCACGGTTCCGGCGAGGCCGCGCCTGACGGAAGGCCGGCCCCAACACCACGCGCCGCGCCCGGCCGAGCCCGGGCCTGAGCCGAAGGCCGGGCCGGAGCCCGGGCCGGAGCCCGGGCCAGCCGTGCTGAGCCCTATCCGGGGCGTACCCCGGGGCCCTGGCCGAGGCCTGGGGAACGACGTGGGGCCGGGGGTCGGGGGCCCCAGCCCTCAGTCGCCGCCGAAGGCCGCGGCCCCCGGGGCGCGGAAGCAGCCGGGCGCCTGAGCCTGAGCCCGGGCCGGAGGCCGGGCCTGAGCCGGCGGCCTGGGCCGGAGGCTGGGTCGGCCGTGCTGAGCCCTGGCCGGGCGTTCCCCGGGCCCTGGCCGAGGCCTGGGGAACGGCCCGGGGGCGGGGCCCCGGCGCTCAGTCGTCGCCGGAGGCCGCGGCCCCGGGCGCGCGGCACGGCCCGCGCCCGTCGGGGGCGGTCAGCCCTTGAACTCCTCCTGGCGCACCGGGGAGGCCTCGGCGAGGGCCTTCTCGACGGCGCCGGCGCCCGCCCGGAGCCCGTACACGGGGGTGCCGGGCTGCTGGCGCCAGGAGTCGTCGAGGCCGCCCGCGTCGACCGTGTCGAAGCCGAGTTCGTCGACGAGCGCCCGTACGGCCTGCTTGGCGGCCTCGTCGTCACCGGCGATCGGGAGGGCCATCCGGTCGGGGGCCCCGGCCGGGCGGTGCCGGTCCAAGATGTCCTGGGCGTACGTCCCGTTGAAGGCCTTGACCACCGGGTGCCCGAGGTGGCGCTCGCTCCAACGGCTCTCGGTCAGGCCCTCGTCCTCGATCTCGGCGATGCGGCCGTCGCGCCGCTTCGGGTAGTAGTTCCCGGTCTCGATGAGGACGAAGTCCTTCGCCGCCCCGTCGAAGAGGCCGACGGGCAGCTCCGCCACGTTCTTCAGGGGGATGGTGACCACGACGACCTCGGCGCCGCGGGCCGCCTCGGTGACGGTGACGGGCGTGGCCCCGGTCTCCTTCGCGAGGTCGGCCAGGGTCTCGGGGCCGCGGGAGTTCGCCACGGACACCTCGTGCCCGAGGGCGGTGAGCCGGCGGGTGAGGTTGCCGCCGATGTTGCCTGCGCCGATGATGCCGATCTTCATGAGCTCTCCAGTGCGTGCAGGGTGGTCGGGTATTGCGTGGAGTCCGAACCGCCGGAAGCCGCCGGGCATTCCGCGTACGGCGGCTCCGCCCCCGATCCCCCCGTACGAGTGGCCGGTTCCGAGCCATCCGACTTTCACAAGATCGCTCGCGTGGGGTTTCATTCATTCGCCGCCCACCGGGGCGGCCAGCGGGCCCGTGGCCGACCACCGCCCCCGTCCTGCTCGTTCGCGCAACACGTGACCCGACACGAGGGACCAGCATGGGGTTCCGGCTCTTGGGGCCGCCGACGACGCACACCGGGCCCGCGGCGGACAGCGGGTGGCGCGGGGCTCCCCCGACCGGCCCCAAGCGGCCGACCCCCGCGCCCGTACGCGGGTTCGCCGGACGGGTTCGCCCCGATAGACGCATGTACGCCACCCGCGTCGCATTCAGGCCATTTCATACGATCCGAGAACCGTCCGCGGCGATGGCGTCGTCGATGGGTTCAGCGCCCTGACCGCACCGGAACCCGCAGGCACCCGCAGGCACCCGCACGGCACTGCGACAACGACGGCTCGCGGGCAGACCGGCGGAAGATCGCGTCCGTCAAGGACGGACGGCCTCGGCCGACGGGCCGGACACGCGGGTGGGGGGGCCGCCGCCGGCGACCCCCCACCCGTGCACTGCGCAGCGGTTAGGCCCCGCTCGCCTTCAGCATGTCTTCGCGCTCGACGATCTTCACTCGCTCACGACCCTGGGGCTCGCCCAGCGCCTTCTCGGCCGCGTCGAGGCGGTGCCAGCCCTCCCAGGTCGTGAAGCGGACGTTCCGCTCGGCCAGGAAGGCCTCGACGGCCTCCGGCGCGGGCGCGGCGGGCGTCCGCAGGCGACCGTCCCCGTGGTCCGCCAGGAGGTTCGCGACCGTCTCGTTCGCATCACCCTTGGTGTGGCCGATGAGTCCGATCGGTCCGCGCCGGATCCAGCCGGTGACGTACGTCGACTTCAGGTGTTCGCCGGCTTCGATCACGCGACCGCCCTCGTCCGGGACCGTGCCGCTGTCGATGTCCCACGGCAGCTTGGGCAGTTCGTCGGAGAGGTAGCCCACGGCGCGGTAGACCGACTGGACGTCCCAGTCGGTGAACTCGCCGGTGCCCTTGACGTTGCCCGTGCCGTCGAGCTCGGTGCGCTCGGTGCGCAGCGCGACGACCTTGCCGTCCTCGCCGAGGATCTCGGCGGGCGACTCGAAGAAGTGGAGGAACAGCTTGTGCGGACGCTCGCCGATGTCGCGGATCGCCCAGTTCTCCAGGGTCTTGGCGACCATGTCGGTCTGCTTGTTCCGCCGCCGCTCGGCGATCGAGCCCTCGTCGTAGTCGATGTCCTCGGGGTTGACGATGACCTCGATGTTGGGCGAGTGGTCGAGCTCGCGCAGCTCCATCGGGCTGAACTTGGCCTGGGCCGGGCCGCGGCGGCCGAAGACGTGCACCTCAAGCGCCTTGTTGGCCTGGAGACCGGCGTGGACGTTCGCCGGGATCTCGGTCGGCAGCAGCTCGTCGGCGGTCTTCGCGAGGATGCGCGCCACGTCGAGCGCCACGTTGCCGACACCGAGTACGGCGACCTTCTCGGCCTCCAGCGGCCAGGTGCGCGGGACGTCGGGGTGGCCGTCGTACCAGGACACGAAGTCGGCGGCGCCGTAGGAGCCGTCGAGCTCGATGCCCGGTATGTCGAGCGCGCGGTCAGCGGTGGCGCCGGTGGAGAAGATCACGGCGTCGTAGAACGAGTGGAGTTCGTCGAGGCTGATGTCGTTCGGGTAGTCCACGTTGCCGAACAGCCGGACCTGCGGCTTGTCGAGCACCTGGTGGAGGGCGGTGATGATGCCCTTGATCCGCGGGTGGTCGGGGGCGACGCCGTACCGGATCAGACCGAAGGGGGCGGGCATCCGCTCGAACAGGTCGATGGAGACACCCGGCTCGACGGCCGCCTCGGACTTCAGCAGCGCATCGGCGGCGTAGATTCCGGCGGGGCCGGCACCGACGATTGCTACCCGCAGGGGGCGAGGCATGACTGGTTCCCTTCGACCGACAAAAATACTGGATCAAAGGAACCCTAAGCTAAGGGCACCCTAACTCTGCACCCACCCCTCCTTTATGACCCCATAAACAAAACTTATGACCTTCCCAAGACATCCTTGGGGTTGCCGGTCACACTGGGCTCAGGGGCAGACCCCGGCATCAGGGGGACCCGGGCGGGGGGACGAGCAACCAGGAGGTACCTCCATGGATCCGGTCGCGGCGCTGGAGCGGATCGCCTTCCTACTGGA
Source organism: Streptomyces sp. NBC_00045 (assembly GCF_045041095.1). Taxonomy (NCBI): domain Bacteria; kingdom Bacillati; phylum Actinomycetota; class Actinomycetes; order Kitasatosporales; family Streptomycetaceae; genus Streptomyces; species Streptomyces sp. NBC_00045. Next base: position 7,607,554 of record NZ_CP108271.1, on the reverse strand, counting down.
GCGCCGACAGGAGCCGACCTACCGGGTGCAGGCCTTCCGGAAGGCCGCGGCCGCGCTCGTACACCTGGGCGAGACCGAGGTGCGGGAGCGCGTCGAGGCCGGAACCCTCGAAGCGGTCAAGGGCATCGGGCCGAAAACCGCCCAGGTGGTGCGGGAGGCGGTCGGCGGGGCGATCCCCGCCTACCTGCAGAAACTGGAGGACGAGATCGCCGCGCACCCCGAGGGGCCGCCGGCGAGCCGCGCCGCCCGCGCGCTGCGGGCGGCCCTGCGCGGGGACTGCCACCTGCACTCGGAGTGGTCCGACGGGGGCAGCCCGATCGAAGCCATGGGCCGTGCCGCGGCCGGTCTGGGCCACGAATGGGCCGTGCTCACCGACCACTCGCCGAGCCTGACCGTAGCCCGGGGGCTCCCGCCGGAGCGGCTGCGCGAGCAGCTGGAGGTGGTGGCGGAGCTGAACGCGGCGTGGGCACCCTTCCGGCTGCTCACCGGCATCGAGTGCGACATCCTGCCCGACGGCTCCCTCGACCAGGAGCCGGAACTGCTGGACCAGCTGGACGTCGTCGTCGGATCGGTCCATTCGAAGCTGCGGATGGAAGCGCCCGCAATGACCCGTCGGCTGCTGGCGGCCGTGCGCAACCCCCTGATGGACGTCCTGGGCCACTGCACGGGCCGGCTGGTGACCGGCCGGACCCGCCCCGAGTCGCAGTTCGACGCCGCGGCGGTCTTCGCCGCCTGCGCGGGGTCCGGGACCGCCGTGGAGATCAACAGCCGGCCCGAGCGGCTGGACCCGCCGCGCAGGCTGCTGCGGCTGGCCGTGGAGTCCGGGACGCTGTTCGCGATCGACACGGACGCCCACGCGCCGGGCCAGTTGGACTGGCAACTGTCCGGCTGCGAGAGGGCCGTGGAGTGCGGGGTGCCGGCCGAACGGGTCGTGAACACATGGCCGCGGGAACAGCTGCTGGAGTGGACCCGGACCCGCCGCCCGCCCACTGCGGCCGCCGCCTGAAACCCGCAGCCCACAGCCCGCAGCCCGCAACCGCTGAACGGTGTCCGGTCACCGCATTCCGGTCAGCGCGGCTCCCCGCACCAGCAGCAGGACGACGTCGCCCGCGGCGACCGCCATCGTGACCAGGAACGGGATCCGGCTCCGCCCGGTCCGCCGCCCGGCCCCCACGAGCACCACCGCGGCCGTCGCAGCGAGCAGCCCCCACCCGTACGCGGGCACCCTCCCCGGTGGTCCGGCGACCAGGGCCACGGCCGAGCCGAGGACCAGCAGCCCCCCGACGGCCGCCGAGCGCCGTGCGCCGATCCGGTGCGGCAGCCCCACCACGCCCGTGGCCAGGTCGTCCTCGATGTCGGGGAGGACGTTGGCGAAGTGCGCGCCCGTGCCCAGCAGGGCCGCCGCGGCCGTCAGCCACCACGGCGGCCAGGGGGCGCCGGGAAGGCCGAGGGTGACGAAGGCGGGGAGCAGCCCGAAGGCGAGGGCGTACGGGAGCCACGAGACGGCGGTGCTCTTCAGCCGCAGGTTGTACGCCCAGGCGGCCGCCACCCCGCACAGGTGCGCGCAGCCGGCGAGCCATCCGGTGGCGAGCGACAGGGGGACGCAGAGCAGCAGGGCGGTGAGGGTCGCGGCCGTCACCGCGGCGGGCCGGACCGCGCCGGAGGCCAGGGGTTTGTCGCGGCGGCCGGTCGCCAGGTCTCGACCGAGGTCGACGCGGTCGTTGCTCCAGCCCACCGACAACTGCCCGGAGGCCACCGCGGCCACGGTGAGCGCCGCCCCGGGGAGGGTGCGACCCACGGCCGCGGCCAGGGCGGCGGTGAACAGCGTCACGGCGGCTGCGGGCACCGGATGGCACGCCCCGAGCAGGGCGAACGCGGTGGGTGGGGGCGGGTCGGCAGCGGGTGCGGGCGGTGCGGTCCGGGGGGCCCGGGCGGGCGTGGTTCCGTCTGCGGCTCTTGCGGGGGACACCCGGTCAGGCTATGCCGCGCCGCGCCCGGTATGCCACATTCATCACGAAGTGTCAGTTATTCCCTATGTTGAATCAATGACGCGTGTTCTGGCAGTGAGCAGTGTGTTCCCGCCCCACCGCTATCGCCAGTCCGAGATCGCGACGGCGCTCGCCCGATTCCTGCCCGCGGGGGCGGACACCGCCCTGCTCCACCGGCTGCACGCCGCGGTGGGCGTCGAGTCCCGTCACCTCTCGCTCCCGTTGGAACGTTACGGTCCGGCGAACGACTTCGGCGCCGCGAACGCCCTCTTCGTGGAGACCGCCGAGGAACTCGGCATGCGCGCCGTCGAAGCCGCCCTCGCCGCCGCCCACCTGGAGGCCCGCGAGGTCGACCTGGTCATGTCGACCACGGTGACCGGGCTCGCGACGCCCTCGCTGGAAGCCCGCATCGCCACCCGTACCGGTCTGCGTCCCGACGTGAAGCGGCTGCCGCTCTTCGGCCTCGGCTGCGCGGCCGGCGCCGCGGGACTCGGCCACCTCCACGACCATCTGGCGGGCCACCCCGACCACGCGGCCCTGCTGCTGTCCACCGAGCTCTGCTCGCTCACCCTCCAGCCCTCGGACACCTCGACGGCGAACCTGGTGGCCGGCGCCCTGTTCGGCGACGGAGCCGGAGCCCTGCTCGCGGTGGGCCGTGGCCATCCGCTGCACGGCACCCGGCCCGGGCCGTCGGTGGTGGCCGCGCGCAGCCGCCTGTACCCCGGTACCGAGGGGCTCCTCGGCTGGGACATCGGCCACTGGGGGTTCCGGATGGTGCTGGGCCGTGAACTGCCCGCCCTGGTCAGGCTGCACGTGGCCGAGGAGGTCGAGAGCTTCCTCGCCCGGCACGACCTCAAACCGCCGGACGTCGACCGGTGGATCGTCCACCCCGGCGGCCCGAAGGTCCTCGACGTGCTGGCGGACGCGCTGGCGCTGCCCGACTCCGCGTTCGCGGCGAGCCGGCGCTCGCTCGCGGAGGTGGGCAACCTCTCCTCGGCGTCGGTCCTGCACATCCTGGACACGATCCAGGCCGCCGGGCCGCCGGCCCCGGGCTCCGTAGGGCTGATGATCGCCTTCGGCCCGGGCTTCGCCTCCGAACTCGTCCTCCTGCGCTGGTGACCCCATGTCGATGAACCTGATGAACCCGATGAACCTCATGGACCCCATGAACCCGACGGACCCGATGGGCCTCATCAACGGCCCGACGGACCTGTACCTGCTGCTCATCGGCCTCGTCGCGGCCGAGCGGCTCGTCGAACTCGCCATCGCGCGCCGCAACGCCCGCTGGAGCCTTTCCCGCGGCGCCGTCGAGTACGGCCGCGGCCACTATCCCGCCATGGTGGCGCTGCACACCGCCCTGCTCCTGGGCTGTGTCGTGGAACCGCTCGTCGCCGACCGACCGTTCCTGCCCGCACTGGGGTGGTCCGCGCTCACCCTCGTGCTGGCCTCCCAGTTCCTGCGCTGGTGGTGCATCGCCACTCTCGGGGCGCGCTGGAACACCCGCGTCCTCGTGGTCCCGGGGCTGCCGCTCGTGGCGGCCGGGCCGTACCGCCTGCTGCGCCATCCGAACTACGTCGCGGTCGTCGTGGAGGGCGCCGCGCTGCCCCTGGTGCACACCGCGTGGGTGACGGCGGCCGGCTTCACCGTGCTCAACCTCCTCCTGCTGGCCGTACGCATCCGCTGCGAGGAGGACGCCTTGGCGTACGCCGCACCGGTCTACCGCAGCGCCGTACCGGCGGAGGGCAGGGCCCGGTGATCGACCTGCTCGTCGCGGGTGGCGGCCCGGCCGGGCTGGCCACGGCCATCCACGGGGCGCTGGCCGGGATGGAGGTCGTGGTGCTGGAGCCGCGCCCCACCCCGATCGACAAGGCCTGCGGCGAGGGCCTGATGCCGGGGGCCGTACGGCGGTTGCGGGACCTGGGGGTGTCCGTGCCGGGCCGGCCGTTCCACGGGATCCGCTACCTGGACGGGACCAGTGGTCTGCACGCGGAAGGGCGGTTCCGCGCCGGACCGGGTCTCGGCACCCGCCGGACCGTCCTCCAAGCCGCGCTGGCGGACCGGGCCGACCGGCTGGGCGTACGGGTGCTCGCGCGGCGGGTCGGCGAGGTCCGTCAGGACGACGACCGCGTCGGCGCGGCCGGCCTGACGGCCCGCCACCTGGTGGCGGCGGACGGCCTCCACTCCCCCGTCCGGCGCGGCCTGGGCCTGGTGGCGCCGCCCGCCCCCGGCCGATCACCCCGGTACGGACTGCGCCGCCACTACGCGGTGGAGCCCTGGAGCGACCTGGTCGAGGTCCACTGGTCGGCGCACTGCGAGGCGTACGTGACCCCGCTGGGGCCCGACCGGGTCGGCGTGGCGGTCCTCACCACCGAGCGCACCCCCTTCGACGTACAGCTGGCCCGGTTCCCGCTGCTGTGCTCACGGCTGGCCGGAAGCACCGGTTCGCAGGTGCGCGGCGCCGGGCCGCTCCGCCAGCGGGCCCGGGTACGGGTGGCGGGGCGGGTGCTGTTCGTCGGGGACGCGGCGGGGTACGTCGACGCCTTGACCGGCGAGGGGCTGACCCTGGCCGTGACCGCCGCCGCCGAACTCGTCCGCTGCGTACGGGAGGGCCGGCCGCAGGCGTACGAGCGGGCCTGGCGGGAGCTGTCGCGCAGCTACCGCACACTGACCGCGTCCTTGCTCTGGGCACGCCAACAGCCCCGGCTCGCGGGGCGGATCGTGCCCTTGGCCGCGCGGCTCCCCCGGGTGTTCACCCACGGGGTCAACCTGCTGGCGTAGCACCGCGGTACGCATGCCACGGGGGCGGAACCGGCGGATGCCGGCCCCGCTCCCGTCGCGCGGTCAGCCGTCGGCGCCCGCCCGGGCCTGCGGCGACCGGTTCACGAGGGCCATGCCGGCCAGGACCGCGGCGGCCGCGGCGCAGAGCACCGCCGTGGCACCCGCCCAGGCGAGGGAGGCGCTCACCGCCCCCTCCAACGGGTCGAACCCCGTGACTCCGCCGACCACGTGCAGGGTGACGACGCCGACGGCCGCCACGGCACCGGCCCGCCACGCCCCGGGCGTGTCGCGCACCGCGAGCAGCGCGCCGAGCCCGAGGCACAGCACGGTGGCCAGCAGCGGAAGGAAGGCGACCGGGGTCTGCGACGGGAGGGCCGACACATCACTCGGCAGGTGCAGGACGCCGCAGACCAACAGGGCCGCGGCCACCGGCCAGCGCAGCACGTGCCGCAGCGCTCCCGATCGGGCGCCGGGGTCCGGGACGCCCTTCGCGGTGCGCCCGTACGGGCGCCGGTACCGGTTCGGGGATTCGTACGGCTCGTCGTAGGGCTCGTCGTACGAGTCCGGATCCTCGTAGGGCGGCTCGTGCCGTGCCCGTGGCGCGGCGGGGCGCTCCCCGGCGGGATGCGCGGACCGGACGGGCCGGACGGGCGGCGCCACCGGGGCGGACCGCACGGCCCAGGTGGGTCCGGCGGGCGCGGGGGGCGCGGTGGTCGTGGTCGGGCCGGCGGTCGTGGGCCCGGCCGTCCGAGCCGGCTCGGACGTCTCGGAGGGCTGGGCCGTCTCGGAGGGCCGTGCCGTCTCGGGGGGCCGTGGCGGCTCGGTGGGCCGTGGCGGCTCGGTGGGCCGTGGCGGCTCGGTGGGCCGTGGCGGGACGGCGGACTCGGCGGGCCGGGCGGTCCGCCCGGGTGCCGCGGGCCCGTCGTCCTCGTCCTCGTCCGTCCCGAGGATGCCGACCAGCAGCGCCACGTCCCGGATCGGGCGTCCGACGGCAGCCGCCCGCAGCGCCTGGTGGCCGGGGTTGGGGCCCCGACCCTCGTCCTTGAGGAGGCTCACCCGTTCGGCCACTTCCTCAAGCGGGCGGCAGGTGCCGGCCGTCTCCAGCAGGGTGCGTATCGGTTCGGCACTCGTCGGGGTCGGCGCGCCGGTGGTGTCGGGGAGCTCGCGGGGATCGTCGTCCTGCGACGCCGCGAGCGTGATGCGGTCATTCATGGAAAGCTCCGTTCGCCGATGCGCGGGTCTACACATCGCACGCCGGTCAACGTGCGTCATGGGAAGCGCACGCTTGGTCACATTCAGCGGCACCCCGCTCCGCTGCGCCATACGGGGCGGGCAAACGGGGGAGCCGCTCCCCGACCGGCCACCGGAGGCGACGGTTCGAGATGCGTCCGCGCGGCGCTGCTGGTTCGCTGAATCCGGCCTCCTTACCCCCACACCCGAGGAGTGGTCATGAGCGCAGGCGAATCCCAAGGCCGGGTCCGGCAATTGCGCGAGAAGGCGCAGGAGCTGAGCAAGGCCGCCGAACGCTCCACCGATCCGGAAGAGCGCCGAAGGCTCCAGGACAAGGCCCGCCGGCTCCAGGAACAGAGCGAGCAGGAGGGCAAGATCGACGATCGGGGCATGGATCCGATGTAGCCGCGTACCGGTTCGCCCATCGGCCGGTCGCCACGGGCACCGGCCGATGCCGTACGTCGCAGACGCCGCCGGATGGCGTCGCGCGACGTCATGTCAGGAGTGTCACGGACAGGTCTGGGGACGGTTCATGAAGGCTACGGACGTACTGGCCGATGCGTACGGGCGCATCCGCGAGGTGGTGCACGACGTCGTCGAGGGCCTCTCTGCCGAGGAGTTGAACGCCCGCCTCGACCCGGGGGCGAACTCGATCGCGTGGCTGGTGTGGCACCTGACCCGGGTGCAGGACGACCACGTGGCGGACGCCTCGGGTCTGGAGCAGGTCTGGACGGCCCAGGGCTGGTTCACCCGGTTCTCCCTGCCGCTGCCCGCCGAGGCCACCGGCTACGGGCACACCGCCCAGCAGGTCGGGAGGGTCCGCGTCGCATCGGACGAGCTGCTGCTCGGGTACTTCGACGCCGTCCACGAGCGGAGCACCGAGTTCGTCCGCGGGCTCGCCGCCGCCGATCTGGACCGGGTGGTCGACGCGGGCTGGGACCCGCCGGTCACCCTGGGGGTACGGCTGGTCAGCATCCTCTCCGACGACCTCCAGCACGCCGGCCAGGCGGCCTACGTACGCGGCGCGCTCCGGCGTCGATAGCGGCTTGCGGGGTACGGAGAAAGCGACGAAAGGCGGCCGAACGTGTCCCGTGCCCGCTTCGCACGACGGCTGAGCGCCGTGTGCTGCGCCCTGCTCCTGCTCGCCACCGCGGCCGGACCAGTGTCCGCCGCGGCGGGCGCGCGCGCCGGGGACCGGCCCGTGGTGGACACCGACCGGGGGCCGGTCCGCGGCACGGCGCACGGCACGTACCGCACCTTCGAGGGCATCCCGTACGCCGCGCCGCCGACCGGCCCGCTGCGCTGGCGGCTGCCGCAACCCGCCGCCCGCTGGACCGGTGTGCGCGACGCCGGGGCTCCGGGGGCGCGCTGCATGCAGCTGCCGCCGATCGGGCCGGGCGGACCCGGCGGCTCCGAGGACTGCCTGTACCTGAACGTCACCGCGCCGACGGGCCCGACCGCAGCCACGGACGCGGGCCGGGGCGGACAGCGGCGGCCCGTCATGGTCTGGTTCCACGGCGGTGGTTTCGCCAACGGGGCCGGCGACCTGTACCGGCCGCAGCGGCTGGCCGTCCAGGGCGACGCCGTCGTCGTCACCGTCAACTACCGGCTCGGGATCTTCGGCCTCTTCGGGCACCCGGCCCTCGGCGGAGCCCCCGACTTCGCCATCGCCGACCAACAGGCGGCACTGCGCTGGGTACGGTCCAACGCCGCGCGCTTCGGCGGCAACCCCTCCGACGTGACACTGTTCGGCGAGTCCGCGGGCGGGCTCAGCGTCTGCGCGCACCTGACCTCACCGGCCTCGGGCGGCCTGTTCCAGCGGGCGCTCCTGCAGAGCGGCTCCTGCTCGACCACCATGCCGCCCCGTTCGCTGCTGCCCACCCTGGGCCGGTACGAGCCCTTCGTGCCCGAGCAGCGCACCGTCGCGGACGGGGTCGCGACGGCGACCGGGCTCGGCTGCGACCGGCCCGAGCCGAGCGCCGTCCTGGACTGCCTGCGCGGGAAGGACGCGGCGACGCTCACGACCCCGGAACTGATGCAGCGGTTCTCGCTCGTCTCCTACGGCAACCACCTGCTGCCCGAGGAACCCCGGGCGGCCCTGGAGGGCGGCCGATTCCACCGGGTGCCGGTGATCGAGGGCGTCAACCGGGACGAGATGAGGATCTTCCTGGCGCAGGGCCTGGCCGCCTTCCCCATCCCCGACGGGGCTGCCTACCGGGCCCGGGTGGAGCAGTCGTTCGGCGCCGCGGCCGTCCCGGCCGTCACGTCCCGGTACTCGGTGGCCGCGTACCCGACGCCCGCGCTGGCCTGGGCCGCCGTACTGTCCGACGCCTCGTTCATCTGCCCGGCGCTGCGGGACGGCCGGGCACTGGCCCGGCACGTGCCGGTCCACGCCTACCGGTTCAGCGACCGCGACGCGCCCAATTTCACCGGCCTGCCCGAGGTGGAGGGCCTCCCGTACGGCGCCTCGCACGGCTTCGAACTCCCCTACCTGTTCACCATGGATGCCGCCCTCACCGGGCCCCAGCGCGCGCTGTCCGAGCGGATGACCGGCTACTGGACGGCGTTCGCCCGCACCGGCAGGCCCCCCGCCGCGTGGCCGCCGCTCGGCTCCGCAGGTTCCGTACTCTCCTTCGCGCCGGGGTCGGACGGGACCCGCGTGGTGGACGGGGCCGCCGAGCACCACTGCGCGTTCTGGGACGCGCAGTGGCCGTGACGGGGAGGCCCTGACGCCGCCTCACCAGGCCGCGCTCGCGACCACCTCTCCCTCCGGGGTCCGGACCGACACCGTGCCCCGGTCCCCGTACACCTGCTGCCGCCACGCCACGAACACCTGCGCCACCCGGCGGGCGTCCTCCCCGAGGCCCTTGCCGACGGACCGGGTCGTGAAGGTCACGAGCGCCTCGCCGGCGTCCCGCCCCTTGCGGACGCGGGCCTCCCGTACGGCCTGCTCGGGCAGGAACTGGTCCGAGTCGGTGCGCTGGCGGGCGTAGTAGGCGTTGAAGTCCCGGGTCATGTCGAACCATCCGGCACCGCCGCAGGGACCCGCCCCATTGGTGATGTCCCCGTCGGTCGGCGGATCCGGAGCCCCGGTGTCCTGATCGGTGGGCGGTCCGGCGTACCCGCCCGTCTCCTCATCCGTCGGCGGACCGGCATACCCACCCGTCTCCTGATCCGTCGGCGGACCGGCATACCCACCCGTCTCCTCATCCGTCGGCGGACCGGCGTTGGCGCCGCCCTGCTCCTCCGTCGGCGGGTCCGGCAGACCCGTGCCGCCGCCCGTCGTCCGGTCGAGGCCGCACGTCTCCTTCACCGGCGCGGGCGGCGCGGCCGCCTCCCCCGCGTGCCGCGTGCCACAGGCCGCGAGCACGGCGCACAGCAGCCCCGCCACCGCCGCTCTGCGCGCCACGGTCACAGCTTCCCTCGTCATGGTCGTCCCCCTCGTCCTTGGAGAGGGGATCGCACCGCCCGCGGTTCCACGCCCGGGAGGGCGGCGGCTATCGTGCCGCCATGAGCAGCCCGGCGCAGCGCTCCAGCCCCCTCCCCCTGCTGTTCCTCGACGTCGACGGGCCGCTCATCCCGTTCGGGGCCACCGCCGAAGAGCTGCCGGACGGCTATCCCACGTACGGGACGCGGATCGACGCGAATCCGCTGCTCGCCCGGCTCGATCCCGCCCTCGGGCCCTCCCTCCTGGCACTGCCGTGCGAACTGGTGTGGGCCACGACCTGGACGGCCGACGCGAACGCGTGGGTCGCGCCGCGGATCGGACTGCCGCAACTGCCGGTGGTGGCCTGGCCCGACCCGTCCGAGGACGGCGAACGGGAGCGGATCCACTGGAAGACCGGCGCCCTCGTCGACCACGCCGCCGGCCGGCCGTTCGTCTGGGTCGACGACGAGATCAGCGCCTACGACCGGACCTGGGTGGCCGCGCACCACCCGGGCCGTGCCCTGCTGCACCGCGTGGACCCCCGCTTCGGACTCGGGCCCGCGGACTTCGCGACGCTGGCCGCCTGGCTGAGCGGGCCCCGACCACCGCGCACCCGTCCTCCCAAAGCCCTGGCATGAGGCCGACCCCCGCCCTGCCCGCGCGGTTCGCCCGGCATGACGCGGGTGCCCGTGTCGTCCGCCGGGCGGCCCGGCCGAAGGACACCGGGCCGGCGGGCCGGAGCGCACTCAGCGGAACACCACCGCCGCCGCGGCCCACTGGGCCGTGGTGGTGCCCGTGGCGGCGCAGGTCTGGGCCGCCGGGACGACCCGATAGGCGGTGGTGAGCCGGTAGGACGAGAGATGGAGCATGGGCATCGCCGTCCACTCGGCGGTGAACACGGGCGCGGAGCCGGTGTTGGTGCCGACCGCACCCACCATCAGGTCCCCGGCGGCGCACTCCAGCCGGGTCGAGCCGGTACTGAAGGCCGTCCCGCCGGTCTCCCCGTGGGCCTGCGCATGTCCGACGGCCGCGCCGATGCCGCGGAACTCGTCGACGGCGATGTGGTACTTGCTCGCGTGCGGGTACGTAGCGCGGAGCGAGTCGGCCGTGCCGAGCGGGTGCGCCCCGAAGGCGGCCAGGATCAGCGTCCGGTGCCGGGCGGCGTCGGTCTCGTCGCCGACGATGCGGAACGTGTCCCCCTGCGTGTCGGTGACCGTGACCGGGCCGGGGCAGGAGCTGGTCAGCATGATGCTGACGACCAGCGCGTCCCCCTCGGTCACCGGGGACAGGACGGGCAGCGCCACATCGGTACCGGAGAGGATCTCCTGCCCGGAGGTGACCCGACCCACCCAGGCGGGCGGTTCCTTCGCCGTACGGGCCGCCCCCGCCGCCGGCGCCCGCAGGGAGGGGCGCGGGTTCGCGGTGGGCGGCGGGCAGGGCTGCTCCTCCACCGGGAACCCGGCCTTGACCCCGGCCGGGGCGCCCCCGCTCAGCGCCAGTACCGCACCGGCGCCGAGGCAGGCGCCGAGCACGAGGGTCACCGCGTGCGCGGCGATCCGCTGCCGTGACACCCCGCGCGGGGGTCTCGACCGCTCGCCCGGCTCCCCGGGGCCGGGGCCGGGAGCGGGAGCGGGAGCCCCTACAGCACCACCCGGAGCGTCCGGCTCACCCGGCAGGGGCTCCGGCCGCCCGTCCTGAGGGGCCAGCCGGAGCCGGGTCCAGTCCGCTTTCCACCCCGGCAGTGCCTCCTCCGCCACGCCCAGCGCGCGCAGCAGCCCCGCCACCCGGTCCCAAGGCGGCAGCGCCGGCCTGTCCGTCCGCAGCGCGTACGCGATGGTGGACCGGGGCAGCCCCGTGCGCCGCTGCAACTCCCGCAGCGACAGCCCCTCCACCACCTTGAGCGCCCGTAGTTCCCCGATGAACTCCGCGACCGACTCCGGCCGCCGCGGCCCCTGCCGCTCTTGCCCCGTCATGGCTTCCCCCGCTCCGTCCCCCTGGACCGGCCTGTCCGAAGGTGTCCCACGGCGGCCGGGTGGCCGGATCCTACGAGGGTCCCGCCCGGCCCCGGAACGGCTCGACCGGCCAACTCCGCAGTGACCTGGAGACCGTCCCGTCCGAAGCTGTCCGGGCTTGTCCCGGCACGTCGAAGGGCCTTGTCGGACACCGGCGCCGCTGCCGATGGTTGGCCCCATCGCCGGACCCGGTGGACGGGCCCGGCAGTCCACTTCCGACAGGAGACAGCCATGAAGTTCATGCTCGGGCGCCGCGGCGCCATGGCCGCGACGGTCGCGGCCCTGACGGTCGGCGCGCTGGCCACGGGGATCACCACCGCCTCCGCCACCAGCGGGTGGACCCGCCTGACCACCGCGCACGGGGCGGGAATCTACGCCTACCACTCCGCGGGATCCGGCAAGGTCACCCTCTCGGACGTCTTCAACGGGGACTACGTCGACGTCCTGTGTTGGAAGCGCGGCGACAACATCGCCAACCAGGGCAACGTCTGGTACTACGTCGACAACGAGTGGCACGCCGCCGGCTGGTACGGCAACAGCGCCGGCTGGGTGTACGCGCCCTACGTGGACGACTCCAACGCATGGCGCACGGGCCTCGCCGAGTGCAATTTCGGCTGAGCCGGCCGCCTCAACCGTCCTGGGCCGTCGAGTTCGGCTTCCAGTCCTGGGCGAGGAGCCCGAGCAGCACCTCGTCCAGGAACTCGCCCAGCACCCAGGCCGAAGAGCGCAGCACGCCCTCGCGGACGAAGCCGTTGCGCTCGGCGGAGTGCAGCATCGCGGCGTTGTCCGCCAGCGTCTCGATCTGCAGCCGCTGCAGGCCGCGCACGACGAAACCGTAGTGGCACAACACCCCGACCACGTCGGTGCCGTAGCCCTTGCCGCGGGAGGACGGCAGCAGCCCCAACCCGATGTGCGCGGCCCGGTTGTGGTTGTCGATGCCCCAGAGCGTCGCGGTGCCGACGAGCGTGCCGCCGTCCAACTCCACCACGGAGAACGGGACGTGCCCCTGCTCCTTGTCGTCCACGAAGAGCCGCGGATCCTTCGAGCCGGGCGAGATCGGCCGCCACGGCCCGCTTTCGGCCCGCGACCCGTTGACCACGTCGTCGTAGAGCTCGGCCCGCAGGATCGGAATGTCTTCCTCGTGCCGGGCCCTGAGCCCGACCTTGCTGCCCTTTAGCATGCGAGCTTCCTATCCGACCGGTCCGACCGGCCGCAAACCAATAAGACACGCCTCAGGACCAGGACGCGGCCACCAAGGAGCGTTCCGCTGCGGCCAGGTGGGTGGATGCAGCCAGCCAGGCCCAGGCGTAGGCGTCGGGCGAGGGGTTCGTCAGACGGCCGAAGGCGTCGCGGGGGCGTCGGTCCGCCTCGGCGGCGAGGGCCGTGGCCAGCTCCGCCGCCGCCGTGAAGCCGGCCCGGCGCAGCGGCCCGTACGAAGTGATCGGCTCGGTGGTGCGTGCCGCCTCGGCGACGGCGCGCCGGCCGCCCGCGACCCCGGCTTCGAGCAGTCGGCGCACCCGCCACAGCGGCGAGTCGGTCAGCGGGTCCGGAGCGTCGACGGCGACAGCGGCCGGGGCCGGCTCCGGGGCTGCGGCGGTCCGGGGCGGGAAGTGGCTGCCCTGGAGGAGGTCGTAGCCGAGGTCGGCGCGGCCCAGCCACTCCTCGGGCAGGCGCAGCGTGTACTCCGCGCCGGCGACCGGTCCGACGGCGAGGGGGCGCAGGGTGGCGGCGCGATCCAGGTCGGGGCGGCCCAGGACGCGCAGCACCAGGCCCGGATGGGCGGCGATCCGGCGCAGGTTGGCCGTGTGGGGCAGTTCGGGGTGGGGGTGGGCGGCGCGCAGCCGCAGCAGGGGCGCGTCCGGTCGTACCTCGCGGACCAGGAGGTCTTCACCGGCCGCGCCGACGACCGTGACCTCGCAGCCGAGGAGCGCGGCGTCGGCGCCGTCCGGGTCGGTGTCCCGGTCGGCGAGTTGGCCGGCCACGGCCTCGGCCGCCGGGCGGGCGAAGAGCGCCGCGGCGGGTTCCGCGGTCCACGGGATTCCGCGCAGCGGGGTCGCCCGGACCCCGCTGCCGGCGCCGAGACGGCCGTCGGCGGAGACGGTGGCCCCGGCGATGAGGAATCCCCCGCGCGCGAGTCCCGCGTGGTCGAGGACGGCTCCGCCGAGGGCTACGGAGGCGGAGCCGGCGCCGCGGGCGCGGGCCGGGCCACCGGGGCGGACGTCGGAGACGGAGTGGCGGGAGCCGTCCGCAGCGAGCAGGTGGGTGACCACTCCCCCGTATCCGGTGGCCGAGAGGACCGGCTCCCGGCACAGGCCGTACACGCGCAGGCTGCCGCCCGGCTGGTAGGCGCGGCGTGCGGTGCCGGTCAGTGCCGGGCCGGCCGTACCGGAGGCCAGCAGTCCAGCGGTGTGCAGGAGTTCGCGGAACGCTCCGGTGAGGTCGGCGAGCCGGTGGGAGCCGCTGCGCTCCCGGGCGGCGCGCAGGCCTCGTACGACGCGCAGGGTGGCGGCCTCGGCCCGGGGCAGCCGGGCGAGGCGCGCGGTATGGGCGGCCCGCAGCAGTTCGGCCTGGACCACCGCGCCGGCGGCCGTGACACCGGCTGCGAGGGCTTCGGCGGCGGCCTGCCAGAGCGCGGCCGCCGCGTCGAGCTGGGCGGCGGTGAGGACGTGCGGGACGTCGGCGGGCGCAGCGTCGGACGCGGCGTCCTGCTCCGCGGTGGGTGCTACCGCCGGGTCGGCCGGCGATTGGGCCTGCGGATCCGGCTGCGATCGCGCCTGCGGATCCGGCCGCGGCTGCGGATCCGGCTGCGGATCCGGCAAGGGCGCCGCATCGGCGAGCGGCGCCGCACCGAGCACCGCGGCCCGGTGCAGGCATCGCGGCGCCAACAGGCAGGTGCAGAGGGCCTGTTCCGCGGTGGTGACGGTACCGGTCGGGCCCGGCCGGAGGGTGACGAGCGCGTCTTCGCCGAAGCGGACGGTCACGTCCCCGCCGTCGGCCCGGACGGCGCCCGCGGCGCACCCCTCGATGGCGGCGTCGAGCTTCTTGCGCAGCCGGGCGGTCAGGCTCTCGACGGCCTCGGCGAGGACCTCGGGGGCGACGGGCGGAAACAGGTCGGTACTCAACGGGATTCTCCACGGAGGCGGTCGCCCACCCAGCGGGCGAGGGCGAGCGGACTGAGGGCGGCCACCGGCATGCCGGCCGCGACGAGTTGCCGGGCGACCGGGACCGAGTACCGGGGCGCCCCGGCGTCGTCGAGCGCGGCGCAGCCCAGCAGGTGGGCCCCGGACGCGGCCAGCGCCCGGACCTCACCGAGGAGTCCGCCGATCGGCGCGCCCTCCTCGAAGTCGCTGACCACGACGACGAGGGTGCGGCTCGGCACGGTGATCAGGGAGCGTGCGTGGGCCAGTCCCGCAGCGATGTGCGTACCACCGCCGACGCGGACCTCCAGGAGCAGCGAGAGCGGGTCATCGACCCGGTCGGTGAGGTCGACGACCTGGGTGGAGAAGGCCAGGAAGTGGGTGGACAGGGTGGGTACGCCGCCGAGGACGGCGGCGGTGAGCGCCGACCAGATGACCGATGCTTCCATGGACCCGGAGACGTCCACGACCAGGATCAGCCGCCAGTCGGCCTCGCGGTGGGCCCGGGTGCCGAACACGGGCCGTTCGGGGACGACGACCACCCGGCCGTCGTCGAGGCGGCGGGTGTGCGCGAGGTTGGCCCGCAGGGTGCGGGCCAGGTCGAGCCTGCCGCCGGGGCGGCGGGTGGGGCGCGGGGTGGCGAGTCCGGAGAGTGCCGGGCGCAGCCGGGTGGCCAGCTCCTTGGCGAGTTCGTCGACCAGCCGCCTGACCAGGGGGCGCAGTCGGGCGAGTTGGGTTTCCGGCATGCCGCCGGCGAGCGCCAGGACGGAGCCGAGCAGTTCGACGGAGGGGCGGACGGTCGACGGGTCGAGCTGGCTCAGTACGTCGGAGCGGCCCGCGTCGGCCGCATCGGCGAGCACTTCTTCGCGCACGTCGGTACCGAAGAGCGCTTCCAGCTCCTGCGACCATTCGCGGGCCGAGGGGAACGAGGGCTCCTGGCCGCCGCCGTTGCCCCATCCGCCTTCGAGGTCGGCGGCGCCCTCGCCGCGGCCGCCGCCGTACAGCTCGTCGAGGGCCCGGGCGTAGCGGCGGGCGCCGGCGGGGAGCCGGTCGCGCTCGCGGCCGAGCAGCAGGCGCCAGCGGTCGGCGGGGGCCAGCCTCCGGTCCGGGCGCAGGGGTGCGGGTACGGGCGGTACGGCCGTGTCAGCACCGGGGCCGGTGGCCGGGCTCTGCGGGGTCTCTTCCCGGGCCGGCAACGGCAGGGCCTTGAGCGCTGCGGCGCCGGCGGCGTCCGCGGCGGCCCACAGGGCGAGCAGGGCGGGCGGTGCGTCGAGGGACAGGTCGAGCCGGTCGCCGAGCCGCTCGGTGATGGTGTCCAGCAGCCGGTCGCGGGCCGCCGGGGTCAGTACGTCGAAGCCTGCGCGCAGGGCCGGGAGACGGTCCAGGAACTCCTGGTCGGCGAGGCCGTCGATCCGGTCGAGGACCGGGGCGAGGGCGGCCATGGAGGACTGGAGCAGCGGACCGGCGGCGGCCAGGACGCCGCCGAGGCGGCGGGCGAGGGAGCGCCGGCCGTCGGGCGTGCCGGCGCCGTCGATCCAGCCGGCGGCGCGGTCGCCGAGGGCGTCGGCCGGATCCAGATCGAGGAGGACCCGTACGGCCAGTGCCGCGCCCTGCATCAACGGGGAAGCGGTGGCGGCCAGTTCGGCCAGGGCGGAGTCGAGCCGCAGGCCAAGGTGCAGGGTCGCGGCCCGGTCGGCCAGGGCCACGAGGGCGCGCGCGTCGGCGTGGTCCTCGCTGCCGGCGAGGCCGGGCAGGGACCGTACGGCGGCTTCGAGCAGGAGGCCGGTGAGCGCAGCCGCGGCGGTGCGGGAGGCCTCGGTGGCGCCGGGGAAGTGCCCGCGGGACAGTCCCTCCAGCAGGTCGAGTGCGGCGAGGAGTTCGGGCAGGGTCGCGGTCTGCGGGAGGGTGTGCGCGGCCTCGTCGAGCCGTACGTCGACCAGCGCGGGCAGATCGCAGCGCGCGGCGGCGGCCAGGCCGGCGAGGATCTGGGCCGGGGTCGGCCCGCCCTCGGCGGCGTCGCGGCGGGCGCTCTCGCGCAGCGTCCCGGCGGCGGCCTGGGCGGCGGTGACGCCGCGGACGCCGGCCAGGTCGAGGCGGGCCGGGACGGAAGGCGTCCAGGTCAGCCGCCACTTGGTGCCGAGGGCGGTGCCGTCGCCGGTCGCGGCCACGTCGAGGGGCTCCCCGTACGAGGCCCCGCAGACGGCCAGTCGCTGGAGCAGGACCTCGCGGTGGCGGTCGAGCGGGGAGCGGAGCGGGTCGAGGCGGACCTCGCGCGGGGCGGGGTCGTCGGGGCCCGGCAGCCGCAGCTGCGCCAACTCCGCCTCGACGGAGGGGCCGAGTCCGGAGCGGGGGGCGTGCGGGGTGATCCGGCCGCGGGCGGTGCCGACGAGCACGGTCTCCAACGCCCGGGCCAAAGCCCTTCCCCGGCCGAACAGTTCGCCCTGGCCGAGCACGGTGGTGACGGCCTCCAGGAGTTCGCCCCGGCCGGGGGCGGGCAGCCCGCGCAGAACGGCCAGGTCGCAGGCGAGCCGCAGCGTCTCGGCGGCCTCGCCGGTCCCGGCGGTGTGCCCGGCACGGCGCAGCTCCCGGCAGACGCCGGTGACGGCGATGGAGGCGGCGTCACGCACGCGCAGCGCATCGCCGCCGGCCTCCAGCACGGCCTGCTGCCAGAGCGGATCCCGAATGCCGGCGGGGTAACCGGAGCGGGAGTCGAGCAGGTCGAAGGAATACGGCACGAGCGAGGTCACGACCCGCTCGCCGCCTCCCGGCCCGGGGGCGGGGTCGGCAGGTGCGCCCGTACCGGGCGTACGGACCGTTGCCGGTCCGGGCACCTCGGTGCCCGACCGTACCCCTGCCCCTGCCCCTGCCCCTGCCCCTGCCCCTGCCGCTGCAGGACCGGAGCCCACGACCGCCGCTGCGCGGCTCCCCGCCACCGGGTCGGGCCGGGTCGGCGCCCCGGCCGTTGCCGGGGCCGAAATGTCGGCCACGGTGTCCCCGCCCGGGGCCGCGTCCGCGGCCTCGGTGGAGACGTCGTCGCCCAGGGGGGTTACGGCGTCGAGGAGGGCCGGGGCGTGGAAGGCGCCGATGAGTGCGGCGACCTTCCTGCCCCCGGAGGCGGCTGCGTCGATGACGCTGCGCATGTGGGCCTCGCGGGCCAGGTCGGTCGCGGGGACGGGCCCGTCCTGACGCAGGGCCCAGCCCACGGCGAGGGCGGCCCGGCGGACGGCCTCGGGCGCGCAGCCCGGGGCCAGTACCTCCACGGCCCGGTCCCACAGGTCATCGCCGTCCCGTCCGGTCCCGGCGGCGGTCAACGCCTGCGCGAAGAGCCGCCGCCCCGGCGCCGCACCCGCTGCGGGCGTCCCGAGCGAGGCCCGGTCCGACTCCGTGCCCGGGTCGCCCGGTGCGGGCCGGTCCGGAAGCCCGGAGGTCCAGGCGGGGTCGGTCAGGGGGAGGTCGCAGCAGCGGACCTCCACACCGCGGGCGCGCGCCCAGCGGACCGCAGCCAGCTCCGGGGAGAAGTCCGCGAACGGGTAGAACGCCGGCCCGCCCTCCCGGCCCGTGCCCGCCAGGGCGACGGGGGCCACGGTCTCGGGGTCCGCCAAGTGCTCCAGCCACGACTGGAAGTCGGTCGGCAGCTCGACGCACACCACGTCCGCCTCCGAGGCGTCCAGCAGCGCCGGCACCACTGCCGCCAGGGCGGGGCTGTGGTGGCGTACGCCCAGCAGGTACGGCGCGCGGGACGCGGCGAGCGCGCCCACGGCGTCCCGCGGATCGGCAGCCGCGGCCGCAGCCGGATCGGTGTTCCCGCCGGTCTCCGGGACCGGATCGGCCGGTACGGGCGAAAGGCGGTCCGCGGGGGTGGCGGATCGGCCCGGTGCGGTCATCGCAGGCTCCCGCGGAGGTCCCAGAGGCGGCGCCACATCGCGGAGCCGTCTTCGGCCCGGCGGCGGACCGGGCCGTCCCAGTAGCCCAGCAGGCGGCCGTGGTCGGCCGGGTCGTCCTTGCGGACCACGCCCAGCAGGTGTCCGGGCAGCAGGTCCAGGACGTCGCCGCCGGGCAGGTACGCCGCAGCGACGCCCAGCGAGGCCGCCACCTGGACCGCCTCGGCAGTGGACATGACCGTGCCGGGGCGTTCCACGTCCCAGCCCTCGGCCGAACGGCCCGAGCGCAGGTCCCGGAAGACCGTGACCAGCGCGTCGAGCACCGCGTCGTCGACTCCGAACGCCGCGCCCGCCCGTTGCACGGCTGCGACCGCCTGGCGGCGGATCAGGGTGGCTTCGGCGTCGGCGTCCGCGATCGGTGCGACCGTCTCGAAGTTGAAGCGCCGCTTGAGGGCGGCGGACATCTCGGAGACTCCGCGGTCCCGCAGGTTGGCGGTGGCGATGACGGTGAACCCGGGGGCTGCGCAGACCACCGCGTCCTCGGTGGCGGTCAGTTCGGGCACGCTGACCCGCCGGTCGGACAGGATCGACACGAGTGCGTCCTGTACTTCGGGCAGGCAGCGGGTGATCTCCTCGACCCGGACCACGCGTCCGGTCCGCATGGCGGAGAGCACCGGGGAGTCGACGAGCGCCTGGGAGGTGGGGCCCTGGGCGAGCAGCAGCGCGTAGTTCCAGCCGTAGCGGAAGGCGTCCTCGGTGGTGCCGGCGGTGCCCTGCACGGTGAGCGCGCTGGTGCCGCAGACGGCGGCGGCCAGCAGTTCGGACAGCATCGACTTCGCGGTGCCTGGCTCGCCGGTGAGCAGCAGGCCGCGTTCGCCGGCGAGGGTGACCACGCAGCGTTCGACCAGGGCGCGTTCGCCGACGAACTTCGGGGCGATGACGAGCTTGGCCGGGAGTCCGGCGCGCCGGCGTCCCGGCAGGGCCAGTTCGGCGCCGTCGCTGCCGCACACGAAGGTGACGACGGCGCGCGGGGTGAGCGCCCAGCCGGGCGGGCGGGGGCCCGTGTCCTGGGCGGCGAGGAAGGCGAGTTCGGCGGCGTACCGCTCCTCGGCGGGCAGGACCTGCCGCGGGGCGGGGGCCGGGGCGGTCGTTTCGGTCGCGGTCATGGCGTTCGTGTCCTTCGGAAGACGTGCGAAGTCAGTGGGATGTGGGCGCGGGGGCCGGGCCGGGCGGGGCGGCGCAGCGCGCCGCCCCGCCCAGGAGATCCGCGCCCTGCACTCAGCGGCGGCGCGGGCGGGTGCGCTTGACCTTCAGTGCCTCGAAGCGCGGTACGTCGCCCTCGCGGACCCGCTGCCAGGCCCGCCGGTAGAGGTCCGCGGCCGGCTCGTCCGGCACCAGGACGCCCAGGACCGGCCGCCCGCCGGGGGCCAGCCCGTACATCGGCAGCTTCCACCGTTCCACCGGCAGTACCGGCGAGGGCATGTCGGCCCAGCCGCCGGGCAGGAACAGGGAGCGTCCTGCGCGGGTCCGGGAGGCGGTCACCACGAGGTCGGTGGCGGCCAGTTCGGCGCGGGCCGCCTTCAGACGGGCCGGCTTCCAGCCCGTCCAGCGCGCCACGTTGCGGTCGGTGGGGTCGGGCATGGCGAGCAGGGCCAGGTACACGGTGGCGGCGTCCGCGCCCAGGCCGTGGGCCTCGCGGACCTCCGCCACCAGCTCGGGCACCGAGCGGCCGGGGTCCTGTGGCCACCACGTACCGTCCGCGTCCACGGCGGCGGTGGCCGGGGCTCCCGGGTCGGCGAGCAGGGCGGCGAAACGCGGGTCGTGGACGGCCCGCAGCGCCGTCTCCACTGCGGACGGCTGCTGGTCGTCGCCGCGCAGCGCCGGCAGGTACGGGTCGGAGCCGGTGGAGTCGAGCAGGGCCGTCTTCAGCGCGGGCTTGGGCCGGTCGTCGTGGGTCGCCATGACGACCGCGCCGTACCGCTCGTAGCCCTCGCCCGTCTCGGTCGGTGTGCCCGCGGCCTTCCGGAAGTCGGGGAGGCTGGTGTAGTGCCCGATGGTGAGGAGCAGTTCCGGTGCGGCGAGCCGCTGCCGTACGGCGGTCAGGGCGGGCGGCAGGGCGGCCCTCAGTGGGTCCCCGGCGGGCAGCCGGTGGGCCATCCAGGCCGTCAGGGTCAGCGCGCCGGTCAGGACGGCCGAGGTGAACGGCTCGGTGGCCGGTTCCCGGGGCTCGGCGTGGTCCCCCTTCACCTCCCAGGCGACGTCAGTGCCGAGCGGCCGGGATGCGGCCGGGTCGAGGACCGCGGCGAGGGCGCTGTGCGTGGACCAGCCGGTGCCGGCGGCGCGGGTGGCCTCGGCGAGCAGCCACTCGGGCACGGGCGTGCGACGGCCCACGCGGCCGTTCCACTCCTCTGCCGCGGCGGCCACGTCCGGGCCGTCGGTCCACAGTCGCGCCGGGTCGGCGGGCAGCAGCGCGGCGACGACCGCGCGGCGCACCTCGGCGTCGAGGCTCTTGAGCTCGGTCCGGGCGTGCTTCGCGTCGGCCGCCTTGACGCCGAGGGCGGTGCGCAGTTCGGCGGGCAGGAAGTGGTGCTGCCAGCTGTCGATGTGCGGCAGACCGGCCAGCAGCAGCCGTGCGAGGGTGCCGGAGACGCCGGTGAGGCGGGCGAACTCGTCGGCGGCTTCGGGGCGCAGTGGCGCCGGGCCGCGGTCGGCGGCCTCGGTCAGGAAGGCCGTGAGCCAGCCTGGGCCGCGCTCCCGGTCGCCGAGCGGGGCGTCGCCGCGCAGGGTGTAGGGGCCGGGGACGGCGAAGCGGCCGGCGGGGTCGTGGAGCAGCGCCCCGAACTCGTGGCCGTCGGGCACGGACGTGCCGTGCCCGGTGAGCGCGAGGACGGCTCCGCCGCCGAGCGGGAGCAGGCTGCGGTACGAGGTGTTGCGGTCGATGCCGTCGGGGGTGCTCAGGTGTCGCTGGTCGAGGTGGACCAACACGCGGCGCCAGCGGTCGGCGGAGTCCTCGGTGCAGGCCAGCCCGAGGGCGTCCACCTGGGCGAGCAGGGTACACAGGGCGGTCCGCTGCTCGTCGGTGGTACCGACGGCGACGGCCCGGTAGGCGATCGCCGCGGGCTGGTCCAGCATCGGCGTGAACGGGAGGGCGGAGTACGGCAGGGCGGGCAGGTCGAAGTGGAGCCGGCCGGGGACCGCGGCGGCGTCAGTGTCGGCGGACGCCCGGGCCAGCTCGTCCAGGTAGCGGTGGGTGGCGTCGGTCTGGGCGCCCCAGCGGTGGTACCCGGTTCCGACGAGGCCGTGCAGCGCTTCGGCGATCAGTTCGTCGGTGGGGCCTTCGGGCCGGTCGGCCGCCGCGCCCGTGTCCGGGTCCAGCCGGGCGGCGACCGCGTCCAGCTCCTTCTGCTGGGTGACGGCGAAGCGCAGCACTTCGACGATGCCGCCGATCAGCTGCTCCTGCGTGACCTGCGGCAGGGCCGCGGTGACCAGGCCGGGCAGGTCGGAGGCCTTCTCGGCCTGGGCGGCCGCCTTCAACAGGGTGCCGACGGTGTCGCGGTCGGCCGTGCGCAGGACGGCGGAGCCCTCCGGGTCGCGGGGGCGCAGGGCGTACCAGAAGGCGAGCGGCGGGAGGCTGACGCTGCCGGTGGCGAAGCCCTCGCCGCGGTCGCTGCGGGTCGTCGCGGTGACGGTGCCGTCGGGGTCGGCGATGCTGAGCTCGCGCCAGCGGACGGTCAGCCCGCGCGGCCGTTCGTCGCCGGGGAAGGCGAGTGCCGCGACGGGCATGTCGCCGCCTTCGGGCGTCCGGACGGTGCGTCCGGCGGCGTCGCAGCCCTGCCAGCCCTGGCCGGGGAGGCGTACGGCGTGCCAGCCGAGGAGCCCGCCGGCGGGCGTGCCGAGGGCCGAGCCTTCGACGGCGGGGGCGGGCCGGAGCCAGGCGGACTGCGCGGACAGGACCGCGTCGGAGGGGTGTGCGCGCAGGGCGTCGGCGAGGAAGGCGGGCTGGGAGTACCGGCCGCGCGCGCCGTCGGCCGGGGCGTATTCGCGCCAGCCGCCGTCGTGGTCCTGGTCGCGGTGCTGCCACACCCAGTACGAGGTGCCGTCGGACAGCAGGTCCTGCTCGGCGGGCAGGGCCGTGTCCCCGGCGTGCAGGACGCCGCCGCCGGTGGCGCGGCCGCCGTCGGGCAGGGGGAGGCTGATGTGGTCGGACCGCAGGGACCAGTAGGTGCGGTCCGAGCCGAGGGAGAAGACGTGGTCCGGCGCGGTGTGCCAGTAGCCCTGGACGTCGCCGGTGTTCCAGGAGGTCCAGAAGACGAGGAGGGCGCCGTCGACGTAGTGGAACCCGTACCGGTACGAGCCGCCGGTCGGCACCCGCAGGTCGTGGGTGAGCACGGTGGAGTCGGCGTCGATGACGCGGACCTGGACCGAGTTGGCGACGATGAGGTACGGCCAGGCCTCGACGAGGGTCAGGTTCCCGCGGCGCAGGGCCTTGCGGTCCGCGAGTTCGACGAGGGCGTCTTCGAACGCGGGCCAGGCGTACTCCTCGAAGAGGCCGGTGCGCAGGGTGCGGGCGAGGGTTTCGCCGAGGTCGGCGGCGGCCGCCGCGGCCACCTCGTCGCGGGCGAGTTCGAGGGCCTCGGCGGGCAGCCAGGTCAGCCGGCGGATGGCGTCGGGCAGGCCGGGCAGGCCTGCGGCGGTGGAGGCGCCGGCCACGTCGTGCATCCACTCGGTGAGCATCGGGCGCCCGCCGGGTGAGGCGGCGAGCAGGCGCACGGTGTCCACCGAGTCGCCGTCACCGCCGAGGCCGTACGCGGCGCGCCGGAAGGCGGGCCGGAAGCGCTGGTCGGCCGCGATGGCGAGCAGGTCCCGCCGCTGGTCGGAGCGCGCCCAGTCGGCCAGGTTCAGCTGGTCGTGGCGCCGGCGGGACCGGGGGTCGGGCTCGGGGTCGGTGACGGGGACGCCGAGGGAGAGCAGCAGGTCCAGCAGGTCGGCGTCCTCGACGCCCACCTTCAGGCCCGCTTCGCGGCCGGGCTCCGCGAGTTCGGCACGCAGCCGGTCGGCCGCGCGGGTGACCAGGTCGAGCAGGGCGGGCAGGGTGGGGCGCGAGCCCCAGCCGCTGTGCCGGGCGGCGTGGAAGCGTTCCAGCCATCCGGCGGTGCCGTCGGAGCAGCGCTGCTCGGCGGGCAGGCCGGCGTCGACGAGTCCGGCGGTGGCGCCGGATTCCTCCAGGACGCCCAGCCAGAGGGCGGTGAGTTCGCCGTCGCCGCCGGGCGGCATCAGGCCGAGCAGGGTGCCCCGTACTTCGGGGACCCGGCGGGCCAGTGCGATCAGGGCGCTGCGGTGGGCCTTCCACCAGCCGAACGCGGCGCGCAGGGTGGCGGGCAGCGGGAGCAGCTCGGCGAGGTAGTCCTGTTCGGCCTCGCTGCCGGTCAGGCCGGCGGCGCGGGCGAGGCGGCGCAGCTCGGTCGCGGCCTGCGCGGAGGGCGGCAGCCCGCCGGCGGTGCGGCGTACGCACAGGCGGCGGAAGCGCTCGTGGGCCTCGGCGGGGCTGACACGGGTGGACAGTTCCTTGGCGTAGCCGGTGAGGACCTTCACCGGGAGGGCGCCGACCAGGGCGAATTCGAGGAACACGGCGTCGAGGCGGTCCTCGTCGACGGCGAGGCCGTGCTGGGCCTCGCTGGTCCGGGCCCGGCCGAACAGCTGGGCGGCGTACGTGGTGTTCTCGACGGCGAGGAAGATGCGGGCGGCCTGCTCGTGGAAGACGGGCAGGAAGTGCGGGACGGAGGCGGCGAGCCGGCCGGCCAGTTCGAGGCAGGCGTCGAGGGCGGCCTTGGGCTTGGTCTTGGCCTGGCGGGCGAGCCGGTCGAGTTCGGGGACGACGGCGAGGGCGTGGTGTCCGTCCTGCGGGTGGTGCACGAGGACCCATTCGGGGAAGCCGAGCGCCTGGCGCTGGCCGAGGCCCACGACGGGCGGCTCGCCCTCGTCGCGCACGAGTCCCAGGAAGCCTGCGGCGAGGTCCTCTGCCGGACCCAGTTCGGCGGCGGCCAGCCGGACGACGACGCGGTCGTCGTCGAGGGCGGGGTGACGGTAGGTGCGGGCGGTCAGGTCGACGGCGGCGGGGCCCGCGCCCTGCGTGCCGGCGGGCAGCACGGCACCGGCCTTGAGCAGCAACTCGGCCTCGTGCGCGGTGTCGGTGGCCTTCGTGGTGGTCGTGGTGGTGCTCATCGCGCGTCCCCGCCCTCTTCGATCTTGCGCCCGGCGTACAGCGCCGCGGCCATTCGCATTCCCTCGGACCAGGCGACCGGTCCGACCTCGGTCAAAAGCACCGCCCGGCCGTCTTCGTCGTGCCAGCTCAGGGCGCCGGTCGTCGTCTCGTCCTCGTAGTAGGGCTCGCCTATCCAGACGGCCGCCTCCGTGCTCCGGCCGGTGTCGCGGACCTTGCAGGTCGCGTAGCCGCCGGAGACCCGGTAGCCGAGACCGGTCGCCCGGGCGGCCAGGCCGAAGCGGTTCGCGAAGACCCCGCCCGCGTAGTCCCGTACCTCGGTGGCGGTGGCAGCGAGCCCCTCGGGCTTCTGCCAGGTGGGCCGGTGGATCTGCTCGACGCGCTGGACGATGCCGAGTTCGGACGCGAAGTCCCGTACGTCGTCCAGGTCGGGCAGCAGCACCGGGTGCGGCAGGGTCACCGTGCGCGGGGAGAGCCGTACGGTCTCGCCGTCGAGGTTGACCACCTTCAGCTCACCGGATGCGGTGGCGTCCCGCAGGAAGCCCACCTCGTCGGGGTCCTCGCCGACGACGGCCATGTCGCGCAGCGCGCTCTGCCAAGCCTCGTCCGGCCAGACCTGCGCGAGCAGCGCCGTCGGCACGGGCAGCGAGGACACCATCCAGCCGTCCACCTGCGCGATGCAGGCGGCCTCGTGCCGGTCGAGCCACTCGGCCAGCCGGCGCAGCCGGTCCACCTCGGGACGGTCGCGCAGCGCCTTGGGCAGCGTCTTCAACTGCCGTCCCGCCGTACGGCCGGTCGCGGACCGCGCCGCCACCTTCCCTTCCACCAGGGCGATCTCGTACCCCTCGCCCGCCGCCAGCCATGCCATCAGTACGTGCCCCTCCGCCTGCCCGATCCGGTTGCGCGCAGCATCGACCAAGGGGTGAAGACCCCCTGAGCTGCGGTATGCGGGGAGACTAGCGAGAGCCACTGACAACGCCCCACGAGGGGGCCCGCCTCGACACCGGTGGGGGGCGCGGCCGGTTGGGTGTCCGATGTGACGTCCGGTTGAATGTCCGGTTCTGGGTAGTCTTTCCGCGACAATGTGCGGAGCCGGCGCGGGGTGGGTTCATGGGACGTCAGATACGTGTACGCGGTGCGGTCCTGGCGGCCTCGCTGCTGCTGGCCGTGGCCGGGTGCTCGGGAACCGGTACGGCCGGCAAGGACGCGAAGCCGTCGGCGCCACCGGGCCCGGCCGGCGCGTCGCACTCCGCTCCCGGGGGCGGGGACGCCAAACCGGCTGCCGGGGACGTGCTGCCCGGCATGGTGACCGTCCAGGCGGCCCGTACCCAGCTGGCCGCACTGAAGGTCGCACAGCCCGGCACCATGGCCGGTTACAGCCGGGCCAAGTTCACGCACTGGGCCGAGCAGGGCGCCAAGTGCGACACCCGCGAGGTCGTCCTCAAGCGTGACGGGAAGGACGTCGCCCAGGACTCCGAGTGCAAGGCGGTCTCCGGCACCTGGAAGAGCCTGTACGACGGCGCGGTGGTCACCGACGCCTCGAAGATGGACATCGACCACATCGTGCCCCTCGCGGAGGGCTGGCGCTCGGGTGCGGCCGACTGGGACGCCGCGCGGCGCAAGGCCTTCGCCAACGACCTCACCCACCCCCAGCTGCTGTCGGTGACGGCGGCCACGAACCGGTCCAAGGGCGACCAGAGCCCCGACCTGTGGCAGCCGCCGGACAAGGCGAGCTGGTGCCAGTACGGGCGGGCCTGGACCACCGTGAAGTCCACCTACGGCCTGACCGTCACCGAACCGGAGAAGAAGATGCTCGGGACGATGCTGGACACGTGCACGACATGACCGGACGCCAGCAGTGGCAGGACGACGTACTCGCCGGGCCCGGCGGGGCGATGACCGACGAAGTCGGCGTCGTCACGGGCCCGCTGACCGTCCGGACGAAGGTGGCCGCGGGCGGCCACTCGGTCTGGATCGAGGTCCAGTACAAGGACGCGGAGGAGTGGTACGTGCTGACCGGCAGCCCGGTCCCGCACCACGGCGACCCGGCGGCCGTCCACGCCGCCGCGCTCGCCGCGGTCCGCGCGGGCCACGCCGCACGGGCCCCGGGTACGGCCCCCGGCCCCGGCTGAGCCGGAGACCGGGAGCCGGAGACCGGGAACCGGTGGCCGGTGGCCGGTGGCCGGTGGCCGGTGGCCGGTGGCCGGGCAAGCGTGAGTACGGGCCGAGGTCAGGCCTCGTACTCCGTCAGGTCGATGCTGTACACCTGGAGCAGGTGGCCGTGCTCCGGGTCCGTCGTGTCGAGGTCCGCCACCATGCCGAGCTTGCGGATCACGTTCTCGGACTCCTCGTGGCCCGACCGGTTGACCGCGATCACCCGGTCGAGTCCGCGGTCCTGGAGGGCGAACTCCAAGGTGGCCTGCGCGGCCTCGGAGGCGTAGCCCTGGCCCCAGTACTGCCGACCGAGCCGCCAGCTGATCGCCACGAAATCCCGCACTTCCTGCGGGGACTGCGCCACGGTCAGCCCGACCGCCCCGATCAGCTCGCCCGACGCGAGCAGCTCGACGGCGAAGACGCCGAAGCCCTCGTCGTCCCACTCCTCCTCCCAGCGCTCGATCTCCTCGGCGGCACCGTCGATGTCGAGGGTCGAGCCGTCACCGATCCAGCGCATCACGTCCGGGTCGGCGTTGATCTCCGACAGGGGGACGAGGTCGTCGTCGGTCCAGCGGCGGAGGAGGAGTCGGGGCGTGCGGATCTCGGTCATGCCCCCATCCTGCCGAACACCGCCGACCAGGGGTAATCGGGCCGGGTCACGGGGTGTGGAAGCGGACCTCCGGCGCGTCGCGGCCCGGGCCGTCCAGCAGCGGCTGCGGCACGCCCTTCAGGTGCTGGTCGAAGAAGGCGCCGACGTAGCGCCGGGTCAGGTCGACCGAACGCGCACCCGGCAGCGGCGACGACCTCGGCAGCCCCAGCTGGTCGCTCATGGTGGGCCAGTCGGTGAAGGTGAAGTGGTTCGAGTCGTCGAAGGTGATCCAGCGCTTCCAGCCGTCGAGCCGCTTCCAGTTGGGGTCCCAGCCGTACTCGTCGGTGCCGGTGTTGCCGGGGCGGGATTCCTGCGAACCGAGCAGCATGACGGGCCGGCCGCCGAGCCCACCCGCCGGCACCGGCGAGAACAACCCGCCGTCCATGTCGATCCCGGCGCGGATCCGCGGGTCGGCCGCCATGGCGGCGACCGCGGCCGAGCCGCCGATGGAGTGCCCGGCCATCGCGATCCGCTTCGGGTCGATGAGGTCGGCGTTGCGCCAGGCCGGGTGGCGGCCGGTGAGCCGGTCCAGCAGGAAGGACACGTCACGGGCCCGGTTGTCGGTGACCTGGGTGCGGCCCTCCGGGCTGCCGGCCTTCTCGCACGCCAGGCAGGTCAGCACGCGGCCGCCGGGGAAAGCCGTCCCGGAGGTCTCGTACGCGTGGTCCACGGCGGCGACCACGTAGCCGCGGGAGGCGAGATCCTCGGCGAGGGAGGTCAGGGTGGCGCGCGGGACGGTGAATCCGGGCGACATGACGATCAGCGGGTACCGGCCGGCCACCGGACGGGCGTCGGAGCGGGCGTAGGCCTTGGTGCCGGTCAGGCTCTCGACCGCGACGGCCTGCTCCAGCCCCCGGTCGGCGAGCAGCAGCCGGGCCTCCTCGGCCGTGAGCCAGGGGCGCACCGGGCCGCCGGTGCCACGCTGGGCCGGGTAGCGCATGGTCACCATCAGCTCGCGCGGACCGGACCCCGCCCACGGGTCGGTCCGGCTGCGGTCCACCAGGTGCAGGGTCTCTTGGCCGACCGAGAACCTTCCCGTGGGGCGCGGGAGTTCCGGCAGCACCACGCCGGTGTCCGCGGCGGAGACGGCGGGCGGCGGGGCGGCCGCGGCAGTGCCGGCGACGGCGAGCGGCAGGGGCAGTAGCAGGGCGAGTAAGGCGACGGAGGCAGTGGCTCGCATTCGGTTCATGTGGTCGAACCTAAGCGGGCGCCGAGGGGTGATCATCACCTCGCAGGAGGAAGCGGCCCTCCTCCGGAGGGAGGTCGGCCGTGGCCGCGTCGCCCTCCGGAAGGAGATGGCCGTCTCAGGACACGGTGATCGCGTCCAGTTTCGCCCGCAGGTACGTGTGGGAGTCCACGGGCTCGTGCACCACCCGGCCGACCGGCGCCGGCAGCGACTCGACCCGGGTGTGCGCGTCGCACTCGTAGAAGTAGACGAGCGAGACGAGTTCCTCGCCCGGAGCGTCGGCGGGCGGCGGCAGCACCCGGTGGCGGCCCGCGCGCCAGCGGTCCCCCGTCCAGCGGGCCATCAGGTCGCCGATGTTGACGGTGAGCGCGGCCGGATCGTACGGGGCGTCCTGCCAGCCGTCGGCGTCGGTGTGGATCTGGAGCCCGCCCGAGCCCTGCTGGCGGTCGAGGACCGTGACCGTGCCGAAGTCCGTGTGCGCGCCGATGCGGAACTGGCCGGGCAGGGGCTCGCCGAGCACTTCGGTGCCCGGGTACCAGTTGAGGTTGAACCCCCAGGTGGGGTGTCCGGTGTGGCGGGTGAAGTGGTCCGCGGCGAGGCCGAGGGCGGTGGCGAGGAGTTCCAGCAGCTCGTCGGACAGGGCCCGCATCCGGGCGAGGTACTCGACGACCAGCGGCCGCAGCGCGGGCACCTCGGCCGGCCAGGTGTTCGGGCGGAACCATTCGGCGTCCACGGCCGGGTCCCCGGTGGGGACGTCCGCGGCGAAGGACCAGGACTCCTTGAGGTCGGGCGGCGATGCGGCCCCCTCCGCGTAGCTGTTGGCCTCGGCGCCGGGGCCGAGCCAGCCGCGGCCGCCGACCGCGACCGCGTACGGCTGCTTGGCCTTCGCCGGCAGCCGGAAGAGCTCCTTGGCGGCCTCCCGGATCCGCGCGGGCAGCCGCGGGTCCACGCCGTGCCCGGTGACCAGCAGGAACCCGGCGGCCCGAAGGGCCTCGTCGACGCGGGCGGCGGTCCGCTCCCGCGTGTCGGGGTCGCCGGAGCGCCACGGCCCGAGGTCGATCACGGGGACCCGGGAGCGGGCGGGAGCGGAGTCCGCGGGACCGGCTGCGGCCGGGGAATCCGCGGAGCGCGGCGAACCGTCACGGCCCGGCGAAGCGGTGGAACCCGGGGGACGAGCAGAGCTCGGGGGATCAGTGGAACTCGCCATCGGGACCTGCCTTCCACGCCGGTGTCGGGCTTCCGCTCCCGAGGCTATCGCCCCGCGCTCCCGCCGGGCCCCGTGGACGCACCGGCTCCAGCCCGCTGCACGGTGGCGAGTACGCGACGTACGGGAGGTGCGCGGACCACTGGGCGCGGGTGATCCGGGGGCCGGTGTGCGCGCACGCCCCGGAGCTGACGCTCGCACCCGGTCGGTCCCCGCCAGCCGGACGGTGGTGTCGAAGCCGCCCGAGGCCAGTACCGCGCCGCCGGGGCTCTAGGCGACCGAGCTGACGGCGGTGAGGTGGCCGGTGAGCGTGGCGAGCAGGCCGGGGCGGCTACTGCCGGCGCCCCGGCCCGGGCCTCCCGGGTGCCGTCAGGCCCGGGCCGGGGCCGGCAGGGTGTAGCGGGCCAGGCCGCCTTCGGTCGAGCCCGTCCGCACGAATCCGGCCCGGCCGACGACGCCGTGGGAGGGCGCGTTGTCCTCGTCGACCGAGGCGTGCAGCGCGGTCACGCCGGGCTGCCCGAAGGCCCAGGCCGTCAGTCCGTTCAGCGCGTCGGTGGCGTAGCCGTTGCCGCGGGCCGACGGCACGAGGTCGTATCCGACCTCGGCGTGCCCGTCGGCGTCGGGCGCGCCGTGGAATCCTATGCCGCCGATCGCGCGCCGGTCCTGCGTACGGACGATGGCGTACGCGCCCCACCCCGGGCGGTGCGTGCCCTCCTCCCGTGCCTCGGCCACCATTGCGGCGGCGGCCCGGGTGCCCTCGCCGGGGCCGTCCTCGGCCCAGGCGAAGCCTCCGGTGCCGCCCGCCTGGAGATCGGCGGCGAGGTTCGGGGAGATCTCGCAGAGCACGACGCGGTCGGCGGCCGGGGGTTCGTTGTACCAGCGCCAGGCCCGGCGGCGGGGCAGACCCGGGAGTTCGGTCCGGCCGGACACCCACAGCAGGGACTGCCAGGGGGCGGCGGCGCGCGGGGCGTGCGGGAAGAGCCGGTCGAGGACCTGCTCGCAGAGGTCCGCGTCGGGTTCCCAGCCGTGGACGCCGAGGCCGCCCAGGATGTCGTGGGTGTGCAACAGCGTCTCGACGACGCCCATCGCCGCGAATCCGTCCGGGCCGGCCATGCCGCACGGATGCCAGGCCCGCACTCCGGGGCGGGCCACGGCCACGGCGGCGCACAGCAGTCCTCCGGTGGCCTCGATGACCTCGATCAGGCCGGAGGGGTCGGTGCCGGGGTCGGCGCTGATCTCGAACGGGACGTATGCGCCGGTCGCGCGCCCGGTGAGCTGGGCGGCGTACGCGGTGAAGTCACCCGCCACGTGGACGGCGGTGTCGTAACAGCTCCACTCCAGGTCGGCGGCGGGGGCGGACCAGTCGAGGTGCGCCACGTCCCGCAGCGCCCGTGCGGTGAGGGATACGGATCGTTCTACGGCGTCGGAGCCCATGATCGTCATGCGCGGCACCCTAGGTCCGCATCCCGCGCCCGGACCACCGGATATCGGCCGCGTCAGCGGAGCGGTCAGAGGCCGGCGGCCGGGAGCGGGCCGCCGCAGTGGGCGCAGGACCGGGCGGACGGTTCGTCGGCGAGCCGTCCGCAGTCGGGGCATACCAGGTGGAGCAGGCAGGCCGGCTCTCCGCCTTCGGCGGAGGGTACGAAAGTCGATGCGAGGGTGGGTGCGGGGGCGGCCGGCGGGCCGTGGTCCGCCGGTGGCTCCGTGTCCTGGGAGTACTTCGTCATGGCCGTCCTTCCGGTACCCGTGTCCCTCCCCCGGGACGGGCGCGCCACACCTGACGGATAAGCTCGTGGTCGGTCTGCGTCGGCCGTACCCGGGACAGGCGCGAGGCCGAGGCGGCGGTTGATCACCCCGCTTCGTGTCGCCCCGACCGCACCCGCCCTGCCGTCCTGCCCCGGAAATCGCACATGAGCACCGCTTTGCAGCCCCCGTCCGCCCCCGCGCAGCCCGCCGCTCCGCAGCCCGCCCCCGCTCCGTCCGGCGCCGCGGCCCCCGCCCCCGAGTCGCCCCGGCCCCGGTTCGCCGTCGGCCGGGCTCCCGCGCGCCCCACGCCCGCGGCCGCCTTCCACAGCATCAGCGCCGTGACGTCGGTCCTGCTGGGGCTCGTCGGGATCGGGGCGATGATCCACGAGCCGGTGCTCATACCGCCGCTGGCCGCCAGCGCCGCCCTGGTGCACAGCGCCCCCGCCCTGCCGCTGGCCCAGCCGCGCAGTGTGGTCGTGGGCCATCTTCTGGGCGCCGCCGTCGGCTACGGCGTCCTCGCTGCCGCCGGCGGCAGCGCCTGGGCGGCGGCCGTCGCGGCCGGGGTCACGCTCGCGCTGCTGATGGCCGCGCGCACCCCGCACTCCGCCGCCTGCGCCACCGCCGTGGTGGTCGTGCTCCAGAACCCGGCCCCGGACCGGTTCGTCCCCCTGCTGTTCGGCGCGACGGTGCTGCTCGTCCTGACCGGGTACGCCGCCTCGCGCGTGCGGCGCAAGGCTCCGAAGTATCCCGCCTACTGGTGGTGACCGCTCCGGCCGCGCGCCGCGCGTCCGGCCGATGAATCCACTCCGCTGCGGGAGTCTTGGTTACCGAGGGGTCGGCCGGGTCGGCCGGTCCCGATTCGGGAGAGGCATCGGGAGAGGTGGAGTGATGACCGGCCTGCGCGACATCCTGGAACGGCACGTGAGCAGCGGATCGCTGCCGGGGGCGGTGGGCCTGGTGGCCCGCGGCGACCGGGTGGAGGTCGAGGCCGTCGGCTCGGCCGACGCCGAGGGCACGGCCCCGATGGTCCGGGATTCGATCTTCCGTTTCGCCTCGCTCACCAAACCCGTCACCGCGGCGGCGGTGATGATGCTCGTGGAGGAGGGCCGGCTGGCCCTGACCGACGCGGTCGCCCCGTGGCTGCCGGAGGTGGCCTCGCCCGTCGTCGTCCGTACGCCCGCGAGCCCGGTCGACGACGTGGTGCCGGCGGACCGCCTGATCACCGTGTCCGACCTGCTCACGTTCCGCGCCGGGTACGGGTTCCCGTCCGACTTCTCGCTGCCCGCGGTCGGCCTGCTGTTCAGCGAGCTCAAGCAAGGGCCGCCGCAGCCGCAGCAGGTCGCGGCTCCGGACGCCTGGATGAAGGCGCTGTCGCGCATTCCGCTGCTGTACCAGCCGGGCGAGGCCTGGCTGTACAACACCTGCTCCGACATCCTCGGCGTACTGATCGCCCGGGTCACGGGGCAGTCGCTGCCCGAGTTCCTGGCCGAGCGGATCTTCGAGCCGCTGGGCATGGCGGACACCGGGTTCGCCGTCCCGGCCGGGGACCTGGGCCGGTTCACGACCCTCTACCGCGGGGGCGACGGCGGCCTCGAACCGGTCGACGCGCCCCACGGGCAGTGGAGCAGCGTCCCGGCCTTCCCCTCCGGCGCCGGCGGCCTGGTCGGGACCGCCGACGACTGGTACGCGTTCGCCCGGATGCTGCTCGCGGAGGGGGCGCTGGACGGGGACCGCGGTCGGCTCCTGTCGGCCGGGTCGGTGCGGATGATGACCACCGACTGGCTGACCCCGGCCCAGCGGGCCGGGGCCGAGCTGTTCCTGGAGGGCCAGGGTTGGGGGTTCGGCGGGTCGGTGGACGTCACGCAGAGCGATCCGTGGAACGTGCCCGGCAGGTACGGCTGGGTCGGCGGTACCGGGACCGCCGCCCACGTCACCCCGGCCACCGGCGCCGTCTCGGTCCTGCTCACCCAGCTGGAGATGACCGGTCCGACCCCGCCCGCCACGACGCGAGAGTTCTGGACGTACGCGGCCGGCGCCTGAGCCTCCGGAGGACCGGGAACTACAGACGGACGCTCCAGTCGACCGTGGTCTTCAGGCTGCGGGCGATCTGCGGGTCGCGGACCGAGGGCGTACGGTCCTCGGCCGTGACCGACAGCTTGTGCGTGCGCAGGTCGAAGAGCCACAGCTCGGCTACGGCGACCTCGGACCGGCCGGCGAACCGCTTCAGCTCCCGGCCGTCCAGGTACCAGCGGACGTCCGGCTGCCGGCCGTCCGCACCGGCCAGCCGCGGTACGGAGACCTTCGCCGTGTTGCGCAGCCGCAGGGTGCGGCCGGTCGGGGTGAGCGGTGTGGCGATCTTCGCGTGCTGGTAGAAGCCGGCGATCATCGCCTCGGTGCCGGGCAGGTTGAAGGGCTTGCCCAGCACGCGCATGATCGAAGCGTCGGTGGGCCGGTACAGGCCGGTGACGTAGTAGCCGCCGCCCTCGTATGCGCCGACCGTGCCGCCGTCGGGCGACTGCGCACCGAGCCAGCGGTACCACTTGGCGTGCTCGGCGGCCATCCGGTCGGCGGGCAGCGTGGAGGTGTTGGAGTCGGCGGGCTCGGGGCCCTCGTACTTCTCGTAGCCCGGGGTGTCGGGGTAGAAGTACTCGTCGGCGAGCTTGCCCAGGGAGTGGCCGGTCTCGTGGATGGCGACCTGGCCGGACTTCGCGTTGCCCGCGGAGGCGGTGGATATCCCCTCGTAGCCGAGGGTGGCGCTGGGCTCGTTGTAGCCGGCGCCGCCGTACTTGGCGCTGTTGGCGAGGACGAGGACCAGGTCGGCCGCCGGCGCCTTCGCGACGTACGAGTCCACCTTCGGCTGGTCTATGCAGAGCAGGCGTTCGATGTCCTCGCACCAGAAGTACGAACCGAGGGCGGTGTCGCGGACGGTGGCCGGCGTGGGGTCGCCGGAGACGCCCGAATCGTGGGAGACGGCGTCGACGGTCCACACGTTGAAGAGGTTGCGGTACGTGGAGTACGGCTCGACGGCGGTGATCTCGGCCCATTTGGCGCGCGCGTCCGCGTGGAAACGGTCCTGCTCGTCGGCGGTGTAGCCGTCGCCGACGACGACGATGTCGAGACGGTCGGCGGTCGGGCCGTTGTCGACCATCTTGGCGACCTCGCCGTCGGCCGCCCGTTCGGCTTCGGACAGCTGCGGGGGCTCCTTGGCCCGCCCGGCGGCGGGGACGCGGGTGTGGCCGGATCCGGCGGCCGTGCCGTGCTCCGGCCCGGGTATCTCCACCTCGGTCCCGGTCCCGGTCTTGGCCGGGGCCGGTGAGGGGACCGGCGGTGGCGCCGCGGCCGCCGCGGCGAGGGGGCCCGCGGCCAGCAGCAGGGCCGTCGTGCAGACCGCGGCGAAGGTGGCGCGCAGCGTCGGGCGGAGGGACGCGTCCATGAAGTTTCTCCCCGTTAAACGGCGTGATAAGTGCGCTGAATCGGTTGCTTAAACTAGGGGGCGCACGGGACGTGCGCAATGGCCTACCGCCCATGCACCATGGGGAGTTGGAACAACGAGGGGGTCTACATGGACGAACCGGCTGAGATCGGCCGCAGGGTTCAGCGCATGCGCGCCGAACGCGGGCTGACACAGCGGGCGTTGGCGGAGCCCTCCTACACTTCCGCCTACATCTCGACGCTGGAGTCGGGCAAGGTCCGGCCCTCGGAGACGGCGCTGCGCTTCCTCGCGGAGCGGCTCGGCACCTCGTACGAGGAACTGACCACCGGGCGTCCCGCCCATCTGGCCACCGAGCTACGACTGGCCCTCACCGACGCGCAGCAGACGCTGGCGGCCGGCGCCGCGGCCGAGGCCGCCGTCCGCTACCGGCGGCTCCTGACGGACGCGGAACGGCACGGCCTCGACGCCGAGCGCGCGGAGGCGCTGCTGGGCCTCGGCGACTGCGCCCTGGAGGCGGGTGAACTGCCGGACGCCATCGGGCACTTCGAGGCGGCCGAGCGGCTGCTGGCGGACGAGCCGCTGCCGCGCCGGGCCCGCCCGATCCGCGGGCGGGCCGTCGCCCACCTGCTCGCAGGGGAGCTCCGGTACGCCTGCTACCTGCTCGAATCGACCATTGACGAGCTGAACGCGAACGGGCTGGCCGATCCCGAGGCGCTCGTGCTGCTCTACGCCGCGGTGATCGGTCCGTACATCGACATGGGCGCCCATGCGCGGGCCGCGCACGCCGCAGAGCTGGCCCTGGCGCTGGCCCCGCAGGTGGCCGATCCGGCGCTGGTGGCGGGGATGCACCGGCAGGTCGCGCGTACGTTCCTCACTGCGGGCCGGCCGGCCGACGCGGATGCCTCCCTCGCCAAGGCCCAGGCGATCTACCGGCAGCTGCGGCTGCGGACCGACCTGGCGCACTGCCACTGGATGCGCGGGTACGTACAGGCGCAGAACGGCGATCTCGGCGCGGCGGAGGCGGAGTTGCGCACGGCCAGGGACATGCTCTCCGCGCGGCACGCGGCCCTTTACACGGCGCAGGTCGAGGTGGAACTCGCCGATGTGCTGCGCCGGCTGGGCCGCTGCGAGGAGGCCGCCGAGCTGCTGTCCGGGCTGCTCGAACTCGGCGACAGCCACGGCGCCGTGCACGCGGGCGGCGCGCACCGGCTGCTCGGCCTGATGGCTGAGGAGCGCGGGGAGGTCGAGTCCGCCGAGGAACACTACGTGCAGGCGCTGACCCTGCTGGAACGCAGTGGGGCGAGCGGTGACCTGGCGGACCTGTGCCGACTGTTGGGTGATCTGCTGCGGCGCACGGGCCGGATCGAGGCTGCGCTGGACGCCTACCGAACGGGCCTGGGCCACCGCGCGGCGCCGGGCACGACCACGCTGGGCCCGGCACCCGCTTCACCGCTGCGGAAATAATACAAGAATGTCTCATTCGAGGCAGAAAGGTCTTATTTCTGGGATCCACGTACGCTGTTCACTTCGACCCGTCCACCCCGAACGGAGCCCCCTGTGCCGGACACGAACGAGAAGTGGAAGGAGAAGGGCGTCGCGCTGCGCGCGTCCTTCTACATCTTCGGGACGCACGTGTTCGCCGGATTCGTCTGGCTGCTGTTCTACCTGGGCGAGCACGCCAAGAAGTGAGGCCCGGAGACTGCGGCCCCGGAAAAGTCGGGTCGCTCAGTCCTCGCCGCTCCGGGCGCGTGCGCCCGACCGGGTCCGCGCCGCCGTCTGGGCGCGCTGGGGGTGCCGGCGCACGTATTCGTGCTCCAGCTCGTTCATCCGCTGCGTGTGGGTGACCAGCGCCTCGTCCGACCCGTACAGCAGGGTCTCGTGGCGGGTCCGGTGAATGGCCTCCAGCTCCTTGAGCAGTCTGCCTTCCTCCAGCTTGCCCGCCGCCGGACCGCCGTCATGCTCCTCCATGGCCCGTGCACCTCCTTGCCTCCATCATCCCCTCCGGTGCCGTTTTCGGCCCGGCCGCCACCGCTTCCGCCGCGCGTCGAGCCACGGCCCCGGCGACTACCCTTGCGCCATGACGATGCGCAAGGCCGTCGACGTGAGCGTTGACGCGATGATCGAGGACCTCCGGACACTCGTGGAAATCGAGTCCCCCTCACGCGATCTCGACGCCTTGAGCGCCTCCGCCAAAACGGTCGCCGCCGTCATCGAGGGCCGCCTCGGCGGGCAGGCCGTCCTCATCGAGGGCGAGGCCGGACCCCACGTCCACTGGTCGGGCGGCGGCGAACCCCAGGTGCTGATCCTCGGCCACCACGACACGGTCTTCCCGCTCGGCACCCTCGAACGCCGCCCGTTCGCCGTCGAGGACGGACATGCGACCGGCCCCGGGGTCTTCGACATGCTCGGCGGCCTGGTGCAGGCCGTCCACGGGCTGGCGGCGCTCGACGACCTGTCGGGGGTCGAGATCCTGGTGACCTGCGACGAGGAGGTCGGCTCCCGCTCCTCCCGGGCCCTCATCGAGGAACGCGCCCTCGCCTGCGGGGCCGTGCTCGTGCTCGAAGGCGCCGCCGAGGGCGGAGCCCTGAAGACCGGCCGCAAGGGGTGCGGCACGTTCCAGGTCTCCATCGCGGGCCGGGCCTCGCACGCGGGACTGGAGCCCGAGGCCGGGGTGAACGCCCTGATCGAGGCGGCCCACCAGGTGCTGGACATCGCCGCGCTCGGGCGGCCCGAGGTCGGCACGACCGTGACGCCGACCGTCGCGTCCGCGGGAACCCTGGACAACGTCGTCCCGGCCGGGGCGACCGTCGTCGTCGACGTCCGGGTCGAGTCGGCCGAAGAGAAGGAGCGCATCGAATCCGCGTTCACGGCGCTCGCACCGCACCTTCCCGAGGCGCAGATCTCGGTCCACGGGTCCATCGGGCGCCCCCCGATGCCGCAGACGGCGTCGGCCGGCCTCTTCGCGGTGGCCCAGCGACTGCTCCCCGGCCTCGAAGGACGCTCGGTCGGCGGCGGGAGCGACGGCAACTTCACGGCCGCGCTGGGGGTCGCGACCCTCGACGGCCTGGGCGCCGTCGGCGGCGGTGCCCACGCCGACCACGAGTACGTGGTGATCGGGGCCATGGCCGAGCGGGCGAACCTCGTGGCCGGGCTCGTGCACGCCCTGCACCACGCGCCGGCGGACGGGAACGCGTAGCCCCTGCCCTCCGACTGCGGCCGCAGCCGGAGAGGGATGGCGGCCGGCCAGCGAGTAGACACTGTCTACTCGACCTGGTAGACACGGGCCCATGGAACAGGACAGCCCCTTGCGGGAGCGGCTCATCGACGTCGGCGTCGAACTCGTGCTGACCGAAGGCACCGCCGCCCTCGGCCTGCGCGAGATCGCCCGCCGGGCCGGGGTCTCCCACGGCGCGCCCCGCCGCTACTTCCCCACCCACCACGCCCTGCTCTCGGCGATCGCCCGGCGCGGATTCGCGGACCTCGGAGGCCGGTTCGCAGCCGCCACCGCGTCGCACGCCTCGCCGCGCGAGCAGGTGCGGGCGCTCGGCTGCGCGTACGTCGGCTACGCGCTGGAACACCGCGGGATGTTCGAGCTGATGTTCCGTCACGACCTGCTCGACAGCGAAGGAAGCGAAGGAAGCGAAGGAAGCGAGGGACCCGCCGACACCGGACAACAGCCGCCGAAGCTGCGCGAGTCGACGATCCCGCTCTTCCGCGTGCTCGTCGGGCTCGTCTCGCGCTGCCGGACCACCGGAGACGCCGAGGTCACCGCCGCCGCACTGTGGGCCAATCTGCACGGCGTGGCTCAACTGTGGGCCTGGGGCAGCCTGCCCCTCGTCCTCGGATCCGGTCACCCGGCCGGCGTC
This sequence comes from Streptomyces sp. NBC_00045, assembly GCF_045041095.1. NCBI lineage: Bacteria > Bacillati > Actinomycetota > Actinomycetes > Kitasatosporales > Streptomycetaceae > Streptomyces > Streptomyces sp. NBC_00045. The sequence continues at coordinate 7,568,643 of NZ_CP108271.1, read as the reverse complement.
GAACGGCTCGTCGACGCCGCCCTCGACGCGCACCTCGCGCCGGTCCCGGCATGAGCGGCCACCGACAGCGGATCGCGCTGCTCGTCAGCGTCGGCGGAGCGATGCTCGTCGCCCTCGACGGCACCGTCCTGAGCGTGGCGCAGCCCAGCCTGCGCCGTGACCTCGGGGCGAGCGTGGCCCAGGTCCAGTGGACCAGTACCGCCTATCTCCTCGCAGTGGCCGCGTTCCTCGTCCTCGCCGGCCGCCTCGGTGACCGGTACGGGCATGCGCGGCTCCTCCTCGTCGGCGTGCTCGGCTTCGCGGCGGCCTCCGCCGGGATCGCGCTCGCGCCCGGGGTGGCCTGGGTCATCGCCCTCCGTGCCGCCCAGGGCGTGTTCGGGGCGCTGCTGCAACCGGCGACCCTCGCGTTGCTGCGGCTCGCCTACCCGCCCGAACGGCTGTCCTCCCCGGTGGCCGTGCGCACCAGTGCGATCGGCGTGGCCGCCGCGGCCGGTCCGCTGTTGGGGGGCGTGCTCGTCGCGCAGTCGGGCTGGCGTTCCGTGTTCGTGCTGAACGTGCCGATCGCCCTCGTGATCGGTGCGCTCGCCCTCGCCGTACGGGTGCCCGAGCCGCCCCGGACCGGACCGGAAGGGCCGCCCGCCCCGGCCGGAGCGGCGCTGCTGGCCGCGGCCCTCGCCGTACTGGTGCACGCGCTGGCCGGCGTGCCCGCGCACGGCTGGACCGCTGCGCCGACGCTGCTCGGGCTCGGCGTGGCCGCCGCCCTCGCGCTGGCCCTCGTACGGCACGAACGCCGGGCCGCGCATCCCCTCGTACCGGAGGCCGTTGCGAGGTCCCGGCCGGTGGCGGCCTCGATCGCACTGCTGCTGGCCGTCTCCGGCGGCATGTTCGGGGCGCTGTTCACGGCGACCTTCCTGCTCCAAGACGTACGGGGGCTCGACCCGCTCGCCACCGGCCTGCTGGTGCTCCCGCTGACCGGCTGCATGGTCGCCGGTGCCCCGCTGGCCGGGAAGGCGCTGCGCCGGTACGGGCCGCGCCGGACCGCGCTCACCGGTACGGGCCTGGTCGTGCTCGGGGTCGGCGGACTGGGCGCGGCGTGGTCCGGGCCGGGGGTCATGGCGGCGTTCGCGGTGCTCGGCGCCGGGTTCGCCGCTGTCATGGTGACCGCGACCGCATCCGTGGTCGGGGACGCCCCGGCCGGTTACGCCGGGGTCGTCGGCGGGCTCAAGCAGACGGCGATGAACGTCGGTCCGACCTTCGGCATCGCCGTGGCCGCGGGCGGCGCCGCCGGCACGGGGGCCTCGCCCGCGGCGCTGTTCGTGCTGGCCGCGCTGGCCGCCGTGGGACTGCTGCCGGCGTCACTGCTGCCGCGCGGCGCGCGCCGTGCAGCTGCGGGCGACGTCGTCAGCGAAGACCCGGGCCAGCGGGGACAGGGCCGTCCAGCGGCGCACGGCCCAGCCGACGGCGAGCGGGGGCAGGGCCGGGACCGGGACGAGGCGCAGCGGGCCGTCTGATCCGGGGACCCGCCAGCCGGGCAGGGCGGGCACGACGGCGTGGCCGAGGCCGAGTTCGGCCAGCAGCAGGGCGGTGTCCCAGTCGGCGACGCTGGTGTCCGACCGAATCCGGATGCCGGATTCCGCGAGGGCGGTGTCGAGATGGGCGCGGGACGCGGAGTTCTCCGGGAGCCGGATGTGGCGGATGTCGGCGAGGTCGGCCGGTGCGAGGTGGGGCCGGGTGGCGAGGGGGTCGTCGGCGCAGACCGCGAGGACCCAGGGCAGCTCCATCACCGGGCGCTGCTCGATGCCGCGCACGGGCCTGCCGATGGTGATCCAGGCGAGGTCCAGGTCGTCGGCGGCGAGCGCGTCGAAGCAGCTGCGGCTGGAGTTCTCGGTCTGGAACTCCAGGCTGACCTGCGGGTGGCGGCGCCGGAAGTCCACGACGGCCTCGGACATGAAGTGCCGTACGGTCGTCGCGCCCGTGGTGATGCGCACCGAACCGGTGTCCCCGCGCACGAGGTCGTCGAGGCGGCGCAGGGCGCCGTCGAGGCCGGCGATCCCGTCGGCGGCGGCCGCTTGGAGGATGCGGCCCGCCCCGGTGGGGACGACCCCGCGGGCGTGCCGCTCCAGCAGCTCGGTTCCGGTCTGTTTTTCGAGGCGGCGGACGTGCTGGCTGACGGCCGACTGGGTGCAGCCGAGGTCGCGGGCCACTGCGCTGAGACTGCCGGCCCGGCAGACGGCCACGAACACGCGGAGGTCGTCGAGAGTCATGAGATCCAAGCTACCGCTTGGGTCTTGATAGGGAATCAGAGGATTGACTTGGGTATACGGGTGGACAACGATCGGTGCAGGGCCCCGGGCGGCAACCCGTCCCCGTCTGCGCCACGGTCCGGACCCGGCGCGGGCGGGGACGGGTGTCGACCCACGCCCGTCCTGCACGTGCGTGAGGAAGGACCATGCCGATGCCGGTACCGACACGCGCCGAGGACCGGGAGGCGCGCGCCCTCGCGCTGCTGCGCGAGCTCGGCGCCGACCGGCTCGACCACCCCGGCGGAACCCTGCTCGCGCATCTGGAACGCGTCCGCGCGCAGCTCGGGGCGTGGGGAGCGCGGCCCGAGCTGTGCCTCGCGGGCCTGTGCCACGCGTCCTACGGTACGGACGGTTTCGCCACCGCCCTGATGCCGGTCGGCCGGCGGGCCGAGCTGGCGGCGGTGATCGGGGCGGAGGCCGAGGAGATCGTCTACCTCTATGCCGGATGCGACCGCTCGGCCTCCTATCCGGTGCTCGCCGCCGATGACGGGACGGAGCCGTCGACCGTGGCGTTCCGCGACCGGTTCACCGGTCGTTTCCACTCCCCCGAACGGCAGTCGCGGCGGGACTTCGCCGAGCTGTCCGCCGCGAACGAACTGGACCTCGCCCGGATCGACCCGGCGTTCCGCGCAGCCCACGGGCCCGACCTCCTCGCCCTGTTCACCCGGCTGCGGGGTCTGCTGAGCGAGCCGGCCCGGCGGGATTGCCGGGCCGTGCTCGGCGGCGCCGCGTCCTGATCGCGACCGGCGTCAGGGCGTGAAGGTCCAGCGTTGCGCCGCGCTGCCGTCGCAGGCGGCGCGGGTGAGCCCGGTGCCGTTCACCGTGCCCGCGCCGACCGGGGCCAGGCACTGCCCGAGCGTGCGCAGGCTGCCGTCCGGCCCCGGCCGCCAGATCTGGCCGGCGGCTGCGCCGCACGTCTGGACGGTGATCCGGGAGGCGCTCGTGCCGTCGAGGCAGACCCCGCCCAGGCCGGTGACCCGGCCATCGGCCCCGAGGGTCCAGCGCTGGTTGGGGCCGCCGTGGCAGGTGTACAGGGTGGGTTCGGTGCCCGGCGCGGTGGCGCTGTGCGGCAGGTCGGCGCAGCGGGCGGAGGCCGCTCCCACGAGGGTGGCGTCGGCCGGGAGCGGGGCCGCGCGCCCCGTGAGGCTGATCTCGGCGGCGCTGGTCCACGGGCCGCGGCCGCCGGCTTCGGTCAGGGACCTCAGGCGCAGGTAGCGGCCCGTCTTCGTGGACAGGGAGACGGACTTGGCGGCCGCGGTGTCGTCGAAGGCGCCGGTCGCCACCGGTGTGCCCCAGTCGGTGGTGGTGTCGGAGACGTACACCTCGTAGTTTCCGATCCGGCCGTTGACCCCGCCGTCCTGACGGGGCAGGTACCCCAGGGCGTCGACCGCGTAGCGGGCCCCGAGGTCGATGCTGATCTCGTGGGGCAGTGCTGCTGGCGTGCCCGAGGACCAGGCGGTGTGCCAGATCGTGCCCGGGTTTCCGTCGAAGGCGTTCGCGGCCGCGCCGTTCTCCGCGGCGGTCTCCTGGCTGTCTGTGGAGACCAGGGACCACGCCGACTGCGGAACGGGGGCGGAGGTGACCGGGATCGGGTCGGCCGCCGGGACGGAGGTGCCCGTGACGGTGATGGCGAACGCTCCGGACTTCGTACCGGACTTGACCCACAGGACGCCGCCGCGGTCGGCGGGGTCGAAGTACCAGCCGGACGCGGCCGCGTCGTAGGCGGCCTTGGACGTCTGGCGGGCCAGGGCGGCGCCGTCCGCCGTCACCGCTCCCGGGGCGGAGGCCACGTGGAGGGTGAACTCGTAGCCGCGTGCGGCCGGCTTGCCGGAGTAGCTGCCCGTGGGGGCCCCGACGGAGACGGTGACCGTGCCGGAGCCGGCGGTGGGGGCCGTGACGTCCACCTGCTGGCGGGCGTACGCGCCGGACTGGTAGGCGCGGGTGAGCCCGTCGTCCTCGTACAGGCTGAAGGAGGAGTTGCCGCGCGGGTGGACGTCATAGGTGAGGGTGGAGACGGGCTTCTCGCCGGAGTAGTTCATCTGCGGCCACATCGGCACGATCGCCCCGCCTTTGACGAACAGGGGCAGGGTGTCGAGAGGCGCCTGGTAGTTGTTCAGCCAGCCCGGGCCCGCGTACGTCTTCCCGCTCCAGTAGTCCGTCCAGGTCCCGGCGGGCAGGTAGATGCCGTCACGGACCGAGGTGTCGGAGACGACGGGCGCGACGAGGAAGGAATCACCGGCCATGAACTGGCCGCTGGTGAGGTTGCCGCGAGCCACCGGGTCGTCAGGGTACTCCAGGACCAGCGCGCGCGTGCTCGGCACACCGCTCTCGTGTGCGGTGCGACTCATGGTGTACAGGTACGGCATCAGCCGCATCTTGAGCTGGAGGTACTTGCGGTTGATGGAGAGGTACGGCTCGGCGAAGCGCCAGGGCTGCTTGTCCTGGTAGCCGGCGGACGGGTTGGTCGCGCCCCAGCCCGACATGGTCATGAAGGCGGGCGTGAAGGCCTTCCACTGGAGGTCGCGGGTGTACGTCTTGGGGCTGCCGCCGAAGATCCCGTCGACGTCGCCGGAGGCGTAGTTGAGCGCGGACAGGCCCGCGCCGGCGATGGCGGGGACGTGCCAGCGCATGTCGTCCCAGGTGCCGTTGGTGTCGCCGGTCCACACGACCGCGTTGCGCTGGGTGCCGGCCCAGCCGTCGACGGTCCAGACGTAGCGGCGGGCGTCGGAGTTCTTCTCGATGCCGTCGACGGCCTGCTGGACGCCGGTGAACGCGGTCTTGTAGCCTCCGCCGATCCAGGCCACGTCGGTCTTCACGCCGCGGGTGCCGGCGACGCCGACCTCGTCCGCGATGGAGCCGAGGCCGGTGGACGTCCACAGTCCGGTCTGGAAGCCCTTGGCCTGCAAGGCCTCGACCGTCGATTTCAGGGGCGCGGTGTAGCCGCAGCCGTAGCCGTCGTTGGGCAGGAACCAGCCCGAGGGCATGTCGGCGGCGCGGGCGTCCGTGGCGTAGCCGACCACGTCGGGGGTGGTCTGGTGGCGCAGTCGGTCGTGGTCGCCCTGGTACGCCGGGTTGGAGGCGTTGAAACAGTCGGCGTTGCCGAGTTCCATGCCCCACATCGGCGCCATGAACGGCTTCCCGCTCACATCGGTGTAGGCGTCGAGCACGGATTTCAGCGAGTCGCCGGTGAAGTACCAGGCGTCGAAGCGCTTCTCGTCGTGGGTGAGCGTGGTGGGCGCGTTGAAACCGTACGAGCCGGGGGCCCAGGTGTTGCGCATGACGCCGTAGCCGTTGGTGGACATGTAGAAGGGGGCCGGGCTGGCGTTGTTGTTCTCGCGCCACTTGTTGTCGACGGCCACCGGGACGGTCTTGCCCCGCAGCGCCCATTCACCGAGGCGCAGGCCAGTGCCGTAGAACTGCTCGTCGGCACCGCGGGCCAGGTACTGGGTGGTCCGGGTGCCGGTCCAGGAGGTGGGTTGGGTCTCCTGCCAAACGAGGGTGGAATTGTCGGCGCGGTAGACGGAGAACTTCAGGGGGGCCTTGTTGACGCGGATGTTCAGGGCTCCGGTGGTGATCCGGTAGTAGGCGCCCGCGTCGGTGAATGCGGTGTCGACGGAGCCGAAGTCGGTGGTCGGGGCCAGGTCGGAGCCCGCCGGGTCGTTGGTGAAGGAGCCGTCGGGCGAGAGCCAGAGCCGGAAGATGTCGGTGCGGGCGACGACCACGCGGGCCTTGGCGCCGCCGGTGGTGCTGACGGTGAAGGTGTTCCCGGACCGGGTGAGGCCGGTGGCGTTGCCTGCCGTGGCGGGTGCCGGAGCAGCGGCGGCCGGTGGGGCCATCGGGCCGGCAGCGGCCAGACCCGCGACGGCGAGGGCGCCGGCGAGCAGGGCGGCCAGGCAGGCGCGCTGCCGCTTCGGCTTCTTGCGGATGCGGCTGGGGACGCGGATGAGTCTCATGGGGCAGCTCCTCGTGCGGTCCGGAATGCGGACACACCGCTTTGGCATGCGCCTGGCAAGATAGCGGCCCATGGAGATCACTTGAAGGATTCTGCTCGAACCAGTCTGCAATCAAGCATCTTTGAGCATCTTTCAGGTCACCCCGTCAGCCACTCGGGGAGGGCCGGATTCAGGGCCAGGCCCGCCGAACCGCTTCCCACCAGGTCAGGTTCGGTACGGGAGTCATCGCGGCTGGTCATCCGCGCGAGCTCCGTGTCCGGCTGTGGTAGGAGCGTGCGGCGATGAACAGGCCGATTCCCCAGACCAGGAACTGCGGGATCCCGTAGACGACGATCCACCGGCTGAAGATGCTGGGGGCGTTCCACTGATCGACGGTCAGGACCGCGGCCCAGACGGTGTACAGGAGCAGTAAGGCCGCGACCGTGAAGGCCGTGGTGGCCAGTGTCCGTGGCGGGACCCTGCGTCCCGCCACGAGCGGCACCCACCTCGGGAACACCAGCCCCCACGGCCGGACCAGGCTCAGGGCCAGGACACCGGCCATCACGGCCAGCCCGCACAGCACGAACAGGTAGGGTCCGCCATCGACGGCGTACCAGTCGCGGAACTTGCTCTCGTCCACCCACAGCGCAATGCCGAGCGCCCACACCGCGTGCAACGGGACGAAGCCCACCGTCGCGGAGAACGCGGAGGCGTATGCGGCCCTGACGACCCGCCGTGACGGCGGCGGAACGTCGGCTACTGCGGGTTCGGGGTGGAGAACGGCGGCCTCGGACATGAACGGACCCTCCCGGAACGGTCAACGGACGACTGGCTCACGTCGCACTGTTCCACAGGCCTGCCGACCAGCACGTCCGCACTCGGGGCGACGACCACTCGTGCCCGGGGGTGACTTCGGCTTCGGCTTCCTCCCCCGCGCAGGGGAGGCGGGGCTCCGGCCGGCGGGCGTTGTCAGACCCCTGGATGAGTATCGGGGCATGACGATCACCACCACCGCTCCTGCCGGCTCCGCCCTCACCACCCGCGACGAGTACGCCGATGCGATCGGTACGGCCATCAGGGCCTCCGCCGCCTACTACGGCTCCGGTGATTCGCTGCTCGACGACGCCTCGTTCGACCTCCTGGTCTCCCTGGTCCAGGCCTACGAGGAACGGTACCCGGAGCACACCGACCCGGCCTCGCCGACCGGCAAGGTGGCCGGGGGCGCAGTGCCGGCCGGGGAGGTGGCCCACACGGCGGCGATGCTCTCGCTGGCGAACGCGTTCGACCCGCAGGACCTGCGCGACTGGGAGGCGTCGGTGGTGCGCCGGCTGGGAGCGCCGGTCGCGGGCGGTTACGTGGTCGAGCCGAAGCTCGACGGGGCCTCGCTGGCGGCCCGGTACGAGGGCGGCCGGCTGGTCCGCCTCGTCACCCGGGGCAACGGGACGAGCGGTGAGGACGTGTCCCATGCGATCGGGACCATCGTCGGGCTGCCGGAGCGGCTGGCGTCGGACGTCTCCTTCGAGGTGCGCGGCGAAGTCCTGTTGGCCACCGCCCAGTTCGAGCGGGCCAACGAGATCCGCGCGGCACACGGCGCCGGGGCGTTTTCCAATGCGCGCAACGGCGCGGCCGGCACGCTGCGGGCCAAGGGCCGCCCGTACACGGTGGAGATGACGTTCTGGGCGTTCGGCGCGGTCGAGCTCGACGGCGCGGTGCTGCCGGACACCTCGCACGCGCAGGTGATGGCCTTCGTCGCCGCGGCCGGCGTCCAGACGGCCGCGGCGACCCCGGCGGGGCTGACGGTGGTGGCCACGGTCGCCGAGGTACAGGAGCAGGTCGACCGGATCGCGGCCCTGCGGGCCCGGCTGCCGTTCGGGATCGACGGGGTCGTCGTCAAGCTGGACCGCCTGGCCGAGCAGGCCGCGGCCGGGACGGGCTCGCGCCACCCGCACTGGGCGACCGCGTACAAGCTGGCGGTTCTCCCGCTTGTTTGAGGCGTAGAGGGTCTGCCAGTTGAGCGTGGAAAGTGCCTGTTCAGATAGGCAACGGATCTCCGCTCTCATGCAACAGGACTGTTGCTCTGCTAGAAGGACGTTTTGATCTGGAAACCCACTTGGTAACTGGCGCGATGTCAGCGGCTTGGGGCGGATCGCGTGGGCGTGTGAGGAGCCGTCTGTGAAGTGTGATGTGTGTGGACGAGCGATGTGGCGGTGGCCGGTGCCCCCGACCGCGTGGGAAGAAGAGATCTGGTCCTGCTCCTGGTGTCATGCCGCCACGCATGTGGGCGGCGAGTGGTTCGAGATCTCGCGACCGCCGTACTTGCCCTTGGCGACACGCTGGGAGAGGGCCGTCGCGGATGGCCTTCCTGCCGGTGCCGCGCACGCTTATGGCATCTTCGACAGGACGCTGTGCGGAATCCAGGAAGCCGGCATGTCGCCGTCCGATTACCCGTGGCTGCCGGAGCGAGAGAACGCCTGTGGCGCCTGCCGGGAAGCAGCGGGTGTCATCGACGACCGCTGGCCGCAAGCAATGAGAGGCGAGGACGCGCGGGTCAGCGTGGCCCGGCGGCAATGAGTCCTTAGAGGGTCTGGATGCGATTCCTCAGGGCAGCCGGCGAGGTCGGCGGGGCATGACTCGGACCTTGGCCGCGTCCTCCTTCCCTTCGGTGATCGACTGATTTTCCAGCGTCAGCAAGTTGATTGCGGCCGCGTAGATCTGGAGTCGTTCTTCGAGGAATCGCGCATGAGCCTGCAGGTCGGCGTGCTTCCTCTTGAGTTCCTGGTGGGCGCCCTCTTCTCGGACGTGCTTGGCCCGCTTGACTTCATCGGAGGCTGCTCGCGCTTTGAAGACTTCTTGTAGGTCTTGGTGCTGATGAGTCAGGTGCCAGCGCTTGACGTCGGCTTCGATGGCCAGCTGGGAAATGTTGAGACGCCCGGTCGATCGCGTTGGTTTGCCCGCGAAGAGCCGGTTCATGGCGGCGATGATCGCGTGCCGAGTCGGGTCGGTCTCGTCGCCGAGGGGGATGGCCGTCATGTGCCTCCCGCTCCTTCCTCGTGGGCCTGGATGATGGATTTCAGCCGCTCAAGTTCGTGGCGCTCGCGCTGGTGGCGGTAGGGCGGGGCGAGTGGATCCGCGACGATCTCGGAGAGCTTGGCGGTCTGCTGTCTGACGTAGTCGAGGTCCCGGTCGGTCCGAGCGAGGTTGAGGCACTTGGGCCTGCAGTCGTCCTGGTCCGGGGTGACCAGCGGGTCCTCGGCGTCCCCTCGTAGCTGGCAGGCGGCGGTAGCAGGGTTGAGCACGCAGGTCATGCCCAGCCCGTGATAGATCTGCAGCAGCGGGTTGCCCAGGAGGTCGACTGCCTGCCGCTCCCGTGTGAGAACTCGGCCGGCGAACTCGCGGTTCCCCGCCGCGATGCGGTAGCGGTAAGTATCCGCCGCTGGGCCGCTGACGTGCTCACCCGAAGCGAGAGCTTCCTCGTCCTCGGCAAGACACTCCAGCCGGTAGAGCCAGTCCTCGAAGGCGTACTCATCCGGGAAACCGGACTCGTAACTGCCCGCATACCCTTCGAGCATCCGGGTGTGGGCGTGACCGTACTGAACCGAGGCGGCGATCAGCCCGCGAGGTCGCCGCCGGATGAACCACGCCAGCGTCCGCCGGAATCGGCTCACCTTGAGCGGGCCTCGCCCGTCGTTGGGGATCAGATCGGTGCGACCCAGCCGTGTGCATTCCTGGTTGACCCACTCGACGAAGTCGTTGAGGTCTTCCGCGATGGACGTATCCGATCGTGCTTCTCCCAGACGCTTCTCCCCCGCCCAGCGCCGGTGGAAGGGCTCCAGTCGGGTCGGGAAGAGGAGCGGGCTGGGGTGAAGCTGTTCCAGGACTTTGACTGCTCGCGCGACGATCTCGATGACGACCCACGGATCCGGCCGCGCCTTTCCCTCGGGGATCTTGTTCCCGTCGGCGTCCTCGGCTCCCTTGAAGTAGAGACCCCGCATCAGCCACAACCCTGTGTCGGCGTCTTGGGCGACGCAGCCGCGCCGTAGGTTGAGGACCTCGCCGACGCGAGCACCCGACAGGTAGGCCACGATCGTGAAGCAGGCAGTGCTCAGCAGCCGTGCGAGTGCAGGGGCCTCCTCGTAGGCGATGTTCCGCCGCCAGGGGCCTCCGTCTCTCAGTCCCATGAACCGGGTGCCCAGCAGGGTCTGTTCGCCGATCGGCAGTCCTGATTCGGTGATCAGGCGGCCGGTCCCGGTGTTCCTGATCGAGTCCCCGCAGTCCAGCGCCACCGCGATGTGGGTCCAGCGGATGACCAGCTCGCCGTTCGCCAGGCGGCGCCCGGGCAGTGATCCGCCCTGCTGACGCAGTTGATCGAGGTAGGCGCGGACTTTCGGTTGCAGATCTCCGGGGCGGTGTCGGACCGGGTTCGTGGTTCCGCTGCGGCGGCGTCCCTCGGGTGTCCGCAGGTGGAGTGTGGCGTGCTCGTCACGGGCGGCGAGAATGTCGTCGGATAAGTCCTCGAGAAAGCGGATCGCCCAGATCAGCAGCATCTGCATGGTGGGTTCCGCGATGCGCCGGGTGCGGTTCGCGCGTTGTCCTTTCGCCTGCGGGCCCAGGATCTCAGTGGTGTCCTCGCCTGCCCAGGGCGGTGCCTGCGGCAGTCTCATCGCGGGCGGAAGGATGTCCCGGTGACCCCAGAGGCGGCGGATCTCCGTGAGGGTGCGCGAAGTTCCCGTGAGCGGGTCGTCCTCGTCCAAGATCGCGTCGACAAACGAGTCCAAGAGTTCATTGGTGACCTGGCAGAACCCGGTGATGCCCTGTTTCACGAGCCACTCGATGATGAACTGCAGCTCGTTGACGAACGCGATGTGGACGGTGGTGACCGCCACCCTCACTCGTCGCGCGCCCCGCGGAGCCCATAGCTTCCCGTGGTTCAGCAGCTGCCAGACGTAGTGCTTTGTCTGTAGCCGCAATGCTTCGGGAATCAGCTCGAAGTTCAACGAGGTGGCCCGGTAGTGGTCCTCGAAGATGGCCTGGTTAAGGTCCCACCGGTCGTCACGGAAGCGGGAGAGCTTCGTCGGGTCGGTGTCCGGTCGCAGGTCGCGGTGGAGCAGGACCACCGTATCCGGTTGCGGCCACTGGGTGCCTGCGGGGATTTCTCCCCATTCAAGGTCGTAGGCGGGTGTTGTCATCGGAGGTCGAGCTCCCGGTTCAGGAATCGTTCGACCAGTGCGTGGTCGGCTTCGGTGGCATCGCGGCGGGCATCGAGTACGGCCGTCTCGTCGTGCTGGTCCAACAGGTCGCCGAGCTGGGCGTGGGGGCCTGCGAAGCGCTTGGCCCAGCGTGGTGCGTCGATGTGCTCCCGGCGTTCACCCAGCCTGTCATGGACCAGGACTTGGACCGGTAGATGCCGAGGCAGGGCCCTGGCGCACTCGCAGCCCAGGCAGAGCATGAAGGAGGCAGGACAGGCTTCGCCCTCAGGTGCGTGCGGGCCGTTCCGGTTGTCGCTGCAGCCGGCCAGAACGGTGTCGAGCTCACCTGCGATCAACCGCTTGAGGATCTCCGGCTTGAGGCCCAACTCGGCGGCAACCTGCTCAGGATCGGTACTGGCCCGGGCGACCTGCTCCGCCGACAAGCTGGCCACCTTTCCCCGGCTTCGGGCCTTGTCCACCTCGTTCGCCAGGGTCTTGGCCACGACCTTGCGGTATTCCTCAACGTTGCCCCGGTTCCGGGCCAGGTAGGCGGTCGCCGCGGTCTTCTCGGTGTGCGCGACCGGCCGCTGGTAGAGCTCGATGTGCGTCAGCCGGAGGAGATCAAGTCTCAGGGCCAGCGGGACTGGTCGGCCGTTCTTATCGGGCTTGTCCTCCACAAGGCCCCACGCTTCGCCCTTCCGCTTGATCGTCTCGGTGTTCTCCATAGCCCGCAGGCCGTGGCCAGTACCTCTCCCGCCTGACGTGGCATGGCCGACCAGCAGCCGGTTTCCGCCGACCAGCGCCCGGGACCGAGCCGTCAGCTCGTGCAACAGGACGTAGAGACCGAAGGCCGTATGGAGCTCGTCGCGGGCCGAGAGGTCCTCAGGTTGCTCCGGAACACTGATCCAGTCCGGGACTTCACTCAGAGCGAGCGTCATATGGGCCCGGCCGCCCCGCCTCGGCTTGACCAGATCCAAGATTGCTGTGCCGGTCGCTCCGGTGTAGCCGTCAGCGCGGTGGTGCACTGCGGGAACCTTGAAGATCACCTGCGGGTTCTCGCCGGTCATCGCGGCCAGCAGGACCGCGCCGGCCCCGGCCTCGTCCAGCGTCAGGTGAAGCCAGGAGACGATCTCCCGGACGGGGGCGACTCGCCGAACCCAAGCCGCGGGAAACAGCTTCCCCTTGGTCGCCCCGTTGGGCCGCGCCTCCCGCGGGATGGTGCCGTGGCGGTCCACGAATTCCAGCAGCCGAACACGGACGGCATCCTGATTCGCATCCGCCTCGCCTCGCCGGGCCCGGGCCAGGAGCTCGCGGTTGCCGCGGATCCGCCGGGCCGCCGCTCGAAGATCAGCCCGGGCAGCAGCTGTGATCCGCTGAAACTCGGCTCTGCTGTAGCTCTCCTTCGTCTCCATGGTCACCCGGCCTGGCAGCTGAGACGCCAGACGGCCGGCAAGGGCATCCGATACACCCTCGGCCTGCAGAAGCAGCAGCTTCAGAGCGCCGAGGTCGCCCGCCGCACCTGAGGTCGTGGTCTTGCGAAACTCGAAGAACCCATCGAATTGTTCGGCAGTCAGGTGCGATACCGCCCGCGGCGGCCAGGGCAGCGTCGCCAGGTAGCGGTCGAACTGCCGGATCACCTGGTAGATGCCGAGAGTCGAAAGCAGTGAGGTCAAGCCTTCGCCGGGGGCGGTCCGCTTCGCGAACGCACCAATCAGCTCCTCCCTCAGCACAGGGTCCATAGTCAGCGGAGCGAAGTCGTAGTCTTCAAACGCTGTGCCGTCCCCATTGAAGCAGCGCACCAATAGCCCCGTACCCAAACGACCGCGCTGCGTCGTCGAGGGCCTGGAGGGCAGTGAGGCCCGCCGGCCGGTCACCGCGTCACCGCCAGGGGGTCCGTGCGAACCTGTGGATGACTGGCGAATGCCTCGGCCATGAACGCAGAGACCGGGAACCCGTCCGCGTGTGCCAAGAGGATCTCAACGTCCAGAGTCCTGAACGGCTCCAGATACACCTTCTTGGTGGTCTCCACGTTCCGGTGGCCGAGCATTGTCTGCACCAGATGCCAGGTGTTGCCGAATTCCTCGCGGAAGTCCTCACGCTCTTCTCGGGTGAGATGGCCAAGCTGTGCCCCGCGCACGAGCTTGCCGATCGAGAACCACTTGAGTGCGAAGGAATGGCGGAGCATGTGGGCAGTGCAGCTGAAGCCCTCCAGGCCCAGGCTTTCGATCCGGTCGTTCGCGACCTGGAAGGTGTGCTCCCAGCCGCGCCAGTCCCGGGGAAGGCCGTCCTCGTTCAACCACAGCGCGACGGGCTCCAGCCCTTGTTCAGTACGCCGGAACAGCAGCAGCCTGGTCTCCTTGCCGATGTCGTTCCACAGCCACTTCTCCCCCCTTTCTCCAGCGTCCTGCAGGGTGACTGCGTCAGCTCCGTGTGTCTCCAACACCAACCGCATGCCCTGGACGCGCTCGTATCGGCCCGCCCGCTGAGCCCGCCGCACCGCAGCAGCCCGCGATCCCTCGACGTAGGAGAACACCCCCTTCATCACGCTCTGCGGGATCCAGTACGGATGTCCGTACCCACCCTTGGCGCACTCATCAGACAAATGACAGGTGTAGAAACGCCGGCGCCTGCCGATGGATGGCAGCTCGGGCAGTGCGACACTCGCCCATTCCGCCACGCGCAAGCCGTTCCCGTAGAGCCCGTCACAGAAGGCCCTGTCGCGTTGCTCGTTGCGGCCGCGCCACCAGGGATCAAGACGCCCGGCCAAGTCCATGCCCCGGATCCCCAGGTCAAGCCATCGGGTGTAGCCGGCTGGGTCGAGCCACTTCACGTTCGCACGACGGACGATTCGCGGTGCATCGAAGTCCACGAATGGGTCGCTCACGCCGTACTTCTTGCCGACCCACCGGTAGAACTTCTTGAGCCCGGCAAGGTCACGTGAGAACGAGTTCGTCTCGATGCGGTCGCTGTTCGCAGGATCCGTGACACGCCAGAAGAAGAACTCCTCCGCGTGATCATCGGTCGCCTCCCACCACTCCACACCCATGACGAGGAGGAAGTTCAGCCATACGGCCAGCGAGTAGGTGTAGTCCTTCTCGGACTCCGACCCGAGATTGCGCCACTTCGCGGATCCAAGGCAGGCATTGACCCTCAGGTCAGGGCACCCAGTCGGTCCCAGCAAGAACCTCTGCCCCTGCCGGACTCCGCGCGCTCGAGACCACGACCCCAGATCCGAGTCGATCCCGGCAAGCTTCCCGTCCAACTCCCCCAGCGCCCGCCTCACATCGAACCGGTGAACCTGCCAGCACCGCGCATCAATCTCACCCTCGGTCACACAGACTTCAACGAAGCTCGGCAACAACAGTCACTCGCCATAGAATGGCGGCCGTGGAGCGGCGCACCCGGCTCCTCGACGTGACCTGGGCGGTGGGCCGTACGGGGGTGCTGGCGCCGACCGCCGTGCTGGAACCGGTGGAGATCGACGGCTCGGTGGTGCGGCACGCCACGCTGCACAATCCCGCCGACATCGAGCGCCGCGGCCTGCAGCTCGGCGACACCGTGACCGTGTACAAGGCGGGCGACATCATCCCGCGGGTCGAGGCACCGGTGGTGGAGCTGCGGACCGGCGCGGAGCGGCCCATCGAGCCGCCGGCGGTCTGCCCGGGCTGCCAGGGGGAGATAGACCGCAGCCAGGAGCGGTGGCGGTGTGCGCAGCCGGCCGACTGCGGGCGGATCGCCTCGATCCTGTACGCCGCCGGGCGCGACCAGCTGGACATCGACGGCCTCGGCGAGACGTACGTACGGGCACTGGTCGAGGCGGGCCGGGTCAGGGACGTGGCCGACCTGTTCGGGCTGGACCACGCGGCGCTCGCGCAGGCCGCGGGCAGCGAGAAGCGGGCCGTCAAGCTGCTGGAGCAGATCGAGGCCGCGAAGGCCAGGCCGCTGGCCCGGGTGTTCTGCGCGCTGGGGGTCATCGGCACCGGGCGGGGCATGTCCCGGCGCATCGCCCGCCACTTCGGGACGATGGACGCGATCCGGGCTGCCGACGCCGCCGCCATGACGGAGGTCGAGCTGGTCGGGGACACCAAGGCGGCCGGGATCGTGGCCCGGGTCGCGGTGCTCGGGCCGGTCATCGACAAGCTGGCCGCGGCCGGGGTCAACCTCACGGAGCCTCAGGTGGAGCGTCCGGGCGGCGGCTCGGGCCCGGGCGCGGAGGGTCCGCTCGCCGGTCAGAGCGTGGTGGTCACGGGGAAGATGACGGGTGCGCTGGCGGCCTACGACACGCGTGACAAGGTGCGCGAGCTGATCGAGCGGGCGGGCGGGAAGTCCGCGAGCGGCATATCGGGGCGGACGACGCTGCTCGTGGCGGGGGCGAAGGCGGGCAGCAAGGTGGCCAAGGCCGAGGAGGCGGGGATCGAGATCCTCGGTGAGGAGGCGTTCGCGGAGCGGATCGCGGCGTTCCTCACCAGCTGAGCCCGCGGGCCGGTGCCGTCCCCGCGGGAGGCGACGGGGTGTCGGCGAGGATCGACCGCGCCGGCGAGGTGCACGGGGGGGCCGCGGGGGGGGCGAAGACCGGCGTCACCGGCCGGGCCGGCGCCGGCACCAGGAGGTGCGAAACCCTCGGCCCGGGCGGGCGAAGACGCGACGGTCGGCGGAGCGTACTCCTCCACCGACCGTCGGCGCGTTCCCCGCCGTGCGGTGGTCAGGCGGCCTTCGCGATCTCGGGGTGGTCATTCAGCCACCTGCGGACCGCCTGCTGCTCCTTGCCCTTGCCCGCGTCCTGGATCTTCGCCTCCAAGCCGGTCAGCTGGGCCTCGGTCAGCTTGAAAGAGCGCAGCCAGGAGGCCACTTCCGGCTCGTCGGCGGCGAAGCCCTTGCGGGCCAGGGTGTGGATGCCGTCGCCCTTGCCCCAGGCCCCCTTGGGGTCCTGCAGCTTCTTCAGGTCGTACGAGGCGTAGGCCCAGTGCGGCGACCAGAGCACGACCGCCACCGGCTCCTGCTTCTCGTAGGCCCGCTTCAGTTCGGCGAGCATGCCGGGGGTCGATCCGTCGACGACCTGATACTCGCCGTCGAGGCCGTACTCCTTGAGCAGTTTGCCCTTCAGGATCCCCATCGCGCCGGCGCTCGGCTCGATGCCGATGATCCGGCCCTTGAACTCGGCGCCCTTGCCCTTGAGGTCGGCGAGGGAGGTGACGTCCTTCATGTAGGAGGGGACGGACAGCTCGATGGAGGTCGGGCCGTACCAGGACCCGAGGTCGTCCAGCTTGTTCCCGTACTTCTCCCAGTACTGGGCCTGCGTGACCGGCAGCCAGGCGTCGGTCTGGAAGTCGACCTGGCCACCCGCCATCCCGGTGAACAGGGCGCCGAGCTCCAACTGCCGGGCCTCCACCTGGAAGCCCCGGCGCTCCAGGAGCTCCTTCCACAGGTAGGTCGAGGCGATGCCCTCGTCCCAGGGGATGTAGCCGATGCTGATCTTGCGGCCCTTACCGATGCCGCCGGCGCCGGCGGCGGCGGCGGCCGGCTGCCCGGAACCGCCGAAGGTGTTCAGGCCGCCCGCGACGAGGGCGAGGACCACGGCGCCGGTGACGGCGTACGCGGGCTGGGGACGGTGGTTCCACAGCTTGGCGGCTCCGCTCGCGGCGGCCTGCGCCTTGGCGAGGGCGCGCCGGCCGAGCGGGGAGACCTGGCGGCCCAGGGCCCCGGTCATCCGGTCCAGGTACATGGCGAGGATGACGATGGAGATGCCCGCCTCGAAGCCGAGGCCGATGTCGACGTTGCCGATGGCCCGGTACACGGCGCCGCCGAGCCCGCCGCCACCGACCATGCCGGCGATGACGACCATGGAAAGGCCGAGCATGATGACCTGGTTGATGCCCGCCATGATCGTCGGCAGGGCCAGCGGCAGCTGCACGCGCACGAGGGTGTCGCGCGGGGTGGTCCCGAAGGCGTCGGCGGCCTCGACGAGTTCCGCGTCGACCTGGCGGATGCCGAGCTCGGTCATCCGTACGCCGGGCGGCAGCGAGAAGATGATCGTCGCGATGATGCCCGGCACGACGCCCACGCCGAAGAAGATGATTCCGGGGATCAGGTAGACCATGGCCGGCATGGTCTGCATGAAGTCGAGGACGGGCCGCAGGACGGCGCTGACCCGGTCGGACCGGGAGGCCCAGATGCCGAGCGGGACCGCGAACACGACTGTGACGAGGGTCGCGACCAGGACCAGGGAGAGCGTGGACATCGCGTCGCCCCACAGGCCGACCGAGTCGACGAGCGCGAAGCCGGCGAAGGCGAGGAGCGCGGCGAGCAGTCCGCGCAGCCACCAGGCGGCGACGGCGAGGACACCGGCGAACAGCAGCGGGGCGGGCGCGTCCAGCACGGCGTGGATGCCGTCGTACAGGCCGGTGACGAGCGCGCTGACGGCGTCGAACAGCCAGGACAGGTGGCGCTGGAGGAAGTCGACGCCGCTGTCGACCCAGGCGCCGAGGTGCAGGCGGGGCATCAGGCGGCCACCTCCGCGCAGCGCACCGGGGCGCGCTGTTCGTCGCCGATGAAGGCGACGAGGCGGTCCTGCGCCACGGAGCCCACGACGGTCCCGGCGTCGTCGGTGACGGCGACGGGGTGCGGGACGCGGGCGCTGACGGCGCACAGGTCGGCGAGCGGGGTGTCGGCGGTGACGCTCGGGCAGCCGCAGGCGCAGCTCCCGGCGACGGGGTCGGTCATCACGGCGTCGGCCGTGAGCACGCGCGAGCGGTCGACGTCCTGGATGAAGGAGGCGACGTAGTCGTCGGCGGGCCGGGTCAGGATGTCCTCGGCGGTGCCCTGCTGGACGATGCGCCCGTCGCGCATGACGGCGATGCCGTCGCCGAGGCGCATGGCCTCGTTGAGGTCGTGCGTGATGAACACGATGGTCTTCTTGAGCCGCTGCTGGAGCTCCAGCAGCTGGTCCTGCATGTCGCGGCGGATCAGCGGGTCCAGTGCGCTGAAGGACTCGTCCATCAGGAGCAGGTCGGCGTCGGTGGCCAGGGCGCGGGCGAGGCCGACGCGCTGCTGCATGCCGCCGGACAGCTCGTCGGGCCAGGACGCCTCCCAGCCGGCGAGCCCGCACAGCTCCAGCGCCTCGGCGGCGCGGCGCTCGCGCTCGGCGCGGGAGACCCCCTGGACTTCCAGCCCGTAGGCCGCGTTCTCCAGCACGCTGCGGTGCGGGAACAGCGCGAAGTGCTGGAAGACCATGCTGATCTTCGTGGAGCGGACGTGGCGCAGCTCACGCCGGGAGAGTGAGGTGAGGTCCTGTCCGTCGAAGAGGATGCGCCCCTCGGTGGGGTCGAGCAGTCCGTTCAGCATGCGCAGCAGCGTGGACTTGCCGGATCCCGACAGACCCATGACGACGAAGATCTCGCCGGGTTCGACACGGAATGAGGCGTCGATCACAGCGGCCGTCGTCCCGTTGGCGCGCAGCTCGTCGCGGTCGGCGCCGTTTCGTAGCGCACGGACCGCGGCGGCACCGTCGGCGGGTCGTCTTCCGAACACCTTGTAGACGTGTTCGGCCTGGAGCGTGGACACATACACCTCGCGGGTCGTACCTGGGACGGCCTGCGCCCGGCCGGTCGGGCCGGGCGTGGCCGTGGAGCGGTGCGGGATCCGCCCGCGCCCTCGCGGTCGTGTGACGACCGGCGGAAGGGTCCGCTCCGGTACCCGCGGTTTCCCAGGACTCACCGGGGCAAACGCCCAGGTGATGCACCTCACTCCGGCCGGGGCGCCTGCTGCTCCGGGTCCGGGTCCTCCAACATGGAGGCGCGCAGGTGGGCCAGGAGGCGGGTCAGCAGCCGCGAGACCTGCATCTGCGAGATGCCCAGCGCGCTGCCGATCTGCGCCTGGGTCAGCTCCTGGCCGAAGCGCATCCGGAGCATCCGGCGTTCGCGGTCGGTGAGCTGTTCGAGCAGCGGCGCGAGGGTCTGGATGTCCTCGACGCGCTCCAGGGCCGGCTCCTCCTCGCCCATGACGTCGGCGAGGGTGTGGCCGTCGGCCGAGGCGTCGCCGCCCTCCGCGTGCGCGGTGTGCGGGGCGTCCAGGGAGCCGCTGGTGTGGCCGTTGGCGGCGACGAGACCCTCTATGACCTCCTCCTCCGCGAGGCCGAGGTGGTCGGCGAGGTCGGCGACGGTCGGCGAGCGGTCGAGCGTGGAGGTCAGCTGCTCCTTCGCCTTGGCGATGTCGATCCGCAGCTCCTGGAGCCGGCGCGGGACGCGGACCGCCCAGGACGTGTCGCGGAAGTGCCGCTTTATCTCGCCTGTGATGTACGGCATGGCGAGGGTGGCGAACTCGTTCTCCAGGGCCGGGTCGAACCGGTCGATCGCCTTGATGAGGCCGATCGTGCCGACCTGGACGATGTCCTCGATGTCGCCTGCGTCACCCCGGCCGCGGAACCGGCGGACGGCGTACTGGACGAGTGAGGCGTTCATCTCAATGAGGGCGTTGCGGACGTACCGGTGCTCCGGCGTCCCTTCGGGCAGTTCGTGGAGCCGCCGGAAGAACACCCGCGAAAGCTCCCTCGCATCCGCGGGGGCCACCTCCCTTGGCTCCTCGATCCGCGGCAGGTCCGCGATCCGGGCGGCCTGGGTGCCGCGGCGCGGACGGGGGACGACTGCGGCGGTTTCAGAAGTGGAGGACGGGGCAGGGGCGGGCATGGGGTTCGCTCCTTGGGCTTGTCGGCTTGCGGCGCGGGACCTTGACTGCCGTAGATGGTGGTCTCTTTCAGCTTAAACGTCAAGAATTGCCTGAAATGCGGCTGTCCACTTACTCGCGCCCGCGTGCACGCGGGGCACACCCGTGCGCACGCACGACCCGCGTACACGCGCGCGAGCGGCAGGCCGGATTCCGCCTGTGTGAACCCCCTTGTGCGGGCCCCCGGGCCGCTCCACTCTGAGCGGACGACCCAAGGGGGGATCGACCCGTATGATCACGAGATCTCACAGAACAAGCGGATTAGGGCAGTTCGGATTACGGCGCTGCGGAGCCGTCCTCGCCCTGGCCGCGGCCCTCGCCCTCGGCGGGCACACCGGCGCCTCGGCCGCGGGACCGCCCGAGGGGGCCGTGCGCTACGCCGGAGCACCCGGAGCCGTCGCCGGTAGCTACCTCGTCCTATTGAACCCGGCCCGCGCGGGCGCCCGTACGGAAAAGGGGCGGGCGGTGGCCACACGCTTCGGCGGAAGGATCCGCCGGACGTTCGACGCCGCGCTGAACGGCTACTCCGTGGAACTGTCGGAGCGCCAGGCCCGCCGGCTCGCCGCGGACCCCGCCGTAGCCGAGGTCGCACAGAACCGGAAGGTGCACCTCGATGCCACGCAGCCGGACCCGCCGTCCTGGGGCGTCGACCGGATCGACCGGCGCAGGCTCCCGCTCGACGGGAGCTACACGTACCCCGATGCGGCAGGACAGGGCGTGACCGCGTACGTCATCGACACCGGCGTCAACATCAGCCACCAGGACTTCGGCGGGCGCGCCTCGTACGGGTACGACGCCATCGACGACGACTACGAGTCGGACGACCTGCACGGGCACGGCACGCACGTCGCCGGGACCCTCGCGGGCACGACGTTCGGCGTCGCGAAGAAGGCGAAGGTCGTGTCCGTCCGGGTACTCGACTGGTCGGGCGAGGGCACCACGGAGCAGGTGGTCGCCGGGATCGACTGGGTCACCCGCAATGCCGTGAAGCCCGCCGTCGCGAACATGAGCCTGGGCGGCGACCCCGACGACGTGCTGGACGCCGCCGTCAGGGGCTCCATCGCCTCCGGCATCACCTACGCGGTCGCCGCGGGCAACCAGGGCGCGGACGCCTCCACCCACTCCCCCGCCCGGGTCTCCACGGCGCTCACGGTCGGGGCCACCACCGACGGCGACGCGCGCGCCTCCTACTCCAACTACGGCCCCCTGGTGGACCTGTTCGCGCCGGGCGACTCGATCACCTCGGCGGTCTTCTGGGGAGACGACTGGAGCACGACCATGTCCGGCACCTCGATGGCCTCCCCGCACGTGGCGGGTGCGGCGGCGCTCTACCTCGCCGACCACCGCACGGCCACGCCCGCCCAGGTCGCGGGCGCCCTGACCGCGGCGGCCACCACCGGCTCGCTGGTCGACGCCGGACCGGGCTCGCCCGACCGGCTCCTGTACGTGGGGACGGCGCCGAACCGGGTGCCCGGGCCGCGCTTCGCGAACACCGCGGACTACCCGGTCGCGGATCTGGAGACGGTCGAATCCCCGGTCACGGTCAGCGGGGTCGCCGGACACGCGCCCGCGCAGCTGGACGTGGAGCTCGACATCAAGCACCCGGACTCGGGCACCCTCCAGGTCGACGTGGTCGCCCCCGACGGCACGGTGTACCCGGTCAAGGACAGCTACACCGGGTGGGGCACGGCCGACCTCAGGGGCGTGTTCGCGATCGACGCCTCCTCGGAGACCGCCAACGGCGTGTGGAAGCTGAGGGTCTTCGACGCCTGGGCGGGCTACACCGGATACGTCGATTCGTGGGCCCTGCGGTTCTGAGGGGCAGTTCTGAGGGCGTCCTCGGAGTCGCTCCCGACGGTCTCAGCTGACGCGGAATCCGGCCACCGCACGGTCCCGGTGGAAGGTCAACCGGTCCCACGTCGGGAAGGCGAGGTCTGTCACGGCGAGCAGCCGACCGGCATCGTCGTGCAGGGTGCGGCGTACGGTCAGACCGCAGACCGGGGAGGCGGCCGGCGGGTGGCTGCTGCGGGTCATGGTGAGGGTCTCGGCGACCCGCCCGTGCTCGGCGGCCCGGTCGAGCCAACGGTGCAGCGGCCCGAGGTCCTCGTCGCGGACGGCGGGGCGCTCGCGGTAGCCGGCGAGTTCGGGATCCTCCGCCACCGCGCGCGGGCAGAGGTACGTGACCGCGTCCCGGAGGGTCTCCCCCGACGGGCCGCGCTCGCGGCGGTGGAGGACCAAGGTCCGGTCCCCTCCGGACATGCCGAGCAGCCCGGCGAGCGAGGGCGGCACGCTGACCAGGGTGAGCCAGCTCTGGTCGGGCGCGACCGCGGGCGCGACGGCGAGTACGGAGACGGTCGCGGCGGCGGGGACGGGGGCTCCCTGCGCGGCCTCGATCCCCGCGACGGCCGGCCGGGTGCCGCGCCGTCCGGTGACGATCAGGCCGTCGTCCCGCAGGTGCTGGAGGGCGGCCCGGACGGTCTGCCGGTTGACCTGGTAGTGGGCGGCCAGGGTGCGCTCGGAGGGCAGTCTGCCGCCGGGGGTGTGCGCGGCGCGCTCCAGCTCGCGCCGCAGCGCTGCGGCGATCCACTGGTACTTGGGCATGGCGACGGCGGGGCCGCCGCCCCGCGAAGGGGAGGGCATGGCTACTCCTCTGACGGATGGTCAAGGACTGCGCGGTCTGCCCGACCAACCTAGCATTGGTCTATACCTCTGGGTGACAGGCACTCCCCGATCCCGCCCCACCTTGGCCGGATACCACCACACCCGACACCCCGCCCCGCCACGGGGCCGCCGGGGTCATCGTGCCGGCGCCCCCGGGGCGAGATGGGGCCTCACTCGACGGTGACGACCATCTTGCCCAGGGCCTCACCCGCCTCCATGACCCGATGGGCTTCGACGATCTCGGCGAACCGGAAGACCCGCACCGGCCCGGCCGGAAAGACGCCCGCCTCCACCTTGGCGTACACCGCGTCCAGAGGAACGTCCGCAAGCGGGAATTCGGGGCTGCCCAGGACGAACGCACTGCCGAAGAAGCTGAGCTGTACGCCGGTGGGGAGATCGGCGATGGGATCGAAGTCGCGTACCGGTTCGAAGCCGCCCAGGAAACCGAGCTGGCAGACCCGTCCGCGGAGCCGGACCGCAGCCAGGGAGTCGCGCAGGACGCTGTTGCCGACGAGATCGAGCACCGCGTCGACGACGAGGCCGCTTCGGCGGACCTGTGCGGCCAGGTCGCCGTCGTCGACGAGGACACCCTCCGCGCCGAGTGCCGTCAGGAGCGGCGCATGTCCGGGATTGCGCGTGGTCGCGAGCACCTTCGCGCCGTGGTCGACGGCGAGGTTGACCGCGGCCTGACCGAGGGAGGAGGTCGCTCCGCGCACCAAGATCCGTTCACCCGGCCGCAGGTCCAGGTTTCCGAACAGCCCGCTCCACGCCGTCGCGTAGACCTCCGGGACGGCCGCCAGCTCGGCCCATCCCAGTGACGAGTTCACCGCGACCACGTTTGCGGCCGGGACGGTGACCAGCTCGGCATAACTGCCGTTGCGCGTCCGGCCCATGCCGCCGAGGATCGCCACGACCGGGGTGCCGGGCGCAAGACGGCCCGAGGGGTCGGCCTCGACCGTTCCGGCGCATTCGATCCCCGGGACGGCCGCGACCTCACCCCAGGCACCCGCGCGCATGTACGCCTCGGCATGGTTCAAACCGAATGCCCTGACTCGGACCAGCACCTCCCCCCGGGCGGGCACGGGGTCGGGCAGGTCGGTGACGTGCAGCACGTCGGGCGCGCCGTGGGTGGAGATGACGATGGCCTTCATTGGGCAGGCTCCATTCTTGAGCGGTCATTCAACTATGAGGTCCGAGAAAAGAGCCACCGCATGCGGTGGCTCCCTGGTTCAGCCGTCAGGCGAGGGCGGAGAACGCGTTGTCGACGATGGCGCGCAGAACCGTCCCGTCGGGATTCGCCTTGCCCACGACCATCAGCCCCTGACACGTCGCAACCAGCAGCTTGGCACTGCCGACCGGATCCAGCCCGGCCCGCACCTCACCGTCGTCACGCGCGTTGCGCAGGGCCGTGGCCATGCAGTTCTCCAGACGGGCCAGGTGACCGCGCACCACGGCGGCGGCCTCGTCGTCCTCGGCTGCGTTCTCGATCGCGGTGTTCACCAGCAGGCACCCCTGACGGCCCTCCGGGCTCAGCAGGTCGCGCACCAGCCCGTCGAAGTACCCGCGGAGCTCGGCCAGTGACGCACCCGGCGCCTCCAGCTCGCCCAGCTTCTGGGGAACGATCAACGTGGAATACCGTTCCAGCGATTTCAGGAACAGCGTTCGCTTGCCGCCGGGAAACGCACTGTAGAGGCTGCCGGGCTTGACCCCGGTGGCCCGCACGAGGTCCTCGATGGACGTGGCCCGGTATCCCCGCAGCCAGAACCGCAGCATCGCCTGATCCAGCACGGTGTCGGGCTCGAACTCTCGCGGTCTGGGCATGACACAAAAATACATGAGCGGTCATTCAAGAACAAGGCCGGACGGCATCGTGCTCCGCGGTGGCGACCGTCCACCCCAGGCCCCGCGCCCGAAGACGGGCCGCCTATCCCAACAGCGGGTTCGGGAGCGGGATGTAGCGTGCGGCCGCGCCGTCCGCGCGGGTCCAGCGGAGCAGCAGATTCGTTTTGGCCGGGAGTGACGGGGCGGACAGGAGCTCTGCGATCTCGGGCAGGCCGCGTTCGGCGTCGTAGCGCAGGAACTCCTCGCGCACCGCCGGCCACACCGTGGCGGCAAGGTCCGGATGTGCCTCGGCGAGGGCCTCCGCGATCTCGGTCAGGTGGTTGACCACCAGGCAGTAGACCAGCCGCTGCCAGGCCGCCGCACGCTCCACGTCCGCCAGCAGCTTCACCCCCTCCGCGTCCCGGAACAGGGCCTGTACCGGCATGCCCCGGGCGTCGACCGCGACGAGACTGTTCTGCAGGTGCGCCTCCAGTACGACGCCGTGCCGGGCGAACAAGTCCAATACGGGCGGGACCACATGGCGCAGGTAGGCCCGCCACCACCCCGCCGGATCGGCCGTCGTAGCCAGCGGACTGCCCGCGAAGCCCTCCGCCAGTGCGGCCGACGCCAGCGGCGTGGCCCCCTTCTCCACCCGCCCGTTCAGGCCGTCGCGGACCAGGACGGCGAGTTCCTCGAAGGCGAAGGACGCGGTCCGGTAGCCGCGGTCGGAGAGCCAGACCGCCTTCGACCCGGAACCGCGCAGCTCGGCGAACCCTGCCTCGACCGCGGCGTCCGTGCGGCGCAGCTTCTGGAGGTCGTGCCGCCACAGCCGGCGCACGTCGTTGGTGATCCGAACGTCGAGGCTGAACTTCACGAAGAGGTCGCGGTCCTGGCCGCCCTCGCCCCGGTCGTTCGGCTCGCCCGGTACGTACAGCGTGCGGATCGAGGCGGTCGGCCAGGCCGGGCGGCGGCCGGGGCCGAGGCGCAGCAGCCGCCCGTCGGCGAAGGCCGTGCGTACGGCGGCCGAGCCGCCGACCAGGTCCAGCTGCCACGGATGCGCGGGCAGCAGCCGGTACCCGGCGGGTGGGCACGGGCCGTCGAGGAGCCCGGCCAGGGCGTCGATCGCGTCGGCGGCGGCCGGCCCGCCCTCCTCGGCCACCTGGTCCTCGCGCAGTCCCAGGAAGACCACCGGGAAGCGGGCGTACGCCTCCGGCGCGTACGGCAGCCAGCTCGCGGTGGGCGCGCCGCCCCGGGCCTTGGGGGCGGGGTGGTACGGGTGCCCCATGACCAGCGACTGCTCGGAGAGGACGTACGGGTCCTGCGGGGGCGTGGCGGCGGCGCGGGCGGCCAGCAGCGCGGCGACGGCCTCGCGGCTGTCGGCGATCTCGACCGGGAGCTCGTCGTTCGGCGCGCCCGTGTACCGGCGCAGCTCGTCGGCGGTCAGCTTGACCAGCTCGGTGTGGTTGAGCGGACGCCAGCCGTCCGCCGTGCGCAGTTCGGGGCGTACCGGCCGGCGCCCGTCCCGTACCCGCAGCAGCCGGCCGCTGCCGCGCAGCCGGTGCACGCGCCCGGCTGCGGCGCCCTCCGGTGCGGCGGGGAACTCCCCGGCGGGATCGGCCGCTTCCCGCAGCAGGCAGTTCAGCAAGGGGGTCGCGGCGTATGCGTCGGCTGCGGCGTTGAGGTCCACGGATTCCATTCGGTCCATCCCATGCGCCGGGGTTCGCGGGGCGTACCACCGGCCGTGATCTTCAGTATCCGCGATGATGACGTGATCATCACGCCACCCGCGAGAGGAACAGGGCCCTGCACTCCAGCATGAACCTCCCCGCCTCCCCGGCCGAACAGGCCGTGTCCGCCGAACTGGCCGAGGTGCGCCCCGCGCTCGGCTCCGCTTACGGGGCCGCGCTCGCCGGCGCCCGGGCCACCGTGCTGACCCGGCTGTGGCGGGCGCTGGCCATCGAACCGCTGCCGTGGGTGGAGCGCCGCGAGCGGGGGGCCGGCACCCTGACGCTCCTGCTGTCCGGGGGCAGACGACTGGAGGGCCCGCTGCCGGACCCGTACGCGACCGAGCCGTACGTGTCCGAGGTGCTGCTCGACGGCGCACCGTACCGGCAGGCCGGACGGCTCATGGCGGCGCTGAGGGTGCCGCACGGGGACGCCTTCGCCGCCGAGCTGGACGACAGCACGGCCTCCCTCGCGCTGTCCCGGGCCGGGCAGCCGGCCGCGGCGGACGACGCCGCACCGCACACCGCGTGGGAGTGGGAGCAGCGGGTGGTCGACGGCCATCCGTACCATCCCAACTGCCGCTCCCGGCCGGGGTTCTCGGTGGCCGAGCAGCTTGCGTACGCGCCGGAACACCGGCCGGTGGTCGAGCTCGGGCTGGTCGCCGTACCGGCCGGGGAATGCCTGGTCACGGGCGCGTGGCCGGCCGAGCTGCGGGACGGCGGGCGGCTCCTGCTGCCGGTGCACCCGTGGCAGGCGGAACACGTCCTGAAACAGACGGGCCGCGGGCCGGGTGCGCTGCGCCCCGGTTTCGCCGCACATCCGCTGATGGCCCTGCGCACCCTCGCTCCCGTGGCGGGCGGTGCACACGTCAAGACGGCGCTGAGCACCCGGCTGACCTCGTCCGTCCGGGACATCTCCGGCTACTCCATCGAGACGGCGGCCGCGGTGTCCGCGTTCGCGCAGGCCCTGTCCGAGCGGCTCGACGGGCGGCTGCACATCACCCGTACGCTGGGCGCCGCGACCGCGGACAGCCCGGATCTGGCGGCGGTGCTGCGCGAGCCTCCCGAGGTGTACGCGGACGCCGCGGCGGGCGAGCGGGTCGTGCCGGTCGCGGCCCTGGGCGGGGCGCCGTTCGCACGCTCGGCGTCCTGGCGGGCCGAGTTCGCCCGGCTCGCGCTCTCGGTGTGCCTGCGGGTGTTGGACCTCGGGGTGGCCCTGGAGGCCCACGGCCAGAACCTCCTCGTCGTCCTGTCCGCGACGGGGGCCCCGCTGCGGCTGGTCTACCGCGACCTCGCCGACATCCGGATCAGCCCGGAGCGCCTCGTCCGGCACGGCCTGCCGGTGCCGCCCCTCACGGGCCGGCTGGTCACCGACGACGTGACGCTGCTGCGGCGCAAATTGTTCGGTTCACTGCTGACCGGGGCGCTGGGGGCCACGGCGGGTTCGGCGGACGCCTTCGGACAGGCGCTGGCGCAGGCGGCCGGCCTCCCGGTGACCGCTGACACCGAGGCCCTGCTGACCGCGCCGCTGCCGACCAAGGCCCTGACGCTGATGCGGCTGAGCCCCGGAATCCCGGGCGACCAGTGGGCGGAGTTGGACAATCCGCTGGCCGGGGCCGAGCCGCGGGGACGGGCGGGCTAGTGTCACAGGGCATGAAGGAGACCTCGGACCTCAACTCGGTACGGGCGTCCTACGACGCCGTCGCCGTCGACTACGCCCGGCTCCTCGGCACGGAGCTGGCCGACAAGCCGCTGGAGCGGGCCGTGCTGGCCGCGTTCGCCGAGTGCGTGCGCGGCAACGAGGGCGGCTCGGCCCGGGCGGTCGCGGACCTGGGCTGCGGTCCGGGACGCGTGACGGCCCATCTGGACGGGCTCGGCGTAAGGGCTTTCGGCGTCGACCTGTCCCCGGCGATGGTCGCGGTGGCCCGGCGCAGCTATCCGGGCCTGCGCTTCGAGGTGGGCTCGATGGCGGCGCTGGACATCGCGGACGGGGTGCTCGGCGGGATCCTCGCCTGGTACTCGACTGTGCACACCCCTCCGGGGGAACTGCCCGCGCTGTTCGCGGAGTTCGCCCGGGTGCTGGCGCCGGGCGGTCATGCGCTGATCGCGTTCAAGGCGGGCGACGAGAAGATCCGGCTGGAGCACGCGTACGGACACGCCGTCGGACTGGACGTGTACTGGACCCCGCCGGAACTGGTCGCCGACCTGCTCGCCGGGGTCGGACTGGAGGAGGTGGCCCGCATGATCCGGCAGCCCGCGGGCCACGAGAAGTCCCCCCAGGGCTTCCTCCTGACCCGCAAGCGGGCCTGACGGAGCAACCGGTCAGCGGCTTCCCTCCAGCACCTCCAGCCGCTGCTGCGTCAGCCGCAGGAGCCTCGGTTCGAGGCTCGGCAGGGCGCTCAGCAGCCGGACGAGTTCCGGGCCGGCGTCGCGGGCCGCCGCCTGGTCCTTCAGCTGGGTCCAGCAGTAGAGGGCGCCCGCCGCGGCCGCGAGGACCTCGGGGGCGTCCGGCGGCTGGTGCTCCAGACGGGTGCGCCCGGCGTTGATCCACAGCTGGGTCGCCGACCGGTAGTTCCCGGCCATCCGGGCGAGGTCGGCTCGGATCTCCGCCCAATGGGTGGCCTCGGGCGAGGTGTAGCCGTGGGTTTGGAGCACGTGCTGCTCCCACGCCTGGGCGAGGGTGGCCGCCTCCCGGTGCCGGCCGTCGGAAGCGAGGGCGTGGATGTGCGGACGCGGATCCGGCACCTGGTCCTGGTGTTCCTGCCGGTCCTGCGGGTCCTGCTGGTCCTGGTGTTGCTGGGGAGCGGGTGCGTTGAGCTCGCGCGTCGCCGGCAGGACGAGCGTGCCGGGCGGCAGTGCGGCGGCTCCGACCGCGAAGGCGTGCAGCTGGAGGTTGGTGGGGCGGGTGGGGCTGCGGCGCAGTTGGTCGATCCAGTGACGGGTGTACGAGCTCACCCGGTCCACCCCGCCGGCGAAGGCGGGCGGGACCACCACCCCGTACACCTCTGCGGAGGGTGAAGCGGGCAGGCTCCCGTACTCCTGGAGCACCGGCCACGCGGACTTGTCGGCGACGAGGTCGAGCACCACGGTGGTCGGCCCGGCGGGACGGGCCCCGAGCTCGGTACCCAGCCAGTCCCACGGGAGCGCCGTGTAGCGGACGGTGGAGGCCGTGGTCCCCGCGAGCGCGAGGTGCAGGCGCTGCCCGCGGCGGTCGAGCGTGAGCCTGCCGGAGAGGTAGACGAGCAGCGGCCCGGGGGTCGCCGCGGCGGCCCGCAGCCGCATCAGCACGGTGTTGGGATCCCGGGCCCCGTCGAGGTACGTGGTGTCACTGGGGACGTGGCTGTTCAGCAGCGCCGGCACCGGCAGCACCCCGAGCGCGGCCAGGTTCGCACTGGGCGCGACCTGAACGGCCCGCCGCCGCAGGGCCGCATCGCCCGCTATGAGAAGAACATGCCCCCGCTGCTGCCTGCCGGCTCCGTCGATCTGCATGGGCAGACGGTACTCACCTCCCGGCCCGGTCGCAGCCATGGGGATCGAACCGGCCCCGTCCGGGCCTCCGTCGACCGGCCCGGAGGGCGTCCTTCCGGTGCTGGAGCTGCGGGGGTTGCAGGGGCTGCGGGATGCGCGGGGTCCGCGGGGGTCATCGGGGGCGGAGGGAGTCCCAGATGCAGTCCGGGAGGAGACGGGTCGCCTCGGCGAGGTCCAGGTCGTACGTCGGGGACAACCAGCGGCGGGCGGCCTCGCTCACCGGACCCATGAGCATGGTCTCGATCAACGCGGGTGGGAGGGGGGCGATTTCGCCGCGTTCCACCCGTGCCCGCATCCACTCGGCCATCGGCACCAGCTTGGCCTCCTTCGCCGCCCGGATCTCCTCCGCGTGACCGGCCAGGTAACCCGAGTAGGCGGAGGCGTGCAGGAAGAGGGCTGCGTCGCGGTGCTCCACGGTGAAGCGCAAGTACGCCCGCACGAGCGCGCGCACACCGGTGCGGGCGGTGCGGCTGCGCCGCAGGGCCTCGTTCATCTCGTCGAACAACTGCCCCATGCACCGCGTGTACAGCGCTGCCGCAAGGCCGTCGAAGCTGCCGAAGTGGTGGTAGAGGCTGCCGAGGCTGACCTTGCCGGCCGCGGTGACGGCGCTGACGGTGAAGCCCTGCTGGCCGGACTCGGCGTAGACCCGCAGTGCGGTGGTCAGAACGTGGTCGACCGTGGCCTCGCCACGCTGTTGCTTCACCATGCGGCCAGCGGAGACGGCCTGTCGCCGGCCCACGGCCCTGGGCCGTTCGGGGGGCAACGTGGTCCCCGTGGGCCCGCCTTCGCGCCGTTCGGCCCGGGCGATGGCAGGAAGGAGGAATGAGCCTCCACCGCCGCCGGCTGCTGGGCAGCGCCCCCGCAGCCGTCCTCGCCGCCATCGGGGCGGTCGGGGCCCTCGGCGCCGGCACGCCCGCCCGCGGCCCCGACTGGGCGGCGCTCGCCCGCGGGATCGACGGGCGGGTGGTGCTGCCGGGCGACCGCGACTACCCCGAGGCCCGGCAGTTGTTCCAGCCCCGGTACGACGCGGTCGCGCCGGGCGCGGTGGCCTATCCCGCGCACGCCGCCGACGTGGCCGTCTGCCTGGACTTCGCCCGCCGCTCCGCGGTCCCCTTGGTGCCGCGCGGCGGCGGCCACAGCTATGCCGGCTGGTCCACCAACTCCGGCGGGCTCGTCGTCGACGTCGGCGCGATGGCCGGGCTGACCGTCGAGGGGTCCGGTGTGCGGATCGGCGCCGGGGCCCGGCTCGGCGACGTCAACCGGACCCTCGCCGGGCGGGGCATGGGCCTGCCGACCGGGCTGTGCCCCACGGTCGGGATCGCGGGACTCACCCTGGGCGGCGGGCTGGGGCTGGCCTCCCGGGCGTACGGGACCACCTGCGACGCACTCACCGGCGTCACCGTCGTCACCCCGGACGGGGTCGTGCGCGAGGCCGACGCCACGCGCGATCCGGGCCTATTCTGGGCCCTGCGCGGCGGCGGTGGCGGCAACTTCGGGGTGGTCACCGAGTTCCGCTTCCGCACCCACCCGGCGGTTGACTGCGCCTACGCCGAACTCCACTGGGCCGAAGCCGATTCCGCCGCCCTGCTGCGCGGCTGGCAGCGCTGGCTGGCGGCCCTGCCCGACCCGTTCTGGAGCCAGGTCGAGTTCCTCGTGGAAGCCGGTCCCGTGGCGGCGCCCGCCGTGCGCGTGCTGTGCTTCGACGGGCGCGCCGAACTCGACCGGCAGCTGACCCGGCTGTCCGACCTGGTCGGCAGGCCGCCGCGGGACAGCTGGGTCGTCGTGCGCGGTTACGAGGAGACGCTGCGGGCCATGTCGGGCTGTTCGGAGCAGAGCGCCGAGCAATGCCACCTGCCGGGGACCCTGCCCGGCCGGACCCCCGAGGGGCGGATCGGCCGGGACTCCTACGCCGGGCGCTGCGACCTCTGGGGCCGTACCGGGCTGCCGGACGCCGGGGTCGCCGCGGTGCTGGCCGCCGTACGGCGGTACGGGCAGGGCGCACCGGGCGGCGGGCTCGGGGTCGTGCAGTTCACCGGGGAACTGGGCGGGGCGGTGAACCGGCCGGCGCCGTCCGACACGGCGTTCGTGCACCGCGACAGCGCGTTCCTCACCCAGTACCTCGCTTACTGGCCCGCCTCCGCGACGCCCGCGGAGGTGGCGGGGCACCAGGGCTGGCTCGACGGGCTGTGGCAGGACCTGCGCCCGTGGGCGGGCGGCCGCTCCTACCAGAACTACATCGATCCGAAACTGCCCGCCTGGCGCGAGGCCTACTACGGGACCAACCTCGCCCGCCTCGAAGACGTCCGGCGCACCTACGACCCGGACCGGCTGTTCCGCTTCCCGCAGGCCATTTAGAGGAGCTCGACATGCGACGTACGTTGACCGTGGCGGCGGCGACGGCCGCCCTGCTGCTGCCCGCGGGGCCGCTGCCGGTGGCCGAGGCCGGCAGCGCCCTGCCGCCGCCCGCGCAGTGGTCCGCGACGTGGGCCGCCGCGTCGTCCGCCAAGTCGTCCGCCACGTGGTCCGCCCGCGAGGCGGAGAACTTCTGGACGGCCGACCGGATGGCGTCCGCGGCCCCCATGACCCCGGCGGCGGCTCCGGCCACCGACCCCGGCACGGGGCAGGACTTCGACGGGATCCCGGTCGTCGGCCGGATGTTCGTGATGAAGGGCGGCGGCGCGTACTTCTGCACCGCGAGCGTGGTCGCCTCCGCGGGCCGCAACCTGGTGCTCAGCGCGGCGCACTGCCTGCTCGGCACCGACGCCCGCCAGGTGGCCTTCGTACCGCTGTACACGGCGGACAACCCGCAGCCGTACGGGATGTTCCCGGTGCTGCGCACCGCCGACGGGCGGTCGAAGGTGTGGATCGACCCTCGGTACAAGAGCCTGGGTGCCGACAAGGGGGCCACCCTCGACGTGGCCTTCGCGCAGGTCGGACCGGACGCCGACGGGTTCCCGGTGGAAGACGTGGTCGGCGGGAACCGCCTGGTCACGGGAGCGGGTTACGAGCACGCGAAGGTGTCACTGATCGGCTATCCGGCGTCCGCGGCGCGCCCGCGGCTGTGCGTCAACCGGACGACGAAGTTCACCAGCAAGGATCCGGGGATCCCCGGATCGTTCCTGCGGATCGACTGCACCGGGTACCCCGGCGGGACAAGCGGCGGCCCCTTCCTGAGGAACTACGACAAGGAGAGCGAAACCGGAGAGGTCGTGGGGGTCATCGGCGGCTGGAAGACGGGCGGGGACACCGCCGACACCTCGTACAGCTCGTACTTCGGCGCGGACGTCAAGAAGTTGTACGAGCAGGCGGTTGCCGGGGCAAAGACGGGGTGAGCACCCGGACCCAGCGGGTGCGCCGCGGGTTCCCCACCGTGCGCGGGACCGCCGGGAGCCCGTCCGCGGTCAGCTGGTCGGCGGGCGGGAGCCCGAGCTGGCGACGCAGGTCGGCCAGGGCGGCGTGCACCGGAGCCAGGATGACCTCCGCGCGCGGATGGGCGTACGCCAAGGCGTGCGCGGTGGTCTCGATCGTCTCGGCCGCGTCCTCGGCCGCCGTACGGCTCCACCCGCCCGGCTCCGCGGAGCTCCAGGGCGCGA
Organism: Streptomyces sp. NBC_00045; assembly: GCF_045041095.1. Lineage (NCBI taxonomy): Bacteria > Bacillati > Actinomycetota > Actinomycetes > Kitasatosporales > Streptomycetaceae > Streptomyces > Streptomyces sp. NBC_00045. The sequence goes on along the minus strand of NZ_CP108271.1, from coordinate 7,535,177 downwards.
CGGCGTCGTAGAGGTGGCAGGCGGCATCGGCCACGGCGTCGGCGCGTTCACCGACACCCGGCGCCGCGCTGGTCGGCAACAGCTCCATGCCGGGTCAACGACCGAAGCCGCCACGGGGAACGACCGCCGCACCGCCGGTTCGCCGGGCGCGGCTCACCCGAGCCGCCGGGCCAGCGCCTGTGAGCCCGCGGCGGCCGCGGCGGCCAGGGCCAGCCCCTGCACCGCGTCCCGTACCCCCACGGGCCGCAGCACCCCGGCGCGCCGCAGCCGGCCGCGGGCCCAGAGGGTGAAGGGGATCACGACGAGCGGCGAGGTGACCACGCCCGGGGTGTAGCCGCGGGTGGCGGCGGCCTGTGCCAGGTGGACGACGCCGTGCAGGCCGAAGCCGTTCAGGCTCGTCTGGTAGAAGGCGGACCGGCCACCGGTGCGGTACCCGTCGGCGGCCGCCGCGGCCACGATGACGCCCATCACCCCGACGGCGCGCGCGAACTGGCGGCCGTCCGTGCTGCCCAGCAGGTCCCAGACCCGGTCGGGTACGCGGGGGTGGCGCTCGCGCAGTACCGGGACCCGGGTGCGCGACCAGCGTCCCACCGTCGCCACCTCCTCCAGGTCGTGCACGGCCCAGGCGGCGAGGAGCCCCCAGCCGGTGGCGGCAACAGCAGTGCTCTCGGCGGCAGTTCGTATCGATGTGCTCATGAGGCCACAGTCTGCAGCCACACGGGGAGCAGCAGCAGCGACACGACCGAACTCTTGATCACCAGCGAGGCGGAGAGGTCCACTCCGACCTCGTAACGCTGGGCGAAGACGAACAGGTTCTGCGGGGTGGGCATCGCCGCGATCAGGACGAGGTACGTCAGCCACTCCCCCCGTACGCCGAACAGCACCCCGCACACCGCCCAGGCCAGCAGCGGGAAGGCCAGGCACTTGAAGGCGATCAGGGCCAGCTCCTCGCGGGAGGTGCCCCTGACGTCGAGCCCCGCGCCGCCGAGGTGCAGGCCGAGGGCGAACAGGGCGATCGGCGAGGCACTGTCGCCGACGAACGCGGCTCCGTCCAGGACCACCTTCGGGAGGTGCACCGACAGGAGGTTGAGCAGGATCCCGGCGTTGCAGGACAGCACCACCGGTGTGGCGAGCGAGGCGGCGACGGCCCGCGCGAGCCGCTGTCCGGGACCGCCCGCGCCCGGGCCCGCGCGGCCCAGTTCCATGATGGAGATGACGACGAGGGAGAGCACGCAGACCTGGAAGAGCAGCACGGGGAAGATCGGCGCGGCGGTCCCGAAGAAGGTGATGAACACGGGGACGGCGAAGTAGGCCGTGTTCACCTGGACTCCGGCCATCACGCGCAGCGCCACGTCGCGCGGCTCGCGTAGGCCGCGGGCGGCCGAGGCGAAGGCAATGACGAGCACCGCGAGGGCGGCGGCCGCGGCGTAGGCGCCGATCGCCCGCCAGTTGAAGAGGGCGCCGAGGTCGCTCTTGTAGATGTTGCCGAAGAGGTAGCAGGGGACGGCGAAGAGGAAGGCGTAGTCCGCGAAGACCTTGGAGGCCTCGGCCGGGACGGTCTTGCGACGGGCGAGCAGCACGCCGCCGCCGAAGGCCAGCAGTACCGGGACGAGTTTTTCGAGTGCTGCGGCCGTGCCCATGCGTACCGGATCCCCCTTGATCGACGGCGAGCAGCCTACTCCTGCCCGCTGCGGGGGCCTGCGGGCGCATAGGCTGGCCCGATCATGAGCGATCGCGATGAAGCCCGTCCCGGTGCCCCGGCCCCCGCGGGGGGACCACGGGCGCCGATGCGGTTCACGGCGGTGCTGCGCACTCCCGCCCGGGCGGCGGAGCCGTTGTTCGCGCAGGCGCCGAGGGCCTGGCAGCGGATGCTGCCGTACGTCGTCGTCGGCGTCTTCGTGGTGTCGCTGCTACCGACGACGATCACCGTGCTGACCAACGAATACGGGGCGGGCGGCGGCTGGGCGGGCGCGCTGGGCGTGACCCAGACCGTGCCGCTGCTGCTGGCGGTGACGCGGCCGCTGCCGGCGTGGATGCTGGTCCTGGCCGCGGACACCATCGGGTCGGTGGTGCTGATCCACGCCGACGAGGTGGCCGGGCACGCCTGGCCGTGGACCCCGATGAGCATCGTGGGGTACCTGCTGCTGGTGATCTGCCTGGGGCTGCGCGAGTCCGTCCGGACGCTGATCGGCGTATGGCTGGTGACGGGCGCCGTCGGGGTGGTGCTGGGCTTCTTCGAGCCCGCCGGGGTGACCACCACGAGCGCCCTGCTCTTCGTGCTCGGCGGGGCCTTCCTCGCCGTGACCGGGGCGCTGCGCGGACTCGGCGACGCTCAGCAGCGGATCGCCGAGCAGGAGAGCATCAGCGAGGCGGAGCGGGCCCGGCGGACCCTGCTGGAGGAGCGGGCGCGGATCGCCCGGGAGTTGCACGACGTGGTGGCCCACCACATGTCGGTGATCACCGTGCAGGCGGATTCCGCTCCGTACCGGCTGCCCGGCATGCCGGAGCCGGTGCAGGAGGAGTTCGCGGCGATCGCGGCCAGTGCGCGCGAGTCGCTGGGCGAGATGCGGCGCCTGCTGACGGTGCTGCGCAGCGACCGGGCGAACGGCGGCGACGGCGGCGGTGGCGCGGCGCCCGGCGGCGCGGGCGAGCTGGCCCCGCAGCCGGGCATCGGCCGGATCCAGCAGCTGGTGGAGGCGACCGTACGGGCCGGGCAGCCGGTGGAGTTGTCGCTCGCTGCCGGGGCGGCGCAGGCGGCGTCGCCGGCCGTTGACCTGTCGGCGTACCGGATCGTGCAGGAGGCCCTCGCGAACGTGGTGCGGCACGCGCCGGGCGCCGAGACCCGGGTGTCGGTGACGCACGACGCCGCGGAGGTCCTCGTGCTGGTCGTCAACGGCCCGGCTGCCCGGGACGCCGCGCGCGCACTTGAGAGTTCGGGCACCGGGCACGGACTGGTCGGCATGCAGGAGCGCGTACGGTTGACGGGCGGGACGCTGGACACCGGTCCGCTGCCCGACGGCGGCTTCCGGGTCGCGGCCCGTCTGCCCCTGGACCACCCGACCGAGGACGCCAGTTGACCATCCGTGTGATCATCGTCGACGACCAGGCCATGGTACGGGCGGGGTTCGCCGCCCTCCTGTCGGCGCAGGCCGACATCGACGTGGTGGGCGAGGCCCCCGACGGCCGGCAGGGGGTACAGGTCTCGCGCACCGTGCATCCCGACGTGGTGCTGATGGACGTGCGCATGCCGGAGATGGACGGACTGACGGCGGCCCGGGAGCTGCTCGGCCCGCCGCCGGGGGTCGTGCACCGGCCGAAGGTGCTGATGCTGACCACCTTCGACATCGACGACTACGTGTACGAGGCGCTGCGCGCGGGCGCCTCCGGGTTCCTGCTGAAGGACGCGCCGCCCGCCGACCTGATCGCGGCGGTCCGGGTGGTCGCGTCCGGCGAGGCCCTGCTGGCGCCCTCGGTGACCCGGCGGCTGATCGCGGACTTCGTCCAGCAGCGGCCGGCGCCGCGCAAGGACCCGGCGCTGCGGCTGAACGGGCTGACCCCGCGGGAGACCGAGGTACTGGAACTGATCGCGCGCGGGCTGTCGAACCAGGAGATCGCCGGGCACCTGGTGCTGGCGGAGCAGACCGTCAAGACGCACATCGGGCGGGTGCTGGCCAAGCTGGACCTGCGCGACCGGGCCCAAGCGGTGATCTTCGCCTACGAGGCGGGCCTCGTCCGCCCGGGCGATTCCGCCTGACGCGACCGGTCCCTCCTCCACCCCCTACCGGGGTATGACATCCGACTTGGCTCCACGGTCCGACGTCCGGTGCGGTACCTCCTTCCTACCTTCCTCCTCGTCACGAGGAGAGGAGAAGGGGCATGCGCCGCTTCGGAAGGACCCTGGCCACGGCCGCGTTGGCCCTGGCCGTGGTCGGGGGGACCGCGGGATGGGCTTCCGGCGACAGCCAGCGGGCGGTGACCGGGCCGCCGCCCGGCGCCGCGGCCTGGCGGGCCGACACCGCGACCGGACGGTCGCTGCCCGACCCGGCGAGCGCCTCGCCGCACGACGTGGCCCGGTTCTTCGCCGGGCTGGACGACGCGGAGCGCCGGGAGCTCGTACGGCGCCACCCGCTGGTGGCGGGCAACCTCGACGGCGCCCCCGTCGCCCTCCGGTACGAGGCCAACCGACTGGCCGTCCTCGCGAGAGGCGAGGCCCGCTACGCCTCCCTCGCCTCGCCGGGCCGGCAGATCCTCGCCTTCGACCCGCGCGGCCGGGGCCAGGTCGTCGAGGTGTTCGGGGACCTGGAGCGGGCCGCGCACGTATCGGTGGTGGTGCCGGGTTCAGACAGCGACGCCACCACGTACGACGCGGGGCGCGCTCCTCACACCGGCCCGGCCGGGATGGCCAGGTCGCTGCACGCCGCGGCCGGCGGGAACACCGCGGTGGTCGCGTGGGCCGGCTACACCACCCCCGTCGGGGTCGGTCTGGACGCCGCCTCCGGGCGGCTCGCCGAGGCGGGCGCGGATCGACTGGCCCGGTTCACCGCGGGGCTCGACGCGGTCGGCGCGCCCGACCCCGTGCTGTTCTGCCACAGCTACGGATCGGTGGTCGGGGGCCTGGCGGCCCGGCGCACGGACGCCACCGACATCGTCGTGTTCGGCTCCCCCGGCATGCACGCCGACACCGTAGCCGGCCTGCACACCCGGGCCCGCGTCTGGGCGGCCCGGGGGCCCTCCGACTGGATCTCCGACGTACCGAACCTACGGCTCGCCGGGCTCGGCCACGGCGCCGATCCGACCTCCGCCGCGTTCGGCGCGCGCACGGTGCCCGCCGCCGACGTACACGGCCACACCGGCTACCTCGTACCCGGCACCCAGTCCCTGGCGGCGTTCGCCGCGATCGCGAAGGGCGAGGCCCGATGAGCGCCCTGACCCTGCTCGGGCGGACGGCCGACCGGATCGAACGGCAGACCCCCGCCGACCGCGACCGGGCCGTCGACGGCCTGCGCGCCCTCGCCCTGCTGGCCGTGCCGACCGGGCACTGGCTGCTCGGCGGGTTCACCCTCGACGCGGAGGGCGGCCTGCACAACGCCAGCCCGCTGTCCGCGTTCGGCGGCCTGGCCCCGGCCAGTTGGGTGCTCCAGATGCTCGGCATCTTCTTCCTGGTCGGCGGGTACGCCTCGGTGCTCTCCTACCACCGCCGCACGGGGTCCGCCGGGGCCTGGCTGAAGGGCAGGATCGTCCGGCTGGGGCGGCCGGTGCTCGGGGTCACGGCCGTGTGGGCGCTGGCCGCGCCGGTGCTGTACGCGGCGGGGGTGCCGGAGACCACTCTGCGGACCGGAGCCACGCTGGTGGTCCAGCCGCTGTGGTTCGTCGGGGTGTACGTGGTGGTCACCGCCCTGACCCCGTACTGCGTACGGGCGGCGCACCGGCTGGGTGGCTGGGCGGCGGCCCCGCTGCTCGCCTCGGTCGCGGTGGTGGACTTCCTGCGGTACGGGCCGCTCGCCGACTCCGTGCCGTCCTGGCTGGCACTGGTGAACATCCTGCCCGGCTGGCTGTTCGCGTACCAGCTGGGCGTTTCCTGGGGCGAGCGGCGGATCGGGCGCCGCGGCGCCTCGCTGCTGCTGGTGGGCGGGGCGGCGCTGTTCGCGGCGCTGCTGGTGTTCTTCCACTACCCGGCGTCCATGGTCGGCGTACCGGGGGAGGCCCGCACCAACTCGCACCCGCCGTCGCTGCTGGTGCTGGCCCTGGCCGCGGCGCAGTCGGGGGCGGCGGTCCTACTGCGCGACCGGCTGGCGAAAGTGCTGGCCCGGCCGGCGCTGTGGGCCCCCGTGGTCGTCATCAACCTGTGTGCGATGACGATCCTGTGCTGGCACCAGACGGCCATGTTGGCGGCTGCCGTGCCCGGTTCGTTCGCGGGCGGGCTGGCCGGTCTGACGACGGCGCCGGACAGCCCGGGCTGGATCGCGGCGCGGCTGGTGTGGATGCCGGTGTTCGCGATCCTGCTGGTGACCATCGCCCGGTACGCGCGCCGGTTCGAGGAACCGTGGACCCGGGCCACGACGGTACGGCGGACTCTCGCGGGGCTGCTCGCGGCCGGGTTCGCGGTGTTCGCGCTGGGCCTCGCGTGAGCGGCGTCCTCCAGCGGCCGGTCAGGCGATCGAGGCGGCGACGATGGCGGCCACCGCCAGATTGCAGGAGGCCGTGACCCAGACCGCCGGGTGCGGCTCCGGGTCGACGACGATCGCGCCGAGCTTGCCGGGCGTCACCCAATCCAGCACCAGGAAGGCCACGCCCATCAGGACCAGACCGAGCACACCGAACGCGGCAGTGGACAGCAGCCCCTTGCCGAAGTCGTCGTACGTGGTCCAGATCGAGGTGAAGACGATCCCGCCGACGCCGAGGAGCGCGGAGCTCAGCACGACGGCCGCGTTCCGGTTGCGGTCCTCCCATATCTGCTGGGGGAGCTTCCCGGGCGTCAGCACGTCCACCAGGACGATGCCGAGGATCAACAGCACCAGCCCGAGGGCTCCGAAGGCGCTGGTGCGGCCGAGTCCGCTGACGATGTCGCTCATTGAGAAGCCGTTCTCCGCGGGGGTAGGAAGGACCTGCCGTACCTGACGCACCTGCCGTCAGGGTGGCCGAATCTATCGCACGGTCTCGCGGCAGACCATGGGGAGGTCAGGGAATGGTAAAGCTCAGGGCGGCGGGGGCCGGTGAGGCGGAGGCGCTCACCGGGCTCGTGCTCCGTTCCAAGGCCTACTGGGGGTACGACGAGGAGTTCCTGGCCTCGTGCACGCAGGAACTTGGGATCCGGGCCGGGGAGGTGGCGGGCCGCCGGATCGTGGTGGCCGAAGACCCGTCCGGCGGCCGGGTCCTGGGGCTCGCCTCCCTGGAGGGCGCGCCGCCCGTGGCCCGGCTGGGGCTGTTGTTCGTGGAGCCGGACGCCATCGGGCGGGGCGTGGGACGGCGGCTGTACCGCGACGTGCTGCGCCGGGCCGCCGAACTGGGGATCCACAGGCTGCTGATCGACTCCGATCCGCATGCGGCCGGGTTCTACCGGGCGATGGGCGCGCTCGCTTCGCCGGCGGCGGGCCGGCCCGGCGACGACGACGTGCCCGCCGGGCTGGTGGGGTTCGAGGTCGCGCCCGCACCACTCGCCGGCTGGGCGCGGGCCTGGACGGGCGGCGGACCGGCCGTGCACGTGGGCAACGTCGGCGAGTACAACGCGCAGTTCGCCGACGCCTCCCTGGACCGGGAGCAGCGCGCCGCGCACCACTACGCCTGCCTGGCCGCGTTCTACAGCCCGTGGCCCAGGGCGCTGGTGCTGCCCGGGGCGGTGCCGCCGGGCTGGATCGAGCGGGTCGGTCGCGTCCTGGAGTGGCAGGGGGTGGAGGTGTACGACGGCTTGGTGGACGGTGGCCCCGCGCAGAGGGGTTCCGGGCTGTCGGATGCCGTACGGGCCCGCCCGGCGCTCGCCGGGCGGCTGACCGCGGCCGGGCTGCCCCTCGTACCGTGGGGGCGGACCGCGGCGTTCGCGCGGCTGGCCGGGCGGCCGTGGCGGCCGCGCGAGCTGCGGTACGAGTCGAAGTCCGCGGCGCACGCCCTGTTCGGGCGGATCCTGGCGGGCGGCGGACATCCCCGGATCGTGCTTCCCGCCCAGTGGCCGGCCCCCACCCGGCGGGCGGCGGCCAGGCTGCTGGCAGCCCGGGCCGAAGCGGGCGAGGGCACCGTTCTGAAGTCGGAGCACGGTGTCGGCGGCTCCGGAACCACCGTGGTGACACCGGAGCGGTTCCGCACCGCGGGCGGCGCCCGCGCGGTGCTGCGGGGGCTGCCGCGCGGGCCCCTGCTCGTGGAGGAGTACGTGTCCGGTCCGGCCGGGCCGGACGACGCACCGCGCGACCTCACGTACGACGGGTTCGTGGACGGGACGGGCCGGGTGCACGAGGTGGGCGGCGCGGTGATGGACGTGGCGGGCGCCGGGTACCGCGGCGCGACGGTGGGTCCCGGGGTGGTGCCCGCGTGGGCGGAGGAGCCGCTGCTCGCGTTCGGGGAGGCGGTGGGCCGGGAGCTGGCGGCGTCCGGCTACCGGGGCTGGTTCGACGTGGACTTCGTCGCTGACGGGGCGGGGCGGCTGGCGCCGACCGAGACGAACCTGCGGCTCACCGGCCCGTCGGTCGCCTTCATGGTCGCGGCCCGGCTCGACGCGTTGCGGGGCGCGGGGCACTTCGTACGGATCGCGGACCGGGTGGAGCTGGGGGCCAGGCTGCCCGGGGCCGCGCTGGACGAGCTGTGCGAGACGCTGGACCGGGGCTGCGCGGAGCTCGGGGCGGTGTTCCTCCCCGCGGTCCCGACGGGCGCCTTCGACCCGGCGCCGTGGCTGGGCGTGCTGGTGGCCGCGCACAGCAGGGAGGTGCTGGACGCGGCCGAAGCACTGGTCCGGGCGGAGGCGCTCGCCGTGGGGGCGGCGTTCAGGGAAGGTCAGCCGGCGTCGTCGAAATCGAAGGGCGAAGGCGGCTTCCGGGTGATGTAGACCGCGACGACGGCGGCCGCGATCATCAGCGGGATGTTGAAGGTGTACACGAGGGCTGCCTGGAGCGGCCAGTCCCGCTTGGCCGCGAGCCGGTAGAGGTTGTCCTGCGGCAACCAGGCGGCGAGCAGGTAGACCACCGCCAGGTGCGCGGCCGTGGTGAGGCCGCTGCCGCTGCCCCGGCTGCGGCCGTGCTCCAGCATCCGCTCCCTGCCGCGGAAGAGGAACAGCAGCCCGGCGGCGAAGGCGGCCCCCTCGAACAGGTAGAGCACGAAGAAGAGGAACGCCCACGGGTTCGGCACACCGCTCAGGTCGGTCGCGTCCGGCCACAGGATCCGCGAGACGATGAAGAAGAAGAATCCGGTGAAGGCCACGAACACGGCGCCGACACCGATCAGGGTGAACGGCCCGACGGCAGAACCCCCGGCGGCGGCCGCGTACTTACCGGCGCCCCCCGCGGTACTGCCCTCGCCCTGCTCCGCCGTGAGAGCGGGCTGCGCCAGGGCGGCCCGGTCCTCCTGGCCCGCGCGATTGCGGGGCAGGGTGCGCAGCCGGACCACGGCCTGCGGGGTCTGCGCCCGGAGCACCTTCCCCGCGAGGTGGTCGTGGAGCCGTGCGCCGTCCGGCAGGTCGGCGGCCGGGGGCCAGGCCTGCGCATCGGCGGGCGGTGCCAGGTGGGCGATCAGCCGGCGCGCACCGCTGTTGCCGTCCGGGACTTCGCTCACGAGGGCGGCTCCGATGTCCGGGTGGCTGCGGACGGCGGCTTCGACGACGTGCGGGTCGAATGCGCCGTCCGCCGTCGTGATCCGGTCCCGGATCCGGCCCCGGAACTCCAGCAGGCCGTCCGGGCGGAGTTCCGCCAGGTCGCCGGTGGGGATCGCGTCTGCGCCGTCGGGCGGGGTGAGCCGGATCTGCCCGTCCTGGAGCTCCACCCGGCAGCCGGGGAACGGGGTGCCGATCAGGGACAGCTGCTCGGGGTCGTCCAACGGGCATGGCAACTGGGGCAGTTCGAACCAGGTACCGATGCCCGCGGCCTCGGTGGGTCCGTACGCGTTGAGCACCCGGGCGCCGGCCCGGAGCCGGCCCTGCAGGGCGTCCTGCTCGTCGAGGAAGAGGCGGTCTCCGGTGACCGTGACCAGGCGCAGCGACCGCAGGGCCGGGTCTGGGCCGCCTCGGCGGCCGCGCACGGCGGCGGAGCCGGGGCGCACGGCGTCGCGTATGAGCAGCCGGGTCGCGCCGGCCGGGTCGGTGTGGAGCACGCTGACCTCCTCGGTCCCGACGGCCCGGCGGATCGACTCGGGCGTCCACGGGCCGCGCTGGGGCAGCACGAGGCCGCCGCCCGAGCACAGGGCCCGGGTCCAGCCGGCGGCGAAGGCGGTGACGTCCGGTCCGGGGGTGATCAGGTGGCGGTCCCCGGGCACGGGACGGACGACCTCGGCCCAGGCTTCGTGGGCGGCGAGCAGCCGGGCGTGGGTGACGGGCACGGCGCGCGGCGTCGCCGCTCCGGTGAACAGGACGGCGGCGGTCGCGGCGGACTCGGGCCGCTGCGGCGGTTCGATGGGACGGCCGGTGAGCTCGGCCGCCTCCTCGCGGGTGCGAATCACCCGAAGGCCACTGCCGTCGTCGAGCCGGGCGTGGTGCGCGGCGTCGGCGAGCAGGACGTACGGGGTGAGGGCCGCGAGCTGCAGACGCCCGGTGAGCGGGGCCTCGACGTCGAGGACGGCGTAGGTCCCGCCGGCCTTGAGGACGGCGAGGAGGGCGACGACGATGTCGGCGCGGTAGGCGGTCGCGATGGCCACGACGGCGCCGGGCGGCAGTCCGTCGGCCACGAGGTGGTGGGCCAACTGGTTGGCCCGGACGTCCAGTTGCCCGTACGTGAGGCTGTCCACGCCGGCGATGACGGCGTAGCCCCGCGGGGTGTCCCGCGCCCGTTGTTCGAACAGGCGCAAGGCGGTGTCGGCGGTCGTCCGGCCGGAGCGATCGGACCCTGGTTCCTGCGTCGATCCCTGCGTCATTCCCCGATGATGACACCCGCCACGGACAGTCCCCAGGGTGCGCGAACATCCCTCGTTCGGGCGGGAGTTCGGTATCGATCCCGCCATTCCATTGACCTCAAGATTGGTTGAGGTCCTAGCGTTCCCCTCATGGACATGGAAGTTACCGCCTGGACATCGCTGCACAGCGCGATGAACGCCCAGCAGGACCGGCGCCCGCTCTCCCGGGCGAGCCTGCGCCGGGTCGCCTCGTTCGCCCGCCCGCACCGCCGCGGGCTCACCCTGTTCCTGCTGCTCAGCGTGGTGAGCGCGCTGCTCGCGGTGGCCACCCCGGTCCTCGCGAGCCGGGTGGTCACCGCCATCGTGAACGGCCGGGACAGCGGTACGGTCACCCGGCTCGCCCTGCTGATCGCGGTGATCGCCGTCGTGGAGGCGGGGCTCGGGCTGCTCACCCGCAAGCTGTCGGCGACGCTCGGGGAGGGGCTGATCCTGGACCTGCGGACGGCCGTCTTCGACCACGTGCAGCGAATGCCGGTGGCCTTCTTCACCCGGACCCGCACCGGCGCCCTGGTCAGCCGGCTCAACAACGATGTGATCGGTGCCCAACGGGCGTTCAGCAACACGCTGTCCGGGGTGGTCGCCAATACGGTGACCCTGCTGCTGACGCTGGCCGTGATGCTCGGCATCTCCTGGCAGATCACACTGCTGGCCCTCGTCCTACTGCCGGTGTTCGTGCTGCCGGCCCGCCGGATGGGGACGCGGATGGCCGCCATGCAGCGGGAGGCGTCGACACTGAACGCGGCGATGGGCACACAGATGACGGAGCGTTTCTCCGCCCCCGGCGCCACCCTCGTCAAACTGTTCGGCCGGCCCGCCGACGAATCCGCGGAGTTCGCGGCCCGGGCGGCGCGTGTCCGGGACATCGGGATCCGTTCGGCGATGGCCCAGTCGGCGTTCATCACGGCGCTCACCCTGGTCTCGGCCCTCGCGCTCGCGCTCGTCTACGGGCTCGGCGGCCACTACGCTCTGCGCGGGAGCTTGGACGCCGGGAACGTCGTCGCCCTCGCCCTGTTGCTGACCCGGCTGTACGCGCCGCTGACCGCGCTCGCCGGGGCCCGCGTCGAGGTGATGAGCGCCCTGGTGAGCTTCGAGCGGGTCTTCGAGATCCTCGACCTGAAGCCGCTGATCGCCCAGAAGCCGGACGCCGGGCGGGTGCCGGACGGGCCGGTGGCCGTGGAGTTCGACCGGGTCTCCTTCGGCTACCCCTCCCCCGACAAGGTCTCGCTCGCCTCGCTGGAGGAGGTCGCGGTCCTCGACGCCCGCGGCGGTACGCAGGTCCTGCACGAGGTGTCGTTCCGCGCCGAACCGGGGCAGATGATCGCCCTGGTCGGCTCGTCCGGCGCCGGCAAGTCGACCATCGCGCAGCTGCTGCCGCGCCTGTACGACGTCGATGCGGGCGCCGTCCGCCTCGGCGGGGTCGACGTACGGGACCTCACGGCCGACTCCGTCCGGGACACGCTCGGCATGGTCACCCAGGACGGGCACCTGTTCCACGAGTCGGTGCGGTCCAACCTGCTACTGGCCCGGCCGGAGGCGGGCGAGGAGGAGATCTGGGAGGCCCTGCGCCGGGCGCGGCTGGACGGGTTGGTCGCCTCGCTCCCCGACGGGCTCGACACGGTGGTCGGCGAGCGCGGCTACCGGCTCTCGGGCGGTGAGCGGCAACGGTTGACGATCGCGCGGCTGCTGCTGGCCCGGCAGCGGGTGGTGATCCTGGACGAGGCCACGGCGCACCTGGACTCCACCTCGGAGGCGGCGGTGCAGGAAGCCCTGGGCGAGGCCCTCTCCGGCCGGACCGCGGTGGTGATCGCGCACCGGCTGTCGACCGTACAGGCGGCCGACCTGATCCTCGTCGTCGAGGACGGCCGGATCGTGGAGCGCGGAACGCACCCGGAGCTGCTGGCCGCCGGCGGCCGGTACGAGGAGCTGTACCGGACCCAGTTCGCCGCGGCGGACGCCGCTCCGGGCAGCGGCGTACCGGCCGCTGGCGCATGATGCCGGGAGGCCCCGTGCGGGGGCCGCTGCCGACCGTGGAGATCGTGGAGCACCGATGGACATCAAGCTGGAGCTGGTCGCCGTCCCCGTCACCGACGTCGACCGGGCCAAGGCCTTCTACGAGCGGATCGGCTTCCACGCCGATCACGACGTCACCGTGAGCGAGGACATCCGCTTCGTGCAACTGACCCCGCCCGGCTCGGCCTGCTCGATCGCCCTGGGCAAGGGCCTCACCCGGATGGCCCCGGGGTCGCTGGACAACATGCAGGTCGTCGTCACCGACATCGAGGAGGCGTACGAGGACCTCCGCGCCCGGGGCATCGAGGTGACGGAGATCCAGGACATGCCGTGGGGCTCGTTCGTCTACTTCTCCGACCCCGACGGCAACGGCTGGGCCGTCCAGCAGACGACGCCGCGGAAGAAGTCCGCCAGCGATGACTGAGACCTGCGGACGCGAGCGCTCCGCGGCGGCGACACTGGACGAACCGGAGGTTTCCTGAAGGGAAGTGACACCGTGACCAATGTCGCGCTGCTGGGCACCGGGATCATGGGGGCGGGCATGGCCCGGAACCTGCTGCGGGCCGGGCTCGGGCTGCGGGTGTGGAACCGGACGCGGGACAAGGCCGAACCGTTGGCCGTGCACGGCGCGGTCGTCGCGGACAGCCCGGCCGAGGCGGTCGCCGGGGCCGACGTGGTGCTGACCATGTTGACGGACGGCGCGGCGGTGGCGCAGGCGATGGCCGCCGCTGCTCCCGGGCTGCGCGCGGGCCAGGCGTGGGCGCAGATGAGCACGGTCGGGGTGGCCGCACTGGAGGAGCTGGCCGGCTTCGCCCGCGAGCACGGACTGGTGTTCGTGGACGCCCCGGTGCAGGGGACCCGGCAGCCCGCCGAGGCCGGGACGTTGGTGGTACTGACCGCCGGACCGGCGGATCCTCGGCTGGAACCGGTGTTCGCCGCGGTGGGCGGCAAGACGCTGCGAGCCGGGGACGAGGCGGGGGCCGCCACCCGGCTGAAGCTGACCACGGTCGGGTACGCGATCACGCTGACGGCGGCGGTCGGTGAGGCCCTCGCGTTGGCGGAGGGGCTGGGGGTGGATCCGGAGCTGTTCGCGCAGGCCCTGACCGGCGGCCCGATGGACAACCCGTACCTCCAGGCGAAGATGAAGGCCGTCCTGGAGCGGGACTTCGCCCCCAGCTTCACCGTGCACGGCGCCGAGAAGGACACCGGCCTGATCGCGGAGGCGGCGGACCGGGCGGGCGTGTCCGTCGACCTGGCCCGGGCCACCCGTGCCCGCCTCCACCGCGCCGCGGCCCGCGGCCACGCGGAACAGGACATGGCAGCCGCCTACTTCGCGGGCTTCGAGGAGACCCCCTAGCCGCTCGTGGCCGCCCGGCGTCGCCGGGCGCCGGGTCCGTCACGGGGAGGCGGGCGCCGGAGCGAGGACGTCGAGTTCCTGGAGGGCGCCCACCGCGATCTGCCGGGTCAGCGCCTCGGCGCGGGCCGCGTCGCCCTCCCGTACGGCCTCGGCGACCCGGACGTGCAGGGTGACGGCGGCCGGGTCGGGGTCGTGGAACATCACGGCGTGCTGCGTACGGCCGGTCAGGACCTCGGCGACGACGTCCCCGAGGCGGGCGAACATCTCGTTGCCGGAGGCGTTCAGCACGATCCGGTGGAAGGCGACGTCGTGCTCCAGGTAGCCGTCGAGCTGGTGGCCGCGTGAGGTGCGGACCATGCCGAGGGCGGCCTCGGTGAGCGCGGCGCACTGGTCGGGGGTGGCCCGGGCTGCGGCGAGGCCGGCCGCGACCGGCTCGATCGCGGAGCGCAGCACGGTCAGGGAGCGCAGTTGGCGCGGGCGGTCGGTGCCGGCGAGGCGCCAGCGGATGACGCGCGGATCGTAGACGTTCCACTCCTCGGCGGGGCGCACGGTGACGCCGACGCGGCGGCGGGACTCGACCAACTGCATGGACTCCAGGACGCGGACGGCCTCGCGGACCACGGTGCGCGAAGCGTCGAAGCGCTCGGCGATCTCCTCGGTCCGCAGGACGCTGCCTGGCGGGTGCTCGCCCGCTGTGATCGCCAGGCCGAGGGTGTCCAGCACGTGGGAGTGAAGTCCCTGGCCTTCAGTGGTCATGGCGTAAGCGTACGGTCACCCGCTCGACCGGTGCGACGCACTAAAGATATGACGTTTACCGTCAACCTCTTGAATAAGTACTACTTAATGGGCTTCAGTGAGGGCGCACGAACCGATGTCGACGAAGACAGCGAGGTACGACGTGAGCGGCACCCAGAGCGTGCTGGTGGTGATGGGCGTGGCCGGCACGGGCAAGACGACCGCGGGCAGGCTGCTCGCGGACGCGCTCGACCTCCCGTACGTGGAGGGCGACGCGTTCCACCCGGCGGCCAACATCGCCAAGATGTCCGCCGGCATTCCCCTGGACGACGCCGACCGGCGGCCCTGGTTGGACGCCATCGGCGCGTGGATCCGCGACCGGCCCGCGGGCCGGGGCGCCGTGGTGGCCGCGTCGGCGCTCAAACGCGCCTACCGCGACCGGTTGCGCAAGGCCGCGCCCGACGTGGTGTTCGTGCACCTGACCGGAGAACGCCCGCTGATCGAGCGTCGGATGGCGGCCCGCACGGGCCATTTCATGCCGACCGCCCTGCTGGATTCGCAGTTCGCCACGCTGGAGCCGCTCCGGCAGGACGAACGCGGCGTCGTCGTCGACGTGTCCGGACCACCCGAGGAAATCACCGAACGGGCCCTGGCGGCCCTGTCCGTGCTGCCCGGCTTCCGCCGGCCCGCCCCTCCCTCCCGAGAAAACCGAGGAACCCCACCGTGACAGGTCTCAGCGTCGAGATACTGGCAGCGGCCTCGCCCGCCCCGATCACCTCGGCCGGGAACGCCCGGCTGGGCGTGGCCGTCCTCGCGGGCATCGCCGTCATCGTCCTGCTCATCACCCGCCTCAGGCTGCACGCCTTCCTGGCGCTGACGCTCGGCTCGCTCGCCCTCGGAGTGTTCGCGGGCGCCCCGCTAAACAAGACCATCACCAGCTTCACGGCCGGTCTCGGCGCCACCGTCGCCGGGGTCGGCGTACTGATCGCCCTCGGCGCGATCCTCGGCAGGCTCCTCGCGGACTCGGGCGGCGCGGACGAGATCGTCGACACCATCCTCGCCAAGGCCGAGGGCCGGGCCATGCCCTGGGCCATGGTGCTGATCGCTTCGGTGATCGGACTACCGCTGTTCTTCGAGGTCGGCATCGTGCTGCTGATCCCGGTGGTGCTGCTGGTGGCCAAGCGCGGCAACTACTCGCTGATGCGGATCGGCATCCCGGCGCTGGCCGGCCTGTCCGTCATGCACGGGCTGATCCCGCCGCACCCCGGCCCGCTCGTCGCCATCGACGCGCTGCACGCCGACCTCGGCGTCACCCTCGCCCTCGGCGTGCTGGTGGCGATCCCGACCGTGGTCATCGCCGGGCCGCTGTTCTCCCGGTACGCGGCGCGCTGGGTGGACGTCCCGGCACCCGAGCACCTGGTCCCGCAGCGGCCCCCGGCGGAACTCGAACACCGCCCGCGGTTCGGGGCCACGGTGTTCACGGTGCTGCTGCCCGTGGCACTGATGCTGCTCAAGGCACTGGTCGACATCGTTGTCGACGACCCGAAGAACGGCCTGCAGCGGGTCACGGACGTCGCGGGATCCCCGCTGATCGCCCTGCTCGCGGCGGTACTGGTGGGCATGTTCACCCTCGGCCGGGCGGCCGGGTTCACCAAGGAGCGGCTCTCGACGACGGTCGAGAAGTCGTTGGCACCCATCGCGGGCATCCTGCTGATCGTCGGGGCGGGCGGAGGATTCAAGCAGACCCTGATCGATGCGGGCGTCGGCCAGATGATCCTGGACCTGTCGGAGCACTGGTCGATCCCGGCCCTCCTGCTGGCCTGGCTGATCGCGGTGGCCATCCGCCTGGCCACGGGCTCGGCCACGGTCGCCACGATCTCGGCGGCCGGCCTGGTGGCTCCGCTCGCCGCCGGCACGTCGACCACGCAGACGGCCCTGCTGGTGCTGGCCGTCGGGTCCGGCTCGCTGTTCTTCAGCCACGTCAACGACGCCGGGTTCTGGCTGGTCAAGGAGTACTTCGGGATGACGGTCGGACAGACGGTCAAGACCTGGTCGGTGATGGAGACCATCATCTCGGTGGTCGGCCTCGGCTGCGTCCTGCTGCTGTCACTCGTCCTCTAGCTGCGCCGCGGCCACGGCCAGACCGTTCGCGGCGGTGGCGCAGCGGTCGGCCAGTGCGGCGACCTCGGCGCGGAACGCGTCGGCCTGCGGGCCCTGCCAGTCCAGCGCCTCGGCCGCCGCGCGCAGCCGCAGCGCGTGGTCGCGCAGGGCGGCGGAGTGGCCGCGCAGGCCGTCGGCCGGGTCCGGCGGGCCGGTCCGCAGCCGGGTGGCCGGGCTCACCGGCTGCGCCAGGGCTGGACGAGGAGGATGCCGCCGGTGCCGATGAGGCCGATCGTGTGGACGCAGCCCTCGTGCCGGCCGGCGGGGGCGGGGGCCCGGTGTCGCCCGTGCCGGCGATCGCCGTCCCGGTCCCGATCCCGTTCCGGATCCCTGTTCCGGTCCCGGTCGCGGCCGCAGAAGGCCCGGACGGCGGCGCCGAGCCCGAGCAGCGGCCGGGCGGGCACCGCCCGGCCGGTGGCCACCTGCCAGCCGGCGTGGTCGTTGAACGGGTTCGTGTCGGTCAGGGCGTTCCAGGCGAACAGGTCCGCGAAGGAGGGGGACAGCAGCGCGAACGCCCGCTCTGCGCCCCGGTCCCGCACCAGCCGGCGGAACACCCGCACGGCCGCACCCTGCCGGTCCTCGTCCACGGCCCGCAGGATCTCCGCGCAGTCCGGGTCGTCCAGCAGATCGGGACGCTCCGCGCTTGCCACCCGGATCCGGGCCTTGAGACCGCACACGGCGAGGCTGACCGCGAGGCTCTCCCGGCCGGTGAGGATCCCGGCGAACCAGCCGGCCCGTGCCACACCGCGGCCGCGCGGGGCCCAGCCCAGGCCCGCCGGGTCGGTGAGGGTGCGCAGCAGGGTCCGCAAGCCGTGTCGGGAACGGGCACGGCGGCGGCCCAGGACGGCGGCCGGAAGTCGGGTACCGAGGGCCAGTTCGGAGGCGTGCCGGGCGGCTTCGCCGACGGCGTCGGCGGCCTCGGCGAGCTCGCGGCACAGGGCGTCGAGCAGTTCGCCGTCCGGGTCGGTGGGCGCGGAGGTCGCGGCGTCGGACATGGAATCCTCGCGGGAGGTCGGTGGGGAGGGTGGCGTCAGCGGCGGTCGAGGGCGAGCCGGATGCCGCGCGGATCCAGTGCCACGGGCAGCGGTCCGGGCGGGTCGAGGACCGGTCGGGTGGCCGTGACGCGGCGGCGGCGCAGCACCTCGGCGCACAGCGCGGTGGTGATCAGCAGCCCCAGCCGGTCGCCCGGGCAGCGGTCCGGGCCGTGGCCGAACGGGGCCATCCGGATGTCCTCGTCCGCGCCGGGGGTCTTCCAGCGGCCGGGTACGAAGACGTGCGCGGCGGGCACGTGTTCAGGATCGCGCTGGTGGAAGTGGGCGGGCAGCAGGACGGTGGTGCCGGCCGGGTGGCGCACGCCCCGCCACACCGTCTCGGTACGGGTGACGCGGATCAGGTCGGGCACCGCCGGGTACAGGCGCAGGCACTCGCGTACGCAGGCGCGCAGCCGGGGCAGTTCCCCCGGGGTCGGCGATCCGGCGGCCGCCGCGGCTTCGGCGGCCGCGGCGTCCTGTTCGGCGGGGTGGGCGGCGATCAGGAGCAGGGTGCGCAGCAGCGTCGCGGGGACGCAGTCCATGGCCCGCAGGGCCCGGTCTTCGTAGTCGGTGTGGGCGGCTCGGTCGGCGTGGGAGGCGTGGGAGGCCGTCGTCCGGCCGAGCAGGGTGTGCCCGTCGGCCGCCCCGGGGCGGTCCCCGCCGCGGCGGAACCGGCCGAGCAGTCCGGTGAATCGCTCGTCTGCGCGAGCGGCCGCGCCGTCGCCGAGCACGATCCGCCGGGCGGCGCGGGCCGCGGTGTGCCGGACGCGGGCCAGGTCGAGGGTGGTGGCGGCGGTCAGGTGTCGGGCCTCCTCGGCGATGACGGCGCGCACGGTGGCGCAGGAAGGGATTCCGCCTGCGCCCGTGCTCCCGGACGCGGGCGTGGGCGGTGTGACGACGTCCCGCGGATCGGCGTCGTAGAACTGCCGCAGTTCCCGCCGGTCGAGCAGGACGAGCACGGGGCCGGACAGGCCCCGTACGAGGACGGGCGCCCCGTCGTGGCGGGCCCGCAGGGTGCGCAGCTCGTCGGCGGAGTACACCGGGCGGGCGCCGCCGGAGCCACGGCCGCGGACGAACAGCGGGAGGGCGCGGCCGGCCGTGCGCCCGGCCCGTACCTGCTGCCCGCGCGAGACGGCCGACTGGGTCGTACCGGGACCGGTCATGCAGGCACCGCCTCCCTGGGATCGGGCCGCCGGACCACGGGCCCGGGCGGCGAGGTCCTCCGGCGGCGCGGCCTCTTGGAGCGTGCGCATCCGTGTACCTCCGCGCCCAGCCGGAAACCAACGGTCGGTGACATCGACCTCACCGTACGTCGGCCTCGCGGGGACCGCGCCCCGAGTACTGCCCGGGTGGACCCGCGCCTGCGACCGGGGCGGTCCCGGGCGCGTCAGGAGGGGGCCGGCCCGAAGGCCGCTTCGCGGAAGGCCGGTCGGAGGGGGCCCGGCGGGAGGGTGGGGAGGAGGGTCGCCCAGCGGTCGAGGCGGGGTGAGACCCAGACCGTCGGGGCTTCGCCGCAGGACCAGGTGCCGTACGGGCCCGGCTGCCACAGGAGGCCGCGGGCGGGGGTCAGTTCGCCGGTGCGGATGCGGAGGGACTCGGTGATCCAGGCGCGGGTCGGGGGACGGTCCGTCGGGGAGAGGAGGTGACTCAGGAAGCGGACGAGGTCGGCGAGGGGCGCCCGCAGGGTGCCGTCGGCGAAGCGGGTTCCGGTCATGCCGAGGGGGTGCCAGATGCGGGTGGCGGCGAGGTCGGCGAGGGTGCTGCCGGTGAGGTGCTCGGCAAGGCCGATGAGCGCGGTGTGGGCCGCGGGGCCGGTGGAGTGGCTGAGCAAGTGGTGCGTGGTGGTTCCGGCCGGGCTGTCCGCGGCGGCTTCCGCCCCGTACGCCGCGATCGGGGTGTGCAACCGCAGCGCGTCTTCGGCGACGAGGCTCCCGATCACGGGCCACAGGGCGAGGACGGGGATCAGCCCGCCGACGTCGAGGTCCGGGCCGTCGGCCGCCGACCCGCCATGGAGCCCGTCCGGCCCCCCGACGCCCCACACGGCCCCGGCGTCCGCCGCTTGCACCACCCCCCGAACCCGACCGGCCACTTCGGCCACTTCGGCCGCACCGGCCACCCCGGACCCGTCGGCGCGGTCAGCCCAGTCGGGCGGCTCCGCTTCGGCGGGGGCACCGCGTACGGCGGGCGTGGGCGTCCCGGCTGTTGCTTCGGGCGGTTCGGCCGGCTCGGGTCCGGTGGCCCGGGCGCTCTGGAGCGTCATGGTTCCCCACGCTAGCCACCGCCGGACCCGGCTCCCCGGTGCGGCGCCCCGAGTCGGTGCGGATTCGGGCCGGGCCACCCGAATGCCAGCCGCCGGACGCGGCCCGGAAATCCGCGTGCCGTCCGCCGGGACGCCTGGCAGGGTCTCCCGGGTGAACCTGATCCTGCCGCCCCGCGTCACCGACTCCGCCGCCCGGATCCGGGACGCCGCCCGCGCGCGCGGGCTGGGCACCGTACGGCTGGAGTCCTTCGCCGTGCCCGACGGGCTGCGCGCCGCGCACCTGCACGCCGGTCCGGGGTTCGCGGACGCGGTCGCGCCGCAGCTCGGGATCGGGCTGCTGGAGGCTCCGGCGCACTGGTTGGCGCGGCTGCCGCGGGAGTTCACCGGCAGGGAGGTCAGGCTGGTCCCGATCCGCGAGGCCTACGCGCTGCGCCGGCCGGTCTTCGTGAAATCGCCGAACGACAAGTCGATCCCGGCCCTGGTGTACGCGGACGGCTCGCGCCTCCCCGGCCCGGACGCGGTGGATCCGGAGACCGAGGTGCTGGTCAGCGATGTCGCCCGCTTCACGGCCGAGTACCGGACGTACCTCCTCGACGGCGCCGTGCACACCGCGAGCCGGTACGCCGCGGACGGCCGCCTGAGCCTGGGCCCGGCGGTGCGCGAGGCGGTGGCCTTCGCCGAGCGGCTGCCGTTCGCGACCCTCCCGTCCGCGATCGTCGTCGACGTCGGTGTCTCGGAGGGCCGCTGGTCGGTGATCGAGGCCAACGCCGCCTGGGCCAGCGGTACGTACGTGTGCGATCCGCAGCGCGCCCTCGACGTCGTCCTGCGCGCCGCCGCCCCCCTGGACTCCGTCGCCGACCGCGACAAGGGCTTTCTGCGCTGACGTGCGCAGGGGCGGGACGCCCCGCGGCGCCCCGCCCCCCGTTGCCCGCCCTGAGCGGCCCCGCTAGCTCTTGTCGGGCCGGTCGGTCACCCGCAGGGAGTTCAGCAGCGGTTTGCCGTAGCCCCCGTGCGCGACGAAGCGGACGTTGAGCGCGCCGTCCGTGACCGTGACCGTGTACGTCTTGGTCAGGGCCGTGTACGTGCCCGCCTCCAACGAGATGTCCAGCGAGGGCAGCACCTGCGTCCCCTCGGCGAGGACGTCGAACACGCGCTTGTTCGGCTTGGTCGAGGACAGCTCCGCGAAGCCGAGCTCCACGGTGTAGGTGCCGTTCGGGACGTTGTCGAAGCGGTACTCGTACATGCCTTCACGGGCGTTGCGCAGCAGCCGCTGCTCGGCGGTGCCGGCGATGGTGCGGCCGGTGGAGTGCACCGAGGAGCTGCCCTGGTACCCGTACGAGCCGGCGGTGTACTTGCGGTCCGGGGACCAGCCGTCCCCGAGGGTGTCCGTGCTCGTGGAGTCGGAACCCGCGTCCAGGGCGACCTGGTAGCGCGGGACCACGACCTTGACCGGCACGGTGAGCACCGGTGCCCGGCCGCTGGCCGAGGTGATCTTCAGGTCTGCCGTCAGGACCGTCCCGGCGGCCAGGCCGGACGTGTCCACGGCCAGGGTGAGCGCTGACTTGCCGCCGGTCGGCAGGTTCCCCGTCGCCGGGGTGGCCGTCAGCCAGGCCGCGTCCTCGGCCACCGTGAAGTCCGTGCCGAGGCCCGGGTTGCTGAGGTCGAGGGTGCGGGTCCGCTTCTGGCCCGCGGGGAGGACGACCTCGACCGCCGACTTGGCGGCGGTGACCCGGCCCGTGCGCAGGGCCTGCGTGACCGTCGTGACGTCGGCCGCCTTGACGTCGACGGTCGCCGCCGCGGACTCGTACGCCGGGGCGGTGAGGGACACCGCGCGCGAGCCGGACGGGCTCTGGACGACGTACCCGCCGTCCGCCGCGGTGGTCGCCGACACCGCCGTGTCGCCGGTGCCGACCGTCACCGTGGCTCCCGCGATGCCGTTGCCGTCGTTCGCGTCCAGCACGCGGCCGGTGACCACGCCGCTCTTGGTGGTCTTGAAGGCGATGGCGAGGCCGTCGGTGATGACCGCCTGGTTGAAGGAGTACTTGAAGGCGTCCGTGCCGGCCGCGTTCTCCACGCCGACGGTGGCCGTGGAGCCGCCCTTGATGCCGGTGCCGCCCGTCCCCTTGTACGTGTACGTGACGGTGCCGTCCTCGCCGATCGCCGCCGAGAACGAGAACCTGTCGCCCTGCGCCGACCAGTGGGCCACGTCGCGCCACTCGATGACGTACGTCCGGTGCGGGGCGGCGCCGGTGACGGCGGTGAAGACGCCCGAACCGCTGCCCGCCGCCCCGACGACCAGGTCGTCCCAGAACGGGTACAGGGCCGCGTTGGGCGTGGCCGTGCTCGGGATGTCCCCGTTGACGTCACCCGTGTTGTTGCCGCCGAAGCTGACCGTGCCGTTCGTGCCGATCCAGGCCTGGCCGTACGTCTTCCCGTACAGCGGGACCGGGAAGGGGAGGTCGACGCGCTCGGTGGTGTTGTCGCCGCTCAGCGCGAGCTGCCGGTCCCCCGCCGCGTACGGGCGGCTGCCCGCGGTGGAGCAGGCGTAGCCGTAGCCGTCCGTGCGCTCGGGCAGGCTGACCGACACCGTGGCGTCGCCGGCGACGGTGGCCCGGGCGCTGCCGCCGGTGACGCACCGGGAGGAGTGCGCGGCGCGTACCTCGTACGTGCCGTGCGGCAGGGTGACCTCGAAGCGGCCCTGCGCGTCGGCGGTCGCGGTCACCGGGGTGTCCGTGACGGTGACGGTGGCGCCCGCGGCGGGTCCGGCGGCGGAGGTGACGGTGCCGGTGAGCTTGCCGGTGGGGGCCTGCGTGAGGCTGAAGTCGCCGGTGGCGGTGGCGTTCTCGGTGACGGTCGCCGTCGCGGTCTCCTGGCCGTAGCCGAACTTGGCGGCCGTCAGCGTGTAGGCGCCGACCGACAGGGAGCGGAAGGTGTAGGTGCCGTCGGCCGCGGTGGTCGTGGTACGGCCGATGGGTCCGGTGGCGGTGACCTTGGCTCCGGCGACCGGGGCGCCGCCGGAGCGGACGGTGCCGGAGACGGCGCCGATGGCGCCGCGCGGGGCGGCCGAGGCGGCGGCGAACGCGTCGAGCTTGCCTTCGCCGAACACGTTGTTGTCGGCGGCGTTGCCGCCGCACTGGCCGTTGTCCGTGTCCTGGGCGCTGCCGTTCAGCAGCTGCTCGGTCTGCGCGACGTCGCCTTCGAGGGCGGGTGCGGCGGACCAGAGCAGCGCCACGGTGGCCGCGGTGTGCGGTGAGGCCATGGAGGTGCCGGAGAAGGCCTCGTACCCGCCGCCGGGGACGGAGGAGCGGACGTTCACGCCGGGGGCCGCGATGTTCGGCTTGATGATGCCGCCGGGGCCCGCGCCGCGCGAGGAGAACGACGCGATCGCGCCGTTGATGTCGAAGGCGCCGGAGCTGTAGGAGCTCGCGTAGTCGCCGGGTGAGCCGCTGGTGGCGCAGCCCGGGCCGGAGTTCCCGTTGGAGAAGGCGGGAAAGATGCCCGCGGCGCGCCAGGTGTCGACGATCTGCTGGTACCAGTCGTCGTGCGTCGCGCTGCCCCAGGAGTTGTTGACGACGTGCGGGGCGAGGTCGGGGCGCGGGTTCTGGCCGTTCAGGTCGGTCGGGGCGACGATCCACTGGCCGGCGGCGAGGAGGGAGGCCTCGGAGCAGGAGTTGGTCTCGCAGCCCTTGGCCGCGATCCATTTCGCGCCGGGCGCCACGCCGATCTTGTTGGCGCCGCCGTCGTCGCCGACCATGGTGCCCATGGTGTGGGTGCCGTGGTCGTTGTTGTCGCAGGGGGCCGCGGTGGGGCAGACGCCGGCCGGATCGAACCAGTTGTAGTTGTGGTCGTACGATCCGTCGGCGTTCTTGCCGCGGTACTGGCCGTTCACGGCCGGGTGGGTGTAGTCGACGCCGCTGTCGATGTTGGCGACGACGATGCCCTCGCCGCGCACGCCGAGCTGTTCCCAGACCTGCGGGGCCTTGATGCTGTCGATGTTCCATTCGACGGCGTCGGCGCCGGCCTTCTCCCGCTTGCCCTCGGCGGGCTCGGGGAGGGTGACCTTGTCGTCGGCGTCGATCCGGGAGACCTCGGGGCGCTGGGCGAGGGTGCCGGCGAGCTTCTGACTGCCGACGACGCGGACCGCGTTCACGATCCAGTACGAGGTGTACTCGGCCTTGGCGCCGTCCAGGGCCTTGAGCACCTCGGCCTGGCTGCGCGCGGCGTGTTCCCGCTTGGCGCGCAGAACCGTTTCTGCCTTGGCCGTGCGGGTCTTCTGCCGGCCCGCCGCCGCGAGGTCGGCGGCGCTGTCCAGGTAGACCCAGAAGACGGTCTTGGCGGAGTCGTCGAGCTGGGCGCGGAGCTTCGGCTCGATCTTGCGCTCGGCCGCCGTGGGCGTGGGGCCGGGGTCCGGCGCCGCCGCTGCGACCCCCGCGCCGACGGGCAGGAGCAGGGCCGCGGTGAGAGCGGCGAGCGCCGCGCGTAAGGATCGTCGCCTGTTGCGTTGGGCCACGTGTGGTCCTCCTCGGACGCCGTGTGCAGGTTGGGCGGGAAGGGCGTGCGTGACGTGCGCGGTCATGGTGAAGGAGAGGTCATGCTCATTACAAGAGGGCCTAATGCGCCGTATTCTGCCGCGTCTGGGTGGCCCTTCCCGGCCGGGCGGGCCAGCCTGAAGGCATGAACGATCCAGCGCCGGGAGCGACGGCGAACGTTCCGGCCGGACCCGGTGTCGCACTCGCGTCCGCCCGGGGCCGGTGGATCGTGTTCGCCACCGTGCTCGGGTCGAGCATGGCCCTGCTCGACTCGACCGTCGTCAACGTCGCCCTCCCCACCATCGGGGTGGACCTCGGCGCCGACATGGCCGTGCTCCAGTGGACGGCCAACGCCTACCTGGTCACCCTGGCCGGATTGATCCTGGTCGGCGGGGCGCTCGGCGACCGGTACGGGCGGCGCCGGATCTTCGTCCTCGGGGTGGTGTGGTTCGCGGCCGCCTCACTGCTGTGCGGGATCGCGCCGAACGCGGGGGTCCTGATCGCCGCGCGGGCCCTCCAGGGCGTCGGCGGCGCACTGCTGACGCCGGGGTCGCTCGCGCTGATCCAGGGCTCGATCGCGGCCGGGGACCGGGCCCGGGCCGTCGGGCTGTGGTCGGGGTTCGGCGGTGTGGGCGCGGCCGTGGGGCCGTTCCTCGGCGGCTGGCTGGTGGACGGGCCCGGCTGGCGCTGGGTGTTCCTGCTGAACGTGCCCGTGGCAGCGGTCTGCGCGCCCGTCGCCCTGCGGCACGTCCCGGAATCGCGCGACCCGCAGGCGCACGGACGGTTCGACGTGCTCGGCGCCTTCCTGGGAGCCGCGGCCCTCGCCCTGCTGACGTACGCCCTGATCGAGGCCCGGTCCGGGGCTCCGCTGGTGATCGCCTCGGCGGTCGGGAGCGTGCTGCTGGCCGTCGCGTTCGTGTACGCCGAGCGGCACCGGCCCGATCCGATGGTGCCGCCCGACATCTTCGCCTCCCGGCAGTTCACCGCCGTCAACCTGGTCACCCTGTTCGTGTACGCGGCCTTCGGCGGGTTCTTCTTCCTCGTCGTGCTCCAGCTCCAAGTGGTCTCCGGCTACTCGGCACTGGCCGCCGGCGCCGCACTGCTGCCGACTACCGCTCTGATGCTGCTGCTGTCGGCCCGGTCAGGGGCACTCGGGGAACGGATCGGGCCGCGGATCCCGCTCACGGTGGGACCGCTGCTGTGCGCGACCGGCATGGTGCTGATGCTGCGGGTGGGTCCGGACGCCTCGTACGTACGGGACGTGCTGCCGGCGCTGGTCGTGATGGGCATGGGCATGGTGGCCCTGGTGGCGCCGCTGACCGCCACCGTGCTGTCCTCGGTGGACCCCGGCCGTGCGGGCCTGGCCAGCGGCATCAACAACGCGGCCGCGCGGGCGGCCGGCCTGCTGGCGGTGGCGGCACTGCCCCTGCTGGCCGGTATGGGGCCGGAGGCGTACCGCTCGGCGCCCGAGTTCGACGCCGCTTTCGGACGGGCCATGCTGTGGTGCGCGGGGCTCCTGGTGGTGGGCGCCGCCGTGGCCTGGGCGACCGTCCGCACCCCCGTGCCGGGGGCGGGGTGCCACCCGCAGTGCCACACGTACTGCGCGACGACTTCTCCGCCGCTCGAACCCAAGAGGACGGCGGAGCCGTGACCGCCGCACCACGTGCTGGAACGCCACGGCCGATCTGACGGCCGGCACGGTCGTCGCCGCCGTCGGGATCGTGTGCGTGGCACGCGTACGGCGGGCCCGCGATCTGCCCGTCGCCGCACCTCCGCTGCTGCTCCGGGTCCACCAGTTGGTGGAGGCCGCCGTGTGGCGCGCGGGCGTCGGCTGCGGTCCGGCCACCACGGCCTGGGTGGTGATCGCCCTGCCGGTGTTGCCGGTGTGGGTGCCGCTCGGGGTCGTGCTCGCGGCCGCCGCGGCGGACCGGCGCCGGCTCCGGGCGCCGGCGGCCGTCGGCCTCGCCACCGCCGCGGTGCTCTCGTACTGCCCCGCGACGCGGCCGGCCGTCGCCGGGATCCGGGGGCGCTTCCTCGGCTACGGCGTGAATGTTCCGTGGATGCCGCTCGTCCTCGCGGGCTACCTCTTCGCCACGCTCGGCGCCCGCCTGCTGTCCGGCGACCGACGGCTGCGCGTGCTCGCCCTGGTGCTCGGTGCCGGGGCATTGCCCTGCTCAGCGCTGTGGCGACTGGAATTCGCCGCCACCTGGTGCGCCTTCGCGGCGGTCGCGTCCCTGCTGGTGCTGGGGTGGGTCCGGCGCCCGGGACCCGGCACCCCTGTGACGTGACAGGCCGAAAGTTACCTTGACGTATGTAGTGACTTCCCATGCGCCCGGCAGTAGAACTCGTTCCCATTCTGCCGAGAGTGAGGAACGTCACATGGGTGACAACACCCTGCACGGAAACGAATCCAAGGGAATCTCGCGTCGTGGATTCATCGCTAGAACGAGTTCCATCATTGGGGCTGCGACCCTCGTCGGTCAGATCACCCCGGCCCACGCGCAGGCCGTGGCATCAGTGGCGGCCGGCGCCGGCCCCATCGACAACGGCGCGCACGTTCCGGCGCTGGTGATCGGCACCGGCTACGGAGGGTCCGTCGCCGCCCTGCGACTGGCCCAGGCCGGAGTCGACGTCCACATGATCGAGATGGGCATGGCCTGGGACACCCCGGGCCCGGACGGCAAGATCTTCTGCAACACGACCAGCCCCGACCAGCGCTCCTACTGGCTGCGGACCAAGACCAAGCAGCCCCTGAGCAACTTCCTCGGCTTCCCGATCGACAGGGACATCCCCCGCTACACCGGGATCCTGGACGCCGAGGAGATGGGTGGCATCATCGTCTACCAGGGCCGCGGCGTCGGCGGCGGTTCGCTGGTCAACGGCGGTATGGCGGTCACGCCCAGGCGCGCAAACTTCGGCGCCATCCTCCCGTCGGTGGACGCCGAGGAGATGTACTCCACCTACTACCCGCGGGCCAACGCCGGGCTGGGGGTAGGCCTGGTCGACCCGGCCTGGTTCGACACGGTCGACTGCTACCAGTTCGCCCGCGTCGGCCGCAAGCACGCCCAGCGCTCCGGCTTCCCCTTCGTCTTCGTCCCCGACGTGTACGACTGGGACTACATGAAGCAGGAGGCCGCCGGGACCGCCACCAAGTCCGCGGTCGCCGGAGAGATCCTCTACGGCAACAACTACGGCAAGAAGTCGCTGCAGAAGACCTACCTCGCCCAGGCCAGGGCCACCGGCAGGGTCACCATCTCCCCCCTGCACAAGGTCACGTCGGTCTCCCCCGCGGCCGGCGGCGGCTACACCGTCGTCATCGACCAGATCAACACCACGGGCGACACCACGGCCACCAAGACCGTGGTCGCCGACAAGGTGTTCTTCGCGGCAGGCAGCATCGGCACCAGCAAACTGCTCGTCAAGCTCAAGGCCACCGGCAAACTGCCCGCCCTGAACGGCGAGGTCGGCAAGGGCTGGGGCGACAACGGCAACGTCATGTGCGGCCGGGCCAACCACCTGTGGGACCCGACCGGCAAGGTCCAGGCGTCCATCCCCTGCGGCGGCATCGACAACTGGGACGCGGGAGGGGCGTTCGCCGAGGTGGCGCCGCTGCCGACCGGGATCGAGACGTACGCCTCCTTCTACCTGTCGATCACCAAGAACCCGAACCGCGCCGAGTTCACGTACGACGCGGCGTCGGGTGCGGTCGCGCTGAACTGGCAGACGGCATGGAAGCAGCCGTCCATCGACATGGCCAAGAGCATCTTCGACAAGATCAACTCCAAGGAGGGCACGATCTACCGGACCGACCTGTTCGGCACCAACAAGATCTGGGGCGACCACCTCACCTACCACCCGCTGGGCGGCGCGGTACTCAACAAGGCCACCGACAACTACGGCCGCCTGCACGGCTACACCGGCCTGTACGTGATCGACGGCGCGCTGATCCCCGGCAACACCAGCGTCAACCCGTTCGTCACCATCACGGCGCTCGCCGAACGCAACATCGAGAAGATCATCGCCACCGACCTCTAGGCGATCCCCACGCAGACCCGGGGCCGTCGGACACACCGGCCGGCCCCGGAACCGTTGCCGTCCCCCGCCTCGTCAGTGGCCCGGAAGCACGCACACGCTGTCGAGGCCGAGCACGTGGTTGAGCCGGCCGAACGCCAGCCAGGACCCGATGCTCATCGTCAGCTCCACGATCTCCAGCTGGCTGTAGTGCGCGGTCATCCGCTCCCAGAACTCCTCGTCGAGGTTGTGGTGGTCGAGCGTGTAGCGCTCCGCGTACTCCGCGGCCAGCCGGGTCCGTTCGTCAAAACGGTCCGTGGTGCGCCACTCGGTGACGGCGTCGGAGAACTCCTCCTCGACCTTCTCCCCGTCGCGCTCGGTCCGCCAGTCGAGGCAGAACACGCACCCGTTGATCTGCGCGACGCGCAGCCGGGCGGCCTCGAACTCGCGCAACCCCAGGGTGGTGTGGGCGTACACCGACAGGGAGAAGTTCGCGGCGGCCATCCCGATCCCGGGGACCATGTCGCCCCACACGTACTCGATCGGGTGCTGGCCTTCGGGTATGTCGATCCTCATGGCTTCTTCCTTCCGAGCTTGCCGACGGCGGGACGCAGGGGGATGTCGAGGGCGTCGTAGAGGCCCGGTTCGGCCTCCACCAGCCAGTCGATGGCGCCGACCAGGCGGCCGACGGCGGTGGCGTTGCCGCCCGCCGAGCGGTTGTCGCCCTCGTCGGTGGCCTCGATGGTGACCTCGATGTGCGGGCGGCCCTCGATGATCACCCGGTGGGCGCCGTCGCCGCCGTCGGGGGGCGACGGCCAGTCGGGGGCGCAGGAGGCGTGGATGCGGGTGACGTGCTCGATGACGATGCGGGGTTCGCCGTCGACGATGCCCTGCACCTCGAAGCGGATGGCGCCCTGGGTTCCGGCCGCGAACTCGCCCATCGTCCGGGTGGTCACGGTGGCGTCGAGGGCGCGGCGGTCCACGGTCTCGCGGATCTCGTCGAGTTGGACGCCCAGCGCCCGGGCCATCATCCGGATCTGCCCGCCCCACACCATGGTCGGGACGGACGGCATGAGCATCATCGGCTCGAACTCCATGGGCTGGCCCATGCCGACGAGGTAGCGGACGGAATCCGGCTGGTCGTAGGTGGAGTAGTCGAATATCTCCTGGCAGCGGATGGCGTCGATGGTGGTACCGAGTCCGCTGAGCAGGAGCGGGAGCACGTCGTTGCCCCAGCCGGGGTCGACGCCGGAGGCGAACAGCGAGCCGCCACCCTCTGCGACGGCAGCCGCCACCGGGTCGCGGAACTCGGGCGGGGCGTTGCGGTGGTCGTAGAGCGGGTAGAGGGCGGGGCTGACGACGACCGCGCCGGCCCGGATGGCCCGGGTGATGTCGGCGAGCGCGTCGTCGGGGCGGGTGTCGCCGGAGGCCGCGTAGACGACGGCCTGCGGCCCGGCGGCGAGGACCGCCTCGATGTCGTCGGTGGCGACGACCCCGGTGTCGTGGTCGAGCTCACCGAGCCGGCCCGCGTCGCGGCCGATCTTGTCGGGATGGTGGACGATGACGGCGGCCAGTTTCAGCGCCGGATGGGCCTCTACGGCACGGATGGCCAAACGGCCGACGTTGCCGGTACCCCAGACAACCGTGGAAATCATGCGCGGAGGGTAGCGACAGGACCTGCACGTTTCCAGAGCCGCGGGACCCGGCGTTCGTTACTGGTTCTGGCCGCCCAGAACGAAGAGGAGGTAGACGAAGAAGGCGAAGAGGTGGCCGACGAACAAGTAGGCGATCAGCCGGATCATCAGACCGCGCGGGAACTTGGACTGCAGCTTCACGGTGGGGCTCCTTGGGAGTGTCGTCAATGTAGCGTCGGCGGGCCCGCCAGTCAGACGGGGCTTTGACGACGCGACCTAGGGGTGTGCGGGCGCGCCGGCGCCGCCGCCGAGGCACAGTCCGGCGAGGCTGCTCTGCAGCAGGGTGTGGACGAACAAGAGGTCGGCTCCGCCGGAGGTGGCCGCGCCGATCCGGTGCGGGGTGAGGGAGTCGAAGTGCGCGCTGTCCCCCGGCTCCAGCAGGTACTCGGCCTCGGCCAGGTGCAGCCGCAGCCGCCCCTTGAGGACGTACAGCCATTCCTCGCCGGGGTGGACGCGGACCAGCTCGCCCTGGCTGCGGCCGTGGGGCACGTGCACGCGCAGCGCCTGCATGCCGCGGCCGGAGCCGCCAGCCTGCCAGTACGTCCACCCGTCGGCCTCGCGGGCACCCGGACCGCCCGCCCGTACGATGGGATCGGCGACGGCAGGGGTCTCGCCGAGCAGTTCCGAGACCGTCGTACCGTAGGTGCGGGCGAGTCCGAGCAGCAGGGGCAGCGAGGGCTGGCGCCGCCCGGTCTCCAGCCGGGACAGGTGCGCGGGCGAGAGCCGGGCCCGCGCGGCGGCGGCCTCCAGGGTGAGCCCGGCGCGACGCCGCAGCTCACGCAGCTGCGGTGCCACGGAGGGCAGTTCTTCGGCGCCGACGTCGGGGCCGACCGCTTCGTCGGGACCTTCGGTGCCGGGGGCAGGACCGGATGTCATGCCCCGATTGAGCCAGAATCCTGCCCGCCTGGCAATTTCCCTTGCCTCTGAGGCAAAGCCCGATCTCAGCCGGGACGGTGCTCGCCGAGCACCGTCTCCACCGTGTCAGCCTCGTCCGCGGTCTTGTCCGGGCGGTGCCGCAGCACCCGGGCGAAGCGCAGGGCGACGCCGGCCGGGTAGCGGGAGGAGCGCTGGAGGCCGTCGTACGCGATCTCCACGACCAGTTCGGGCCGTACGCGCACGGTGAAGCCGTCGTCCTCCACCGCCAGCTCCCCCAGCCGGTCGGTCTGCCAGCGCAGCATCTCGTCGGTGAGCCCCTTGAAGGTCTTGCCGAGCATCGCGTACGAGCCGTCGGAAGCCCGCGCTCCCAGGTGCAGGTTCGACAGCAGTCCGGTGCGCCGCCCGTGGCCCCGTTCCACGGCGAGCACGACCAGGTCGAGGGTGTGCACGGGTTTCACCTTGAGCCAGTGTTTGCCGCGCCGCCCGGCCGCGTAGGTGGAGTCGAGGGACTTGACCATCACTCCCTCGTGGCCGCGGCGCAGGGTCTCGGTCCAGAACTCCTCGGCGGCGTCCTCCTGCTCCCGCGGGTCCTCGACGACGAGCCGGCGGACCCGGGATTCCTCGGGCACGAGGGCGGCGAGCGCCGCGTACCGCTCGCGCACCGGGAGGTCGAGCAGCACCTCGTCCCCGGCGGCCAGGACGTCGAAGAAGTAGGGGACGACCGGCAGCGTCCGCATGGCCGTCTCGACGTCGATCCGCGATCCGACCCGGCTCGCGACCTCCTGGAAGGGGACGGGCCGGCCGTCGGGCGTCTGCCCGATCACCTCGCCGTCGAGGATGAACCGCTCCCCCTGCAGCGCCCGCGCCCGCTGCGCCACCTCCGGCAGCCTGTCGGTGATCTCGTCCAGGGAGCGCGTGTACACCCGTACGTCGTCCCCGTCACGGTGCACCTGCACCCGGATCCCGTCGAGCTTCTCCTCCACCGCGCAGGGCCCGAGCGCGGCCAGCGCCTCGGCCACCGACTTCGCCGTGTTCGCCAACATCGGCTGTACGGGCTGCCCGACGCGGAGGGCGACCTCGCGCAGGGCCGCCGCGCCGTCGGCCAGTACCGCCGCCGCCACCCGGGGCAGCGAGCCCGTGAGCATCGCGGCGCGGCGCAGCTCTGCCGCCGGCACCCCCGCGGCCGCGGCGACCCCTTCCAGAGCGATCGCGTCGAGGGCGCCCTGGCGGACCTCACCGGAGAGCAGGCTGCGCAGGAACCGCTGCTCGGGCCCGGTAGCCGCGCCGAGGAGGGCGTCGAGGACGCGGCGCCGTTCGGTCTGGGCGCCCGGGCCCGCCACCGCGGCGAGTTCCGCCACCGCCCGGTCGACGGCGGTGACGGTCAGCGTGGGCTCGGCGGCGGCTTCGACGTCCCGGCCCAGTGCCCGCCAGCCGATGCCGGGCCGACCCTGCGGGAGGCGCCCGGCGAGGTAGGAGATCACCAGGCCGGCCTCCTCGGGGGGCGCGGCGGCGAACAGCTCCGCGAGCAGGGCGGTCTTGCGCGAACGGGCGGAGGTCTCGGCGACCTCCCGGGACACGCGCGCGACCTCGGCGAGCAGCATGCGGCCATCCTCCCGCCGCTCGGCGTACGGCGCAGGTCGGGTCCGGGTACCGCAGGTGCGGTATGCCGGGCGGCCCGGGTACGCCTTGAGGAGGTGGGCGGCTCCGCCCGGGGGCGCTCGGGGTTCGATCACCCGGCGTCTAGGGTTTCGGTATGAAGCTCCGACTACCGAAGCCCCGGCTGCCCCGGCGCCGCCGAAGCCGCCTGCTCGCGGGCGCCGCCGCGTTCGCCGTCGTCGCGGGGGCCGGTACGTGGACCGCCGCCGCGTCCGGCGGGGCGCCCGCCGTGCACCGACTGGACCGCGTGGTGGAGATGCCCGGCGCCGCCGTCGACACCTCGTACTTCACGGCCGGCGGCACGGGGAAGCGGCCCGCCGTGCTCCTCGGGCACGGTTTCGGCGGCAGCAAGGACGATGTCCGCACGCAGGCCGAGCGGCTCGCACGGGAGGGGTACGCCGTCCTGACCTGGTCGGCGCGCGGATTCGGGCGATCCGGCGGGGAGATCGGGCTGAACGACCCCGAGCACGAGGTCAAGGACGTCTCGCGGCTCGTCGACTGGCTGGCGCAGCAGCCCGAGGTGCGGCTCGACGCGGACGGGGATCCGCGCGTCGGCGTCGCGGGCGCCTCGTACGGCGGGGCGATCTCGCTGCTGGCCGCCGGGTACGACCGGCGGATCGACGCGATCGCCCCGCAGATCACCTACTGGAACCTCGCGGACTCGCTCTTCCCCCAGGGCGTGTTCAAGAAGCTGTGGGCCGGACTGTTCTTCACCACCGGGTCGGCCGACGGGATGCAGCCGGGGCTCGTCCCGGGCGCGGCGGCGGCCCCCGCCACCGGCGCTTCCGCAGCCGGGACCTCGGGCTCCGGGACCTCCGGCTCCGGGGCTTCCGGTCCCGCGGGCGGTGCCGGCGCCTGCGGACGGTTCCAGCCGGAGTTGTGCGCGATGTACGAGCGGGTCGCTATGTCCGGGAAGCCCGACGCCGAGGCCCGGGCCCTGCTGGAACGGCGCAGCCCATCGGCGGTCGGGGACCGGATCAAGGTGCCGACCCTCATCGTGCAGGGCCAGGACGACTCCCTCTTCCCGCTGGACCAGGCCGACGCCATGGCGAAGGCGATCGCGGCGAACGGCGCGCCCGTCTCCGTGGACTGGGCGGCCGGCGGCCACGACGGAGGCATGCGCGAGTCCGGCCGGGTCGAGGCCCGGGTGGCCTCCTGGTTCGACCGCTACCTCAAGGACGACGAGGGCGCTGACACGGGCCCGGCGTTCCGGGTCTCGCGCTCCGGCGGGATCGACTCCACCGACGGCGCGGTCCGGCTGCGCGGCGCGAGCGGCGGGCACTACCCCGGTCTCACCGCCGGCCCCCGGGAGTTCGCCCTGAGCGGCCGGGAGCAGGGCTTCGCCAATCCGGCGGGCGGCGCTCCGCCCGCGCTGTCCTCCCTGCCGGGGATCGGCGGGCAGCTCGCCGCCCTCGGGGCCGGGTTGTCGCTGGACTTCCCCGGGCAGAACGCCCGGTTCGAGTCGGAGCCGCTGGCCCAGGGGGTACGGATCACCGGGACGCCGACCGTCACCCTGAACGTGAGGTCGACGGCCGAGGACGGTTCGGCCGTCCTGTTCGGCAAGCTGTACGACGTCGGGCCCGACGGACGCCAGGCGGTGCTGCCGAGCCAGTTGGTCGCCCCGGTGCGGGTGGAGAACGCGCAGCAGGGGACGAGGGTGGAGCTGCGGCTGCCCGCCGTCGACCACGCCGTGGAGGCCGGGCACCGGCTGCGGCTCGTCGTCGCCGCCACCGACCTCGGCTACGCGTCCCCGGCCGCGCCGGCCGCGTACACGGTCGGGGTGCAGGGCGCACTGGCCGTTCCGGTGGCCGACGGCGTGCGCACGGCGTCGGCCGGGCTGCCCGCGTGGACCTGGGGGCTGCCGCTCGGTGCGGCGCTGCTGGCCGCGGCGCTGCTGGGGGTCCGCAGGAGGGGCCGAGAGGGCGCGGGGGCGCGGGGGCAGGAGGCCCAACCAGACCCCGCGCTGGCCGACGTACCCCTGGAGATCACGGGTCTGACGAAGCGGTACGCGAAGGCACAGGATCGGTACGCGGTGCGGGACCTGTCGTTCCGGGTGGAGAAGGGGCAGGTCCTGGGCCTGCTCGGACCCAACGGCGCCGGCAAGACCACCACGCTGCGGATGTTGATGGGGCTGATCTCGCCGGACGCCGGAGAGGTCCGGGTGTTCGGGCACGCGGTCCGGGCCGGCGCGCCGGTCCTGTCGCGGGTCGGGGCGTTCGTCGAGGGGGCCGGCTTCCTGCCGCACCTGTCCGGGCGGGCCAATCTGGATCTGTACTGGCAGGCCACCGGGCGTCCGACCGAGGACGCGCACCTGGCGGAGGCGTTGGAGATCGCAGGGCTCGGCGACGCGTTGGAGCGCGCCGTGCGCACGTACTCGCAGGGCATGCGGCAGCGGCTGGCGATCGCGCAGGCCATGCTCGGGATGCCGGACCTGCTGATCCTCGACGAGCCGACCAACGGTCTGGACCCGCCGCAGATCCGCGAGATGCGGGACGTGATGATCCGGTACGCGGCGGGCGGGCGGACGGTCATCGTCTCCAGCCACCTGCTGTCGGAGGTCGAGCAGTCGTGCACCCACCTCGTGGTCATGGACCGCGGGCGGCTCGTCCAGGCGGGCGAGGTCGCGGAGATCACGGGCGGCGGGGACACGCTGCTGGTGACGCTGGCCGGACCGGTGGACGAAGGGACCGTGGCGAAGGTGGCCGCGCTGGAAGGAGTGGGGTCCGTGGCGGCCGCCGACGACGGGCTGCTGGTGCGGCTGGAGGGGGCGACGGCCGCCGGGCTGATCGCCGAACTGGTACGGCTGGAGGTGCCGGTGTCCGCAGTGGGGCCGCACCGCCGGCTGGAGGACGCGTTCCTCACCCTGATCGGAGGTGCGGCGTGAGCGCCGTGACGGAAGTGGCCGCCGGCTACCGGGCGAGCCGTACGCTGCCGCTGCGCGTGGAGGCGCTCCGGCAGTGGCGCCGGCGGCGGACGCTGGTGATGGGCGGGATCTTGGCCGCACTCCCGTTCGTCATGATCATCGCGTTCGCGGTGGGCGGCGGACAGGACGGCGGCCGGGGCGGCGGAAACGGCCGGATCACGCTCATCGACACGGCGACGGCTTCCGGTGCGAACTTCGCCGCCACCTGCCTGTTCGTATCGGCCGGTTTCCTGCTGGTGGTACCGGTGGCGCTGTTCTGCGGGGACACGGTGGCCTCGGAGGCGAGCTGGTCCTCGCTGCGCTACCTGCTGGCCGCGCCGGTGCCGAGGGCCCGGCTGCTGTGGAGCAAGCTGGTGGTGGCGCTGGGCTTCAGCCTGGCGGCGATGGTGCTGCTACCGGTGGTGGCGCTGGCGGCGGGCACGGCCGCGTACGGCTGGGGTCCGTTGAAGCTGCCGACGGGCGGCTCCCTGGCGGCCGGGGAGAGCGTGCCGCGGCTCGCGCTGGTGGTGGCGTTCGTCTTCGTGTCGCAGCTGGTCACGGCCGGGCTGGCGTTCTGGCTGTCGACGCGGACGGACGCGCCGCTGGGCGCGGTGGGCGGCGCGGTCGGCCTGACGATCGTCGGCAACGTGCTGGACGCGGTGACGGCGCTGGGCTCGTGGCGAGAGTTCCTGCCCGCGCACTGGCAGTTCGCGTGGGCGGACGCGCTGCAGCCGCAGCTCGAATGGGGCGGAATGATCAAGGGAGCGGCGGTGTCGGTGTCGTACGCACTGGTGCTGTTCGCGCTCGCCTTCCGCGGGTTCTCCCGCAAGGACATCGTGTCCTGACCGGCGCGCGGGTGGCGGGCCCGCGAAACGGGCCGCCCCGTCGGCCGTCTCGGGACTCGGCCCGGCGACCGGCCGTGCCCCGGCCCGCCCCCGGGCCACCTCCTGGGCAGTCGGCCGGGCCGCCCCCGGCAGGCTCTGCGCCGTCTGTGGCAAAGGGGTCCGCGCCCACGTGCGCCTGCCGTCCGCTCTCCCCGGCACGCAGAACAATCGCGGTCGTCACGACGTACGGACGCGGCTGCGCGGCGCGGAGGGCACCCACGATGCACACAGCAGGACTTCCGGCTCGCAGGGTCGTGCTGACCGGTGGCCTCGCGGCCGCCCTCGGCGCGCTCGCCGGATGCTCGTCCGCGAGCACGCCGAAGATGACGACCGCGGCCCCGCCGCCGCGCCCTGCCACCCCCCGGGCCGCGTTCACCCGCCTGATGGAGGGCAACGCCCGCTGGGTGAGCGGACACCTCGACCACCCCGACCGGGATCCCGAGCGGCGCGAGCTGGTCGCCGAGGCCCAGGACCCCTTCGGGGTGATCCTGTCGTGCATCGACTCCCGGGTGGCGCCCGAGCTGATCTTCGACACCGGGCTCGGCGACCTGTACGTACTGCGCACGGGCGGGCAGGCCGTCGGCCCGGTGGTGACCGGCTCCGTCGCGTACGGGCCGATGACGGGCGGCACTCCACTGATCGTCGTGCTCGGCCACCAGCGCTGCGGCGCCGTCGAAGCCGCGTACAAGTCGCTGAAGGCCGGCAAGCCGCTGCCCGGCAACCTGCGGGCGATCGCGAAGGCCATGGTGCCGGCGTACGAGCTGACGGCCAAGAACCCCGGCGCCGACCCCGTCGACACCATGACCCACCACCAGATCAAGGTGACCGCGGACGATCTGCGGGCCAACGCCGACCTGGGGCCCCTCGTGGAGAAGGGCGCCCTGGGCGTCGTCGGCGCCTACTACTCGCTGGACACCGGCAAGGTGGACGTCCTGACCGGCGCGCCCGTCTGAGCGCGCGTCTCACTCCCCCGCGATCGCCTCGATCTCCACCAGCAGTTCGGGCTCCAGGGGGCGGTCGGCAACGGCCGCGTTGGCACGTACCTGCTCGGCGGAGGTGGCGCCGGCGATGACGGAGGAACACCCCGGCCGAGCGGAGAGCCAGCCGATGGCGAGTTCGAGGATGCTGCGCCCGTACTTGTCGGCCAAGGCGGCCAGCGCCTCGACGGTGTCGAGCCGCTCCTCGGTGACGTAACTGCCGCGGTTCTCCAGTCGCGAGCCCGCCGGCACCGGGGCGCCCCGGCGGATCTTGCCGGTCAGCAGGCCGTTGGCGAGCGGG
This sequence comes from Streptomyces sp. NBC_00045, assembly GCF_045041095.1. Taxonomy (NCBI): domain Bacteria; kingdom Bacillati; phylum Actinomycetota; class Actinomycetes; order Kitasatosporales; family Streptomycetaceae; genus Streptomyces; species Streptomyces sp. NBC_00045. The sequence goes on along the minus strand of NZ_CP108271.1, from coordinate 7,497,213 downwards.
AAGTACGGGAGCACGCCGAGGCCGTAGTGCACGGCGGCCGGGACCAGTTCCCGCTCCGCGTCCCGCCGGAGCAGCGACCACTCGTTCTGCGCCGACACGAAGGGGACCGCGCCGGTTTCGCGGGCGACATGGGCGGCTTCGGCCAACTGCCAGCCGCTGAAGTTGGAGTGGCCGACGTAGCGGATCTTGCCCTCGTTGACGAGCTCGGTGAGCGCTGCCAGGGTCTCGGCGACGGGGGTCGCCGGGTCGGGGCTGTGCAGCTGGTAGAGGTCGATGTGGTCGGTGTCCAGGCGGCGCAGGGATTCCTCGACGGCCCGCCGGACGTACGCCCGGCCGCCGCGGGATCCGGCGGCGGGCCCGTACTCCATGGACATGCCCGCATAGCCGAACTTGGTCGCGAGCACGACCTCGTCGCGGCGGCCCTTGAGGGCCTGTCCGAGGTGGCGCTCGGAGCCGCCGCGGTCGCCGTAGATGTCGGCGGTGTCGAGCAGGGTGATCCCCGCGTCGAGCGCGGCGTCGACGACGGCGCGGGTGGCCCGGGCATCGAGGCGGCCACCGAAGTTGTTGCAGCCCAGGCCGACAGCGGAGACCTGGAGCCCTGAACTGCCCAACGGGATGTAGCGCATGCGTTTCGTTCCTCCGCACTCGTCCGGCACATGATCGACCAAGTGATCGGTCCAGTGTAGGAGCACCGCTGCGACCGGGCGGACGCCTGTGGACAACCGCGCCGCAGGGCAGCGGGCGGCGGCACGGCCCTGCGCCGTCGGACGAACGGCGGGCCGGCGCGGCGCGTGCGACCGCCCCGCAGCGGCCGCCTTCCCGCTCCCCTCAGAGGATGCGCTCCGCTCCGGCGGCCGGGGCCGCCGACGTGACGCGCGGCGCCGCGAACCCCGCCCCGGCGAAGGCCCCTGCGACCGCCCCGGTCACGGCCTCCTCGGCGTCCGCGTCGATCAGGGCCAGGGCCGAGCCGCCGAAACCGCCACCGGTCATCCGGGCCCCGTACGCGCCCGCCGCGTTGGCGGTGGCGACCGCCAGGTCGAGCTCCGGGCAGGAGACTTCGTAGTCGTCCCGCAGCGAGGCATGGCCCTCGGTGAGCAGCGGACCCGTCTCGCGCAGCCGCCCGGCACGCAACAGCTCCTCCACCCGTACGACCCGTTCGTTCTCGGTGACGACGTGCCGGACCCGTCTGCCACGGACCGGGTCGTCCAGGCGGGCCAGGGCCCGCTCCAGCTCCTCGTACGGGAGGTCGCGCAGGGCTGGCAGTCCGAGCGCGGCGGCGGCGCCGTGGCAGGAGGCGCGGCGTTCGGCGTAGGCCCCGTCGGCCAGGTCGTGCTTGACGCGGGTGTCGATGACCAGGAGGCGCAGGCCCGCCGCCGCGCAGTCGAAGGGGATGTGCCGCTGTTCGAGGGTGCGGGTGTCGAGGTGGAGGGCGTGGCCGTCGGTGGCGCAGGCCGAAGCCATCTGGTCCATCACTCCGCACGGCACGCCGACGTAGGCGTTCTCGGCGCGCCGGGCGAGGGCGGCCAGTTCGGGCCGGGTGAGAGCGATGCCGTACAGATCGGTGAGCGCCAGGGCGGTGGCCACCTCCAGGGCGGCGGAGGAGGACAGTCCGGCTCCGGTGGGCACGTCGGACCGCACGTGCAGATCGGCGCCCCCGACCGGAAGGCCCGCGTCCAGCAGGGCCCAGAGCACCCCGGCCGGGTACGCCGCCCATCCTGCCTGGCCGGTGGGCGGGCGCTGCGGATCCCGTTCGGCGGGGCGGACGGTGACCACGCCCGAGGGGATGTCGGCGGAGTGCAACCGGACGGTCCCGTCGGCGCGCCGGGCGGCGGCCACCTCCGTGCGCTGGGGCAGGGCGAAGGGCAGGGCGAAGCCGTCGTTGTAGTCGGTGTGTTCGCCGATCAGGTTGACCCGGCCCGGCGCCGCCCAGACCCCCTCGGGCGGGGCCCCGTACAGCCGGCGGAACCCGTCGGCGGTCCGGTGCGCCGGCCCGCCACGGTGCGTACGCGCCTCGTCGTTCACGGGCTCGCCACTTCCCGCAGCCGCGCGGCCGCGTCCTCGGGCCGGACGTCGTTCATGTAGGCCTCCATGCCGGATTCGGTGCCCGCCAGGTACTTGAGCTTGTCAGCGGTGCGACGGACCGTGAAGAGCTCCAGGTGGAGCGCGAAGTCGTCCCGGCCGTCCCCGCAGACCGGCGCCTGGTGCCAGGCGGAGATGTACGGGGTGGGTCCGACCGTCCCGAACAGCCGGTCGAAGCGGCGCAGCAGCTCCAGGTAGAGGCGGGGGAACTCGTTGCGTGCCGCGTGGTCCAGTGTGGTCAGGTCTGCGGTGCGGCGGTGCGGATAGAGGTGGACCTCGTACGGCCAGCGCGCGGCGTAGGGCACGAAGGCGGTCCAGTGCTCGCCTTCGAGGACGACCCGGGTGCCCTCGGCGCGTTCGGTGGCGAGGACCTCCTCGAAGAGGTTGCCGCCGGTGCGGGCGCGGTGCTCGGCGACGGTGGCGAGCATGCGGGTGGTGCGCGGGGTGATGAAGGGGAAGGCGTAGATCTGGCCGTGCGGGTGCGCGAGGGTCACGCCGATCTCGGTGCCCCGGTTCTCGAAGCAGTAGACCTGCCGGACGCCGGTGTGGGCGGAGAGTTCGGCGGTGCGGTCGGTCCACGCGGCCAGAACGAGCGCGGCGCGTTCCTCGCCGAGTTCGGCGAAGGAGGTCCGGTGGTCGGGGGTGAAGCAGATGACCTCGCAGCGGCCGGTGTCGCCCGCGAGGGAGGGGAAACGGTTCTCGAAGACGACCACGTCGTAGTCGGGGGCCGGGATCTCGCTCGCCCGCCCCTCGGTGGAGGGGCACAGCGGGCAGGCGTCGGCGGGCGGGAGGTAGGTCCGTCCCTGACGGTGGGAGGCGATGACGACGGCGTCGCCGAGCAGCGGGTCGCGGCGCACCTCGGAGGAGGTGGCGGACGCGTCGAGGGGGCGGGTGTCGGGGACGCCGCGGGCCGCGCCGTCGTCGGCGTCGTAATACAGGATCTCGCGGCCGTCGGCCAGGCGGGTGCTCGTTCGCTTCACGGGAAGAGCTTCTCTCAGACGGAGGTCATGGGAGCGCACCGGGGTTTCGGTGGGGCTGCTGGACACCGCGGTCTCACTGGAGGGTGACGACGGTGGGGCGCCCGAGGTCGGGGCGGTCGCACAGCGGTAGCTCGGCGCCGGGACGCTCCAGCTCAAGCAGGACGATCTCGTTCCGGCCGGTTCGCCACAGGGGTGCGGGGGCGTAGAGGGTGCGCTGCGGACCGCGCGGGGTGTCGTAGTGGCCGAGGAGGAAACCGTTCAGCCAGACGAGGCCGGTGCCCCAGCCGGAGACGTCGACGAAACCGTCGGCGGGGGCTCCCGGGAGCGCGTGGGTGAAGCGGTGGAAGGCGGGCCGGCGCGCGCCGGGGGTGTCCGGGGTGTCACGGGTGCCCGCGGTGTCACGGGTGCCCGCCGTGTCACGTGTGCCCGCGGTGTCACGGGACTCCGGAGTGTCCTGGGACTCCGGGGTGTCCTGGGACTCCGGGGTGTCCTGGGACTCCGGGGTGTCCTGGGTGCCGCCGGTGTGCCGGGACTCCGGCGACCAGTCGAGGCCGGTCAGGTCGGTGAGCGGCAGCGGCCGGATCTCCCACTCGAACAGCTGCTGGTGGCCGTGCCGGACGCCGCGCCAGATGCCCTTGCGGTCGTCGAGGAGCGGGCCGTAGTTGACCCGGCCCTGGGACCGGACGAGGACGTCGAGGACGACGCCCGCCTCGCCGACGGCCAGGTCGAGTCCCTCGTCCGGCCGGTTGCGGTCGAGGATGCCGAGGGGCTCGCCGTCGGCGAAGACGTACGCGCGGTCGCCGAGGCCGTCGATCCGCACGGGCATGGCGGGGCGCGGCCCCGTGACGGTGGTGCGGTAGTGGATCAGCCCGTGGGCCTGGCCGAGCTTCTCCATCGACTCGGGCGCGGGGCGCAGTACGGGCTCACCGCCGAGGGGGCCGAGGTGCTCCAGGAGCGGGGCGCAGCCACCGCGGACGGCGAGGGCCGGGGTGATGCGGGGCGGCGGCTGCGGCAGCGGGCCGTCGGGCAGGGGCACGTACTTGCCGATGACCTCGCGGAACGCGTGGAACTTCGGCGTGAGTTCGCCGGCCTCGCCGATGGGGGCGTCGTAGTCATAGCTGGTGACGGTGGGCTGGTAGCCGGGGTCGCCGGGGCGGGACCCGGTGTGGTTGGCGCCCGCCCAGAAGCCGAAGTTGGTGCCGCCGTGAGCCATGTACAGGTTGACGGAGGCGCCGGTGGCGAGGAGTTCGTCGAGGGAGTCGGCCGCCTCCTCGACGGCCCGGACGTGGTGGTCCTCGCCCCAGTGGTCGAACCAGCCGATCCAGAACTCCATGGCGGCGAGCGGGCCGGTCCGCTGGTAGCGGCGCAGGTGGGCGAGGCGTTCGGCGGGGCGGGCGCCGAAGGTGGCGGTGGCGAGCCGGCCGGGCAGCACGCCGCCCTGGAGCATGGCGTCCTCGGGCCCGTCGGCGGTGAACAGGAGGCAGTCCACGCCCCGTTCGACCAGGGCCCGTTCCACATGGGCGCGGTAGCGGGTGTCGTTCCCGTACGACCCGTACTCGTTCTCGATCTGCACGGCCACGACGGGTCCGCCGCGGCCCGCGAGCAGTGGCAGCAGCTCGGGGACGACGAGGTCGAACCAGCCGTCGACCTCGGCTTCGAAACGGGGGTCGGAGCAGCGCAGGTGGAGGCCGTCGGCGGCGAGGAGCCGGGCGGGCAGCCCGCCGAAGTCCCATTCGGCGCAGATGTACGGGCCGGGCCGGACGATGGCGTCCAGGCCGAGGTCGCGGGCGGTGCGCAGGAAGCAGCCGAGGTCGCGCCAGCCGGTGAAGTCAGCCTCGCCCGGGGCGGTCTCGTGGAAGTTCCAGGGGACGTAGGTGTCGACGGTGTTGACACCGAGGGCGCGCAGCCGCCGCAGCCGGTCCTCCCAGAGGTCCGGATGGACCCGGAAGTAGTGCAGGGCCCCCGAGACGATGCGGTGGGGGCGCCCTGCGCGCCGGAATCCGTCCTGGTCGTACGTGAGCATGCGCTGACTCCCGAGAGCGGTCGAGATGCCGTGAGGTGCCGGATGCCGCCGAATATATGAACGCACCGTGCGCACCGTCAATGACTGGTTGATCGGAAACGATCGAATCGATCGTTCCAGTTCTCTATGATGGCGGAGCGCCCCGGAAACACACCGGAGCCCAACCACGAATGCCGTCGGGGGAACTCTTGAGACCACATGTGGACCAGCGTCAGGCGCAGGTGCTCGCGCTCGTCCGGGCGCGGGGCAGTGTGCGCGTGGCGGACCTGGCGCAGGAGCTGGGCGTTTCGCCGGTCACCCTGCGGCGCGACATCGAGGCGATGGCCGCCCGGGGCGAGATCCACCGGATGCACGGGGTGATCAGCCGGGTGGAGGCCGGCAGGCAGGCCGCTCCTGCGGACCGGGCGCAGGTGTCGGGGCCGGCGCCGGTGACTTCGGGGGCCGGGGGCGGGGCGGCGGCCCGGGCGGATGCCGGGGGGCTGGTGATCGGGATGGTGGTGCCGACCGCGGAGTACTACTACGCGGAGGTCGTACGCGGGGCCCGCGAGGTGGTCGAGGCGCGGGGCGCGCGGCTGACCGTGGGTCTGACCCGGTACCTGCCGGGCGAGGACCGGACGCAGGCGGACCGGCTGCTGTCCACCGGATCGGACGGGTTGCTGCTGACCCCGAACTGGGAGGCCGGTTCACCCGGCCCCGGCGAGGGCGCGTGGACCGCGGAACTGCCGGTTCCGACGGTCCTGGTGGAGCGGTGGGCGCCGCCCGGGCACCCGGCGGCAGCGCTGGACCGGGTGGCCTCCGACCATGCGCACGGCGCGGCGACGGCCGTACAACACCTGGTGGGGCGGGGCCACCGGAGGATCGCACTGGCCAGCCGGGTGACGCCGACGACGGCGCGGCTGCGGGCCGGGTACGAGGCCGCGGTGGCCGCACTCGGGCTGGAGCCGGCCCCGCCGTGGCCGCCGGCCGGGCCGGACCCGCTCTCCGAGGCGGACCTGTTCGCGCGGACGCTGGACTACCTGTGCGAGGCGGTCACGGCGGGCGGGGTGACCGCCGCGCTGATCCACAGCGACACCGACGCGATCATGTTGATCCCGAGGCTCCAGGCGCGCGGGGTGCGGGTACCGGAGGACCTCGCCGTGATCACGTACGACGACGAGGTGGCGGGATTGGCCGACGTACCGCTCTCCGCGGTGGCGCCGGCCAAGCGCGAGGTGGGGGCTCGGGCGGCGGGGCTGCTGCTGGACCGGCTGACGGCGGCGGGCGAGGGTCGCGACGAGGGGTCCCGGCAGCATCTGGAACTCCTCCCCCGGCTGACGATCCGTTCATGAGGGACCGGGCCGGGAGGAACGACGCAAAGGACGGGGGCGGGAGGGGCGGGGCGTAAGGACGGGGGCGGGAAGGACGGGTCACGGAGTTCTGAACTGATTGTTTCGATCGAGTTGCGCATTCGCTCTTGACGGTGTGCGTGTTCGCACAAAAGATGGGCCGCGTTCTCCCATCCGCCGCCGTTCGCGGTCGTTCGTAGGAGCCCCTCCATGTCGCGCAGCTTCCGTTCCTCCCGCATGCCCCGCATCGCCGCGATCACCTCCGTCGCCTCCCTGGCCCTGCTCGCCACCGCGTGCGGCGGGAAGGCGAAGCCGGACGGGGCCGGGGCGGCCGGCGGCTCACCGGAGCAGCCGGTCACGGTCACGTACTGGTCCTCGTCCGCGGGGGCCCAGCAGACGGCGGACGCGTTCAACAAGACGCATCCGCACGTCCAGGTGAAGTTCTCGGCGGTGCCGGGCGGGCCGGACGGCGCGGCGAAGCTGGCCAACGCGGTCAAGGGCGGCAACGCGCCCGACATCGCGACGATGGACTACTCCGCGCTCCCGGAGTTCGCGAGCGGCGGCAATCTGGAGGACCTGAGCGCGACGTCCGGGAAGCTCGTCTCGGAGAAGTTCCCGGAGGTGGTGCAGTCCCTGGTGAAACTGGGCGGCAAGACGTGGGCGGTGCCGTTCGACGTCACGCCGCTCGAACTCTTCTACCGCAAGGACATCTTCGAGAAGCACGGGGTGGCCGTGCCGAAGACGTGGGCCGAGTACGGGGCGGCCGCGGAGAAGATCAACCGGGCCGACCCGTCGGTGAAGATCACGAACTTCGGCGGCGGCGATCCGGCGGTACTGGCCGGACTCTCCTGGCAGGCGGGCGCCAAGTGGTACGGCACCGAAGGCGACAAGTGGAAGGTCGCGATCGACGACCCCGCCTCGAAGAAGGTGGCGCAGTACTGGAACGGCCTGATGGCTTCGGGGGTGGCGTCGAAGACCCCGCTGTGGGGTGAGGGGGAGGCGAAGGAACGTTCATCCGGGCAGGTCGCGACCGTGATCGGCGCCGCCTGGACCGCGGGCACGTTCCTCGCGAACTACCCCGACCTCAAGGGGAAGTGGGGCATCGCCCCGCTGCCCACCTGGGACGGCAAGCCCGCGACCGGCATGTACGGGGGGACCTCGTACATCGTGCCGAAGGGCAGCAAGCAGACCAGGGCCGCGGCGGAGTTCATCGCGTGGGTCACCACCGACCCGGAGGCCATCAAGGCACGGCTCAGCTCCCTGAAGTCACCGAGCAGCACCCTGCCGGCCAACGCCGAGATGCGGGCCGAGGCCGCGAAGTCGTTCGACACGGCGTACTTCGAGGGGCAGGACCCGTACGGCCTGGCCGGTGCGGCCGCGGCAACCATCGTGCCCGGTTGGACCTGGGGCCCGGTCCACCTCCAGGTCAACTCGGCGCAGAGCGCGGCCGGCGCGGACCTGATCAAGGCCCTGAGCGAGGGCCAGTCGGCCGCCGAGAAGACCATCAAGGACCGCGGCCTGGGCCTGGCCGACTGATGCCCACCACCGACCGCCCCGGTCCCACCACCCCGGGAGGCGACGGGGCCGGAGCGCCTCCCGAGAGCCCGACGGACACCACTGGTGCTCCGGCCGCCCCTGCCGATGCCGCCCGTGCCGCCGCCACCACTTCCGCCGCCGATGCCGCCCGTGCCGCCGCCGCCGGGGCCATGCCGGTGCCCGACGGCGCAACGGCCGCCCCGAAGCCCGGATCCGGCACCCGGGAGCCCGACACGGAGCCACCTGACCGGGGGCCGAGCCGAGGAACGGACCGCGCCCCGGACGCGGCCCCGGCCCCTGCCCCGGTCGGCGTTCATGCCCGCTCCGCGAACGCGAGCACGAACACGAACACTTCCCCGGCCGTGCGACCAGCCCCGGCGTCCGCCCCCTGGTCCCACCCGGCCCGCTCCACCCCAACCGCCACGGACGCCCACCCGACAGCTGCAGATCATCCGGTACCTCCGCACCGCCGCCCGACCGCCGAAGGCACTGGCACCGGCCCCGCCCGGTCCGCGCAAGCACCCCCGCCGACGGACACGCCCCGGCCCACTCCCACCGCCGCAGGCACCCACCCGGCCGACCCCGTAGCCACGGAAGCCGACACGGCCCCCACCGGGCCGCCGGCTCCGACACAAGCCCCGGCCCGCCCGCCCCTCCCCCGCCCGACCAGCGGCGGCGGCAGTTGCCCGGCCCCCACCACGGACGAAGGAGCCGCCGCCCCGGGATCCGCCCGCGCGGCGCAACCGAACCACCCCGCCTCGACCGTCGGGGGCATCCGCTCAGCCGTGTGGTTCATGGCCCCCTTCTTCCTCCTCTTCGCCCTCGTGACCGTCGCCCCGATCGCGTACGCCACCTGGCTCAGCCTCTTCCGCGAAGAGCAGTCCGGCCTCGGATTCGGCGGAGCCCGACGGGTCTTCAGCGGAATCGGGAACTACACCAAGGCTCTGTCCGATCCGCTCTTCGTAGCCTCGTTCCGCCACGTCGCCGCCTACTGCCTGCTCTACATCCCCGTCATGGTCGGCGGAGCCCTGCTCCTGGCGCTCCTCCTGGATTCCGCCCTCGCCCGCGCCCGCCGGTTCTTCCAGATCGCCTTCTACCTGCCGCACGCCGTCCCCGGCCTGGTCGCCGCGATGGTCTGGCTCTACCTCTACACACCCGGCCTCAGCCCCGTCCTCGGCGTCCTCGACTCGGCCGGGCTCTCGTGGAACTTCTTCGGCCGCGACGAGGCCCTGTTGTCCGTGGTCAACATCTCGGCCTGGCAGTGGACGGGCTACAACATGATCATCTTCTTTGCCGGGCTCCAGGCCATCCCCCGCGAGATCCTGGAGGCCGCCACCATGGACGGCGCCGGAGCCATCCGCACGGCTCTCCAGGTCAAGGTGCCGAGCATCCGGCCCACTCTCGTCCTGACCGTCCTCTTCACCTGCGTCGGCGCCGTTCAACTCTTCGACGCCCCGCAGTTGCTGCAGCTCCGGGCCACCGAGATGGGCGAGTCCTGGTCCCCGACCATGTACGTCTTCAGCGCCGCGTTCAAGGGACACGACTACGGACTGGCGGCCGCGAGCGCGCTGCTCCTGGCCCTGGTCGCCGGGGCCACCTCGTACGTCACCACCAAGCTCGGCAACCGCTGGAGGTCCGCATGACCGCCCCACCCGCCCGGGCCGCCGCAGCGGCTGCGGCACAGTCCACCCCGTCCGACCCGTCCGACCCGTCCACCCCGTCCGCCCCGGCGCCGGCTCGCCGCACGCCCCGCAGCGCGCTCCTCTCCCGTACCGCCGTCAACGCCGCCCTCCTCCTCGTCGCCGCCTACACCCTGATGCCCCTCGCCTGGCTGGTCGTGGCCGCGACCAAGAACCGCCGCGACCTCTTCGCCACCGACCCCTACGCCCTGGGCGACTTCAGCCTCTTCACCAACCTCGGCGAGGTCTTCACGTACGACGACGGCATCTTCGGCCGCTGGCTCGCCAACAGCCTCCTCTACACCGTCGTCGGCTCCACCCTCTCGGCGCTGATCAGCGTGGCCTGCGGATACGCCTTCCACGCCTACGGGTTCCGGCACAAGGAGAAGCTCTTCGGCGTCGTCCTCGCCGGGATCCTCGTCCCCGCCACCGTGCTCCAGCTGCCGCTGTACCTGATGGCCTCGGCCGCGGGCGCCGTCAACACGTACTGGGCCTACCTGGTGCCCGCCCTGGTCAACCCCTTCGGCGTGTACCTGGCCAGGGTCTTCGCCGTCGGCTACGTCCCCGACGAGGTACTGGCCGCCGCCCGCGTCGACGGGGCGGGTGAACTGCGGCTGTTCGCGCACGTGTCGCTCCCGATGCTGTGGCCGGGGTTTGTGACCATCTTCCTGTTCACCTTCACGGCCATCTGGAACAACTTCTACGGCGCGCTGACCATGCTCAACGACGAGCGGCTCTACCCCGTCAGTCTGGGCCTGTTCATGTGGAACCGCAGCGTCTACCAGCAGCCCGAGCTCTATCCCCTGGTGATCACCGGTTCACTCGTCGCCGTCGTCCCGCTCGTGCTGGCCTTCCTCGGCCTGCAGCGGTTCTGGCGCTCGGGTCTCACCGCAGGAGCCGTCAAGTGACCCACCGTCTCCTCCCCCGGCGCCGCCCCGCCACCGTGCTCGCCATGAGCCCGGGCACCCGGGCCGCCGTGATCAGCGGCCGGATGCTGCCCGAACTCGTCCGGGTCGCCGACGTCGACCCCGACCTGCTGCTGACCGGATTCGTGCACGGCGAGCCCGACGAGCCCGCACTCGACCGCCGTCTCGCGGAGGCCGAGGTGCTGCTCACCGGCTGGGGCTGCCCGCCGCTCGACGCCGAGGCGCTGGGCCGGATGCCTCGGCTGCGCGCCGTGGTGCATGCCGCCGGTAGTGTGAAACACCATGTCACGGAGGCCTGCTGGGAGCGTGGGCTGCTGGTCTCCAGCGCGGCGGCCGCCAATGCGGTGCCGGTCGCCGAGTACACGCTCGCTGCGATCCTGTTCGCCAACAAGCGCGTCCTGGAATCCGCCCACGCCTACCGGGCGGCACGCGCCCCGATCGACCCGCTGCGCCGCTATCCGACCGTCGGCAACTACCACCGCACCATCGGCATCGTCGGCGCCTCGCTCATCGGCCGGCGCGTCATGGAGCTGCTGCGCCCCTTTGACCTGCGGGTGCTCGTACACGATCCGTACGCCGATCCGGGCGAACTCACCGCGCTGGGCGGCGAGGCCTGCGCGCTCGACGAACTGCTGCGCCGCAGTGATGTGGTGAGCCTGCACGCCCCCGCGCTCCCCCAGACCCGTCATCTGCTGGACGCGGCCCGGCTGGCGTTGATGCCGGACGGTGCCACTCTGGTCAACACCGCGCGGGGCTCGCTCGTCGACACCGTGGCGCTGACCGAGGAGCTGGTCGCGGGGCGGCTGCACGCCGTACTCGACCACACCGAGCCCGAGGTGCTGCCCGCCGGCTCGCCCCTGTTCAACCTGCGGAACGTACTGCTCACCCCCCATGTGGCGGGTTCCCTGGGCGGAGAGCTGGACCGGCTGGCGGCGACGGCGGTCGAGGAGCTGGAGCGGTACGCCCTGGGGCTGGACTTCCGCTACGCCGTCGACCGCGGGCGGCTCGCCTACTCAGCCTGAGCCACCGTGCCCGTGCACGTCACAGCCTTCGCCTTCGCCTTCGCCGCCAGGTGCGCCAGATACTCCCGGCCGCGTGCGAGCTGCCCCGACAGCTCGGCGGCACCGGGGTACCAGCGCTTCTCGTACTCCCAGCACAGCCAACCGTCGGGCGGAACGGCGGCCACGGCCTCGGCGAGCGGTAGCACTCCGGCGCCGAGCCCGAGCGGGGTGAGATCCTGCGCCGACGCGACGTCCTTCACCTGTACGTAGCCCAGGTGCCGGTACAGCGCCCCCCGCGACTCGGCCGGGGACTCTCCCCCGAGCCAGGTGTGCAGTACGTCCCACAGCGCGCCCGCGCCGGAATGCGCGACCCGGTCCAGTACCCGCGCGGCGGCTGCTCCGGTCCGGTGCGAGTCGTGCGTCTCCAGCAGGATGCGCACCCCGTGCCGCTCGGCGAACGGCGCTGCGGCGGCCAGCCTGCGCACGGCGTGGGCATCGGCGAGCGCCCTGGACTGATCCGCTCCGCCGGGGAACACCCGGACGTACGGGGCTTCGAGGTCGCCGGCGAGCCGGACCAGGGCCTGCAGTTCGGCGAGGACCGGCTCGTCCGCACCCGGGGAGGCCACCCGGGCATAGCCCGCGACCCCGAGGGCGGCGACCCCAGCGGCGGTGAGGGTGCGCAGGCCCTTGGCTCGGTCGGCAGACGGACTGTCCGGGTGGAGCGGCTCCTCGGGATGGGCGCGCAGTTCGAGGCCGTCGTAGCCGTGGGCGGCGGCGAGGGCGGCGCTCCGGTCGAGCGGTGCCCCGGGCAGGCCGAGCGTGGAGAAGGCGTATCTCACGGACGGCTCCCCTCGGGCGGGGGCGGCGCGGTGGAGCCGCGCACCATGAGTTCGGTGGGCAGGGTGGTGATGCCGCCCGGGGGCAACGGTTTGCGGCCGGTGACCAGCTGGGCGGCGAGTATGCCGGCCTCGCGCAGCGGTATGCGCACGGTGGTGAGCGCGGGCGCGGTGTCCACGCAGAAGGGGAGGTCGTCGAAGCCCGCGACGGAGACGTCACCGGGGATGCGCAGCCCTGCCTCGCGCAGGGCCGCGGCCACTCCGGTGGCGACGGTGTCGTTGGCGGCGGCAACGGCGGTGAAGGGTGCCCCGCGGCGCAGCAGCTCGCGCGTGGCGTCGTACCCGGCGGAACGCTCGAATCCGGCGTGCACCATGAGCGGGTCGCAGGCTTCGGGCAAGGCGGGATCGTGCCGCCGTAGGGCCTCGCGGTGTCCGGCGAGCCGCTCCCGGGTGGTGCTCAGCCCCGGCGGGCCGGCGACATAGGCGATGCGCCGGTGGCCGAGCGACAGCAGGTGCTCGGCGAGGCGGAAGGCGCCGCCGCGGTCGTCGAAGGTGATGGTGGCGACGGGCAGTGCGGAGGGGACGGGCAGCGGGGGCCGTCCGCACAGCACGACGGGGGCTCCGGAGCCCGCCATCCGGGCGACGCGGGCGGTGAGCGCGGCGGTGTGACCGGGCTCCTCGACGGCTCCGCCGGTCAGGACCACTCCGCCGGCGCGCTGGCCTTCCAGCAGGGTGAGGTAGGCGAGTTCGGCTGCCGGGGCGCCCTCGGTGTTGCAGACGACGGCGAGGCGGCGGGGGTCCCCCTGCCCGGTCGGGGCGAGGGCGCTCTGCAAGGATCCGGCGAGGATGCCGAAGAAGGTGTCCGCGACGTCGTGGACGAGGACGCCGACCAGGTCGGAGGTGGCGGCCGCAAGGGCGCGGGCGGGGCCGTTGGCCACGTATCCGAGCTCTTCGACGGCCCGTTCCACGCGGGTCCGGGTGCCGCCGGCCACCGGGTATCCGCCATTGAGTACGCGCGAGACCGTGGCGGGCGATACGCCCGCGTGCGCCGCGACCTCGGCGAGAGTCACCGCCATGCTGCACCCCTCCTGCTCTTCCCGGGTCATCGTCTCATCCGGTGTGTGGACCTCCATACTCCCCGATTGAGAAAGCGCTTTCCATCACTCGAACGAGTGTTGCGCTGGCGAGCTTTCCGAGCCTAGCCTGATTTGAGTGAAAGCGCTTTCTATCGACCTCCCCCGCGCTTTCCACCGAAGGCACGCACGAGCACGAAGGAGGGGACACCGTGGAGCGCAGGACGATCAAGATCGCCATAAACGGCGTGACCGGGCGGATGGGATACCGCCAGCATCTGGTCCGCTCGCTGCTCGCCCTGCGCGAGCAGGGCGGACTGGACCTGGGCGACGGCAGGGTGCTGTGGCCCGAGCCGGTGCTGGTCGGGCGCCGTGAGCCGGCGCTGCGGGCCATCGCCGAAGAGCACGGTCTGGAGCACGTCAGCACGGGCCTGTCCGCCGTGTTGGCCGACCCCGAGGTGGAGATCTACTTCGATGCGCAGGTCACCGGCGCCCGGGAGGCGGCGGTCCGGCAGGCCGTGGCAGCGGGAAAGCACGTGTACTGCGAGAAACCGACGGCCCTGACCTTCGCGTCGTCGCTGGAGCTGGCCCGCCTGGCCGCGGAGGCCGGGGTCAAGCACGGAGTGGTCCAGGACAAGCTGTTCCTGCCGGGCCTGCAGAAACTGAAACGGCTGATCGAGGGCGGCTTCTTCGGCGAGATCCTCTCCGTGCGCGGGGAGTTCGGGTACTGGGTGTTCGAGGGCGACTGGCAGCCGGCCCAGCGGCCGTCCTGGAACTACCGGGCGCAGGACGGCGGGGGCATCGTCGCCGACATGTTCCCGCACTGGGACTACCTGCTGCACGAGCTGTTCGGCCGGGTGCGCACGGTGCAGGCCCTGGCTCGTACGCACATCGGCCGCCGCTGGGACGAGGAGGGCAAACCGTACGAGGCGACGGCGGACGATTCGGCGTACGGGGTCTTCGAGCTGGAGAGCGGTGCCGTCGCGCAGATCAACTCCTCCTGGGCGGTGCGCGTCCACCGTGACGAGCTGGTGGAGTTCCAGGTGGACGGGACGCAGGGGTCGGCGGTGGCCGGGCTGCGCGGCTGCCGGATCCAGCACCGCGGGGCGACGCCCAAGCCGGTGTGGAACCCGGATCTGCCGCAGACGGAGGCCTTTCGAACCCAGTGGCAGGAGGTTCCGGACAACGGCCCGTTCGACAACGGCTTCAAGGCCCAGTGGGAACTGTTCCTGCGCCATGTCGTGCTCGACGAGCCCTGGCAGTGGGACCTGCTGGCCGGCGCGCGCGGGGTGCAACTCGCCGAGCTGGGACTACGGTCCTCCGCGGAGGGCCGGCGACTTCCGGTGCCGGAGGTGGTCCTGTGAGCATCCGGCTCCCCACGGCGGACGGCGGATTCCGCCTGCACCGTCCCTGTACCGATCCTCTCGCACCACTGGTCTGCGCTCCGGCACGCAGCCGCAGGCTGTACGCGGCGGCGCATGTGGTCGCCGATCCGCTCGCCGCCTCGGCGCAGGCCGCTCCGGCGGTGGACTGGGAGGGGACGCTGGCGTTCCGGCACCGGCTGTGGGCGCAGGGCCTGGGGGTCGCAGAGGCGATGGACACGGCGCAGCGCGGGATGGGCCTGGACTGGCCGTCCGCGGCGGAGCTGATCCGCCGGTCGGCTGCCGAGGCCCGGGCGGTGGGCGGCCGGATCGTGGGCGGCGCGGGCACCGACCAACTCGTCGCGGGCGTGGTGCATTCGACGGGCGCGATCACCGCCGCGTACGAGGAACAGCTCGCGCACACCGAGGAGTGCGGGGCGGGGGCCGTCCTCATGGCGTCCCGGGCCCTGGCGGCCGCGGCGCGCGGCCCGGACGACTACCTGGAGGTGTACGGAAGGCTGCTGCGGCAGAGCTCGCGGCCGGTCGTGCTGCACTGGCTGGGCCCGATGTTCGACCCGGAGCTGGCCGGGTACTGGGGCCACGCCGACCTCGACGCGGCGACCGAGGTGTTCCTGAAGATCGTCTTGGACCGCCCGGAGAAGGTGGACGGGATCAAGGTCTCGCTGCTGGACGCGGAGCGGGAGCGGGACATCCGGCGCAGGCTTCCGCCGGGCGTGCGCTGCTACACGGGCGACGACCACCACTATCCGGAGCTGATCGCCGGGGACGGGACCGGCGAGCCGGCGAGCGACGCACTGCTGGGCGTCTTCGACCCGATCGCCCCGCTGGCCGCGCGGGCGGCGCTCGCCCTCGACCGGGACGACCCCGTCGGTTTCCGTGAGCTGTTGGATCCGACGGTGGCGCTGTCCCGTCACCTGTTCGCCCCGCCGACCCACTACTACAAGACGGGGGTGGTGCTGCTGGCCTGGCTGGCGGGACACCAGGAGCATTTCACGATGCTGGGCGGGCTGCAGTCAGCCCGGCCGCTCCCCCATCTGGCCACCGCATACGAACGGGCGGACCGGCTGGGGCTGTTCCCCGATCCGGATCTCGCCGAGGCGCGGATGCGACGACTCCTCGCGGTGTACGGGGTGGTGTCGTGAGCCGGGGTCCGGCTCCGGCCCGCTTCAGCCTGAACCAGGAGACGGTCCGGCAGTGGTCGGTGCCCGAGCTGGTCTCCAGGTGCGCGGCTGCCGGGGTGGGAGCGGTCGGGCTGTGGCGGGATCCGGTGCGGGGGTTCGGGGTGCGCGAGACGGCGAAGCTGGTCGCCGGGGCCGGGTTGCGGGTCAGCTCGCTGTGCCGTGGCGGGTTCTTCACCGCAGCCGACCCGGCGGGGCGGACGGCGGCTCTCGATGACAACCGCCGGGCGGTGGAGGAGGCTGCCGAGCTGGGTGCCGACGCGCTGGTCCTGGTCTCGGGGGGCCTGCCCGACGGTGACCGGGACCTGGTGGGGGCTCGGCGGCGGATCGTCGACATCCTCGGCGAACTCGTCCCGTGGGCGGCGGCGCATGGGATACGGCTGGGGATCGAGCCGCTGCATCCGATGTTCGCCTCGGACCGCTGTGTGGTCTCCACCCTCGGCCAGGCCCTGGACATCGCCGAGCAGTTCCCGGCGCGGCATGTGGGAGTGGTGGCCGACGCCTACCACCTGTGGTGGGACGAGCGGCTGCCGGCCGAACTGCGCCGGGCGGGGGCGGGCGGGCGGATCGTGGCGGTGCAGGTCGCCGACTGGGTGACCCCGCTCCCCGCGGGAGTGCTGACGGGCCGGGGGCAGCTGGGCGACGGATGCATCGATCTGCGGGCGTTCCGGGAGCTGGCCGACGCGGCCGGCTACCGGGGCCCGGTGGAGGTGGAGATCTTCCACCCCGGGCTGTGGGCACGAAACGGTTCCGAGGTGCTGCGGGAGGTGATCGACCGCTACCGAGAGCACGTGGCGTGAGGCAGTCCGAGTGGGGCGATCGGGGCAAGAACGGGCCGGCGGGGGCCGGTACGGGATCGGACAAGGAGCATGCGATGACAGACGTGTGGAGTCGGCGCGCCTTCCTCTCCGCCGCCGGCGGGAGTGCGCTGCTGCTGGGAGCACCCGCCCCGCCGGCGGGGGCCGCACCGACCGGCGCTTTCCCCGACGCGATGCGGGCGGTATGGCGCGGTCTCCTCCTGGGCGGTGAGGTCCCGGCCGAGGCGGAACCGTTCCGATCCCGACTGGCCGATCTCGGCGCCCTGGCCGCCGGATGGCGCTCCGCCATGGCCCCGGCGCCCGGTTCGTTGTGGCCCGACCTCGGGTACGCCAGCGACCCCGAGATGATGATGCAGAGCTACTACCGGCTGCGCACGATGGCCGAGGCCCATGTCCGGCCCGGGACCGGGCTCACCGGGGACGCCGCGCTGCGTTCGGCGCTGCTGACCGGGCTCGATCATCTCCACGCCGATGTCTACCACGCCGGTCAGGTGCGGTACGGCAACTGGTACTGCTGGCAGATCGGCGCCCCACAGGCTCTGCTGGACCTGTGCGTCATGCTGTACGAGGAGTTGCCGGCCGGCCGGCTCGCGGACTTCTGCGCGGCGGTCGACCACTTCGTCCCGGACTCGGCGGTCGGCTCGTACACCGGAACGAGTACCGGGGCGAACCGGGTGGACCTGTGCCGGGTGCTGGCGCTGCGCGGGGTGGTCGGCGAGGATCCGGCGAAGCTCGCCCTGAGCCGGGACGCGCTCGCGCCGGTGTTCCCGTACGTCACCGCCGGCGACGGACTCTACCTCGACGGGTCGTTCGTCCAGCACACCTGGGTGCCGTACACCGGGACGTACGGGGCCGTGCTGGTCGGCGGGCTGGGCCTGCTGTTCGCTCTGCTGAAGGACACCCCGTGGCAGGTCACCGACCCCGGCAAGCAGATCGCCTTCGATGCGGTGGAGCGGGCCTGGGCGCCGTTCCTGTTCAACGGGCTCGTCATGGACACCGTGTCGGGTCGGGCGGTGAGCCGGGGCCTGCTGCTGGCCGACCCCCGGCAGGTCCAGCAGGACGACCACGCGCGGGGGCATGCGGTGCTCGCCTCGATCGTATTGCTCGCGGAGGGCGCGAGCAGCGCCGAACGGGTGCGCTGGCGGGGCCTGGTGAAGGGCTGGATGGCCCGGGACTACTACAGCCGGCCCCTCGCGGACACCACCCTGCCACTGTCCTCGCTCGCCCGGCTGGCGCAGGTAGAGGTCGACGTATCGGTCACGGCACTGCCCGAGCCGGTCGGGCACCGGCTGTTCGCATCCATGGACCGGGCCACGCACCGGCGGCCCGGCTGGGCGGCCTCGCTGTCCATGGCCTCGAAGCGGATCGCCCACTACGAAACGGGCAACGGGGAGAACCTGCGCGGCTGGCACACCGGGAGCGGGATGCTCTCCTGGTGGGGGGCCAGCTACGGCAACGGCCAGTATTCGGACGCCTTCTGGCCCACGGTGGACCCGTACCGGCTGCCGGGGACCACCGTGTCGCGCAAGGCACTCGCCGACGGGGCCGGCGGTGACTGGGGGGCGTCCCGGCCCGACGCGGCCTGGGTGGGCGGTACGACCGACGGGGAGTTCGCCTCGTTGGGCCAGCACCTGCGGGGCCTGGGCAGCACGCTCTCGGCCCGCACGTCATGGTTCTTCCTCGCCGACACTATCGTCTGCCTGGGGGCGGGGATCCGCGGCTCGGACGGGACCGTCGTCGAGACGGTGATCGACAACCGAAATCTCGGCGCCTCCGGTACACATGCCCTGACCGTGGGCGGGGCGGTCCAGCCGACCGCCCAGGGCTGGTCGGCGGCCTTCCCCTCTCCCGGCTGGGCGCACCTGGCGGGCTTCGGCGGGTACGTGATGTCGGGCGCGGGGGCGTTCAGGGCGCTGCGGGAGGCGCGGACCGGACGGTGGAGCGACGTCAACCGGGGCGGGTCCACCACGGCCCTGACCCGGCGCTACCTCACCCTCTGGTACGACCACGGCACGGACCCGGCAGACGCCGGATACGTCCATCAGTTGCTACCGGGGGCGACGCCGGCCCAGACCGCCGCCCGGGCTGCTGCCGCGGGGTGGCTCACGGTTTTCGCCAACTCGGAGACGGCCCAAGGCGTCTCGGTGCCCTCGCTCGGGTTCATCGGGGTCAACTTCTGGCGAGCCGGATCGGCCGGTCCGCTGGAGGCGACAGCACCCTGTTCGGTGACGGTCCGGGAGAGATCCGACGGAACGGCCACGGTCTGCGTCTCGGACCCGGCCCGGGAGCTGAACTCGCTGACCCTGGTGTGGAACCGGCCCGTCGCCGCGGTGTTGTCCCGGCCGCCCACCGTGGTCTCGGAGGCCGCCGGCGCTCGATTGCGGCTCGGATTCGGCAGTCTCACCACGGCGGCGGGGGCCGGCCAGCAGGTGGTGGTGCGGCTGGGGTGAGGCGGGGCGCGGGGCACGAGCAGCAGGGCGAGCCGGTGGCAGTGGAGTGGGGAGTCAAGCGTGACATAACGTGCCCTCCATGGATCAGGAGCACATCCCCGGGGACGGCGACGGCGACGGCGCGGGCAGACGGCGGTTCCTCGCGATCGCGACGGGTGCGGCGGCCACCGCCGCCGGCCTCGGGGCCGTGGCGGGCTGTGCGAACGGAGCCGCGGGCAAGGGCGAGCTCAAGGGCAAGGAGAAGGGGCCGACGCCCGAGGGCTCGGCCGGGGAGGGCGGACCGGTCGGGTTCGACGTCAAGGCCGAGAACGCCAAGCCGGGGAACGTCGACTGGCATGTGACGAAGGCCGGCCCGGCGCGGGCCATCGAGGGCTTCGCCGACAAGGTCAGCGTCCTGCCCGGCGAGCCCTTCGGCCTGCACGTGTCCACCACCGCGCCCCGGTTCATCGTCTCCGCGTACCGGATGGGCTGGTACGGCGGCGCCCGGGCCCGGCTCGTCTGGCGCTCCGAGGCGTTGCCCGGCGTGCGCCAGCCCGAGCACACGGTGGATCCCGCGACCCGGATGGTCCGCACCCGCTGGCCCCGTACGACCACCGTCGACACCAAGGACTGGCCGGAGGGCTGCTACCTGCTACGGCTCGACGCGCAGGGCGGCGAGGGCCAACGCTTCGTCCCGGTCACGGTCCGGTCGGCGGCGGGCGCGGGCCGTACGGTCGCGGTGAACGCGGTGGCGACGTGGCAGGCCTACAACCGGTGGGGCGGCTACGGCAGCTACGACGGCCCCGGTGGCGGCTACGCCTCGCGCTCCCTGTGCGTCACGTTCGACCGGCCGTACGAGTACGACGACGGCGCTGGCCTGTTCCTGGTGTACGAGGCCCCGCTGCTGGCCCTCGCCGAGCGGCTCGGGATACCCCTGGCCTACGCGACGACCAGCGACGTGGCGCGGGAGAAGCGGCTACTGGAAGGAGCCTCGGCGGTCCTCTCGCTCGGCCACGACGAGTACTGGTCACCGGAACAGCGGGCCCACTTCACGGCCGCCCGGGACGCCGGGACCAACATCGCGGTCCTCGGCGCGAACTGCTGCTTCCGCCGGATCCGGCTGGAGCCCTCCGACCTCGGTCCGGACCGGACGGTGGTCTGCTACAAGTCCTCCTACGACCAGGACCCCGGCTTCAAGCGGGGCCACCCGGCCACCGTGGACTTCCGTTCGGCGCCCGGCGCCGACCCGGAGAGCTCGCTGCTGGGCGTGATCTACGACGGTTACCCGGTGGACGCCCCGTACGTGGTGACCAACCCGGGCCACTGGCTGTTCGAGGGCACCGGTGTGCGGGCGGGAGACCACTTCCCGCACCTGGTGGGGGTGGAGTACGACAAGGTCAACACCGGGTTCCCGACGCCCCGGCCGATCGAGATACTGGCCCACTCCCCCGTGGTGTGCGAGCGCCGGCCCAGCCACCAGGACACCGCGTACTACACGGTGCCGAGCGGCGCGGGCGTGTTCGCGACCGGGACCATGCGCTGGGTGGAGGCGCTGGACGCGACGGGCGACGGGCGCAGCGGGGCCAACCACGGCCTGGACGCGAAGGCTGGGGCACTGACGACCCGGGTGACGGAGAACCTGCTCCGGCTGTTCGCGGCGGGCCCGGCGGGGCGCACGCATCCCGCACAGGACAACGTCAAAGCGGTGTACGGAGGTTCATCCTGACCGGAATGCGGTGGACTCCACCTGGAAGTGGTGTTTAGGATCTCGATCACGGCATCGCGTGTCGGTCACCGACCGGGTGAGACATGGAGGTGCCCGTGATGTGCCTTGCGGAGGCATTCACTCATGTCAGTGCAGCTGAACCACACGATCATCCACTCCCGGAACAACCGGGAGGCCGCCGTTTTCCTGGCGGACATCCTCGGACTTGAGGTCGGGACCGAGTGGGGGCCGTTCGTCCCCGTCGACACCGCCAACGGCGTCACCCTGGACTTCGCGACGGCCCCGGCCGATTCCATCACCGCGCAGCACTACGCGTTCCTCGTCTCCGAGGAGGAGTTCGACGCGGCGTTCGGGAAGATCCGGGCGGGCGGGGTCCCGTACTTCGCCGACCCGTACATGAAGCGGGCCGGCGAGATCAACCACAACGATGGCGGACGCGGCGTCTACTTCCTGGACCCGTCGGGCCACGGGATGGAGATCATCACCCGCCCGTACGGCTACGAGGAGCCCACTGCCGGATAGCCGCGTCCGGATCGGCTACCAGCCTCACCGCCGGTCGACGGCCGCGTCCAGCACCACCTCCGGCAGCAACGCCGTCGGGCCCGCCCCCTGGAGAGGGGGCGGGCCCGACGGCGTGTGCTGTTCGCAGGGGCGGCAGGATTCGAACCTGCGGCATCTGGTTTTGGAGACCAGCGCTCTGACCAGCTGAGCTACACCCCTTCGGTGAGAGCAACTCTGACACGGAGCGCCTGGAAGATCCAAATGGATTTAACGGATTTATGGGTCAGTCGGGTGGAAGCTCGGCCCGAGTGTGTGCGCCGACGCTGCGGAGCCAGTCGATGAGGGATTCGTTTGCGCTGGTCAGTGCGATGTCGAGCGGGGTCGTGTCGTCGTACCCGATCCAGTCGACGTCGACTTTCTGCGACAGGAGGTAATGGGCGGTGGAAAGTTGACCTCCGTGGCAGGCCGACCAGAACGCGCCGGTGAGTTCGTCGGCCGGCGGAGGCCCCGCGGTGACGTACTCCGTGACGCGGTCGAGCAGTCCGAGGGCGGCAGCCTCGTGGAGGTCGGGGCGGGCCCCGAGTTCGAGGAGCCGACGGGCCACCTGCCACTGGCCGAAGGCGCAGGCGTCTGCGAGCGGGGTGCCACCGCCGATGACCGCGCCCGGCGCCGTGATGTCGGCTCCGGCTGCGACGAGGGCGTCGAGGGCCTCCACGTCGTCGTTGCTGGTGGCCCAGTGCAGCGGTGTCTCGGCATGCGCCCCGACGAACCGGGCCGCCGGGTCGGCTCCGGCGGCCACCAGGGTGCGGATGACCCGTGCCGTCTCGGGGCGGCGGCCCGGCCAGTCGGTGGCGATGTGCAGCAGGGAGCGCTCGCCCGCGCCCTTCCCCCGCCGGACGATGCGGCCCGCCGCGAGCCCGGGGTGCGCGTCCAACAGCCTGCGCAGCCCGGGGACGTCGCCGCTCTGGATCGCGGCCGTGACGGCGACGGCGCGGGTCGCCGGATTCGAGGAGCATGGACCGGAGACTCCTTCCGCGGGGAGCCCAGCGTACGGGGCCGGGCGGAGCTCCGGCAGGCGGCGGGACCGGGGGGTGCGGAGGGGGCCCGCCCCCTTGACCATCCTGGTCCAGACCAATAGTTTCCGGCATGCACCGCGCACGCGCCCCCGCACTGCTCCCGCCTCCCCGAAGGAAGCCCATGCGCCGCAGCATGCTCGGCAGGCTGGCCGTCGCCGCCTGTTCCCTCTCCCTGCTGACCGCCCTCGCCCCGTCCGCCGCCGCGCAGGCCGACGGCGGGCACGACCGCTCGTACAAGCGGGTCGGCTACTTCACCCAATGGGGCGTCTACGGAAGGGACTTCCAGGTCCAGGACCTGGAGGCGAACGGCACCGCCGGCAGGCTCACCCACATCAACTACGCCTTCGGCAACATCGGCGCGGACGGCAAGTGCTTCACCGGGAACGTACCGGGCGAGGCCGACGCCTGGGCCGACTACGTGCGTCCGCTCGACGCCGCGAACTCCGTCGACGGGGTCGCCGACAGCGCCGAGCAGCCGCTCGCCGGGAACTTCAACCAGCTGCGCGAGCTCAAGGCCAGGCATCCGGGCCTCAAGGTCCTCCTCTCGCTGGGCGGGTGGAGCTGGTCCACGCGCTTCTCGGACGCCGCGCTCACCCCCGCCTCCCGCAAGGCACTCGTCCGGTCCTGCATCGACCTCTACATCAAGGGCAACCTGCCGCAGGACGGTGCCCGCGGCGGCGCGGGCGCTGCGGCCGGCGTCTTCGACGGGATCGACCTCGACTGGGAGTGGCCCGGCTCGGCCGGTGACACCGACACCACGTTCCGGCCCGAGGACAAGCGGAACTTCGCCGAGCTGGTGAAGGAGTTCCGTACCCAGCTCGACGCGTACGCACGCAGCCAGAAGCGCAAGGACGAGTACGAACTGACGGCGTTCGTCCCGACCGCACCCGCCAAGATCGACGCGGGCTTCGACGTCCCCCGCATCATGCGCGACCTCGACTTCGTGACCCTCCAGGGCTACGACTTCCACGTCTCCGGTGAGCGGACCACCGCCCAGCAGTCCGCGCTGCGCGCCCGCGGCGACTTCAGCGTGGACGGCACGGTGGAGGCATGGCGCCACCGTGGGGCCCCCGCGCACAAGCTGGTGATGGGGATGCCGTTCTACGGACAGGGCTGGACCGGCGTCAGCGGCGGCGGGGACGGTATGGGGCAGCCGGCGACGGGACCGGCCCCGGCGACCTGGGCGGCCGGGTACGAGGACTACAAGGCGCTGAAGAAGCTGGCCGATTCGGGCACGTACAAGGTCTACCGCGACCGCCGGGGCGGACACGCCTGGCTGTTCGACGGCAGCACCCTGTGGACGTACGACGACCCCCAGGTACTGCGCACCAAGACGGAGTACATCCGCGAGAACGGCCTGGGCGGCGCCATGTTCTGGTCCCTGGACGCGGACACCGCCGACGGCGAGCTGATGACGGCCGTCGACCAGGGCCTGCACGGTCGCTGACCGGCCACTACACGACCGTCGACCGGCCCCTGCACGGCCGTCGCACGGCCACGAGACCGGCGCCGCCGGGCCGCGGAAACGACCCGGCCCGGCGGCGTCCCACCCCGTACGCTCGCCCCATGAAGATCACCACGGTTGAGGCCGTCAACCAGCTCACCACGCGCTGGGCCCGCCGGTCGGCGACCGCGGACAAGGGCACCGTCCTCACCGCGGCCGGGATGTGGCCCCTGCTGGCCTTCCTCGCCGACGGCGCGGCGGGCCCCGCCCGCACCGAACTCGCCGAAGCCCTCGGCATACCCGCCGAGGCCGCGGCCGGGGCCGCCCGGGAGCTACTGACCGGCCTGGCCGGCGTACGGGGCCTCCAGGCGGCCACCGGACTGTGGACCCGCGCCGACCTCCCCCTGCACGAGCCGTGGCTGGCCCGCCTCCCGGACGGCGCCCGGGGCACCCTGACCGGCGACGAGGACACCGACCACAAGGCCCTCGACGCCTGGGCCGAACAGGGGACGGGCGGGCTCGTCGAAACGATGCCGGTCACGCTCGACGCCGAGATGCCGCTGGTCCTCGCCTCCGCGCTCGGGCTGCGGCTGCGCTGGGCCGAGCCGTTCACGGAACGCCCCCGACGAACCCACTCGGAGGGCCCGTGGCAGGGGCGGGCCCTGCGCGGGCTGCACCGCACCACCCGCACCACCTCCGAGCTCGACCGGGTCCGCGTGACGGACGGTGCGGCGGGACCGGTCACGACCCTCGAAGTGGCCGGCGCGGACGAGGTGGACGTACACCTGATCCTCGGAGAGCCGCACGTCCCGCCGGGCGACGTCCTGGCGACGGGACTGGCCTCGGTCACCGGGGGCGCGCCGTCCACGGGCGCCGGCTCCCTCGACGAAGGTCAGCCGGGTCCGGGACTCACCCTCCGCACGGTCGACGCGTACGCCCCGGAGCCCCAGCTGCACGTCGCCACGGTCGCCTTCTCGGTCCGGGCCGAACACGATCTGCTGGCGCACGCCCGCCTCTTCGGGCTGGAGGCCGCGACCGACGACGAGCACGGCCACTTCCCCGGGATCAGTTCGACGGCGCTGGCGGTCGGCTCCGCGCGCCAGGCGGCCACGGCCGCGTTCAGCGCCACGGGGTTCGAGGCGGCGGCGGTCACCGCCGTCGCGGCGCGCTACGCCGCGGGAATGCCACCCCGGCCCAAGTACCGCGCCCGCCGGGCCGAACTCTCCTTCGAGCGCCCCTTCGGCTTCCTCGCCGTCCACCGCACCACCCGGCTGGTGCTCGCCGCGGGCTGGGTGAGCGACCCGCTTCCCGCCCCCGCGCCCCGCCTTTCCGGTGTCACGTCCCGGCCGTGGAGCGTACGGCGATAGCCGCGGTCCGACGGCCGGTGCGCTCCGCGGGGTGGGGCGCCGACCCCGTTACCCTCACGCCATGACTTCCGAAGCGATCACGGCAGCGACCTCCGGCACGTGGCGGCTCGGCGATCTCGACGTCCGCCGCATCGGCTTCGGCGCCATGCGGCTGACGCACCTCGCCGACGGCTCCCCCAGCGACCGGGAACGGGTCATCTCGGTACTGCGGCGGGCCGTCGACCTCGGCGTCAACCACATCGACACCGCCTCCTTCTACTTCTCCCCCACGCGCTCCGCCAACGAGCTGATCAACCGGGCGCTGGCCCCGTACGCCGACGGCCTCGTCATCACCACCAAGGTCGGGCCGGGCCGCAACCCGTCCGGGGAGTGGTGGTGGGCCACGCCCGAGCAGCTGCGCGGACAGGTCGAGGAGAACCTGCGCCAACTGGGTCGGGACCATCTGGACGTGGTCAACCTGCGGGTCCAGCGCCGGGAGACCACGGGGTCCATCGCGGAGCACTTCGGAGCACTCGCCGAGCTGCGCACGGCCGGGCTCATCCGCCACCTCGGCGTGTCCAACGTACGGCCCGACCACCTGGCCGAGGCCCGGGCCGTCGCACCCGTCGTCTGCGTGCAGAACCCGTACGGGATCGGTTCCCCGGCCGAGGACCACGCCCTCCTCGATTCCTGCGGGCGACAGGGCATCGCCTTCGTGCCGTTCTTCGCGATCGCAGGCTCGGGCAAGGAGGCCGGGGCGATCACGCAGGAGAGCGAGCAGGTGCGGGCCGTCGCCGAGGCCCACGGCCTGTCGACGGCGCAACTACGGCTCGCCTTCACCCTGAACCGGGGCGCGCACGTGCTCGCGATCCCGGGCACCGGGAACGCCGAGCACCTCGTGGAGAACGTCGCCACGGGCGCGGTGCGGCTGTCCCCGGAGGAGATCGCGCTGCTCGCGGCCGCATAGACCGGGGCTGCACGGCGCTGTCGGTGCCGTGTGGCACAGTGCCCCGCGTGAACGAGAACATGCACGGTGCGGCGTTGATCGACCGGGTGATCGAGCGGGTCAGGAACCAGGGCTGGCCCACCTCGGACGCACCCGACACATCCGAACCGGTGCCGCTCGCGCCGGAGGTGCTCGACCGGCTGAGGCTGCCCGGCGGTAGGGCGCTGCCGCCGAGCCTGCGCCGCTGGCTGGAGTTCGACAGCTCCTGGCTCGCCGACGTCGGCTGGTACGAGGACGAGCGCGAGCCCGTTTTCGGGGACCGGGGGTTGGGTGCGACGGCCGAGTGGACGTACGGCTGCGGCGGTGTCATGGTCGGGATGTTCGCCGACTTCGAGAAGCTGCTGCCCGCGGTGTGCCTGCCGCTCGTCGGCGGCAGCGACTCGCGCCGCCTGCTCTACCTGGGCACGCCGGACTCCACGGGCGAGTACCCGGTGCTGGTCACCGACATCGACGACCTGCCGTACGTCGCCGTGATGTACCCGGGCTTCGACGTCTACCTCGCCGATCTCGCGGATGTCCTCGACCTGGACTTCGACACGTACACCTCGCTCGCCGACCACCCCGAGTACGGCCCGAGGATGCGCGAGCACGCCGAGAACACCGAACTCGGCGCCGACGGACTGGAGTTCCAGGACCTCGACTGGCTGGACTGAGCCTGCCGTTTGACCTCGGCGTGAGCGGGCTCTGCCGAGTGACTCCGTGGGCCGGCAGAGCCAGCCGAGAAGAGGGCTGTTGACCATGAACCAGTGGATGCTGGGCCCAGGACGGCCGCCGGAACCAGGGTTCTCGCGGCGGTGAGCTTCGCCTTCTCCTCGTATCGCATGCGCTCAGTGTGCTGATCCCCGATGTCGCTTGTCAGCCTGTCCTGCGGGGTTTGGTGGCGACCTTGTGGTGGGTCGGCCGGGTGTAGGACTCGCCGGCCGCTCCCACGGGCCGTCGGAGGTCGCGCGCGAGCGGGCGGGCGAGGCGGGGTGTGTGCGGCCAGGACGAGCCAAGTCCAGCGGTCGGCCGCTTCCGAGACCCGGAGCCTGGGCCGGCTCCAGCCGAGAGTCTGCTTGAGCAGCCGCAATGTGTGCTCAACGTCGAACCTGCGCAGGAATGCCGGCCAGCACCGGTCAACGTCCTCCGTGGCGGCGCCGGTGCCCGACCACCACAGCCAGACGGGCCTGTTCACCCCGCCGCCGGGCAACACCGAACAAGTGCGAACCTCGTTCCACGGCGGACCATAAACGGCAAGCCAGGGGCCTGTTGCCAAGGCGCCGGGTCACGGGCGCCTGCTCGCGGCGTGGGTGGTGGCCAGGGCCGCCGCTTGGGGGAACGTGGGGACGTGGCCCGTGCCGCCGCGGCCGGAGACCGAGAGCGAGGCGGCTGCCATGCCGTAGGCGACGGCTTCGGCGAGGGTGTCTCCGAGGACGAGCCGGGCGGTGGTGGTGCCGGTGAGGCAGTCCCCGGCGCCGGTCGCGTCGACCGGGGCGGGGTTGACCGGTACGGGGTGGAAGCCGGCCCGCGTGCCGTCGTCGAGCAGGAGCCGGTCGGCGCCCGCGGTGACGACGACCGTACGGACGCCCAGGGCCCGGTAGCGGGCAGCGGCGGTGCGCGGATCCGCGGTGCCCACCAGGGCCTGGGCGTCGGTCGGGCAGGACGTCTTGAGCAGCCCGGTCAGCGGGGCGATCCGGGCCAGCAGCTCCCGGGCCCCGGCCCGGCCGGTGAGGCGGGGGCGGAAGTTGGGGTCGTACGAGACGTGCCCGCCGGAGTCGTGCACCGTCTCGGCGGCGGCCACCACCGCTTCGCGGCTGGTCGGGGACAGGGCTCCGGTGATCCCGCTGGTGATGAGGGCCTTCGTCCCGGTCAGCAGGTCCCGCCAGGACGCGATGTGCGCGGTGGAGAGGGTGGAACCGGCACTGTGGGTGCGCCAGTAGACGAAGGCCCGGTCGCCCTCGGCGTCGGAGGCGAGCAGGTAGGCGCCGTTGGGGCGCGGGGCGCGGCGTACGTGGGAGACGTCCACGCCGAGCTCGGCGGCGCGGTGCAGCAGCGGGACGCTGAGCTCGTCGTCGCCGACGACGGTCAGCAGGGCCGTCCGGGCTCCGGCGGCGGCTGCCGCGGCCGCCGCGTTGAGGGCGTCGCCGGAGTAGGAGATGCGGGCGGGGGTGCCGTCGGCGGCTTCGTGCAGGGCGGTGTCGGAGTGGATCTCGACGAGGACCTCGCCGAGGACGAGTACGTCGTAGCCGGTCCGGGGGGCCATCGTCAGCGCCCCGCGGTGGCGCAGCCGGTGCAGCACGGCCGGGCCAGTCCGGCGAACACGGCGGCCAGTTCGCCCGGATCGTCGGGCAGGCCGCTGCCGACGCCTACGGCGGCCGCCCCGGCGGCGAGCCACTGCGGAATCTCGGCGGGCCGGATGCCGCCGGTCGGTATGAACAGCGCCCCGGGGAGGACCGCGGTGAGGGAGCGGATGAACTGCGGGCCGCCGACGTGGGCCGGGAAGACCTTGGCGGCGCCCGCGCGTGCGACGGCGGAGGCGATCTCGCCCGGGGTGAAGCCCCCCTCGACGAAGACCGCCCCGCGCCGTTGGGCGACCGCGCGGGCCTCGGGGGCCGGATAGGGGGAGATCAGGAAGGCCGCGCCGGCGTCGAGGGCCGCCCCGGCCTGGGCGGCGGTGGTGACGGTGCCGACGCCGATCAGGGCGGGCCGGCCGTGCGCGTCGGCGAGCGGCACGGTCCGGGCGATGGCCTCGGCCCAGCCCGGGGTGGAGGTGGTCAGTTCGACGGTGCGGCAGCCGGCCGCCAGCAGGGCGGTGGTCCGGTGGACCGCTTCGTCGGCGTCGGCGTTGCGCAGGACCGGCAGCAGGCACTGGGCGGTCATCGCGTCGTACGGGTGGCAGGACAGGGGGCCCTCCTTGTGCTCCTCACAGCAGTTGTTCCACGTAATGGAACGATGTACCGTGTAACGGAACGTTCGCCATGGACCCTATCCCGCCGCCGCCCGCCTTGGAGAGCACATGCCCGATGACGGGAACACACGGGACGCGACCGGAGGCCCCCCGCGCGGCGGCCGGAGCTCGACGGCCGGCACCGCGCTGGAGAAGTCGATGCGGATCCTGGAGGCCGTGGCCGCCCCCGGCGGGCCGCACCGGCTCACCGATGTGGTGGCGGCGGCGGCCGTGCCCAAGTCGAGCACCTTCCGGATCCTCGCCTCGTTGATCGAGCAGGGCTTCGTACGCCCCGAAAGCGACGCGCGGTACGGGGTGGGGCCCCGGCTGCGCGGGCTGTCCGCCCTGGTCAGCGGGGGCGAACCGCAGGACGTCGGGCGGATCCTCGGCGAGCTGCGCGAGGCCGTCGGCCAGACGGTCCACCTGGCCCTGCACAGCGGGGAGACGCTCACCTACATCCGGAAGCTGGAGAGCGACCAGCCCTTCCGGACGGCCTCCCGGGTCGGGATGCAGATGCCGCTGCACAGCACCGCGATCGGCAAGAGCATCCTGGCGCACCTGCCCGAGGAGCAGGTGCGGGCGCTGATCGAGAGCGCGGGACTGCCGCCCCGCACTCCGAACACGCTGACCAGCCCAGAGGCGCTGCTGGCGGAGCTGGAGACGGTCCGGGCCCGGGGCTTCGCCATGGACGACGAGGAGAACGAGGCGACGATCCGGTGCATCGGCGCCGCGGTCCTGGACCCCGGGGGCAGCCCGGTCGGCGGGGTCAGCATCACCACGGTCACCTTCCTCGTCTCGCGCGAGGAGATCGAGGCGTATGCGCCGGCCCTGCGCGCGGCGACGCAGGCGCTGGCTCCGCTGCTGTGAGCCGGCCCGGGCGGCCGGAGCCGGCCCGGGCCGGCCGGTGTGCGCTCAGCCGCGGGGCTCGGCACCGACCAGGGCGCCGGCCGCGCCACCCGGGCCGCCGGCGGCGCCCGGACCCGGCGAGCCGCCCGAGCCCCCCGAACCACCCGGGCCGGATCGACTCCGGGCCGCACCGATCCGCAGGACCGCCGCCACTGCCACGGCGACGGCCGCGGCCAGCGCCCCGGCGGCGCCCAGCGTCAGCCCGTCGGGCGAGCTCAGCGCCTGCCCGCGCAGGGCCTGCCAGACGGTCAGCCCGACCAGCCCCGCGTACCCGAGCCCTGCCACCAGTACGAGGCGTGGCCGCACCCCCGCGTCGGCCGCCCATCCGTACCGCCGGGCCGCGTACGCGAGGCCGAGCGCCAGCAGCGGTAGCACCTGGAGCGCGTGCATGCCGACGAAGTGGGCGATCCGCAGGTCGCCCCCGGTGGACTCCCAGCCGGTGACCGGCAGGTGCGGGCCGCCGTCCGCGGTCCCGACGCCGTGCGCGCCGACCGTGCCGGTGATCCGGCCCGACGCCTGGTCGGCGGTGGGCTGGGTCATCAGGAAACCGACGGCGAGTCCCGCCAGCCCGATCACCGAGCCGAGCCGGATCGCCCACTGGGTGGCCCGGTCGGCGAGCGGCTGGCGCCACAGCACGACCGCCATCAGCAGGGTGCCCAGCCACAGCACCACCACCGTCGTGCCCATCAGGCTGAAGAGGGCGGCGTCCGTGGGGGTTTCGGTGTTGAAGTGGCTGCGCTTGCCGCGCACCACCTGCCCCACGATGATCACCATCTCCACCGCGCTGCCCGCCGCGACGACGGTCCCGGCCCACCAGCCGACCCGCTGGCGACGGGTGAGCAGCGAGTGCATCCAGGCCAGGGTCAGCCCGTACAGCACGAACGAGACCGAAAACTTGAAGGGTTTGTGCCAGATCGGCGATCCGAGGAGCATCCGGTCGTCCACGAGCAGCCCGACCCCCGAAATCAGGGTCATCACCCCCATGGCCGCCGTGAAGAGCAATAACGGCCGATGCCATCCTGCGATGTGGATCCGCATCCTACGATTCCCCCGTAATGGATAGTCACACTGTCCACTTTCCGATAGCTTCACTATCCATAACGCGACCGGGTACCGCAAGTCCCCGGCCCGTTCGAAAGAGAGAAAACGCTGTGCGCATAGGAGAGTTGAGCCGGGCGAGCGGCGTCCCGGTGCCCACCATCAAGTACTACCTGCGCGAAGGGCTCCTCCCCGCCGGGGAGTTGACCAGCCCCAATCAGGCGCACTACGGCGACTCCCACCTGCGCCGCCTGCACTTGATCCGCGCCCTCACCGACGTCGGCGGACTGCCGCTCGCCTCCGTCGGCAAGGTGGTCGAGGCGGTGGAGGACCGCGAGCGTCCCGTGCACAAGCTCCTGGGCGCAGCCGCCCGCACCGTGGACCTCGTCCTGCCCGACCCCGTCGACTCCGACACCGCCGAACGGACCGAGGCCCGGGCGATGGCCGAAGAGCTGATCGAGCGGCGCGGCTGGCAGGTCCAGCCGGGGCACCCGGCGGTGGAGGCACTGACCGCCGCGATGGCCTCCGTCCTGAAGGTCGGGCACGGGGACTATCTGGAGCATTTGGACGAGTTCGCGACCGCCGGAGAGCTGATCGCCGCCGCCGACCTCGCCTACGTGGCCCGCCGGGAGCAGCCGGAGGACCTCGTCGAACGTGTCGTGGTGGGCACCGTGCTGGGGGACGCGATGCTCGTGGCGCTGCGGCGGCTCGCCCAGGTGGACGCCTCGGCGCGGCGCTATCCGGCGCGGGCCCCGGAAGATTCTTCGGAATCTTCTTCCGGATAACCGTTATCGGGGCCGCGCTCGACGGTCTCCCAGGTATCGGGCATCATCGACCGCCGGTACGGACAGGGAACCTCACATGACTACACAGCACACCGCAGCGCTGGTGGCAGCGGCCCGCGCGGGCGATCCCCGCGCACAGGACGAGCTGGTCAGCACCTATCTGCCGCTCGTCTACAACATCGTGGGGCGGGCGCTGAACGGCTCCTGCGACGTGGACGACGTGGTGCAGGACACGATGCTGCGGGCGCTCGACGGGCTGGGCACGCTGCGGTCGGACGACAGCTTCCGGTCCTGGCTGGTCGCCATCGCCATGAACCGGGTGCGGGCGCACTGGCAGGCCCGGCACAGCGCCCCCGGCGAGAGCGGACTCGAAGCGGCCTGGGAGCTGGCCGACCCGGGCGCCGACTTCGTGGACCTGACCGTCCTGCGGCTCCAGCTCGAAGGCCAGCAGCGGGAGACGGCCCGCGCCACCCGCTGGCTGGACACCGACGACCGCGCCCTGCTGTCGCTGTGGTGGCTGGAGTGCGCCGGTGAGCTGACCCGTGCCGAGGTGGCCGCGGCCCTCGAACTGTCCCCGCAGCACACGGCGGTTCGGGTGCAGCGGATGAAGGCGCAGCTGGAGTCGGCCCGGGTGGTGGAGCGGGCCCTGGGTGCGCAGCCCCCGTGCGAGGAGCTGCGCACGGTGACGGCCGGCTGGGACGGGGCGCCGTCGACGCTGTGGCGCAAGCGAATAGCCCGGCACGCGCGGGAGTGCATACGGTGCGCAGGACTGTGGAGCGGACTGCTCCCGGCGGAGGGGCTGCTGGCGGGCCTGGCCCTGGTCCCGGTCGGGGCGGCCCTGCTGGCCGGCGTACGGTCGGCCGCGGCGGGCGGTTTCGTCCCGGCGGGCGCGGCGTACGCACCGGCGAACGCGGCGTACGCCTCCGAGGGCGCGGGCGTCGCAACGGGCACGGGGATGGGCACGGGCACGGGCCTCGACGGCACGGACTTCTCCGACGCCGCGACGCAGCTCACCCCCGCGGTCTCCGGCCAGGGCGGCAGGGCGGACGGCACCCCCGGCGGCGGCCGCAGCGTCCTGCGCAAGCGGCGCCAGAGCCGCCGCCGCGCAGTCGGCGGGGCGGTGATCGCCGCGTGCGTCGCGGGCGGCGGCCTCGCCTACCTCGGCGGGTTCCCCGGCTCGGGAGACAAGGACACCGACGCCGCGCCCGCCGCACCGCTGTCCGCGCTGTCGGCGCCCGACGCCGCTTCCGCTTCCCCCTCGGACTCGGCCTCGCCCTCACCCTCCGCTTCCCCCTCTCCGTCGGCCTCCGCCTCGCCGAGCCCCTCCGCCGCGAGCCCGACGCCGAGCCCCGCACCGACCAAGTCCAAGGCGCCGGTGCCGCGCCCCTCGACCCCCGCTCCGGGGCCCGCCCCCGCGGGCGTCGCGGGCCAGGTCATCGCCCTGGTCAACGCCGAGCGCGCGAAGGCCGGCTGCGGCCCGCTGAAGGAGGATTCGCAGCTGCGGGCCGCCGCACAGGGACACTCCGACGACATGGCGGCCCGGGACTTCTTCTCGCACACCAACCCCGACGGAGCCGACCCGGGGAAGCGGACGACGGCCGCCGGGTACCGCTGGTCGACGTACGGGGAGAACATCGCGCGGGGCCAGCAGACCGCGGACTCGGTCATGGACTCCTGGATGAACAGCCCGGGCCACCGCGCCAACATCCTCAACTGCTCCTTCAAGGAGATCGGCGTCGGCATCCACACGGGACCGAGCGGCCCGTGGTGGACGCAGAACTTCGGCGCCCGCATGTGACCCGGCCGGACCGGGTCGCGCCGCCCGCGCTCGCCGTCGACGCGGGCCTGAGCACCGACGAGCGGGGCCGGATCGTCACGGACCCGGCCGCCGGGACGCGGTCGTCCGGTTCACCCACGGCGACGGCACCCCGCGCCGCAGGTACCTGCCGGGGCGGGCCGCCGTGGCGTACGGGGAGTCCGTCACCAGCAGCCCGCTCCGCACGTTCCGCACGTCGCGCCGGTACGCGATCCCCGCGCGCGATGTGGACCCGCCGCGGCAGCCGCAACCGCCCGGCCCGATCCGGACGGCGGGCCCTAGTGGTGGAAGCCCGAGCGGGGTTCGGTCGCCGGGACCGGCGGGGGTGTGGCGGTGAGGTGGTCCACCGCATGGCGCAGGTCCTCGACCAGCAGGGCGATCTGGTCGCGGGTCACCCCGTGCCGGATCAGCACGCGCTGGATGACGGTGTCGTCCCGGTCGGCCGGCAGCGGGTACGACGGGACCTGCCAGCCGCGCATCCGCAGCCGGTCGGAGAGGTCGTAGAGGCTGAAGCCGGACGCGGCTTGGTCGGTGAGCCGGTAGGAGACGGCGGGCAGGCCGCCGAGCCCGTCGTAGAGCAGGGTGAACGGGCCCATGGCGGTGATCTCCCCGGCCAGGTACTGCGCGGTGGCGACGCAGGCCTCGTGGACGCGCCGGTAGCCACCGCGACCGAGCCGCAGGAACAGGTAGTACTGGGCGATGACCTCGCCGCCGGGGCGGGAGAAGTTGAGGGCGAAGGTCGGCATGTCGCCGCCGAGGTAGTCCACGTCGAAGACGAGCTCGGGAGGCAGCAGGTCGGCGGTGCGCCACACGATCCAGCCGACGCCGAGGGGCGCGAGCCCGTACTTGTGCCCGGAGGCGTTGACGGAGGCGACGCGCGGCAGCCGGAAGTCCCACACGACGTCTTCGTGGAGGAAGGGCGCGATGAAGCCGCCACTGGCCCCGTCCACGTGGATCGGGACGTCCCAGCCGTGTTCGGCCTGGATGCGGTCGAGTTCGGTGGCGATCTCGGCGACGGGCTCGTAGTCGCAGGTGTAGGTGACGCCGAGGATGGCGACGACGCCGATGGTGTTCTCGTCGATGTACTCGGCGAGCTGATGGGGCCGCAGACCGGTGGCGTCGGCCTCGATCGGGATCTGGCGCAGTTCGACGTCGAAGTAGCGGGCGAACTTCTCCCAGCAGACCTGGACCGGCCCGCACACCAGATTGGGCCGGTCGACGGGCAGGCCCTGGGCCTGGCGGCGGGTGCGCCAGCGGAATTTGAGGGCGAGGCCGCCGAGCATGGCGGCTTCGCTGGACCCGGTGGTCGAGCAGCCGGTGGCCGCGCCGCCGGCCGGCGCGTTCCACAGGTCGGCGAGGATGTTGACGCAGCGGGCCTCGATTTCCGCGGTCTGCGGGTACTCGTCCTTGTCGATCATGTTCTTGTCGAGGCACTGGTTCATCAGGCGGTGGACGCCGTCGTCGGACCAAGTGGTGCAGAAGGTGGCGAGGTTCTGGGCCGCGTTGCCGTCGAGGAGCAGCTCGTTGCTGAGCAGTTCGTAGACGACCTCGGTGGGTGAGTGGTCATCGGGCATCCGGTACTTGGGGAGGACCTGGCTGCTCAGTGCGGACGTGAACACGTCCGAGTCGGCATCGCCGGCGTTCACGTCTTTAGTCTCGTGGAGAGCCATATCCGGACTATAGGTTCCTGATCTTGGCAATCCCGGCTTTTCAAACATGCACACCGAGAGCTTCCGGCCGACTCCACGGTGTGACGCCCCCCATAGGGGCGGCGCGTCACCGGATAAATTACTGTCGAGTAGACTTTTGCTCGAAGATCTTCCCGTCCGGGCCGCTGGAGCCGGGTCGGACGGGAAGATCGACCAACTCGTTCTACGGGCAACTTATCCGCGGATGTCCGGATACTGGTCACCGGTCCGTACCGTCCTGATACTTCTTCGACCCATGAACAAGATCACCCGCCGGCAGGCCCTGGGCACCACAGCCGGCGCACTCACCGCCCTCGGCATCGCAGGCGCCACCGCGCACGCAGCCGCCACCGACTCCCGCGCCTCCATACCCGCCGGCACGGTCGACGAGGTGTACCAGGGCCGCCGCATCCAGATCGCCCCGGCCCAGGACGGTGGTGGCCACCACGGCGGCCACCACGGGGGCGGCCACGACGCGCTGCCCACCGTCCGGATAGACGGACGCGAACTGCACGTGATGCGCAACGCCGACGGCACCTGGATCAGCGTGGTCAACCACTACGAGACCTTCGCCGATCCGACCTCGCTCGCCCGCGCCGCCGTGCGCGAGCTCCAGGGAGCCGTCCTCGTCCCGTTCGCGCCCATGGGAGGCACGGCATGACCGTCCGCAAGAACCAGGCCGCCCTCACCCCCGAGGAGAAGCGCGCCTTCACGAACGCCCTGCTCGAACTCAAGCGCACGGGCGCCTACGACCGGTTCGTGACCACCCACAACGGGTTCATCATGAGCGACACGGACTCTGGCGACCGGGTGGGCCACCGCTCCCCCTCCTTCCTGCCGTGGCACCGCCGCTTCCTGCTGGAGTTCGAGGCCGCCCTGCAGAAAGTGGACGCCGAGGTCACCCTCCCGTACTGGGACTGGACCACCGACCGGACCCCCCGCTCCTCCCTCTGGGCCGCCGACTTCCTCGGCGGCACCGGCCGGGCCCGCGACGGGCAGGTCATGGACGGGCCGTTCGCCTACGCCACCGGGAAGTTCGAGGTGAACGTACGGGTGGACGGGCGCGCGTACCTGCGGCGCGCACTCGGCGCGGGAGTGGCCGAGCTGCCGACGAAGGCCGAGGTGGACGCCGTGCTCAACATGCCGGTGTACGACATGGCCCCGTGGAACAGCTCCTCGAACGGTTTCCGCAACCACCTGGAGGGCTGGCGCGGCGCCAACCTCCACAACCGGGTGCACGTCTGGGTCGGCGGCCAGATGGCCACCGGGGTCTCCCCCAACGACCCGGTGTTCTGGATGCACCACGCCTACGTCGACAAGCTGTGGGCCGAATGGCAGGCCCGCAACCCGAAGTCCGCGTACCTGCCGGCCGCCGGCACCACCAACGTCGTGGACCTGCACGACACCATGCGGCCGTGGAACGACGTGACTCCGGCCGACATGCTCGACCACCGGAAGCACTACACCTTCGACACGGAGCCGGTCCCGGCCGCCGCCAGCCAGCGGTAGTGCAGCTCGGGGCGCCCGACCTGGCCGTAGCGGGGGGTACGGTCCGCCCGCCCGGTGTCCACCAGGTGCTCCAGGTAGCGGCGGGCCGTGATCCGGGAGATCCCGGCCGCCTCGGCCGCCCCCGCGGCGGTCAGTCCCTCGGGCGCCGCCCGCAGCAGCGCGCCGACCCGGTCCAGGGTCGGCGCGCTCAACCCCTTCGGGAGCTCGGCGGGCCCGGGGGCACGCAGGGCGGCGAGCGCCCGGTCCACGTCGTCCTGGCCCGCCGCCTCTCCCGCCGTCGCGCGGAACTCGGCGTAGCGCAGCAGCCGTTCGCGCAGCGTCGGGAAGGCGAAGGGCTTCAGCACGTACTGGACCACGCCGAGCGAGACGCTCTCGCGGACCACGGCCAGGTCGCGCGCCGAGGTCACCACGATCACGTCCACGGGATGCCCGGAAGCCCGCAGCCGGCGGGCGAAGCGCAGCCCGTTGCCGTCGGGCAGGGCGAGGTCGAGCAGCAGGAGGTCGACCCCGGTCCGCTCCAGGATGCGGGTGGCCCCGGCCAGCGAGTGGACGGCGCCGACGGCGGTGAAGCCGGGGACCCGGCCGACGTACAGCGCGTGCGCGTCGGCGGCGACGGGGTCGTCCTCGACCACCAGCACCCGCACCGCGGGCGCCTCTCGTGCTTCTCGTGCCTCTCGTGCCTCGCGGCCGTCACGGGCGTCGCTCATGGCGTCGCCTCCCTTCCCATCGGCATGCGTACGGTGAACTCGGCTCCTCCGCCGGGCACTTCGGCGGCGACCGCGCTGCCTCCGTGCCGATGGGCCACCTGCCGGACCAGGGCGAGGCCGAGGCCGCGCCCCTCTCCCTTCCCCGACCAGCCGCGCAGGAACACATCGGCGGCGGCGCCCGTCGGCAGCCCGGGGCCGTTGTCGCTGACGCGCAGCAGCAGCCCGTCCTCGTCGGGCCGGACGGTGACGGCGATCCGGGCCCCGGGGACACCGGTGAGGGCGTCGACGGCGTTGTCGAGGAGGTTGCCGAGCACGGTGACGAGGTCCCTGGCCGGCACGGTTCCGGTCCGGCCGTCGACGGCGCGGCTGTCGGCGGTGACGACCAGTTCGACGCCCCGCTCGTGCGCCTGGGCGGCCTTGCCCAGCAGGAGCGCCACCAGGACGGGTTCCCCGACGCCGGTGACCACCTCGTCGGTGAGGGCCTGGGCCAGCTCCAGTTCGGCGGTGGCGAACTCCACCGCCTCGTCCGCGCGGCCGAGTTCGATGAGGGAGACCACGGTGTGCAGCCGGTTGGCCGCCTCGTGGGCTTGGGAGCGCAGCGCCTCGGTGAATCCGCGTTCCTGATCCAGCTCGCCGGTCAGCGACTGGAGTTCGGTGTGGTCGCGCAGGGTGACCACGGTCCCGCGACGGCCGCCGCCCGCGACGGGCGAGCTGTTGAGGACCAGGACCCGGTCCGCGGTCAGGTGCACCTCGTCCACCCGCGGCCGGTCGGCGAGCAGGGCGCCGGTGAGCGGCGCGGGCAGCCCGAGGTCGGCGGCACCGGTGCCCCTGACGTCCCCCCGCAGGCCCAGCAGTTCGCGTCCGGCGTCGTTGATGAGGGTGATCCGGCGCTGGCCGTCGAGCATCAGCAGGCCCTCACGGACTCCGTGCAGGGCGGCCTGGTGGTAGTCGTACATCCGGCTGAGTTCGCCCGCGTTCATCCCGTGGGTGTGCCGGCGCAGCCGGGCGTTGACGACGTACGTGCCGAGTCCGCCGAGGGCGAGCGCGCCGGCCGCGACCCAGGCGAGGGCGGAGAGCTGCTCGGCGAGCCGGGCGCTGATCGCGCGGACGGTGATGCCGGCGCTGACCATGCCGGTGACCCGGCCGTCGTCGACGAGCGGGGTCACCACCCGGATGGAGGGCCCGAGGGTGCCGGTGTAGGTCTCGCTGAAGGTCTCGCCGCGCAGGGCGCGGGCGGTGTTGCCCATGAAGGGCTCGCCGATGCGGCGGGGGTCGGGGTGGGTCCAGCGGCGCCCGTCCGGGGCCATGATCGTCACGAAGTCCACCCCCGAGTCGACGCGGACCCGCTCGGCGTAGGGCTGGAGGGCGAGCGAGGGATTGCCGCCGTCCGCCGCCCCGCGTACGGCCTCGCGCACGGACGGGGAGTCGGCGACCGCGCGGGCCACGGCGCCCGCCTGGCGCCGGGCGGCCTCCTCGGCCTGCCCGCGGGCGGTGGCGTACGCGAAGACCGCGCAGCCGGCAACTACCACGGCGACCAGCAACACCTGCATGGCGAAGAGCTGGCCGGCGAGGCTGCGCGGCGGACGAGGGAACCGGAACATGGCGTTCAGTGTGCACCCAGCTGTGAACTCAATGAACGCAACGGTGACCGGGGTCACAGCCTCGGGCGATGGTCCTCCCGGGACGTATTCACCACCAGGAGGCGAGCCGTGGCCGGCAGACGCGACAAGACCCATTATCTCTACATCGCGGTGATCGCCGCGGTGCTCCTCGGCATCGCCGTCGGCTTCGCCGCACCCGGCACGGCCGTGGAGCTCAAGCCGCTGGGCACCGGCTTCGTGAACCTCATCAAGATGATGATCTCGCCCGTGATCTTCTGCACCATCGTGCTGGGCATCGGGTCGGTGCGCAAGGCCGCGAAGGTCGGCGCCGTGGGCGGCCTCGCCCTCGGCTACTTCATGATCATGTCCACGGTGGCGCTGGCCATCGGACTCCTCGTCGGCAACCTGCTGGAGCCGGGCAGCGGACTGCACCTGACCGAGGCCGTCAAGCACGCGGGAGAGGCACAGGCCAAGGCGGGAGGGGCGCAGAGCACGCCCGAGTTCCTGCTCGGGATCATCCCGACCACCCTGGTCTCGGCCTTCACCGGCGGCCAGGTGCTCCAGACGCTGCTCGTGGCCCTGCTGTGCGGGTTCGCGCTCCAGGCCATGGGTCCGGCGGGCGAGCCGCTGCTGCGCGGCATCGGGCACGTGCAGAAGCTGGTCTTCCGGGTGCTCGCGATGATCATGTGGGCGGCGCCGGTGGGCGCGTTCGGCGCGATCGCGGCGGTGGTCGGCGCAACCGGAATCGACGCCCTGAAGTCACTCGCCGTCATCATGATCGGCTTCTACACGACCTGCCTGCTGTTCGTGTTCGTCGTCCTCGGCACGCTGCTGCGGGTGTGCACCGGGATCAACGTGTTCTCGCTGCTGCGCTACCTGGGCCGCGAGTTCCTGCTGATCCTCTCCACCTCCTCGTCGGAGTCGGCGCTGCCCCGGCTGATCGCGAAGATGGAGCACCTCGGCGTCTCCAAGCCGGTGGTCGGCATCACGGTACCGACGGGCTACTCGTTCAACCTGGACGGAACCGCGATCTACCTGACGATGTCCTCGCTGTTCATCGCGGAGGCGACGGGCAAGCCGCTCGCCCTGGGCGAGCAGATCTCGCTGCTGCTGTTCATGATCGTGGCCTCGAAGGGCGCGGCCGGCGTGACCGGAGCCGGGCTCGCGACGCTGGCCGGTGGGCTCCAGTCGCACCGTCCGGAACTCGTCGACGGCGTCGGGCTGATCGTGGGCATCGACCGCTTCATGAGCGAGGCCCGGGCGCTGACGAACTTCGCGGGCAACGCGGTGGCGACGGTGCTCATCGGCACCTGGACCAAGGAGTTCGACCGCGGGCGGGCCGCCGAAGTCCTCGCGGGACGCCTGGAGTTCGACGAGACCACGCTGGTCGACGACGGTCACGGCACGGAGATCCCCACAGTGCCCGACCAGTCGCCGGCCGGCGCCAAGGACGGCGTACCCGCCTAAGCGGAACGCCCGTCACGAGCCGACCGGGCAGGGCTCGCCCCCACGGTGCCCAGCCCGGTCGGCCCGCACACCGTCCCCATGGTCGATTTTCGGCCATGGGGCTTTGAAGTGTCGTGCGGTAAAAGGTACTTCCGTACCCGGGCACGCTTCTGACATCTTGCGTCCACCACTCGTTTCGTACGGCCCGGTAGGTGCCACCAGCACCTCCGGGCCGTCTTCGGAGGACGCATTGATACCCCACATATCCAGCCGACCTCGACGTACCCTCGTGCTGGCCGCCACCCTCGGCGCCGCACTCGCCTTCGGGGCCCCCGCCGCGCTCGCCGGCACCGCCCCGGTCTCGCCTTCCGGCCAGTCCGTCCCGTCCGCGCCCGCCAAGGCCAAGGCCGCGGCGCCGTCTTCCCAGAGTGCGACCTGGGTTGCCGGCACCCGTGCCTACCTGGTGATCACCGCTCCCGGTGACAGCTCGGCCGTGCGCTCGGCCGTCGCCGCCAACGGCGGCACCGTCTTCTCGAACTTCGACGCCATCGGCGTGATCGTCGCCCACTCCTCGTCCGCCGGCTTCGCCGCGACGATGCGCGGGGTCAGCGGGGTCCAGCAGGTCGGGGCCACCCGTACCTCGGACGTTCCGGCCGACGCCTACAACCCAGCGCTGCCCGCCAACCCGGCGCAGTCCACGACCCCGGCCGGCGAGCCCGTCCGCGCCGACATGAGCCAGATCAAGGCGGACCAGGCCTGGGCCGTCACCACCGGCTCCGCCTCCGTCAAGGTCGGCATCCTGGACACCGGTGTGGACGACCAGCACCAGGACCTGGCGCCGAACTTCAACGCCGCCGACTCCGTCTCCTGCGCCTACGGCAAGCCGGACACCCGTGCTGGCGCCTGGCGGGACGTGGACACCCACGGCACCCACGTCGCGGGCACCATCGCGGCCGCCAAGAACGGCAAGGGCGTCGTCGGCGTGGCCCCGGGCGTGAAGATCTCCGCGGTCCGCGTCGCCGAGCCGGGCAACGCGTTCTTCTTCGCCGAGAACACCATCTGCGGCTTCGTGTGGGCCGGTGACCACGGCTTCAAGGTCACCAACAACAGCTACTACACGGACCCGTGGCAGTTCAACTGCCCGGACAACATCGACCAGGCCGCCATCATCGAGGGCGTCAAGCGCGCCCAGGAGTACGCGGAGGGCAAGGGCTCCCTCCAGGTCGCCGCGGCGGGCAACGAGGACTACGACCTCGCCCACAAGACGACCGACTCCGCGAGCCCGAACGACTCGACGCCGGTCACCCGCACCATCACCAACGCCTGCCTCGACATCCCGACCGAGCTCCCGGGCGTGGTCACGGTCGCGGCGAACGGCACCGGCACCACCAAGGCCTCGTTCTCGAACTTCGGCTCGGGCGTCATCGACGTCGCGGCCCCGGGCAGCGACGTCTACTCCACCCTGCCGGGCGGCAAGTACGGCACCAAGAGCGGCACCTCGATGGCCACCCCGCACGTCGTGGGCGTCGCGGCGCTGCTCGCCAGCACCAACCCCGGCATCACCCCGGCGCAGCTGCGCGACAAGCTGGCCACCCAGGCCAACGACATCGCCTGCCCGTCGGACAGCCGCTGCACCGGCACCGCGGCCAACAACTCGTTCTTCGGCGAGGGCCAGGTCGACGCGCTGAAGGCGGTGGGCTCCACCCCTCCGCCCGGGAAGTACTTCGAGAACCTCGGCGACTTCGCGATCAACGACAACGCCACCGTGGAGAGCCCCATCACCGTCAGCGGGGTGACCGGCAACGCGCCGGCCACCCTCAAGGTGGGCGTGGACATCAAGCACACGTACATCGGTGACCTGAAGGTCGACCTGGTGGCCCCGGACGGCTCGGTCTACACCCTGAGCAACCGGGCCGGCGGCGGCACCGACAACATCGTCCAGAGCTTCACCGTCAACGCGTCCTCCGAGGTCGCCAACGGTGTCTGGAAGCTCCGCGTGAACGACAACGCCAACGCGGACACGGGCAAGATCGACGCCTGGAACCTCACCTTCTGAGGCGCTGAGGCACCACTGCCGCACTCACGCCGCAGACGTCGGCGAGCCGGCCGAAGACGACGTGTCGGTGCTGCTGCGGGGCCACCGGGGAGCAGTGCAACTGCGCCCCGGTGGCCCCGGTCGGTTTCACGTACTCGCGCCGCGCCCCAGTAGGTCGTGCACCTGCCGGGGCCGGCCGGAGTAGAACTGCTCGAAGTCGTGGTCGGAGGGCCGGCGCCGGCGCCTCGATCCGCGGCACGACCTCGGTCCCCGCGTTCCCGCCCGGCTACCCGGTCCGCAGCACGCAGTCCCCGCACAGTCCGCCGCCGGGCACCTTGTAGTAGAGGCAGCAGCTGCGGCGTACGAAGGCCACCCCGAGGCCTTCTTCGTGGATGAAGGTGCCCGTCCCGCCGAGCGCCCCGCCCTCGGCCAGCAGCTCCGCCGCCAGGGACACGGCCGGTCCGCCCGGAACCCGGTCGATCAGCACCCGCAGCGCCCCGACCAGCCCCGAAGCGGCGTTCCCCCGCAGCACCTTGGGCGACACCCCGTACCGCGCCCGCACCTCCGCGTCGAGCACCGCGAGGTGGCCGAGCACGTTCTGCCCCAGCGCCCCGGACGACAGGTCCCCCCTGCCCGGTTCGGGCAGCCACAGCTCCAGCGACCCGGTCTCGGGCAGTCGCCACCACACCCTGTCGACGGCCAGGTCCGGGATCCGCCCGCCCAGCGCGGCGCAGCCCAGCCCGATCGACCACAGTCGCGAGGCGATCCCGAACTGCGCGGTCGAAGCCGCGACCCTGCCGGGCCCGCTGCCGATCCGCCGCCCCACCTCGGCGACGTACGGCTCCAGTTGGCGCCCGTACAGGTCGCTCAGCGGCCTGAATCCGGCGCCGGGCGGCTCCGTCCCGTAGGGCACGGCGAAGAACGGCCCGACGGCAGCCAGTCGGCCCAGTACGTCCTGCATCTCCATGCGCGGATGATCTCAGGCGGCGGTGTCCTCGCGGATCACGGCCAGGGTCCGGGCGACCGTCTTGGCCATGGACGTGCGCATCGCGGCGAGCCGGGACTCCTTGATCTCGTACCCGAACTCGCCGCTGAAGGTCAGGGTGAGGGCGCCGGTCGGGTCCTCGTCGATGACGTTGTCGATGGTCCAGGCTTCCTTGTCGTCGGAGCGGCGGAAGCTGACGCGGTGGCCGATGTCGAAGACCACGACCTCGCGGAAGCGGTCGCCGGCGCGGGCTATCTCTCGGACCAGTCCCTGCGGGTTCTCCGACAGGACCGTGCACTCGGTGATCGCCGGAACGTAGGGCCGCGGGTCGGCGGCCTTGGCCACCAGGCCCGTCCAGACGTCGTCCCGGGTCAGCCGGACCTGCTCCTCCGCCGC
The DNA here is from genome assembly GCF_045041095.1 of Streptomyces sp. NBC_00045. Classification (NCBI taxonomy): domain Bacteria; kingdom Bacillati; phylum Actinomycetota; class Actinomycetes; order Kitasatosporales; family Streptomycetaceae; genus Streptomyces; species Streptomyces sp. NBC_00045. The sequence continues at coordinate 7,453,011 of NZ_CP108271.1, read as the reverse complement.
GGGGTCGTTGACGGGCAGGGTGTACTCGATGCGGGTGACGGTCTCGGTCATGCAGGGCTCCCCTGGTTGTCGATCTTGTGACGGGGCAACCAGCGTGGCAGACCCGTCATTCCCCGCAGACCCCTAAGCCCGGTGCGGGCGCAATCAGGGGCACGGGCCGGTTCCCCGGCGGCTACGAGGCCGGTGCGACGGCCTCCGCGGGCGCGGTTCCCCGGTGGACCGCCCCGGCCCGGCGGACCGCGGGGCCCATCCCGTACGAGGCGGCCAGCAGGACCGCGCCGAGCAGCAGCCAGCCCGGGATCCCCCACAGCAGGAGCAGAGAGGTCAGGACCAGCGGCCCCAGGGTCCGCGCGATCGGCACCCCGGTCCCGAAGAAGCCCTGGTACTGGCCGATCCGCTCGGCCGGGGCCAGCGAGAAGCCGATGTGCCAGGACCCGGCGGACTGCCGCATCTCGGCATCCACCTGGAGCACCGCCCCGGCCACCAGCAGCGCCGCGGCCGCCCAGCCGGCCCCGGGCAGCGCCGAGAGGGCGAACACTGCACAGGAGGCGGCCATGACCAGTCCGGACACCCGGACCGCGCGCCGAGCGCTGTCCAGGTCGGTCACGGGCCGCGCCGCCCGCACCTGGAACAGCATGACGGCCACGGTGTTGAGCACGAACAGCGCCGACACCAGCCAGCCGGGGGCGCTGGTGCGCTCGACGATCCACAGCGGGACGGCGAGGCTGAGCAGCGGCATCCGCAGCAGCAGGACCGCGTTCAGCAGCGTGACCAGCGCGTACGGCCGGTCGCGGAGCACCGCCAGTCGCGGCTCCCCCGCCGGCCGCTGCGGTACGGGGGCCACCGCGGGCAGCCGCAGCAGTACGGCGGCGCAGAGCAAGAAGCCGATCGCGTCGAGGACGAACACCGCGAGGTAGGCCCGCTCGGAGTCGGCGCTCAGGGCGAGCCCGCCGAGGGCCGCGCCCAGCGCCAGCCCGGCGTTCAGCACGGACTGGAGGTGGGCCAGCACGCCCGTGCGCTCCTGCGGGGCCACCAGCCCCGCGAGCAGTGCCTGCCGGGCGGCCGCCAGCCCGCACTGGGCGGTGGCGTAGACGACGGCGGCGAGGAGGAAGGCCCAGAACGAGCGGATGAACAGGAACGAGGACACGGAGGCGGCGGTGACCAGGGCCAGCAGGACCGAGGTGCCGCGCGGGCCGCGCCGGTCGGCGAGCGCCCCCAGCGCAACACCCGCGACCGAGCCGACCGCCCACGCGAGCGTCAGCCCGAGGCCGATCTGGGCGGGCGAGAGACCGACCACGCGAGTGAAGTAGAGGGCCGAACACACGTAGTAGCCGCCGTCGCCGACGGAGTTGCTCAGCTGGGCGGCCGCCAGGCGGCGCGGCGCCCCGGGCGGGGGCAGGATCCGTATCGTCACCGGTCCATTGGACCAGCTGCATGGCCCACCCGATCGGTCCATTCGACCGCCCTTCCACTGGGCCACTCGGGTCAGGTCGCCGAGCCCTCCCGCAGCGCGTCCCGGGACGCACTGTTGGACACATCACCGACGACCGTCTGTTCGATCTCCGGGCGGCCGGTGAGGGGCCCGGGGCGCTGCGCCGGGCCGACGGTCGGGGCCGTCCCGGGGCCCGCCCGGGTCCCCTTGCATCCATGCAGGTCAGAGGCTGTTTGTAGGCCGACCGGGGGCGACGCGGGCCGCCGTCCGGGGGGCCTGCGCCGTGCGCTTGAACGGTTGTCCTCGGATCAGGATTACGGGCGCTGCGGGCCGGGGACCAAAGTCATCAAAAAACATGGCCGCGGCGTTGCCAATTTGGGGGTTCATGAGAGGAGATTTAGGGGCTACATTGAGCCACTCGCGTTCACCTGACAGCCCGTTGCCTTTCACCCGTGTTTTGCACGGGGGGCGACGTCAGGAGCGCACACTGTGCAACCACCCCACCGCCCAGAAGGACCGAAGGCTCCGTGCCCGTACCCGTACTCCTCGCTGGCCGCACCGTGCGGCTTGAGCCCCTCGCCCCCCACCACACCGAGGCCTTGGCCGTGGCCGGGGCCGAGGATCGTACGACTTACGCCTTCACCCCCGTACCCCATGGGGTGCAGGCGTCCCACGAGTACATCGACCGCGCCCTCGCAGATCAGGCGGCGGGTCGATCTCTCCCCTTCGCGGTGGTCAGAGCCACCGACGGCCGGGTCGTCGGTTCGACCCGGTTCCTGGAACTCGACTACTGGCAGGGTCCGCTGGTGTGGCCCGCCGTGCCGGGTGTCCCGTTCGGTGATCCGGCGACGGCGATCCCCGATGCCGCCGAGATCGGCAATACCTGGCTGTCCCCGGGCGCCCAGGGGACGGGCATCAACACGGAGGCGAAGCTGCTCATGCTCCGCCATGCCTTCGAGACCTGGGGCGTGCGCCGCATCTCGCTGCGCGCCGACGCCCGCAACGGGCGCTCGCGGGCGGCGATGGAGCGGCTCGGGTTCACCTGCGAGGGGGTCCGCCGGGCCCATTCGCGGGGCCTCGACGGCGCCGTGCGCAGTACCGCCTTCTACTCGATCCTCGACGAGGAGTGGCCGGCCGTACGGTCGATCATCGAGTTGAGGCTGTCGGCCGGGGCCCAGCGCAAGCGCCGCCGCAAGACGCTGATCCCCGCGTAGGTCCCTGCGCGGTTCCCGGCGTAACGGTCCTGCGTCCGGCCCCGTTCGGCCCCCGTCCCGGTCCTTCCTGAAGGCGTCAGCCCAGGAAGGCCGGGGCGAGGGCCGAGGTCATCAGCGGGGCGGGAGCGCCGCTGCCGTCGGCCGGCAGGGTGTACAGGTCGGCGCCGAAGTCGCCGGGCAGGGAGTAGACGACGTGCTCGTCGTCCGTCCACACCACCTGGTCGTCCACGCTGCGCTGCTCCGCGAGCGGGGTCTCCTGCATCGAGGCGAGGTCCAGGACGTACAGCCGCCACGGAGCGTCCGGGGACAGGCCGGGCACCCGCTTCTTGAACACCAGCCGGGTCCCGTCGGGCGACAGCGACGGGCATTCCAGGTTCTCGCGGAGCGTGGTCACGGTGCGTTCGGCGAGGTCGCCGCGGACCAGGTAGGTCTGGCCGCCGGTGGCAAGGGTCGCGTAGAAGGTCCGCTCGTCCGCGGCGAAGGTCACGCCCCAGAAGTTGACGTCGGAATTGCGGTACGCCTTGCCGTCCTTGTGGATCGCGAAGTCCTCCAGGGAGGCGTCGAACTTCCCGGTGCGCAGGTCGAGCAGCGAGGTCCGGGTGGAGAAGTTCGTCCCGGCGTACGAGTCCCCGCCCACGAAGACCGTCCAGGCGACGAGGTGTCCCTGGGGCGAGACCCGGGCCCGGGTGGGTATGCCGGCCACCGGTCGCGCGGAGACCTCCTTGAGGCCTGCGTCGAGGACGACGGCCCGGTAGCTGTCCTGGACCCCGCCCTTGTCGGCCTGGAGGCAGATCCCGGTGCCGGCCGCCGCGTAGAAGCGCAGGCAGCTCACCCCGGAGGCCGTGCGGGGCCCCCGGGGCGCGTCGGCGGGGACGGTGGCGAGTTCGTCGCGGTGCGGGCCCCACGCCATGTTCCGGAACACGATCCGCCGCTTGCCCTCGCCCGGTGTCAGGGAGACCTCGCCCCGGTCGATCTGCGGGCCGCCGGCCTGGGTCTGGTTCTTCTCGTCGGCCCGTGAGGAGGCCCGCACGACGGCGAGCACCCCCACGGCGGCGAGCAGCACGACGGCGCAGACGAGGATCAGGATCCGGCGTTGGAGGGTCATGGGGGCCTTTCGGGGATGTGGGGGAACTACGGGCGGCGCAGGGGTCTCAGTCGGCCCGCGCCTCGGCGGCCGGGGTGTCCGCGGGACGCAGCCGGGCGCACGCTGCGGCCGCGGCGGCCAGCAGGACGGCTGCGACGGCGAGGGCGGGGCGGGGCCCCCAGACGGTCCAGGCGGCGCCGAAGCCGAGCGAGGCGGCGAAGCGGGCGAGGGCCTGGCCGGTCTGGACGAGGGCGAGGCCGCCGCCGCGGTGCTCCTCGGGCACGGCCCCGGCGGCCGCGGCCATCAGCACGCCGTCGGTGGCCGCGTAGAAGCCGCCGTGCAACAGGAGCACGGCGTAGGGCAGGACGGGGTGCTGTACGTGTTGCCCGCCGGCCAGCAGGAGGCCGTACGCGAGGAGCAGCGCGAGGTGGCCGCCGAGGAAGACGCGCCAGCGGCCGATGCGGTCGGCGAGCCGGCCCAGCGGCAGCGCGAGCAGGAAGAAGGCGGCGGCGGTGCCCAGCGGCAGCAGGGCGAACCAGCGGTCGGCGATGCCGGTGGCGTGCTGGAGCAGCAGGAAGAGGAAGGCGTCGCTGACGGTGCAGAGCCCGAGCAGCAGCGCGCACAGGCTGATCCGGCGCAGGTCCCGGCGGCCCAGCAGCCCGAGGGAGGCGCGCAGCGAGACGGGATCGGCGCCGGGCGCGGGCTCGGTGCGGCGGCCGGGGACGAACAGAACGAGGACGAGGACGCCGAGTGCGGCGACGCAGGCGCTGACCGTGAAGACGGCGTCGTAGCCGTCGGCCGCACCGCGCAGGATCAGGAAGGCCAGGATCGGCCCGATCAGGGCGCCGGCGGTGTCCATCGCCCGGTGGACACCGAAGGCCCGGCCGCGGTCCGAGGGGGCGGCGGCCAGGGAGATCAGAGCGTCGCGCGGGGCGGTGCGCAGGCCCTTGCCGGTGCGGTCGAGGGCGAGGACGGCGCCGATGGCGGGAAGGGTGTGGGCGAGCAGGAGCAGCGGCTTGCACAGCGCCGAGAGGCCGTAGCCGAGACCGGCGAGGGCCTTGTGGCGGCCGAGGCGGTCGCCGAGGTGGCCTCCGGTGAGCCGGACCAGGGCGCTGATGCCGTTGTAGAGGCCGTCGAGCAGTCCGAAGCCGAGCGGGGAGAGGCCGAGTCCGGCGACGAGGTAGAGCGGGAGCACGGCCGTGACCATCTCGGAGGAGACGTCGGTGATCAGGCTGACCGTGCCGAGGGCGAGCACCGTGGGGGCGAGCGCGGCGCGCCGCCCCGGGCTGGTGCCCGGGGCGACGGCCTGCGGCTCGGGGGTCACGGCGGGCGCGGAGGTTCCGCGACTGTCCGCAACGTACATGGTCAGGAAGCCCAGATCCCCGTGATGTCCTTGGCGGTGGCCGCGTTCCCGGCGTGGGTGTTCAGGCCGGCGAGGCCTTCCAGGGTGCGCAGCATGTCGTAGTGGTTGTAGGTGGTGCCGGAGGTGCTGCCCGGGGTGACGGGCTGGCCGTAGAGCACGGTCGGGATCTTGTTGCCGGAGAGCCGGTTGTCCTCGTCGAAGGTGACGACGAGCAGGCTGTTGTGGGTCTTGGCCCAGTCCGCGTAGGCCTTGAGGTTGTTCTTGAGCCAGGTGTCGCCGGTGCCGACGGAGCAGTCGTGCATGTCGCTGCACAGGTTCGGGACGACGAAGGACACCTTGGGGAGGGTGGTGTAGTCCGTCGGGAACTGGGTCATGGTCTTCGCCGTGCTGGTGGGCACGTTGGAGAAGGCGAACCAGGGGTTGTGCTTGCGGGCGTACTTGCCGCTGCTGCAGGTGGTGGAGCCCTGGCTGGGGAGGGTCTCGTTGTAGCTGCCCCAGCTCTTGCCCGCGGCGATGAGCTCGGAGGCGAGGTTGGGCGCGGAGCTGAAGCCCGGCGTGTAGCAGCTGTCGTCGGTGACGCCCTGGTTGGAGCCCGAGAACAGCTGGAGGTAGTTGGGCTGGCTGGGGTGCGTGACGCCGTACGACTGGGTGAGGTTGGCTCCCCCGGTCTTGAGGGAGTTGATGTACGGGGCGCTGGAGCTGCCGATGACCTGGTTGTAGGCGTGGTTCTCGAAGACCACGACGACGACGTGGTCGGGGGCCGGCAGGCCGGCGGCGTGCGCGGGCTGGGCGGCACCGATGCCGGCCCACAGGGCGGCACCGGCGGCGGTGAGGCCGAAGGCGGTGGCGAGGGCGGTCTTGCGTCGGGGCCGTGAAGGGGTCATGCCAAACACGGAAAATACCTCCGGGCAGGGGGTGGTCTGGGGGCGGCGCGGACGCACCATACCCAGGGCCATGTGCATGGACCAGGGACGGTCGGCCAACAGATCGGGAACTCCGGTGAGCCTCCGGGTGTTCGGCAACGCCCAGCCCTACGTCATCCCAAGAGCTGGAAAAAAGGGGAACCGTGGATCACTTAGGCTCATCCTTCGAACAAGAAACAAGAACACGAAGAGACCACCCCCCGACGGGGCAGCACCAGCCGGAGAGCAACCGCACATGTCGTACTCACCCGACGGACAGCACCAGCCGTACCGCTCGGAAGGGCAGTACCAGCAGCAGCCCTACGGCACGTCGTACGCGCAGCCGTACGAACCGCAGTACCAGCCCGAGCCCCCGTACGGGCCACCGCAGCCGCCGTACGGCGGGCCCGAGGAGCCCGAGTACGAGCAGCAGCGGCCGCGCCGGGGCAGGCGCTGGCTGATCGCCGGCGTCACCGTCCTCGCCCTCGCCGGCATAGCCGCGGGAGTGATGTGGCACTTCGAGATACCCCCCTTCACCGACAAGGGATCGAGCGTCTCCTACGGCCAGTCCTCGGCGGGCGGCAAGAAGGGCGGGGCGGGCGACGCGAGCAAGCAGCCGGCCAACTCGAAGGCACTGATGCCGACCGGGCCCCAGGCCGAATTCAAGAACTCCATGACCCTGGGCGACGGCACGCACGTCTCCGTCACCACCTTGGACGGCAAGAAGTCGGGCTTCAAGGGCAAGGTGTGGGTCTGGGCGCCCAAGGAGTACAACGACCCGAAGTTCGCCAAGAGCGGTTTCCCGGTCATGATCGCCCTGCCGGGCGGCGCCGGCTACCCGAGCAACTACTGGATGGGCACCGACCTGGGGCTGCAGACCAGCATCAGCAAGTGGTACGCCGAGGGCAAGAGCAAGCCGTTCATCCTCGCCATGCCGGTGCTGAACCCGGGCCCGGACGACAAGGGCATCTACTGGGACGGCTCCGACATCCCCGGCCAGCCCAAGATGGGCACTTGGCTGACCGAAGACGTCCCGGACCTGATGAAGGCGAACTTCCGCACGATCAAGTCCCGTGACGGCTGGGCCTACATGGGCTCCTCCACCGGCGGTTTCGCGAGCCTGAAGGCCGTGCTCCAGCACCCGGACAAGTTCAAGGCCGCGATCTGCTCCGGTCCGGACATCGTGCCCGACTCCTCCCTGTGGAAGGGCCACGACAAGGAGAAGGCCGAGAACAACCCGGAGCTCCTGGCGAAGGCCATGATCGACAAGAAGGGCGCCCCGGACGTCTACCTCGCCTTCCAGGTCGGCGACAACGAGAGCAACAAGAAGACGCTGCCCGACGTGCAGAAGTTCGTCGCGACGTACACCAAGGGCCCGATCCACACCAGCCTGAGGGTCATCCCCGGCGGCCAGCACAACGCCAAGACCTACGTGCCGAACATGGGCGAGGGCCCGATCGAGTTCATCAGCAAGGTCATGGAAGGACCGGTGGAGTAACGGGCGGGGCAACCGCCGGTCCGACCGGCTCCACGCGCTGCGGCCCGCCGAACACCATCGGCGGGCCGTTGCCGTCCCAGGCCGCCCAGCCCGGGTTCCCGGTCACGGCGAAACGCACCCACGCCGCGTGCATCCGGTCGGCCAGCTCCTGCGGGGCCTTCGGCCCGGCCAGCCACGAGGACTCCGGCACGCCCAGCGTGTCGAATACGAAGCCCAACTCCAGGGCGTGGCAGGCGCCGAGGCCCTCGACGCCGGAGGGCCAGCCGAACTCGTACAGGAAACTCGACGCGGACCGCCGCGCCACGGCGAGCCGGCGCAGCGGGTCGCGCAACAGCCGGTCGGTGAGCAGTTGACCCGCGAGCTCCGCGGGGCCCGCCCCGGGCAGTGCGGCGCGCAATGCCCGTACGGCGGAGCGGTCCTTGCCGCTGCGGGCGCGGGCCAGGGCCACGGTGAGCGGACCGAGCCGGTCCATCAGCCGCATCGCACCCGTGGGGGCGAGCCAGAGCCGGTACTCCTCGGTGGTCCAGCCCAGCAGCAGCGGTACGTCCGTCGCCGTCGCGGCCTCCAGGGGGTCGCCCGGGAGCGTGTCCGGGTCGGTGACCAGGCCGAACGCGGGGCCCCCGAGGAGCGGGCCGGAGCGGCGCAGGACGGCGCCCTGCGCGGCGAGCAGGTCGGGCAGGGCGGTGGCGGCGAAGGCCTCGGCCGTCGCGGGCACCTTGAGCAGGGAGGCCATCCGCCGGACCATGGCGCGCACGTCGTCGCGCGCCGTCACCTCGGGGGCGCCGCTCTGCAGGACGGCCCCGGCGAAGAGCCCGGCGGCGCGCGGGGCTCCGAGCAGCGCCCCGACGCTGATGGCGCCGGCGGACTCGCCGAACACGGTGACGCGGCCGGGGTCGCCGCCGAAGGCCTCGATGTTCTCGCGGACCCAGGTCAGGGCGGCGATCTGGTCGAGCAGCCCGCGGTTGGCCGGGGCGTCGGGGAAGAGCCCGTAGCCGAGGACGCCCAGACGGTAGTTGACGGAGACGAGCACCACCCCGTCGCGGGCGAAGGCGGAGCCGTCGTAGACGGGGACGGCCGAGGAGCCGCGGGTGAGCGCCCCGCCGTGCAGCCAGACCATGACGGGCAGCCGGGCCCCGGGGGTCGGGTCCGGGGTCCACACGTTGAGGTTCAGACAGTCGTCCCCGGGGATCTCCGGGTCGGGCAGCAGGGCGGCGAACGTCGGCGGGTAGGGCACCTTGGGCGCGGTCGGGCCGAAGGAGCCGGCGTCGCGTACGCCCTCCCAGGCGGCCGGCGGCCGGGGCGCGGCGAAACGCAGGGCGCCGACGGGCGGGGCGGCGTACGGGACGCCCCGGAAGGCGGCGGTCCCGCCCGGCCCGGTCCGCCCCTCGACGACGCCGTGCCCGGTCCTGACCCGGGGCCGGCCGCTGCCGTCCGCTGTGCCCATCGTCCGCTCCTCCGCTGAATCCGGTGTTCCGGTGTTCCGGTGTTCCGGTGTTCCGCCTCCCGGGCACGGTCGCACAGGCCTGCGACGGGTGACAAGGCGTGACCCGGTCCGGGGCGGGCCGGGTTGGACCGGTATGCGATCCATGCGTATCCACCCCGGCGTCCGCGGCTTCGTCCGGGCCGGCTCGGTCTCCCTGCTCCTGATCGTGGCCGCGGGGACGGCGCGGGCCGCCGGGCCCGACTTCCAGTACGTCGGCCGGGACGACAAGGTGCACGGGCTGACCGACCCGCAGGGCTGCGTCGAGGCGAAGGGCGGCGGCCGCAAGCCGGTCACCAACGCGACGCGCAGCACGGCGACCCTGTACCGCGAGCCGGGCTGCGGGGGCGCCGTCGTGGCGGTCCTGCAGCCCGGGGGCGGGGGCCAGATCGAGCCGTACTTCGCCTCCGTGCGATTTTCCTTCATCACCAAGGCCCAGCGGCCGTGACCGCCGGGCTCCCGCCGCGTTGTATGCCATGTCAAATGCTGCAGGCCTCCTGCGGCACCCCCATCGCAAGAGGAGATCTTGATGTCGCGTATCGCGAAGGCAGTCGCCGTCACCGCTGTTGCCGGTAGCGCCCTGGCCGCCGGTGCCGGTCTGGCCGTCGCCGATGCCGGAGCGCACGGTGCGGCGGTCGGCTCCCCCGGTGTCCTGTCGGGCAACCTGGTCCAGGTTCCGGTTCACGTCCCGGTCAACGTCTGCGGCAACACCGTGAACGTGATCGCCCTCCTGAACCCGGCGTTCGGCAACCCCTGCATCAACGCGTCGGGCGGCGAGCACCACACCGACGGCTACGGCGGCTGACCGTCCGTGCCCGCCGGCCGGCTTGACCGGCCGGCCCGCAGGTCGAGGGCCCCCGCCGCAGGGCGGGGGCCCTTTCCTCGTGCCGCTCGTCCGTCCGGACCTGCCCGTCCCCGGCGCGGTCCGTTCGGATCGCCGCGGTCATTCGTAGCGGTAGAGGCCCTGGTGGCTGAGCATGTCCCGCGGGGTGATGTTCCACGGCGGCATCACCTCGTCGAGGGCGATCACCCGGCCGCGCTGGAGGTCCCCCGGTTCGAGCGGGGCCGCCGGCAGGTAGCCGGAACCCGGGTGCTTGAGCTGCCAGCGGTCCCACAGCAGGTCGACGAAGGCGTGGTGCAGCCAGAACGCCGGGTCGTTGGGGGCCGTGCCGCCCGTCATGTGGCCGCCGATCCACTGGTGCACCTTGTTGTGGTTGCGCCAGCGCTCGCTCTTCGGCGCGGCCCAGCCCTCCAGCTTGTTGCGGAAGCCGCCGTCACGCGCCGTCGAATCCCAGGGCGAGGTGTCGTACGCCGGATCGTCGAGCGCCCATTGGAGCTCGGCCGCGGTGGGCAGTGCGATCGGGTTCTGCGGGCGGCCGAGGTTGCGGGTGAGGAAGCGGGCCTCCGTGATGCCCACCGTGATCTCCCAGTTGCCCTGCTCGTGGGCGAAGGGTCCGGTCATCACCCGGCGGTCGCTCTCGCGGCCGGTGCCGCCGAGGAAATCCTCGGCCCACAGCGAGGAGACGGGGCTGCTGTCCGTGGTCCAGTCCCAGTACGGGACCGAGACGCCCGGGTCGACGGCCTGGAGCAGCCGCTCGAACTGGAGCAGGTAGCGCCGGTGCCAGGGGAAGAACGACGGGGACATGTGCCCGACGCGGAGTTTGCTGTCCCGGTCGGGCACGAAGTACTTGTCGTGGGTGCGCACCAGGTCGTCGTAGGCGCCGTTTCTCTTCAGCTCCAGGACGGCCGCCGTGAACCGCCTCTTCTGGGTGCTGGTCAGGTTGCTCTGGTTGTGCCGGGTGTACATGCGGGGCTTCTCCCGTTCCGTCTGCTGTCCTGTTTCCGTCCCGCTTCCGGCGCGGCCGTCAGCCGTGCTGCGGGGCCGCCAACGCCAGCTGGGTGGTGCCGAGTTCATCGACGGCGGCGCGGGCGAGCTCCAGCGGGGTCCCGAAGGACTGGAAGTGGTTGATGCCGCTCAGGTAGCTGCCGTCGGCGCGGCGCATGACGTGCAGGGGGCGGCCGTCGATGCGGACCCCGGCGAGGTCGACGGCGATGTGCCGGCCGCGGTAGGTCTCCTCGGTGAGGGGGGCCGGGGTGACGGTCTGCCGGGGCCGGCGGGCGCGCAGTACGGGGGCCAGGGCCGCGGTGGTGCCGGCGAGCACCGCCGCGATGAAGGCCGTACGAAGGAGCGTGCGACGGGTGAGTGTTGCGGAGGCGGGTGTGGCGTACATGCAGTCTCCCTCGCTCGGTGGTCCGCGCTACGGGGTCTAACGCGGCGCGGCGGGCGAGGTCACCTCGACTGCGGGAGCTGCTTGTAGAAGAGGGTGGTGGGGTGCAAGCGGCCGGCCGGATCGGTGGCGTAGTCGGGGATGGTCCCGGCCTCGGTCCAGCCCGCGGAGCGGTAGAAGCGCTCGGCCCCGCTGCCGGTCTCGGTGTCCAGGACCAGCAGTAGCACACCGGCCCGGGCGGCCGCCCGCTCGGCCTCGGCGAGGAGCGCACGGGCGGCGCCGCGGCCGCGCGCCCGCGGATGCACCATGAGCTTGCGCAGCTCGGCGCGGTGGCGGCCGTTGGGCTTGGACTCGCGGTACCAGCTGACGGTGCCGTCCAGACGGCCGTCACCGGCGCGGGAGACCCAGAGGGCGAGGCGGCCGTCCTCGACGGCGGGACCGAGCTCGTCCCACCAGCGGGCCGCCCGGGCGCGGTCGAGGTCGGCGAGGAAGCCGAGGGAGGACCCGCCGCGGACCACGGCGAGCAGGAGATCGGCGAGTTCGTCGCGGTGGGCGGCCAGTCGGGCGGCGTCGAGCCGGGTGATGACGGGGGTCATGCGGCGAGGATAGGGATCGGGCGGCGGCCCGCTGGAGGCGGGGCCGGTGCAGGACGCCGATGACGGTGACGACAGCGGGGCCGACGGCGTCGACCGCGAGTGCGCACCGCGGACCGGGGCTCCGCCCCGGAGCCCGCGCCTCGAACGCCGGCGGGGCTGGCGTTCAGCCATTCGGCGTTCGAGGACCAGCAGCGGCTACGGGGACGGGAGTTCCGCGAAGTCCGCCACCAGGGCTTCGTGATGGCCCGGGGTGCCCAGGGTCAGGGCGTCGGCCTTGGCGCGCTTGAGGTACAGGTGCGCCGGGTGCTCCCAGGTCATGCCGATGCCACCGTGCAGCTGTACGCACTCCTCCGCCGCGCGGACGGCGACGCCGGAGCAGTACGCCTGGGCGACGGCCACCGTGAGCGGGGCGTCGGGGGCCCCGGTGGCCAGCGCGTCCGCCGCGGCGCGGGCCGCCGCGCGGGCGGAGGCCACGTCCAGCCACAGCTGTGCCAGGCGGTGCTTGAGCGCTTGGAAGGAGCCGAGGGGCCGGTTGAACTGGTGCCGGCCGCGCACGTGCCGCACCGTTTCCGTCAGGCACCACTCCGCGAGCCCGAGCTGTTCGGAGGCCAGCAGTCCGGCCCCGGAGAGCAGCGCTCCGGCGACCGCCGCACGGGCCGTCGCCGGGTCCGCGAGCCGGGTTCCGGCGGCCGCGTCCAGCGTCACGGTGGCGAGCGGGCGGGTCAGGTCCAGCGGGACCAGCGGGGTCAGTGCGACCTCCGCCGCGGGGACCGCGTACAGCCCCGTGTCCGCGAGGACCAGCAGCACGTCGGCGGCCACTGCGTCCGCCACCGAGGTGACGGTGCCCGTCAGGGTTCCGCCCCCGGTGTCGCGGACGGCGGCCGGCAGCGGGGCGCCCGGGGCCTGCGTCAGCGGCAGCGCGGGTGCGCACACCTGTCGGCCGGCGGCCAACTCCCGGAGCAGTCCGGCGACTTCCGGCGTGTCGCAGCCGAGCAGGATCTCCGTGGCGAGCACCGCGCTCGTCAGGTACGGGACCGGCGCCACGGCCCGCCCCAGCTCCTCCAGGACCACGGCCGCCTCCCGGTGCCCCGCGCCCTGACCGCCGAGCTTCTCGGGTACGAGCAGGCCTGCGGTGCCGATGTCCGCGGCGAGCGTGCGCCACAGTTCCGGGTCGTGCGGCCGGCCGGTCTCCGCCCGGGCGAGCACGGCCGGCGGTGCGCACCGGTCCGCGAGCAACGCCCTTACGGCGGAGCGGAGTTCTTCCTCCGTGTCCGAGTACAGCAGGTCGAACGCAGTGCTCATCGGGCCAGGTCCTTCCAGGCGAGGTCCTTGTCGTCGCGCGGCTCGCCGGGCAGGCCGAGGACGCGTTCGGCGACGATGTTCAGGAGGATTTCGCTGGTGCCGCCCTCGATGCTGTTGCCCTTCGCCCGCAGGTAGCGGTAGCCGGCGTCGCGGCCGGTGAAGTCGACGAGCTCGGGCCGGCGCATGGTCCAGTCCTCGTACAGCAGGCCCTCTTCGCCGAGGAGTTCCACCTCCAGGCCGCTGATCTCCTGATTGAGGCGGGCGAAGGTGAGCTTCATCCCGGACCCTTCGGGGCCGGGCTGTCCGGCGGCGAGCTGCTGGCGCAGCCGCTCGCCGGTGAGCCGGGCGACCTCGGCCTGGACCCACAGCCCGAGCAAGCGCTGGTGCAGTGCGTGGGTGCGCAGTTCGGGCCGCTCGCGCCAGGCGGCGGCGACGGGCGCGATCATGCCGCCTTCGCGGGGGATCCGCATGCCGCCGATGGAGACGCGTTCGTTCATCAGGGTGGTGCGGGCGACCTCCCAGCCCTGGCCGACGGCGCCGAGCCGGTGGCCGTCGGGGATGCGGACGCCGGTCAGGAAGACCTCGTTGAACTCGGCTTCGCCGGTGATCTGGCGCAGCGGCCGGACCTCGACGCCGGGGGCGTGCATGTCGCAGAGGAAGTAGGTGATGCCCTGGTGCTTGGGCAGCGCCGGGTCGGTGCGGGCGATCAGGATGGCCCAGCGGGCGGTGTGGGCGCTGGAGGTCCACACCTTCTGCCCGTCGACGATCCAGTCGCCGGTGCCGCTCTCGCGGACGGCCCGGGTGCCGAGTGCGGCGAGGTCGGAGCCGGCGCCGGGCTCGCTGAAGAGCTGGCACCAGACCTCGTCCCCGACCCACAGGGGGCGCAGGAAGCGCTGCTTCTGCTCGTCGGTGCCGTACGCGAGGATCGTCGGGGCGGCCATGCCGAGGCCGATGCCGATCCGGCGCGGGTCGTTTTCGGGGGCTCCGGCGGCTTCGAGTTCGGCGTCGACGACGGCCTGGAGGGCGCGGGGAGCGGCGAGTCCGCCGAGGCCCTTCGGGTAGTGGATCCAGGCGAGGCCGGCGTCGAAGCGGGCGCGCAGGAACGCGGTGCGGTCGGTGTCGGCGGGCGGGTGCGCGAGGAGCAGGTCCCTTACGCGCGCCACCAGCTCTTCGGAGGTGATCACCGTGAGCCCCCTCCGTTCAGGGCCGGTACGACGACCAGCCGGCCGGTGGTGGTCCCGTCGGCGACGCGCTGCACGGCGTCGGCGGCTGCGGCGAGCGGGACGCGTTCGCTGATCAGCGGTTTGATCGCGCCCTCGGCGGCGAGCCGGGTCAGCTCGGTGTGGCAGGCGGCGATGGAGGCGGGGTCCTTGGTCGCGTACAGGCCCCAGTGCAGGCCGAGGACGGCGTAGTTCTTCACGAGGGCGTGGTTGAGGGCGGGGGTGGGGACGGTGCCGCTGGTGAAGCCGACGACGACGATCCGGCCCTCGAAGGCCACGCACTTGGTGGAGGCGGTGTACGCATCGCCGCCGACGGGGTCGTACACCACGTCGGCCCCGCGCCCGCCGGTGAATTCCTTGACCCGGGCTGCGATCCCGCCGCCCTCTTCCCCGCTCCTGCGGTCGATGACGAGGTCACAGCCGAGCTCCTCGGCGATGCGCGCCTTGGCCTTGCCCCCGACGACCCCGATGACGGTGGCGCCGGCGGCCTTGCCGAGCTGGACGGCGGCGCTGCCGACCCCACCGGCGGCGGCGTGCACGAGCAGGGTTTCGCCGGCTTGGATGCGGGCCCGGCGGTGCAGGCCGAACCAGCCGGTCTGGTAGCCGATGTGCAGGGCGGCGGCCTCGGCGTCGTCGAGGGTCGCGGGGGCCGGCAGCAGGGCGCGGGCGGGCGCGGTGACGTACTCGGCGAAGCCGCCGTGCGGCAGGCTCGGGTTGGCGATGACGCGGCGGCCGTCCTCGGTCTCGCCGCAGATCTCGACGCCGGGCGTGAAGGGCAGCGGCGGGCGGATCTGGTACTGGCCCCGGACGAGAAGCGCGTCGGGGAAGTTGACGTTCGCCGCGAGCACCTTCAGCCTCACCTCGCCCTCGCCGGGCATCGGTTCGGGAACCTCTTCGAGGCACATGGCCTCGTGGGGTTCACCGGGGGTGTGTACTCGCCATGCCTGCATCCGGGGCCTCCAGCCGCCGTCGAGGAACCACGCTCCGCGGAGCATACTAAGCAGTCGCTTGCCCCTCTGGGAACTGTCGGGCGGGGTGGACGACCGTCCGGTCCGAATCAACACGCGTCATTCCGGCCACTCGGGCCCCACCGTCAGGCAACATGTGGCGTGCACGTGTCATGACTCAAACGGGGAACAACACCTGTCCAGGGGGGACCACCACATGAGAAGAAGCATGTCCGCAGCCGGAGCCGCCATCGTCCTCACGGGCTTGATCACGGCGGCCGGTCCGGCCGCCGCGGCCGGACCGGCCTGCACACCGGAGATCGTCACCCTGCCGGCCCTGACGGACGGCCCTTCCGGCACCAACTCGGTGAGGGCCTTCGGGTCCGACGGCCTGCTGGCCGGCGCGAGCCGCGGGCTGCCGGTGTATTGGACGGCCGACCGTGCGGTCCACGCCGTCCCGGTCCCCGAGGGGTTCACGAACGGCGAGGTCAAGGCCGTGAACGCCAAGGGCCTGATGGTGGGCACGCTCCACCGCCCCGACGACCACGACAACGCCTTCGCGTTCACCTACCAACAGGGCGCGGCGGCGGTCCGGCTGATCGGCTCCGGCTCCACCCCGAGCAGCCTGGCGGACGTCAACGACGCGGGCCGGGTCGTCGGCATGGAGGCGGGCGTCCCCAAGGAGTGGCTGGGCGGGAAGGTCGTGCGCGAGCTGCCCGTCCCGGCGGACGCGCATCCCAGCACCAAGATCACGTCGGTGGACGGGATCAACAAGCGCGGCGACATCGTCGGTACCGCCCTCACCTACTACTGGGAGGACGACGTCGTCACGAGCAAGCAGTTCCCGGTGGTCTGGCCCGCCGGGGGCGGCTACCCGCCGTACAGCCTGCGGGTGTGGACCGAGGACGACTACACGGTCGGGACGCACGCGACGGGCATCGACGACCGCGGCCAGGTCGTCGGACACGAGGACCGCAGCTACCGGGACTGGCAGGAGCGCAAGCCGGCCGTCTGGAAGAAGCCCTACGACGCCCTGCCGAACGATCCCGGCCGCGTCGCGGGCTTCGAGCACCTCACTTTGGACGCGATCAGCCCGACGACGAACGTGAGCGTCGGGTCGGCCCTCACCTTCGTCGAGGGGTACGCCAACTTCCTCCACGCCGCGTACTGGGCCGGCAGCGGAGCCCCGAAGGCGCTCCCGCACCCGGCGGGCACGAGCCCGGACTCGCGCAGCGAGGCGTTCGCGGCCTCGGACGACGACCGGGTGGGCGGCTCGTTCTACGACTGGGGGACCATGACGAGCTCCGCCGTCGTGTGGACCTGCGCGAGCAGGCAGGCGTACGCCCCGAAGTAGTGGCGGCGTCACGCCCATGGTGATCCGAGCGCCCGCACGCTATCGATGGGCGCATGGAGAACCCCTCTCGGCAGCCCCCGCGACAACCCCGGCAGCAGCCCCTGCCCGGCCTGCCCGCGCCGCCTCCGCCCGGCGCCGCCGCCCTGCCCCCCGGTACGTACGCGGGGCAGGTGGTCCTCGTGACCGGCGGCGGCACCGGGCTGGGCAAGGCGATCGCCGCCGAGTTCGCGCGGCTCGGCGCGGACCTGGTGATCGCGGGCCGGCGCGCCGGGAAGCTGAAGGCGGCGCAGGAGGAGTTGGCGGCCGTCCCCGGCGCGGGCCGGGTGACTGCCGCCGTCTGCAACATCCGGGACCCGGAGCGGATCGCGGAGGTCTTCGACGCGGCGGAGGCGGCGCTCGGCCCGCCGGACGTCCTGGTCAACAATGCGGCCGCCAACTTCCCCTCCCCGGCGGAGGACCTGTCGCCGGGCGCCTGGCGGGCGGTCGTCGACATCACCCTGACGGGGACCTGGTTCATGACCCGCGAATTCGGCCGCCGCCACCTCGCCGCCTCGACACCCGGGTCCATCGTGAACATCGGCGCCTCGTACGCCTGGACCGGCGGGCCGGGCTTCGCCCACAGCGCTGCCGCCAAGGCGGGCGTGAAGAACCTGGTGGAGACGCTCGCCGTCGAATGGGGCCCGTACGGCATCCGGATCAACGGGCTCGTCCCGGGCCTGTTCCCGCACGCCGACATGACCGAGGACATCCGCGCCGGCTTGGACCGCGCCGCGCCCGACACCGGCGCGTCCGCCCAGGAGGCCCGGGGCGTCCGGGGCGGCCGGGGTGCCTTGGACGCCCCGGACGCACAGGGCGCACAGGACGCACGCCAGCCCGCCCTGCGCGTCGGCGCCCCGCGCGAGCTCGGCTGGGCGGCCACCTTCCTGGCCTCGCCCTACGCCCGGTACATCACCGGCCACACCCTGGTCGTCGACGGGGCGAACTGGCAGCGCCGCTCGCTCGTCAACCCCGAGGTGGTCCCGGTGCGCAGCCAACTGGGCCGCGGCCCGTTCACCCCCTGAGCGGCCGCTGTCAGTGACGGGTGCGAGGATCCGGTCATGCCCCTCGCCGAACTGACCCTCGCCCACTGGCGTTCGCTCGACGCGACCGCCGCCGGGCGCATCGCCCACGAAGCCGCCGCACAGGCGGGCGGCCGGGTAGTGCTCCTCGACACCGTGGAGCACCTGGGCGGGCCCCTGCACCGCGTGCGCATCGAGCGCGGGGGCCAGGAGTTCGCCCTCGTGCCCGGCGGGCCGGTGCGGCTGGGCTTCGATCCGCAGGCCTGGGCACCGACACCCGCACAGGCCGCCGACTACGCGGAGAGCGCGGCCGAGGGGTACGGGTACGGGCACGCCGACCTGAAGGCCCATCTCGCCGACGTGCTCAGCCCGCTGCGCACGGTGACGCTGGCCACCGTGCTCGTGGCCGTGGAGAGCGAGCCGCTGACCGCGAGCCCGGCCGGCACCGCGGCCTCGCTCGCGGCGCGCGGGCTGCGGATGCCGGGTCCCGACGAGTGGGAGCACGCGTGCGGGGCCGGGGCGGCCACCCTGTTCCGCTGGGGGAACGAGTGCCCTCTGGACGAGCCGTCGTACGGGGGCAGTGGCGGCGTACGGCACGAGCCGAACGCGTTCGGGCTGCACATCGCGTACGACAGCTACGGCACCGAGCTGAGCACCGACGCTGCCGTGGTGCACGGCGGGGACGGCGGGGAGGCCGTCTGCGGCGGATACGGCGATCTGCTCGCCTGGCTGCCGCTGGCCACCGCCCACCGCAACCCGTCCATGGCCGAGTTCGCGTACGGACCTGACGGCGAGGCCGTGTTCGAGGCGTTCTCGACCCGGCCGGTGTTCACCCTCCGTTGAAGTGCGGCGGCCGGCGGGCCGCCTTCGCGGTGTACCCCTCCCGGCAGTCCTCCGAGGTCAGGGTGAGGGCCGCCGTCATCGCGACGCGGTCGAGGGCAGGGGCGAGGGCGGCGTCCGCGTAGGCGTCGATCGCCCGCTTGATGCCCTGGACGGCGAGGGGGGCGTTGGCCGCGATCTCGGCGGCCAGTGCGCGGGCCGTGGCGTCCAGGTCGGCGCCCGGGACGACCAGTTGGACCAGGTTCAGGCGGTGCGCCGTCGCGGCGTCGATGCGGCGGCCGGTGAGCGCCAGGAACTTGGCCCAGCCCGCGCCCGCCTCGCGGGCGATCCTGAGGTCGCCGCCCGCGTCCACCGCCACGCCCAGCTGCGCCTCCGGCAGGGCGAAGACGGCGTCCCGGGAGGCGACTCGGAGGTCGGCCATGAGGGCCAGTTCGAAGCCGAAGCCGAGACAGTGGCCCTGTACGGCGGCCACCACCGGCTGCGGTAGGCGGGAGAGCACGGCGAAGCGCTCGTGGACCCAGCGGATGCCCTCGTAGTAGTTGCGGGTCCGTTCGGCGGGCGTCGCGCCCGTAATGGCGCCGCCGGGGGCCGTCACGTCGATGCCCGCACAGAAGGCGCGGCCCTCGGCCCGCAGCAGGACCGCCCGCACCTGCGGATCGAAGCGGATCCGGTCCGCGAGCAGGCCCAGCTGACGGGTGGACTCCCAGCTCCAGCCGTTGAGCCGCTCGGGGCGGCAGAGGGTGAGGACCGCGATGCCGTCCGCGGTCTCCAGACGGATGCGCTCCTCGCCCTCCGCGATCTCGTTGCCGATGGTGTCGATCACCGAGCCGGTCCGCCCTCCCCGCCGACAGCTGATGGGTCGTCAGCTTAGGGGGCGGGGGCTCAGCGCGGGAAGACCTCGAAGGTCACCGCCGGGCGGCCGCCGAAGCGTACGGACGCCTGCTGGGCGAAACCGGTGAGGAAATTGCGGCAGTACTCCTCCGGGTCCTGGTCGGTGAGCACCTCGATGTACGTCTTGTGCTGCATCAGTGACGTGATGGAACGCTCCATGCCGGGACCCGCGTCCGCCGCGTGCGTCGGCGTCGAGGACCCGGCCACCGCGACCCAGCGCACCCCGTTCCACGGCTCCAGACCCTGCTCTGAGATGAGCTCGGGGAAGATCCACCGGTTGCCCGCGTCGGCGGCCGCGTCCAGGGTGGCCCGGCCGACGGCCTTGTGGTCGGGGGTGTTCCAGAATCCGCCGCCGCCCTGTCCGCCCCAGGTGTCGCGGTGGTTGAGGGTGATCAGCAGTTCGGGGCGGTGCCGGCGGATGGCCGCGGCGATGTCCCGGCGCAGGTCCAGGCCGTACTCGACGACGCCGTCGCGGTGGTCGAGGAACTCCACGGTGGACACGCCGACGACGGCGGCGCTCGCCCGCTGTTCGGCCTCGCGCAGCGGGGCGCACTCTTCGGGCGCGATGGTGTCGATGCCGGCCTCGCCGCGCGTGGCCAGGACGTAGACGACCTCGCGGCCGCCGTCCGTCCAGTCGGCGATCGCCGCGGCGCCGCCGTACTCCAGGTCGTCGGGGTGGGCGACCACCGCGAGGGCGCGCTGCCAGTCGGTGGGCATGGGCTCCAAGGGCGCGGGCTGATCCCGTTGTTCGGTCATGCACCGCACGATAGCCGCGCGCCCCGGCCCGAGGCGCCGATCCGCCGCACGGGGCCGCGGTGGCGGGCCAGCGCTTGTGCGATCACGGCGCACGCGGCCGTGCACAACGACGCCCTCCGCTTCACCTGGACCACCTTCTTCCCTGCCATCGAGATTCCTCCGGCGGCCGTGCCCTGGCCGATCGATCAAGAGCCGGCGGATTCTGCGTGCAGACGGTCGCGGTGGCCGACCGACAGGACCGGCCCGCCGGCAAGACCCCGGACGGCCACCTCGCCGGCCTCCAACTCCGCACCGCACGGGCCCCTAGGCGTCGTCGCGGACCAGGGCCAGGAGGCGGTCCAGGACGCGGGGGCCGCCGGCGCGGACGCCGTCGTGCTCGAACTCGTCGGTCACCCAGGTGCGCAGACCGCGGATGGATGCGGCGGTGCGCAGGGAGTGGGCGGTGTCGACGTACAGGTCGTCGTGGTAGACCGCGGCGGCCACCGGGACCTCGTTCGCGGCGAGTCGGGCAGGGTCGTACAGCGGTCCCCAGCCGGTACGGGCGGCCACGAGTTCCGCGGTCTCGCGCAGCGGGGCCAGGGCGGGGTCGGTGGTGAAGTGCCACGGGTGGACGGTCTCGCCGGTGAACAGCAGGGGCTCGTCGCCCGCGAGGGACTTCTCGGCGTCGAAGCCGGGCTGGCCGGCGCGGACCCGTTCGGCGGCCCAAGCGGTGGGCGCGGCCGGGTCCTGGGCGTAGATCGGCTCGTGGAGCAGGGCGTACAGCGGGTGCGCGGCGAACGAGAGCAGCCCGTGGACGCCTTCCAGGAAGGCGTCGGAGAGGGCGGGGCCCGACGCGGTCGGGACGAAGGCGTCCTCCAGCAGGTAGTGCAACTGGTGGCTTCCGCCGCCGGTGCCGAGCAGGATGCCCAGGGACTGGAACGCCTCGACGGTCAGGCGGTGGCCGCCCGGCAGTTCGGCCGGACCCTGTGCCAGGTGCGCGGCGATGCGGCGGGCGCGCTCGACGTCCATCGGGTAGCGGGCGTAGTGGGCGCGGTTCTTGCGCTCCATGCGGGGGTAAGCCGCCTCGTACACCTCGTCGGCGGTGGCGGTCAGGGACGGCAGGCCGCCGGTGATCAGGGCGGCGCTCAGGCCCTCGGGGGCGGTGGAGAGGTAGTGCGTGGTGCAGAAGCCGCCGAAGCTCTGGCCCAGCACGGTCCAGGGCGCGCCACCCGTCAGACCGGGGCGGATCGCCTCGGCGTCGCGCACGATGGAGTCGGCACGGAAGTGGGCGAGGTACTCGGCCTGCTGCCCGGGGGTGCCGCACAGCGGCAGGGTCTGCCGGTTGATCGGGGTGGAGCGGCCGGTGCCGCGCTGGTCGAGCAGGAGGACGCGGTACTCGCTCAGGGCCCGCTCCAGCCAGGCCTGCCGGCCGACGAAGCGGCGGGCACCGAAGCCGGGGCCGCCCTCCAGGTAGAGCAGCCAGGGCAGGGTGTCGGGGTCCTTGCCGGTGGCGACGACCTCGCGGGCGTACAGCTCGATGTGCTCCCCGTCCGGGCGCGTGTGGTCGAGCGGGACGGTGAAGCGGTGGTCGGTGAGGACGACACCGGGCTGACGGTAGCTGTGCTCGATGGTCACGAACGGCCCCTGGGTGTGCGGCTGCCCCGGCCGGATCGCGACCGGGGCACGGGTCTGGCGGCCCGGCCGAGTCTAAGCCGTGTCCGGCCACGGCCCGCCGGACACCCCCGGCGCCGGATCGCGCCGGGGCGGTCGGGGCCTCGGCCGGACCCGTCCGGGCCGGGTCGCGGGAGGGGAACGGCCGCGGACCCGGCGCGCGGGCGCCGGGACGGGCGCTCGGGAGCGGTCTAGAACTCGACGACCGAGCGGAGGACCTCGCCGCGCTCCATCCGGGCGAAGGCGGCTTCGACGCCGTCCAGCGGGATCGTCTCGGACACGAAGGCGTCGAGGTCGAGGCGGCCCTGGAGGTAGAGGTCGATGAGGAGGGGGAAGTCGCGCTCGGGGAGACAGTCCCCGTACCAGGACGACTTGAGGGCGCCGCCGCGGCCGAAGACGTCGAGGAGCGGGAGTTCGAGCTTCATCTCCGGTGTCGGCACGCCGACCAGCACCACGGTGCCGGCCAGGTCGCGGGCGTAGAAGGCCTGCTGGTAGGTCTCGGGGCGGCCCACGGCGTCGATGACGACGTCCGCGCCGTTTCCGCCGGTGAGGGCCTGGATGGCCTTGACCACGTCCTCCGTGCGGCCGTTGACGGTGTGGGTGGCGCCCAGGCCCCGCGCCCACTCCAGCTTCCGGTCGTCGAGGTCGACGGCGATGATCCGGGCCGCACCGGCGAGGCGGGCGCCGGCGACGGCCGCGTTGCCCACTCCCCCGCAGCCGATGACGGCGACGGAGTCGCCCCGGCCGACGCCGCCGGTGTTCAGGGCGGCGCCGAGGCCGGCCATCACCCCGCAGCCGAGCAGTCCGGCGGCGGCCGGAGCGGCGGCCGGGTCGACCTTCGTGCACTGGCCGGCCGCGACCAGCGTCTTCTCGGCGAACGCCCCGATCCCGAGCGCCGGGGACAGCGGGGTACCGTCCTCCAGGGTCATCGACTGGGTGGCGTTGTGCGTGTTGAAGCAGTACCAGGGGCGGCCGCGCTTGCAGGCCCGGCAGGTTCCGCACACCGCACGCCAGTTGAGGACGACGAAGTCACCGGGCGCGACGGAGGTGACGTCCGGGCCGACGGATTCGACGATCCCGGCTGCCTCGTGGCCGAGGAGGAAGGGGAACTCGTCGTTGATGCCGCCCTCCCGGTAGTGGAGGTCGGTGTGGCAGACCCCGCAGGCCTGCACCTTGACCAGGGCCTCGCCGGGTCCCGGGTCGGGCACGAGGATCGTGGTCGTCTCCACCGGTGCGCCCTTGCTCCGGGCGATGACCCCTCGTACGCGATGCGTCACGTCGTACCCCGCTCTGGTCGGATCTGTCTGGATCAACGAACGTACACGGGCGCGGCGGCGGAAGGGAGTTGTGTCACGTCACGGAACCCCAAGTGGCGAGTTCCGGCGGTACGGAGGCGCGAAGCGCCGCGCCGAAGGCGGCCACGGCCGGGTGGGCGGCGGCCCCGCTGCGGAAGGCGACCTTGGTACGGCGCTCCATGACGAGCCGGGTGAGGGAGACGGCCGGGTCGGCGGAACCCGTGATCCCGAGCTGCGGGACGACCGCGACGCCCTGGCCGGCCGCGACGAGGGCGAGCACGGTGGGGAACTCGTCGACCCGGTGGCGGATCCGCGGGGTGAAGCCGGCTGCCTGACAGGCCCGCAGGGCCATGGTGTGGCAGAGCGTGCCGGGGGTGGCGGTGATCCAGGGGGCATCGGCGTGCGCCCGCAGGACGGCGCCCTGGTCGTGGACCGGATCCCGGCCGGGGCCCCGGTCCGCGGCGCCCGGGTCGAATTCTTGGTCCGAGCCTTGGCCGGGGCCTTGGCCGGAGCCTTGGCCGGGGCCGTGCTCGGGACCGTACTCGGGGCCTGGCGCCGGGGCAGCGGCGTTCGCCGGGGCCGCCAGGTACATCGCCTCCCGGTACAGCGGCTGCGCGTCGAGCCCGGGCTCCGGCGGGGCGGGGACGAAGTCGTACTCGTGGATCAGGGCCACGTCCAGGTCACCGGCGCGCAGGGCGTGCGCGACCGCCGCCGGGTCCGTCTCCGACACCATCGGCTCCAGCCCCGGGTGGCGCCGGGCCAGGGCCCCCAAGGCGGCCGGGACGATGGCCCGGATGGCGGTGGGGAAGGCCCCGATGCGTAGCGCCCCGGCCAGGCCGCCGCGCGCTTCGGCGAGATCGGCGTCGGCCTGTTCCAGCCGCTCCAGTACGGCCTCGGCGTGCCGGACCAGGTTCTGCCCGGCCGGGGTGAGCCGGACCCGGCGCCCGGTGCGTTCGAGGAGCGGCAGACCGGCCTCGCGTTCGAGGACGCCGAGTTGCTGGGACACCGCCGAAGGGCTGAAGGCGAGGGCCTCGGCCACGGCGGCGATGGTTCCGCGGCGGGCGAGTTCGCGCAGCAGGCGCAGGCGTCGTACGTCGAGCATCGGCTCAGCTTACGGTTCAGGTAAGAAACGCGAACTGGATTCGAGGCTCGGGTCGGACGAAGCTCGTGGACATGGCACAGGACCTCTCCCTCCACGGGATTCACGTACCGCTCGTCACGCCGTTCACGCGCTCCGGGGACGTCGCCGCCGTCGCCCTGGAGGGGCTCGCCCACCAGGTGCTCGATGAGGGCGCCACCGGGATCGTCGCCCTCGGCACCACCGGCGAGGCCGCCGGCCTCGACGGGGCGGAGCGGGACCTCGTCACCGACGTCTGCGCCCGGGTCTGCCGGGAGCGGGGCGCCGCACTCACCGTGGGCGCCGGGGCGGGCGGCACCGTGGCCGCCGGGGCCGCGCTCGGGCGGCTCGCGAAGTGGCCGGAGGTGCGGGCGGCGCTGGTGACCGTGCCGTCGTTCGTACGACCCGGGGCGGCCGGGGTGCTGGCGCACTTCGCACGGCTGGCCGAGGTGAGTCCCGTACCGCTGGTCGTCTACCACATTCCGTACCGGACCGGGCAGCAGCTGGACGCGGCCACGCTGCGGGCGATCGGGGAGCTGCCCGGGGTGGCCGGGATGAAGTACGCGGGCGGCGGGATCGGCGAGGAGGCGGTGGCGCTGCTCGGCGGGCCGCCGGAGGGGTTCGCGGTGCTGGCGGGCGACGACCTGTACGTGTCGCCGCTGATGGCGCTGGGCGCGACGGGCGGAATCCTGGCCTCGGCGCACGTGGCGACGGCGCGGTACGCGGAGCTGGCGACGGCCTGGCGCACCGGCGACGCATCCCGGGCGCGGGCCCTGGGTCACGGGCTGGCCAGGCTCTCGGCGGCGCTCTTCGCCGAGCCGAGTCCGGTGGTCGTGAAGGGGGTGCTCCACGCCCTGGGCCGGATCCCGACGCCGGACGTACGCCTCCCGCTGCTGCCGGCCCACCCGGCAGCGGTGTCGGCGGCCCTGGACCGACTGGCGGACCTCGGGCTCGGCCGGGCCGTGTCCGCGCATTAGCGTCGGCCGCCCGAAGGGCGGGCCCCGCGGCTCCCCCAGCTACCGCTGGGGGCCCCCGGGCGCCGCGCATCGCAAGGCGGAGGGCCGCCCGCGTACTGGCCGTACTCCGGCGCGCCCGACAACGCAGCGGGGTGCGGTGCCGGACGCCGCGGGGCGGGCGGGACTGCGCGGACCCGGCCCGGCGCTCCGCCGGACACGCGCCGCCATGGCGGGCATGCCGGGAAGCGCCCCCTGTGGGCGGTTCGCAAACAACGGGCGAGATGCCCGAATCAGGCATGCGTATGGGCGACTTGTCCGTTTCTCGGGAGGGCTTCGGGAGCTCGTGATGTGGGTCACTCAAATAGGGACAACATCATTTATCCGGAACAGGCGATTCCCTTTTACCGGAAAGGAATTTCGGCATTCCCGGAACACGCTTCCAAGGTCGTTTTCACCCCCGGCACCGGGAAGTCGATCACCAGGTCGAATTCGTGCCTTGTTCCGGCCCGTCGGGCTCGCTTACGGTCACGTCGTTCCCAGCGGGCAGCAGCCCGAACCGGCCGCCGCCAGGGATCCCCCGCACCCGCACGTGAGGAATTCCGCCATGCCCGGACTCGGTAAGCACCGTCGGCCCAAGCAGCGCCCGATCGCCCGCAAGCTGGCCTTCGCCGGCACCGGCGGCGCCGCCCTCGCCCTGCCGCTGATCAGCGCGACCACGGCCGGGGCCGCCGTCACGCAACCTGCCGCTGCGCCCGCCGTGAAGGCCGCCACGCTGCCCGCCGTCAAGCCTGCGGTGGAAAAGGCGGCCGTACCGATGACCTATTCCGTGACCGTCGGCGACACCCTTTCGAAGATCGCCGTGGAGCACGCGGTGAACGGCGGCTGGCCGGCCCTCTACGACGCCAACCGGAGCGCCATCGGGGCCAACCCCTCGGTCATTCGCCCCGGGCTGAAGCTGACCCTCGGCGCGGCGGCCAAAGCGGCCGCCGCAAAGGCGACCGCCGTGTCCAAGCCGGCGACTTCGTACTCGAACAACCTCGACGGCTGGATCCGTGAGTCCCTGGACATCATGGCCAAGCACGGGATCCCCGGCAGCTACAACGGAATTCACCGCAATGTGATGCGGGAGTCCTCCGGCAACCCGCTGGCCATCAACAACTGGGACTCCAACGCCGCGGCGGGCATCCCCTCGAAGGGCCTGCTCCAGGTCATCGACCCGACGTTCCGGGCCTACCACGTGCCCGGCACCGCCCTGGACTCCTACGACCCGGTCGCCAACATCACGGCCGCCTGCAACTACGCGGCGGCCCGCTACGGCTCGATCGACAACGTCAACGGCGCCTACTAGGCGGGCGGGGCCCGCGCCCACCGGGCGGGCCGGGCCTACAGCCAGCCCTGGCGGCGGGCCGCGCGGACGGCCTCCATGCGGTTGCGGGTTCCCGTCTTGCCGATGGCCGAGGACAGGTAGTTCCGTACCGTCGACTCCGACAGGTGGACCCTGGCCGCGATGTCGGCCACGGTCGCCCCGTCGACCGCGGCGTTCAGCACGTCGACCTCGCGCGCGGTCAGCGGGTTGGGGCCGGCGCTGAGCGCGGCGGCCGCGAGAGCGGGATCGATCACGGTCTCACCGGCGAGCACCCGGCGTATCGCGGCGGCCAGTTCCTCCACCGGCCCGTCCTTGACCAGGAACCCGGCGGCCCCCGCCTCCATCGCCCGGCGCAGATAGCCGGGGCGTCCGAAGGTGGTCAGGATCAGCACCCGGCAGCCGGGGCAGCGCGTGCGCAGTTCGGCGGCCGCGTCGAGCCCGCTGCGGCCCGGGAGTTCGATGTCGAGCAGGGCCACGTCCGGCTGCGCCTCGATCGCGGCGGGCACGATCTCGTCCCCGGCACCTACCTGGGCCACGACCTCGATGTCCTCCTCCAGCCCGAG
This sequence comes from Streptomyces sp. NBC_00045, assembly GCF_045041095.1. Lineage (NCBI taxonomy): Bacteria > Bacillati > Actinomycetota > Actinomycetes > Kitasatosporales > Streptomycetaceae > Streptomyces > Streptomyces sp. NBC_00045. The sequence continues at coordinate 7,425,899 of NZ_CP108271.1, read as the reverse complement.
CAGCAGGGCCAGCGCGCCGCGCATCATGCCCTGGTCCTCCGCGAGCAGGACCTTGATCATCGACTCTCCTCGTCCGTCGGGCCCGCCGGTGCGGCCCGGTCCTCCGGTTCGGCCGGCTCCACCGGGAGTTCGGCGGTGACCCGGAAGCCGCGGGCCGGGCCCGGGGCCGGTCCGCCGACCAGGGTGCCGCCGGCCGCGGCGAGCCGTTCGGTCAGGCCGGTCAGTCCACTGCCCGGCGGGGTCGAGCCTACGCCGTTCCCATTGTCGGTGATCACCAGGCAGACCCGTTCCGCGGAGCTCCGCACCTCGATCTCGCAGGTGGTCGCGCCACTGTGCCGGATGGCGTTGGTGGCGGCCTCGCGCACCACCCAGCCCAGCAGTGCCGCCGCCTGCGGGGGCAGCGGGGGCCCGGACTGCCGTAGGACGGGCTCGATCCCGGCGGCGGTCAGCGCGCCGCGGGCCCGGTCGAGCTCGGCGGCGAGGCTGGCCTCGCGGTAGCCGGTGACGGCCTCGCGGATCTCGGTGAGCGCCTGGCGCCCGACCGACTCGATGTCGGCGACCTGGGTGAGCGCCGCGGCCATGTCCCGGGGGGCGATCCGGCGGGCCGCCTCCGACTTCACGACGATCACCGAGAGGGTGTGGCCGAGCAGGTCGTGCAGATCGCGGGAGAAGCGCAGCCGCTCCTGGTCCACGGCGGCCCGGGCCAGCTCCTGCCGGGTGTCCCGCAGTTCCTTCACGGTCTCGGACAGGGCGAGGATGGCTGCGGTGACCATGCCGGACAGGAGCGTCCCGTAGGCGATGCCGAGGGTGTCCCAGCCCTCGTCCCGGCCGGCGATCACCGCGGCCAGGGTGGTGACGGCGAACATCACCGGGCCGAGCATCCTGCCCCGGACCACCGCGCCGGTCGCCAGGCCCCACAGCGGGAAGAACAGCAGCCAGTTGCCCCCGTAGACGAAGGCGAGCGTGCAGGTGACCGCGCCGAGGGCGGCGAGGCACCAGCGGGTGCTGGCGGCCTCCCGGGCCCGCCGGTCGAAGGCGCGGAACACCAGGGTGATGTAGAGGGAGTTGAAGAGGAGCAGACCGAGGGCGCCGATCCAGGGGTTGGGGGTCTCCCCCTTGATGACGTTGGAGATGGCGCCCATGCCCATCAACAGCCACGGCAGCAGCGTGAAGGCGCTGGGCGGGCCCATCGGGCCGTAGCCGGAGGCCTCACCGCACGTCTTGCGCCGCTTGCGTCGCCGCTCCAGCCATTCGGCCTTGTGGGCCGCCCAGTCGGCCTTCCAGTCCTCGTCGGTCCCCCGCTGGCCGTGCATCTTCGCTCCTGTTGCCCGCTTCATGCGCTATACCGTCCTCGCCGACCGACGGTACGAGAACACCGCGTACGAACCGAACAGCAGGGCCCATCCGGCGAGTACGGCGACCGCGCCCGGGCTCGGGGCGGTGCCGGCGGCGAGGGACTGGCCGATCTCGGCGAAGCGGCGCGTGGGCGTGAAGCCCGAGAGGGAGCGCAGCCAGTCCGGGAACAGCTCGGTCGGGAACCAGAGTCCGCCGACGATGGAGAGGGCGAGGCTGCACCCGACGTTGACGACGCCGGTGGTCTGCGCGGTGAGGCGGTAGCCGTTGCCGATGCCGAGCAGGGTGAAGGGGAGCGCGCCGAGCCACAGGACGAGGGCCACGGCGCCCCACTCCCAGGCCGCGAGCCGGACGCCGTTGACGAACGCGCCCGCCGCGAGCACGGCGGCGACGGCGGGCAGCACGATCACCGAACCGGTCAGGGCCCGGCCGACCACCACCTGGCGCGGGGTCATCGGGGTGACCCGCAGCTGGCGCAGCCAGCCGATGCCCTTGTCCTCGGCTACGCCGCTTCCGGTCGACAGGGCCGCGCCGAGGGCCCCGTACGCGGCCATGGCCACCATGGAGGCCGTCTTCCACTCGGCGTCGACGCCGGTGCCGAGGTTGGTGAAGAGCAGGTACATCAGCACCGGCATGCCGATGCCGAAGACGACGAAGGAGGTGTCGCGCAGGGTCCGGCGGACTTCCAGGCTGACGTAGGCGGTGATCATCGGGCGCTCCCGGCGGCGGCGGTGTACGGGTGGGTGAGGGTTTCGGCGCGGTCGAGGGCGTGGGTGTGGGCGCGGGTCTCGGTGAGGGCGAGGAAGGCGTCGTCGAGCGAGGGCGCGGTGACCTCGATCCCGCGGACGGCGCCGAGCCCGGCGAGGGCGATGACCGTCGCGTCGGGGTCCTCCGTGCGCAGCCGCGCACGGTCCCCGCGTACCTCCACGGAGATCACACCGGGCAGGCCTACGAGGCCCTCGGTGGGGCGCCCGGCCAGGTCGACGCAGACCAGCGATCCGCCGGCGGCCCGGCGCAGCTGCTCCCCCGTGCCGTCGGCGACGACGCGTCCGGCATCGACGACCACGATCCGGTCGGCGTGGGCGTCGGCCTCCTCCAGGTAGTGCGTGGAGAACAGGACGGTGTTGCCGCGGCGGGCGAAGGCGCGCATGGACTCCCAGAAGGCGCGGCGGGCCTCCACGTCGAGGGCGGCGGTCGGCTCGTCGAGCACGATGAGCTCCGGGTTGCCGGCGAGGGCCACGGCGAAGCGGACGCGCTGGGCCTGGCCCCCGGAGAGCCGGTCGATGCGGCGGCCGGCCAGTTCGGTGAGCCCGGCGAGCTCCAGCGCCTCGGCGACGGGCATGGGCGCCGGGTAGGTGTGAGCCACGAAGGCCACGAGTTCACGCACGGTGATCCGCGGTACGGCGCGCCCCTCCTGGAGCATGGCGCCCACCCGGCCGGCCCGGACGGCCCGCGCGGGTTCCTGGCCGAAGAGCCGTACGCTGCCCGCGTCGGGCTCGTTCAGGCCGAGCAGCAGGCTGATGGCGGTGGACTTGCCGGCGCCGTTGCGGCCGAGCAGGGCGACCGTTTCGCCCCGCCGGACGTCGAGGTCGATGCCGGCGACGGCGCGGACGGGACCGAAGGCCTTGGCGGTGTGCCGGAAGCTGATGGCCGGCTCGGCGTTCGCCGGCCTCGTGGGCTGCGTCGTGCGGTCCGGCTGCGTCGTCGGCGTCGTCTGTGTCATGACAACCACGCTAGGGACCGGGGCGGGCTCCCCGGCAGATCCGCATGTACGGACCCCGGTGGTACGAATGTCCCGCCGGCTCCGCCCAGCGGGCCGGGGCGGTCTACCGGGACGTGCGGGGCCGGCTCGCGCGGGCGCGGATCAGGGTGCGGACCGGGGCCGCCAGGCCGTAGCCGACGTCCTTGCGCAGGGCCCGGACGCCGGCCCGTTCCACGGCGGCCAGCTGGTGTCCCATCAGCTCCGTCATCGTGGCGATCACGGGGCGCAGGCCGGGCTCGACCAGGCCGAGGATGCCGTCGGTGGCGTCGAGCGCGGTCCGGGCGCGCCGGGTTTCGGCCGCGAGGAGTGCGCGTACGGCCGGGGTGTCGCGGGCCTGTTCGAGGTCGGCCCGGGTGACGGAGTGCTCGGCGAGGCGGGCGCGCGGGATGCACAGACGGCCGTCAGCGAGGTCTCCGGCGAGGTCGGCGAGGAAGTCGACGCGCTGGGCGGCGTCCACGAACCGCCGCCACCCGGCGGCCTGTTCCCCGTCGGGGCCGCCCTGGTACTGGAGTCCGGTGAAGACCAGGACCCCGGGCCACGCGTAGGCGTCGAGGTAGGACTGGAAGTCCTCCTCGGTCTCGAAGCCGGCGAAGCCGGCCTCGGCGGTGGCGGCGCCCTCCAGGAACCGGGAGACCCAGTGGACGGGCAGCCCGCGGGTCGTGACGGCGTGGGCGTACGCGCGCAGCAGCGGGTCGGGGCTGTCGCCGGTCTCCAGGGCCGCGGCCGTCTGCCCGGCGAGCGCGGCCAGACCGGCGGAACGTTCCTGCGGAGTGCCGGTCTCCGCCACGTCGTCCACCAGGTTCATGAAGGCCACCCCCGCCGTCAGCCAGGGCACCAGCGGCGGCGCGGCGAGCAGGCGCAGCGTGAGGTACGGGGCCGGCTCGCGGCGCAGCACCCGGCGGGCGACGTACGTGTAGTCGTCGCGCAGCCGGGGTTCGCCGATTCCGGCCGCCGTGAGGGTGGTGCGCCAGCTGGGCATGGTGGTGGTGCTCCTCGACCGTGAAGTGCCGTACGCGTGCGGTGTGCGTACGGGTACACGATGTCAGGAGCGGTAGACCTTCTTCACGTTGCCCTGGGTGTCGGCGTGGACGTAGCCGCCCTGGCCGTACTCGTCGCTGAGGTAGGGCCGCATGGACGGGGTCTGGTCGAAGAGCCAGGGCTCGACGATGACGTAGCGGGAGGTCGGGTTGGCCACGCCGAGCTCCTGCTTGGCCCGGTCGAGGAGACCGGGCAGGGCGTCCCAGTTGACGGCCGCCATGTCGATCAGCGGTTCGTCCGGCTTGACGGTGCCGCCGGGGCCGGTGCGCTTGGCCTCGCCGTCGCGGTACTGGTAGCGGTCGTAGGTCTTGGCGCCGGGGCCGGTGGGGATGGAGGCGAGCACGTACTCCTCGTAGACGGTCATCTCCACGAACTCGGTGGTGCCGGACTTCTGCTTGAGGGCCTCAAGCGCGGTCCGCACGTTGGCGGGGGTGAGCAGGCTGCCCTTGGGGGCGGCGACCGGGCTGCCGTTCGCCTTGGGCGTGCTCGCCTTGGCGCCGGGGGTGGACGGGGAGCTGCTCGCCGTGGTGGCGCCGCCCTTCGCCCCGCCGCCGGCACCCTTGTCGTCGGAGTGGCCGCCGGGGAGCCAGTTGACTATCCCGATCACACCGCCGATCAGGACCACCGCGAGGAGGCCGCCGATCAGTGCTGGGCGGCGGCGCGGGGCGCGCACCGCCGGGACGGGCGCGGTCGTCGAGTACGGGGAACCGCCCCCGGGGGTGAAGGACGCCGACGGCGCGTACGGATGCGGGACCTGCGGCGGCTGGGGCCCGGTGTGCGGAAGCGGGGTGTGCGGGAGCTGGGACGCAACGGTCCCCGACTGCGGGCTCGGCGGCCCGTACTGGCCCAGCACCACCGGGGGCACGACGGGCGTCGCGCCTGCGAGAGCGGTGCTCGCATCCCGGAGCATCTGTTCCAGTTGCGCCGCGTCGGGCCGCACGGCCAGGTCCCGTACGAGCAGCCGCTCCAGTACGGGCCCCAGCGGGCCGGAGCGCACCGGAGCCGGGATCGGCTCGTCGAGCACGGCGACGACGGTGGCCAGGCTGGTGGCCCGGCGCAGCGGATGGACCCCCTCCGAGGCCACGTAGAGCAGCATGCCGAGCGACCACAGGTCGGAGGCCGCCAGCCCTTCCTCGCCGCGTGCGCGCTCCGGCGCGATGTACTCCGGCGAGCCGATGAGCACGCCGGTGGAGGTGAGGGCGGTGGAGCCGTGCAGGGCCGCGATGCCGAAGTCGGTGAGCACGGCCGAGCCGTCGGTGCGCAGCAGCACGTTGGCCGGTTTCACATCGCGGTGCAGCACCCCTTCGGCGTGGGCGGCCCGCAGCGCGGACAGCACGTCGAGGCCGAGCCGCAGCACCTCGGCGACCGGCATCGGGCCGGACTCCAGCTTGTCGTGCAGGGAGCCGCCCTTGACCAGCTCCATCACGATCCACGGATGCCCGACCTCGGGGTCGGCGGGTTCCACGATGTGGTGGATCGTCACCACGTGCGGGTGGGCCAGCCGCGCGAGCGCCCGCGCCTCGCGGATGGCGCGCTCGCGCAGCTGGATCGTGAGCCCGGGCTGGGCGGCGGCGGTCGCCGGGTCCGGCGGGCGCACCTCCTTGAGGGCGACGTCGCGGTGCAGGGCGATGTCGCGGGCGCGCCACACCGTGCCCATGCCGCCGGCGCCCAGGGGGGCGATCAGTTCGAAGCGGCCGTCGACCAGCTGTCTTTCGGCCTCACTGTTGTCCATGGCCGGACATCGTAGGCGCAGCCTCTGTCAGCAGCGTCGGCGGTCCACCGTCACCGCGCCCTGGACGGTGGCCAGCGTCCGGTCGTAGCACCCGAATCCCGGTTGCGACCCGTACAGCTGGTAGCGCTCGGAACTGGTGCCCACTGCGTGCCGCTGCTCGCGCGGGACGTTCGCCGTGTAGCTCGCGTCGCCCGTGTACCGGTCGTCGAGCCAGGTCCGGTCCACGGTCCGGCCGCCGCGCAGGGTGGTCGTCTCGGCTCGGTCGCCGAGCGCGATGACGGTGCGCATCCGGTCCCCGGCGCCCAGGGTGGTCTCGCCGTCCATGGTGTAGGTGCGCGCGGTGCGGACGGTGCTGGGCCCGCGGGTGACGTTCTCCTCGTCGGTCCACGTGGCGGTCAGGGCGTCCTGGTTCTCGCCCTCCGTCCAGCGGTGCACGGAGGTGCCCCGCACGGCGCGGGTGACGGTGGTGGTGACCCGGCCGTGCGAGGTGTCCAGCCGGCCGGCGACGGTGAGGCGGTGGCCGCCCTCGGCGTCGAGGCGGTGCTGCGCACCGGGGGCACCCGGGGTCCAGTGGGCGGAGTTGGCCGGTTCGCCCGCCTCGTGCCGGGTGAGGGCGCCGGTGACGACGGCCCGCCCCTCGTCCTGCCAGAGGAGCAGGTTCGTCGGGGTGCTCCAGCCGCTCTGCCCGGCCGGGACTCCGGCGACGGACACCTCGATCCGGTGCGGGCGACCGTCGTTGAGGAGGGCGGCGTACGGGGTGAGGTCGTAGACGATCGGCTGCACGTCGAAGGCGCGGGGCGCGGGGGTGACGTACCAGAGGAAGGGGTTCGACCAGCCGCCGGTCCATACGGTCGGGAACGGGGCCGCGATGCCGGCGAGCTGCCCGTCGACGGAGATCCGCACCTCGCGGTAGGGCCCCTCGGCGGCCTTGCAGGAGTACGGGGCGGCGTCGGGGGTGGTCATGTACCAGTACTCCTCGCAGCCGCCGCCGGAGCCGGTGGCGTACACCTCGGCGAGGAGCCGCTCGGTGTTGCGCGGGGTGGTGACGGTGGGGGTGGTGAGCGGGAGGACGCGGTCGGGGGTGTCGGGGGCGGGCGCGCGGCGCTCCCGGTCGGCGGCGTAGAAGGTGAGGGTGGCCTTGACGTCGATGACGCCGGTGTAGGTGTCGTCGACGAAGTTGCCGATCAGCATCTCGACGGGCTGCGGCCGACTGAGGGTGTCGCGGTAGCGGGTGACGTCCTTCTCGACGGACCAGGTGATGCCGTCGGGCGAGGGTTCGGGGGTGGAGGTGCGCAGGATTTCGACGCCGCCGAGGGAGAGGTGGCCGAGGCGGTCGTACTGGCGGCCCTTGACCTTGCCGTCGAGGCGCAGGACGACCTTGGCCCAGGCGCCGCCGCACGCGGTCGGGGGCGCGTAGCTCCCCACGTACGGGGTGTAGTCGCGGAACTGTGCTTCGGCGACGGTCACCTCGCAGGACCTGGTCGCGGGCCGGGTGATGGGCGGGGCCGCCGTGAGCGGGTCGTGCCAGTCGCTCCCGAACTCGGCGGGCGGCTCGGCGGCGGCGCCGCCCGGGGGCGCGACCGGGCCGGTGCCCTCGACCGCCCGGCCGGTCCCGGGGCCGGCCGGGCCCGCTTGCGGGGCGCCGTGGGCCCCGTTCGCGCGCGCGGTCGTACCGGCCGCGGCCGCGGGTCCCGCGGCGCCGGCCAGGGTGGCCGCGGCGAGGGCGAGCGCGCCGAGCAGGCCCGTGATCCTGTGTCGTCTCATGGCCCCGCAGTGAATCCCGCCGCACGGGGGCGGCACCAGGGCTCCCGGCCCGCCCCTGGCCGGAACTCGCCCCCGTCCGTTCGCGGTCAGGCGGTGGGGAGGACCACCGTGCCGTCGTCGTCGGCGTGGACCAGGTCTCCCGGGCGGAAGGTGACGCCGCCGAGGGTGACCGGCTCGTCGACCGTGCCCTCGCCCGTCTTGCCGCTCTTGCGCGGGACCGTGCCCAGGGCCTTGATGCCGAGGTCCAGGCCACCGAGGGCCACGCTGTCGCGGACCGCGCCGTTGATGATCATGCCCGCCCAGCCGTTGCGCTGAGCGGCTCCGGCGATGAGGTCGCCGGAGAGGGCCGTGTGCAGGGAGCCGCCGCCGTCCACGACGAGGACGGCGCCCTCGCCCGGAGTGTTGATCAGCTCGCGCAGGAGCGCGTTGTCCTCGTGGCAGGTGACGGTCCGCACCGGGCCCGCGAAGAGCCGGCGCCCTCCGAACTGGCGGAACGACGTGGTGCATACGGCCAGGCTCTCGCCGTGCTCGTCGTACAGGTCGCTGGTGGGGACGGGGGTGACGCTCATGTGACTCGGGGCTCCTCGCAGTTCGTACGTCGTGCCGTGCGGGCCCAGCCTAGGCCGGGCCGCGGCGCCGCTCAGTCACGGGAGTTGCCGAACAGGATGCGGTAGCCGATGAGCAGCACCAGCGAGCCCGCGATCGCGGAGCCCCAGGTGGCGGGGTCGTAGAAGTCGTGCCCGATCGGCTTGTCCAGGAACTTCGCGGAGAGCCAGCCGCCGATGAAGGCTCCGGCGATGCCGATCAGCGTGGTCCCGATCAGGCCGCCGGGGTCACGGCCGGGCAGCAGGACCTTGGCTATGATGCCGGCCAGCAGCCCCAGGACGATCCAGCTGACGATCCCCATGGTCGTTCACTCCGCTTCGTTCGTGTCCGTCTGTTCTCACCTGGGAGGACGCGCACACCGGCGAAACGGTTCTCAGCTCGGGCGTCATGCCGCTACGCGCGTGGGGGGCGCGGCGGCCGGCGACGCGGATACGGGCGCCGGGGCCGGCGCCGGGGCCGTGCGCGTCAGCAGCAGTACGCCGCGCGCCGCGGCGAGCGCACCGCCCACGGCGAGCAAGAGCCCCACGGCGCCGCCCTGGATGCGCTCGCCGAGCAGGACCATGCCGATGGCGGCCGCAGCGAGCGGGTTGGCCAGGTTCACCACGGCGAGCGGCGCCCCGAGCCCGCCCCGGTAGGCCCGCTGCGACAGGAACATCCCGCCGACCGCGAACACCACGACGAGCAGGGCGACGGAGACGACCCGCACGCTGAGCAGGGCCCCGCCGCGGCCCCCCGCGACTGCCACCGTCTGCGTCAGGGCGGAGGCCACGGCGGAGGCCAACCCGGACGCCGTCGCGTGCCGAAGCCCCGAGCGCACGTCCCGGCGTACGGTCAGCAGCACGATCGCGGCGGCCGTGGCCCCGGACACGGCGAGCGCCTCGGCCAGGGTGAGGGTGTCGTCCGGGGCCGGACCGGAGGCCGGGAGCAGCAGCAGGCCGAGCCCGGCGACGGTGGCCAGGGTGCCCCGCCATTCGGTGGCCGCGACCCGGCGGCCGGCCCCACGGGCCCCGAGCGGGACGGCGGCGACGAGGGTCAGCGCGCCCAGCGGCTGGACCAGGGTGAGCGGTCCGTAGCGCAGGGCGGCCGCGTGCAGCAGCGCGGCGCCGGCGTTGAGCCCGGCCGACCACCACCAGGCGCCGTTGCCGAGCAGGGCTCCGGCGCTACGGGCGACGGCGGCGCGGGCGAGGCGCTCCTGGGCGACGGCGGCGGCCGCGTAGGCGACGGCGGACGCGAGGCAGAGGGCGACGGCGAGGGCGGTGGCGTTCATCGGCCGGCCCCCACGGCCTCGGCGGACGCCACGACCTCGGCAGCTCCGGCGACTTCGACCGGTACCGCCGCCCCGGGCCCTGCCCCGGCCGCCGACGCCGTGCTCCGGGGGCGCGGCAGGTGCCGTGCGACGGGCAGCGATCCGGTACGGACCCGTGGGCGCGGGACGACCAGCAGTGCCCCGCCGAGCAGCACCGTGGCGACGATCGCGTCGAGCCAGTAGTGGTTGGCGGTGCCGACGACGACGAGCAGGGTCACCAGCGGGTGCAGCAGCCACAGCACGCGCCAGCGGGACCGGGTGGCCGCGATCATGCCGAGCGCCAGCATCAGTGCCCATCCGAAGTGCAGCGAGGGCATCGCGGCGAACTGGTTGGCCATGGTGTCGGCGGCGGGCGCGGCCCGGTAGACGGAGGGCCCGTAGACCTGCGCGGTGTCGACGAGGTGCGCGGCGCCGAGCATCCGGGGCGGTGCGAGCGGGAAGGCGAGGTGCAGTGCGAGGGCGGCGCCGGTCAGGACGGCGAGGGTGCGCCGGGCCCACAGGTAGTGGCCGGGCCGGCGCAGGTACAGCCAGATCAGGAAGAGGACGGTCGCCGGGAAGTGCACGGCCGCGTAGTAGGTGTTCGCGATGTGCACGAGGACGTCACCGGCCCCGCCGCTGCCGGCTCCGTGCAGGAGCAGGCGCTGGATCGCGCCTTCGCCGGGGAGGGGCAGGGCGCGCTCGGCGTCCCAGATCCGGCCCGCGTTGCGGAAGGCCTCGTCGGTGCGGTCCGTGGAGAGCATCCGGCCCGCCTTGTAGACGGCGAACAGGCCGGCGACGAGCAGCAGCTCGCGTATGAGACGGCGCCGCTGCCCGGTTCCCGGGCCGTCGGCCGGCCCGTCGGGTGTGGTGTGGGAGCTCATTTCCCCCGCTCTCTCTTCTCTGTGCTCGCGCGCCGCCCACACGTGGGTGGCGTGGATGGCCACGCGGTTGGTGTGCCGGTGTGCGGCGGCCGGCCCCGGCCGGCCGCGCGTACATCGACACGCCAGTGTATCGATACATTCGCGTATCGATACGGGGGTGTACCGATACGCTTGCGTTCCCGTACACTTTTCCCACGGAACCATCCACCGCGGAGCCCCGAGGAGAGCCGCTCACCATGACGTCGCCGCCGCCCGCCGCGCGCCGCTCCAAGATCACCCCGGAGCGGGTGCAGGAGTTCTACGACGCCGTCCTGGACATGCTGCGCGAGAACGGGTACGAGGCCCTGACCATGGAGGGCGTCGCCGCCCGCGCCTGCTGCGGGAAGTCGACCCTCTACCGGCAGTGGAAGACCAAGCCCCAGCTGGTCGCGGCAGCCTTGCGGGCCAACCGTCAGGGCACTCTGGTCGCGGTGGACACCGGCACGCTCGCCGGCGACCTGCGCGAGGCGGCCCGGATCGCGGCCGGCAACTCGGGGCGCGACACCCGGCTCACCCAGGCCCTCGGACATGCCGTACTCAGCGACGAGGAGCTCCAGGCGGCGCTGCGCGAGGCGCTGGTCGAACCGGAGCTGACCGCGTTCGACGCGATGGTGGCACGGGCCGTGGCGCGCGGCGAGATCGCTGCGGACCACCCGGCCGTGGAGTTCCTGCCGGCCCAGCTGATGGGCGTACTGCGCATCCGGCCGGTGTTGGAGGGGCGGTACGCCGACGCGGACTACCTGGTCCGGTTCGTCGACGCGGCCCTACTGCCCGCCCTGGGCCTGGCACCCGTCCCCGCCCCCGGCCCGAAACCGGACCGGGCCCCCTGAACCGGTGGGCCGCCGTCTCCGATGACCGGACGGCGACCCGCCCGCGCTGCCTCGTGGGGACGGCGGCAGCGCGCCACCGGACGGGGCGGTGGTCACTCACCCGCTGGGAGGGAGTGACCACCGCCCGGTCTGTGCGGCCGCAGACCCGCCGCACGCCCCGTTCAGGACCTGGGGGCGCCCATGCTGCGGATGAACTCTTCCGGATCGGCGTCGAAGCCCCGTACCCCGGCGTCCAGCGACCAGACGCCCGCGGCGTCGCGGGTGAACTCCGCGACGGTGGCCGCCGTGGCGGCCGGGACCCCGGCGAAGTCGCTCACCGCGAGATCGGTGTAGCCCTCCCGGATCCGGACCCCCGTACCGCCTATGGCCGCGAAGGTCTTCGTGCGGGCGTCCCGCGGTCCGGTTTCCTGTATGACCACGCCCACCACCACGCGCGCCAACTCCGGCGCCATCCGGTTCAGTTCTACGGTCATCACCTCGTCGAACCCGAAGCCCTGGCCGGTGTGGCTGTCACGGTTTAAGGTGATGGTGCCATCGGGAGAACGACTGCCGAAGTGCACGAGGTGGACGGGCTCCCCGTAGGGGTCCGCGGCGCCGTAGACGGCCGCGATGATGTCCAGGTCATGGGCGGGCGTGCCCGCGGGGCTCGGATCCCACCGCAGTGCGATCTCCACCTTGGCCAGGCTCTTGCGTACTCCGCTCGTCGAAGTGCTCACCGAACTCCCCCTCCGCTTGCCGGGTGTTGCCCGGCCATGCTGTCATGCGGCCGGCCTGCGGGTCAGGACGAGCGTACGTTCCCGGCCAGTTGGGCCGGTTCCCTCAGGAGGCGCGCAAGACGCGTACGGTCTCCACCCAGCCCGGCGGCTGCGGCGCGTCGGCCCCGATCAGCGCGGCGATCAGCCGGCAGGACAGGGTCTCGTCCGGCCACGGGGTGTACCCGTCGGTCAGGACGACGACGATGTTCGGCCGGTCCGGCACCGCCAGCGCGGCGCGGATGCCGACGCGCATGTCCGTGCCGCCGCCACCGGCCAGGGTCACCTGGTCGGTGCTCGTCACCCGGGCCACCGTGTGCACGTCCGCGTCGCAGGCCAGGACGGCGACCCGGTTGCCCCGGACCCCCACCTCCCGCAGGACGCCGGTGACTTCGCCGAGCGCGGCGGCGAGCTCGTCCTCGCCCATCGACCCCGAGGTGTCGATGACGATCGCGACCCGCGGCAGCGGCCGGCGCAGGCTCGGCAGTACCACCCGGCCGCCGAGCGCCGGAGTGCGGCGCGAGGGCCTGCGGTAGGTGTAGTCCACCGCACCGCCCGCCCAGGCGGCGGCTTCCCGGACCGCCCCGGACAGCGCGCGGCGCCAGTCGACGGTGGGCTCCAGCAGCTCCTGCGCCCAGCGCTGCCAGCCGGCCGGGAGCTTGCCCCGGGTGCGCTGGTGGGTGCGCATGGCCTGCGCGGTCTGCCGGCGCAGCGCCTCCGCCTCGACGGGGCCGATCCGGGCGGGACCGGCCCCCTCGGCGAGTTCCCAGGGCGCCGGCGTGCCGTGGGCCCCGGAGCCGCAGTCGGGTGCGTGCGGGGTGGCGGGGATCGCGGGCAGGTACGTCTCGAACAGCCCGCCGGTGGCCAGGCCGAACAGTCTGGGCTCCATCCTGCCCTCGGGCAGCGCCAGCCCGTCGGCGAGGAGGTCGTCGTTGATCTCGCAGTCCTGGGCGATGTTGACGCGTACCCGGTCGCGCTGGTCGGCGGCCGGGAGCCGGCCGGCCCGGGCGTGGTGGTCGCGCAGCAGGTGGGCGACCTCGTGGATCCACACCCCGGCCAGTTCCGCCACCGGCGTCGCGTCGACGAAGGAGGGCGAGACGTAGCAGCGCCAGTGCCGGTCCACGCCCATCGTCGGGACCCCGGCCGAGGGGACCACGGTGAGTGCGTAGAGGGCGGAGGCGAAGTACGGCCGGGCCTCGGCCGCCTTGTACCGGGCGGCCAGTAGTTTGGCCCGGTCCAGGCGGGCGTGGGCCGACAGTTCGTCCGCCGGCCGGCCGGCCGCCGCGCCGTCCACGGGCACCGTCACGGGCCGGTCAGCCGCTGCCCGGCAGGGCGCCGGAGAGCTGGAGCAGTTCGACGAAGGCGTCGATCCCGGCGGGCACGGGCCAGTCCAGGTCGCGCATGGCGGCCAGGTCGGCCGCCGCCCGCGCCGCCACGTCGGGTACGCCCGCCTCCACGGCCTTGGCCAGGACCGCCCAGCCGGCCTCCCAGCGGGGGCGGGTGAGCTCGCCCTGGACGGCCGCGACCACGGCGATGAGGAAGGCCAGCTGCCGGTCTCCGCGTTCGGGCAGGGCGAAGGCGTCGGGGTCGGCGAGCACCCGGTCCGGATCGGGCAGGTCGAGGTGTTCCACGTACGAGAGCAGCTCGATCCCGGCCGCGTCGCCGACGGCGCCGGTGAGCGCGGCGGCCAGGGCCTCGCCGCCGGCGCCGGACGCGTACCCGGTGGCCAGCAGCCGCAGCGCCATCTCCCAGGTGCGCGGGGAGGGCCAGGCGCGGCCGCGGCCCTCCGCCTCGTTCGGCATGTGGTGGACCAGGCCCGGCCGGGCGGTGAGGAAGCCGGAGATCACACCGCGGGCGCGGGCCACGGCCCCGGAGACGCGGGCGGGGTCGACGGCCGGGAGGGCCACCTCGGGCCAGGTGCCGGCCAGGCCGCGGGCGACGGTGCGCGGGCTGTGGGTCCAGTCGAGGTGGACGAAGCGGTTGGCCAGCGGCGGGCTCAGGTGCCAGCCGTCCGCCGCGCTGGACGGCGGATTGGCCGCGGCGACGATCCGTACCGACTCGGGCAGCACGAGGCTGCCGATCCGGCGTTCCAGGACCACGCGCAGCAGCGCCGCCTGCACGGCGGGCGGGGCGGAGGACAGCTCGTCGAAGAACAGCAGTCCGTGGCCGGTGCGGGCGAGACGCACCGCCCAGTCCGGCGGGGCCATCGGCACGCCGGTGGTGGCGGGGTCGTCGCCGACGATCGGCAGACCGGCGAAGTCGGAGGGCTCGTGGACGCTGGCGATGACCGTTTCCAGCCCGACGCCGAGGGCGTCGGCGAGCTGCTGCATGCCGGCGGACTTGCCGATGCCCGGCTCACCCCACAGCAGCACGGGCTGGTTGGCCGTCACGGCCAGGGCCAGTGCTTCGAGCTGGGGGTTGGTGGCGGGTTCCGTGCGGGTGGCGCGGAGCCGGGCGCCCAGGGCGTCGGCGGCCGCGAGGGCCTGCGGAGGCCGCAGCTCGGTGCTCATGCTTGCTCGGACTCCTCGTCGGACTCGCGCTCGTCCATGTATTCGTCGAACCACTCGGAGCCGACGTCGGGGAACTCCTCCTCCACCCGGCTGCGCAGGAAGGCGAGATCGGTGCGCTTGTACCGGCGCACCACCTGGGCGAGCGACAGGTCCGCCTCATCGACGACGTCGATCCGGCTGCCGGCCGCGACGAGCGCCCGGACCAGGTCGGCGGAGCCGCCGTACTGGACCGCCAGTTGCAGCGGGGTGTGCCCCGACTTGGCCTGGGCCTCCAGGTCGAGGCCCGCCGACAGCAGCCGCGGCAGCAGGGCTTCGTGGTCGAGGAGGTGGAGCTGGTGCAGCAGCGTGTACCCGCGGGCGTCCCGGACCCGGGGGTCCGTACCCGCGTCGAGCAGCGCCACGACGCCGGGGGTGTCCCCGTGCTGGGCGCGCAGGAACAGCTCCCGACGCTGCGCCCGCAGGGCGCGCGGGAGCCGCCCCTCGCCCGTGGTCCAGATCTGCTGCACGGCGAAGCAGCCCTCGATCGCCCCGCCGAACGCCCGCATGGCGCGCTCGCGCTGCTGCTCCTCGCGGCTGTGCGGGAGCAGGTCGAGTACGCCGCCCTGGGAGCGGAGCTCGTGCCACTCGCCGCGGCAGCGCACCCGTACGGGTGCGGCCCCGGCGGGTCCGGGCGGACCGGCGGCGGGACCGGCCTCGGGGAACAGGGCCTCGACGACGAGCGGGTGGAGCTCACGCGGGGCGATCCGGCCGGTGCGCACCAGTTCGAGGTCCGGGAGCCGCTTCCACGCGTACAGCGGCAGCCGCGGCACGTCCTTCAGCTCGTCCCAGCCGACCACCCTGGTGCGCAGTCGCTCGCCCGATCCCGGGCCCGCCGGCTCCACCAGCAGGTTGCCGCGCCAGTGCACGGCCATCCTGAACCGGTCTCCCGCGCCGGCCGCCGCGAGGCGCCGCACCTCCGACCCCAGCCGGGTCAGGTCGAGGGCGGGCGAGGCCGTGAGGGTGTCCGGGTCCGCCCCGCGACCGTAGCGCGTGACTTCCTCGGGGAGGGTGAGGTCGCGCTCGATGCCCGCGGCCTCGTGCGCTGCGGCGTGGTCGCCGCGGGCGTGCAGCAGGGCGACCCACTCGGCGCGCGCCGCCGGGTCGGCCGCTCCGGGATCGGCGGTGGGCAGTTCGTCCGGGAGCAGCGGGGTGCCGTCCGGGCGGAAGAAGGGGAGCCGGTCCGCGCCGCCGGTGTGGCGTTCGCGCAGTGCGGCGGTGTGCCGGGCGTCCCAGAGCGGGCGGGCCGCGGTCCAGTCCTCGGCGCGCAGCTGGTTGGCTCCCGCACGGACGCGGTTGCGTTCGGCCGGGTCGATCGGCGCGCAGTCCAGCCGGAGCCGCTGCGGGCCCTCGATCATCGCGCCGGTGGTCACGGACAGCACCGGCGCGCCGTCGCCGGCCCCGTAGCGGGCGAGCAGGACGCGCAGGTCGGTGTCGATGGTCGTACGGCCGCCCAGGACGCGGGGCAGGTGCCAGCGGACCAGGTCCGGGGCGAGGTGGCGCAGGTCCTCCTCCACCGCCTCCGCGACGGGGGCTCCGTGGCGGGCGGCGAGTTCGATCAAGTCGAACCGGACGTCCACGGCGGCGGCCGCGCAGGCCGCCCGCCAGTCGCCGGCCAGCCGGTGTCCGGTGGCGCGCTCGATCATCCAGCCGGGGACTGCGTGGCGTCGGATCCGCTGCCAGGCCGGGCCGTCCTCTGCCAGGAACCCGCCGGGCAGTTCGGTGCGCGGGCTCACCGGTACACGCTCGTGATCGCGCCGAGGTCGGGGTGGGCGGGCCGGGCGGGCCGCAACCGGGTGGTGAAGGACCGCTTGACCTTGCGGGGCAGGCCGGGGCCCAGGCCCACGTATTCCAGCGGGGAGTCCTGGGGCACCGCGGCCAGCAGGCACTTCGCGCCGCGCCCGGTGAGCCCGGTGTGGCGCAGTTCGAGTCGGCGCAGCGGGCTGCCCGGCAGTGCTGCCGCCAGGGCGTACGCACCCTCGTCGCCGGTGTCGTTGCCGGTGGAGCCGAGGCTGCGCTCGGACATCGCGCGTCCGAGGTCGAGGGCCTCGATTCCGCCGAGGGCGTCGGCGAGGGACCGGGCGCCGGCCGGTCCGATGCCGTTGCCGCTGAGGCCGAGGCGGACCGGGCGCGCGGGGTCGGCGGCCGCGGCGGCGGCCAGGATCGCGGTGCCCTCGTCGCCGAGGTGGTTGGCGGGGAGGTAGAGCTCGCGCACCCCGGTCTCCTGGATGAGGGCGGCGAGCAGCGGCGCGGCCTCGGCGGTGAGGCCGTTGCCGCCGAGGAAGAGGCGTTCGAGCGGGGTCTCGCGGCTGCGGAGGGCGTCGAGGAGGAGGCGTACCCCTTCGATGCCGATGCCGGTGTTGACCAGGTCGAGGGTGCGCAGGGTCCGGTTGCGGCGCAGCAGGGCGGCGAGGGTCCGGGCGCCGTCTTCGAGGACCGGATTGCGCTTGAGCCACAGGGCCTTGACGTCGGTGTCGTCGGCGAGGGCGCCGGCGAGGGCGGCCACGCCGTCGGGTCCGATCCGGTTGCAGCCCAGGTAGAGGGTGTGCAGTGCGTGTCCGCCGGTGAGGGCGTCCGCGAGCGTGCGGGCGCCTTGGTCACCGATGGAGTTGGTGCCGAGGAGCAGGTGCCGGGCGTGGACGGAGACCGCGGCGACGGCTACCACGCGGGCGGCGCCGGCCGGTCCGAGCCCCTGCTTGCACAGGTCGACGCGGCCGTCGGCGCGCAGGGTGCCGATCGGGAAGGTTTCGTCGGCCGCGACGTCCTGCCCGGAGGCGAGCCGCGCGAGCAGCGGGTCGAGCCCGGCCGGGTCGGCGAGCGGCAGGTCGGGGTGCTCGATCGCGGGGCACCGTACGGGTGTCGGCTGTGTCATCACCACTCCACCGGTCCTTCGCCGGTGCCCGGCGTCCACAACGACAAGAGAAAACACATGAAGAAGACGCAAGACCGGTCGGATTCGAACCGACGTCCTCCAGCTCGATGCTTGGGCGCGACGACCTCTGCGCTACGGCCTTGCTGCGGGAGATCATACCCACCCGCAGGCCGAAACTCGATCACCAGTTTGAATGCCTGCCCGAGGCGAAATGTACGGATGAAGCGGATGTGGACCCCTTGCCCCGGCAGCATTACATTTCAGCCGACCTGCACCGAACTTGCCGTGGGATTGGCACCCCTTTATCCCGTTTGCAGCCCAATCCTCCGCAGAAACGCCGGTCGCGCCGGATCGTTACCTCAAGTTTTGCTCAATTCCAGTGACACCACGCCCGCCACCTTCCTAGCTTCCTCGTACACGCGTCCTCTACGCGTCCCCCACGCGTCTTGACGCGTCGTACACATCCGCGGTTCCTGCCGGAGATCCCGCAGCGCGTCGCGTCCCCAAGGAAAGAGTGCAGCATGAAGGTTCCCAAGGCCGGTGCTTTGGTCGCAGTGATCGGCCTCGCCCTGACCGCCTCCGGGTGCGGCGAAGGCGACAGCGGCCCCAAGGGGAACCTCTCCATCGGCATCAAGTTCGACCAGCCCGGCGTCGGGCTGCGCGAGCAGACCGGGGCCTTCTCCGGATTCGACGTGGACGTCTCGACGTACATCGCCAAGGAGCTCGGCTACAAGCCCGAGCAGATCGAGTTCAAGAAGGTCGACAGCTCCGACCGCGAGCTGCTGCTCCAGTACAACGAGGTCAAGTTCGTCGCGGCGAGCTACTCGATCAACGAGAAGCGCAAGGAGAAGGTCGACTTCGCCGGCCCCTACTTCCTCGCGCACCAGGACCTGCTGGTCCGCGCCGACGACACCTCGATCACCAAGGCCGAGGACCTCAACAACAAGAAGCTCTGCTCGGTCACCGGCTCCACCTCGGCGCAGAACGTCAAGGACAAGCTCGCCCCCAAGGCGAGCCTCCTGGAGCTCGACGGCTACTCGGAGTGCGTCATCGCGCTCCAGGACGGCCTGGTCGACGCCCTGACCACCGACAACTCCATCCTGGCCGGCTACGCGGCCCAGAAGGGCAACACCGGCAAGTTCAAGCTGGTCGGGCTGAGCCTGAGCAACGAGAACTACGGCATCGGCGTCAAGAAGGGCGACAAGGAACTCCAGGGCAAGATCAACGTCGCCCTGAAGAAGATGGTCCAGGACGGCTCCTGGGACGCAGCGGTGAAGAAGAACTTCGGCTCGGCCAACTACAGGAACGAGCCCGCCCCGGCGATCACGACGGGCAACTGACGATCGTCGACGCGGTGGCCGGGTCCGACCAGTCGGAGTCGAAGGCCGCGTTGACCACGTACAGTCGGCCGCCGTGGACCGCCGCCGTGGTCGGTTCGTCGAAGCGCGGATCGGTGATCTGCCGGACGAACCGCGCCCGCCGGCCGTCCGCGGCGAGCGTGAACACGTCGACGGCGTAACTCCAGTTCCGGACGACGTACAGCGTGCGGCCGTGGACGACGAGCCCGTCGCCGTTCGCCACCGATCCGCCGTCGAGTTCGACACCGGCGGCGGCGCCGGTGCGCGGGTCGACGCGGAACAGCGCCTGGGCGTTGTCGTTGACCACCAGCAGCGCCCGGCCGTCCGGGGTCCGCTCGATGCCGTTGGCGCCCCAGACCTGGCCGCCCGGCGGGGTCGGGACCCATGCGCCGGACAGCGGCACGGCGAGCGGGGCCCGGGCGGCGCCCGGGCCCACTCCCGAACCGGCGGGCAGGAAGTACAGGACGTCGTTGAACGAGTCGGTGAACCAGGCCCCGCCGCAGCCGACGACGACGTCGTTGACGAAGCCCGTCCCGGTGGCCGCCCGGTGGGTGGCCAGCACCCGGCCGTCACCGGCGTGCACGACGCGGATCCGGCCGCTCGCGCCGCCCGCGACGAGCAGCCGGCCGTCGCCTGCTAGCGCGAGTCCAACGGACATCTCTCCCGCTCCGAGCCCCGGGGTCAGGATCCGGCCGGCCCCGGTGGCGAGGTCCACGCGGTAGATCGCCCCGTCGAGCAGTGACCCCGTGTAGGCGAGGCCACCGGGCGAGACGGCGATGCCCTCGGGCTGGAATCCGGGCGGGGTGGGCAGGGTGTCCGGCCGGGACCCGGTGGGCCGGACCTGGGCGGCCCGGGCGACCGGTGCGAGCGGTCCCACGAGAGCGGCGCCGCCGATGGCTGCGGCGGCGCCGAGGAGACTGCGCCGGCCCACGGGTCGAGTCACGGTGGTGTCCTTTCAACTGCCGTGCGAGCAGTGGTGTTTGAACAGCATCGGTTGACACTGACACCTCAGCACACCGCAGCGTCCCCGGCTGCCTCGGACCCGGACACTTCACAAGGGAATGGGGAGCCTCCCCTTCACCGCCGCCACCGCGTACGTCAGGTCAGCGGCGCCTTGGCACTCAGCACCTTCAGGAACTCCCGCATCCAGGCGGAGTGGTCGGGCCAGGCCCGGGCGGAGACGAGGGTGCCGTCGACCACGGCCTCGGAGTCCTCGTACGTGGCCCCGGCGGCCTTCATGTCGAGTTCCAGCGCCGGGTACGCGGTCACCCGACGGCCGTCCAGCCCGCCGCTCGCGGCCGTGATCAGCGGTCCGTGGCAGATCTGGGCGACCGGCTTGTCGGCGCCGGTGAAGGCGGCCAGGATCCGCCGCACCTGGGGGTCGTTGCGCAGGTACTCCGGTGCCCGGCCGCCCGGGACGACCACGGCCGCGTACTCCTGCGGGTCCACGTCGGCGAACGCCACGTCGGCGGGCCAGGTGTAGCCGGGCTTCTCGGTGTAGGTGTCGAAGCCGTCCTCGAAGTCGTGCACAACGAACCGCAGCTTCTTGACCGTCGGCGCCGCGATGTGCACCTCGTACCCTTCCTCGCGCAGGCGCTGGTAGGGGTAGAGGACCTCCAGCGACTCCGCCGCGTCGCCGGTCACGATGAGGATCTTCACTGCCATGGGCTGCTCCCGGTGGGGTGTTCACGGTGCACACGGTGCGCATGGTGCGCACGGCCCCGACCGGGGCCCCCGCCACCGTGCCTGCAGCCGAGCGTCCTGCCAAGGGGACCTCACCCGTTCGGCCCAATGATCGGCAACGACAGAATCCGGCCTTCCGACACATGGATTTCACCTGTAGGGCACATGACAATGTGAGCCTCTGCTCTGCCACCTGACGCCCCGCCAACTGCCATGGCGGGGGCGGTGCCTGCGAAGAGGTATCCCCCACATCATGAGAATCTCCCCACGCACTCCCTGGATCGCGGGCCTCGCCGTCGCGACCCTGGCGCTCATTCCGGCCACCGCGTCGGCCGGCTCGCAGCGGACGGCGGCCCCCCACGCCGACGCGGCCGCCGCCACCGCCACCTCCGTGGACACGTACTACGCGGCCGCCGAGGGCAAGACCGGAGCCGCGCTCAAGACCGCCCTCCACAACATCATCAAGAACCAGTCCAAGGTGACCTACGACGGCGTGTGGAACGCGCTGAAGGTGACCGACCAGGACCCGGCGAACCCGAACAACGTCATCCTCGTCTACTCGGGCCGCTCCCAGTCCAAGTCGACCAACGGCGGCGGCGCCAACGACTGGAACCGCGAGCACGTCTGGGCCAAGAGCCACGGCGACTTCGGCACCGCCACCGGCCCGGGCACGGACCTGCACCACCTGCGCCCCGAGGACGTCACGGTCAACAGCACCCGCGGCAACAAAGACTTCGACATGGGCGGCAGCCCGGTCGCCGAAGCACCCGGCAGCTTCACCGACTCCGACTCCTTCGAGCCGCGCGACGCGGTCAAGGGCGATGTCGCGCGCATGCTGCTCTACATGGCCGTGCGCTACGACGGCGGCGACGGCTTCGCGGACCTTGAGATGAACGACAAGGTCAACAACGGCACCGCCCCGCTCTTCGGCCGCATCAGCCTGCTGAAGCAGTGGAACCAGCAGGACCCGCCGGACGCCTTCGAGCAGCGCCGCAACCAGGTCATATTCGACACCTTCCAGCACAACCGCAACCCGTTCATCGACCACCCGGAGTGGGTCAACTCCATCTGGTGACCCCGCGCCGGAGGCCGCCTCCCCCGCCGGGAGGCGGCCTCCGAGGGTTGGACCGCGCCAGGCCGGGTATGCGCAGGCCAAAGGTTGCGGTGCGCGCCGAACGGCGACGCCGGCCGAGGGAGGTCGTCATGGACGGAGCCGGACTCTCCGACCAGGAGCGGCGCGCCTTCTCCGCGATCGAGGCCGACCTCAAGGGCGACCCCTCCTTCGAGCGGAACCTGCGCTCCGCGCAGACCCGCGGGCGCCACCGTGCCGTGGCCGCCTGGCTCCTCGGTGCCGTCACGCTGGCCCTGCTCGTCGCAGCCGCGGTCACCGTGTCCCTCCCCCTGATCTGGGGCTTCGCCGCGGCCTGGACGCTGACCGTGGTCCTAGCTCTGCCGCTGGCGGGCCAGTGGATCCGCCGTCGCCTGCACGGCCGCGCCCCCGCCGACCGGCCGTAGCGGGCGCCCCCTGGGGCGGCAACGCCCCTGGTTCACTGTTCGCCGAGCACCATCCACTTGGCCGGGTGGGCCATGGGCGCGAACCCCGCCGTGGCGTAGACCGCATGGGCGTCGTTGGTCGCGAGCAGGACCCGTCGCAGGCCGTAGGGGGCCAAGTGGTCGCGGACCGCCGCGGCCAGGCCCGTACCCAGGCCCTTGCCGCGGGCACCGGGGTCGACGTAGACGTCGCACAACCAGGCGAAGGTGGACCGGTCGGTGACGACGCGGGCGTAGGCGAGCTGGGCGCCCGAAGCGGTGTCGTAGATGCCGAAGTTCAAGGAGTCCGCGATGGCCCGGTCCTGCTTCTCCCTGCTGCGGCCGAGGGCCCAGTAGGCGTCCTGCGACAGCCAGCGGTGGATCAGCTCGGCGTCGAGCCTGGCGGGGTCGGTGGACAGCTCGTAGCCGTCCGGCAGTTCACTGTTCGCACTGTTCATCCCGGCATCCAAGCAGGGCGGCCGGCGGTCGGACCAGTGAATATGGCCGGTCAGGCCGGGGGCTGGAGCCGATCGGCGAGGGCCTTGAACCCGGCCCAGGCGGGCTGCGGCGGGCGGGGGTCCCAGACCTTCTGGGCCAGTGCCGCCAGGGGGAGCCGGATCCCCTCGGCGACCTGCGCCGGGGTCTGGGCGTTGGCCAGGTCGCACCACACGGCGAGCCGTGCGCCGAGTATCTGCGCCGCGTACTGCGCGGGCACCGGGGTCGTACCGCGCAGGACGAGCGGGGTCCACTGCTCGTAGATCCGCTTGCCGGTGGGGTAGGTGAACTGGTTCGGCTGGCCGAGCACGTAGTAGAGGTACTCGTCGTTCAGGTTGACGAGCTTGCGGCCCTCCCGCAGGTACTCCAGCGGCGGCCGGGCCCCGTTCTCCTTGCCCGTCCAGTACTCGACCTGGATGTCCTTGGCCGCCTGGACCACGCCTCCGGTGAAGAAGCCGTCGTTCCACGCCTTGGGCACCCTGCCCGCCGGGCGCACCACGTCCGCGCGGTCGTTCAGCCAGCCCTCGGCCAGGTCCTGGATGCGCGCGGAGGGCCCGTACCGCTGTCGGGCCGCCTGGGCGAGCTGCGGGAAGGAGGACTGCGGATCACGGTAGACCAGCGCCTGGTACTCGTCGGCGCCGAGGTGCCAGAGGCTGCCGGGGAACAACGGCAGGTATTCGCGGAGCAGTTCGTCGATCAGCTTGGCCGCGGCCGGGTCGGATATGTCCACGGCGCCCTTCACGGCCCGGCCCTGCACGTCGCGCAGCTGGAGGCCCGGGTGGGCGCGCAGCACCGCGCCGAGGTGGCCGGGAGAGTCGAGTTCGGGGACGACCGAGATGTGCAGGCGGGCGGCGAGAGCGGTGATCCGCCGGACGTCGGCCTTGCTGAGGTGGGGCGTGGAGACGATCTCGGGGTGGGTGTCGGACTGGATCCGGAAGGCCTGGTCGTCGGAGAAGTGCAGGCCGAGCTGGTTGAGCTTGAGGTCGGCCATCTGCCGCAGTCGGTCCTCGATCCAGCCCGTGGTGAAGTTCTTGCGGGCTATGTCGAGGTTGAGGCCGCGCTGTGGTTTGGCCGGGGCGTCGTGCACGGTGCCCTCGGGGGCCGACCCGCCGGACTTCACCTCCTGTTTGAGGGTGCGGGTGCCGTAGAAGACGCCGGCCTGGTCGGGGCCGGTGACCCGGACGCGCCCGTCCTTGACGGTGAGGGTGTACGACTCGGGCGGTCCGGAGCCCTTGGCGCCGAGGGCCAGTTCCACGTCTCCGGGGCGCAGGTCGGCGGTCTCGGCGAAGCCCATGCGCAGTTCACCGGCGAGGAGTTTCCCCTCGTCGGCGAGGGCGGCCGCGTCCTTCGGCGGTACCACGATCCGCGCGTCGGCGGCAGGCTTCCAGCCGGGGCCGCGGGCCGGTACGTGCTCCCGTACGGCCGGGATGGTGCGCGGGGCGGTGGACAGCGCGTAGGAGGGGGTCGGCGAGGGCGCGGCGGCCGAGGGTGCCGACGCGGAGGCGGCGGAGCCCGTCGTGCCGGTGCCGTCGGGGCTGCGGGCCTCCTCGGAGGCGGCCGTGCAGCCGGGGACGGCGAGGGAGACCAGCGCGGCGGCGGCTGCCGTCGCGATGACGTGGCCCCTCTTGAGCCGGCTGGACCGGACCTGTCTCGACTTTCGCATCATGCACCCCTGTCCCCGGTACCAACGTGGCACGGGGGACCGGGGCGCGCGACCCGGAGGCCGGGACGGGGGCGGGGCGCGGGGGTGTCAGAGCAGCGCGTCGAGTGCGGCGGCGGCGAAGGCGTGGTCCTGGTCGGGGGCGCCGCCGCCCACGCCGACGGCGCCGATGAGCCGGCCGTCACGGTGGACGGGCAGCCCGCCCGCGATGAACAGGAGCGGCCGGTCCAGGGCGGTCGGCAGGGTGTGGAAGGGCCCGTCGGGCCGGACGGCGTCGACGAGGTCGGCGGTCGGCGCGTCGAGCTGGAGGGCGGTGAAGGCCTTGCGGGTGCTGGTTTCGCCGGAGATCAGCACGGCCCGGTCGTCGCGGCGGAAGGCGAGCAGGTGCCCGCCTGCGTCGAGGACGGTGATGCTCACCGTGGCCCCGGCCCGCTCGGCGGCGGTGCGGGCGGCGGAGACGAGGAGTTCGGCGTCCTCGGTGGTCAGCGGGGCGACGGCGGTGCGGGCGGGGGTGGCGGCGGTGGACATGCGGGGGTTCTCCTCAGTGGTGGTGGTGGTGGTGCGGGTGGTGCGTGTCGTACGGGGGGCGCGGATCAGTGGTGGACGGGTACGGACACCTCGGAGGGGGCTGCTGCGGCGACGACCCGCGCGCCGCCCGGGCGGGTGGCGGTACGCCGCTCCAGCGCGCCCGAGACGAGGGCGAGGAGCAGGGCGGAGGCGGCGAGCGCGGCGCCGACCCAGTTCGGGGCGGTCCAGCCGAGCCCGGCGGCGATGACGAGCCCGCCGAGCCAGGCGGCGAGCGCGTTGCCGAGGTTGAAGGCGCCGATGTTGACGGCGGAGGCCAGGGTGGGGGCGCCGGCGGCCTGGTCGAGGACCCGCTTCTGCAGCGGCGGCACGGTCGCGAAGCCCAGCGCCCCGATCAGCACGACCGTGGCGGCGGCGCCGACCTTCGTGTGGGCGGTGAGGGTGAAGACGGCCAGGACGACGGCCAGGGCGCCCAGGGACGCGTAGAGCATCGGCATCAGCGCGCGGTCGGCGAACCGTCCGCCGATGAGGTTGCCGGCGACCATGCCCAGGCCGAACAGGACGAGGAGCCAGGTGACGGAGGTGTCGGCGAAGCCGGCGACGTTGGTCATCATCGGCGTGATGTAGGTGATCGCGGCGAAGACGCCGCCGAAGCCGAGGACGGTCATCGCCATCGCGAGCAGTACCTGGACGTTGCGGAAGGCGGCCAGCTCGTGGCGGATCCGGACGCCCTCGGGCCGGGGAAGTTCGGGAACCAGCCGGGCGATGCCGAGCAGGCCGAGGACGCCGAGGACGGCGACGACCAGGAAGGTCACCCGCCAGCCGAGGGTCTGGCCGACGAGGGTGCCCAGGGGAACGCCGACGACATTGGCCACGGTCAGGCCGGTGAACATCATGGCGATCGCGCCGGCCTTCTTCTCCGGCGCGACGAGACCGGCGGCGACCACCGAGCCGATGCCGAAGAAGGCGCCGTGGGCGAGGGAGGCGACGACACGGCCGGCGAGCATGACGCCGAAGGCGGGGGCGAGCGCGGAGAGCACGTTGCCCGCGATGAACAGGCCCATGAGCAACATCAGCATGCGCTTGCGGGGGATGCGGGTGCCGAGGACGGTCATGAGCGGCGCCCCGAGGACGACGCCGAGGGCGTACCCGGTGACCAGGAAGCCGGCGGTGGGGATCGAGACGCCGTAGTCGGCGGCGACCTCGGGGAGCAGACCCATGATCACGAATTCGGTGGTGCCGATCCCGAAGGCCCCGATGGCCAGGGCGAGGAGTGCGAGAGGCATGAGGGGGGTGCCCTTCAAGGGGGAGGTGGTGGTGCTGCCGCGGCACTTGCCGGCGCCGCTTACATGCGTTCACATTAATTGCAGACGCGGGATAATTGCAAGCGCGGGCTATTGCGGCAGTGACCTATCCTGGAAGGGCGCCCGTGGTGACACGGGCACGGGCAACGGTTCGAAGGAGCAGCCATGACGGCCACCGACAGCGCACTGACCGGCCTCGCCCAGGGCTGGTGCGCCCTCTCCCTGCTGCACGGGCGGATCGAGGCCCACATCGAGCGTGCCCTGCAGGCCGGACACGCGCTGAGCGTGCGCGAGTACTCGCTGCTGGACGTCCTGAGCCGCCAGCACAGCGGCCCGGGTGGCCACTTGCGGATGCACCAGGTGGCCGACTCGGTGGTGCTCAGTCAGAGCGCGACCACCCGGCTGGTCAGCCGCCTGGAGGACCGCGGGCTGCTGAACCGCTACATCTGCGACACGGACCGGCGGGGCATCTACACCGACGTGAGCGAGGCCGGCCTGGCCCTGCTGGCCGCCGCCCGGCCGACCAACGACACCGCGCTGCGCGAGGCGCTCGACGAGGCCGCGGGCAACCCCGAACTCGCCCCGCTGGTCGCGGCCGTGGAGAACACGGCTCGCTGAAGACCGTCCCGCAATCCCCGGGGGATCAGCGCGCGCCGGGGATCACGGGGCGGCCCTCAGGTCCTGGAGGGAGCCGTGCTCGGGATCGGGGAGCGCGACGGGGTCGAGGGGCTGGCGGAGGGGGTCTGCGACCTCGACGGCGGCGCCGAGCGCGGACCGGAGGGGGTAGGCGTCGGAGCGGGCGTCTGGGCCGATCGGGTCCCGGGAGCCCTGGACGGCAGCGGTGACGGCGCCACCGACGGGACCGGCGTACCCGTACCCGTACCCGTGCCCGAGCGCGGCGTCGGCCCGGGACCGGAGATCTCGGGCGGCGAGGCCGGCGGCACCGGCCGGGCCGGGGACGGGTCCGGGCCCAGTACGAGGTAGCCGGCCACGGCGGCGGCAGCAGCGGCCAGTCCCGCCAGCGGCAGCGCGAACCGGCGCAGGTTCCACCGCAGCCGCACGGCGGGCAGCCGCCGGGCATGCGGACCCGGCGGGTCCGCGGGGCGCAGCCCGCGGACGGTGATCTCCGCCGCGCGGGCGTCGAGGGCCTGGCGCAGCCTGCGTTCGACGAGGCGTTCGGCGGGGTGTTCGCCGTGCGTCATATCCGTCCCTCCAGAATCCGTTCCAGCGCGTCCAGGGCGCGGCTCGCGTTCGACTTCACCGCGCCCCGGCTGATCCCGAGGGTGGTCGCTATCTCCGCCTCGCTGAGTTCGGCCCAGTAGCGCAGTACGAGTACCTGCCGGCGGCGCGGGGTCAGCCGGCCGAGCGCGGCGAGGACCTCGCGGTGTGCCTCGTCGAGGACGACGTGGTCCTCCGCGGACGGGATGTCGGCCGCTGCGGGCGGGGTGTACGCCCGGGCCGTGCGCCTGCGGCGCAGCACCGACCGGGAGGTGTTGACGACGGCGGTGCGCAGGTAGCCCAGCGCGTTGTCCACCTCGCTGATGTGCTCCCCGTGGCGGCGGTACAGGGCCGTGAAGGCGTCCTGGACCACGTCCTCGGCGGTGGCCAGGTCGTCGACGAGCAGCACCGCAAGCCGGACCATGCGCAGCCGGTGCGCGTGATAGAGCTCGGTGACGGTGGGCTGCGGCGCATCACCGCGCGCCTCGGCCCCGTACGCGGCCCCGTACCCGTACCCGTATCCGTGGGCGGGGCCGTACGGCTGCGCGGGGGTCTGCGGGGTGGCGCGCTCGCGGCGCAGGACGGACGCCCACAAGCCCCGCCACGCCCGGCCGAGGCCGAGCGTGACGGGGCGTGCGGATGGTGCGGGCGGGGCGAGGTGGAGCACGGGATTCCTTAGCCGTTGGCGCGGCGACGCACGGCGTACAGGGTGCCGGCCCCGGCGGCGATCAGTCCGGCGGCCCCGGCCCCGATGGCGGCGGTGGTGGCGGAGGAGCCGGTGTGGGCGAGCTCGTCGCCGGCCGGCGACGGGGTCGCCGTGGGTGCCGCGCTGGGCTGCGCGCTCGGCCGGCCGCTGGGCTGGACGCTCGGCTCGCCCGTCGGCGGAACGCTGCGCGAGGGGGTGGGGCTCGCGCTCGGCTGCACGGTCGGCGGAACGCTGCGCGAGGGGGTGGGGCTCGCGCTCGGCTGCACGGTCGGCGGAACGCTGCGCGAGGGGGTGGCCGAGGGCCCCGACGCGGCGAAGGCGGGCCCGGCGAGCGCGACGACCGCCCCGGCGGCGGCAGCGGTGACGGCCGCCCGGCGGAGGGTCAGGGGGACGCGCTTCAGGTTCATCACAGTGGTTCTCCACGGTCGGGTCACGGTCGGCGAGGACGCGGAATGACGCCCTTCACCCCCGCACGACGCGCGACCCCGCGGGAGGTTGCCGCCGATTGCGAAAAACTTTTCGGCGAAGGATCCGTCAGGCCGTGGGCAGCGGGATCCTGCGGACCACCTCGAAGCTCAGGTTCCCGTAGGTGGTGAAGAAGGGGGCGGCCGCGATCTCCGTGGCGCCGCCCGGGTCACGGGCGAGGACCTTGGCCCGGCGTGCCGTGCGGTCCAGCTCCGGTGCGTGCCGGCGGCCCAGCCGGACCGTGCGGGTGACCCCGTCCGCGCGCACGTTCAGGAAGCAGTCCCAGGTCCCCGGCGGGATCGGCGCGCCGTCCGCCACCGTGGCCAGGTCGAGCTCGGCCAGGAAGCCGGCCATGATCAGCTTCGGGTCCAGCTCCGTGAGCTCCGGCGCCGGGAGCGGCTTGACCGGCACCAGGTGTTCGTCGCCCGTCTCCCGCGCCCGCAACAGGAGCTCGCTCCCCGTGCCGCCGGTCCCCAGTGACTGGATGTACGCGTGGCCGGTCAGCCGTACGCGGCCGGCCTTCCAGGTCAGCGAAGAGAGCCGGTGATGCGTCTTGAGCAGGTCGGTCACGTCGAAGAGCACGTCCGGCAGTCCCGCCGCCGGGTCCCGGAACAGCGGGTAGCAGCGGTACACGCGGCCGTCGTCGACGATCTCCTGCGGGGCCGGCCCGTCCGCCGGCTCGTACTCCATCAGCTGCTCGAAGGCGGCCAGCGGGCCGCAGGCGAACGCGTACAGCCGGATCCAGTCGATCCGCGGTAGTTCGCCGCCCATGTCCGGCCGCCAGTACGTCTGCACCAGCGCCCGGGCCCGGTCGTAGACCTCGGCGGTGAAGCCTGGGTCGTCGTGGCAGGCCTCGACGGCCGGCCGCAGCGCGGTGCGCAGCAGGCTGCGGAAGTGCCGGCCGAGCATCCGACGGCGCCCCACCGGGTCCTGCACCCGTTCGGCGACCAGCGCCATAACTCGCTCGATGTGGGCGACCGTCTCGGCCGCGGTCCGGGAGCGGGCGGTGATGTTCTGCCCGTCGTCGCGGCGGCGCAGGAAGTAGCAGTCGTAGTCGCCGACGACCGATATCTTCCCGGCGGCCAGGAACATCCCCGTCACGAAAACCTGGTCCTCGCCGTACCAGAGGTCCTCCGGGTAGCGCAGCTGCGCGTCCTCGACGACCTGGCGGCGCATCAGCTTGGCCGAGTGCAGCGAGCGGTAGACCTCCGAGGTGTAGAGGTCGGCCTCTTCGGCGTGCCGGTGGGCCTTCTCCGAAACCGTCCGGCCGAGCCCGACCTGCTTGGCGAGCACGAGGTCGCTGTCCTGGGTCTCGGCCATGTCCAGCAGCCGCTCCAGCGCCTGCGGGCCGAGGTAGTCGTCGGCGTCGAGGAAGAAGACGTACCGGCCGCGGGCCAGGTCGAGGGCCCGGTTGCGCGGGCCGCCGGGGCCGCCGGAGTTCGGCTGGTGCAGTACTCGCACCTGCGGGTGCCGGGCTGCGTACGCGTCCAGCTCGGCGCCGCTGCCGTCCGTGGAACCGTCGTCGACCGCGATGATCTCCAGCCGCTCGGCCCCCAGGGACTGCCCGAGCGCCGAATCGAGGCATTCGGTCAGGTAGGGCATCGCGTTGTAGACGGCGATGATCACGGTGATGTCGGGGGCAGACGCGTGGTGCATGCAGCAGAGCATAAAGTTCCGCTCCGGCGGCTCCGGAGGGGGTGTGGGTCGGCTCGGGTCAGGCGGCTCGGGTCAGGCGGCTCAGGGCCCGGCCGAGGAGGGCGACCCCTTCCTCCAGCTCGCCCGGCGGGCCCGCCGCATAGCCGAGGACCAGCCCCGGGGGGCCCGGCCGCATGCGGTGCCAGGACAGCGGGTGCGCCTTGACCCCGAGGGACAGGCCCGCGGCGGCGAGCGCGGTGTCTTCGAAGGCCGCACCGTCGAAGGTGACCATCAAGTGCAGGCCGGCCGCCGCTCCGTGGACCCGGGCGCCCGGCAGGTGCGCGGCGATCGCCCGGAGCACGGCGTCCCGCCTGCGGCGGTGGCGGCGCCGGACGAAACGCAGGTGGCGTTCCAGCTCGCCCGAGTCCATCAGCCGGGCCAGCACGAGCTGTGCGAGGAGCGGATTGCCGAGGTCGGCGTAGCGCTTCGCGGCGACCACGGCGTCGCGCAGGCGCGGCGGCACCAGCAGCCAGCCGAGGCGCAGCGCGGGGGCGAGCAGTTTGGAGACGCTCCCGGCGTAGCAGACGCCGTCGGGCAGCAGGGCGCGCAGCGCGGGGACCGGTGCGCGGTCGTAGCGGTGCTCGGCGTCGTAGTCGTCCTCGACGACGAGCCCTCCGGCTGCCGCCCAGGCGAGCAGGTCCCGGCGGCGCTCGCCGTCGAGTACGACCCCGGTGGGGAACTGGTGCGCCGGGGTCAGCAGCACGGCCCGGGCTCCGCTCGCCCGCAGTGCGGCGACGTCGAGCCCGCCTCCGTCCACCGGGACCGCAACGGTCTCCAGCCGGCCGTACTCCAGCTGCTGCCGGGCCCCGAGTGAGCCGGGGTCCTCTACGGCGACCCTCCCGACGCCTCCCTCGCGCAGGACGTGCGACAGCAGGCCCAGCGCCTGGGCGACGCCCGCGACGATGACGACCTCGTCGGGGTCGGCGCGGATCCCGCGGTTGCGGGCCAGCCAGCCGGTGACCGCCGTCCGCAGGGCGGGCGCGCCCTGCGGGTTGCCGTAGCCGAAGTCACCCGGGGTGAGATCGGCGAGCACCCTCCTCTCGGCCTGGAGCCAGGCCGTACGCGGAAACGCGGTGAGGTCCGGTACCCCCGGTGAGAGGTCGATCCGCGCGGGGACCGCCCGCAGCTCGTCGACGACGGACCCGAGCCCGGCCACACCGCCGGAACGGACCGGGTCGGCCGGGGCGAGGGGTGCGCTCTGGCGGGCCGGCTCCTCCGGGCCGCCGGATCCGGCCGGGCACCCGGGTTCGGCGGAGCGAACCCGGTCGAGGATGGCGAGGGGTTCGCCCTGACCGCCCTGCCGGCCCTGATCGCCCTGATCGCCCTGATCGGCCGGACCAGCGGGGCCCGGCGGTCCCGCCGGGCGCACCGGTCCCGCGGGTCCGGCGGCGGCGAACGGTCCGCCAGAAGGGATCGGGGCGCCGGGCTCGGGCGGGGCGGACGGTGGCGCAGAACGGGCCGGGGCGAGCGGGACGGGTGGGATCGGTGCGGCGACGACGGTCGTTCCCGCGCGGCCGCGGCCCACCACCTGGCCCGCGTCCGCCAGGCGCTGGTAGGCCTCGGTGACCAGTCCGCGGGAGACCCCGAGTTCCGCCGCGAGGACCCGGCCGGCCGGGAGCCTGCTGCCCACCGGCAGCGTTCCGTCGGCGATCGCGGCGCGGATGCGGTCCGTCAACCACTCGGTGCGGCGGCCCGGCGGCGCCTGCGCCGGGTCCAGCTGGAGGAAATCCGAGCCTCCCGCTCTGGCTTTGGACCCCTTTGATCGATGCACTTCGGCACTGTCCATGGGTCCAATGCTGGCAGAGCCTGGGGCGTATGAACACTTCCCTCCGGGACCTGGCCCCCGGCGCCCTCGGCATGGTGCTGGTCGGCAGCAGCGTCACCGTCTCGCGGTCCCTGGTCCACGCCCCGCTGTTCGCCACGCAGGCCGTCCGCTACGCGGCCGCAACCCTGCTCCTGCTCGCGCTCGCCCGGGCCGCCCGGGTGCCGGTACTGCGTCCGCGCGGCCGCGAGTGGCTCTGGCTGGCCGGGATCGCGGCGACCGGTCTCGTCCTGTTCAACGTGGCCGTCGTCCGCGGTGTCGCGCATGCCGAACCGGCCGTGATCGCCGTCGCGGTGGCCTCCGTACCGGTCCTCCTCGGCGTGATGGGGCCGCTGCTGGAGCGCCGCAGCCCCAGTCGCCGGGTCCTGCTGGCGGCTCCCGTGGTCGTGGCCGGGGCCGTACTGGTGGAGGGGACGGGCCGCACCGACGCCGCCGGGGTGGCCTGGGCCGCGCTCGCGCTGGCCTGTGAGGCCGCCTTCACCCTGCTGGCCGTGCCGGTGCTGCGGCGGCACGGGCCGTGGGGGGTGTCGGTGCACGCGGTGTGGCTGGGGGCCGTGATGCTGGGGGTGCTGACGCTGCTCACCGAGCACCCGTCCGATCTGTTGGGCGTCGGACCGGCCCAGTGGGCGGCTGCCGGGTACC
This sequence comes from Streptomyces sp. NBC_00045, assembly GCF_045041095.1. NCBI lineage: Bacteria > Bacillati > Actinomycetota > Actinomycetes > Kitasatosporales > Streptomycetaceae > Streptomyces > Streptomyces sp. NBC_00045. The sequence continues at coordinate 7,393,336 of NZ_CP108271.1, read as the reverse complement.
TCGCCGTCATGGTGACCGCGGTGGCCTTCCTCCTCTGGTACCGCACGGTGGCCGCCGTGGGCGCCGGCCGGGCCGGGCTGCTGACCGGGGTCGCGCCGCTCGCCGCCGCCGCCATCGGCGCGCTCTGCGGCGGCGGGGTCCCAGACCCGCCGGTGTGGCTGGGCCTGGTCGTGGTGGTCGCCGGACTGGCCGCCGGGCTCCGTGAGCCGCGGCCCCTTCCCCGGCCCGTACGGACGCAGCCGCTGCCACGGCCGCAGAAGGGACGGACGCCCGCGTCCCCTTGAGGGCCCCGGGCCCGGTGGATCACACCCGCAGATGCCGACGCCCCCGCACAGCCAGGCGGCTCGGCCTGGTCTGCCTCGGCGTCGGGGTACATGAGGGCCTGCTGCCGGTTCGGGCCCCGGGCCCCGGACCACCACGTCGCGGTGGTCGGCCCCGGGCCGCAGGCCGGTAGGGAGGAGCGCTTCGTGGACTTCTCGGGGCCGCAGCGTGGAGGCGTACGCCGATCTCGGCTACGTGCCGCTGGGCGGGACCGAGGGGGTGCGGCACGCCGTCGACGGGATCGTCCCGGCGGCCCGGCGCGGCGGCCCGCTGCTGGAGGTGGAGGCCGCCGCGGCCGTGCACGGACTGCTCGTCGCGCTGCGCCACGCACGCGCCGGGGTGTCCCCGCACGGCGACGCGGTGACGCGGCCCGGCTCGGGATGCCCCTGCCCGAGCTGCGCGGGGCCGTACGGCGCAGGATCAGGCTGGACCGGGCGAAGGAGCTGCTGGCCCGGACCGACCTGTCGGTCGCCGGGGCGGCCCGGCGGGTCGGTTGCGAGGATCCGGCGTACTTCAGCGGGCTGTTCAGCCGTCGGGTGGGCACGGCGCCCGTCCGGTTCCGCCAACAGCAGTCGGCGCCCCAGCCGACGGCGGCACGGCCGACGGCTCGGCCCCGACCTCAGGGCAGGTAGCCGCCGTTCAGCTCCGCGGCCGAGGTCCAGGGGGTGCCGCCCATCTCCCTCGTGGCCCTGAGCTTGACGTGGCGGGCGGTCCTGGCGGGAACGAGACGTCCTGCCGGACGGTGGCGTTCGCGAAGGTGCCGGTGGCGGCGGACGTCCCCCCGTTCGACCCGTCGTAGGAGGTGAACACCTGGTGCCGGGTCAGGCAGCGGAGCGCCCGGCGCGTCCAGATCGCATCGGCGGTGGCGGCGTACCGCTCGGTGGGCCAGTTGGTCGCGGCGTCGCCGTCCAGCACGTTGGCCGCGCTGCCGCTTTCGCCGGAGGTCTCCCGGCTGTCGACGGCCTTCATCTCATCTGCGCCTGCGGCACGAGGAGTTCGCCGCCGTCGACCGGCCCGAGGTCGGCACGACCGGGACCGCGGCTGCGGTCGTCCGGAGGGGGTTCGCATCGGGCTTGCGGGAGTCGGCTCTTCCTTCGCGGACGACCGCACGACACGCAGGCCCATGGACGAAGCGCAGCCCCGTCCTGGACTTACCTGGTGGGCGAGGGGTTCAGGAGGAGGCGGGGGCGATCACGACGGCCGTCCCGTACGCGCACACTTCGGTCCCGACGTCGGCGGCGTCGGTCACGTCGAACCGCATCATCAGGACGGCGTTCGCGCCGCGGGCCTTCGCCGCTTCGATGAGCCGCTCCATCGCCTGGTTGCGGGTCTCCACCAGGGTCTTGGTCAGACCCTTCAGCTCGCCGCCGATCATCGACTTCAGGCCCGCGCCGATCTGGCTGCCGAGGTGGCGGGAGCGGACGGTGAGGCCGAAGACCTCACCGATGACCTGCTCGACCCGGTAGCCGGGAACGTCGTTCGTCGTCACGACCAGCACGCCGGTCTGTTGGGCCCCCGGGCCACCGCTGTAGTCATCGATACCCATGGACCCACTGTGGCGGCGGCTCCGGACCCGCGCATCCGGAGGACGCCGCGATCCGGCCGCCCGGGGGATCAGGACGGCCGGACGGCGGCACGCCTACCCGGCGCCGGTGCCGGCAACGGCGGTGAACTGCCGTCTCGCCCCGAGGATCAGGTCGACGCTCTCGTCCTCGGGGGCCGCCGCGGTGCGCAGGTCGCCGAGGGCGTTGCGGTAGTCGTCGAGGGCCCGAGGCCTGGTCACGTAGTTCGCACCGTTGATGTGCTCCACGTACGCGACCTCGGTGTGCTGCCCGTCATGGAACCCCAGGTGGGTGATCGGGTAGGGCGGTGTGGTCCCGTACGCGCGGACCATCGGCAGGATGCGGATGTTCACCTTGCCGCTGTCGCCGACGCGCAGCAGGTGGGTCAGCTGCTCGTCCATCACTGCCGCGTTCCCGCAGCGCCGGTGCAGCACGCCTTCCTCCAGCAGGGCGGTCACCCGGGGCAGCGGGCCGTCCAGCAGCCGCAGCTGCCGTTCGGTGCGCAGTTCGACGACCCGGTCGACCTCCACGCGGTCGGCGCCGGGCATGACCGCCCGCACCATGTGGCGGGCGTAGGCGCGGGTCTGGAGGATGCCGGGGACGACGAGGTTCTCGTAGACGCAGATGTCCTCCGCGTCGCCCTCCAGCTTGATCAGGCGCTTGAGGAAGTCGGGTGTGACATCGCTGAACTGCTCGTACCACTCGCAGTCCTGGGCGTGTTCCAGGAGCCGTTCGATCGCCCGCATCCCGTCGGCGTCGACGGCGTAGTGCCGGGCGAGGTCCCGTACGTCGCGCGGTTTCGGCGGGCTCTCGCCGCGCTCCAGGCGGCTCATCTTCGACACCGAGGCGCGGATGACGGGCGCGACCTGGCGCAGCGTGAGGCCGCGGGCCTCGCGGCACCTGCGCAGTTCCTGTCCCAGCAGCCGCAGCTCGGGGAGGGCGGACACGGGAACTCCCCCGTCATCCGGCCAGATGGTCGAACTCCGCATGTTTGGCGCCGTCGAGGAACGCCCCGATCTCGGCGGCCGTGAACACCAGCGCCGGCCCGTCCGGGAAGCGCGAATTGCGCACGGCCACGTCACCACCCGCCAGGGCGGCCACCTCCACGCAGTTGCCGTTGCCCACGCTGGCAGCGCTCTTGACCCACACCGCGCCGGGAATCTCGCTCGCCACCACGCCGTTCTTCGTCTGCATGACCGGGCCCCTCCTCGTCGGACGTGCAGGTTCGTGCGGTCCCCGGTGGGACGGCACGCCAAGCACCGACAGAAATGCTAGCCAGATGTACGGGCCACGGGAGTCCCTCGAACGGGTGCCTCGACGGTGCGGTGCCCGCGATGCCGCCGTGGTCCGCCTCCGGATCCGAGGGGTACTGATTGGGCATTTCGGGCTAAACGACGGTGAGTCACCAGGGCTGTTCGACGCGCCCTCGCCATAGTCGACCGTGGCAGCCGAGTGGCTGCCGCCCCGGCCCGCGGCACACCGCGGCCGGGCGGATGTCTTCGTAGAGGAGCCTGCACATGCAGAAGCCCACCAGGACCATCCTCGCTCTCGCCGCCGGAAGCCTGGTGCTCGGCTCGGTCGGCGCGGGCGCCGCCTTCGCGGACGACGGTCCGAAGGCCGACACGCCGTCGCAGGAGCTCGTCGTCCTCGAACCGGAGAACGACCAGTCCAGCACCTACCAGGGCGAGAAGTACACGGTCGGCAAGGTCGTCTCGCGCGGCCCGCTGAGGATCCGCAGCAAGCCGACCACCCGCTCGGAGCCCGTGGGGCTGGTGAAGCCGGACCACAAGGTCGCGATCGTGTGCAAGGTGCGCGGCGAGTGGGTCGACGGCAACAACCTCTGGTACCTCCTCCACGTCAAGAAGGAGCACGACGGCGCGGAGACCGACGGACAGCAGCCCATGAACGAGCTGGGGGCCTCGTACGACGAGGACCGCAACGCCATGGACGAGCATGACGGGAAAGACCCGAAGGACGGCAAGGACGGTAGGGACGGGAAGGACGGCAAGGACGGGAAGGACGGCAAGGAGGGGAAGCAGGGGAAGCAGGCCTGGATCACGGCCCGCTACGTGAAGAACCTGGACTACGTGAAGTGGTGCGACTGACCTTCCGGGCCCCGCACCGGCCGGTCACTCCCCCGGCCGGTCCGCCGGACGTACGGTACGCGGCCCCAGGCACTGCGCCCCGTACGCCCGGACCCGCTCGCGCAGTTCCCGGTCCGCCGTGACCACGATGCAGCCGCGCTCCGCGTAGGAGGCGGCCAGTTCCACGATCCGGTCGTCACCGCTCCCGGGCGCCGGGTCCACCCGTACTCCGGGCACGGACTCGACGCCCCGGGCGGCGCCCTCGACGACCAGGACGATCTCCTCGATCTCCCCGGCCGCCCCGGCCGCCCCGCCGCCGAGCGGGTCCCGCCGCGCGAGGCGGTCGCGCAGCCGCTCGGCCGCGCCCCGCCGGTCCCGCCACCAGCCGTCCGGTACGGAGCCCACGACGTTCGCGGCGTCCACGATCAACACGGTCATGACCCCAGTATGGGCAGGACGACCTAGAAGACGACCTAGAAGTCGCCGTAGTTGACCTGCCAGGTCGGCAGGCCCATCCGGCGCCACACCGCGACCACCCGGTCCCGGTCGTCCAGCGACACTCGCACCGCGTACCGGTGGCGCACGTGCGCGTCGAACAGCTCCGCCTTTACGACGTCGTCGCGGCGCGTGTCGCCGAGCGGGCGCATCCACAGCTCGTCGTACGGGACCCCGTGCCGGCTCAACCACGCCTCCGTCTGCGGCCGGTGCTCCTCGCCGCGGCCGGACAGCAGCACGATCGTGTCGCCGTCGGCGCGCCGGAAGGCGTCCAGCGCGTACCGCACCGGCTCGTTCAGCGCGTCGATCTCGCAGCGCGAGAAGTCGTACGGGCTGCGGTCGCCGGTCAGCGCGAGCGTGCCGTCGATGTCGCACATCACCGCCGAGGGCAGCGCCGGGTCCGGCACGTACGGCTCGACCGTGGGCTGGTCGTTCAGCCACTCCGCGGTGAGCCGCCAGCCGCCCTTCTTGGCGTTCGTCCGCTTGTCGTTCAATATCCGGATGATCTCTTCGCCGACCGGCCGCTCCCGTGCGGCGTCGCGGCGCAGGCACTCCTCCACCGGAACGTCGGTGAAATCGTGCACGACGAAGGTCGCGCGTCCGGCGACCGCCGCCTTGAGCCGCTTGGGGATGCGGGAGGTCAGGTGCGTGTTGTCGACGACCACGTCGAAGCCGTCGTCGACGGCCGCGCGGACGGCCGCGTCCTGGACGGCCAGGACGGTCTGCTCGTGCCGGTACGAGCGGCCGCGCTCCGGGTCGGGCAGGTCGAGCATGGCTCGCAGGTCGTCCAGGTTGACGCGGCGCATCCGGCCCGCGGCCTCGGCCTGCAGGGCGCGCGCGGCCGTCGTCTTCCCCGAGGCCGGCAACCCCGTCATGACGTGGACGACGGGGCGTGCGGGTTCTTCGGACACTGGTCAGTGCTCCTCATCGGTCGTGAAGGGGTCAGACGCTTCCGGCCGCACGTCCCGCCATACGACGAGCTCGGTGGACCGGCCGTCCAGGCGCAGGAACATCGCGGCACGGATCCATCGGTCGGGCAGGGCCTTCGCGGCGCGCGCGAACGCGGCCCGGTCGCCCGCCAGATGGGCGAGTCCGGCGTAGGCCTCGTCGATGGCGCGCTCGCGCTGCGCCGCCGCGTCCTCCAGACGTGCGACCACCTCGCGGACCCAGGTGTCGAACTCGTCCGGCACCTGCTCCAGCAGCTCTTCGAGCGGCTTGCCCGCCGAGGCCTCGATGTCGGCGACCGTGCAGTTCAGCCCCTGCGCCAGTTCCTTGGCGGGCAGGCCGGCGAACCGTTCGATGCCGTGGCTGCGCCAGATGTCCCGCTCGGAGACACCCGTGACCAGCCGGTGCAGTCGTACGTACTCGGACAGCTTGGCCTTCGCGCGGACGCCGGAGGCGAACCGCAGGACGAAGCCCTCGGCGTCGGTGCCGGCCGCACTCTCACCGCCGGGCAGCGTGTTCGAGTCGGCCAGGGCCATCAGCTCGGCGAGCGGCATCGCGGGCCACACCGTGACGACGGAGCCGATGCCCTGCCAGTGGAGCGCGGCCCGGGCGAGCGGCACCTCGGTGCCGTCCAGGCCGAACGCGGCGAGGAGCACCAGGTCTCGGCGGTCGCCGTAGTCGACGACGATACGGTTCTGCGGATACAGGACCTCCGCGAGGTAGGTCACGCCGGGCACGAGTGCCGAGGTGTCCCGACCGTCGAGGTGGCGCTGGCCCCAGGTGGCCTGGGTGCTGATGAAGGACCCCTTGGACGCGACGCGCCAGCTGCCCGCGTAGTGGAAGACCACCGCGAGGCTGCCGTCGACCTTGTCGTACACCTCGAACGGCTCGTCGGGCAGGGCCGGTGCGTAGGGCCGGCCGGCCTCGTGCTCACCGACGTTGAAGAACTTCGGCAGGGGCAGCGCGACGACGGCGCCGGTGGCGTCGTCGGCGACGAGTCCGCGGCAGCGCATCGTCACCCGGTTCCAGACGTGCTCGTACTGCGCCGTCCGCGTGTACGTGTAGATGGACAGCGGAAGTTCGGGGTGTGACTTGCGGGTCACGTGCCCGGCGTCGATGGCGGCCGCCAGCTCCTGCTGCGGGAGCAGGTCGTGCAGCGTCGGGTAGGCCTGGCTCTGGCCCATGGGTTCCTCCCGGTTCGAGATGGCTCATTCTCGCTTGCGGGAGGGGCGGCCCGGTACCGAATTATCGCTGGTCCGAAGGGGTCTGGGCGAGCCGGTTGATGTCCTGGGGGCGCAAGATCCGCGTGCGGACCCCGGCTTCGGGCGTCGCGACGGCGATCATCGCGCGGCCCAGGGCCTCGGTGGTGGTGACGAGGTTCGGCGCGAAGCGGCGCAGCAGCGGGAAGAGCGGTGCGGTCAGCAGGTATCCGGCGCGGTAGAGGAACGTTTTGGACGGCATGCCGCGGACGGGCTGCACGAGGCCGGGGCGGAACATGTAGGCCTGGAACGGTAGCCGGAGCAGGTCGTTCTCCGTCTCCCCCTTGACGCGGGCCCACATGGAACGGCCCTGCTCGGTGCTGTCCGTTCCCTCCCCGGAGACGTAGGCGAAGGTCAGCCGGGGATTGGCGGCGGCGAGCGGGCGGGCCGCGGCGAGGGTGAGGTCGTGCGTGATGCGCCGGTACTGCTGCTCCTTCATGCCGACGGCGGAGACGCCGAGGCAGAAGAAGCAGGCGTCGTACGAGCCCAGGTCCAGGTCCGGGCCGCGGAGGTCGGACGGGTCGTCCTGGATGAGCTCGCGCAGCTTGGGGTGGGAGACCCCGAGCGGGGTGCGGCCGATCGACAGGACGGCCGTGACGGAGTCGTCGCGCAGGCACTCCCGCAGAACACCCCGGCCGATCATTCCGGTTCCGCCGAAGAGGATGACGTTCACGTACGCATCTTATGGCCGGTTCTAGTGCGAGATGCAGAGCTCGTTGCCTTCCGGATCGGCGAGCGTGGTCCAGGTGAAGGGGCCCTGGCTGCCCTCGTGCAGGCGCCGGGCACCCTTGGCGATCAAGCGTTCGACGACGTCCTGGGGGTCGTCGGCGCCGGTGCGGACGTCCAGGTGGACGCGGTTCTTGACCGTCTTCGGCTCGGGGACGAGCTGGAAGAGCACGCGCGGCGCGCGCTCGATGCCTTCGGGGTGGCGGATGGCGGCGCCGGCCTTCCAGACGAGGGCTCCCCGGTGCGTGGTGGTGTCGTCCTCGCCCGCCTGGCCTTCGGCGATCATCTTGCGGATGAACTCCTCCTCGGTCCGCTCCACTTCCCAGCCGAGGGCGGCGGCCCACCAGTCGGCGAGCGGATGCGGGTCGGCGGAGTCGACGGTCACCTGGAACGTGTATGCCATGGGGCGACCCTACTCCGGGTCGTTCGGCCGGAGCCGATGTCACGGCGGGTACGGTTCATGCCTATGTCCCATTTCGGAACGGGGTTGGCGCATGGAACTCGGCCACGTGGGGCGGGTGGTCATCGCCGATGACGAGCCCGTCGTCCGCAGGGCTCTGCGGACGTCCGTCGAGTCGACGGGGGAATTCCACGTGGTGGCCGAAGCCGCCGACGGACACGAGGCAGTGGAGGCCGTACGGGCGCACCTGCCGGACATCCTGCTGCTGGACGTCCGGATGCCGCGGATGAACGGGGTGGAGGCGACGGCTGCGTTGCGCGCGCCGCGGTCCGGGGCGGACGGGGGGTCGGACGCGGGGGCGGGCGCGGGGGCGGATTCCGGGGCGGAAGCCGCTGCCGCCGCGCACATCGTCGTCACGACGGGCTTCGGGCTCGCCCCGGACGTGGAGCAGGCCCTGGCCCTCGGCGCGGACGCCTTCCTGGCCAAGGACACCCCCCGTGAGGAGCTGCTGGCCGCCCTGCGGGCGGTGCGGGAGGGGGACGCCGTGCTGTCGCCGCAGGTGTTGCGGCAGGTCCTGGACGCGCTGCGCACACCGGCCTCCGCCGAGCGCCGCCAGGCGCGGGCGCGCCTGGACGTGCTGCCGCCGCGGGAGGCCGAGGTGCTGGGCATGGTCGCCGCGGGGCTGTCGAACCGGGAGATCGCGGAGCGGCTGCACGGCGCGGAGGGCTCGGTGAAGGCGCTGGTCGGCCGGATGCTGGCCGAGTCGGGCGCCGCGAACCGGCTGGAGCTCGCGATGCTGGCCCGTACCGCGGGCTCCGGGGCGCAGGGTCCGCCGCGGTGACGGGCGCCCCCGCGCGGCGCGGCGTCCTGCGGCCGCTGGCCGCGCTGCTCTTCCCGCCGGAGGCGCAGGGCGGCCACGGGCCGCACGGGGTGCTGCCGGCGCTGCTGATCGCGCTGACGTTCGTGAGCGGGGTGGTCGACGCGGTGAGCTTCCTCGGGCTCGGCCACGTCTTCGTCGCCAACATGACCGGCAACGTGGTCTTCCTGGGTTTCGCGCTCGCCGGGGACCGCTCGCTGTCGGCCGCGGCTTCGCTGCTGGCGGTCGGCGCCTTCCTGGCCGGCGCCCTGGCCGCCGGGCGGCTGCGCCGCGGCGGGGAGCCGGAGCGGATGTTCGCTCCGCTGGTGGCGGCGCAGGCCGTGCTGGTGGGCGGGGCGCTCGCCCTGACGGCGGGCGGGGCCACGGCACTGGCGGTGGTGGCGCTGCTCGCGCTGGGCATGGGCCTGCAGAACGCCGTCGTGCTCCGGCTGGCCGTGCCCGACCTGACCACGACCGTCGTCACCCGGACGCTGACGGGCCTGGCCGCCGAGCCGTGGGACCGCACCGCCGTCCGACGGCTGGTGTCGGTGGCGGTGCTGTTCTGCGGGGCCCTGGCGGGCGGGCTGCTGACGCTGCGCCACGGATCCCGCTGGGCCCTGGCGCTGGCGCTGGCCCTGCTCGTGTGGATCGCCCTGGCGGCCGCGCTGACCACCCCCGGCCGCCGCGGCCCCGCGGCGGGTTAGGGCGTATCCGCGAAGGAACGCCGACCGCCCGAAGGGGAGACCCGCGGCGTTCCCCCGCCTACCGCTGGGAGGTGCCCCCGGGCGCCGTGCATCGCAAGGCGGAGGGCGACCGCGTACCGGACGTACTCGGGCGCCCCGACAACGCAGCGAGGTGCGGCACAAGGCCCCGCAGGGCAGGCGGGACTTTGACGACAGGCCTAGGGCTGTCGGCGGCCCGGGTGGGTGGCGAGGACCGTGAAGGTCAGCAGCCAGGCGCCGGCGGCGATCCAGAGGAGCACCTCGCCCAGCGGGCTCAGCCATCCGACTCCGGTGGGGGCGGACGCCGAAAGGCAGGCGACCGCCGTCATCCCGAGGGGGAAGACGGTGGCCCAGCGTCGGATGTCGTAGTGCGGCCGCCACTGGCGCAGCTCGGCGGCGAGCAGCAGCGCGTACCAGCCGAGGGACAGGACGAGCGTCACGAGCGTGGCCCAGCGCAGCGCGGTGTGCGCCGAACCGGTCCATACGGGTGATGCCGTGAGCTTGGATGCGGCCAGGGCGGAGATGGCCAACGCGCCGCCGGCCACCCAGTGGTCGCCCGCGCCCCGCACCACCTCGCGGAAGTCGAAGTGGACGAGGGCCACCGCGTACAGCAGCAGGCCGAGGCAGAAGGCGCCCAGGGCCGCTTTGGGCGAGCCAGTCGTGGTGGAGGGCGGCGGCCAGGGTCGCCGCCAGGACGGCGAGCCCCTCCGTGGCCACGCAGACGAGGAACACGGCCCCGGGCATCCGCCGTTTCCAGTTCCGGATGACGGCGAGCAGCAGCCAGGGCCACAGCACCGTCGCCAGGGCGAGCAGGACGGCGGCGAGGGTCTGCCAGCCCAGCTGGGAGAGCCGGGTGCCGAGGACGGTCGTGGCGGCGACGCCGGTCAGGGCGGCCGGGGTGTCGGCCTCGGCCCGGAAGCGGCCCCGGTCGGCCACGAGCCGCTCGACGAAGGCGGCGGCGAGTACGAGCCACAGTGCGGCGGCGAGGACCAGCGCGGCCAGGGACAGCACTTCGCGCCCGATCAGGTGCATGCCGACGGAGAGGATGCCGGCGGCCATGACGGCGGCGCCCGCGGCCGGTGAGAGTCCCGACCACAAGGGGCGGCCGGGCAGGGGGAACACCTGCTTCACCCTGCCAGCGGACACCGTTCGGCCGCCGCCCGCGAGCGCGGTGGGCCACCCGGCCCACACAGCCGCCGGCACCGGTCGGGCGGTGCCCGTGCCTTGACTTCCCCGGGTCCCTGCCCGACCCTCGGCGCTCATGGGACAGCTGGACGGCAAGGTCGCGGTGATCACGGGCGGTTCGGCGGGCATCGGGCTGGCGACGGCGCACCGGTTCGTACGGGAGGGTGCGCGGGTGTTCGTCACCGGGCGCCGGGAGGCCGAACTCGCCTCGGCGGTGAAGGAGTTGGGCGGCAACGCGATCGGGGTGCCCGGTGACGTCACCCGGGCGGCGGACCTCGACCGGCTGTACGCCTCGGTCGGGGCCGAGGGCAGGGCGATCGATGTCCTGGTGACCAACGCGGGCGGCGGAAAGGCGGGCGGGGTCGCCGAGTTCACCGAGGAGCACTTCGACTTCGTTTCGGACCTGAACTTCCGCGCGACGTTCTTCACCGTGCAGCGGGCGCTGCCACTGTTCGGGGCGAGCGGTTCGGTGATCCTGGTCGGCTCGACGGCCGGCTCGGCCGGGTCGACCCGGTTCGGCGTGTACGGCGCCACGAAGGCGGCCGTACGGTCAATGGCGCGCAGCATGGCGCTGGAGCTCGCGGGGCGCGGCATCCGCGTGAACGCGCTGAGTCCGGGCCCGATCGACACGCCCGCGCTGGCGCGGGCGCCCGCCGCCATCCTGGAGGAGGTCACCTCCGGGGTGCCGATGGGACGCACCGGTCGTCCGGAGGAAGTGGCCGCGGCGGCGCTGTTCCTCGCCTCGGAGGAGAGCAGTTACATCACGGGCATCGAACTGTTCGTGGACGGCGGTGCCGCCCAGGTCTGACCCGCGGCGTCAGCCCGGGGCCCCGGGCTCCGGGCGGGCCTCCGTCAGGGTGAACAGCGCTCCGCCGGGGTCGCGCAGGGTGACCCAGCGGTCGGTGACGCTGGACATGATCGTCGACAGCGTGGTGCCGCCGGCGGCGGTGGCCGCCTCGATGGCCTCGTCGAGTTCCGGGACGCGGAAGTACACGTGCCAGCGGGGCCTGGTCTCCGGTGCGTGCGCCGCGACCTCGGTGATCCCGCCGTTCAGGCGGGCGACGGGCTCGCCCGCCTGCCGCAGGACGACCTGGTCGTCCTCGTAGGAGACCTCGCAGCACCCCGGGCGGCCCGTGGCCCACTCCAGCACCTCGCCGTAGAAGATCGCCGCTTCGAAGGCGTCCCGCGTCCGCAGCTCCAGCCAGGCCGGCGCCGGGCCGTGGCCCACGCGCCAGTCGCCCGAGACCCCGCCCGCCCAGATGCCGAAGACCGCACCGTCGCGGTCGGCGACCAGTGCGCCACGGCCGCCGGAGGGGAAGGAGACCGGGCCGACGGCGACGGTGCCGCTGCGTTCGCGGATCCGGTCCGCGCTCACGTCGGCGTCATCGACGGCGAAGTACGGGGTCCACGCGGCGGCGACGGGAAGGTCCGCGGTGAGCGCACCGATCCCTGCCACGGGCACGCCGTCGAGTTGGGCGACGGTCCAGCCCTCGCCCAGCCGGGCGGCCCGGAACTTCCAGCCGAGGACGGCGCCGTAGAACTGCTGGGTCCCTTGGAGATCGCGGGCCATCAGGCTGACCCAGCACGGCGCGCCGAACACCTCCCTCGTAGAAATCTCCACCGCTCACGCTCCGTCCGTCGTCCCGCCCCATCGTCGCGTCCGGTCCCTCGCACCGCACCTCGGCGGGCGGCGGGCCGGCCCGGTCAGCGGCCTGCCGCTGCGCCCCGTCCGGTGATCAGATCGGCGAGGGCCGACATGCCGCCGTCCGCCAGGACCTTGCGCTGCCGGTCCGCGGGCGTGCCCGTCTGGAGGAGCCGGTGCAGCAGGGAACCCACCTCGCGCTGGTCCCCGGCCTCCTCCAGTGCGGGCGTGATGTACCGCATCAGCAGCCACAGCACGTCGCCGGCGCTGCGCTGGTGGCCCTGCGGGTCGACCAGGGTGCTCTCCAGGCCGTGCCGGGCCGCGTGCCACATGGCCGCGTTGAGCAGCTCGGGCGAGCACTCGGGGGGTGCCACCCCCGCCTTCTCCTCGGCGATCGCGGTGCTGACCAGCGCCCGGACGATCCCGGTGAGCAGCACCGCGTCTGCGGCGTCCAGCTGCACGTCCAGGCACCGCACCTCCAAGGTGGGGTAGCGGTCGGACAGCCTGGCCTGCCAGTAGATCTGGCCCCGGTCGGCGATCACCCCCGCCTCCAGGAGCGCCTCGATGCGCTCCTCGTAGTCGGCGAGCGTACGGAAGTACGGCGGCGGGCCGCTGACGGGCCAGCGGCCGAACACGATCGTGCGCCAGCTCGCGAATCCGGTGTCGCACCCCTCCCACACCGGCGAGTTCGCCGACATGGCGAGCAGCGTCGGCAGCCAGACGCGCAGCCGGTTCAGGGCCGCCACGCCCGTTTCCCGGTCGGGCACCGCCACGTGGACGTGCATGCCGTTGATCAACTGTTCGTCGACGAGGCGGCAGGCCTCCTCGCGCATCTTGAGGTAGCGCGGCTTGCGGGTGACCGGGACCGGCTCCGCATCTCGCAGCGGGGCCGTGGCGGAGGTGCCGAGGCGGCAGCCGTACGCCTCGGCCGCGGAGCCGACCGCGTGCCGCAGCCGCAGGAGGTGGCCGGCGACCTCGTCCAGTTGCGTACAGACCGGGGTGGCGACCTCGATCTGGGCCTGGAGCAGCTCGTTCTGCACTTCGCCTGCGTCGACCCACGGCCCGAGGCCGGCCGCGGCCCGCACTTCCTCCGCCCGGGACACGGGCAGATGGGTGACGGGATCCAGCAGGACGTACTCTTCCTCAACCCCGACCGTGATCATGTCGCGCCGGACTCCTGCCTCGATCGCCGCGGCCGTCGCGGTCTCCTGGGTGCCCTCGGACGCCGCCGGAAAGACGATGCGCACCAGGTTCACCTCCTCGGGTTCTCAAGGCCCCGCCACGACCGGCGCCGGTCCCGTCCGCGGTCCCGCGGGCCCTGCTCCTGCCCGGCCGGGGCCGTCTCATGCAGCAGAGGCGGTCCCGCCGTTGGGGCGGGGCGTTCACCGTTCCTTCGGGCGAATCTGACTCCGGGTGCGTGGGGTCTCCGCTCCAGCGTGGCAGTTCACAGGGGATTGCACCCATCGGGCCATCGGCAGAGGCGGTACATGACCAGGCGATCCGCAGGCCGGCCGGGGTCGCGCCCGGCCGGGGCGCGTACGGGGGCACCGGCCGGCCGGGTGGCCGCCCGCCGCGCCCGGGCCCGCGGCCGCCATCCGGGCGGCAAGCCCGTCGACAAGCCGTGGGTGTCCTCCGTTTCCCCGCTGCTGCGCACGGCCGCGGAGTACTCCTGGCGGCTGCTGGTGGTCGGCGCGGTCGTGTACACGGTGTTCATGGTGCTGGGGCGGTTCCACGAGGTCGGGGTGGCCGTCTTCCTCGGGCTCGTGGTGGCCGCGCTACTGCGTCCGGTGGCGGGTCTGCTGGCCCGGTGGATGCCCCGCGCACTCGCGGTGGCGTGCGTGCTCGTCGGCAGCATCGTGCTCGCGCTGGGTGCGCTCGCGTTCGTCGGGGAGACGGTGGCCGCGGAGTGGAACTCGCTGGTGGCGGAGTTCCGCGTGGGGCTGGACCGGCTCCAGCCGTTGCTGGAGCGGCCGCCGCTGCGGCTGAGCCCGCACGCCCTGGGCGACGTACGGGACCGGATCGGCTCGTACCTCTCCAGCCATCGCGCGAGCCTGCTCAGCACGGCCGTGAGCGGCGCCGGGCGGCTGGTGCAGGCCCTGACCGTGGTGGCGCTGTCGCTGTTCTGCTCGGTGTTCTTCATCTATTCGGGTGACCGGCAGTGGCAATGGCTGTGCTCCCAGTTCCCGCAGGGCGCCCAGCAGCGCATCGCGATCGCCGGACGGGCCGCGTGGCGGACGTTCACCGGGTACACCCGGGGCATCGTGCTCGTCGCCGCGACCAATGCCGTCCTGGTGGGCATCGCGCTGTACGCCCTGGGCGTCCCGCTGGCGGTGCCGCTCGCCCTGCTGGAGTTCTTCGCCGCTTTCATCCCGCTGATCGGGTCTCCGGTCGCCCTCGCAGTGGCCGTCGTCGTCGCGCTGGCCGCCAAGGGACCGCTGATCGCCGCTCTCGTCGTCGCCCTGATCGTGATCATCGGTCAGATCGAGGGGCACCTGCTGCACCCGATGCTGATGAGCTGGGCGGTGCAGCTGCACCCGATGGTCGTGGCCCTGTCGGTGGTCGCGGGTGCGATTGCCGCGGGCGTGCTGGGCGCGGTGGTCGCGGTGCCGCTGGTCTCGGTCGTGTGGGCGGTCCGACAGGCCCTGCGGTCCCCGGAGGCAGGCCCCTGAGCTGCGTTTTCACCGTCGGACGGCTTTATGTGGTGCGGAAGGGGGTATATCGCTGTGGACAGCTCACGAGACGGCCGCACCGTGTTGGGTCGGCGCGACCACCCGTCGGAGGAGCAGGAACCCAGATGCCGTTGCCGTATACACACATCACCGAAGGCATTCCGCAGGACACGCTGAGTGTGAGCACCGGCGAAGCCCGGGCGCTGTCGGGGGCGCTCTTCCACCGGCTCCGGGCCCTCGAAGAGGGCAGCGCGGGGTACTCCTACGTGCGCAACACCCTCGTCGAGCTCAATCTGAGCCTGGTGAAGTACGCCGCCCGCCGGTTCCGCGGCCGCAGCGAGCCGATGGAGGACATCGTCCAGGTCGGCACGATCGGCCTGATCAAGGCGATCAACCGGTTCGACCCGGAGCGCGGGGTGGAGTTCACCACCTTCGCGATGCCGACGATCGTCGGCGAGATCAAGCGGTTCTTCCGCGACACCAGCTGGGCCGTCAAGGTCCCCCGTCGGCTCCAGGAGCTGAGGATCGACGCCGCCAAGGCGCACGACGCGCTGGAGCAGGACCTCGGCCGCGAGCCCACGGACACCGAGCTGGCGGGGCGGCTGAACGTCACGCCCGAGGAGCTCGTGGAGGGGCAGAAGGCGGCACACGCGTACTCCGCACGCTCCCTGGACGCACCGGCGCAGGAGGACGGCGACCGGAACGCGTACGCCGACCGGCCCTCACTCGGCGAGGAGGAAGCGGCGTACGACACGATCGAGTGTCTGGAGTCGCTCAAACCGCTCCTGGCCGAGTTGCCCGCGCGCGAGCGCACCCTGCTCTCGCTGCGCTTCGGCGACGGGCTGACGCAGTCGGAGATCGGGGAACGGCTGGGACTCTCGCAGATGCACGTCTCTCGGCTGCTCAACCGGACGCTGGGCGCCTTGCGGGTGAGCCTGCTGGAGGATCCGCAACCACAGCCGTGACCGGGGCCGCGCGACGGCTCGGCCGGGACTTCCGCGGAACCGGCGGCCGCCGGCGACGGGGGTGCTCGGGGCTCCCGTCGCCGACGTGGGGCCGGTCCCACCGGTCCCCTACGATCCGATGGCCTGCCCGAAGGCGAAGACGCCGTCCGGGTCCACGCGCTTCTTGATCTCCACGAGCCTCGGATAGTTGGCGCCGTAGTACGCGGTGCGCCAGTCCGGCAGATCCGGGTCGATGAAGTTCTGGTAGGAGCCCTCCCCCACGTACGGCGCGAGGGCTTCCCGCAGTCCCGCCAGCCAGCGCAGGTTCGCCTCCACGGTGGCGGGGCCGTCGTGCCCGGCCCAGGAGGTGTCCATGCTGACCAGGAACTGTGCGTCCCGGTGGACGAACGCGGTGTCGGCCGGGTCCACCCGGTTGATCGCTCCGCCCCAGGTGTAGAGGGCCAGGCCGCAGCCGTCCGGGTTGCCGCTGCCCGGCCGGCGGGCGAGCCGGGACAGCACGGCGGCCACGCCCTCCTCGGGCAGCGGCTCGGCGGCGAAGTTCGTCCGTACGGCGAACGCCCCGGCGGACGTCTCGTGCAGGAGGTAGTCCTTGGCCTCCCAGAAGGTGCGGTCGGCGATGTCCCGGCGCGCGGGCGGGGCCGCCGCGAGCACCGGCGCGAGGAGCTCGCGCAGCTCGCTCGCGGGGCCGAGGTGCAGTCCGACAGCCGACACCACGGGCTCGTGTCCGTCGGCCGCGCTGACGCCGAGGCGGACCGAGAACGCGTCGGGGGCGTGCCGCGCGGCCTCCTGCACCGCCGCGAAGGCCGCGGGGGCGGCCGCTGCTTCCCACAGCAGCAGACAGGTGGAGACGTCCGGGACCGCGGTGGCCTGGAAGGTGAAGGACAAGTTGATGCCGAAGTTCCCCCCTCCGCCGCCGCGGCAGGCCCAGAACAGGTCCGGATTCTGCTGCGCGTCGCAGGTCAACACCTGTCCGTCGGCGGTCATGAGGGTGGTCCGTACGAGGGCGTCCGCGGTGAGTCCCAGCGTGCGCGAGGTGGCGGCCGAGCCGCCGCCGAGGGTGAGGCCGGCGATGCCGACCGAGGCGCCGTTGCCCAGCGCGAACGCCATCTCGTGGGGTTGGATCGCGGCGTAGACGTCGGCCATCAGGGCCCCGCCGCCGGCCGTGACGAGCCCGGTGGAACCGTCGGCGGACACGGTGTCCAGCGCGCCGAGGTCGATGACGAGGCCGGTGTTGACGGAGTAGCCCGCGTAGCTGTGGCCACCGCTGCGGGCGACGAGTGCGACTCCCGTGTCGCGGGCCCATCCGAGGGCGTGCCCCACGTCGGCGTGGTCGGCCACGGACACGACGCCGGCCGGCGTGGTGGACGCGTAGCGGGTGTTGAACGGGGAGCCGGCCGCGCGGAAGCCGGCGTCGCCGGGCCGCAGTACGCGACCCGTCACCGTCTTCTCCAGTCGCCGCCAGTCCGCCCCGGACGCGCCGTTCACCGCACCTCCTCGATGTAGGAGATCCCGGTCGCGGCGTGCGGGCCGTACCGCTCCCAGACCTCCCGCAGCCGCAGGCGGCCGTCCTCGGCGACCTCGGGCGTGTTGACGGTGTGTCCGCAGACCACCTCGCCGGTCGCGAACACGAGGGTGTAGCCCATGGAGAGGGTGCCGTCGGGCGTGCAGGTGCCGACGGTCCAGCCGCGCCGCACCTCGCCGCCGAGCACCTCTCCCCAGACCAGGTCGCCCTGCTGGTGGTAGACGGCGACGGTACGGAGGTCGCCCTGCGGTTTGCGGAACCTGCGGCCGTCGTAGTCGATCACGAGGCCCCGCCCCGGTCCGCGAGGAACTCGGCCGCCATGTCACGGCCCCACCAGATCGCGTAGTAGGAGAAGTCCTCGTCGCACTCGTTGACGATGTGGTGCTCGACCCCGCCCTTCATCAGCGCGATGTCCCCCGCCGCGAGCTGCCAGCGCCGGCCGTTGCAGACCACCTCGGCGCGGCCGGCCATGGCGATGAACATCTCGCGTTCGTGGTGGGCATGCGCCTCCGTCACGTCGCCCGGGCGCAGGACGCACCACGCGCCGCGGAACGGCGTTTCGAGCCCCGGCCACGGATGCAGCAGCTTGAGGTCCAGGCCGTGTTCCCGGAGCAGGTGGTCCGGCTCCGCTGTGCGTATGTCCACGTCGGGCTGTTCCTGGTCGGTCAACGTTCCGCTCCGATCGGCGTCTCTGCATTCCGGCATTCCGGCATTCCGGCATCCGATATTCGGGCATTCCGGCGAGGGGCGACTTCGATCAGGCTAGACGCATTCGGCTCCCTTTCGACAGGGGAATTGTTCCCCTGTCGAAGGGGAATCTGCCGCACGGGAGGCCGTACGGAGATATCGGTGGGATCAGCCGTGCCCCAGACCCGCGTCCCGGGCGAGCACGATGGCCTGGGCCCGGTCGGCCACGCCGAGTTTTCCGAATATCGCGGAGACGCGGTTGCTGATGGTCTTCGATGCGAGCACGAGCTCTCGGGCGATGGCCGCATTCGACTTGCCGGCGGCGATGCGCTCCAGGACGTCCCGTTCCCGGTTGGTCAACTGCGGGAAGGGGTAGTAGTACCGCCCGGTCGGCGCCGGGCCCATCAGGGCCCCCAGCCGATTGGCGATCGACTTGTCGACGATGCCCTCACCGGCCGCGACGGCCTGGATGCCGCGCAGGATCTGGTCCGCGTCGGCCCGTTTGAAGAGATAGCCGCGTGCACCGGCCTGGAGCGCCGCGGTGACGACCCGGTCGTCGTCGACCGCGCTGAAGACCAGGATGCCCGTCTCGGGCCATAATCCCAGCACCTTGGATATCACCCGCGTTCCGGCGCGTTCGTCCATGAGCGGGTCGACCACGAGGACGTCCGGCCGGCAGCGCGCGGTTTCCGCGATCACCTCGTCCGCCGTCGCGGCCTCGCCGACGACGCGCACCCCGCCGGACCGCTCCAGGACGGAGCGGACGCCGTGGCGGATCGCGGGCTGCGCGTCGGCGAGCACGACGGTGACGGTGGCGCGCGGTCTGGCGACGACCGCGAGATCGCCGTCCGGCCGCCGGCCCGCGAACTCCCTTTGAGCCTCACCGTGCGACGAGAGCGGCCAGAGCAACCCCTTGATGTTTGCTGTCTGATGCATTTATACCTTCCCCCCGAGTCGATCTTTTACGGCGGCACAGGTCGACCGGCCGACACCAGAATGGTGCAGAGGGCAGTCTTACCGCAACGGTCAGGGGGATATCCGCACGGCGCGATAATCATGTAGCCAACGACATTCACATCCGGCCACGTCAGTTTTCGGCGGACTCTGCCACTCCTACCTCTTGCGCTTGACGGAGAATTGCTTCCCGGTCCCGCCAATGCGCCCAGAATGCTCCGGTGTACCCGAGTCCGCTGAGACTGGTCAGAAACGGATTGTCCGCGTAGTTGTTGTCGTGCTCACTGGATCCTGCCAGCGTCGGCAGCATGACCCGGTGGTGCTCGGAGGGGTCGACGAGCTCCCAGAGCAGTTCCACGGACCGGCTCCACCGTCCGGAGGGGTCCTTGATCGTTTCCGCGTCCTCAAGAAGATCCGGTGAAAAGTAGCAGACGAGGCGGAAGTTGCCCGACGCGTCGAACATGAACTGGCGCTCGTACTCGACCGGGCCCGAGCACTTGGCCAGCGGTTTCAACACGATCGGCTCGGTGGCCGTGTTCGACTGGAGTCCGGGCACCGTCCGCACCCCGTCGCACTGTTCCGCGATCGCGATGCCGAGCGGGGTGTGGGGGAAGAGCCGAAGCCCCAGCGAGAAGCCGGTCACGGTGGCGTTCAGCGCCATGAACGCCTCGACGCATTCGCGCATCGTCCGGTGCGTCTCGCCCGGCATGCCGAACAGCGCCTCGACCATGGTCATGATGCCGTTGGCGTGGCACAGCCGGACCAGGTTCTCGGTGTCGGCGAAGGAGTAGTAGGTGGTCCCCTTCCCGGTGACCTTCCAGCCGTCCAGCATGTCCGCGCGCACGTGGTCGGAGCCGACGTTCACCCCGCGGCAGCCGGCGGCCGCGAGCAGCCCGGCGAACTCCTCGTCGAACGGCGACGGCTGGCAGTACACCCACAGTCGCAGTTCGTTCAGCGGGTTGCCGGAGTCGGCGTGTTTGCGCCGGACGATCTCGCGCAGCAGCGCCTTCGCGTGGGATATGGACAGGTTGAACTCGCTGTCGGTGGTGTGCTGGTCGAGGATTCCCTGCGCGGCGAGCGACTGCATCTCGTCGACCACGGCGGCGACGTCGCGCCGGCCGAACCGGGTGCCCTTGGCGTCCGGCTCCACGCAGTGCGAACAGCGGTAGGTGCAGCCGTTCTTGGTGAGGATGCCGGCCAGCCCGCCGCGCTGGTAGTACAGCAGGTTGTCCACCTTGTGGGGCGAGCCGGAGCGCCGCAGGTAGGTCCCGGCCCGGTCCACCTGCCACACCCGGTCCTCGAACTGCCCGGCGACCGGCGCGGGCGCGGTGCGCCGGGGCGTCAGGGCGAGCGCCGGCGGCGGTACGCGGGTGACCCCGTCCTCGGTGTTGCGCAGGAGGCCTGACACGGTGCCGGTATCGCGTCCGGTGGCCAGTGCGTCGGCGAGGTCGCAGATGATCTGCTCGCCGGGGCCCTTCACACCGAAGTCGATGCCGAAGTAGTCGACCAGCGCGAAGGGCATCGAGGAGAAGCCGATGCCGCCACCGACGATCGGCGCGTCGGTCAGCCGCCTGATCTCGGTGATGATCTCCTTGTGCTCTCCGATGAAGGGGCGCTGCTCGAAGGCGTAGACCGTGTCGGTGTTGCGGATGGTGACGCCCACGAGCAGGGGGCTGCGCGCCCCGAGGTACTCGCAGAGGTACGACTTCCAGTCCTCCCGGTGAAACGTGAGGTCGACCACCTCGACCTCGAAGTCGGCGGCCTCCAGCGAGGTGGTGAGCACGTCGAGCGCGTAGGGCGCTATCGGCGGGTGCACCTTGTTGGGGTTGACCAATAACACAAGGCCTCTGCCCATCGGTTGGTTCCTCCCTTACTTGACGATGCCGAGGCAGATGCCGAATTCGGGCTTCGAGCCGAGCAGGTACGCGCCGGCCGACTGGAGGATGCGGTCCTGTGCGGTGGCGTGCTGGCACATGGTGGTGGTGTCGCGCATCCAGCGCTCCATCGGCGAGGACTGGTGGATCGACCAGGTCTGGAGCAGGTCGAAGAGCCTGCTGACGATCGACCGCGAGGTGCGGAAGGCGTGCACCCAGGCGATCGGCGACGCGGCGCGCTCCTCGGGAGAGAGGTCGTCCAGGGTGCCCCCGGCGGCCAGCACCTCCCACTGGCGCTGCTGGCTCCCGTACACCCCGTGACGGGTGGCGAGGAAGTCCGCCTCGCATTCGGCTAGCGTGACCTGGGTGCGGAAATGGTCCTTCCACGCCACGCCGGTCATCCGGTCGACCCGGGTCCGGCCGATCTCCCGCGCGTGGTCCAGCGCAGCTCGGGCCACCCCGAGCGCCACGCCGCACATGCTGCGCGTGAACGCGTCCGGCTGGGCGAGCGGGCCGGGCCGGCCCCGTACCTTGCCGAAGCTGTACGTGTGCTCCTCGGGGACGAAGACGTCGGCCATCGTGTAGTCGCAACTGCCGGTGCCGCGCATCCCCATGGTGTGCCAGTCGTCGATGACCTCCACCTGGGCCCGGGGCACCAGGAACTGCCGGGACTCGTGCGGATTGCTGCCGTCCAGGCTCGCGTACGGCTTGCCGTCCTGGTAGACGAACGCACCCGACGTCACCCAGTCGCAATGGGTGATCCCGCTGCCGAACGCCCAGCGGCCGGAGAGCCGGAAACCTCCCGGTACCCGCTCGGCGTGACCCGTCGGCTGCAGCAGCCCGGCCATGATGGTGTCCGGGGTCGGGAAGACCTCCTTGGCCACCCTCTCGTCGAGGAAGGCGCTGAAGATGCCGCCGCTCGCGCCCATCACCGCGCACCAGGCCGCGGAGGCGTCCCCGTGCGCCAGCGTCTCGACGACCCGGGTCTGCTCCATCGTGGTCAGGGCCAGGCCACCCAGTTCCCGGCCGAAGGCCATCCGGAACACCCCGGCGTCGCGCAGCATGTCCACCACGTCCGCCGGCAGCCTCCGCGCCCGTTCGATCTCCGCCGACCGCTCCCGCAGCAGCGGCGCCAGTTCCTTCGCACGGGCGAGGAGCTCCGCCGCGGTGGCGGGCACCGCGGCCCCCGGGGTCCCGGTCATGGTCATGTGATCGCCTTTCACTTGGCCCTACTTGACGATGCCGAGGCTCATCCGGAACTTGGGCGGCCTGCCCAGCAGGTAGGCGCCGCCGGATTCGAGGATCAGGTCCGAGGCGGCGACGTGCTGGCACATGGTCGCGGTGTCCCGCATCCAGCGGTCCATCGGCGAGGACCGGTTGATCGACCAGGCCTGGAGCAGGTCGTAGAGCCGGTTCACGATCGCCCGCGAGGTGCGGAAGGCGTGCACCCAGGCGAGCGAGGACGCGGCCCGCTCGGTGGCCGTGAGGTCGTCGAGGGTGCCGCCTCCCGCCAGTACGTCCCAGTGCCGCTGCGAGCTGCTGTAGACGCCGCTGCGGGCGGCGTTGAACTCCGCCTCGCATTCGGCGAGGGTGACCTGCACGCGGAAGAGGTCCGCCCACGGCGTGTTGGTCATCTTGTCCACCCGGGTGAGCGCGGTCTCGCGGGCGTGGTCCAGTGCGGCCCGGGCCACCCCGAGCGGTACCGCGCACAGGCTGCGCATGAAGGAGTCGGGCTGGGCGATCGGAGTGTCGGTCCGGCCCCGCACCTTGTAGAAGGTGTAGGTGTGTTCCTCGGGCACGAACACGTCGGTGATCGTGTAGTCGCTGCTCCCACTGCCGCACAGGCCGGTGGTGTCCCAGTTCCCGACGACCTCGACCTCGTGGGCCGGTACCAGGAACTGGCGCGATGCGTGTGCATTGCTTCCGTCCGGGCTCGCCCACGGCTTGCCGTCCTGGTAGATGAACGCCCCGGAGGTCACCCAGTCGGCATGGGTGATCCCGCTGCCGAACGACCACCGGCCCGTCAGCCGGAAACCGCCGGGTACCCGCTCGGCGTGCCCGGCGGGTGCGATCAGCCCGGCGGTGATCATGTCCGGGCTCGGGAACACCTCCTTGACCACGGCGGGGTCCAGGAAGTTGCTGATCGCCCCGGTCATCGCGCCGATCGCCGCGCACCAGCCTGCGGAGGCGTCCCCGTAGGCCAGCGTCTCCACGACCTCGGCCTGCTGCATCGACGTCAGCTCGGGACCACCCCACTCGGGCCCGAAGCACATCCGGAACACTCCGGTGCCGCGCAGCATCTCCACGACCTCCGCGGGGAGTTGCTGGGCCCGTTCGATCTCCGCCGACCGCTCCCGCAGCCGCGGAGCCAGAGCCTTGGCCCGCTCCAGGATCTCTTCCGCGGTCGTGGGTGCTCCGGTGCCCGGGTTCCGGGTCGTGCTCATGCGTTCCCCCTCGGGTGATGGTGTGCTGCGTGCTGCCGTCTTCACCGCGTTCGTCGCGGTCGTCGCGGTCGTTGCGTTCGTCGCGTTCGTCGCGGTGGGGGTCATTCGTCCACGTCGAGCAGGCCGGCCGGCATCTCGAACGGCGCGTCCGGATCCGGCGGGCCGACCGGCTCGGCGTCCAGCTCGACGAGCGCGGCCGCCGTGTCCAGCCGCTCCAGGCAGGTCCGTGTGTCCTCGGCCTCGCACACCACGAAGGAGTGGCGTGCCAGGTAGCCGCCCGGGGGCAGCCGGAGGGTGGTGCCGGGCTCGGCCATCGGTGCGGCGGCGACCAGGCCGGGCGCCCGGGCCGGCACGGCGACCGACCGCAGCAGGCAGTCCCGCTCCGGGTAGCCGAACCGGATGCCCGCGACGGCCCGCCGGGTGGGCCGGGTGTCCGGGCGCTGGCCGGTGGCCACGTCGAACAGCACCTCGCCGGGCTCGATGCCGGTGGCGGTCCGGCCGAGGAAGGGGATCAGGTCCCCGCCGAGCCGGCCGTTGATCTCGATGATCAGCGGTCCGCGCGCGGTCAGCCGGACCTCGCTGTGGGTGATGCCGTCCTCGATGCCGAGCACCTGATGGGCCCGGGCCAGGATGCGCATCAGATCGGGGTCGGCCATCAGCGGGTCGGCCGCGTCGACGAGGTGCCCGACCTCCTCGAAGTACGGCTGGTCACTGCTGTGCTTGCGGGCCACGAACATCGGGAGGTACTCGCCCTTGTGCACGGCGCCGTCGATGCTGATCTCCGGACCGGGCGCGTACGCCTCGACGATGGCGCTCGCCCGGTAGGGACCCGGGTCGACCTCGCTCGCGGCCAGGGCGATGCGGAAGGCGGCGTCCAGCTCGGCCTCCTCGGCGGCGTACACGACGCCGATGCTCGCGCCCATCGCCCGCGGCTTGATCACGACGGGATAGCCGATCCGCGCGGCCGCCGCCCTGGCCTGCTCCACGGTGGTGGTCAGCTCGAACCCCGGCTGGTACAGGCCCGCCGCGGTGAGTTCGGCCCGGGTGAGCTGCTTGTCTCGGCAGCCGCGTACGCCGGGCACGGACAGCCCGGGCACACCGAACTCGACGGCGAGCAGCCCTGCGTCCAGGACCAGCGGCTCGTCCCAGCACATCAGGCCGACGATGCGGCGGCGTGCGGCGACCTCGCGCGCCGCCGCACCCATCGCCTCGGAGTCGAAGACGTTGGCGACGATGATCTCGTCGAAGTAGTCGTGCTGCCAGGTGGGCTTGAGGTTGTTCAGCAGCACCATGTCCAGGCCGGCAGCGCGGGCGCGGCGCCGGATCGGTGCGACGAGGTACTCGCGGTACACCTTGAGCCCGCTGCCGATGACCAGCAGGGCTCCCCTGCCGGTGGTCGTCACGTCGTCGGTCATCACGGCCTCCCGGCGCCGACCGCGTGGCGGGCGAGCAGGTCGGTGAGGATGTCCCGGGAGCGGTGGGCGAGGACGCTGATGAGGGAGTCGGCGATGCCGTGGGTCTCCTCGTTGACGCCCTGGAGGTAGACGGCGCCGCGGGCCGACTCGCCGAGTTCCACCCGGTGGGCCCGGCTGACGCTGACCTCGTCGATCCCGACGCGCGCCGCCAACTCCCTTACGAGGGCCGGCTTGCGGGGGTCGTAGCCGGTGCCGAGCAGCACGAGGTCGCAGCGCAGCGGCTCGGTCTTCCCGCTCATCCGGTCCCGCAGGTCGAGGACCACTTCCCCGTCCTCGACCCGCGCGGCGACCACCTCGGTCATGGCACGGACCTCGGAGCGCTGCGGGCCGAGCGCCTTCTGCCGGTAGAGCATCGTGTACAGCTCGTCGAGGAATGGCGGCGCCAGACCCGCGTAGTTGGTCAGCCTCATCTCGTCCAGGACCTGGGCCCGGACCTCCGCAGGGCTGTCGTAGAACTCGTCGACGAACGAGGGGAAGAACCGCTCGTTGACGAACTTGCTCGTCTGGTAGTTCTGCAGCCCGATCGACCGCACCAGCATCGTCACCCGGCTGTGCGGCAGGTTCTCGTGCAGGGCGTAGAACATTTCCGCCGCGCTCTGCGCACCGCCGACCACCACCGCCCGGACCGGTTCGTCCTTCGCGATCTCCCCGATGCGGGTCCGGTACTGGCCGCTGTGGATCAGCCGGTCCGCCGGCAGCCCGGCGAAGACGTCCGGCACGCGCGGGTCTCGGCCGCCACCGACGACGAGGTCCCGGCAGCGGATCTCGTCCCCGTCGGTCAGCAACACGCTCCATCCGGTGACCGAGCCGTCCGGATCGACCACCGGATCGATCTGCGCCGCCCGGGCCCCGTACTGGATCCGCACCCGCTCCAGAGAGGTGGCGACCCACTGGAGGTAGTCGGAGAACTCCCACCGGTACGGGTGGAAGGTCCCCAGGTTCACGAACTCGTCCAACCGGCCCTGCTTGTGCAGGAAGTTGAGGAACGTGAACCTGCTGGACGGATTGCGCAGCGTCACCAGGTCTTTCAAGAAGGACACCTGACTCCGCGCCCACGGCATCAGCAGATCACGCTGCCATTTGACGTCCGGACTCTGCTCCAACAACAACGTGTTGTCTGCCAGTTCGGGCGAACCCGACTCTTCGATGGCCACGGCGAGCGCCAGATTCGCCGGCCCCGCACCGATCGCCAGTACACCGACCTCGCGCACCGTCATGCTTCCTCCTCGATGTCGATCCGGATCCTGTCCGCGGCGGCATCGGCCCGCCGCAGCGCCTCGGCGGAGGTGTCCGCGGTGGCCATGACGATTCCCGCCCGGTCCCAGGAGTGGCGCAGGCCGGTGAACCGGTCGCCCGGCTCGGCGGTGACCGCGACCAGGAACACGCCGTCGACCTGCCGGGCCTCCTGCGCGCCGTGGACGGCCGTGACCCGGCCCGGTCCGGCGGCGAGGAACCGTACGGCCGCTCCGCCCTCGGCCCGCCGGGGCAGTTCGGCCGGGGGCTCTTCGCCCTTCATCACGGCGTAGTAGCTGCGCATGAGCTGCACCGGGTAGGCGAGCTGGATCGTGTCGACGATGCCGCCTCCGGCGAGTCGGCCCGCGCATTCCACGAGGTACGGGACACCGTCCGAGACGATCCATTCGCAGTGCACGATCCCGTCGCGGAATCCGACGGCCCGGACCACGCGTTGCGTCTGTGCGCCGAGGGTCTGCGCGAGGGCCTGCGGGATGTCGGCCGGCACGGTGTGCGCCATCTCCACCGGGTGGGGACCGGGGAACAGCTGCTTGCCGGTGACGTTGACGAACAGCGCGCGCCCGTCGCGCACGAGCATCTCGACACTGAACTCGGGTCCGTCGACGTACTGTTCGGCGAGCATGGACCGCTCCATGGGGCGGTCCGGTACGAAGACGCCCTCGTCCTGGACGAGGCAGTCCGCCCAGGCCCGTTCGGCCTCGGCCGGGTCGTGGATCACGCGGGTGCCCACGGCGGCCTGCCGGTTGGCGGGCTTGAGCACGACGGGTCCGCCCCGGCCGCGCTGGAATTCGCGTACGTCTGCCGGGCCGTCCACGCGGACGCTCGCCGGGTTGGCTATCCCGGCCGCGGCGCTGACCTGCCGCAGCAGGGCCTTGTCGCGCAGGATCCGGGCGGCTCCGAGTCCGGCGCCGGGCAGGCCGTAGCGTTCTGCGAGGCGCGCCGCGAACGGGGTCGCGTACTCGATCGCCGGGATGACCGCGACGGGTGCCAGGTCGGGGTGGGCGTTGTGGAACTCGTCGGCCTTGCCGTCGAGGTGGTACTCCCACTCGATCAGGCCGCGGACGAACGCCACCCCGTCGATCTGCTCGCGCACGTGCCGCTTGCGGACGACGTCGGGCTCCTCGACGTAGATCACCGAGTCGTCCGGCTGGAACTCCCCGATCGCGGCGAGCGTGACGCCGACGAACCCCACGATCAGGACCGGCCCGGTGGCCGTCTCCCCCTGCCGCCCGGTCATGAGGTGCCTCCGACGGCTTCGGGCTCGCCTTCGGTACGGTGCTCCGCGTCCTTCGCCGGAGCCGGTTCGGTGGGCCGTCGCACACCGGCCAGGGCGAACAGTCCGGCCACGGCGGTCACGACCCCGCACAGCAGCCAGAACCCGCCGCCGAGCCTGGTCCACAGGTAGACGCCGAACAGCGGCGCGAGAGCGGAGGCCGCCCCGCCCACGGCCTGCATGGTGCCGATGTAGCGGGCCTTGACCGCCGCGGGGAAGGTCGCCGGGTGGGCGAACATGCTCGGTGCGGCGATCATGATCCCGCAGACGACCAGGACCGCGCCGGTGATGGTGAACGCCCCGGATCGGGAGGACAGTGCGTAGACCGCGAGGCCGGCGGCCTCCACCAGGTGGCCGGTGATCACCCGGACGTGCTTGGGCAGCCTGCTGAGATAGGCCGTGATCTTGAGCTCGCAGGTGATCAGTACGACGGAGGACACGGTGAGCACGGTGCTGTAGAAGCTCGTCGGATAGTGGTCCGCGGCGAGCTCCAGCGGCAGGGCGATGTGGCCCTGCGCGTAGGTCAGCGAGCCGAGCAGGATGGCGCCGAGGTAGAGCAGGTACTTCCGGTCGCGGAGCATCGTGGCGTACGCCGAACGGCCGTCCGCGGCCTGCACGGTGCCGTCTGCCGCGGACGCGGTCCCGGCCCGGTGCGCGTCCGCGGCAGGCGGCTCGGCGTCCCGCTCCGGGCCCTGGTCCTCTGCGGGCTCCACAGCCTTCCCGGGGAGCAGCGCGAAGGCCAGCAGCGCGTAGACGAGCGCGGTCGCGCCGTCGATCCAGAACAGCAGGTCCCAGTTGACCAGGATGACCACCGCGGCGACCAGCGGGGCCAGGGCGGCGCCGATGTTCAACGCGATGCGCATCATCGAGAACGCCATGACCTGGTACCGCTCCGGCATCAGGTCGCTGAGCAGCACGGCGGCCGCCGGCCGGTACCCCTGGGTGAACAGGCCCGCGAGCCCGACCACGACGAGCAGCGGCCACAGCATCCCCGGCCCGCTCAGCCAGGAGATCGAGGCCACCAGCGGGGCCGAGGCGGCCATGGAGGCCGTGATGGTGGTCCGCGGGCCGAACCGGTGGGTGATCTCGGCGCCCAGCATCGTCCCGAAGATCGAGCCGATGCTGTAGGCGACGAGCGCGAGGCCCGCCGCGCTGACCGATGCGCCGCGGTAGGTCAAGTACAGCACGAGGAACGTCTGTACGAACGCGCCGAGTTGGTTGACCAGTACACCGCCGAGGAGATAGCGGACGGGTGTCGGAGTCGCCTTCAGCGCGTCGAACACCCGGACCGGAGCTTCCTCCGTCATGCCGCCCCTTCCCTCAAGACATCGACGATGCGGTCCGCGACGAGCGGAGCCGCGCTGAATCCGGAGCCGCCGCACGCCGCCCGTGACCAGACGGCGGGACCCACGCGGGCGAGCAGCGGGCCGCCGGTGTCCGCGTCGGACGTGTAGTGGCACGGCTTCACGGCGACCACGGTGTAGCGGTGCAGTCCGGTCAGCGGCGGCGCGGCGGCCAGCCGCTCGGCCCAGGGCGCCTGGTCCTCGGCTTCACAGTCCGCGGTGGTGTCCACCTCGCGGCGGACCGCGTCGGAGCTGATCTTCAGGAGGGTGCCGGCGCCGGGCGGCACCGCCCAGGCCCGGCCGTCGGTGCCCAGGCCCCCGGCCGCCGGTGCTTGCTCCCACCAACGCGCGGCGTCCGGCGGGGGGCGCAGGTAGACCATGGTCTGGCGGTGCAGTACCACCGGCGGCCCGGCCAGTTCGCGGGTCCACGGGCCTGCCGCGAGGAGGACCAGGTCGGCGCCCGTGCGCTCGCCGTCGGCCACCCGGACCTTGCCGGAGTCCGCGTCGATCCCGGTCACCGCGCAGTACGGCCGCAGCGTCACCGCCGGATGCGCGGCGAGCCAGCGGGCCGCGGCGTGTAGGACCCGCTCCGCGAGCAGCACCCCGGCGGCCTCGTCCATCACCCCGGTCGAGTCCGGCGGGAACTCCAGGTGCGGCAGCGTCCGCGGTTCGACCGTCCGTACGCGGACCCCGGCTTCGGCTGCCGGTGCGGTCAGCTCGGCGAGGCGTTCCCGGGGCCAGGCGGTGACCACGCCGACCGGGCGGTGGAGGCGGGTTCCGAGCAGGGTTTCCAGTTCCCGCCAGCGGTGGCGGGCGGCGATCATGCGCCGGGTGGCGTCCGCGCCGTCCGGGCTGAGCGTACGGATGACCCGGTGCTGGTCGAAGGAGCTGGACTGCGGGTTGGGGATCGCACCCCGGTCGAGCACGGTCACGCGGTGGCCGGCGAGCGCGCACCCCACCGCGGTCAGCAGCCCGGTGACGCCGGCTCCCACGATCACCACCGCGGCCGCGGTCCGCCGCCGGGCGGGGGCCGCCGCCATCACCGGCCCGACTCCGCCAGGCGCGGCAGCCGTACGGGGGTGAACTGCGCGGCGTACGGTTCGGTGGGGATCGCGGGGTCCGGGAGGGCTTGCTCGGCGAGGTCGATCAGCAGCGGCGCGGCGCAGCGCAGGAACACGTCGACCTCGTGGCAGAAGTCGCCCGCGTCGGCGGGTCCCGGCTCCCACCGGTCCAGCCGGGCGAGCTGCTCGGTCAGGGTGAAGGCGGCGGCGGTCAGGCTGAACCGGCGGACGTCGCAGGCGGCGGCGAAGCGCTCCAGGAGGCGTGCGGCCGCCTCCCGGGACCGCTCGGACACCGGCAGCGGCCCCTTGTCGACCCAGCGGTCGATCTTGTCGGCGACCCGGTTCCACGGCTGGACGAGTCGTTCGCCAGTCACCCGGGCCAGTGCCTCGCGGGTGAAGTTGGTGCGCTGGAAGTCCGGGCCGGTCGCGGCGAGGTAGAAGCGGATGAGGTCGCGGGGCACCTCGGCGGCCAGCTCCCGGCCCGAGACGACGTGGCCGCGGCTGGTGGAGAACTTGTCGTGGTCCAGTTCGTAGAACTCGTTGGTGACGAAGTGCTCGGGCAGGGTGTAGCCGCCCAGCGCCTCCAGCATGGCCGCCCCGACGACCGCGAAGGCGAAGCCCGCGTCGGACCCGAAGAAGTAGACCACCTTGTTGCCGGCCTCGGAGAACCACAACTCGTCTTCCGCGGCCAGTACTTCACCGCGCTCTTCGGCGGCCAGCGCGGTGGCGTGCATGCTCCACGCGATCGTCTCGGCATCCGCGTAGATCACCTGGCCGGCGACCTCCGGGAAGGGGGCGGGGATGCCCCAGGCGATGGGCAGTGTGATCGGGTAGTCGGGGAGCGGCCGGGCGAGGATCTCCTCGACCATCTGGGCCAGGCGCGGGCGCATCGTCGCGCCGTGCCGGGCGAAGTGGGCGACGAGCGCCTCGCGGTGGTCTTCGAGCGGCAGCACCAGTACCTGCTGTTCGCGCAGTTCGACGGGGTCCTCGGGGTGCAGGGTGGAGCGCGGTCCGATCAGGTCGCCGGACGCGATCCAGTGACCGCAGTTCTCGCAGAGCCCGGCGCACCCGTCGGCGAGGCACACCGGACAGCCGCCGCGCACGTAGGCGTCGGTGAGGTACTCGCCGGTGCGCGGAGCGTAGGGGAACGGGAGGGCCTTCAGTCGCAGTCCGCCACTGCCGTGCAGGCGCTCGAAGAAGGTCCGGACGGTCTTGACGTACCGGTCACAGAACCGGACGAACCCGTCCGGCCGGATGCCCATGGCCGCCAAGGTCTCCTCGACCTGGCCCGCCGACCGGATGCGCAGGTCTTCGGGCGGTACGCCCAGTCGGCGGGCGGTGGTCACGATGTAGTTCTGGGTGAAGTGCACGCCCGTGCCGAACAGCACATCGTGACCGGCGGCGCGGGCGTACCGCGCGCAGACGTCGGCGGCGAGGAAGGGGCCCGCCAGGTGGCCGAGGTGCAGGTCGCCGTTCGCGGTCGGGCCGGGGGCGATGACCAGGATCCGTTCCATCAGACGCTCCTGGATTCGACGGTGGCGCGGCGGGCGAGCAGGTCGGTGAGGATGTCCCGGGAGCGGTGGGCGAGGACGCTGATGAGGGAGTCGGCGATGCCGTGGGTCTCCTCGTTGACGCCCTGGAGGTAGACGGCGCCCCAGGCCGAATCACCGAGCTCGACCCGGTGGGCCCGGCTGACGCTGACCTCGTCGATCCCTACGCGCGCCGCCAACTCCCTTACGAGGGACGGCTTGCGGGGGTCGTAGCCGGTGCCGAGCAGCACGAGGTCGCAGCGCAGCGGCTCGGTCTTCCCGCTCATCCGGTCCCGCAGATCGAGGACCACTTCCCCGTCCTCGACCCGCGCGGCGACCACCTCGGTCATGGCACGGACCTCGGAGCGCTGCGGGCCGAGCGCCTTCTGCCGGTAGAGCATCGTGTACAGCTCGTCCAGGAAAGGCGGCGCCAGACCCGCGTAATTCGTGAACCGCATCTCGTCCAGGAGCTGCGCCCGCACCTCCGCCGGACTGTCGTAGAAATCGTCCACGAACGACGGGAAGAACAATTCGTTGACGAACTTGCTCGTCTGGTAGTTCTGCAGCCCGATCGACCGCACCAGCATCGTCACCCGGCTGTGCGGCAGGTTCTCGTGCAGGGCGTAGAACATTTCCGCCGCGCTCTGCGCACCGCCGACCACCACCGCCCGGACCGGTTCGTCCCGCGGAATGCGTGCAATGCGCGTGCGGTACTGCGCACTGTGAATCAGCCGGTCGTCGGGAAGGCCGGAGAACACCTCCGGGACCCGCGGATCGCGGCCGCCGCCCACCACCAGGTCGCGGCAGCGGATCTCGTCCCCGTC
The DNA here is from genome assembly GCF_045041095.1 of Streptomyces sp. NBC_00045. NCBI lineage: Bacteria > Bacillati > Actinomycetota > Actinomycetes > Kitasatosporales > Streptomycetaceae > Streptomyces > Streptomyces sp. NBC_00045. Next base: position 7,361,265 of record NZ_CP108271.1, on the reverse strand, counting down.
GGTCAGCAGCACGCGCCACCCGGACACCGATCCGTCCGCCCCGCACACCGGATCGACCTGCGCCGCCCGCGCTCCGTAGCGGATCTCCACCCGCTCCAGCGACTTGGCGACCCACTGGAGGTAGTCGGAGAACTCCCACCGGTACGGGTGGAAGGTCCCCAGGTTCACGAACTCGTCCAACCGGCCCTGCTCGTGCAGGAAGTTGAGGAACGTGAACCTGCTGGACGGATTGCGCAGCGTCACCAGGTCCTTCAAGAAGGACACCTGACTGCGCGCCCACGGCATCAGCAGATCACGCTGCCATTTGACGTCCGGACTCTGCTCCAACAGGAGCGTACTGTCCGCCAATTCGACGGAACCCGACTCCTCGATGGCCACGGCGAGCGCCAAATTCGCCGGACCGGCACCGATCGCCAGAACACCGACCTCCCGAACAGCCACACTTCCCCCTCGAACAGTGATCCCAGTCGCGGACAGGCAGTAGCGAGGCTAGATTTCTGCCGTTCCCCGGAGATAGGGGAACTTGTCCCTTCGACTGGGGAATCTGGGTGGGGAAGGAGGGCGCGGGAAGCGCGATATCAGGACACCGGTGCGGGATCGATCCCCGTCCGCGTACGACCGCCGGCCGGTGCGGCGCCCGCCGTTTCCGCGTTCGCCCCGGCCGCCTCCGCGGCTTCCAAGGCGACCAACCGCCCTAGTGCGGAGCGCCGTTGGACGACGGCCACCCCGGCGACCGCCGCTCCGAGGACCAGCCAGCCCGCCGGCCCGGCCGTCATCACCACCCCGGTGAGCAGTACCGGCCCGGCCGACTTCTGTACGGACTGGGACATGCCCGCCACCCCCAGGTACGAGGCCCTCGCCTCCCGCGGCGCGAGGGAGACGGCCAGCTCCCAGGAGCTCACGGAACGCAGCAGCTCGGCGGCCGTGACCAGCATGGCCGCGGCCAGCAGGGCGATCGAGGCGGCCCAGGCCCCGTGTGCCGGGGTGAGGGCGATGAGCGTGCAGCTGGCGAACAGCGTCAGCCCGTACAGTCGGGCCGCTCCGGCGGCCTGCCGGGGCGTGCGGACCCTCGCGGACACGGTCATCTGCAGGGCCACGACGAGCACGGTGTTGACGAAGAGGAAGGCCGGGACCACGGCGTGCGGCGCGTCGGTACGGCCGATCAGCCACAACGGCAGCCCGACCCCCAGGATCGAGTCGTCCAGGCACAGCGGGATGTCCAGGAGGACGAACCGGAGGTAGCCGCGGTCCCGCCACGGGCTCGCGGGAGCCGACCGCCCCGCCACGGCCACACGCCCGCCGCCTCCCGCGCCGGCTGTGCCACTGCTGCCGGAAGCGTCGCCGGTGCCGGCGGCAGTGGCCTCGCTGCCCGCAGCCTCGCCGACGGAACCCGCCGCCGGTGCCGCACCCCGGCGGCCGCCGCTCCGCTCGCGGGTGCGCCACACCAGCGCCGCGGCCGCGAGGAACGACAGCGCATTGCCGAGGATCAGGACCTGGTACGCCCCGCGGGTGCCGACGGCGAGGCCGATGGCGGCGAGGCCCGCACCGAGGGCGTAGCCGGCGTTCGCCACGCTCCGCGACAGCGCCTGGTACGTACCGCGCTGCTCCCCCGCCGTCCGCGTGGCGAAGAGCATCTCCAGCATCTTGGCCGCCCGGTCGCCGAGCGAAGTGACGGCGACGACGAGCACCAGCACCTCGAAGCGGGTGAACACGAGCAGCGCGCCGATCGTGCCGAGGCGCAGCAGGTGGCAGCCGATCAGCAGCGTGCGTACGGGGAAGCGGTCGGCCAGGTGGCCGGCCAGCGGCGAGCCGGCGATGCCCGCCACCCCGGCCGCGCCCAGCAGCAGGCCCAGCTGCCGGCCGTCGAGGCCGGTCACGAAGGTGAAGAACAGGACGCAGGACGCGCCCCACACCCCCGTACCGGTGCGGTCCAGCAGTTGGGCGAGCAGCATGATCCGGGCGTCCCGGCCACCGGGTGGGTGTCGCAACTGCGCCAACAGTCCGGCTCCGTCCTGCCCGTCCTTCCGCTTCCCAGCACCACGCCACCGGCTCATTCCGCGCCTCCGCATCCCCCGCGAAGTATCTCGATGTCGAGATACTTTGCGTAGCCTGCCGGAGATCAATCTTGACGTCAAGATATTTCCTGGTCGGCCGCCCACCCCGGCGATACGCTGATCCGCAGGGACGTCGAGGAGGGACCGTGACCGAGCGCAAGCCACCGGGCGTCAGCTTCGAGTCCTGGGTGGACCGGCAGATCAGGGAGGCCGCCGAGCGCGGCGAATTCGAGAAGCTGCCGGGCTACGGCAAGCCGCTGGCCGCGATCGACGCCCCGTACGACGAGCTGTGGTGGATCAGGGACAAGATGCACCGCGAGGGCTTCGCCGCCCTGCCCCCGGCGCTCGCCCTGCGCAAAGAGGCCGAGGACGCCCTGGAGGCGGTGCGCGGGGCCCGCTCGGAACGCCAGGCGCGCGACATCCTCACCGCGATCAACGAGAAGATCCGCACGGCCCTGCGCAGACCGCCGCCGGGACCGCCCCTCCACCTCACCGAATTCGACGTCGACGAGGCCCTGCGGACCTGGCGGGAGAGCCGCCGCGACTGACGGCTCGCCCGGGCTGCGCTCGCGGCTCTCCCGGCCGAGGACCACCGACAGTGCTACAAATGGTCTCGTGACCCATCCTTGCAACCCGTGCCGGGGACGTCGGTGCGGTCACTGAGCCAAAAGCGCCCGCGCAGCGTCGCCCGACAGGTATTCGTCCTCCAGGTGGCGATCGTGGTGCTGCTCGCCGCCGGTGCGGTACTGGCCCTCGTACTCCAGTCCCGGCACGACGTGGACCGGGAGGCCCGGACCCGCTCGGTGGCGGTCGCGCAGACCTTCGCGCATTCGCTCGGACTGCGCCAGGCGCTCCTCGCCCCCGACCCCTCCAAGATCCTCCAGCCGCTCACCGAGGTGACGCGCAAGGACGCCGGGGTGGACTTCATCGTCGTGATGAACGACCAGGGGATCCGCTACACCCATCCGCTCCCCGACCGCATCGGCAAACGGTTCGTGGGCACCATCGCGCCCTCCCTGGCCGGCCAGGTGTACACCGAGAGCGTGAAGGGACCCCTGGGCCAGGAGATCCAGGCCGTGGTTCCCGTCTTCGCCGACCCGTACAAGGACGGCGGCCCGGTCGTGGGCCTGGTGTCGGCCGGCCTCACGGTCAAGAACGTCACCGGAGTGTTCCAGCGGCAACTGCCCCTCATCCTCTTGACCAGCGCGGCCGGCCTCGCGCTGGCCACCGCAGGCGCCGCACTGATCAGCCGGCGCCTGCGCCGCCAGACCCGCGGGCTCGGCCCCCTCGAAATGACCCGCATGTACGAGCACCACGACGCGGTGCTGCACTCCGTGCGCGAGGGCGTGCTGATCACCGATGGCGGCGGCCGGCTCCTCCTCGCCAACGACGAGGCGAAACGTCTACTCAGGCTGCCGCCCGACGCCGAGGGGCAGCACATCCGGGAGCTGTCGGGGCTCGACCGGCAGATGGCGGACCTGCTGCTGTCCGGCCGGGTGGCCACCGACGAGGTGCACGAGGCCGGCGACCGGCTGCTGGTCGTCAACCAGCGCCCGACCCGGCCCCGCGGCAGGCCCGAGGGCACGGCCGTCACGATCCGGGACTCCACCGAGATGCAGGTGCTCAGCACCCGGGCCGAGGCGGCCCGCAAACGGCTCAGGCTGCTGTACGACGCCGGCGTAGGCGTCGGCACCACCTTGGACGTGAAGCAGACGGCCCAGGAGCTCGCGGACGTCGCCGTACCGCGCTTCGCGGACTTCGTCACCGTCGACCTGGCGGAACCCGTGCTCCTCGGCGACGAGCCCACCGCCGTCAAGACCGACCTGCGGCGCACCGGGGTCAGCGGCATCCGGGATGACGTCCCGCTCTACCCGCGGGGCAAGCTGATCGATTTCCTGCCCTCCACGCCCCAGTCGCGCGGGCTCAACAGCGGCCGCGCCGAGCTCGTGACCGATCTGACCGACGCGCCGGGATGGCACGCCCAGGACCCGCCCCGGGCCCGGGCCATCATCGACTTCGGCGTCCACTCCCTGATCACGGCGCCCGTGAAGGCCCGCGGCGTCGTCCTCGGCGTGGTCAACTTCTGGCGCTCCGAGAAGGAGCCCTTCGACGAGGAGGACCTGTCGCTGGCGGAGGAGCTCGTCGCCCGCGCCGGGGTCAGCATCGACAACGCGCGCCGCTACACGCGCGAGCACGCCCTGGCCGTGACCCTCCAGCGCAGCCTGCTGCCGCGCGATCTGCCCGAACAGAGCGCCGTGGAGGTGGCGCACTACTACCTGCCCGCGCAGTCGGGGGTGGGCGGCGACTGGTTCGACGTGATCCCGCTGCCGGGCTCCCGGGTCGCCCTCGTCGTCGGCGACGTCGTCGGGCACGGCCTACACGCCGCCGCGGCCATGGGCCGGCTGCGTACGGCCGTACTGAACTTCTCGTCCCTGGACCTGCCGCCCGACGAGCTCCTCGCCCGCCTCGACGACCTCGTCCAGTACATCGACCAGAGCGTGGACGGCGGCGGCGGCGAAGGCGGCCTGATCGGAGCCACCTGCCTGTACGCCGTGTACGACGCGGTGACCCAGCGCTGCACCGTGGCACGCGCCGGCCACATGCCGCCGGCGGTGGTGCGCCCGGACGGCACGGTGGAGATCCCCGAGCTGCCCGCGGGCGCTCCGCTGGGGCTCGGCGGGTTCCCCTTCGAGTCGGCCGAGCTGGACCTGAGCGAGGGCACCCAGCTGGTGCTGTACACCGACGGACTGATCGAGGACCCTGCCCGGGACATCGACGAGGGTCTCGTGCTGCTCCGCTCGGCCCTGGCCCACGCGGACCGCACGCCCGAGGAGACCTGCCGGGCGGTCCTGGAGCGGCTGCTGCCGGTGCGCCCGCGCGACGACGTGGCCCTGCTGGTCGCCCGGACGTCGGCGCTGCCCCCGGAGCGCATCGCCGAGTGGGAGGTCCCGTTCGAGCCGAGCGCGGTCGGGGCCATGCGGGCCGTGGCCGTGGAGAAGCTGGAGGAATGGGGTCTGGGGGAGCTCGCCTTCGGTACCGAGCTGGTGCTGAGCGAGCTCATCACCAACGCGATCCGGCACGGCGCCGAGCCGGTCCGGGTACGGCTCCTGCACGACCGGGTGCTGACCTGCGAGGTCTTCGACGGCAGCAGCAGCTCGCCGCGACTGCACTACGCCACGACCACCGACGAGGGGGGCCGCGGACTCTTCCTGGTGGCACAGATCAGCCGCCGCTGGGGAGCCCGGTACACGCCGGAGGGCAAGGTCATCTGGTCCGAGCAGACGCTGCCCGTCCCGGAGGAGACCTGACCTTCCCCGGGCCCGGGCGGGTCACGCAGCCGCACGGTGCCGGAGCCCGAACCGCGTACCGGATCCGCCGCTCAGCGGATCCGGCGCACCCGCTGGCTGGTGAGTTCGTACCTCGCTCCGACCACGGCCAGGCTCCCGGCCTCGATGCGGGCCGCGAGATCGGGCTCCGCCGCCAGCCTGGAGCGGACGAGCCGTACGTTCTGGGTGACCGCGGCATCCACGCGCGCGTCCCGGCGCAGCCTACGGTCGACGGCCGGACGGATCTGCTGCGCCAGGTAGCGCAGGTGTCCCGGCAGCTGCTCCAGCCCCTCGGCGGCGCGCACGGCGGCCGTCACGGCCCCGCAGGACTGGTGCCCGAGGACGACCACCAGCGGGATGCCCAGCTCCACGACACCGAACGCGATGCTTCCGAGCACCGCGTCGTCCAGCACCTCGCCGGCCGACCGTACGGTCATCAGATCGCCCAGCCCCTGGTCGAAGACCAGCTCGGGCGGGACCCGGGAGTCCACACAGCCCAGGATGACGGCGAACGGGTGCTGTCCCCCGACGAGCGCCTGCCGTACGGTCCGGGTGGCGTCGGGATGCCGCTCGTGGAAGGTCCGCCAGCGGATGTTGCCGGCCGCCAGCTCGCTCAGCGCCGCCTCGGGCGTGCCGGGCCGCGGACCGTACGCGCCGGTCCGGGGGGCACCGCCACCGGTGGAGCCGCCCCCGGACACCAGCCCGGCACCCAGGGCCACGGCCCCGGTCAGCGCACTCCGCACCAGAGCGCGCCGCCCCGGAATCCCGTCGGCCGGGTGACGCTCGGCAAGGACGCTCATGCGGGCAAGGTAGGGCCCGCCGGGTCGGGGATCCGGAGACAGGCCCGCCTTTGGGGAACTCTTGGACAAACATCCCCGGGGGCGGGTCAGTGGTGCCCGGCAGGAACCTGGCCCCGGTCGAAGTACGCCACCAGGGCCGGATCGAGCGGCGGCACCCGCCGGGGCGTGCCCCCGGCGCGCAGGGATTCCGTCGCCAGGCAGCCCACCGCGACCGCCATCCGGGCGGCGACCGGTGAGGTGTCCGTCGCTCCGCCGTGGCGGGCGAAGCGCAGGAACTCGTCGATCAGCAGCGGGTCGGCGCCGCCGTGCCCGCCCCCGGCCGCCGCGGGCGGGACGGTGCGGGTGGCGTCGGGTGCGGCCCGGTATCCGGAGCGCCGGCTGTTCCAGACGCGGACCTCAGCGCCCGGGCCGTCGCCGAAGTTCTCCAGGCGGCCGGCGTCCCCGATGACGGTGTAGTTGCGCCAGTAGTCGGGGGTGAAATGGCACTGCTGGTAGGCGGCGAGGACCCCGTTGGCGAGGCGCAGGTTGAGCAGTGAGACGTCCTCGACGTCGATGACCGGGTTGAGGCCACGCTGGGTGTCCGGGGGCCAATGGCCCTCCTCGGTGTACCAGTCGTCGCTCTTGGGCTCGCCGGGGGCGCGGCGGTGCGGGTTGTCCCCGTAGACCATGAGGTCGCCCATCGCCTGGACGTCGTCGGTGTAGGCGCCGGCCAGCCAGTGCAGTACGTCGATGTCGTGCGCGGCCTTCTGGAGCAGCAGGCCCGTGGTGTACCGGCGTTCGGCGTGCCAGTCCTTGAAGTACCAGTCGCCGCCGTAGCCCACGAAGTGCCGTACCCACACCGTCCTGACCCGGCCGATCGCCCCGGCGGCGATCAGCCCGCGCATCGTGCGCACCACGGGCATGTGCCGCATGTTGTGCCCGACGTAGAGGCGGGTGCCCGTCGCCCGGGCGGTGCTCAGGATCTCGTCGCAGCGCTCCACGCAGATGTCGAGCGGCTTCTCGACGAAGACCGGCCTGCCGGCGACGAGCGTCCGGCAGGCCAGGTCGGCGTGGGTGTGGTCGGGGGTCAGGACGAGGACGGCATCGATGCCGGGGCCTTCGGTCACCGCCCGGGGATCGGCGCTCACCTGCGCCCCGGGGAAGGCCGCGGCGGCCGCCGCCCGGGCCCGCGGATCGGGATCCGCGACGGTGGTGACGACCGCGCCGCGGCCGGGCCGGTGTGCCGTGCGGGCGAGGCTGCCGCGCAGCCCGTATCCGAGGACGCCGATGCGAAGGTCGGTCATGGCCGACTCCCTTCCCCCCGCCGCCGCGTTCATCCGCCCGGCCGAGCACCGGATGCCGCCCGCGCCGCGCCGGGGCAGGCTGTGGGCAAGGTCAGCCACCACCGCACAGACGAGGACCGCGCCATGTCCCACAGCCGGCGTATCGGCGTCATCACCGCGGCCGCAGCACTGCTGCTGACGGCAACGGCCTGCTCGGGCATGGGCCGGAGCACCGTCGGCGTGCTCACCTTCCGCGGCAACGACTCGCCGGCCTTCCTGAGCTACTCCAACACTCCGGTGCAGGGGTGCCACAAGATCGTCCTACCGAAGGGCGCCACGCACGTCGAGAACAACACGCTCGTCGACATCATCTTGTACCGGACGGAGAACTGCGAGGAGCCCAAGGGGGCGGACGGCATCTACGTCGCCACCACGCTGTCGAACGTGACGGCCCCGGTCAGCCTCCCCTGGCGCAGCTTCAGCGTCGTCCACTGACCCCCGGGGCAGTCGTCACGCCAGGAGCGCCTCGACGGTCGGGGCGACCGTGCCGAAGAGGTCGGCGATCGTGGTGAGGCTCGCCGACTGGAGGGCGGCGGCGGGCACCGGCGTCCCGTCGGGCGCGGTCAGTGCGCGCGTCGCGGTGGCCTCGGCGACCACGCAGGGCCGGTAGCCGAGGTAGAAGGCGCCCTGGGCGGTGAACGTGACGCACATGTGGGTCATGAATCCGGCGATCACCAGGTCGGGGCCGGCGCCCAGCTCCCGCAGGGTCTTCTCCAGTTCGGTGGCGTGGAAGGCGTTCGGGACCTGCTTGACCACGACCGGTTCGCCGTCCCGCGGCGCGACCTCCGCGCTGATGGCACCGGTCTCGGCCCGGATGTCGTACAGGGTCCCCTCGCCGGCGTCGTTGACGACGTGGACGACCGGCCTGCCGTCGGCCCGGGCCGCGGCCAGCAGGCGGGCGCCCGCCGCGAGGGCCGGCTCGGCCCCCTCCAGGGCCAGCGCACCGGACCGGTAGGTGTTCTGGAAGTCGATCATGACGAGGGTGGACTCGGCCAACCGGGGCAGCGCGCCGGGGAGGCCGAAGAGCTCGCGCAGCGTGGCAGACGGCGGCGTGGTGGACGCGGGCGTGGGCGTGGTGGATGCGGACATGGTGAACCGTCCTTCGGGTCGGGAAGTGGGCACGGCGAAGCCGCGGCTCCGGCGCGGCTACGCCGGGCGGGCGGTGGGGCGAGCGGGTCAGTGCGCGGTGCGGAACCGGCGCCGGTAGGCGGCCGGGGTCGTGGCGATCTGCTTGCGGAAGGCCCGGTGCAGGGTCTCCACCGAGCCCAGGCCGGAGGCCGCGGCGACCTGTTCCAGGGGCTCGTCGGTGGTTTCCAGCAGCCTGCGGGCGGCTTCGACCCGTACCGCTTCCACGTACGCGGCGGGGCTGGTGCCCAGCTCCTTGCGGAAGGTCCGGGCGAAATGCCGCTCGCTCATGCACATCCGGGCCGCGAGCGCGGCGGCGGACAGGTCCGCAGCGAGGTTTTCGGTGATGTGGGCCCGCAGTGCGTCGATGTCCCTGCGGGAGGCGGCCGGGCGGCTGAGCGGAACGCTGAACTGGCTCTGGCCGCCCTGCCGCTTGAGGTACATGACCAGCTGCCGGGCGACCGCGAGGGCCAGTTCCTCGCCGTGGTCCTCTGCCACCAGGGCCAGGGTCAGGTCCATGCAGGCGCTGATCCCGGCCCCGGTCCACACCCGGCCCGACCGCACGAAGATCGGGTCCGGGTCGACCTCGACCCGCGGGTGTTCGGCCGCCAGCTGGGCGGCGGTGGACCAGTGGGTGGTGGCCCGGCGCCCGTCCAGCAGACCGGCCGCGGCCAGCAGGTGGGCGCCGACGCACACCGACGCCACCCGACCGGCGTACGGGGCGGTGGCGGCGATCCAGCGCACCACCTCGTCGTCGACGCGGGCGACCGGGCCGTCCTCGGCTGCCTCGACGGCGCCGGGCACCACGAGGGTGTCCACGGCGGCGCCGACCTCGGCGAACGACAGGTCGGTGACCAGCCGGACGCCGGCCGAGGTGCTGACGTGGCCGCCGTCCGGCCCCGCCAGGCGCACGTCGTACAGCCTGCGTCCGGCCTCCCGGCTCGCGAGGGCGAAGACCTCGGCGGGGCCGGTGACGTCGAGCAGGTCGACATCGGGGAAGACCGCGATCACGACGCGGTGGGGCGTGGACATGCGTCCATCCTGGGCGCAGGGCCGGACGTCCGCAATGACGGTTGTCTGTCACATCCGGACACCGGGCGCCGGGGCCCGACTGGAGGGCGGTCCCCACGGCGCGGATGATGGAGAACGCAAGGTCCGGAGGGCTCACGACGCCGCACACGGGCACGGGACGGTGAACGACATGTCCGCGAACGCTCCATCCCACCGCTCGGTCAGGGTGAACGCCGAACTCGACGCTCCGCTGTCGCGGTGGCTCTGGTTGGTCAAGTGGATCCTGGTGATCCCGCACTACGTCGTGCTGGTCTTGCTGTGGATCGCCTTCGTCGTCGTCAGCCTGATCGCCTTCTTCGCCATCCTGTTCACCGAGCGCTACCCACGCGGCCTGTTCGACTTCAACGTCGGAGTGCTCCGCTGGTCGTGGCGGGTCTCGTACTACTCGTACGGCGCGCTCGCGACCGACCGGTACCCGCCCTTCAGCCTCGGGCCGGAGCCCGGCTATCCGGCACGCCTTGAGATCGCCTACCCCGAACGCCTGTCCCGGCCGCTGGTCCTGGTGAAGTGGTGGCTGCTGGCGATCCCGCAGTACCTGATCGTCTCCTTCTTCACCGGGGCCATGCACCGCGGCTGGTGCGGCGGCGGCGGTCTGATCATGCTGCTGGCCCTCATCGCCGCGGTGACGCTGGCCTTCACCGAGAAGTACCCGCGCGACCTGTTCGACCTGGTGGTGGGGCTGCACCGGTGGGTGCTGCGGGTCGCCGCGTACGCCGCGCTGATGACGGACGAGTACCCGCCGTTCCGGCTCGACATGGGCGGCGACGACCCGGCTCCGGCGCCGGCCACCTCGCCCGGACCGAGCCGGACCTGACCCGACCGAACCGGACCCGCCCGACCGGACCGGAACGACCGGACCGGAACGACCCGGCCAGAACCGGAACGACCCGGCCGGAACCGGAGCGACCCGCCGTCCGACCAACTCCGAGTGCGGGGGAGCCACCCGGCACCCGAATTCGGCAACGGGAGGGCGACGGATGGGCGGACTGGACGTACGCATGCGGGGGGTCGCCTGCCGCCACGGCCGCGTCGAGGCGGTGTCCCACGTGGACCTGGAGATCGCGGCGGGCGAGCGCGTCGCGCTGACCGGGACCAACGGCTCGGGCAAGACCACGCTGCTGCGCGCGGTCCTCGGGCTGCACCGCCAGGTGTCCGGGAGCATCCTGGTCGGCGGCCGGGGCACCGGCTCGGCCGCGGAGTGGGCCTGGCGGCGCCGGAGCTGCGCCTGGATCCCGCAGAAGCCGGCCGCCGGCCGGTTCCCGCTGCTCGGTGACGAACTGCTGGCCAGCGGCGGCGCGCCGGCCGAGGCCGCCGAGGCGGCACGGAAGCTGGGCGTCGGCGCGCTGCTCGGGCGGCCGCTGCACACCCTGTCCGGCGGCCAGCTCCAGCGGATGTACCTGGCCCGGGCGATCGGTTCGGTCGCCGCCGGGGCCGAGGTGCTGCTGGCCGACGAGCCGACCGCCGCGTTGGACTTCGGCGGCCAGGAGGAGGCGGCCGACGTACTGGCCGCCCTGCCGGTGACCCTCGTCGTGGTGACGCACGACCGGGCACTCGCGGAGCGCTGTGACCGCGTACTGGAGATGGCCGCGGGCCGGCTGCGGGAGGTCGTGTGATCCTCGCGTCCGCCGGTCTCGGCGAACTGCTCCAGCTGGTCCCCGTGCAGCGGGCCGGCTTCGCCCTGCTGCTGGCGGCGGTCGGCCTCCCGGTGATCGGGGTGGTCATCGTCGGCCTCGACATCATGCCGGTGCGCTTCGCGATGATGCACGTCGCGCTGCTGGGCATCGCGATCGGGCTGCTGACCGGGCTCGACCCGATGCTGTGCGCGCTGGTGGCCTGTGCGCTGGCCGGCGCGGGGGTCGCTCCGCTCGCCCGGACCCCGAACGGGCTGTCCGGGGCGATGGGCCTGCTGATGAGCCTTGCCATCGCCGCCGCGCTGCTCGTCCTGGCCGTGTCGGGGGTCAACGCCTCCGGGGCGTTCGCCCTGCTGTGGGGGTCGATCCTGTCGGTGGGCACCGCCGATCTCGTGGTGCTCGGTGCGCTGGCGGCCCTGGTACCCGGGCTGTTCTGGTGGCGGCGGCGCGATGTGGCCCTGCTGCTGTACGACCGTGAACTCGCCCAGTGTTCCGGCGTTCCCGTCCGGGCGCTGACCGTGGTGCTGCTGGTCCTGGTCGCGGTGGCGGTCGCCGGGGCGATCAAGCTCACCGGCGCGCTGCTGGTCGACGCCCTCACCCTGCTCCCGGCCCTCGCGGCACGCCGCCTGGGCACTTCACTGCGGTCCATCACCCTGTGGGCGGTCGGCATCGGAGTGGCCGTGAACCTGACCGGGTTCCTCGTCGCCCTCCGGCTCGACTGGCCGCCCGGGCCGGTCCTCGTCCTCACCGCGGGGACGCTCGTCCTCGCGGTCCACCTCGTCCCCGAACGGAGCACCAGCACATGGCGCGCACCCGCGTCCGATTCGCTTCCCTCCTCGCACTGAGTGCGGCCCTCGCCCTCGTCACCGGCTGCGCGGAGGGCGACGGCACTGCGTCGAAGGACGGCGCACCCGCTCACGAGGGCGGCAAACCCGTCGTCGTGGTAACCACCACCTGGGAGGGCGCCTTCGCCAAGGCCGCCGGCGCCCGGGACGTCAAGGTGATCGTGCCCCAGTCCGTGCACCACGCACCGGACTACGACCCCAAGCCGTCCGACCTGGCCGCCGTCGGCAAGGCCGACTTCGTGCTGTACGCGCCGTTCGAGCCGTACGCCGCGAAGATCAAGGAGGCGGCGGGCTCCAAGGCGAAACTGGTCGAGGTGAACCTCGACAACGACTCCGACAAGGTCAGGGCCGAAGTGGCCCGCCTGGGACAGCTGTTCGGTACCGGAGCCGCGGCGGCGCAGTGGACGACCTCGTTCGACGCCGAGTACGCGAAGCTGTCGAAGGACGTCCAGGGGGCCTGGCCGGGCGGGCAGAGCCCGGCCGTGGTGAGCCAGGTGTTCACCACCTGGTCCGCGAAGCTGGCGGGTGCGACCCCGGTCGGCACGTACGGTCCGGAGGCGGTCACCCCCGCACAACTCGCCGAGCTCTCGGGGAAGAAGCCGGCGCTGGTCCTGGACAACGCCCACATGTCGACCGGAACGGTCCTGCCCGACTCGGGGGCCAAGCAGGTCGAGATCGTCAACTACCCGGGCGAGGACCTGGACTTGTTGCCGGTCTTCCGCAATGCGGCGGCCGGACTGAAGAAGGCCATGGGCGGTTCCTGACGGGCGGCGCGGGCGGCACGCGCGAGGGGCGGGAGGGCACCGGAGTGCCCTCCCGCCCCTCGCGATCTCCCGCGCCTACGGGAGCCGGGGCGCGGGCGGCGTCCACACCGTGCCGCGGGCCTCGTACTCCAGCACGGCCTCCACGTTCGTCGCCGCGTCGGCGCCGAGTTCCCGGCGCACGAGCCACAGGGCGAGGTCCAGCCCGGAGGTGATGCCGCCGGCGGTGACAAGGTCGCCGTCGTCGACGACCCGGGCGTTCTTCAGCAGGCCGCCCTGCTGTTCGAGGTCCGGGCGTGCCTTGTGGTGGGTGGTGCAGGGGCGGTTCCCGGTCAGTCCCGCGGCGGACAGCAGCATGGCTCCCGTACAGACCGCGGCGAGGGTGAGGCCGGGGCGGACCGCCTCGGCCAGGTTCCGCGGGAGGGTGCCCTTGCGGATCTCGGCCCACACGCCGGGGCCGTCGCGGCGCGCGTATCCGCCGCCCGGTACGAGGAGGACGTCCGCCGACCGAGGAGCCCAGGCGTGTTCGACCCGGACCTGGGTCCCGTACGCGGCGTACACGACGCCCGGGCCGGTGGCGGTGACGTAGCGGACGTCGACCGCGCGGTCCGTGAAGGGGCGGACGGCGGAGAAGACCTCGTAGGGGGCGGCGAAGTCGAGCTCCTCCACTCCGTCGTACATGACGACCTGCACGCGCAGCGGTCCGGCCGACTTCGGGGCGGCCGGCGGTGGCGCCGCGGCGGTGGCGGCGGTGGCGGTCCCCACCACGCTGGCCGCGCCGATCGCGGTCGAGGCCCGGAGCAGTTTCCTGCGGTTCATCCGATGGTCCCGTCGTGGTGTCGTCAGCCCGCGTGCGCGAGCGGGGGTGCGGTGGGGGCCGGGGGCGTGGTCCGCGCCAGCCGCTCGCGCAGGGCGGTGCGGTCGGGCTTGCCCGCCGGCGTGAGCGGGAGCTCCGCCAGCACCAGCAGCCGCTCGGGGTGCTTGCGCCGTTCGAGCCCCCGGCGGGCGAGGTGTTCGCCCAGCGAGCCGAGCGTGGGGGCCTCGGGGCCGCGCGGTACGACGCAGGCCGCGAGGCGCTCGCCCATCAGCCGGTCCGGGACTCCGACGCACACCACGTCCCGTACCCGGGGATGAGCGGCGAGCTCCCGCTCGACCTCGGCGGGGCTGATGTTGGACCCGCCGCGGATGACGATGTCCTTGAGGCGGCCGACGAGGTGCAGGACGCCGTCCGCGTCGATCAGGCCGAGGTCTCCGGTGCGGACCCAGCCCTCGGGGGTGCGGTAGCGGGCGTCCAGGTCCGGGGAGGCCACGTAGCACATGGGGGTCATGGGGCCGCGGGCGATGATCTCGCCGATGTCGCCGTCGGGGAGCTGTTCGAGCGTGTCCGGGTCGGCGATGTGGATGTCCGCGACCCGGGGGTCGGGGCGGCCGGCCACGACGCCCGTACCGTCGGCGTCGGGAACCTCGTGGCGCAGTCCGGTGTGGCAGTTGACGCCGTCCGCGGAGCCGTAGAGGTTGACGACCGGGCAGCCGAAGGCGCGGGCGGCGTCCTCGGCCGTGGTCTCGTCCAGGGCCGATCCGCCGAGGACCAGCGCGATCGGCGCGGGCAGTCCACCCCCGTCGGAGTCGGAGTGTTCGAGCCGGTCCAGCATCATGCGGACCATCGTGGGGACGCCCAGGACGTGGGTGGGCCGGTGCTCGCGCACGGCGGCGAGGGCGGCTTCGGGGGTGAAGTGATCGAGCAGGACCAGTGTTCCGCCGTGCCGGGCGAGGGTGACGGCCGTGCCGTTGGACCCGAACGCGGACCCGAGCGGTACGAGGAACAGGGCGCGCGGCGGAGTCGCGTCGGGCATGAGCGAGGCCAGGAAGTTGCCCCGGCCTCCGGCGAGCGCGTTGTGGGAGTACGCCACCATCTTCGGCTCCGCCTCGGATCCGGAGGACACCAGGATCCGGGCGGCGCTGTCGGGGTCGGGGCGGGCCGGTACGAAGGCGGCCGGATCCGAGCGCAGCAGCTCCGAGAAGAGAATCGTTCCTTCAGGAGCGGTGCCGGGCCGCCCCGCGGCGATGACGTGGCGCAGCGCCGGCAGGGACCCCACCAGGGCCCGGAGCTCGGCGGCATGGTGGTCGCCGCGGTGCTCGACGGCCGCGATGACGGCGACGGCCTCCGCCCTGCGCAGCAGCGCTTCGGCCTCCAGGCTGCCCCGGCCGACCGGGAAGGGCAGCGCCACCGCGCCGACGGCGGCCAGGGCCAGCTCGGCGATGACCGCGTTCCGCCCGCCCGGGAGTTGGACGCCGACCACGTCGCCCGGGCGGATGCCGAGGCCCGCGAGGCCGGTGGCCAGACATCGCACCTTGCGGTCCAGGGCGGTGTAGCAGAGTTTGCCCTTGGCGTCGATGACGGCCGTGGCATGCAGGTCGGCGATCTGCCGGGCCCGGAACAGGCTGTAGAGGTCGAGGTCGGGGCAGGTCCCGTCGACCGCCCAGGTGCGGCGCAGGCCGGCGGGCAGCAGGTCGTGCAGGGCGACGGTCATGCGAAGCTCCAGGGGTCGGGGGCGGCGGGGGCACCGTGCGCGTCGCGGCTGATCGAGCCGGGGAAGCGCGGGTCGAGGTGCAGGTCGGCCGGGTCGGTGGTGACCGCGGTCGCGGACATGCCGTGGTCACGTAGCTGGGCCAGGGCCGCGCCGGTGGGCAGGGCGCGCAGGTCGTACGCGGCGGCCGCGGGCGCACAGGTGTCCGTGGGGGCGATCCAGCCGTCCGCTGTGCGCAGCGGCCGGCGGAATCCGGCGGGCCGGCGCGGCTCCTGCCCGCGCAGAACCCGGCGCAGGGCGGGGGCCGTGAGGGCGTCGGCCGCGCCGAGCAGCGAGGAGTCGACGCGGACGCCCGCACCGGTGCGTTCGCGCAGCAACAGCCCGGCCAGTGCGGCCTCGGCGCCCATGAGGCCGCCCAGTACGTCGAGCAGGGTCATCAGGGACGGCGCGGGGGCCTCGTCCTGCGGACGGGCGGCTTCGCCGACGCCGGTGCGGGCCTGGACCATGAAGTCCGTACCCATCGGGGCGTCGGGGACGCGACCCGCCCAGCCGCCGGTGTACGCGTAGACGAGGGTGGGGTTCACGGCGGCCAGATGGGCCGAGTCGAGTCCGAGCTCGGCTGCTTTGCCGGGGGCCCAGTTGTGCAGGAACACATCGGCCCCGGCGGTCATCTCGCGCAGCCGGCGCCGGCCCGCCGCGGCCTTGATGTCCACCTCGACGGCCTGCTTGCCCCGGTTCAGCGCGAGCCAGCGCGCGGAGGTCCCGGAGCAGGTGGGCGGCATGCCGCGCAGCGGGTCGCCGCCCGGGGGCTCGATCCGCACGACGTCGGCGCCGAGCAGCCCCAGCAGGTGGGCGGCGAGAGGGGCCTGGATCCGGCGGCCGGCTTCGAGGACGGTCAGCCCGGCCAGCGGCCGGGCGGCGGTGGGAGCAGCGGCGGAGCAGGACGGGGCGCCGGGGGGTCGGGGCGGGGCCCGGTGGCCGGATGCGTGCGGGGCGAGCGACCAGGGCGGGGCTCCGTCCTGTTCGGCGGCGCGCTCGGCGAGGGTCCGCAGCCGGCAGACCTCGGCTCCGGAGGTCGCGGCCGCGCCCTCGATCCGCCGCCAGGGTTGTGCGCGCGCCGTGGTGTGCAGGGCCGGTGGGAAGGGGGCGCAGGCCGTGGCGTAGCGGAACTGGAACGGCCGCCACCCGGCGCGGACGGCGTCGAAGGGAGCCCCCAGGGACCGCCAGAACGCGGCCCAGGCACCGGGGTCCAGGGTCTCCAGCTCGAAGACGACACCGTCGGCGGAGGTGAACGGCGGTCCTCCGGGCGCGATTTCGGTGGCCTCGCCCTCGTCGGCGCCGGCCGCGGCGAGGTACTGGGACACCGCCAGCAGTCCGGCCCGGTCTGCGCTCGTGGTCACCTTGCCGGCCCGGCCGCCCCGGGCCTGGGCCAGCAGCCCGGCGAGCAGCCCCTGCACGGCGAGTACACCCGTGGCGGTGGCGGCGTAGTCGACGGCCAGGCCGCGGGGGGTGCCGTCGCGCCGCCCGTGCACGGCCATGATCCCGGTCGCCGCCTGGACGGTGGCCTCGTCGGCCATGCCGCCCGCCGGATGCGCCGACCAGCGCACGGACGCCTCCTGCGGGTCGAACCCGGTACCGGACAGGAGCAGGTGCGCCGCACGGCCGTCACCGGATCCGGCCGCCTTCCCTTCCGCGCCCGCGCCACCACCCATGCCCGCTCTCGTGTCTTCGGGGTCCGTTCCCGGATCCGCTCTCAGATCCGCTCCCCGGTCAGTCCGCGTCTCCGCGCCGAGGAGCGCCAGGTGCTCGATGGCCGGGCGTGACAGCCCGGGCGGTCCCCAGGCGGCGAGGTGCAGTCCTTCCAGTGGCCGGACCGTGCGGGTGACGGCTGGTGACGCCATGCCTCTCCTCTTCCCCTGACGCGGCGGCGGTGGCCGGCGCGCCGGATGTGCGCAACGCGGGAACCAGGGCGGGTGCGTACCCGACCAGTTCCTCGGGGAGACAGTCGGACCGTCGTCCCCACGGGTTCCCGGCACATTGGAGGAAAGCGGTGCACGACCAAGGATTCGCCGGCCGGGCCTGTCCCGAACCCCGCTTCTCCGACGGCGAGTTGCAGGACCTGATCGCAGAATTCGTGCGGCGCCGCGTCATGCCCTGCGAGCCCGTGCTCGACGCCGGCGGCCCCCACGCCGCTTCGACCTTGCGCCAGTTGCAGGACCGGGCGAAACAGGAGGGCCTGTGGGCGCTGCCGCACCCCGTCGAACTGGGCGGCCAGGGGCTCCCCTTCGCCCGGTACGCGCGGCTCGCCGAGGCCGAAGGGGCCAGCGACCACGGACCGGCGGCCCTGGGCTCCGCCTCGCTCCTGGACGCGGTGATGCTGGGGAAGCACGGCAGTCACCGGGTCCGCGGCCTGTACCCCGGACCTCTGACGGCCGGGGAGCTGCGCGCCTGCTACGCCATGACCGAACCGGACACCCCGGGCACCGACCCGTTCGCCACGGCGACCCGCGCCGAGGAACTCCCCGACGGCAGCTGGCGCGTCACCGGCCGCAAATGGTTCGTGTCGGGCGCCGCCGGGGCCGATCTGGTCACCGTCCTCGCGCGGACCGACGGGGAACCCGGCGACCGCGAAGGGCTCTCCCTCCTGGTGGTCCCCACCTCCTCCCCCGGTTTCCGCGTCGTGCGCGAACTGCCGGTCTTCGGGGCCACCGGCCAGTGGGAGATCGGGTTCGACCGGGTCGTCGTGCCCGCCGACCACCTCCTCGGGCAGCGTGGACAGGCCCTCGCCATCGCCGGGGAACGCCTCCGGACGGGCCGGACCCTGCGCTGCCTGCGCTGGCTCGGCCAGGCTCAGCGCGCCTTCGACCTGATGTGCCGGCGTGGCGGTTCCCGTACGGGGTCACGCGGTCCGCTGGCCGACCACCAGCTCGTCCAGCGGCACGTGTTCGAGGCACTGCTCGCGCTGCGCACCACCCGCCCGCTGGTCCACGAGGCCGCGGCCAGGATCGGGGAGGGCCTCGACGCGCACGTCGAGGTGGGGCTCGCCAAGGTCGCCGCGGCCCGCATGCTCCAGCAGGTCGCGGACGCGGCGATCCAGGTCCACGGCGCGGCCGGGCTGGGCCCCGACACCCCGCTGCCGGCGCTGTTCCGTACGGGCCGTGCGGCCCGCATCCTCGACGGCCCGGACGAACTCCACATCACCTCGGTGGCCCGCCGGGTGCTCCGTACGTACGAGGAGCACGAGACGCCGCAGCCACACGAAGTGCACGAGACGCACGGGGGTCGGGAAGCCTGAGGGCCCGGTGCCGTCGGCGCCGGTCAGACCTCCCCGATCTCGACCAGCCCGGTCAGCGCCGCCAGGCCGAGGGCCAGGAAGAAGTCGCCCCACACCAGTTCGTGCCGGACCGCGATGCCCTTTTCTGCGTCGTAACAGCCGTCGAGCAGCATGCCCCGGGTCAGGTGCTCGCCCACCAGGCGTTCCAGGATCGCCGCCGCCCGGTACGCGTACTGCGCGGCCCGACGGCCCGGCAGGCGGGCGAGTTTCAGCAGTGCGACGGCCGCGATCGCGGCGGCGGAGGTGTCCAGCGGGCCCGCGGGCCGCGCCTCGTCCGCCGGCGGAACGAGCGGGGTGCAGGGGCGCGTCCACACGTCGGCCAGCTGCTCGGCGGCCGCTCCCAGCCGGTCCGGAGCGCTTCGGGCGACCTCGGGGCGGTGCAGTGCGTCGGCCACCGCCAGCAGCAGCCAGGCACTCCCCCGGCTCCATCCGGCCGACGGTTCCGGGCACGCCCGCCAGCCCGCGTCCGTGTCGAACTCCCAGGCCGGTACGGTACGTCCGCCCCCGCCGAGGCACAGGTCGAGGTGGCGGTGGAGGTGGGACGCGGCGGCCCGCGCGCCCTGCGGACCGGCGGCGGCGAGGAGCGCGACGGTGCCGGGCACTCCGTCCACCCGGGCCAGCAACCGGGGGCCGCCGAAGGCCGACCCCCAGGGCACCAGACCGAGTTCGGCATCCAGCGCGGCCAGGGCCGCCCTGGCCGCGCCCGCCCTCAGCACCCGCGCCCCGGCGTCATCGCCGGCGAGCGCCGTCCCGTACCAGAGGATCAGCCCGCGGGTGGCGGTGTCGGCCTCGACCCAGCCGGCCAGCCGCGCGGTGCATGCGGCGGCGGCCGCCCGGTCGTCCGCGTCCCCGGTGTGCCGGGCCCGCAGCCATTGCAGTCCGGCCCAGAAGCCGCCGGTCCACGCGCCGCGGCCGGTGGTCGTCCAGCGGCCGGTGTCGGGGTCGGCGTACAGGGGGAACCGGTCGCCGGTCTCGGCACGGGTGAGGGCGGCGCGGTCGAGGACGTCCGCCAGGGCCCGCCCGGCCCAGTTGGCCGGGGTCACGCCGGGACCTCCGTACGCGGGCCGCCCCGGTCCCGTACGGCCCAGGTCGTCGCGACGGCGGCGGCCACCGCGAACTCCCCGGCGACCAGCAGCCAGCCGGGCCCGTACCGGCCCGCCTCCGCCAGCCGCCCGAACAGCGGCGGACCGATCGCGAACCCGGCGAAGAACCCGGCGGCGACGAGCGCGGAGTCCTGCCCGGCCCGGCCCGGGGCGGCCCGCTGCATCACGAGCACCATCGAGACGGCGTTGCCGGAAACGGCGAACACCCCGACGGCCACGGCGCCCACCCAGACCAGCGGCCGTACGTACAGGGCGGCGGCCAGCAGGGACGCGGCCAGGACCGCCCCGGTGGCCAGCGCTCCGGGCAGCCACTCGGCCCGGCCCGGCCGGGCCGCCTTCGACCAGCCGACCCGCCCGGCGATGCCCGCGACGCCGAGCACCGCCACGAGGGCAGCGGCCGCCGTCGGTCCCATGCCGAGCTTCCGGGAGCCGAAGAGCGCCACGTACGTGTTGACCGAGGCGATGGCGCAGCCCAGGAAGAGGGAGAACACCGCCAGCCAGGCGGTGGTGCCCTTCGGCACCGACGATGCGCGTGGCGGCGCCGTCTTCGTGGGCCGATCGGCGGGCAGGGCCCGGTGCGCCCAGAGCGCCGCCGCCGCGGCCGCTGCGGCCGCCGTCCACACCGCGCCGCGCCAGCCGACGGCGCCGGCCAGCGCCGACAGCGGCAGCCCGGCGGCGAACGCCCCGAGTTGCACGCCGGACTGTTTCATCCCGGTCACCGGTCCGCGCCGGGCGGGCGGCACGGACGCCAGGATCGCCTTGTTGGTCGCGGGATTGGCGAGCGCCTGCGGCAGTCCGCCCAGCGCGACGGCCGCGAGCAGGGAGCCCGGGCCGGGCGCGGCGCCGATCAGCGCGAGCGCCGCCGCGGACACCAGCAGCAGCACGACGAGGGAGCGGCGCGGCCCCGTCCGGTCCACCATGCGGCCGCCGGCCGGCGAGAGCACGGCCGCCGCGCCGAAGCCGATCGTCGTCGTCAGACCGAGGGCGGTCGGCGAGAGGCCGCCTTCGCCCACCAGGCGCGGGCCGAGTGCCCCGAGCAGGAACAGCTGGAGCATCGAGAAGCCCATGGCGGCGGTGAGCAGCGCCGTGAGCCGGCCGTCCGCGCCTACCCCGACGGCCTTCGCCGGGGTCGTCTG
This sequence comes from Streptomyces sp. NBC_00045, assembly GCF_045041095.1. Lineage (NCBI taxonomy): Bacteria > Bacillati > Actinomycetota > Actinomycetes > Kitasatosporales > Streptomycetaceae > Streptomyces > Streptomyces sp. NBC_00045. The sequence continues at coordinate 7,340,229 of NZ_CP108271.1, read as the reverse complement.
CTCCGCCACTTCCGACTCCGTTCCCACAGCTGCCATTTCGGTCCAGGGCAGGAGTCGGGACGGTGAACAGCCGGGTTCCCGCCGCCTGTTGTGACGTGTGACACATGGGGTTTTGTCCAGTGATGCCAATTCTGGGCGCCCCTCTGTGACCGGCTTGGGAGGGATGCGACGATGAGCCCGCCATGACCCAGGGACGATGTTGTCGCGCTGCACGGGCTGCGATGTTCGCAGCCACCTGCGTGCTGCTCGCCTCCCTCGCCCACGTCCTGATGACGGGGACGGCCGTGCCCGGGTGGACCGTTGCGGCGGCCTCGGTCGCCACCAGCGTGCTCGGCTGGTCCCTGGCCGACCGCGAACGCGGCCTCCTGGCCGTCACCTCCGCGACGGTCGCCGTCCAGGCCGCCCTGCACGCCGGGTTCTCGCTGGCCCAGGCGGCCGTGCCGGTCGATCCGGGAAATCCGGGAGATCTGGGGGGCTCCTTCGCCGGGCGGTGGGTCCGGTACCTGTTCTGCGCCGATCCGGCCGCTCACGCGCCGGCCGAGCACGCGCACCACGCAGTGCGGGCGATGACCGTCAATGTGACGGCCGTGCCGACGCACATGCCGATGTCGATGCACCTGCCGATGCCGATGCCTGCCGGTCACGACATGGGCCCCGTGTCGATGTCACCGACCGGCATGCTGGCCGGGCACCTGCTCGCCGCCCTGCTCTGCGGGCTCTGGCTCGCGTACGGGGAGCAGGGCGCCTTCCGCGTCCTGCGGGCCCTGGCCGGGCTGCTCCTCGTACCGCTGCGGGCGGCCCTGCGCCTGCCCGCACCCGCCGACCGGCCCCGCCTGCGGGCCCGCCCGGACCTCCGGGCCCGCCCACTGCACGGGCTGCTGCTCGTCCACGCCATCACCTCGCGGGGGCCACCGCACGGGATCGCTGTCAGCTGACAGCCGGCTCACCGACGCGCGCGACGCCAGCGCTCCGCGCCTCGGTCATCGGCCCTGCCGTCCGGCAGGCCGTACCGCTCACCGGCCGCCTACCCACGCAGTGCGTGCACGGCGCCGGATCCCGGATTCCGGATTCCCAGAAGGACATCAGGCGATGACCCCTGCCCTGCTCCCCCGTCCGACCGCCGCCGCCGAGACGCCGTCGCCGCGCCACACCGGCGGCTCGGACGAGTCGACGACCCTGCTGGCGCTGGCCGCCCGCGACGGCGACCCCGACGCGGTGGACCGCTTCGTACGCGCCCTGCACCGCGACGTCCGGCGCTACGTGGCCTACCTCAGCGCCGATCCGCAGTCGGCGGACGACCTGACCCAGGAGACCTTCCTGCGCGCCCTGGGGAGCCTGCACCGCTTCGAGGGCCGCTCCTCCGCCCGTACCTGGCTGCTGTCGATAGCCCGGCGCACCGTCATCGACAGCCTCCGCCACAAGGCGGCCCGCCCCAAGATCTCGGACCGGGACGACTGGCAGACCGCCGCCGAACGGACCCAGCCCCGCGGCCTGCCCGGCTTCGAGGACGGGATCGCCCTCGCGGAGCTCCTGGGGACGATCCCCGCCGAACGCCGTGACGTGTTCGTCCTCACCCAGGTGCTGGGGCTGCCCTACGCGGAGGCGGCCACCGCGCTCGGCTGCCCGATCGGTACGGTCCGCTCCCGCGTGGCCCGCGCCCGCACCTCGCTGATCGAGCTCCTCACGGCCGCCTGACCCCGCCGGGCTTCGGAGCCGGGGTGGAGGTCCTCCCCGGCCCCGAAGGCCCGTGCAGCCGCAGCCCGCCTAGGCGCTGCCCTTCAGGCGGCGGACGACCTCGTCGGACACGCGCTTTTGCAATTCGGCGAGTTGCTCCGGCGTGTACGCGCTGAGGTCGCCGCCAGGATCGGGGCCGCCCCCGCCCGGGGCCTTCTGTTTCTGCTTCTCCTGCTCCCTGCGCTGGAGTTCCTGTTCCTCCGGCGAACCGGGTGCCGCGTACGCGCACTGGATGAGCGCCCCGTCGGCGGACTTCAGGCAGGTGGCCTCGCGGCCGCCGATCTGGCCCCTTCCCTCCACCCGGTACCGGATGTTCTGCTCGCTGCCGATCGTGGCGGTCCAGGTGCTGCCGCCGGTCGGCACGACCTCGAACACCCGGTCGTCGTTGTAGCAGCAGACGTCCCGGTACTCGGCCTTGATCAGCTCGACGAGCGCCTTCGGGGACGACCACGTCGGATCGAGCCGGTGCACGGTCATCGGAGCGAGTCCGCCGCCCTGGTGGCGGGTCGGCACGGTCGATACGGCCACGACCGAGCTGGCCTCCCCCTGCGGGGTGAGCGGGGTGACGTACGCGCTGCGCCCGCTGCCGTCGCGGTACTGGAGGGTGAACTCCGATTCGTTGCCCTCGTTGGCTCCGTCCTCGGACGCGTCCCAGCCGCTGCGCTCGAACCACCAGTCGCTGAAGCTGCCGATCGCCGCGGCGCCCTCCCGTTGCCGGGCCGCGAGGCTCAGCGGATAGGTGGGGCCGGGCGCCGCTGCCGTGTCGGCGGTGATCGTGAGCTTCCCGGTCCGGCCGTTGTAGAGCGCGAGTCCGGCGGGCCGTTCGGTCACCACCAGGATCCCGGTCTGGCGTTTGAGCGGGACGACCACGATCGGGGTGTCGCCGGAGCAGGTCACGTAGGCGTCGTCGGCGTCGAAGCGCACCCAGCGCTTCTGCGCCGAGATCTTCCGGCCGAGGTTGTGGGTGAACCAACCGCCGATCCGGGCGTCGGCCGTGTCCACGTCGAACGAACAGCGCTGCTGACTGCGGCCGTTGCCGCCGAGCGGAATGTCCTGCACGAGGCCGACCTCGTATCCGGCCAGCCAGCCGCGCCGTTCGACCAGGGTCGCGAACCGGTTCGAGTCGGGCAGGTACGTGATGTCGGAGATCTCGCCGGTGACGTCGCCGAGGTGCGGCGCGGCCTGCGCCTTCCCGACCAGATAGGGCGCCCTGGCCGCCAGCTCGGGCACCGGCTCGCTCACGATCTGCACGTCCTGCATGTACGCCCGGTCCTGGAGGTACGCCCCGTACACCAGCCACCAGACCGCGAGGCCCAGCCCGAGGAGTCCGCCCACCCATCCGAGGACCACCGCCGCGGTGCCCCCGCCCGCGGAAGCCCTGCCCCGCCGCAGCAGTCTCACCACCAGCCACAGCACTACGGCGAGGGCGCCGGCCAGCAGCGGCGCCGCGAGCCAGGAGAGGAGCTTGCGGAGCTCCCACGCGATGATCGTGGTGGCGTACGAGGCCCACCACAGGAACAGACCCAACAGAAGTACGGGTATCGCCACCCGCAATGCACGACCCATCAGCGCCCCCCGCCGTCACCGTGCCCAATTCTGTACCCGGCGGGGGCAGTTGTCAGTCACATCAGGGCGTTCACCTCGGCCTCGAAGAGGAGGGCGGGGTCCAGGCCCATGCCGGTGAAGTGGCCCGCCAGTTCCAGGGACAGCACACCGTGCAGGCGGCTCCAGAAGGCGAGGGCCAGCCGCAGGATCGCCGGCGGGGCGTCCGGGTGGCTCCCGGCCCACTCGCGGTGCCCGGCCAAGTGGTCCTCGAAGGCGCGGGGTTCGGCGCCGGGGGCGGGATCCGGGGCGGCGGCGGAACAGGCATCGAGCAGGGCGGACATCATCTCCGCGGCGATCTCGGTGATGTCCTGCGGTGCGTGGTAGCCGGGCACGGGCGTGCCGTAGACGAGGAAGTAGCGGTGCGGGTCCTCCAGGGCCCAACGGCGCAGGACCCGCGCCAGCGCCGCAGGTCCGGGCCGGTCCGCTCCTGCATCGCCGCCGGCGGCAGCGGCAGCGGTGAAGGCGTCGGCGAGGCTGCGGTAGGCGTCCCGGATGAGCTCGGTGATCAGCTCGTCGCGGTTGGCGAAGTACCGGTACAGCGCCGGTCCGCTCATGCCCATCTGTTTGGCGATCGCGTTCAGGGACAGCGCGGATGCGCCGGAGCCCGCGATCTGCTGCCAGGCCTTCTCCTTGACCTCTTCGCGCACCTGCTGTCGATACCGCTCGCGGGGGGTCTGTGCACTTCCGGTCATGCCGGCCACCTCTCATTGCCCGTCACCTAATGAGTTAGAAGCTATCACCATCGGCAATGGCACTCGCGATCGAACCAGCCGCTCTCTTGACTTTGTCGCTACAGGTGCTCATTCTAGTTACTGCTTCTAACAAACACGAGAAACACAAACCCTCTGGAGGTCGTCATGAACGCCGTCGAGCGCGTCGAGATCGTTCTGCCGGGCAAGGTCGAGCCGGAAGGCCTGGAGCTCCACCGGGGTCCGGTCCCCGCTCCGGCAGCCGGGCAGCTGGTGGTCGCGATGGAGGCCACCGGAGTCTCGTTCGCCGAACAGCAGATGCGCCGCGGCCGGTACTACGACCAGCCCGCGTTCCCCTTCGTCCCCGGATACGACCTGGTCGGCACGGTGCTGACCGTCGGCGAAGGCGTCGACTCCGGGCTGCTCGGCCGGCGGGTGGCCGCCCTGACGAAGACCGGAGGCTGGGCGAGCCACGTCGCCCTCGATGCCGCCGACGTGGTGGAGGTGCCCGACGGCGTCGGCGCGGCGGAGGCCGAGACCGCGGTCGTCAACGGCATCACCGCCTGGCAGATGCTCCACCGCAAGGCCCGGGTGCGGGCCGGCCAGACCGTCCTGGTCCACGGCGCCAACGGCGGAGTCGGCTCGATCCTGGTCCAGCTGGCGCTCGCCGCGGGCGCCCGGGTGATCGGCACCGCCTCCACGCGCCACCACGACGCGCTGCGCGCCCTCGGGGTGGCCCCGATCGACTACCGCTCCGGGAACGTTCCCGCACGGGTTCGGGCCCTGGCACCCGGCGGGGTGGACGCGGTCTTCGACCACGTCGGCGGCGAGGGCGTCCTGGACTCCTGGCGGCTGCTGGCCCCCGGCGGCACCCTCGTCTCGTACGGCAGCGCCGCCACCCGCGACGACCAGGGGTCCGGAGCGTGGCCGGTACTCAAGCTCGTGGGCCGGGTGTGGCTGTGGAACGGGCTGCCGAACGGCCGCCGCGCGTACTTCTTCAACGTGTGGGCCGGGCGTGCCTACGCCAAGAACCGCTTCCGGGCGCGCCTGCGCTCCGACCTGACGCAGGTGTTCACGGCCCTGCAGCGCGGCGAGATCACCGCCCAGGTCGCCGCCCGGATCCCGCTGGCCCGCGTCGCCGAGGCGATGCGCCTGGCCGAGTCCGGCACGGTCGCCGGGAAGGTCGTCCTCGTCCCGTGACGCTCAATGGGCCAGGCCCACGACGAGGAAGCCGCTCACCAGGGCCACCAGCGCGGCCGCGGCTCCGTACGCCGGGTGTTCCGGGCGGCGGGCCGACAGCGACCCCCGCACGACCGCGGTGAGCAGGAACGGCGCGCACAGCAGCAGGAACTGCCCCGGTCCGATGTGCACGGGCAGACCGGCCGCGAACTGGCCGGCGCCGAATCCGATGAGCACGGTGGTGAACAGGGCCCCCGGCAGGTCACAGGGCAGCGGCGGGCGTTCGGGGTGCGCACCGGCGGTGCGCGGCCGCGCGACCCCCGCCACGCAGCGCAGCGCGACCAGTGCGCCGGCCAGCAGCGTGAGGGCCCCCGCGGACGCCCACAAGGGTGCGCTCACGTCCGTACCCCTTCGTGCGGCGCGGGGACGATCCCGCGGGCGAGCAGCGCGGCGCACGATGCGCAGCAGACGATGCGGACCAGCCGCCGGCGCAGTTTCCGCACCGTTCTCAGCACGGTCATGTGGCCGCGGGCTCCGTGACGGCCGGCTCCGCAGTCTCCCGGCGGAGCAGTTCGGCCTTGGCCAGCGCGGCCTCGACCTTGCGGTTCGAGGTCATCGTCAGGCTGACGAGCGTACTGGCGGCGAGGAAGCCCGCACCGATCAGGTACGGGGCGCGCAGACCTCCCACGGTCGCGAGCCAGCCGCCCATGAGGGCGCCCAGCGGGGCGGCGCCCAGGGCCATCAGGCGGCCGGCGGCGGAGACCCGGCCGATCAACTCGTCGGGGACCACCACCTGGCGCACCGTACCGGACAGCACGATCGTGGCCCCGAGTGCGGCGGCGCGTACGGCCATCGCCACGCCCACCAGCACGGGACTGTCGGTGACGCCGATCGAGGTCTGCGCGGCCGTCAGCATGACGGCCGTCAGGATCAGCGCGCCACCGGTGCCGAGCCGGTCGGCGAGCCATCCGGACAGCAGACTGCCCAGCAGGCCGCCGATGGCCTCGGAGGTGAGCAGGATCCCGTAGCCCGTCGGCCCCAGGTGCAGTTCCTCCTGCGCGAAGAGGACGAATACGGCGGCGCCGGCGCTGAAGGCGAAGTTCCCGAGCGCGGGGCGCAGCGAGAGGCCGAGCAGCAGCGGGTCGCGGAGCAGGTAGGAGGCGCCGTCCCGGGCGTCCTTCAGCAGGGATCGCGCGGGGCCCTTCGGCTTCGGCGGCGCGGCCGGCAGCGAGCGGATCACGAACGCGCTGAGGAGGAACGACACGGCATCGGTGAGCAGCGGGATCGTGCGGCCCAGGGTGAACAGGGCCGCGCCCGCGGGCGGTCCGGCGAAGCCGTCGAGGACGTCCATCGTGCCGCGCAGCCGGGCGTTGGCGCGCTTGAGCAGCCCCGCGTCCCGGCCCAGCAGTTCGGGAAGGTACGCGGTCGCCGCGGTGTCGAACAGGATCTGGCCGATGCCCAGCAGGAACGCGAGCGCGATCAGCAGGGGGACGCCGAGCCAGCCGGCCGCGGCCCCGGCCACCGCGGCGAGGAGCAGCGCGCCCCGGAGGGAGTCCGTCACCCACATCGTGCGCCGCCGGTCCCAGCGGTCGACCAGCGCGCCGCCGATCAGGCCGAAGAGCAGCCACGGCAGGAGGGCCGCCGCGGAGACGGCGGAGAGCAGGACGGGGTCCCGGGTCAGGCTGGCGGCCAGGAGCGGCAGTGCGGTCAGGTACACGCCGTCGCCGAAGGACGACACGCCGGAGGCGAGCCAGACCCGGCGGAACGCCTTGGGCATGGGGGCCTTGCTGGTCAAGGGGTCTCCAAGTCGTAGGGAAATCGGTAGTGGGCCGTCGGGCGACGCCTCAGACGGCCGACGGACTCGCGTACGAAGGCCTCACGGCCGCGCGGACGGCGCCGACCGCGCCCACCGCGCCGACCGCGCGCGGGCGTTGGCCGCGACCAGGGGTGAGGGGCGAGCGCCCGGTGAGGGCGCTGGAGGCGTCCACCCGGCCGTTCACGCTCGTGAGGCGGGTCCGGCCGCCGCGCACGATGATCCGCCAGGAGTCGTCGTACGCGTCGTCGTACGCCGCGCCGGCCTCGCGCGGGTGCACCAGTATGCCGATGTCCTCGCCCCGTACGGCGCGCACGACGGCGTCCTGGGTGCCGGCGTCCGCGATGACCACGGGCACCCCCGCGAGGGTGGCCGTCCAGGCGGCGCACAAGGTGCCGGCCACGCCACCCGGGCCAGGCCCGCGGGCCGGGCCTCCCCCGAGCCGTCGCACTTCGGGGGTCATGACGGCGATCTCGGGAACGCGCCGGACCGCGTCCTGGCGGGGACCCGCCTCGGACAGGCCCGGTACGTCGGTGAGCAGGAGCAGCCGGGCGGCCCGCAGCGAACCGGCGACCAGGGCAGCCAAGACGTCGCCGCCCCGCCCCGTGACGGCGTCGTTCTCGTTGACGACGGGAACGAGGCCGCCGTCGAGCGCCTCCTCCAGTGCCGCCCGTACGCCCTCGCCGTGTTCCGGGCCCGTGAGGTCGAGCGGGGTGAGCGGGAACTGCGCCGCGATCAGCCCGCGCGCCTCGAAGGCGTCCCGGAACGCCTCGAAGAGCGGCCCCTGCCCGACGGCGGCGGCCGGCTGCCGGGCCGTTGGGTCGACCGGGATGCCCGCCTCGGCGAGCCGGGTGCGGCCGACGGCCGCGGCGCCGGAGCCGACGACGACCGTCTGGATCCCGTCCGCGCGCAGCCGGACCACCGCGTCGGCGACGGCCGCGAGTTTGACGGGATCGGGCCGGCCCCCGGAGAGGAGGGCCGAAGCTCCGATCTTGATGACCACGCGTTCGGGGAGGACGCCTCGCGCCATGGGACTGCCTCTCTTCCTGTGGGGTGTGCGTGACGTCCGGGTCCGCGCTCTGCGGCCTGCGGTCAGGTGGGCTCGTGCGACGGGGCGTTCAGGTGCCCGGCGACGACCCGGCCGATCGCGGCGAGCGGTGCGGGGGCCGTCATCTCGCCGTGTCCGCAGCCGACTTCGTGGGCGTCGACGCCCCCGGTGACATGGGGCGCCCACAGGTCCGCGAGAGCCCGCCCGGTGGCACCTTCCGGCTTGTCCGCGGTGGCGGCGAAGAACACCATGGAGCCGTCGAAGACTCCGGAGGCGAAGGTTCCGCGCAGGTTGGACACGTCCACGAAGACCCGTGTCAGCGCCGCGAAACCGTCCGGTCCCAGCTCGGCCAGTGGGCTGTCCGGGTCGGCCGGGTCGTGGCCGACCGATGCGGCGATCGCCTGCCACACCCCAGGTGCGTCGTGGGCCATGCGTTCCGCGGCCGGATCGAGCACCGCGGGGTAGCCGTCGAGCACACCGAGGAACTCGACCTGCTCGCCCTGCTCCCGCAGCCGCACCGCCAGGGCGTGCGCGGCAACACCGCCGAAGGACCAGCCGAGCAGGGAGTACGGGCCGTGCGGCTGCACCGAGCGGATCTCCGCCAGGTAGTCGTCCAGCACCTCCTCGTACGAGCCCGTGGCGCCGGCGGGATCGCTGAAACCGCGTGCCTGGATCCCGTACACCGGCTGCTCGCGGTCCAGGTGGGCCAGCAGTCCGCTGTAGCACCAGCTGAGGCCGATGGCGGGGTGGACGCAGAACAGCGGCCGGCGGTCGCCGCCCGGGCGCAGCGGCAGGAGGACGCCGAGCGGGTCGCCCGGAGCCCGGTCCGCCGGGCTGCGGCCGAGCTGTCCGGCCAGCGCCGCGACGGTCGGCGCCTCGAAGAGGGCACGGACCGACAGTTCGCTGCCGAAGGCGGTCCGGACCCGGCTGATCAACTGGGTCGCCAGCAGGGAGTGGCCGCCGAGTTCGAAGAAGTCGTCGTCGATCCCGACGTCCGCCACCCCGAGGACACCCGCGAACAGGCGGCACAGCTCGGCCTCGGCGGCGTCGCGCGGCGGACGTCCCTCGCGTTCGGGCAGCGAGGGCGCCGGCAGCGCCCGGTAGTCGAGCTTGTTGTTGGGGGTGAGCGGCAACCGCTCCAGCACCATCACTGCGCCGGGGACCATGTAGTCGGGCAGGGACTGCCGGGCATGCCGGTCGAGTGCCGCGACGTCGACCGTCGCGTCGCTCGCCCCCTCGGCCGCTCCGTCGCCGACGACGTAGGCGACGAGCCTCTTGTCGCCCGGCCGGTCCTCGCGGGCGATGACCGCGACCTGCCGGATTCCGGGGAAGGAAGCCAGTACGGACTCGATCTCGGGCAGTTCGATGCGGAAACCGCGGATCTTGACCTGGTCGTCGGCGCGGCCGACGAAGTCGATCAGGCCGTCCGCCGTCCAGCGCACCCGGTCGCCCGTGCGGTACATGCGGGTCCCGGGCGGACCGTACGGGTCTGCGACGAAGCGGTCCGAGGTGAGGTCGGGCCGGTTCAGGTAACCGCGGGCGAGACCGGTGCCCGCCAGGTACAGCTCGCCCGTCACCCCCGCGGGAACCAGGTTGAGCGCGTCGTCGAGCACATGGGCCGTCATGCCGTCCAGCGGGCGGCCGATCGGCACCGGAGCCGGTACGTCGGCGGCGTTGCGCCACGGCGCCGACGTGGCGAACAGCGTGGTCTCCGTCGGCCCGTAGTTGCTGCGCACCAGCAGACCGGGGCAGTGTTCGAGGACCCGGCGGACCGCCACCGGCGACACGATGTCGCCGCCGGTGATGACGACCCGGACCCCGGCGAAGCACTCCGGGTACTCCTCGGCCATGACCCGGAACAGACCCGCGGTGACGTCGACACCGGTGATCCGCTCCTCCTGCATCAGGCGGGCGAGCCGCTCGACGGTCAGGTCCGCTTCCGGCGCGATGATGCTCGTCCCGCCGTGCAGCAGCGGGTACCAGAACGAATAGGTGGAGGGGTCGAACTCGTACGGGGTGAGCAGCAGCACCCGGTCGTGGTCACCCGGGACGAGGATCGAGTCGCTGATCAGCTCGAAGACGTCCTGGTGGGTGACGGCGACGCCCTTGGGCTTGCCCGTCGATCCCGACGTGTACATCACGTACGCGAGCTGCTCCCGGTGACCGGGCACGGCCGGCGCGCAGGGCACGGAAGGCGCGCCCGTCGCCGCGGCGTGCACCCCGCCGCCGGTGTCCTCGTCGGCGAGCAGCACCGTGTGGACCTCGGGCAGCCCGCGCTCCCGCATCACGCGGTCGGTGAGCAGGAGCCGCGCTCCGCACTCCGCCAGGACCACCTGCATGCGGTCCAGCGGGGAGGCGTTGTGGAGCGGCACGTAGTAGGAGCCGGACTTGAGGATCGCGGTGAGGGCGACGACGAGTTCGACCGTACGGCTCATCAGGATGGCCACCGGCCGCTCCGGGCCGGCGCCCGCGGCGATCAGCCGGTGCGCCAGGCGGTCGGACCGCTCGTCGAGTTCGGCGTACGTCAGGCTGCGCCCGGCGCACCGTACGGCCACGGCCTGCGGCGTACGGGCGGCCTGCGCCGCGAACGCCTCCTGGAGCGAGGACTCCGCGAAGGACCCGGTGGCCGGTTCGGGTCCGGCCGACTGGAGGGCGAGGCGGGCCCGTTCCTCGTCGCCGAGCAGGTTGACGGCGCCGATGCGCCGTTCCGGGTCGGTGGTGACGGACTCCAGGACCCGGACGAGGCGGTCGAAGAGCGCACGGACCGTCGGTGCATCGAACAGGTCGGCGGCGAATCCGACGAACGCCCGCAGCGCGCCGGGCTGTCCGTCCTCCTTGAGGGAGGCGTACACGCTCATGTTGAGGTCGAACTTCGCCACGTCCAGGTCGGTCCGCAGGGCCTCCGTCTTCGCACCGGGCAGCAGCAGCTCGGCGTCACCGCCGGTGACGACCTCCAGCATGGTCTGGAACAGTGGGTGCCTGCTCGCGACGCGGGGCGGGTTGAGGGCCTCGACGATGCGCTCGAAGGGCACGTCCTGGTGGGCGTAGGCCGTGAGGCTCGTGTCGCGGACGCGGGCCAGGAGCTCGGCGAAGGTGGGGTCGCCCGAGGTGTCGGCGCGGATGACGAGGGTGTTGACGAAGAAGCCGATCAGGTCGTCGAGGACCTCGTCGGTGCGCCCGGCGACGGGTGTGCCGATGGGGATGTCGGTGCCGGCGCCGAGCCGGGTCAGCACCGTGGCCAGGGCCGCGTGCATGACCATGGTCAGCGTGGTGCCGGTGGTGCGCGCCAGCTCCGTCAGCCGCTGGTGCAGCGGGGCGCCGAGGTCGACCTCGAAGGACGCTCCGCGCTGCGTGGCGGTCGTGGGGCGGGGCCGGTCGGTGGGGTGTTCGAGCTCCACGGGCAGCCCGTCGAGGGCGTCCCTCCAGTAGCCGAGCTGCGTGGCGAGCGCCGAGGACGGGTCGCTCTCGTCGCCCAGGACCCGCTGCTGCCAGAGGGTGTAGTCGGCGTACTGGACCAGGAGTTCGGTCCACTGCGGCACCCGGCCCGCGAGCCGGGCGGTGTAGGCCCGGCCGAGGTCGCGGGTCAGCGGGCCCATCGACGCGGCGTCGCCCGCGATGTGGTGCATCAGCACCAGCAGCACGTGGGATTCCTCGTCCAGGGTGACCAGGGTGGCCCGGACCGGCAGGTCGCAGGACAGGTCGAAGGCGTGGCTGCCGGCGAGGGCCAGCACCCGCGGGAGGTCCTCCTCGGTGGCGGTGGTGCGGTGGAGGGTGACGGGTGCCGGGTCCAGGACGACCTGGACCGGTTCGCCGCCGTCCTCGCGGATGACCGTGCGCAGGGTCTCGTGGCGGGCGACGACGTCGCGGACCGCGAGTTCCAGCGCGTCGGCGTCGACCGGTCCGGTGACGCGCACGCTCACCGGCAGGTTGTAGGTGGCGCTCGGTCCCTCGAACTGGTCCAGGAACCAGAGGCGTTGCTGGGCGAAGGAGGCCGGGACGGAGTCCGGGCGCGCCACCGCCACCAGCGCCGGTCGCGCCGGCCGCGCGCCTTCGAGGCGTACGGCGAGCTGGGCGACGGTCGGGGCCTCGAACAGGGCCCGGACCGGTACGTCCAGGCCGAGGACGGCCCGGACCCGGTTCACCAGCCGGGTCGCCAGCAGCGAATGGCCGCCCAGGTCGAAGAAGCCGTCGTCGACGCCGACCGCCTCCACGCCCAGCACCTCGGCGAAGAGGGAGGACAGCGCGCTCTCCACCGGTCCCCGCGGGGCGCGTGCGCCGGCTCCGCCCTCGTACACGGGCGCGGGCAGGGCCGCGCGGTCCAGCTTCCCGTTCGGGGTCACCGGCAGCGCCTCCAGCGTGACGAACGCCGACGGCACCATGTGGTCGGGCAGCCCGGCCTGCGTCAGCCCGGCCGTGAGCAGCTCGCGCGGCGCGGCCGGGGTGCGCGCCGTGCCGGCGCCGTCCCCGTGGACGACGTAGGCGACGAGCCGCTTGTCCCCGGGCTGGTCCTCGCGCATGACGACCGCGCACTGCGCGACCCCGTCGAGTGCGCCCAACACCGTCTCGATCTCGCCGAGCTCGATGCGGAAGCCGCGCAGCTTCACCTGGCCGTCGGCGCGGCCCAGGTATTCGACGGCGCCGTCGGGGCGCCTGCGCACCACGTCACCGGTGCGGTAGAGGCGGGCCCCGGCGGGGCCGTGGGGGTCGGCCACGAACCGCTGCGAGGTGAGGCCGGGGCGGCCCAGGTAGCCGCGTGCCAGCTGGACGCCACCGAGGTAGAGCTCGCCGGACACGCCGGGCGCCACCGGCCGGAGCCGGTCGTCCAGCACGTGCAGCGTGGTGTTCCACACCGGCCGGCCGATGGGCACGGCGGTGCGGTCGGTGTCGGGGGCGTACGGCCAGGCCGTGACGTCCACCGAGGCCTCCGTGGGCCCGTACAGGTTGTGCAGTGCGGCGTCCAGCAGCCGGGAGAAGCGGCGTGCGACACCCGCCGGCAGCTCCTCGCCGCTGCAGATCACCCGGCGCAGAACGGTGCAGTGCGCGGCCGTGGGCTCGGCGAGGAACGCCTGCAGCATCGACGGCACGAAGTGCACGGTGGTGACCCGCTCGCGGCAGATCAGCCCGGCCAGGTACGCGGGATCGCGGTGGCCCTCGGGCCGGGCCATGACCAGGGCGGCGCCGGTGATCAGCGGCCAGAAGAACTCCCACACCGAGACGTCGAAGGAGGCCGGGGTCTTCTGCAGGACGCGGTCGTCGGCGCCCAGCCCGTACTCGTCCTGCATCCACAGCAGCCGGTTGACGATGCCCTGGTGGGGCACGACCACGCCCTTGGGCCGGCCCGTCGAGCCGGAGGTGTAGATGACGTACGCGGGGTGGTGCGGCTGCGCCACCGGTCCGTCCGGGCAGGTCTGCGGAAGGCCGGAGGTGTCCGGCAGGGCGTCGAGGGTCAGCAGCGGGGCGGCGTCCTCGACCATGTACGCGATGCGCTGCGCCGGATAGTCCGCGTCGAGCGGCAGGTACGCGGCTCCGGACTTCAGTACGGCGAGCAGGGCGACGACGAGGTCGAACGAGCGCGGCAGCGACACCGCGACGATGCTCTCGGGCCCGGCGCCCCGGGAGCGCAGCCAGTGCGCCAGCCCGTTGGCCCGGGCGTCGAGCTCCGCGTAGGTCAGCGCGGCGCCGTCATGGACGAGGGCGACGGCGTCCGGGGTACGGGCCACCTGCCCGGCGAACAGCGCCGGGAGGGTGGTGTCAGGCACGGGGCGGCCTGTGGCGTTCTCCTCCAGCAGCAGCTGCCGTTCGGCCGGTTCGAGCACCTCGATGGCGCCGATCGGGCCGGTGGGGTCGGCGGCCGCGGCCTCCAGGACCCGGACCAGGCGGGCGGCGAGTCGCCGGACCGTCGGGGCGTCGAAGAGGTCCGTCGCGAATCCGATGTCCGCCCGCAGCGGGCCGGGGCGGCCGTCCTCGGTGAGGTGGGCGTGGAAGCTCAGGTTGAGGTCGAACTTCGCTCCGTTCCCGCTGTCGGAGAGTCCCTCGACGGGGGCGCCCAACAGCCGCGGTCCCGCATCCCGCTCGGCGGTGACCTGCAGCATGACCTGGAACAGCGGGTTGCGGCCGGCCGCGCGGGGCGGGTTGAGGGCCTCGACGATCCGCTCGAAGGGGACGTCCTGGTGGGCGTAGGCCGTCAGGCTGGTGTCCCGCACCCGTTCCAGCAGTTCGCGGAAGCCGGGGTCGCCGGAGGTGTCGGCGCGGATCACGAGGGTGTTGACGAAGAAGCCGATGAGGTCGTCGAGCGCCTCGTCGGTGCGGCCCGCGACCGGGACGCCGATGGGGATGTCGGTGCCGGCGCCGAGCCGGGTCAAGGTGGCGGCCAGGGCGGCGTGCATGACCATGGTCAGCGTGGTGCCGGTGGTGCGCGCCAGCTCGGTCAGCCGCTCGTGCAGCCCGGAGCCGAGCTCGACGCCGAAGGACTCGCCGCGCTGGGAGGCGATGGCCGGCCGGGGCCGGTCGGTGGGGACGTCGAGCTCTGCGGGGAGGCCCGCGAGGGCGTCCTTCCAGAAGCCGAGCTGGGTGGACAGGACCGAGCCGGGGTCGTTCTCTTCGCCGAGCAGCCGCTGCTGCCAGAGGGTGTGGTCGGCGTACTGGACGGGGAGTCCGGTCCACTGCGGCGCCCGGCCCGTCAGCCTGGCCGCGTAGGCCTGGTCGAGGTCGCGGGTGAGCGGCTCCATGGAGGCGGCGTCAGCGGCGATGTGGTGCATCAGCACCAGGAGCACGTGGGCTTCCCCGACGCCGCCGTCCGGCACGTCCGGCGCGTCCAGGGTGATCAGGGTGACGCGCAGGGGCGGTTCGGCCGACAGGTCGAAGGGGCGGCCGCCGAGCTCGTCCAGCACCCGGGCGAGGCCCACCTCCGTGCAGCGGGTCCGGTGGAGGGTGACGGGGGCCGGGTCGAGGACGACCTGGACCGGTTCGCCGCCGTCCTCGCGGATGACCGTGCGCAGGCTCTCGTGCCGGCCGGTCAGGTCGGCCAGGGCCAGCTCCAGGGCGCGGGCGTCGACAGGTCCGTCGGCGCGGACGCTGAGGGGCAGGTTGTAGGTGGCGCCGGGTCCCTCGAAGCGGTCGAGGAACCACAGCCGCCGCTGCGCCGCGGAGGCGGGGACGGACTCGGGGCGCTCCCCCGCGACCAGCGCGGGCCGGTCGCGGCCGGAGCCGTCGAGCGCGGCCGCCAGTTCGGCGACGGTCGGCGCCTCGAACACGGTGCGGACCGGCAGGTCCAGGCCGAGGACGGTGCGCACCCGGTTGACCAGGCGGGTGACCAGCAGGGAGTGGCCGCCCAGGTCGAAGAAGCCGTCGTCGACGCCGACCGCCTCCACGCCCAGCACCTCGGCGAACAGCCCGCACAGGGTGCTTTCGACGGGGGTGCGCGGGGCCCGGCCGCTGCGGCCGCTCTCGTACACGGGCGCGGGCAGCGCCCGGCGGTCCAACTTCCCGTTCGAGGTCAGGGGCAGGACGTCGAGGACGACGAGGGCGGAGGGCACCATGTAGTCCGGCAGCGCGTCGGCCAGGTGGGCCCGCAGCAACGCCGCGTCCAGTTCGCTCGCCGCGCCGGGAACGACGTATCCGACGAGCCGCTTGTCGCCGGGCTGGTCCTCCCGGACCACGACCGCGGCCTGCGCGACGGGCCCGTACGACATGAGCCGGGCCTCGATCTCGCCGAGCTCGATGCGGAATCCGCGCACCTTGACCTGGTCGTCCGCACGGCCGACGTAGTCCAGCCGTCCGGATCCGGTCCAGCGCACGACGTCGCCCGTGCGGTACATCCGCTCGCCGGGCCCGCCGAAGGGGCAGGCGACGAAGCGTTCGGCGGTCAGCCCGGGGCGCCCCAGGTAGCCGCGCGCGAGGCCCGCGCCGGACACGTACAGCTCGCCCGCGACTGCGGCGGGCACCGGGCGCAGCGCGTCGTCCAGGACGTAGAGCCCCAGGTCGGGGATGGCTTCGCCGATGACGCTGCCCGGCATCGAGGCCGCGCCGACCCGGTCCAGCGCCTGGTGGGTGACGTGCACGGTGGTCTCGGTGATGCCGTACATGTTGACCAGGACCGGAGCGTCGTCGGCGTGCCGCTCGTACCAGCCGGCGAGGCGGCGCGGGTCCAGCGCCTCACCGCCGAAGACGACGGTGCGCAGGGCCAGGCCCGCTCCGGTGGCGGGGTCCTCCGCGTCGGCCTGGACGAGCTGGTGGAAGGCGGACGGCGTCTGGTTGAGCACCGTCACGCGTTCCTCCGCCAGGAGCTTCAGGAAGTCCCCGGGGGTGCGGCTGACCGCGTGCGGGACGACGACGAGGCGTCCGCCGTGCAGCAGCGGCCCCCACAGTTCCCATACCGAGAAGTCGAACGCGTACGAGTGGAACAGCGTCCAGGTGTCGTCGGCGGAGAAGTCGAACCAGTGCCGGGTGGCCGCGAACAGCCTGGTCACGTTCTGGTGCGGGATGACGACGCCCTTCGGGCGCCCGGTGGAACCCGAGGTGTAGATCACGTACGCGGCGTGCTGCGGCAGCAGTGCGCCGGCGGGCGGGGCGGTGTCGGCGGCCCCGGCGAGCAGGGCGGCCGTGTCCGGGGCGTCGGTGACGAGCACCTCGGTGTCGCCGGGCAGTCGGCCGGCGAGGTCGCCGCTCGTGACCAGCAGGACGGGCCGGGCGTCCTGGAGCATGTAGGAAATGCGGTCGGCCGGGTAGTCCGGGTCGACGGGCAGGTAAGCGGCGCCGGCCTTGAGCACGGCCAGCAGGGCGACGACGAGTTCGGTGGAGCGCGGCAGAGCGACGGCGACGAGGCGGTCGGGTCCGGCGCCCCGGGCGGCCAGGACGCGGGCCAGCCGGTTGGCCCGGCGGTCGAGTTCGGCGTAGGTGGTGTGCCGGCCCTCGAACGTCACGGCGACGGCGTCCGGGGTGGCGGCGGCCTGCGCGGCGAACAGCTCCGGCAGCGCGCCCTGCGGCTCCGCCGCAGCGACTGGCGCCGTGATCAGCGCGGCCCGCTCGGCGGGTTCGAGGATGTCGATGGCGCCGATCCGGATGTCGGGATCGGTCGCTGCGGCCTCCAGGACGCGGGTGAGCCGCTGGACGAGGGTGCGGACGGTCGAGGATTCGAAGAGGTCGGGGTTGTAGCCCACGAAGGCGCGCAGCGGTCCGTGCCGGCCGTCCCCGGTCTGCGTGGCGCGCAGGTTCAGCGAGAGGTCGAACTTGGCGCCGTCGAAGTTGACCGCCTCACCGACCGCCTTGATGCCCGCGAGGTCCAGTTCGAAGCCGGTGTCCGTGTTGACCTGGAGCATCACCTGGAAGAGCGGGTGACGGGCTGCGGAACGCGGCGGGTTGACGGCTTCGACGATGCGCTCGAACGGGATGTCCTGGTGGCTGTAGGCGGCCAGGCCGGCGTCGCGAACGCGTGCGAGGAGCTCGCCGAAGCCGGGGTCGCCGGACGTGTCGGTGCGGATGACCAGGGTGTTGACGAAGAAGCCGATCAGGTCGTCGAGGGCTTCGTCGGTGCGTCCGGCGACGGGGGTGCCGATGGGGATGTCGCATCCGGCGCCGAGGCGGGTCAGGACGGCGGCGAGGGCGGCGTGGGCGACCATCGTCAGGGTCGTGCCCGTGCCGCGCGCCAGCTCCGCCAGCCGCTCGTGCAGCCCGGTTCCGAGGTCCACCTCGAAGGACGCGCCGCGCTGCGGGGCGTGCGCGGGCCGGGGCCGGTCGGTGGGGTATTCGAGTTCGGCGGGGAGGCCGGCGAGGGCCTGCTGCCAGAACGAGGTCTGCCGGACGAGGGCGGAGTCCGGGTCCCCGGCGCTGCCGAGGACCTC
The DNA here is from genome assembly GCF_045041095.1 of Streptomyces sp. NBC_00045. Taxonomy (NCBI): domain Bacteria; kingdom Bacillati; phylum Actinomycetota; class Actinomycetes; order Kitasatosporales; family Streptomycetaceae; genus Streptomyces; species Streptomyces sp. NBC_00045. The sequence continues at coordinate 7,322,322 of NZ_CP108271.1, read as the reverse complement.
CTGCTGCCACAGGGTGTAGTCCGCGTACTGGACGGCCAGCGGCTCCCATCCGGGCGCCTCACCTGTGCTACGGGCCCGGTAGGCGGCGCCGAGGTCGTTGCCGAACGGCGTCATCGAGGCGGCGTCACCGGCGATGTGGTGGAGGAGCACCACCAGGACGTGGTCGTCCTCCCCGAGGGTGACCAGAGTGGCCCGCAGCGGGATGTCGACGGACAGGTCGAAGACGTGCCCGCCGAGCGATGCCAGGACTTCGGGCAGCTCGTCCTCGGCGCACCGGACCCGGTGCAGCGGGACGGGGGCCGACGGCAGGACGACCTGCAAGACCTCGCCGTCGCTCTCGCGGTAGACGGTGCGCAGGACCTCGTGCCGGGCCACCAGGTCGCCGAGCGCGGACTCCAGGGCCGGGGCGTCCGGGGTGGCGGCCAGCCGGTAGCTCAGCGGCAGGTTGTAGGTGGTGCCGGACTGTGCCAGCCGGTCGAGGAACCACAGCCGCTGCTGCGCCGGTGACGCGGGCAGCCGCTCCGGCCGCTCCACGGGGCGCAGCGCCGTCCTGGCCCGGCCCGCCGCGGCGAGCCGGCCGGCCAGCTCGCTGGGCGTGCGCGCTTCGAAGACGGTACGGACGGAGAGCTCGCGCCCGAGGGTCAGCCGGACCCGGTTGACGAGGCGGGTGACGAGCAGCGAGTGGCCGCCCAGGTCGAAGAAGTCGTCGTCCACGCCGACCGCGTCTGCGCCCAGGACCTCGGCGAACAGCGCACAGAGCAGGTGTTCGTCCGGCGTGTGCGGGGCACGGCCGCGGGCCCCCGTGTACGTCGGGGCGGGCAGCGCCCTGCGGTCCAGTTTGCCGTTGGAGGTCAGGGGCAGCGCCTCCACGGTGACGAACGCGGAGGGCACGACGGCCTGGGGCACCGCGGCGGCGACGTGCCGGCGCAGCACGTCGGCGGGCGGTACCGGGGCGCCGGGGGCCGCGACGACGTAGGAGACGAGGCGCCGGTCGCCGGGGCGGTCCTCGCGCAGCACGGTGGCCGCCTGCGCGATGTCCGGGAGGCGGCAGATCACCGTGTTGAGCTCGCCGAGTTCGACGCGGACGCCGCGGATCTTGACCTGGTCATCGGCGCGCCCGAGGAAGGCGAGGCTGCCGTCCGCCCGCAGGCGTACGAGGTCCCCGCTGCGGTACATGCGCTCGCCGGGCAGGCCGAACGGGTCGGCGACGAAGCGCTCGGCGGTGAGGCCGGCGCGGTTCAGGTAGCCGTGTGCCAGGCCGTCGCCGGCGAGGTACAGCTCGCCGGGGACGCCGGCGGGCACCGGTCGCAGCCGCTCGTCGAGGACGTACAGCCCCGTGTTCCAGATGGCGTCGCCCAGCGGGGCCGTGCCCGGCCAGCGGTCGACGGAGGCCGGCAGGGTGGCGCTGGTGACGACGTGCGTCTCGGAGGGGCCGTAGTGGTTGTGCAGCAGCAGCCCGGGGCGGGCGGCGTGGAAGTCGCGCACCAGGTCGGTCAGTTGCAGGGCCTCGCCGGCCTGCGCGACGTGGCGCAGTTTCGCGAGCCCGAGGTCCTGCTCGTCGGCTGCCTCGTACACGGCCGCGATGACCAGGTCGGGGGCGAAGAACTCCGTGACGGCCTGCTCGTCCAGCCAGGCGGCGAGCCGGGCCGGGTTGAGCCGGGTGTCCTCGTCGGGCACGCACAGCGTCTTCCCGTTGAGCAGGGCGGTGAGCATCTCGTGTTCGGACGCGTCGAAGCTGACGGCGCTGAACTGGGAGACCCGGGACCCGGGTTCGTACGGGAAGACGGAGGCGTTCCAGGCCAGCAGGTTGATCAGGACGCGGGCGGGCAGCACGACGCCCTTGGGGCGGCCCGTGGAGCCCGAGGTGTACACGATGTACCCGGGGGTCTCGGGGGTCAGCGGTACGGGCCGGTCGGCGTCGGCCGGGTCGGTGGCGGGAACCTGCGCGAGGCGGGTGCGGACCGCTTCGCCGGTGACGTCGAGCGTCCGCGTGAAGCCGGACAGGTCGACCGGGGAGCGGCCGTCGACGATGCAGACCGCGGGACGGGCGTCTTCGAGGACGAACGCGATGCGGTCCACGGGGTACTGCGGGTCGATCGGCAGGTAGGCGGCGCCGGCCTTGAGGACGGCGAGGAAGGCCACGACGAGGGCGGTGCCGCGCGGCAGCGCCACCGCGGCGTGGCTGCCGGGACCGATCCCCCGTTCGAGCAGGACGTGTGCCAGGCGGTTGGCGCGGTCGTTGAGTTCCGCGTACGTCAGGTCTGCGTCCGGTGCCGAGACCGCGAGGGCGTCGGGCGTACGGGCCACCTGGGCCTGGACCAGCTCGGCCAGCGAGGAGTCCGGGAGCGCGGTGCGGGTGTCCTGCGACTTGGGCAGGACCTTCTCGCGCTCGCCCTCCAGGAACAGGTCGACGGCGGACAGGGGCCGGTCGGGGTCGGACACGGCGCGGGCCAGCAGGAGCTGGAACCGGCGGGCGAGCAGCTCGGCGGTGGCCGGGTCGAACAGGTCGGTCGCGAATTCGAGCCGGCCGGTGACGCCCGCCGCGCCCTGGTCTTCGGCGTACCGCTCGGTGAAGGAGAACAGCAGGTCGAACTGGGTGGTTCCGGTGGCGAGTTCCTCGGACGACACGGTGAGGTCGGGCAGCGAGAACGCGTAGCCGTTCGGGTTCTCCAGCGTCAGCATGACCTGGAACAGCGGGTGCCGGGCGAGCGAGCGAGCCGGGTTCACGGCCTCGACGACCCGGTCGAAGGGGACGTCCTGGTGTTCGTAGGCGGCGAGGTCCGTGGCCCGCACCCGGTCGAGCAGGGTGCGCAGGCTCGGGTCGCCGGAGGTGTCCGTCCGCAGGACCAGCGTGTTGACGAAGAACCCGATGAGGGCGTCGAGGGCGCCGTCGGTCCGGCCCGAGATCGTGCCGCCGATGGGGATGTCGGTGCCGGCGCCGTGGCGCGTGAGCAGACCCGCCACCACGGCCTGGAGCACCATGTGGACACTGGTGTGGGTGGCCCGGGTCAGGTCGATGATCGCCGCGTGCAGCTCGGGGTCGATCTCGAACCGGATCGCGGCCCCACGGAACCCGGCCACGGAGGGCCGGGGGCGGTCGGTCGGGAGTTCCAGTTCCTCCGGGGCACCGACCAGGGCCTCGCGCCAGAAGTCCAGCTGGCGGGCGGCCAGGTCGCCGGATTCCTCCTCGGAGCCGAGCAGTTCGCCGAGCCAGCGGGTGTAGTCCGCGTACTGCACGGGCAACGGGGACCACTGCGGGGCGCGGCCCGCGAGCCGTGCGGCGTACGCCTCGTGCAGCTCCCGGGTCAGCGGCTCCATCGACAGGCCGTCGGTGCCGATGTGGTGGAGGGTGAGCAGCAGGACGTGCTCTTCGGGTCCGGCGGTGAACAGCCGGGCGCGCAGCGGGATGTCGCAGGTCAGGTCGAAGGGGGTGAGGGAGGCCTCGCGGATCGCGGTCGCGAGGTCCGCCGGGTGCTCGACCGGCAGGCTCGCGCGGACGGCGGCGGCGGGCAGGACGACCTGGCAGGGCGCCCCGTCCTGTTCGGGGTAGACGGTGCGCAGCACCTCGTGGCGGTCGGTGAGGTCACCGAGGGCCGCCTCCAGGGCGGCCGGGTCGAGCCGGCCGCCGATGCGGACGGCGATGGGCAGGACGTACGTCGCCGAGGGGCCCTCCAGCCGGTGGTGGAACCACATGCGGTACTGGGAGGGCGAAAGGGGCACGACGTCCGGACGGGCCGCCGGCGCGAGGGCCGGGCGGGCGGCGGGCGCCGATCCGATGGCCTCTGCCAGGGCCGCGACGGTGGGGTTGCCGAAGACGGCCGCGACGCCGAGGTCGACGCCGAGGACCGTCCGGATCCGGCTGATCAGGCGCATCGCGTGCAGCGAGCTGCCGCCGAGGAGGAAGAAGTCGTCGTGGACACCGGCCCGGGGCCGCCCGAGGGCTTCGGCGAACAGCCGGCAGAGCACCTCCTCGCGCTCGCTGCGCGCGCCGTGCCCGGCCTGCGCCTCGGCGGTGGGCGTGGGCAGGGCCCGGTAGTCGACCTTGTGGTTGGCGGTCAGGGGCAGTTCGCCGAGGGTGACGAAGGCGGCGGGCACCATGTAGGCGGGCAGCCGCTCGGTGAGGTGTGCGCGCAGGGCGCCGTGATCGGCGGCGTCCGGCCCGTCAGGGACGACGTAGGCGACGAGCTGCTTCTCGCCCAGCAGGCCCGCGCGGGCGGTGACGACGACCTGGCGCAGGCCGGGGAACGCGGCGAGGGCGGCTTCGATCTCGCCGGGCTCGACGCGGTAGCCGCGGATCTTGACCTGGTCGTCGGCGCGGCCGGCGAACTCCAGCAGACCGGCGGCGTTCCAGCGGGCGAGGTCGCCCGAACGGTACATGCGGGAGCCGGCCGGGCCGTTGGGGTCGGCGACGAACCGGTCGGCGGTCAGGCCGGGCCGGTCGGCGTAGCCGCGGCCCAGCCCGGCGCCGGCGAGGTAGAGCTCTCCCGTCTCGCCCGGCTCGGCCGGGCGCAGGGACGCGTCGAGCACGTAGGCGCGCATGCCGTCGAGGGGGGTGCCGATCGGGACCTGGTCCGGAACCGTGTCGGCGCCGGTCCAGCGGGACTGGCTGGCGTACAGGGTGGTTTCGGTCGGCCCGTAGGTGCCGCGCACGACCGTGGTGGGGCAGCGCTCCAGTACGGTGCGGACGGCGGCGGCCGCAATGACATCTCCACCGGTGAGGACCTCGCGGACGCCGGCGAAGCACTCCGGCCGTTCCTCGGCCATGACGCGGAACAGGCCCGCGGGGATCTCCGCGGCGGTGATCCGCTCCGAGGCGAGCAGGCCGGCCAGGCGGTCGACGGTCAGCTCGGCGTCGGTCGCGATGACGACGGTGCCGCCGTGCAGCAGCGGGTACCAGATCGAGTACGTCGAGGGGTCGAAGGCGTACGAGGCGACCAGCAGGACCCGGTCGTGGGCCCCGGCGGCGGCGAACATGGTGTCGTCGACGAGGTCGGTGATGTTGCGGTGGGTGATCGCCACGCCCTTGGGCGTCCCGGTGGAGCCCGAGGTGTACATGACGTAGGCGAGCAGGTCGGGCAGGTGCGCCCCGGCCGGCTGTTCGGGTTCCGCCGGTCCGGCACCCGGCAGCCCGTCCGGTTCGGTGTCCCCGCCGGGCCGGTCGGCCAGCACGACGGCGGGGGCCTGGGGGGCACGGCCCTGCATCACGGTGTCGGTGAGCAGGACCGGGGCCTTGCTCTCGGCGGCGATCCACTCCATGCGCTCGCGCGGGAACGCGGGGTGCAACGGCAGGTAGTGCGCACCCGACTTGAGCACGGCCAGGAGCGCCACGACGAGGTCCACGCTGCGGTCCATCAGGACCAGTACGGGACGCTCCGCCCTCGCGCCTTCGGCGGCCAGGCGGCGCGCCAGCCTGCTCGACCGCTCGTCGAGCTGCCGGTAGGTGAGGCTGCGGCCGGCGCACCGCACGGCCACGGCATCGGGCGTACGTGCCGCCTGTGCCCGGAAGGACGCCGGAACCGAACCCACGATCATCGTCACTCGCTCCTAGAGATGTTGTCGCCGCCGCCGGCAACGGGAAATGCGATGGACCTCAGAGGGCCGGGTCCATCTGTGCGGCCAGGCTGCGGGGCCGCATGTCGGTCCAGTTCGTGTTGATGTGCTCGACGCACGGCACGCGGTCGGCGGGTCCGAACGTCACGTTCCAGCCCGCCGGGACGTCGGCGAAGTCGGGCCACAGGGAGTGCTGGCCTTCGTCGTTGACCAGTACGAGAAAGCGGCCGTCGGGGTCGTCGAAGGGATTGGCCATGGGTGTCTCCTCGAATGGGGCGGATGGGGCGGGCGTTACTTCACGCCGAGGGTGAGACCGTGCTCGTAGGGGAGGCCGCCGATGGTCTCCACCGAGGTGAAGCCGGCCTCGCGCAGCCAGCCCTCGTAGTCGCGGGCCGGGTAGGCCATGCCCTGGCCGCTGGCCAGCACGTTGAAGTAGAGGCCGAGGCGGGCGCCGAAGATGCCCTGGGTCTCGTCGTCGGAGACGTTGTAGCCGTAGACGAAGACCTTCCCGCCTTCCGGCAGGGCGTCGTAGGCCTTCTTCATGAGTCCGAGGATCTGGTCCTCGGAGAAGATCTCCAGGATGTGGCTGAAGAGCACCGCGTCGGCGCCCAGCGGGAACTCGTCGTTGAAGACGTCGCCGGGGTGCAGCTCCACTCGGTCGGGGAAGACGGCGGCGGCCTTGTCCTCGCCGAGCTTCGAGACGCTCGGCATGTCGAAGACGGTGGAGGTGAGCTGCGGGTGGCGGGCGACGAGACGGGCGGAGGTCGTGCCGTCGCCGCCGCCGATGTCGAGCAGCTTGTGCACGGACTCGAACTCGGGGCGCTGGACGAGCGCCTCGACGGACTGCAGGGTGAAGGCGCTCATCGCGCGGTGGAAGACCGCTTCGAGCTCCGGGTTGCGCGAGAGTCGCTGGTAGAGCGTGGGCTCGTCGCCGGGGTAGCTGTCGAGGGCGGTGTTGGTGCCGGCCTTGAGCGCGGTGGTCATCTGCGCGAACGCCGGGTAGTAGACCTCCTTCCAGCCCACGATGATGTGGCCCCAGCTGTCCTCGGCGTCCGACGCGAGGAGGTCCTGGGCGACCGCCGAGTTGGAGTAGTTGCCGTTCTCGCGGCGCAGCAGCCCGGTCGTGCAGACGGCCTGGAGCAGGACGCGCAGCTGGTGGCGCGGCATGTCCGTGGCGGCGAGCAGGGCGTCGAAGTCGGACTCGGGGTTGGCCGCGAGGAAGTGGAAGATCCTCAGCTCGACCGCGGTGGCCACCGCGTTGAACAGTGCGGGGGCGTTCACCAGGAACTGGAACTGCTCGAAGACCGGGTCGCCGCTGTGTCGGGTGTCCATCGTGTCGTCTCTCTCCGTCGTGTCCGAGGCGTTGGTGCCTGGGCTTGAACGTAGGGGCATTCGACACCACCTTGGACCCGAGTGGCAATTTATTGCCACCAAGACTTTCCAGGTAGGAGTGTACTTCGGCTCACCTTCAGGGATTCTTCGAGACGTCCTGGCAAGAACTTGCCAGACGGTGCGGACGTCGCTCGCCGTCGGCGTAGCGTTCGGGCTCTGGAGCGAAGTGCTGAGCAAGGAAACGAGGAACCGTGCAGCTCAACAGCTACGACGAATGGTCACCCCTGCGGGAGGTGATCGTCGGCTCCGCCGAGAACTACCTCTCGCACGAGCGGGAGCTGTCCTTCGATCTGTTCTTCCACGACAACATCGCCAAGGACAACGCCTCCCGCTCCGAGTGGTACTACCCGCGGCTCTCCGCCCGCGGCGCCGGCACACCGCCGAGCGGTGACGGCCGGGTGCCCATCAAGGAGCGGTACGTGGCCGAGCTGAACGAGGACCTGGAGGAGCTGGCGGCCACCCTCGCGTCGCTGTCGGTCAAGGTGCTGCGGCCGGTGGACGTGGACGCGACGACGGGAGAGGTCCGCACCCCCGCCTGGTCCGCCTCGGTGGTGCCTCCGCTCAACGTGCGCGACAACACCCTGATCGTCGGCGACGAGATCATCGAGACCCCTCCGATGATCCGGTCCCGGTACTTCGAGACGCAGTTCTTGAAGTCCGCATTCCAGGAGTACTTCCGCAAGGGAGCGCGCTGGACGGTCATGCCCAGGCCGATGATGACCGACGCGTCCTTCGACCTCTCCTACGTACGCGCCAGCACCGCGGGCGGACCGACCGAGCCGATCGAGGACCCGCAGCCGTCACCGTTCGACGTCGGGCAGGAAATGATGTTCGACGGAGCCCAGTGCCTGCGGCTCGGCCGGGACATCATCGCCAACATCTCGACGGCGAACCACGCACTGGCCGTCGACTGGCTGGAACGGCACCTGGAGGGGAGGTTCCGGGTCCACCGGGTGCACCAGCTGAGCGACAGCCACATCGACAGCATGGTGCTCGCCCTTCGCCCCGGCACCCTGCTGGTCCGCTCCGCCGAGGTCGCGGAGAAGCTGCCCGAGCCGCTGCGCAAATGGGACCTGATCGTCCCGCCGGAGCCCGGCGGCGACAACTTCCCGCGCTACGACGATGACGACCTCATCCTGACCAGCCCGTTCATCGACCTGAACGTGCTCTCGGTCGGCCCGGACACGGTCCTGGTCAACGAGGCGTGCCCGGAACTGATGAGGAAGCTGGAACAGCACAAGTTCACCGTCGTGCCCGTCCGCCACCGCCACCGGCGGCTGTTCGGCGGGGGCTTCCACTGCTTCACGCTGGACACCGTCCGCGACGGCGGGCCCGAAGACTACCTGGGCTGACCCGCCGCCCCTCGGCCGCCCGCCCCTCGGCCGCCCGCCCGGCGGGCGCCGAACCGGGCCCGACCGGGTGGGCGCCGGTCAGCGGGCCTGCCAGCGCGGGGCGCGCTTCTCGGCGAAGGCGACCGGCCCCTCGACCGCGTCCGAGCTGTGCATCCGCCTCTCCTCCCACGGGTAGCGGGTGGCGAAGGCCTGCTCCAGCGGCATGGTGGCGGACTTCGTGGCCGCCTCCTTGATGGCCCGGACGGAGAGCGGTGCACACCGCACGATGTCCGCGAGCCAGCCCTCGACACAAGCATCGAGATCACCGGCCGGAACGACCTCGTTGACCAGGCCGAGCTCGTAGGCCCTGCGGGCATCCATCGGACGGCCCGTCAGCAAATGCCCCATCGCTGTCTTCCACGGCAGCTGGCGGGTCAGGCGGAACACGCCGCCGGCCCCGGCCATGAGCCCGAGCTTCGCCTCGGGCAAGGCGAACGTCGCGTCCTCGGAGGCAATGACGATGTCACACGCGAGAGCAAGTTCGAACCCGCCACCCATGGCGTACCCACGGACCCGGGCGACGACCGGCTTGGCGAGGTCGAACCGTTCCGTGAGCCGCGGCCAACCCGGCTTACCGCGGCTACCGAAGGTGGACGGAGCGGCGGTGCCCGCCTGCTCGCGGCCCGCGAGTTCCTTCAGATCCTGACCCACCGAGAAAGCGCGGTCGCCGGCACCGGACAGAACCGCCACCCGCATATCGTCATCCGCATCGAAATCGTCCCATATTTCGGCCAGTTCCCCGTGCATGCGCAAATTCATCGCATTGAGAACCTCGGGCCTGTTGAGGGTGATGCGCGCAATATGGTCGCGCTTCTCATAACTCACTGTCGACTGCTGTGGCATGGAACGATCATAGCTTCCTGGAGCTGAGTGTGAAACTGATGGAAAATCCCCCGCAGATTGCGGGCATCGGAACCGCAGTACCCATGACCTCGTACACGCAGCAGGAGATGCTCGACGAGTTCGGCATCACCGATCCGCGCATACGCTCGGTCTTCCTCAACAGCGCCATCGAGCGGCGCGGGCTGACCCTTCCCCCCTTGATGCCGGACGGCTCGCGGGCGACGGAAACACAGGGCCAGCTGCTCAAGAAGCACACCGAGAACGGCCTCGCCATGGGGCGCGAGGCCATCGAGACCTGCCTGAAGGACGTCGGCGCGACGCTGGCCGACGTCCGGTACCTGTGCTGCGTCACGACGACCGGCCTGCTGACCCCGGGCTTCTCCGCGCTCCTCATCAAGGAGCTGGGGATCGATGTCCACTGCTCGCGGCTCGACGTCGTGGGCATGGGCTGCAACGCGGGCCTCAACGCACTGACCGCGGTGGCGGGCTGGGCGAACGCGCACCCCGGCGAGCTCGCGCTGATGGTCTGCATCGAGGCGTGCTCGGCGGCCTACGTGTTCGACGGGACGATGCGTTCGTCCGTGGTCAACAGCCTCTTCGGCGACGGGTCCGCCGCCCTCGCGGTCATCTCGCCCGCGGAGCCGGCCGGGCCGGCCGTACCCACCGAACCCGTGGTGTCCGCCGACTCCGGCTGGTCCGCCGCCCGCCGCCCCGCCGGCGAGGCGGCGGGCGCACTCGGCCCGGGCCTCCTGAAGTTCTCCAGCTGCATCATTCCGGACGCGGTCGACGCCATGCGCTACGACTGGGACGACGCGCAGGGGAAATTCAGCTTCTACCTCGACCCGGAAGTCCCCTACGTGGTCGGCGCGCATTCCGAGATCGCCCTCGGGCGACTGCTGGAGGGAACGGGACTGAGCCGTTCCGACATCTCCCACTGGGTGATCCACTCGGGTGGGAAGAAGGTGATCGATTCGGTCCGGGCGAACCTCGGTCTGAGCCGTCACGACGTCAGGCACACCACCGGTGTGCTGCGAGACCACGGAAACATCTCCAGCGGGTCGTTCCTTTTCTCTTACGAGCGTCTGCGCGCCGAAGGTGTGACCGCACCCGGCGAATACGGAGTGTTTATGACCATGGGGCCGGGATCGACCATCGAAATGGCCCTGGTCTCCTGGTAATGGAAGGAATAACTGTCCCAATGAACATCAACCGCGTAGAGATCGATCCGGCGCGCCCCCTCGCCGAGCTGACGGCGACCGTCAACACCCTCTGCGACGAGACCGAGAAGGCGGCGGGCAAGACCGCCGTGGTCCTGCACCTCGCTTCCTCCTCGGGCGACTCCCCCTGGCCCGGCGAGATCGGCGTCTCCGCCGTCAACCGCTGGGAGCGCGCCGTCCGCCGGCTGGAGCGGCTCGACGCCGCCACCGTCGTCGTCGCTGAGGGCGTCTGCGCCGGACCGGCCCTGGACCTCCTGCTGGCCGTGGACTTCCGCGTCGGCGTGCCCGGACTGGTGGTCAACCTGCCGGTCAACGACGGGCACTTCTGGCCCGGCATGGCCCTCTACCGCCTGGTTCAGCTCCTCGGGGTCCGTCGGGCCCGCCAGCTCGTCATGTGGGGCGCCGACATCACCCTCGCGCGCGCCCTCGAACTCGGCATCGTCGATCGCAGCGGTGACGGCGTCGAGGAGGCCGTCCGCGCGGCGACCGCGCTGACCGGCCACCTCGCGGACCGGGAGACGGCGCTGCGCCGCCAGCTGATCTCCGAGGCCGCGACGGCCGACTACGACGAGGCCCTCGGCATCCACCTCGCCGCCTGCGACCGGGAGCTGCGCCGCCTGCACACGGCGGCGGCCGCCCGCGCGGACCAGGCCGTGAAGGCCGCGTCATGAGTGCCGCCGCGCTGGACGCCCCGTTCTGGACACCTGACCCGCCCTTCTTCGGCGGCAGCCTGGCCGGCGATGCCGATCTGCTGGCCGCCTTCACTGCGGCGGGCGAGGACCAGCTGGGCGTGCTACCGGCCAAGCCGGACCGCGGGCCCGCCCAACAGCGCTTCGCCGACGGCGTGTTCGCCGCCTGCCGGGCAGCCCGCCGGGCCTTCCTGGCACGGCACGCCGAGGCCGTGTACGACGAGCTCACCGACGGCCGGACCCGTCTGGTCCGGCTGCCCGACCTGGTGAGCGCCGCCGCCGAACGCTTCCCGGGGCTGACCCCCGGCCGGGAGCAGATGGCCGCCGAGGCGGCGCTCGTCCAGGCGGACAAGGAGGGGCGCGAGATCGACCAGGGCATCTTCTGCTCGGCTGTCCTGCACTCCCCCACCGCCGGCCGGCACCTCATCGACGCCATGCTGGCACCCACCCCCCGCGCCCGGCAGCTGCTCGGGGCGTTCCGGGCCGCGGACCGGATCGAGCTGGACACGGTGCTCGTCGAACGCCGCGGCCACGCCGCCCACGTGACGTTCCGCAACGCGCACACCCTGAACGCCGAGGACAACCGGCTGATCGCCGACCTGGAGACGGCGGTCGACCTGGTCCTGCTCGACGACCGGATCCGCGTGGGGGTGCTCCGCGGGGACGAGGTGAACCACCCCCGCTACGCGGGGCGCCGGGTGTTCAGCGCCGGCATCAACCTCAAGGACCTGCGCAACGGGGACATCTCGTTCGTCGAGTTCCTGCTCGGCCGGGAGCTCGGCTACCTGAACAAGATCTACCGCGGCCTGCTGACCGCGCCCGAGCACACCGCCTGGGCCGATCGCACCGTCCAGAAGCCCTGGGTGGGGGCCGTCGACTCCTTCGCCATCGGTGGGGGCATGCAGCTGCTGCTCGTGCTCGACCGGGTGATCGCCGAGGAGGGCGCGTACTTCAGCCTGCCCGCCGCCGAGGAGGGCATCGTGCCCGGACTCGGCAACCTGCGGCTGGGCCGGCTGACCGGGGCACGCGTAGCCCGCCAGGTGATACTCGGCGGCCGCAGGATCGACGCGGGCGACCCCGACGCCCGGCTGGTCTGCGACGAGGTGGTGGCGGCCGGCGACATGGCGGACGCCGTCGAGCGCGCCGTCGCGGAACTCGGCGCGCCCGCCGTGGCGGCCAACCGGCGGATGCTCGCACTCACCGAGGAGCCGCTGGACTCGTACCGCACCTACCTGGCCGAGTTCGCGCTGGTCCAGGCAGGCCGCTCGTACAGCGACGACGTCCTCGCCAAGGTCGAGCGGCGCTGGCAGCAGTCACAGTCCCGGCGCGGGTGACCGGCCGTGGTCCTCCTCAACCCGTCGCGGCTGCACTCCTCGCTCCGGGCCCCCGTACTCGGATCGATCGGCTTCCTCAACGAGGTCATGGGCCGGTTCCCGGACGCGATCTCGTTCGCACCGGGCGCGCCCCATCCCGAGACCCTGCCCGACCCCGACCTCCAGCACTACACCGACCGCTTCCTCGACCACCTGGTGGAGCTCGGGGCGAGCCCCGAGCGGGCCCGCCGCACGCTCTTCGAGTACGGGCCCAGCCGAGGCCTCATCAACGACATCATCAGTGACGCGCTGCGCCGCGACCACGCACTCGACACCTCGCCCGACGACCTCGTCGTCACCGTCGGCGCGCAGGAGGGGATGCTCCTCGTCCTGCGGGCGCTGTTCGGCTCCGCGCAGGACGTCCTGGCCGTGGCCGACCCGTGCTTCGTGGGCATCACCGGTGCGGCCCGGCTGCTCGACGTCGATGTCGTACCGGTCGCCGAGACCCCCCGGGGCCTCGACCTCGACGGGCTCGAACGGTCCTGCCGGGAGGCCCGCCGCGCGGGCCGTGCGGTCCGCGCCCTGTACGTGGCCCCGGACTTCTCCAACCCGGGGGGCGGCCGGATGCCCCTCGACTGCCGCCACCGGCTGCTGGAGCTGGCGGAGCGCGAGGACTTCCTGGTCCTGGAGGACAACGCCTACGGGTTCACCGCCGGCACGGACGACGGGCTGCCGCTGCTCAAAGCACTGGACACGGCGCGCCGGGTGATCCACATCGGCACGTTCGCCAAGGTCGCCTTCCCCGGCGCCAGGATCGGCTACGTCGTCGCCGACCAGCCGGTGGCCGCGCCGGGCGGCGGCACCCGGCCCCTGGCCGCCGAGCTCGCCACCCTCAAGACGATGGTCACGGTCAACACCTCCCCGCTGCCGCAGGCCGTGATCGGCGGGATGCTGCTCGAACACGGCGGATCGCTGACCGCTCTGAGCCGTCGCAAGTCCGAGCTGTACCAGCGCAACCTCGGCTGCCTCGCGCAGGCCCTGGACCGCCATCTGACGGGGGCGGTGGGACCCGGGGTGCACTGGAACCGGCCGGAGGGCGGGTTCTTCATCCGGGTCCACCTGCCGGTGCGCGCGGACGCCGCCCTGCTCGAAGTGTCCGCGGCGAAGTACGGGGTCCTGTGGACCCCGATGGAGCACTTCTACGTCGGCGGCGGGGGCGAGCAGCAGATACGGCTCTCGTGCAGCTATCTCGACCCGGGCGAGATCGACGAGGGAGTCCGGCGCTTGTCCGCGTTCCTGACCAAGGAGATTGGAACATGATCCACACAGACGCACATCCCACGGTGCGGACCCACCCGTTCGACCCGCCGGCGGAACTGGCGAAGTACCGCCAGGACGAGCCCGTCCGCCGGATGAAGTACCCCGACGGACACGTCGGATGGCTGGTGACCAGCCACGCCCTGGCCCGCAAGCTGCTGGCCGACCAGCGGTTCAGCGCGCGCTCGGAGTTCAAGCGCGCGCCCGTGTCGCGGCCCGGCGCCGACCCGTTCTACGGGGCAGCGGCCCTGCCGGGGTGGCTCGTCGACATGGACGCCCCGGAGCACACCCGGCTGCGGCAGCAGCTGGCCGGCAAGTTCACCGCGCGCCGGATGCGGGAGATGCGCCCCCAGATCGAGCGCATCGTCGAGGACCTGCTGGACGCGATGGCCGCGCAGGGGGGACCGGTCGACCTCGTCGAGGCGTTCGCCCTCCCCGTGCCCTCCCTGATGATCTGCGAACTGCTGGGCGTGCCCTACAGCGAGCGGAGCGAGTTCCAGCGCAACAGCGAGATCCTCTTCAGCCTCCAGGCGACGGCTGCCGAGGCGTCCGAGGCCATGGACCGGCTGTACGCGTTCCTGCGCGGCCTTGCCGCCGACGGCTCGGCCGGCGAGAGCGGCGGGCTACTGAGCATGCTGGCCGCCGACGGCACCCTCGACGCCGAGGAGATCGCGGGGGTCGGGGTCCTGCTCCTGACCGCCGGGCACGAGTCCACCTCCAGTTCGCTGAGCCTGAGCGCGCTGGCCCTGCTCGCCCACCCCGAGCAGCTGGCCGCGTTCCGCGACGACCCGTCCCTGACGGACAACGCCGTCGAGGAACTGCTGCGCTACCTCTCCGTGTTCCACTTCGGCGTGCCGCGCACCCCGCTGGAGGACGTGGAGTTCGAGGGCCACCTCATGAAGGCCGGCGAATCGGTCACGGTGTCCATCCCGGCGGCGAACAGGGATCCCGGCTGGTTCGAGGACCCCGATCGCCTGGACTTCACGCGGAAGACCTCCGGTCACATGGCGTTCGGATACGGGATCCACCAGTGCCTGGGCCAGAACCTCGTCCGCATGGAGATGCGGACCGCCCTGCCGGCCCTGTTCCGGCGTTTCCCGACCCTCTCCCTGGCAGTCCCGCCGGAAGAGGTGCGGCTGGCCTCGGACATGAGCGTCTACGGCGTCCACCAGCTGCCCGTCACCTGGTAAGGAGCACCACCCATGCGTCTCACCATCGAGCCCGGCGCGTGCGTCGGGTCGGGCCAGTGCGCCCTCGCCGTGCCCGAGGTCTTCGACCAGGACGAGGAGGACGGCACCGTCCTCCTGCTGGACGACAGGCCGACACCGGACCTGCACGAGGCCGTCCGCGAGGCCGCCGCACTCTGCCCGGTCGAGGCGATCGTCGCCTCCGCCCCCGGCAACACCCCGTAACCATCCAGGAGGTACTCCACCCATGGCCCTGAACAGCTACGACGAATGGTCCTCGCTCAAGGAGGTCATCGTCGGATCGGCCGACAACTACGCCCAGCGCGTCCGCGACCTGACCTTCGACATGTTCATCAGCGACAACCTCACCGGAGCCCGCGGCTACTACCCGTCCATCCGGGTGTCGCAGGACGGCGTGACCGACGAGTCCCCCGAGCGGATCGCCTTCCGTCAGCGGCTCGCCGACGAACTCGTCGAGGACGTGGAGGGCATGGCGGACACGCTCCGGTCGCTGGGCATCACCGTGCACCGCCCGATGGCGCCGGAGAAGTTCGACCGCGGCGTCTCCACGCCCTTCTGGTCCGCGCCGGTCACGCCGCCGCTCAACGTCCGCGACAACACGCTGATCCTCGGCGACGAGATCATCGAAACCCCGCCCATGCTGCGTGCCCGGTACTTCGAGACGAAGTTCCTCGCGTCGGTCTTCCAGGAGTACTTCCTCCAGGGGGCCCGCTGGACGACCATGCCGCGGCCGGTGATGACGGACAACTCCTTCGACCCGGGCAACGTGGCCACGGCCGCGCCCAACGTCGAGGTACCGCTGGAGCCGCAGCCCTCCCCGTACGACGTCGGCCTGGAAATGTTGATCGACGGTGCGAACGCGCTGCGCTTCGGCCGCGACGTGATCGTGAACATCTCCAACAAGAACCACGCGCTCGCCGTGGACTGGCTGGAGCGCCACCTCGCGGGCCGCTTCCGGGTCCACCGCATGCACAAGCTCACGCAGAGCCACATCGACAGCGTCATCGTCGCGCTGCGCCCCGGGCTCCTGCTGCTGCGTTCCGAGGGCGTCCGGGACTACCTGCCCGAGGCGCTGCGCAAGTGGGACGTCATCGTCGCGCCCACGCCGGCGCTGGAGGACTACCCGCAGTACGAGAACGGCGACCCGATCCCGCCGAGCCCGTACATCGACCTGAACCTGCTCTCGATCGACGAGTCGACGGTCATGGTCAACGACGCCTGCAAGACGCTCATCCGCACGCTGGAGGACCACAAGTTCACGGTCGTGCCGGTGCGCCACCGGCACCGCCGGCTGTTCGGCGGCGGTTTCCACTGCTTCACCCTCGACACGGTGCGCGCCGGCGGCGCCGAGGACTACCTGGGCTGACGCGCCGCACCGCCGTACGTTCTCCACCGGAAGGAACACCATGACGAGCACACCCGTCGCCACCGAGACCGATGTGAAGGCCCGCTACGACGCGGAGGGCTGGTACCGGGCCCCGGGGCGCTTCACCGAGCTCGACATCAAGAAGCTGCGGGCCAGCGTCGAACAGATCAGCTCGGAGGCCCGCCCCGAGGTCGTCTACGAGAGCGGTACGGACGTCGTCCGGGCCATTCACGGCTGCCACCTCTTCGACGACACCTGCGAGCGGCTGGTCAGGCTGCCGGAGATGGTCGACCTGGCGCAGACCCTCATCGGCGAGCCCGTGTACGTCTACCAGTTCAAGGTCAACCTCAAGCAGCCGTACGAGGGAGCCGCCTGGCCCTGGCACCAGGACTACGCGTTCTGGGAGAAGGAGGACGGCATGCCCGATGACAAGGCCGTCAACATCGCGGTCTTCCTCGATGACGTGCACGCCGCCAACGGTCCGCTCCAGGTGATACCCGGAAGCCACCGCTTCGGCCTCGTCGAGGACGACGTCGCGGCCAAGGAGGCCACCGGGGACTGGCGCCAGCACGTCTCCGCCGATCTGGAGTACACCGTCCCGGCGGAGAAGGCGGCGGCCCTCGCGGCGGAACGCGGGACCGTTTCCGTGGAGGGCCCGGTCGGTTCGTACTACGCCTTCCACCCGAGCATCGTCCACTCCTCGTCCAACAACCTCTCGGCGGACCGGCGGGCGCTGCTGCTCATCACGTACAACGCGGTGAGCAATGCGCCCGCGGCCCCGACCCGGCCGGAGTTTTTGGTCAGTCGTGACGCGACCCCCATCAGCGCGCTGGAGGCGGGCGCCGAGCTCTGATTCCAAAGGCATCTTCGACCACCCGAAAAGGGTGCCCTTGACCTGCGCGGATTCGATATCCACAGCGAATCCCGTGCCGGTCGAGGGCACCCTTTTCAGGTACGGGGCCGCCGCGGCCGTCAGACCCCGAGCAGATTCTGCCGCGCCGCCAGGTAGCCGGCCTGGAAGCGACTGCGGGCGTCGAGGGAATCCATCAGGCGGGCGACCATGCGGCGGTACGTGCGCAGGGCCATGCCCATCTCACGGGCCGCCGCCTCGTCCTTGGAGCCGAGGGCGAGCTGGCGGAGCACCTCGCGGGAGACCGAATCCAGCCCTTCCATGGCCGGATCCCCGCCTTCGTCGGTGGGCTGCGGTGCGGTCAGGGAGCGCAGGAGCAGGGGAGTGAACGGAAGCATGTGGCCGATCAGCGCGCCGCTGCTGTAGTCCTCCTGGTTGCGCGCCCAGATGAGGACCGAACGGTCGATGATCACCATGCGCGGGCCGTGGGCGGCTCCGGAGTGGATCTCCATGCCGTCCTGCGCCAGTTTGGCGAGCCGGCCCGCGCGGTCATCGGAAGACCCCTGGCCGGGCGGGGGCACGTACACCTTCACGCTCACGTCGGAGTCCATGCTGACGCTGTGGGCGGCGGTGAGGTCCACCTGCTCCTCGAACGCGCACCTGCGGGGCATGACCAAGACCACTTCCCGACTGGCCTCGTGTATGGCACGGCGGATCTGCGGCGGTCCGGCGAAGTTCACCTGCATGTCAAGCCCTCCTTGCTCTTGCCTGGGCGAGGGGGAGCGTAGGTGCGCCGGCAAGGCTTGTCAAACATCTGACAAGACCTTGCCAGACTCTGGACACCATGGTTGAGTGGCGACCACGCCGCAGGGATGAGACGACAAAAGCCTGACCGCCTCATCGCACCACACGGTTTCCATGTGGCGACAAGGTTCACAAAAGGGGAGAGAAAGTATGAAGACGCAGGTCAAAAGGGCAATCGCGCTCGTCGGACTGCTCATGGCCGCCGCCCTCGTATATACCGGGCAGTCGGAATCCCCTGCCGAAGGCTCCCACTTCAAGATCGTTGCCGATTCGAATTCCCCCCTGCTGCGGTCCGAGATCGGCTGGCCGTAAAACGTCTGCCAAAACATGCCAATCTTGAGACCGGTTTGACAAGGCTGTCGAATTATTGGAACCTCTCGACATGTCTAGGCAGGAGAGCATTCCCGAACAGCCGATGTTTGGTCGCCGGCTCCGCGCTCTGCGGCTGGCCCGCGGGCTGTCGCAATCCGAGCTCGCGGGCAGCGAGATGTCCGGCGCGTACTTGTCGCGCCTGGAATCGGGCACACGGCCACCCACGGCGCGCGTCCTGTCGCACCTGTGCGCCCAGCTCGAAGTCTCACCATCGGTGTTCCGCGTCTCCGCGGGCAGCCCGCTCGCCCAGGCCGTGGCGAAGGTCGCCACCATAGGCGAGTCACATCAGATGGCCCGGGTCCTGGAGGACGCCCTCCAGGAGGAATGGGACGGCGACGCCTCCCTGCGCTGGCACGCACAGTGGATACTCGCACGCTGCTACCAGACGGAGGGGAAGGCCGTCGAGGAGCTCCAGACCCTCAAGGAACTGGTCGCCCTCGGAGGCGAAATCGGCCAACTCGACATGCAGTCGAGGGCACTTGTCCGGCTCGCACGCCGGCACCGCGCCTCGGGGAACCTCCCCGAGGCGCGCGCCGTCGCGGAGGAGGCCTATCAGCTGTCGGTCGACAACGGGCTGCCGCGCGGCGATGTCGTCGAAGCCCTGCTGACGCTGGTGTCGGTCGAGGCGGAGAGCGGTCGGCTGGTCGAGGCTCGTACGCGCCTGGACCAGCTGGCGGACGCGCTGTCCGAAGACGTTCCCATGCGCCTGCAGATCGAGGTGTTGTGGACGGCCGCCGCGGTGGCCGTCCGCCAGGGCGACGCCAAGGCCACCGCGGAGCTGCTCCGGCGGGCGCTTGAGCTGATGCCCAGCAACGAGGATCCCGTCCTCTGGATGCGGCTGCGCCTCGCCGCCGCCTCGATGTACCTACAGATGGATCCGCGCGACACCGGGCAGGCACGACTGCGCCTGCAGGAGGCCGCGTCGGCGGCCGACCTGGTCGGAATGCCGCTCCACCACCGCGAACTGCTCATCCTGCAGTGCCAGCTCGCCTTCCATGATGGCCGGTTCGCCGAAGCGCGGGAGATGAGCGACCGTCTCGGCGAGGCGCCCGCGGGTGTGGGCGGCCGGGACCGGGTGGGGCTGGAGATCCTCCGCAACCAGTTGGCCGTCGTGGAGGGCGACCGGGTGGCTGCCGTCGGCGCCCTGGAACGCATCGCCAAGGAGGCGCGCGAGGCCGGCAGCGTCGAGCTCGCGGCCGAGGCCTGGCGGGCCCTCGCCGAGTCCCTGGCCCACGGAGAGGGCAACAGCCACGCATGACGTGGAGGCGGGGCCGGTGCACGCGTTCCGTGCACCGGCCCCGCCTTCGTGTCTGCTCCGCCCTATGCCGTCCCTGCCGGGCGGACCGTCCTCTTGAGCTGTACGGCCCAGACGACGACCGCCGCCAGCCCGATGGAAACCACCGCCATGGACATTCCGGCCTGAATTCCGAACCGCACGGTCACGGAACTCGCCACGAGCGCGCCGAGCGGTACACCGAGGCCGGATGAAAGCATTCTCCGTGTGGTATTCACCCTGCCTTGGAGTTCGGCCGGGGTGACTTCCTGGGAATACGTCATCGTGTTGACCAGAACGGCGAGATAGGCACAGCCCCAGGCCGTCAGCGCCACCAGTACGATGCGCCAATCGGAAACCATGACGACCACCAGTCCGAGCAGCGCTCCGACCGGCAGCACGCCGAGCAGGATCTGGAATGCGTCGAATCGCCGCAGCAGCCTGGGGAGGATCAGCGATCCGCCGATCCCTCCCGCGCTCCACGCCGTGTAAAGGAATCCGATGCGGGCGTCGCCGTCGTGGATTCCCAGACCCCGGTCGGCGAATACGACCAGCTGGCCGACGATCGCACCGCCCGAGAAGGACTGAAGGGTGCCGACCACGGTCATGGTGCGCAGGGTGGGGTGGTTCCAGAGGAAGCGAAGGCCCTCGGTCACGGATTCCTTGAAGCCCGGCCGGCCGCCCGGCGGCGCGGTCCGCGATCCTGCCTTGCCGGCGATCGCCCTGATCAGCAGGGCCGACGCGGCGAACGACAGGGCGTCCACGGCGAGGGTGCCGACGGGTTGGACGAGGGCGATCAGGCCGCCGGCCACCGCCGTACCGGCGATCCGGACGACCGTTTCCGCCCCGTACAGCGCACTGTTGGCCTCGGCAAGGTTCTCCTTTCCGACGACCGACGGGACGAACCCGTAAACCCCCGCGTCGAAAAAGAGGGCCAGGCTGGACGACACGAGGGCGACGGCAATGACCTGCCCCACGGTCAGGGCGTCCAACGCCCAGGCCGTCGGGATCGTCAGGAGGCAGAGCGCGTTCAGCCAGTCCGCCCCGACCATGAGGCGCCGCCTGTCCACCCGGTCGGCAACCGCGCCCGCGATCAGGCCGAATACCAGGTAGGGCAGAGTTCCCGCCGCGGCGACCAATGACACCAGTACCGGGGATTTCGACTCCTGGTACACCAGTACCGGCAGTGCCACCGTGGTGATTGCCGACCCCAGCCCCGATACTGCCCGGGACAGCCAGAAATTCCGGAATCCACGCATCTTACGGAGGGGAGTCTTCGAGGTGGCGGGTGGATCAACATCGGAATCATTCTGAACACTTGAAGTCATACGGGTTTATAGGCATACGGTCGAGCAGGCGTCAACCCTCCCCTGAATTCAGGGCATTCCTTCAGTTCCCGCCCTCCGGCAGGTCCTCCAGCACCGCGGGAACCGGTCCCGGGTGGAGCACCGCGAGGCGGCGGCTGGAGCGCGTCAGCGCGACGTAGAGGTCATTGAGGCCGCGCGGCGAGGCGTCGAGGACGGCCTGCGGATCGACCAGCACCACCGAGTCGAACTCCAGCCCCTTCGCCTGGCGGACGCTGAGCACGACGACCCGGCGTTCGAGATCGGGGTCCGGTCCCCACGAGGTGTCGGGGACTTCGGCCCTTACGGCCTCGGCCAGCCGCTCCAGGTCGGCCTGCGGCACGAGCACCGCGACCCGGCCGTCCCCGGTCCTCTTCGCCTCCGCCGCCACCACCTCGGCCAGCCTGGACGGCAGGCCGCTGCTCGGCACCTGCTCGCGCCACGGCGCGGCGTCGCCGGCACGTACCGCTTTCGCCGGTCGGAGCGCCGGGTCGATCGCGGCCAGCACCTTGTCCGCGGCGGCCATGACGGCCGCGGGGGTCCGGTAGTTGACGGTGAGCTGCTCAAGCCGCCATCGCGTACCGAAGAAGGGTTCCAGCGCCTGGGACCAGGAGGTCGAGCCGGCGGCCTCGCCGGTCTGGGCCGCGTCTCCGACCACCGTGAACGAGCGGGTGGGGCAGCGGCGCACGAGCAGCCGCCACACCATGGGAGACACCTCCTGCGCCTCGTCGACGATCACGTGGCCGAACACCCAGGTCCGGTCCGCCGCAGCGCGTTCGGCCGTGGTCCGCAGGTCCGCTTCCTTGTGCCGCGCGGCGAGCCGCTCGGCATCCAACAAGTCGGCCGCGCCCAGTCGTTCCGCGCCGTCCGCGTCCTCGTCCTCGCCCGTGCGGGAGCCGCGCGCGATGTCCAGGACGCCCTGCGCGTAGGCGAGCTCCATGGCGCGCTCGGCCGCCTCGTGGTCGGGACCGGGTCCGGCGATCGCACCGAGCAGTTCCGAGGCCTCGTCGAGCAGGGGCACGTCGGACAGCGTCCAGTCACCGCCGGGCGGGCGGTGCAGCAGTTCACGCTCCGGGCCCGAGAGCTGTGGCGCGGCCCCGGCCAGCCGGTCCGGATCGGCGAACAGGTCTGCGAGCAGCTCCTGCGGCGTCAGGTGCGGCCACAGCGCCTCCAGCAGCCTGCGTACGACGGGGTCGCGGGGAAGGGCGTCGAGCCAGAACTCCACCCGCTCGGCGAGTTCCACCCGCGCCGCTGCCTCCATGTCGAGCAGCTGCGCCTCCTCGCCGAAGACTCCGATCACGTCGTCGGCGGCGGCACGGTCCACCGCGGCGAAGTCGACGTCGGCGGCCAGCTCGTGCTCGAACCGGGCCTCGATGTCAGCGATCACCCGGGCCAGCCGGCGGGCCAGTTCGTCGATGACGGCCTGGCAGAAGACCGGGCGGGCGAGGTTGTGCGGGAGCGCCGTGTCCCGGGCCCGCGCCACCGCGCCGGCCAACAGTGCGGGCTCCAGCCGGAGCTGCTCGCCTCCGATCAGCACGTCCACCGGGCCGTCCGTCACGGCCTGACGGGCTCGCACCGCGGCGGCCAGTACGTCGGCCATCACCGCCCGCCCCTTGATCTCCGCCACCGGACCGGGCTCTTCCCGCACGGCCCGCACACCGGGGAACAGCTCGCCCACCGAGGAGAGCAGCACGCTGGTCTCGCCGAGGCCGGGCAGGACTTGGCCGATGTAGCCGAGGAACACCGGGTTCGGGCCGAGGACCAGGACCCCCCGGTCCTCCAGCCGCCGGTCGGAGTAGAGGAGGTAGGCCGCCCGGTGCAGCGCCACGACCGTCTTGCCCGTGCCGGGACCTCCCTGCACCACGAGCACTCCGGCGTGCGGGGCGCGGATGATCCGGTCCTGTTCCGCCTGGAGGGTGGCGACGGCGTCACGCATGCGGCCGGTCCGGTCCGCGCGCAGCGCCGCCAACAGTGCGGCCTCGCCGGACAGTTGGACGTCCCCCGGCACCGAGCCGGCGCTGTCGAGCCATTCGTCGTCCACCCGGAGCACGGTGCGGGCCCTGGTGTGCAGGTACCGGCGGAGGGTCACGCCCTGGGGTGCGGCCGCGGTGGCGGTGTAGAAGGGGCGCGCGGCCGGGGCGCGCCAGTCGAGCATCAGCGGATCGTCCTCCGGCCGCAGGCCCCGTATGCCGATCCGGCCGAGGTACAGGCGGCTGCCGTCCGAGACGTCCAGCCGTCCGAAGCACAGTCCGTTCTCGGCCGCGTCGAGTGCGGCGAGCCGTCGGCCCAGCCGGTCCACGGTCGCGCCGCGCTCCAGCTGCCCCTGCGCCGTCCGCGCGTGTTCGCGCAGCGCCGCGGCCAGTTCCCGGGTCAGCTCCGCGCGGAGGGTGTCCACACGGGAGTGCAGGAGGTCGAGGTACGTCTGCTCGCGCGCCGTGTCCGACGGTTCGCTCGCTATGGGCGGGGAGGAAGTCACATCTGCTCCAGGTTGGCGGCCAGGTGAACGCTACGTGCGGCCCCATCTGCGTTTCACCCGATTGGCAATTTCTTGCCAACCCGTCCCGCCGTGCCGGGCTGCGCGGCTACGTTCAGAGCCGGCTCGGGGTCGGTCCTCCCGGCACCCCACCACACGACTGCGGATTCAGATGGGAAAGACATGCTCCTCGAAAACGCCCTCGTCCACTATTACGAAGAGGTCCGGGCGGCTCTGCGGGACCTGCTGGGGAATCCGGGCGACACGGCCGCGGACGAGTTCACGCCCGGCGTCGAACTGCCCGAACTGACGCCGCAGATGCGCGACTACCTCTCGGTCTCCGCCGTCGCGCACTCGCCCCTGCCGGCCTACCGGGGCAAGAGTCTGGCGCTGCTGGACCTGACGAAGAACCCCGCGACGATGACGACGAAGACCTTCGCCTCGCTCGTCATCGTGGCCCGGGCCGTCCGCTTCATCCAGGACACCGGCCAGCGCGTCACCATCGTCACGCCGTCATCGGCCAACAAGGCCAGCGCCATGCGCGACGCGGTCCTGCGGGCCATCGAATCGGGCCTGGTCCGGGCCGACCAGCTCAACGTCGTCGTGATCGTGCCGGAAGGCTCGGTCGGCAAACTGCGCGGCTCGGAGCTCCACACCGACCCCGAGCTGCGGGCGCGCAACCCGATCGCGGTGTACAGCGGCGACAACCCCGGGACGGTGAAGACCATCGCCCGCGGCTTCGTCGACCAGTACGGCCGGCAGCTCGAAGTCGACCGGAAGACCAACGTCTGGTACACGCTGCAGCTGGAGAACTACCTGGCCGCGGACGTGGTCCGGGCACTGGCCGAGTCGGAGTTCTTCCCGGCCGCGGCAGACGAGCCCCGCCTGCACGTGCACGCGGTGTCCAGCGCGTACGGCCTGCTCGGGCACGCCTACGGCCGGACGACGCTCCCCGCCGAGGTCCGCGACCGGACCCCCGCCTCGCAGTACTTCCTGGTCCAGCACCTCGGCGCCCCGGACATGGTCCTGAGTGTCTACAACGACGGCTCCACGGACCCGCGCCACCTGCCCTCGTACGCGTACCAGGACGACACCGGGCTCTTCACCCAGGACGAGAACCCGCGGTTCCCCGCGGTCACGTTCGACCCCCGGGAGACGCTCGACCCGACCTTCTACACCCGCAACCCGCCCACCTCGGAGCGGATGAACGAGCTGATCCACGGGCAGGGCGGCGGCGGCATCGTGGTGTCCCTGGCCGAGTGCCTCGCCCGGTACGGACAGGCCCGGGCCTTCCTCGCCGAGGCCGGCATCCGCCTCCCGGCGAACCCGACCGCGGTCCGCGAATGGTCGCTGGTCATGGCCGTCGTCGGCATCCTCAACGCCATCGACCGGGGCCTGGTACCGCAGAACGACATCCTCGTCCACGGCTCCGGCAGCTACGCGGCCGGCGACTTCGCGAGCATGACCGTCCGCGACGCCCACCGCGTCCAGGACGTCGAGGCCATGCGGCAGCTGGTCCTCGACGCCACGGACCTGTAAGCGTCCCGCCGCGCCCGACCACCGACCGAGCACCCACCCACCGACCGAGCACCGATCGACCGCCGAGGAAGAGTCACGTGTCCCCAAGCGCTCCCCGCCCGCGATCCGCGATCCACCAACGCCTGCGCATGCGTGCCGGATATCTCTGGCGCAACAGCAGCAACCCGTGGCTCACGCGTCTACGGACCGCCTGGGACACCCGCGACCGGGCGGTGTTCCCCGCCGCCCGCTCGGATCTCGGCGGTCTCTCGGTCAGCTACTCCGGTCTCGCCGAAGGGCTCGCGTACACCCTCGACTTCACCGAACTGCGCCGTGAGGACGGCGCGCACGGCGCCGAGCGCGTCATGGCGCAGCTGACCGGGCGCGGCCTGAAGTCCCCCGCCCGGCTGCCCGACACCGACATCACCATCGTGGGCACCAGCGCCGCCAGGGCACGTCGACTGCCCACGGCGGCCTCGCTCGTCATCCCGATGCGCGTGCACTTCGTCATCGACTTCGATGCCGACGACGACGCCGGGTCCGCGCGCCGGCGCATCTCCAAGCGCGAGCGCGAGCAGTTCAACCGCGACTCGCGCCGGCACGACTGGCGGTGGGGCCCGGTCCGCGATCCGGAGTGGTTCGACGTCTTCTACGACCGCTTCTACCGGCCCACCATGTTCAACCGGCACGGGAACCGGGAGCGGACCGAGACCAAGGACGTGTCCTACGAGTGCCTGTTCCGCACCGGCCGGATGTTCGCGCTGTACGAGGACGGCGAACCCGTCGGCGGCGCACTGTGCCACTGGGACCGCACGACGGCCACGCTGACCCTGCGCCTGCTCGGTGTGCTCGACGGCGCGCAGGAGCACTACGACCACGGCGCGTTCAAGGCCGTCTACCACTTCCTGATCGGCTGGTCGGCCGACCACGGCGTCCGCCGGCTCGACTTCCAGGGCACGGAACCCTTCCTCAGCAAGGGCACCTACCAGTGGAAGCGCCGGTTCGGCACCCGCGTCGTCCTGCCGCCCAACCATTTCGGCAGCAAGCGGCTGTGGCTTCAGGTGCGCCGCGACACCCCCGAGGTCCGGGACTTCCTCGTGGCCAACCCCGTGCTCGCCGAAGCGGCGGACGGGGTCCTGGAGGCGGTCTACTTCCACGACGCCGGACGACCGGCCCGCACGGACTACTCGGCGAAGTCTCCCGGCGTGGAGCGCATCCGGATGATCGACCTGGACGTGTTCCTCGCCGCAGTCCCGCAGGGCTCCACCGGCGCCACTGCCCAGGACTCCACGGAAGGGGCCCTCGCATGAACCACTCCCCCTGGTACGGGTCCGCCCCGCTCCCGCTCGACTCGCGGCTCCCCCTGCCGCAGGTCAGCGGCGAACTCGCCCGGGTGAAGGCCGGCGAGTACGCCCATGTCGTCCCCACGGGGGTCTCGGCCCGTCCCGTCGTGCTCCCCCGCGCCTCCTACGACGAACTCTTCGCGGCGTCGTCCGTACTGCTGCGGCTGCTGCGCCGGTGTCTGCTGGAATCCGCGCCCACCGCGGCCGGCCGCATCGCCGCGCTGGGCGCCGACCCCCAGATGTACCCGCTGTTCATGGACGGTCCCGCCGAGGAGGACTACGCCACCTGCATGGCGCGGCCCGATGTCCTGGTGAGCGCGACCGGCCCCAAGTTCCTCGAATTCAACATCGGCTCCGGCATCGGCGGAGTGGTGGACACCGCGCTGCACTCCGCGGCCTGGGTAGCGGCGTTCGGCGGCCCCGACCGGATGCCGTTCCACGCGGTCGACCCGCTGGCCGTGCGCGACGAGATCTTCGTCAAGGCGGTCCGCGAGCTGGGCGTGAGGCCGGCCGTGGCCGTCGTCGGCTCACTGCGGGACTACGCGCACGCGCCCCGCAGCTATTTCGAGATCCAGGCGGAGTCCCTGCGCAAGCGGGGCCTGGAGGCGGAGTTCTTCGAGCCGGAGGAGCTCCCCGCGGCCGTCGGGCGCCCCGGGGGCCGCGGCTACCAGTTGGGGCTGCGCCACTTCACCGTCCTGGAGTGGCGCGACCGCGGCATCGGCTTCGCCCCCGTACGGGAGGCGCTGGACGCCGGGTGCCGGCTGCTGGCTTCCCAGAGCGCCTATCTGATCGCCAACAAGAAGGTGCTGGGGTGGGTCTCCGAGGGGAGACCGTGGATGACGGACCGCGAGCGGGAAGCCGTGGACCGCTACCTTCCGTGGACCCGCGTCGTCAGCGACCGCCCGGCCGGGTGGCGCGGCGCCACCAAGCCCGTCGCGGAGCTGCTGCTCGACCACCCCGAGGAGTTCGTCCTCAAGCCCGCCATCGGCATGAGCGGCCAGCAGGTGCTCATCGGCCGCAGCTGCGCCCCCGACGTCTGGAGCCGGGCGGTGCGGGAAGCGGCCGCCGCCGAGGACCACATCGTCCAGGAGTACGTGGAACCGGTCCCCCACCTCATGGAATTCATGGAGGAGGACGGCCGCGGCTCCCACCGGGCCGAGGTCCTGCCGGTCTTCAGCCCGTTCCTCTTCGACCACCGCGACGCCGGCTGCATGGTGCGCTACCTCCCGCCCGAGCAGCAGGGAGTCGTCAGCATCAACGGTCACGGCGCCCTGCCGAACGTGGCGTTCGCGGCCCGCTGACCCCGCGCTCTTCCCCGCGCCCGCCCACTCGCACCACCCGCACCACCCACACCGCCCACACCGCCCGAGGAGAGTTCCGCCATGTTCCGCACCATGATGAAGTCCAAGATCCACCGCGCGACGGTCACGCAGGCCGATCTGCACTACGTCGGCTCCGTGACGGTCAGCTCCGACCTCATGGAAGCCGCCGACCTGCTGCCCGGCGAGAAGGTCGACATCGTCAACATCAACAACGGCGCCCGGCTGTCCACGTACGTCATCGAGGGCCCCCGCGACTCCGGAATCATCGGGATCAACGGCGCAGCCGCCCGGCTCGTCAGCCCCGGCGACCTCGTCATCCTCATCGCGTACGCCCAGGTCTCGGACGCGGAAGCCCGCGACCTCAAGCCGCACGTGGTCTTCGTCGACGAGCGGAACACGGTGCTCTCCGAGGGCAGCGACCCCGCCGACGCCCCGGCCGGCACCGGCCTGCTCCGCGGCGACCTGGTCGCCGGGTGACCACCTGCCGACGACGTCCTTACTTCTTGCCTTCCTGAACGAGCGGGGAACACGCACGATGAACGGCCTGATCACGTGGATCTACCAGTCCGAGGACTCGGATCCGACCGAGGTGGAACGCTTCGAGGAGAGCATCACCCGACGCTACTCCGCGCTCTCCGAGCCGCGCGGGTTCGATTTCCGGGTGATCAGCGCGACCGAGCTCATCCCCTCCTGTGTGGGGAAGCCCGTACTGCGCTACCGCGGCGAAGATCTGCTGGAACACCGGCAGTGCTACATCGTCGAGGACATGAGCACGGACCCGCAGGGCCTGCACGCCCTGCGCGCGGTCTACCGCACCATCGCGGCGAGTGACTCGGTCCTGCTGAACCGCTCCTTCGACGGCCCCGACTACCTGGAGCGGGACAAGCTCGCGCTCCTGCAGCACGCCGCGAGCCTGGGCGCGCCGACGCCCGGGACGGTCACCATCCCGCCGGGCAAGTACGCCCGCAGGGCGATCGCCGAGGCCCGGCGCATGCTCGGCGACGGCCCGTACATCGTGAAGCCCAGGGAGATGTCCAGCGGCACGGGCGTCCTGCGGATCGAGGGCGAACAGCAGCTCGCGGCCGCGGTCGACATCGTGGCCCAGAGCGACTCCGGCTACATCATCCAGCCGCTGATCGCCCACCACGGGGACATGCGGGTGTACGTGGCCGACGGCCGGGTGGTCTCCTCCCTGACCCGCCGCCCGAAGCAGGACGGCTACCTGGCCAGCGTCAGCCAGGGCGGATCGATCGAGGTGAACGACGACCACCTCCAGGTCGCCGACCACTGCGAGCGCATCGCGAAGAGCCTGGATGCCGAGTGGATGTGCATCGACTGGCTGATGACCGACTCAGGCCCCGTCCTCAACGAATGGAGCACGGCCCACGGAGGCTTCACGATGATGCCCGAGCCCCAGCGCACTCAGGTGGCCGACGCGTTCTTCGGCTGGATAGGCCGCAAGTACCACGCCCGGGGCTAGCCGGTCCCGTAGTCCTCGACCAGGTCCGCGATGAGCGCGAGCAGCGCGTCGGCCCGGTGCCGGTCCTCGCGCTGATCGCGCAGGGCCCGGTCGAGTGCACGGAGTTCGGTCAGGGCGACCGGATTGCGGTTCCACAGGGCGTCGAGCTGCGACGAGGTGACGAGGTCCAGGCAGCGGGTGAACAGCAGCCGCGTGGCCGTGGCGGGCGGAGCCGGGTCCGGGGCGGCGTAGCCGCTGGTCAGGTAGCGCACCGGATCCGTGAGGCTCCAGCCGACGACGGTTCCGTGCTGGACCAGGAGCGCCGCGTCCGGCGCGATGCCGATGCGGGCGTCCAGCGGCTCGTCCAGGACATCGAGGTCACGCAGGCAGGTCAGCGCGGCGTCCCCGGGAGCACGGCACAGCTCCGTGGTCACTTCCAGACGGAAGTCCCTGGCCTCGTCCGCACGGAGACCCCCCGGCCGGACGGCGGGCGAGGCGGGAACGCGGGCGCTGTCCTCGG
The DNA here is from genome assembly GCF_045041095.1 of Streptomyces sp. NBC_00045. Taxonomy (NCBI): domain Bacteria; kingdom Bacillati; phylum Actinomycetota; class Actinomycetes; order Kitasatosporales; family Streptomycetaceae; genus Streptomyces; species Streptomyces sp. NBC_00045. The sequence continues at coordinate 7,292,759 of NZ_CP108271.1, read as the reverse complement.
GATCGGCGGCCTCGCCGGGGACGTCGAACTCGGCCCCGACCAGTTCCCGGCTCGCCGGATCGAAGCGGAATTCGTCGGGCGTGTCCCACAGCCAACCCTGGCTGCCGAACGTGTCGAGCTGGAACCGCTCGCGCTCCATCACGTCCATGTACGTCGCGATGCACACGCGGAAGTCCCGGAAGGCGAACCTCGGTGCGATGCACAGGGGTTCGTCCGTCACGGTCGCGGTCCAGTCGCCGTCGAGGGTGAGCCTCACCCGTTCCCGTAGTCCTCCACATAGGTGGCGATCAGCTGGAGCAGGGCGTCGGCCCGGTGCCGGTCCTCGCGCTGATCGCGCAGGGCCTCGTCGGCGGCCCGCAGTCGGGCCAGCGCGGCCGGTTCGCCGTCCACCACGTCCTCGACCACCGGCGTGGTGACCAGGTCCAGGCATTCGGTGAGCAGGCGGCGGGTGGCGGGGGACGGCGGACCCGGATCAGGGTCGATGAAGCTGCTGGTCAGATACTGCGCGGGATCGGTGAGGCTCCAGCCGACGACGGCGCCGCGCTGGACCAGGAGGGCGACATCGGGTGCGATGCCGATACGGGCATCCAGCGGCTCGTCCAGCACGTCGAGGTCGCGCAGGCCGGTGAGCACAGCGTCCCCGGGGGCCCGGCACAGCACCGAGCACCTCTCGTGCCGGAAGTCGCGGGCCTCATCGGCGCGAAGCCCGCCCGGGCGTACTTCGGGTAGGAGGGGAAGGCGGGCGACCTCCGCGGCGGAGGCGGACTCCTCCGGCCAGTGGAACTGCGCCGCGACCAGCTCGCGGCTGTCCGTGTCGAACCGGAGGACGTCGGGCGCGTCCCACAGCACCTCCTGGCTGCCGAAGGTGTCCGCGAGGCAGCGCTCACGCTCCGCCACATCCGCGTAGGGCGCGATGTCGACTGAGGCGTCACCGGTGAAGCGGGGCGTGATGCGCATCGGTTCGTCCGTCAGCGTCGCGCGCCAGTCGCCGTCGAACGTCAACTTCGTGGTCATTCCTGCCTCATCTGATCTGCTTTGCCGGGGCCATGTATCCGTCCTTCAGCGGAACCTTGCCGTCCACGAGGTCCTGGTGGGTTATCGGCGGGTGGGGGTCCGTGGGATTCCCGCCGAGCGCCTTCGCGCCGGAATCGCCCTTGAGCCCGGACGAGCCATAGGCCGTAATGGCCTGGCCCTGGGTCTGGCCGGGCCCGTCAAGCACGACGATGTCCTCGCCCTGCCGGAAGATGAGCCTCTGGCCTGTTCCCGTCGACTGGTACACGGCATCCGGATTCTTCAGGATTTCAGTGACCCGTTCGTCGCTCATCGCGTGCCTCGTGTCCCCGTGGTACTCACTGTGCTTCCTGAACCCCCCGTCCTCTGCCCTCTCGATGACGTCGTCCACGACCTTGTTGAGTCGTTTCTCTGCCTTCTCCTCCTTCGTGTACTTGGGCATGAGGCCCAGGGGGTCGCACCCGCCGTGCGGGTTGGACACGTACGCGACGGGGTTCGGGGCGGGGGCCAGCCCGAGGGGGTCCGGGGAGGTGTAGCGGCCGGTTTCCGGGTCGTAGTGGCGGAACAGGTTGTAGTGAAGACCGGTCTCGGGGTCGTAGTACTGGCCGGGGAAGCGGAGCGGGGTGTAGGTGCTGCTGTCGCGTGACCAGGCGGTGGTGCCCCACAGGGTGGCCCGGGAGCGCCAGGCGATGTCGCCGGACTCGTCGATCAGTTCGGTGGGGGTGCCGATGAGGTCGGTGGCGATGGCGAAGAACCGGCGGTCGATCTCCTCCTGGCGGTCGTCGGCCGTGAGGATGCGCTCGGTCTGGGCCAGGGGGACGCCGCCGCGGTGGTCCCAGGTGAGGGCGACCGTGTTCGGCTGGTGCGGCTGGTGGCTGGTCTGTTCGCACAGGGTCAGGCCGTCCCAGGTGAAGCGGACCTCCTCGGCCACGCTCTCCCCGTCGCCCGCCAGGCGCTGCTTCGCGATGCGGCGGCCGAGCGGGTCGTAGCGGTACCTCCACCGCGTCCCGTCGGGGGTGGTGACGGAGGTGAGGCGGTTCTCGGTGTCCCACGCGTAGCGCCAGGTGTCCGGCTTGCGGGAGAGCCGGGTCTTCTGCCGCAGGGTGACGCGGCCGAGGGCGTCGTACTCGAAGCGGACGCCTCCGGCGCGGGTGAGGCTGGTTCCCGTGTACGTGCGCGGGCCGGTGGCCTCACCGCCGGGGTGGCCGGAGGGCCAGGACGCCGAGGTCTGGTTGCCGGCGTCGTCGTAGGCGTACCGCTCCGTCCAGCCCTGGGCATGGACGGCGGTCACCCGGCCCGCCCGGTCGAGGTCGAAGGTGCGGGTGCCCGCCAGCCGGTCCGCGACGGATGTCAGATGGCCGTCGGCGCGGTAGCCGTAGGCACGGCTGTTGACGGAGCGCCCCGCGGCGGTCACCTGCTGCTCGGAGAGCCGTCCGGCCTCGTCCCAGGCCGAGGTCATGGTGATCGTGTCGCCGAAGGCGCGTGCGAGCTCGCGGCCGGCGGCGTCGTGGGTGAAGTCGACCCGGTGGCCCCCGGTGGTGAGGCGGTGGGCCTGTCCGTCGGCGCCGTAGGCGTAGGAGGTGACGTGTCCGGTGGGTGTGGTGCGGCGGGTGCGGCGGCCCAGGACGTCGTAGGCGTAGCTGATGGGGCGGCCGTCGACCAGTTCGGTCTTGGTGCGTCCGCGACGGTCGTACTGGTAGCGCAGTTCCCCGTCCGGTCCGGCCGCCTCCAGCAGCCGTCCGGCCCGGTCGTAGGCGTAGTGCGTCACCCGGCCGTCGACGTCCTTGGTGATCGCCTGGCCGAGCTGGTCGCGTTCGAACGCGATGGTCCCGCCGAGCGCGTCGACGCGGGCGGCCAACCGGCCCGCGGCGTCCAGCCGGTAGGTGAGGGTGCGGCCGTCGAAGTCGGTCTCGGAGACGATGTTGTCGGCGGCGTCGTACGTGTACGTCCAGGTCAGCCCGTGCGGATTGGTGACGCGGGTGAGGCGCAGCGCGGAGTCGTGCTCGAACTCGTAGCGTGCGCCGTCGGGTCCGGTGCGGGCGACCGGCAGGTCGCAGTGGGTGTACTCGAAGCGGGTGACCGCGCCGGTCGCGTCGGTGCGGGCGAGCAGGTTGCCCTCGCCGTCGTACGTCCACGACTCGGTGGCTCCGTCGGGGCCGGTGCGCCGGGCGAGCTGCCCGTCGGCGCTCCATTCCAGGCGGGTGACACCGCCCACAGGATCGGTGATGAGGACCGGTCGGCCGAGGGCGTCGCGCTCCGTGCGGGTCACGGCGCCGGCCGGGTCGGTCACCTCCACGGGCAGCCCCGCCGCGTCGCACACCACGTGGGTCGTGGCTCCCCCGGCGTCGGTGAGCGAGGTGAGGCGGGCCCCGTCGTCGTAGGTGTAGCGGGTGGTGGCGCCGGCCGGGTCGGTGACCGCCGTGCGGTTGCCCCGTTCGTCGTACTCGTGGAGCATGCGTGCGCCGTCCGGCGCGAAGACTTCCACGGGCAGGCCGAACGGGCCGCGCACGGTGTGCAGTTCGCTCCCGTCGGGGCGGACGGCGCGGACGGCGCGGCCCTCCTCGTCGTACGAGAAGACGGTCGTGAGGCCCAGCGGGTCGGTGCGGGACAGCAGGTTGCCGCGCGGATCGTAGGTGAAGCGGGTGGTGTGGCCGAGCGGATCGGTGATCGCCAGGAGTTTGCAGCCGGGGCCGAAGAGGTGGCGGGTCGCATGTCCGTCGGGGGTGGTCAAGGTGGTGGTGTGGTGGCCCGTCTGCGGGTCGGGCTCGGTGTACGACAGGGTGATCTGGATGTGGCCGGCCTCGCCGCCCTCCGCCACGACGCGGTCGCGGTCGTCGTAGACGTAGTCGTAGCGGCTGGCGTTGGAGTCGATCCAGGCGATGACGCGGCGGCGGTCGTCGTAGACGAAGCGGGTGGTGGCGCCCGACGGCTTGGTGGCCGTGGTGAGGTTGCCGTCCTCGTAGCCGTAGCCCATCAGGGGCAGGTCCGCGCCGCCCTCGCCCGCGCCGGCCAACGACAGGGCGGTGACCAGGCCGTCTCCCACGGTGAAGTTCACCCGGTGGCCGGCCGAGTGCACCAGGGCCAGCGGCAGACCGTCCTCGTCCCGGTCGACGGTGATGGTGTGGCCGTTGCGCTCGGTGATGGCGCAGAGCCACGCTTCGCCGTCGCCGCCCGGTTCGCTTCCGGAGGGGGCGGCGAAGTGGAAGACCAGGCCGCTGTCGGGCTCGGTGACCGTGTAGTCGCCGTCGGCGTCGCGGGCCAGCAGGGTACGGGCCCTGCCCTTGTCCGGCCGGGTGGGCAGACCGGGAGCCGGGTGCGGGTACGCGATCAGGAGGCCTTCGGCGGTGACGTGGATGACGCCGGCCTCGTCGATCTCCAACCGCTCGTCGACCGTGGACGTCCAGGCCGGCCCGAGGAAGCGCCCGACCGGGCAGCCGGATTCCGTGCGGCGGGTGAAGACCAGCGGCAGGATGCCGGGGAGTTCGATGTCGGTCTGGGGCAGGAACATCCGGCCCGTGGCGAGGTCCACCGGGTCGCCGGCGCCGTTGCGGTCGCCGTCCGCGGTGTTGTGGGTGCCGTCCGGGGAATCTTCCACCCGTTCGCGCACCTTCGGGCCCTTGACGTCGTCGAGGTGCCGGGCGGCGGAGCCGACCTTCTTCAGCGAGCCCAGGCCCTTGGAGCCGATGAGTTCGGGGAGGAGCTTGCCGACGCCTTCGGACGGGTCCTTCATGAAGTCGTCGAGCATCTGCTTGCCGGCGCCCCACGGGTCGTTGGCCATGGTGACCAGGCCCGCGGCCGTTGAGTTCAGGCTGGTGAGGTACTCGGCGGGGTGGGTGAGGTTGTAGGGGTCCATCGGGTTGAGCGCGCGGGCGAAGTTGGCGATGCCGGCCGTGCCCTTGACGACGCCGCCGAGCAGGTGGGTGGTGGCGAGGTCCAGGTAGTCGAGGCCGTCGCCGAGCTGCTCGGTGTACGAGGGCTTGGGCGGGGCGGCGTCCCGGGCCGCCTTGATGGCGGTGCGGAGGTTCTCGGCGACCTCGTTGCGCTGCTTGCGGGCGTTGTCGAGCTTGTCCTGCGCGGCCGTGGCCATGGCCTTGCCCGGGTCGGGGTAGTCCTTCCCCGGACGGGGCGGCAGGTTGTCCTTCTTCGCCGTGTACGCGTCGTTGTATGCGTTGACGAGCTTGTTGTGGGCGGTGCGGGCGTCCTCGGAGGCCTTCTTCGCCTTGTTGTAGTCGTCGAGCGCCTCCTTGGCCTTGCCCTGGGCCCACTCGACCGTCTCCGCGAAACGGCCCATGGCGTCGGCGGCCTTCCCGAAGGCGTCGGAGGCCTTGAACCAGCGCGGCGGCTCCTTCGCGACCGAATCGCGGAACGCGCCGGCGGTCTCGCCCTTGAGCCCGTCCGGCCGGGTGAGGCTCTTGAGGCCGTTGCCGACGGATTCGAAGGCCTTCCTGAAGTCGTTCAGGTGGGCGACCTGCTCGCGGATCTTCGAAGGGCTGCCGTAGACCAGCTTCTTCGGGTCCTCGGTCTGGCCGAGTTCGAGTTCCGCGACGTCGGCGCCGAGCCGGTTGGCGGCGGAGCGTGACTTGTCCCGGATCCAGTCGCCCGCATCGTCGAGGCCGACTTCCTCCGCCAGGTCGGCGGTCTTGTCGCCGGCCCATTCGATGGCGTCGCCGACCCCCTCGGCGGCGTCCTCGGCAAGGTCCTCGACGGAGTCGGGTATGTAGTCGCGCCAGCCCATCAGTTACCGCCCCCGTCGCCCTTCGCCTGGTCCAGCAGGTCTTTCAGCGAACCGATCTTGCCGGTGGAGGTCACCGTGTCCTTGGTGTCGGACCAGGTCTGCTTGATGTCCTGCGCGCCCTTCTCGAAGGACTCGGCGCTGTAGTCCGGCTCGTAGACGTCCGCGCTGAAGATGTCGCCCCAGTCCTTCTGCTCGATCTCGTCCTCGCTGGCGTGCGGATTGCCGTACGCGGAGTTCACCGCCACCTTGAACGCGCCCTGGATGTACTGGTCCTCCTCCCACATCGTCCCCGCGGCGATGCCGAGGTTCGCGGCCAGGGTGGAGGCGTCCTGGATCAGGGCGCGCACTCCCCACTCCCAGCGCTCGCAGAAGTCCTCGAAGTCCGTGGCGAGCCCGGCGTGCCCGGTCTCCATCCCGGTCATCGACAGGTTCTCGAAACCCGCGCCCTGCGAGGCCCCGGCCGCATCGCCGGACTCCCGCAACTCCGCTATCGCGGCCCGAAGCCCGACCTGGATCGATGCGACCGCCGCCGGCGAAACCTCCAGGTCCCCGTCGCCCGCCATCAGGCCACCGCCCCGCCGGCGGCGCGGCCGGCAGCCCGGTCGGCAGCGACGTCGACGGCACACTCATCGGGGACGATCCCCGCGACCGGCGGGAACAGCATCGAGCCGTCCGCATCGGCCACGTTCACCGCCACCCCGGCCGGCCCGTCCACCTGCGGAACGACCGCATCGACGAGCCGCGCGCCGAGGACCGCCAGGAACGGCCACTCGCGGCCGTCCTCCCCACGGGCCCGGGCGAACCGGAACAGCGCCTGCTCGTCGGTGAACGCGTAGAACCAGCGGATCCCGCCCGACAGGGCCGACATCAGCCCACCGGCGGCGTCACCACCAGCGCCGCCAGCAGCGGCAGCGGCAGTGCCGGCGACCGGAACGAGCAGGGCGGCGCGGCGGAACTCGCCCACCAAACGCCCCGGATCCCCCCGGCCCTCGCGGTAGTCGGCGATCTCTTCGGTCAACCCCATCGCGGTGCGCCCCCTCCGCATGATCCGCACACGAGGGAAAAACAATACCTTCATCACGAAACGGCTTGAAGTCGGGCGATGGTGCCCCGCAGGAGGGCCCGACTTCCGGCATGCGCCGTGCCCTGGTGCGGGGCACCCTGAAACGGGGACAGGCAGGCGGAGGTGGTACCGGTGGCCGAGACGGCGACCTCCCGGCAGCCGTCGAGCGCTCAGCGGCGCATCCTCGCCCCGCTGGCGCTCGCGCAGTTCATCTGCAGCTTCGCCGGGTCCAACATGAACGTGATGATCAATGACATCAGCGAGGACCTCGACACCACCGTCCAGGGGGTGCAGATCGCGATCACGATCTTCCTCCTGGTCATGGCCGCGCTGATGATCCCCGGCGGCAAGCTGACCGACCTCTACGGCCGCAAGCGCTGCCTCCTGGTCGGCCTGGTCATCTACGGCATCGGCGCCCTGCTGAGCGCCGCCGCCCCGGGTCTGGGCGTACTGATCCTCGGGAACTCGATCCTGGAAGGCGTCGGAACGGCCCTGCTCATTCCGCCCGTCTACATCCTCACCACGCTCATCTTCACGGACCTGACCTCTCGGGCCCGTGCCTTCGGCGTCATCATGGCGCTGGGCGGCATCGGCGCCGCCGCCGGGCCGCTGATCGGCGGGCTCATCACCTCGTGGCTGAGCTGGCGTGCGGCCTTCGTGTTCCAGGCCCTGGTCATCGTTGTGATCATCGTGCTGAGCCGGGGCCTGCGGGACCCGCTGCCACCCGACCCGACGCGCCCCTTCGACGTCACTGGAGCGGTCCTCTCGGCCACCGGACTCATCCTCGTCGTCATGGGCATCCTCGCGGCCGACAACAACGTCTGGCTGATGATCGCCCTGCTCGTCCTGGGCGCCCTCGTGCTCCTCTGGTTCTTCCTGTCCGTACGGGCCAAGGAGCGGGCGGGGAAGGAACCCCTGCTGTCGACCAGCCTGTTCCGCGACCGCACCTCCAACCTGGGCCTCGTCACGCAGAACGTCCAATGGCTGCTGCTGATGGGTTCCTCGTTCACCATCGCCGCCTACCTCCAGGTCGTGCGCGGCTACGACGCGATCCAGACCGGCGTCGTCTTCACCGCGGCCACCCTCGGCCTGCTCGTGTCTTCGCTCGCCGCCGAACGACTCGCCTCGCGGCGGCCCCAGCGGACCCTCATCATGACCGGCTTCATCGTCACCATCGCCGGCGTCGTCATCCTGATAGCGATGGCCGGCTCCTCCCCGAACCCCTGGGCCCTGACCCCCGGACTGCTGCTGATCGGACTGGGCCTCGGCGTGATGCTGACCCCCTCCGTCAACATCGTCCAATCGAGCTTCCCCGAAGAGCGGCAGGGCGAGATATCCGGCCTCTCCCGCAGCGTGTCGAACCTCGGTTCCTCCCTCGGCACGGCGGTCGCCGGCACCATCCTCGTCGCCGGCCTGACCACCGGCGCCTACGCCGCCGCAATGATCACGCTGGCCGTGATCGGACTCGCCGGACTCGCCGCGGCCGTGCTCCTCCCCGGGCGGCCGTCTCCGGCCGCCGCGCGCCCGGAGGGCGATCTTGGCGGGTCGAGCCGAGAATGACCACGAGAGGGGTGACGTGTGATGGCGGACGGGAGAGCCGAACGCATCGCGGATTTCGTCGAGCCGCTACGGGTGCGACCGGGATCGAAGGTGCACCTGGAACGGGACTTCGATCCCCGCTACAAGGCAGGTATGAAGAAGCGGGAAGGCGTCGAGCTGCTCCAGACCGGGGTGTCGTTGCTGGCCGAGTACCAGGAGCGGCTGGCCGCCCAGGACACGTACGGCGTGGTGCTGTGCCTCCAGGCGCTCGACGCCGGCGGCAAGGACGGGACGATCCGCCACGTGATGAGCGGCGTCAATCCCCAGGGCGTACGGGTCAGCAGCTTCAAGGTGCCGTCCTCCGAGGAACTCGACCACGACTACCTGTGGCGTTACGCCCAGCGGCTGCCCGCGCGCGGCGAGATCGCGATCTTCAACCGCTCGCACTACGAGGAGGTCCTCGTCGTACGGGTCCACCCCGAGATCCTCCTGCGGCAGAAGCTCCCGGAGCACGGGCCCGGGACGGGCATCTGGGACCGCCGCTACCGGGAGATCAACCGCTGGGAGCGCTATCTCACGGACAACGGGTTCAAGGTCGTGAAGATCTTCCTGAACCTGTCCAAGGAGGAGCAGCGCACCCGCTTCCTGAAGCGGATCGACCTGCCGGAGAAGAACTGGAAGTTCTCCGCGGCCGACGTCCGGGAGCGGCGCCGGTGGGACGACTACCAGCTCGCGTTCTCCGAGATGCTGTCCGCCACGAGTACGCGCTGGGCGCCGTGGTACGTCGTACCGGCGGACCGGAAGTGGTTCGCGCGGATCTGCGCGGCGGCGGTCCTCGCGCACACGCTGATGGATATCGATCCGCAGTTCCCCGTGATGGCGCCGGAGGCGCGCAAGGACCTCCTCGTCACGAAGCGGAGCCTGGAGCGGGAGGCCCCTGCCGGGGCCCCGGCCGATCCGTACGCCGCCCGGCACCCGTCGGCGGACCGGGCCGGCGGGCACGGGAAGAAGACGCGAAAGAAGCGCGGCTAGCAATCCTCGGACGGCGCGCGAGCGGCGCGGATCCCTGCGCGGCCCCGGATCGGAGGCACCACCATGACAGTGCGGTCGGATTCCGTGGCGGAACAGCCCCGGGCTGCCGGGGGCGGCTGGTACACGCGCTCTCCCGAGGAGGTCGCGGCGGCGTTCGGTGTCGATCCCGCCGTCGGTCTGTCCGCGGCTCGGGCCGCGGAACTCCTGGCCGCGCACGGCCCGAACGCGCTCCCCGAGGAGGAGCGGATTCCGGCCTGGCACCGGTTCCTCGCGCAGTACCGCAGTTACATGCAGATCGTGCTCGTGGCCGCCGCGATCGTCTCGCTGGTCATCCAGGAGTGGACGACCGCGATCCTGCTGATCGTGCTGACCCTGCTGAACGCGGTCGTGGGACTGCGCCAGGAGGGCAAGGCCGAGAGCGCCATGAACGCGCTGAAGTCGATGATGAAGGCGACGGCGCGGGTGCGCAGGGACGGTACGGAGGCCGAGATCCCCGGCGAACAGCTCGTCCACGGCGATGTCGTGCTCATCTCCGCCGGGGACCAGGTGCCGGCGGACGGGCGTCTCATCGCGGCCAGCGCCCTGCAGATCGACGAGTCGGCGCTGACCGGTGAGAGCGTTCCCGCCGCGAAGGAGACCGGCGCGCTGACGGGCGGCCGGCCGGCGCCGGGCGACCAGACGAACACGGCCTTCATGAACACCCCGGTCACGCACGGCAGCGGCGTCATGGTCGTCACCGCGACCGGGGCGGGCACCGAGCTCGGCAAGATCTCCGGAATGCTGTCGGCCACCGAGAAGGAAGTGCCGCCGCTCACCAAGGAGCTGGACCGGCTGACCCTGTGGATCACGGCGGCGGCGGGCCTGACCATGATCGTGATGTTCGCCCTGGGACGGCAGCGCGACCAGGCCTGGGACGTCCTGTTCGTCAGCGCGGTCTCGCTGGCGATCGCGGCCATCCCCGAGGCCCTGCCGACCGTGACCCAGGCGATCCTGTCTGTCGGGAGCCTGAACCTGGCGAAGCGGAACGCCATCGTCAAGGAGCTGCCGTCGGTCGAGACGCTGGCGTTCACGTCGGCGATCAACTCGGACAAGACCGGCACGCTGACGATGAACCAGATGACCGCCGTCGAAGTGCTGAGCCCCACCGACCGGTACACCGTGTCGGGCACGGGCTACGGACTCGAAGGCAAGGTCCACCACGCCGCCGGGTCCGCCGCGGGGATCGAGGACGCGATCCTGCCGTACGTGGTGGCCAGTGACGCCAAGCTGGTGGGCGGCGAGGTGGTGGGCGACCCCACCGAGGGCGCGCTGCTGGTGCTCGCGCACAAGGCCGGCCTGGACACCGACGCCACCCGGGCCGCCCTTCCCCGGCTCGCCACCCTCCCGTTCGACCCCGAGTACAAGTTGATGGCCACCTTCCACTCGGCGGCCGACGCCTCCGGGCGGCAGGTCGTGCGCTGCTTCGTCAAAGGTGCGGGCCCGGCGGTGATGGCGCGGGCGACCACCGCGCTCGCGGCGGGTGAAACGATCCCCTGGGACGCCGATCTGCTCCGTCGTGCCGAGGAGGCGAGCGAGCGGATGGGCGGGGAGGGGCGCCGGGTGATGGCCGCGGCCAGCCGTGACCTGGACCCGGACGGTTTCGATCCGGAGGGCGATCTGCTCGCGTACGTCACCGATCTGCGGATGGCCAGTCTCGTCGGCATGGTCGATCCACCCCGTGAGGAGGCGAAGGCCGCGGTGGCCGACGCGCAAGCGGCGCACATCCGGGTCCGCCTGGTGACCGGGGACGACGTCACCACCGGCGCGGCGATCGCCCGGCAGATCGGCATCCCCGGCGAGGCCGTCCTCGGCGCCGATTTCGCCGCCATGAGCGAGGACGAACAGCTCGCCCGCATCGAGAGGATCGGCGTGGTGGGGCGGGTCGCCCCGGAGCACAAGGTGCTGCTCGCGAACACGCTCAAGAAGAAGGGCGAGGTCGTGGCGATGACGGGGGACGGCGTCAACGACGCGCCGGCCATCAAGGCCGCGGACATCGGCATCGCCATGGGCAGCGGCACGGACGTGGCGAAGAACGCCGGCCGCATGATCCTTTCGGACGACAATTTCGCCACCATCGTCTACGCCGTGGAGCAGGGCCGGACGATCTACGACAACCTCACCAAGTACATCCGGTTCGTGCTGCTCCTGCTGGTCACGTTCGTGCTGACGTTCCTGGGGGCCACCGTCTTCAACATCGCCGCGGGTGAGCCCTTCACCCCGCCGCAGGTGCTGTGGATCCACTTCGTCGTCAACGCATCGTTCGGCTTCGCGCTCGGCTTCGACCGCGAGAGCGCCGGCCTCATGCGGCGCCGGCCGCGTCCTCGTGGGGAATCGGTGCTCACGCGGCCCGTGCTCGTCACGGTCGGACTGGGCGGCCTGGCGATCACCGTCCTCCTGCTCGCGCTGATCAAGCTAGGCCAGAACCAGTGGGACAGCGTGGAGACCGGGCAGTCGATCGCGTTCACGGCCTTCGCGCTCTGTCTGATCGTGGCCGCCTTCGAATGCCGCAGCGAGACGGAGTCCGTGCTGACGGCGTCGACCTTCGACAGCAAGCAGATGAACTGGGTCGCCCTGGCCCAGTTCGTACTCTCCGTGATGGTCACCCAAATGGACGGCTTCCGCCGCCTCCTCGGGACGACCGACATCAACGCCCGGCAGTTCGGCTGGGCGCTGCTGGCCGCGGTGGTGCTCCTGCTGGTGTGGGAACTGGGCAAGTTCGTGGCCCGCCGGTCGAGGGCCGTATGAGGAAGGCCCGTCCGTGACGACCCGGCACCGGGGCCACGGGGTCCTCACCCGTTTGCGGTCGGTCCCCGGGATCCGCGCGGCCTCGTCCTACCGGCGCGAGTGGCTGGTCAAGGACCTGGTCGCGGGAGTCGTCCTGACCACGCTGCTGGTGCCGCAGGGCATGGCGTACGCCGAGTTGGCGGGCCTGCCGGCCATCACCGGCCTGTACACGACGATCCTCTGCCTGCTCGGGTACGCGGTGTTCGGCCCGTCCCGGATCCTGGTGCTGGGCCCGGATTCCTCGCTGGGTCCGATGATCGCCGCCACGGTGCTGCCCCTGGTGGCGGCCGACGGGGATCCCGGCCGGGCCGTCGCGCTGGGGTCGATGCTCGCGGTCATGGTGGCGGCCATCATGATCCTGGCCTCGGTGGCGAAGCTCGGCTTCATCGCCGACCTGATCTCCAGGCCGACGATGATCGGCTACATGAACGGCCTGGCCCTGACCATTCTGATCGGCCAGCTGCCCAAACTGCTCGGCTTCAAGGTCGAGGCGGACAACCTGATCGGCCAGTGCGTCGGCCTCGTGCAGGAACTCGCCGACGGGGCGGCGGTGCCGGCCGCCGCCGCGGTGGGGCTGTGCGGGATCGCCCTGGTCCTGGTCCTGCAGCGCTTCCTGCCCAAGGTCCCCGCGGTGCTCGTGATGGTGGTCCTGGCGATCGCCGCGGCTTCCGCCCTCGACCTGGGCGCGCACGGCGTCGGCCTGGTCGGCGTACTGCCCGAGGGGTTCCCGCCCTTCACCCTCCCCGATGTGCGGCTCACCGACCTCGCGCCGCTGCTCGGCGGTGCGCTGGGCATCGCCCTGGTGTCGTTGGCCGACACGATCTCCAATGCGTCCGCCTTCGCGGCACGCACCGGGCAGGAGGTGCGCGGCAACCAGGAGATGGGGGGCGTCGGTGCGGCCAACCTGGCGGCGGCCCTCTTCCAGGGCTTCCCCGTCAGCACGAGCGGCTCCCGGACTGCGGTGGCGGAGCGCGCGGGGGCCAGGAGCCAGCTCACCGGGGTCGTCGGAGCGGCGCTCATCGTCCTCATGCTCGTGCTGGCCCCGGGCCTGTTCCGCAACCTCCCCCAGCCGGCCCTGGCCGCCGTGGTCATCACCGCGTCGCTGTCCCTGGCCGACGTACCGGGAGCCGTACGGCTGTGGCGGCAGCGCCGGACGGAGTTCCTGCTGTGCTTCGCGGCCTTCGCCGGTGTGGCCCTGCTCGGCGTGCTGCCCGGGATCGCCATCGCCGTGGGCCTGTCGGTCCTCAACGTCTTCCGGCGCGCATGGTGGCCGTACGACACTGTGCTCGGGCGGGTCCAGGACCTGGAGGGCTACCACGACATCCGCTCCTACCCGCAGGCCGAACAACTGCCGGGCCTGGTGATCTACCGGTTCGACGCCCCGCTCTTCTTCGCCAACGCCAAGACGTTCCGGGACGAGGTCAGGCGGATGGCGGGCGCGGACCCGCGGCCGAGCTGGATCGTGGTCGCGGCGGAGCCCATGACCGACGTGGACACCACTGCCGCCGACATCCTGGAGGAGCTCGACGAGGAGCTCAACGCGGACGGCGTCCACCTCGTGTTCGCCGAGCTCAAAGACCCCGTGCGGCGGAAGATCGAGAGGTACGAACTCACCCGGACCATCGACCCCGAGCACTTCTTCCCCACCGTGGAGGCCGCCGTCCACGCCTTTCGCCGGCGGACCGGAGCTCAATGGGCGCCCCCCGCCACCGACGGGACGTGACCGCCTTCCCGGTGGGAGGACTCCGACGCCGGCCCGCTCCGCCGCTCAGGCACCACCGTGTCCCGTCGCGGTCCGTCCCACGGTCAGCGCCAGCCGCCGCACGCGGCGCCAGTTCATCGGAGCCGTCGCGCGCGGCACGCCGGGACGGTGGCGGGGCACGCGCACGCGCAGGGCGCCGGGCGCGATGCGGCAGCGCACCGGTGTGGACAGCACCAGGGCCTCGCCGTCGACACCGACCGGGATGACGGGAGCGTCCGCGTCGACGACGACCTCACGGGCGGTGGCCTCGGTCAGGCCGCGGCCCTGCCCGCGGTGCAGCAGGAGCTCCGCCGCCTCGGCGGCGTTCGCGACCTCGACGCCCAGCACCCCCAGCTCACCGGAGTCCAGCCGCTCCCGTCGCCCCAGCCCGGCGGAATCCCCCCTCTGATAGGGGTTGTTGCTGACCAGCACGGCTTGGGGACCGTCCAGGGCCAGCGCATCCGCACGGACGCCCAGCCGCGCGCCGCTGTCGTGGGTCAGCAGGGCCGGCAGCATCTCCAAGGTGGTGCGGGCCTTGTCGTCACGGTAGGCGGGACTCTGCACGACTTCCGCGTACACGCCGAACGAGGCGCTGTTCACGAAGACGCGCCCGGTGCTCCCCTGCGCCGGTCCTCCCTCGTCGATGTAACCGAGGTCGACGCGCAGTTCGACGCCGTCGGTCAGTGCCTCCAGACACCGGGACGGATCCTGCCGGTCCAGGCCCAGGTCCATGGCGAAGTGATTGCGCGTGCCGGCGCTGATCACCATGAACGGGACGTCGTGCTCCACGGCCACGGCGGCCACCAGGGCCTGCGTACCGTCACCGCCCGCGACACCGAGCAGGTCGGCCCCGTCCGCGACGGCCTGCCGCGCCAGCTCGGCCACGTCCTGCCGCCGGGCCGGATCCAGTACGAAGACCTCGGCGCCCAGGTCCCTCGCCCGCTCCGCCAGGCGGAACTTCTCGACCTTTCCGCCGCCCGAGCGCGGATTCATGATCAGGAAGGGCCGCTCGGCCCGGACCGCGGCGTGCTCCGGCATGCCTGCCGCCGTGTCCTCGGCGAGAGCGGCCCGGCCCGCGGCAATGGCCAGGGCCCACAGGCCGAGCGAGACCAGCACGACCCACAGCAGCCCCGCCGTCGCGTACAGGAGTAGGACGGCGAGGGGTGCGACGACCACCAGCAGCACGGACAGCACCCTGATCCAGCCGGTGTGGGTGAGCATCCACCACACACCCGCCCCCGTGAGGGCCAGCCCTACCCAGCCCACCCCCATCAGCACGAGGCTCGCGAGGCCACCGAACACCAGCAGCACCACGGGCGCCGCCAGGCCCGCGACCAGGGACAGTCGGGCGGTCCAACTCCTACTCATGGCACAACCTCCCGCCTGGGGCGGCCTTCCGCCGCTCCGCCGGCTGCCGGACGGAAGCCGGGCACTGCCTTCAGGCTACGAGCGCCCACTCGGCTCGGCCCGCCCACGCGCCGGATGCGACCGCCCGGCACCGAATGGCACGACCGGCCGCGCCTTGGGACGATGACCGCGGAGGCACGCCATGACCAACAACCCGCCGGAACCTCCGTCGCACGAGCCGGCACCGCGCGAGCACCACCGACGGCTCCACCTCACGCTGCCCGGCTGCTGGGGCGCCCTCGTCCTGGCGTGCCTGTCCTTCACCCCGTCGCTCCTTCCCCGCGGAGGCGTACTCCAGGGGCTGGTCTGCGGCATCGGAGCGGCCATCGGGTACGGGCTGGGCGTGGTCGCGGCCTACGTGTGGCGCGCTTTCGCCGACCGGGACGCCCGCAGCGCCCCGCGCAGGTCGTGGCTGGTCCTGTTCGTCAGCGCGATCGTGCTCTTCGGCGTCTCGTTCGGGCTCGGGCAGTACTGGCAGCACGAGATCCGCGGGCTGATGGGGGTCACCGACTACAACGTCCTCGCCGCCGTCGCCTGCCCCCTCGTCGCCGCCGTCGTCTTCCTGCTCCTGCTCCTTGCCGGGCGGGGGCTGCGCGCCCTGTACCGCCGGGCCGCCGCCCTGCTCGGGCGCTGGATCGGCAGGCGGGCGGCGCGGGTGGTCGGCTGGCTCCTGGTGGCGGGGCTGGCGTGGGCCGTGTTCTCCGGGGTGCTGCTGAGCGGCTTCGTGAACGCGGCCAACGAGTCGTTCTCGCTGGGCGACACGCATACTCCGGAGGGGGTGCACCAGCCCACGTCCGTGCTGCGGTCGGGCGGTCCCGGCTCGCTGGTGCCGTGGGACTCGCTGGGTTACGAGGGGCGGGCGTTCACGGGCAGCGGACCGTCGGCCCAGACGATCGGCGCGTTCACCCACCGCACGGCGCAGGAGCCCATCCGGGCCTACGCCGGGCTGGAAACCTCCGACGACACGGAGTCCCGGGCGGCCCGGGCCGTCGCGGACCTCGAACGGGCGGGCGGTTTCGAACGCACGAACCTGCTCGTGATGACCACGACGGGCAGCGGCTGGGTCGACCCCGCCGCCGTGGACTCGTTCGAGTACCTCGGCAACGGCGACTCGGCCACGGTGGCGATCCAGTACTCGTACCTGCCGTCGTGGATGTCGTACCTGGTCGACCAGTCCAAGGCGCGCGAGGCCGGCCGGGACCTCTTCGACGCGGTCTACGACAAGTGGTCCAAACTGCCGACGGACCGGCGTCCGCGCCTGTTCGTGGCGGGCGAGAGCCTGGGCTCGTTCGGGGGTGAGACGGCCTTCAGCGGGGAGTACGACCTGCGCAACCGCACCGCCGGCACGGTGTTCGCCGGCCCGCCCAACTTCAACACCCTCTTCCGCGAGTTCAGCGACCGCCGCGACGCGGGGAGCCCGGAGATCGAGCCCGTCTACCGGGAGGGCCGGACCGTCCGGTTCACGAACGACCCGGCCGCCGGGATCCCTCCCGCGGACCGGCCGTGGGACGGCCCGCGGGTGGTCTACCTCATGCACCCCTCCGATCCGATCGTCTGGTGGAGCCCGCAGCTGGCCCTGTCGGAGCCCGACTGGATCCGTGAGCGGCCCGGCTCGGACGTGCTCGGCGCGATGGTCTGGATCCCGTTCGTGACCTTCTGGCAGGTCACCGCCGACCTGCCGTTCTCCACGGGCGTTCCGGACGGCCACGGCCACACCTACAAGGCCGCGTACGTCGACGCCTGGAACTCCGTCATGCGACCGTCCGGATTCACCGCGCAGGACCTGGACCGGCTGAAGGACATCGTCTCGCCGCAGGGCTGAGCGGTCAGCGCAGCAGGAACCCGACGAGGTATCCGAACGCGTTGACGGCCCAGTGCAGGCCCATGGGAGCCAGCAGACTGCCGCTGCGGCGGCGCAGCTCGCAGAACAGCACGCCCGCCGCCGCCGTGAACAACACGGCTGCCACGACCGCGAGGGCGGCCCCGAGTCCGGACCGACCGAAGGCCGTGGTCAGGGCCGGTTTCGCGGTCGCCAGGTGCAGCGAGGGCAGCACGTGCCACAGGCCGAACAGCGCACTCGACACGGCGGTCGCCCACACCGCCCCGCGGTCGCGGCGCACCAGACCGTAGAGCACGCCGCGGAACGCGATCTCCTCCACCAGGACCGTACCGACGGGGACCAGCACGAGGACGCGCAGCATCACCTCGCCCCCGTCCATCCCCGCGTACCGACGGTCCTCGAACAGCGTCCTGGTGGCCGGCAGCAGGGCCCCGGCCAGGTAGACGATGCCGACCAGGGCGATGAGGGCCAGCGCCCAACGGGCGCCGCGGGCCAGCGTGCCCGGCGCCAGACCGGCGTCCGCGAGGGTGCCGCCGGCCCAGCGCAGCACACCGAGCAGCACCCCGCTGACCACGACGGCCGTCACCACGCCCCACGGGCCCGACCAGCGGTGCAGGGCCGCGTTGGCCGCCACGAGGACAGCCACCGTGACGCCCACGGCCGGCCAGGTACCGATCGGCCGCCGGGGCCGCCGCCCGGCGCCGTCGGGGGTGCTGCGGGGCATGGGGACCCACCTCGGTCATGACGACAGGTCAGCGCGAGCGACCCCGATCATCCTGCACTGTAGCCAGGGCCCGGCCCGCGCATCACGGCGACGAGCCGGTGTCCCCCGTGCCGGTCAGGTGGGGTCGCCCGCGAGGCCGGAGCGGACCTCACGGGCGGCGGCGACCAGGTTTTCGAGGGAGGCGCGGGTCTCGGGCCAGCCGCGGGTCTTCAGGCCGCAGTCGGGGTTGACCCACAGCCGCTCGGCCGGGATGGCCTCCAGTCCGGTGCGCAGCAGACCGGCCGCCTCCCGGGTGCTCGGGACGCGCGGGGAGTGGATGTCCCAGACGCCCGGGCCTGCCCCTCGGGGGTAACCGTGGCCGGCGAGTTCGCGGGCGACCTGCATGTGGGAGCGGGCGGCTTCCAGACTGATGACGTCGGCGTCGAGCTCGTCGATGGCCTGGACGACGTCACCGAACTCGGCGTAGCACATGTGGGTGTGGATCTGCGTGTCCGGCCGGACGCCGCTGGTGGTGAGGCGGAACGCCTCGGTGGCCCAGGCCAGGTAGTCGGCGTGGTCGGCGGCTCGCAGCGGCAGCGTTTCGCGCAGGGCGGGCTCGTCGACCTGGATCACCGAAGTCCCGGCCGCCTCCAGGTCGTTCACCTCGTCCCGCAGGGCGAACGCGACCTGGCGGGCACTCTCGCCGAGCGGCTGATCGTCGCGTACGAAGGACCAGGCGAGCATGGTGACGGGCCCGGTCAGCATGCCCTTGACCGGCTTGGACGTCAGGGACTGCGCGTACGAGGTCCAGCGGACGGTCATGGGCTCGGGGCGGGAGACGTCCCCGGCCAGCACCGGCGGGCGCACGTAACGGGTGCCGTAGGACTGGACCCAGCCGTGCTGCGTGGCCAGGTAGCCCGTCAGCTGCTCGGCGAAGTACTGCACCATGTCGTTGCGTTCGGGCTCGCCGTGCACCAGGACGTCGAGGCCGGTCTTCTCCTGGAAGGAGACCACTTCCTCGATCTCGCTCTTGATGCGCGCCTCGTAGCCCGCGGTGTCGATCCGCCCCGCCCGCAGGTCCGCGCGGGCCGCGCGCAGTTCGTCGGTCTGCGGGAAGGAGCCGATCGTGGTGGTCGGCAGCAGCGGCAGGCCCAGGCGGGCCCGCTGGGCGACGGAGCGCTCGGCGTACGGCTGCGCGCGGTGGCCGTCGGTGTCGGTGACGGCCGCGGTCCGGGTGCGCACGGCCGGGTCGTGGGTGAGGGCGGATCCGGCGCGGGAAGCCAGATCGGCCCGGTTCGCGGCGAGTTCGGCCGCGATGGAGTCCATGCCCCGGGCCAGTCCTCGGGCCAGGACGGAGATCTCCCGCGTCTTCTGGCGGGCGAAGGCGAGCCAGCGGCGGACCTGCGGGTCGATGTCGCGCTCGGCGGCGGCGTCCAGCGGGACGTGCAGGAGCGAGCAGGACGCGGAGACGTCCACGCGCTCGGCGAGGCCGAGGAGCGTGCCCAGGACGGTCAGGGACTTCTGGTAGTCGTTGATCCAGACGTTGCGGCCGTTGACCACGCCCGCGACCAGGCGTTTGCCGGGCAGGCCACCGACCGCCGCGAGGTCCTCCAGGTTGGCCGCGCCGGCCTCGGTGAAGTCGAGCGCCAGGCCCTCGACCGGCGCCTTGGCCAGCACCGGCAGCGCTTCGCCGAGCCGGCCGAAGTACGAGGCGATCAGCAGCTTCGGACGCCCGGTGGCCGCGCCGAGGTCGCGGTAGGCACGGGCCGCGGCGTTCAGGTCGGCCGGGGTGCGGTCCTGCACCAGGGCCGGCTCGTCGAGCTGGACCCACTCGGCGCCCGCGGCCCGCAGCTCGGCGAGGACCTGTGCGTACACGGGCAGCAGCCGGTCGAGCAGGGTCAGCGGTTCGAAGCCGGCGGCCACGCCGGGGGCGGGCTTGGCGAGCAGCAGGTAGGTGACGGGGCCGACGAGTACGGGACGGGCCGTGTGGCCGGCCGCGACGGCTTCCTCCAACTCCGCGACCTGCTTGCTGGAGTCGGCGGTGAAGACGGTGTCGGGCCCGAGCTCGGGGACCAGGTAATGGTAGTTCGTGTCGAACCATTTGGTCATCTCCAGCGGGGCCACGTCCCGGGTGCCGCGCGCCATCGCGAAGTACCCGTCCAGGGCGTCCGCGGCGACCGCCGCGCGGTGCCGCGCGGGGACGGCGCCGACCATGACACTGGTGTCCAGGACGTGGTCGTAGTACGAGAAATCACCGGTGGGCACTTCGTGGACGCCGGCCTCGGTCAGCTCTCGCCAGTGCGAACGGCGCAGGCCCGCCGCGGTCTCCCGGAGGGCACCCGCGCTGACGCGGCCCTTCCAGTAGCCCTCGATCGCCTTCTTCAGGTCGCGGCTCTGACCTTGGCGGGGGTAGCCGTACACGGTGGCTCGTGCTGCCGCGGCTGTGGGCTTCGCCGTCACGGAACTCTCCTTCGCGAGATGTGTCCAGGAACGCCCCGGTAACGGGACGCGGACGCGAAGGAGCGACGGAACGGACGGCCCACGTCGCGCAATTACCGCAACGGCCGCTCGTCGTGCACGCCGACCCGCCCACGAGGTCACCGGGATCTCCGCACGCGGAATCGTCCGCTTACGGGCAACGGGCAGGTCTTCGGACTCGCGGGCACGCCTGCCGGCACTCATGCTCCTACCGGCGGGCACCTACTGGCCGTCGCTTCCCAGGACCGTCTTCCGGTCCCAGTGCGTATGACGGCGGTCGTTCCCGCTCACCGCTGCGGGGCAGTCCCGGATTCCCACCGGGTTCCCTCTTACGACGCATCCCGCCTGGCGGACGGGGCGAACCAGCTGCACGGCCACCCTAGTTCGCGCGCCGACCCGGCGACGACCCCCGTCCGTCATTCGGACCGGATCGCGAGACGACGAGACGACGAGACGACGAGACGGCACCGGCTTCACACGACCTGCGGTGGAACGGGACACGGTGGGGCGCGGCGACACCACTCGCCGAACCCCACCGTCACCGCGTGCCTCCGGGCACCCTCGGGCCCGGAGACGTGCCGGGGCCCCTCAGCCCCGGCCGTACGTGTGGAACCCTCGGCCGCTCTTGCGGCCCAGCAGCCCTGCCTGCACCATCCGTTGAAGCAGCGGGGGCGGGGCGTAGAGCGGTTCCTTGAACTCCTGGTAGAGGGATTCGGCGATGGCCTCGACCGTGTCCAGCCCGATCAGGTCGGCGAGCTTGAGCGGGCCCATCGGGTGGGCGCAGCCCAGTTCCATTGCGGTGTCCACGTCCTGCGCGCTGGCGTACCCGGATTCGGCCATGCGGATGGCCGAGAGCAGGTAGGGGACCAGCAGCGCGTTCACGACGAAACCGGCGCGGTCCCGGGATCGGACGGTGGTCTTGCCCAGGGCGTCACGGGCGAAGGCCTCGACGGTGGCGAGGGTGTCCGCCGACGTATGGAGGGAGGACACGACCTCGACGAGCGGTAGAACGGGCACGGGGTTGAAGAAGTGCAGGCCCACCACCTTGTCGGCGCGTCCGGTCGCCATGCCCAGACGCATGATCGGGATGGCGGAGGTGTTCGTGGCGAGGATGGTCCCGGGATTCTCGACGATCTTGTCGAGGGCGGCGAAGACCTCGATCTTGGTGTCGGGGTTCTCGGTGACGGCCTCGATGACGAGCTGGCGGTCGGCGAGGTCCTCCAGGTCCCCGGTGAACAGCAGCCGGGACAGCGCGTCCTCCGCGGAGATCCGGTCCAGCTTGCCCCGCTGGACGGCACGCTCCAGGGAAACGGCGATCCGCTCCCGGGCGGCGCGGGCGGCGGCGGTGTCCGACTCGGCGACGACGGTGTCGAGGCCGGCCCGGGCACACGCCTCGGCGATGCCGGCGCCCATCTGTCCTCCACCGACGATGCCGACGCGCAGGATCCGGCCCGGCCCCACCGCGGCGTTCACGCGTTCACCCGCGCGGTGACGGCGGCGCTGCGGACGAGGTGGCGGGTGTAGGCCCCGGGGGTGAAGAAGGCCGGGAGCTGCACCGACAGCGCCGTGTCCACGAAGACCTCGCGCGCTTCGAGGACGAGTGCCTGCGGATCCTCGTTCTCCAGGGCGGCGCATTCGGCGTCGAGGAGGTCGAGGACCGTTGCCCGGTCGACCCGGTCGTGGCGGATCCACTGCCAGATCTGGACGCGGGCGATCTCGGCGGTCGCGGCGTCCTCCATCAGGCCGTACAGGGCCACCGCGCCGCTGCCGCGCAGCCAGGCGTCGAAGTAGCGCAGGGCCACGGCGACGTTCGAGCGGATCCCCTCCCGTGTGGGGGGCGCGGCGGTCCGGCGTACGGACAGCAGGTCGGCGGCCGTGGTCTCGACGTCCTCCCGCGTCCGCTCCAGCTGGTTCGACCGCTCCCCCAGGACGCCGTCGAAGACCTCGCGGCAGACGGGGACCAGCCCGGGATGGGCCACCCAGGAGCCGTCGAAGCCGTCCTCGGCCTCGCGCTCCTTGTCCAAGCGGACCTTCGCGATCGCCGCGGCGTTCGTGTCCGGGTCCTTGCTCGGGACGTGGGCCGCCATCCCGCCGATGGCATGGGCACCGCGCCGGTGGCAGGTCCGGACGAGGAGTTCGGTGTAGGCCCGCATGAAGGGAGCGGTCATGGTGACCGCGGCCCGATCGGGCAGTTGGAAGTCGGTGCGGTGGCCGAAGGTCTTGACGAGGCTGAAGAGGTAGTCCCAACGCCCGGCGTTGAGGCCCGCGCTGTGTTCGCGCAGCTCGTGGAGGATCTCCTCCATCTCGAAGGCGGCCGTGATCGTCTCGATGAGGACGGTGGCGCGGACGGTGCCGCGGGGGATGCCGAGGAGTTCCTGGGCGAGGAGGAAGACGTCGTTCCACAGCCGCGCCTCGTACCGGTTCTCCAGCTTGGGCAGGTAGAAGTACGGGCCGTGGCCGACGTCGATCTGCCGCTGCGCGCAGTGGAAGAAGTACAGGCCGAAGTCGACGAGGGAGGCGGACAGGGGTCGGCCGTCGATCTCCAGGTGCTCTTCGAGCAGGTGCCAGCCGCGGGGGCGGACGGTGATGGTCGCAAGCCGCTCGCCGAGGCGGTACTCCTTGCCCTCCGGGCTGGTGAAGTCGATGCGCCGTTCGATGGCGTCGAGCAGGGTGAGCTGGCCGCCGATGACGTGGGTCCAGGTCGGGGCGGTGGCGTCCTCGAAGTCGGCCATCCAGACCTCGGCTCCGGAGTTCAGGGCGTTGACGGCCGTCCGCCGCTCGGGGGGCCCGGTGATCTCGACCCGCCGGTCGGTGAGTCCGGGCGCGGGCGGGGCGACCCTCCAGTCGGGGTCCTCGCGGAGGGCGCGGGTGGCGAGCGGGAAGTCGAGCGGGGTACCCCCGGCCAGGTGGCCCGAGCGGCGGCGGCGCTCCTTGAGGATCTCCAGGCGGCGGTCCGCGAACGCGGCGTCGAGCCGGCCGAGGAACTCCAGGGCCCCGGGGGTCAGGATCTCGTCGTGGCGCTCACCCGGTGCGCCGAGGACCCGGACGCTGCCGGTCGGGGGCGTGAGTGACATGTGGTTCTTCTCCTCAGCGTGGGTGGCGGGCGCCCGGGGCGGGAAGGGGCCCCGGGCGCCGCCAGAGGCCGGCGGCGGGTCGTGGGCTACGGGCTACGGGCTACGGGCTCCCTAGTGGAACTGCTCTTCCTCGGTGGACCCGGCGAGCGCGGTCGTGGAGGAGGCCGGGTTGACGGCGGTGGAGACCATGTCGAAGTAACCCGTACCGACCTCGCGCTGGTGCCTGACCGCGGTGAAACCCTGGCCCTGGGCGGCGAATTCGCGCTCCTGGAGGTCCACGTACGCGGTCATGCCGTGCTCGGCGTAGCCGCGCGCCAGGTCGAACATGCCGTGGTTGAGGGAGTGGAAGCCGGCCAGGGTGATGAACTGGAACCGGTAGCCCATGGCGCCCAGCTCCCGCTGGAACTTCGCGATCTGGTCGTCGTCCAGGGCCGCCTTCCAGTTGAAGGAGGGTGAGCAGTTGTAGGCCAGCATCTGGTCCGGGTACCGGGCGTGGACGGCTTCGGCGAACTCGCGGGCCTGCTCCAGGTCCGGGGTGCCCGTTTCGACCCAGATGAGGTCGGCGTACGGGGCGTACGCCAGACCGCGGGCGATGACCGGGGCCATGCCGCCCCGGACGCGGTAGAAGCCCTCCGCGGTGCGCTCCCCGGTGCAGAACTCCGCGTCGCGCTCGTCGACATCACTGGTGAGCAGTGTGGCGGCCAGGGCGTCGGTGCGGGCGATGATCAGGGTGGGAGTGTCGGCGATGTCGGCCGCGAGGCGGGCCGCGTTGAGGGTGCGGATGTGCTGGGAGGTCGGAACGAGGACCTTGCCGCCGAGGTGGCCGCACTTCTTCTCGGAGGCGAGCTGGTCCTCGTAGTGGATGCCGGCTGCGCCCGCCTCGATCATGGCCTTGGTCAGCTCGAACGCGTTCAGCGGTCCGCCGAAACCGGCCTCGGCGTCGGCGACGATCGGCGCCAGCCAGTCCGTCGTGTCGCTGCTGCCCTCGGCGGTGGCGATCTGGTCGGCGCGCAGCAGCGCGTTGTTGATCCGACGGACCACCTGGGGAACGGAGTTGACGGGGTAGAGGCTCTGGTCGGGGTAGGTGTGCCCGGCCTGGTTGGCGTCGGCGGCGACCTGCCAGCCGGACAGGTAGATCGCCTGGAGTCCGGCGCGGACCTGCTGGACGGCCTGCCCGCCGGTGAGCGCGCCGAGCGCGTGGACGTAGTCCAGCTCGTGGAGCTGTCGCCACAGCCGCTCGGCGCCGCGCCGGGCCAGGGTGTACTCCTCGCGGACGCTGCCCGAGAGCCGCACCACGTCCTCGGCCGAGTAGGTCCGCTCGATGCCCGCCCAGCGGGGGTCGTCGGCCCACCGCTGCCCCAGCTGCTCGGCCGCCGCCGTCGTGTTCGCCTCTGCCATGACCGTCACCGTTTCCGTCCGTCGCTTGTCCTGCCAATGCCCCTGCCGAAGAACCCGAGCATTGGCACTGTGTGCCTGAGTAGGAGGTGCGGCCGCCGAACCCGCCCATGGGCCGGAGCTGAGCAATGCTGTCGATGTACCGGGTCGAGCTGACCGGATCCCCGAAATCAGGGCGTGAATCGGGGTCTTGTGCGTTTCCCGGCTACCGGTTCCGGCTGGCCGCAGGACCGACTCTGGCACTGGCACTTGGTGCCAGCAAGGAGGTACACCTGCCAAGGTTTGCGAATCTTCGAGGCCGGAATTGCCAAGGTTGCGAAGACTGCGGGTGGGCGAGTTGCACCTATGCTGACGGAGCCCGTCCGACGGTGGAGGAGTCCGGTGAGCAAGACGTACGCGGGCGCGCGGCTGCGCAGGCTGCGCGAGGAGCGCCGTATGACCCAGGTCGATCTCGCCAGGGTGCTGGGCATCTCCCCGAGCTACCTGAACCAGATGGAGCACGACTCGCGCCCGCTGACCGTGCCGGTGCTGCTGCGGCTGACCGAGGCCTTCGGGGTGGACCCCGGCTTCTTCTCGGAGCGCGACACCAGCCGCCTGGTCGCGGACCTGCGCGAGGCGCTGGCCGGGGAGGTCGCCGAGGCCCGGGTATCGGCCTCCGACCTCGCCGAGTTGGCTTCTCGCATGCCGGCGGTCGCCTCGGTCCTCCTGGACCTGGGCCGGCGGAGCCAACTGCTGGCCGAGCGGCTCGCCGACGCCGCCGACGGCCGGGATTCGGTGGCCGATGCACCGCGCTCACCCCACGAGGAGATCCGCGAGTTCTTCTACCGCCGCCAGAACTACCTCCACGACACCGATCTCGCCGCCGAGGACCTGGCCCGCGAGATCGGCATCCACCCCGGCGACGTCATCCGCGCCCTGACGCGCCGACTCGCCGACCGGCACGGGATCCGCACCTCCCCGGACTGCGACCGGCTTCACCACTACGACGCCGCCGCCCGGGTACTGCACCTGTCGAACCGGCTCCGCCCGGGACAGCAGGCCTTCCG
Source organism: Streptomyces sp. NBC_00045 (assembly GCF_045041095.1). NCBI lineage: Bacteria > Bacillati > Actinomycetota > Actinomycetes > Kitasatosporales > Streptomycetaceae > Streptomyces > Streptomyces sp. NBC_00045. The sequence goes on along the minus strand of NZ_CP108271.1, from coordinate 7,266,872 downwards.
GATGGCCACCCAGCTCGCCCTGATCGAGTACGGGGACGAACTCGACCGGCTCGCCGCAGAGGACTTCCCACCCGGCTCCCCCGCCCACGCCTTGGCCCGCATCGGCATCGCCAACTACTTCGCGGCCTCGCTGATCCTGCCGTACACGGCGTTCCACACCGCGGCGGAGGAGTTCCGGTACGACATCGAACGGCTCACCGACCACTTCGGCCTCGGCTACGAGACCGTCTGCCATCGCCTCAGCACCCTGCAACGCCCCAGGCTGCGCGGGGTGCCGTTCTCCTTCGTGCGCGTCGACCGGGCCGGGAACATGTCCAAGCGACAGTCCGCCACCGGGTTCCACTTCTCCCGCGCCGGCGGCACCTGCCCCCTGTGGAACGTCTACGAGGCCTTCGCGGCCCCGGGCCGCATCCACGTCCAGGTCGCCGCCATGCCCGACGGGCAGCGCCACCTCTGGACCGCCCGCGCCGTCACCCGCCACCGCGGCGGTTGGGGAGAGCCCGGCAAGACCTTCGCGATCGGGCTCGGCTGCGAGATCCGGCACGCCTCCCGCCTCGTGTACGCCGACGGCCTCGACCTCGACAACACGGCGGCCGCCACCCCCATCGGCATGGGCTGCCGGCTCTGTGAACGCGTCGACTGCCCCCAACGGGCCGTCCCGCCGCTCGGCCGGACCCTGGCCGTCGACGAGAACAGCAGCACCTTCGTCCCGTACCCCGTCACCAGTACTTCCGCCCCAGCCCCCTCATGACGCCGAACGGCAATCCGGAGGCATGGAATCACCCGCAGCGGTGAACCTGCGCCCCTGCCGGCGACCACGGTTTCACGGCCGCGCTCGTGCGCTCGATCCCGCAGTGGCACGGGAAACGGGCACCGCGGCCCGGGAGCGGGCACCACGGCCCGGGCCGAAACGCACCCCGTCACGGAGCGCGGTACACGAGCAGCCGTCGAACACGAAAGATAGCGTGACGGTCACTGTGTGCAATTCGCTGTGGTCCCGTCACCGCCGCCGACATGGCGGCTGGCTGGCCGTCTTCGTGACGGCCGCCCTGGTCGCGCTGTTCTTCGGCGTGTGCGACAGCGGCGGTCACCACCGGGCACCGGTCCCCGCCGCAGCGGCCTCGCAGGCCACCGCCGCGCATCCGGAACTCGCCGGTGGCTGCCCCGGGGGGAACCACCCTTGCGTTCACGCCGACGAGCACACGGCGGTGCAGCTGCCGGAGCGCGGTGAAGCCGACGGGGCGTCCGTCCTGCGATTGAACCCCGTCCAGGCCGGTGCGTCACGTCCGAGCCGCGCTGCGGCCGCTGCGCCACCCCGCTCTTCCTCGGGCTCCGGCCGCGATCTGCTGTGCAAGGCGTGCGTCAGTAGGACCTGAGCAGGCCCGGACGCTCCACGCGGTCGTCGTAACGCCGCGCCCCGGGGTGTCCCTGCGCGACCTCTCACCCCCGCACGGCCCGACACCCGCCCGCCCCGACCGGCGCCGGCGGAGCCCGGCCGCGCCGTGCCGCACGAAGGGCGACCCACCATGACCGAACTCTCCCTGCCCGCGTCCCCGTCCACGTCCCCGTCGGCGGCCCCCGCCCCGCGCAGTGTGCTCCAAGCCGTCGGCAACACCCCCGTCCTCTTCATCGACGAACCGTTCGCGCCCTCACCGCGCGGCTTCTGGGCCAAACTCGAAGGCTTCAACCCCGGCGGCATCAAGGACCGCGCGGCCCTCTACATGGTCGACAAGGCGCGCGAGCGCGGGGCCCTGCGCCCCGGCGCCCCCGTCATCGAGTCCACCTCCGGCACGCTCGGCCTCGGCCTGGCTCTGGCCGGAGTGCTCCGCGGGCACCCCGTACACCTGGTCACCGACCCCGGCATGGAGCCGATCATGGAGCGGATGCTCACCGCGCACGGCGCCCGGCTCCACGTCGTCGACCGGCCGCACCCCGACGGAGGCTGGCAGGAAGCCCGGCGCGGCAAGGTGGCGGAACTCCTCGCCCGGTACCCGGGCGCCTGGTGTCCCGACCAGTACCACAATCCCGACAACGTGGCCGCCTACCGGCCCCTGGCCGACGAGCTGACCGGCCAACTGGGCACGGTGGACGTCCTGGTGTGCGCGGTCGGTACGGGCGGCCACTCCGCCGGCATCGCCCGCGGACTGCGCGCCTCCAACCCCGCGCTGCGTCTCGTCGGCGTCGACGCGATCGGCTCGACCATCTTCGGCCAGCCCGCCCGGCCCCGCCTGATGCGCGGCCTGGGCTCCTCCATCTACCCCCGGAACGTGGATTATCCCGCCTTCACCGAAGTCCACTGGGTCGCCCCCGCCGAAGCCGTATGGGCCGCCCGCCGCCTCGCGGGGCGGCAGTTCGCCACCGGAGGCTGGAGCGTCGGCGCCGTCGCCCTCGTCGCCGGTTGGCTCGCCCGCACCCAGCCCGAAGCCACCCGCATCGCGGCCGTGTTCCCCGACGGACCCCACCGCTACTTCGACACCGTCTTCAATGACGACTACTGCCGCGCCAACCAGCTCCTGGACACCACCCCGCCGTCGGAACCCGAGACCGTCGAGTCATCCGCGTCCCGCGAGATCACCCGGTGGACACGCTGCGCGAACGTCGTCGACCCGGTGCCCGCCCCCGCCGCGTCCCGGACCGGAGCGGCCCGGTGAAGCAGACCTGGAAGCAGTACCGCTCCTTCGACGCCACCGTGCAGCTGCTGCTCGTCAACCAGCTGACGATCAACCTCGGCTTCTACATGCTCATGCCGTACCTGGCCGCCCACCTCTCCGGCGGGCTCGCGCTCGCCACTTGGGCGGTCGGGCTGGTCCTGGGCGTGCGCAACCTCTCCCAGCAAGGCATGTTCCTCGTCGGCGGAATGCTCGCCGACCGCCTCGGCTTCAAGCCGCTGATCGTCGCCGGCTGCACACTGCGCACCGTCGGCTTCGCGGCCCTCGCCTTCGCCGACGGCCTGCCGGCCCTGGTCGCCGCGTCCGCGGCCACGGGGCTGGCCGGCGCCCTGTTCAATCCGGCCGTCCGCGCCTACGTGGCCGCCGAGGCGGGCGAGCGCCGAGTGGACGCCTTCGCGCTGTTCAACGTCTTCTACCAGAGCGGCATCCTGCTCGGCCCGCTCGTCGGACTCGCCCTGACCGCGGTGTCCTTCCCCCTCACCTGCGCGGTCGCCTCGGCGGTCTTCGCCGCGCTCACGCTGTTGCAGCTGCGCCGCCTGCCCCGGAACACCACCGCCGCGCGCGAGGACCGGCCCGCCCTGCGCGAACAAGCCGGCACCGTCCTGCGCAACCGGACGTTCTGGCTGTTCGCCACGACGATGAGCGGCTCGTACGTCCTGTCCTTCCAGATCTACCTGGCGCTGCCCCTGGAGGTCGAACGCCTCACCGGCGAGGGCGCCTTCGCCACGGCGGCGACCAGCGCCCTCTTCGTCGTCTCCGGCTTCGTCGCGCTCGTGGGGCAACTGCGCGTCACCGCCTGGTGCAAACGCAGCTGGAGCCCCGCGCGGTCCCTGAGCGCGGGCACGGCCCTCATGGGCGTGGCCTTCTTCCCGCCCCTGTTGAGCTCGGCGGCCCCGCAGGCTCGGACCGGCTGGTCCGCGGCCGCCGCACTCCTTCCCCTCCTGGCGTGCGCGGGTCTCCTCGCGGTCGCCACGGCGGTGCTGTACCCGTTCGAGATGGACACCATCGTCGCCCTGGCGGGCGGCCGCTGGGTGGCCACCCACTACGGTCTGTACAACACCGTGTGCGGAATCGGGATCACCGTCGGGAACCTTGCGACCGGAGCCCTCCTCGGCGCGGCCCGATCCGCCGGGTACCCGGCTCTCACCTGGCTCGTCATGTCCCTGGTCGGAGCCGTATGCACCGCGGCCCTGGTGCTCCTCACCCGCACCGGCCGGCTCTCGCAGCCGGACCCCGTTCCGGCCGGCGCCTAGCCGGCGGCACGAGCTCGTTCGGGGAGCGGGGAAAAACTGCTCCTCAATTGACAGTCGGGGCCTGGCGGCGGCGGGGCCGGTGGATGATGGCGCGACATGACCGGAGGCCGTGCAGGGATGCCCTCGTGTCCGCAACCCGAGTGGCGGAGCGGACGGTTGCTGCGGGCTGCCGCGTTCACACTGCTCAGCTCGGTCTTGGCCGTCGTGGCCCATCATCTGGCTGCGGGGGACGCGGCTCCCCGGCAGCCGGCCCTGGGCGGGGCGGCGTTGGGCGGCGCGGCGGTCACCTTCGCCCTGTCGTGGTTGGTGACTCGGGCGTCCCGGCCTTGGTGGCAGGTGGTCATGGCCACCTGCGCCGCCCAACTCGGCCTGCACCGGGCTCTGTCCGTGCGGCAGCCGGCCTTCCCCTGCTGCACCGAGGCGCACGGCGGGATGCAGGGCGGGACGCACCGCTTCGTGCCGCAGATCGTGCGCGCCGCACACCACGGCGTGTGGCCGATGACCGCGGCCCATTGCGTGGCCGCATGTGCGATGGCTCTGCTCATGTACCGCGCGGACCAGGTCCTCAGCCGCCTGCCGCAGACGGTGGGCCGGTGGGCCCAGAGGGCTGCCGCGGCTGCCGCCGCTGCTCTCGGCGCCCTCCGCCGCCCATGGTTCGGGCCCCGTCCGCGGACCGGGCCCGTACGGCACGACGGTCGGGCCGTACGACCGGCGACGACGAGGCTCTGTCACGCGGTGGTGCGCCGGGGTCCTCCTGCCGGGTGTGCAGGAGACGTTCCCCTGATCCCGGCGGGCAGTGCACCAGCACGGTGAAGCCCGCCCCTCGTACCGAGAGGGTTTCTTCCATCGTGAACACGACACACACCCGTCCCCGTCCCCGTAGGTTGGGCCTCGCGGCCGTCGGCGCCCTGGTGCTCCTCGGCGTGGCGGCCGGGCCGGCCGCCGCACACGCCGAGGTCACCGCCTCCGAACCGCGCGCCCTCGCCGAGAACGTCACGCTCTCCTTCACCTCTGAGGCGGAGTCGGACACCGCTGGGATCTCGGAGCTGCGGGTCGTCCTCCCCAAGGGCATCGCCCCGGACGCCGTCACGCTGAAGGAGGCCCCCAAGGAATGGAAGCTGACGGCCACCCCGGACGGGTACGCCATCGGCGGCGCCGCTCTGGCCACCGGAACCGATGCCGAGTACAGCATCACGGTGCGCCAGCTGCCCGACGAGAAGTCCCTGGCGTTCAAGACCCTTGAAACCTACGGTGACGGAAAGACCTCCCGCTGGATCGAAGTGCCCACGGGCGGGGAGAAGGTCGACAACCCGGCCCCCGTGCTCAAGCTGGAGGCGGCGGCTCCCGGGGCCAAGCCGATCGCGCCGGGCCCGTCCCCTTCCCCGAGCACCGCCCCGTCCGTCCAGCCCTCCGCGGCGGCGCCTTCCGCTCCCGCAGCGGCCGCGAGCACCGGGACGACGAGTGCGAAGGCGGCGGGCGGCAACGCCGGAGCCGTCCTCGGCGTGGTCGCGGCCATCGTCCTGCTGGCTGCTGCCGGCACCTTCTGGTGGCTGCGCCGCAGCCGCAGCCGGGCCTGACGGGAGCAGCCTGGGGCCGGTGCACGGCACGAGCCGTGCACCGGCCCCCGGTCCGGCCGATGTGCGGCCGCTTCGAAACTAAGGGGTGGACCGCGTAGCGGTGGTCGGCGCCGAGGCCGCGATGCGGACGCTCCCGCGCACGGTGACCTGGTCGATGTCCGTGGTGCGCACCGTGATGTTCATGGTCCACTCACCCGGCATGGGCAGCCGCAGGTCGTACGCGGCCCAGTACCCCTGCTGGTTCTTGAGCTTGGCGTCGATCGGCCCGATTCCCAGCTCGCCCTGGGTGAGGCTCAGGCGGAGTTCGGGAACGGTGGCGAGGCCGCCGTCCGCGGTGTACACCACGGCTTCGACCGAGTTCTCGCCGACGCGTCCGGGCGCCAGCGTGATCTGCACCGTGCCCTGGTGGTTGGCCGTCCCCATGTCGAAGGGGACGGTGACCACCTTCACCTGCGGCTCCTGCGCCGTGGCCGCCGAGGCGGTGGCGGCCGCGGCTCGGCTGGGCTGGGTGCCGGTGAGCAAGGTCGTGATCGCCAGGACCACGGCGCCGAGGGCGGCTTCGACGACCACCGTGCGGCGCAGGCTGCGCCGGTACCCGTCGGCCTCGGGGACGGGCGGCCCGGTGTCGTCACCCGACCCGCCCCCGGCCTGCGCATCGGAGGTGCCGCCGAGGTCCGTCACCGCCGGGGACGCGGGCGCGCCGACCAACTGCACGACCCGCACCCGCTCGGGCTCGGGCACCGTCGGCGTCTGCGCGGTCGGCTGCGCCCCGTACACGAGGCGGGCGGTCCACCGGCGGGAGAACGATGCCGCCCCCAGTACGAGGACCACGACGGCGATCTTCCACGTGAGCGTCCTGCCGTACGGCGTGGTGGTCATCGCTGCCCAGGAGCCGACCTGCCGCCAGGACTGGTAGACCCCGGTTCCGACCAGAACGGCGACGGCGGTGAAGGCCAGCGTCGAGAAGCGGCCGATCGCGGACGCCGGGACCGCGCCACCGTCCGGCCCCCGGCGCCGGAGGATGACGGCCAGCGTGATCAGGCCGCCCAGCCAGACCCCCATGGACAGCAGGTGCAGCACCGCGACGGGGATGGCCAGCGGAACCTGGATCCCGGCGGAGGCGTGCTCCGCAGCGGCCCACGTGAACGCCAGGCCCAGGGCGAACACCGCCCCCGCCAGCCGGACACGGGAGCCGTGACCGGGACCGCTCGACTGTGTCCCGTCGCCCCGCACTCCGGCTCGCACTCCGGCCCGTACGGCCGGCCACCTCAGCAACAGCGGGGGTGCCGCGAGCAGTACGAGCCGGGCGACCAGCGCGCCCCCGGGCCTCCCGGTGACGGTCCGGCCCAGCTGCGACGGGTCGAACACCGATGTCAGCCGGCCGGCCGTCTCGTACGGCCCGCGCAGCACCAACAGCGCTGCGGTGGACACCGCCAGCGTCACCCATCCCGCGATCAGCAGCCCGCGCACCGGACGGACCGCGCCCGCGGCGGGCCAGCACACCAGGACGAACGCGCCTGCGCCGACGAGGAGGGCGAGCCCGCTGTAGGCGACGTAGCGGAAGGAGCCGTACAAGCGGCCGACCGCCGTGTCGTCCGCCGAGCCGGTCGGCACCGCAGCGGCGGTTTCGGAAGGCTTGCCTATGGAGAAGGTGAACGCACCGGAGATCGGGTGGCCATCTGCGGAGACGACCCGCCAGGCCACGGTGTAGGTGCCCTGCGCCAGATCGTCGGCCAACTGCACCCGACCGGTGTCGTCCTTGCCTTCCGCATGCTGCGCCGGGCGGGGGTTCACCCGCTCGTTGGCCGGCGACAGCACCCGCAGCGAGTCCTCGGAGAGGCTGACGGACTCGGTGAAGGTGAGCGTGACCTGCTGGGGCGCCACGGGGAGGACGGCGCCGTCGGCGGGGTCGGAGCCAGTGAGGCCGGCATGCGCGAATGCCGATCCCGCCCCGCCGATCATCAGGGCGAACGCGACGGCGAGCAGCGCCAGAACGGTCAGTGGGATCCTGACGGGAGGCGATCCGGTGTGCATGGGCAGGCAGCCTCCGAGGCGACGGTCGTCAGCGGCGGCACGACTCCCCCGCGACGGCAGGACGGACACGGGCAGTGCCGCGACCTGCCGAGACCTGGACGGTAGCCCCGCCGCCCCGGCCCGGGAGCGGCTTACGCAACTTCCGCCAAAAAGCCGCCCGACAGGCCCGTCATCGGACGCCCTCCCTGTAGAAGGGGGCGGCTGCGGTCAGGCAGCCGCTGCCGTACGCAGGGCCCTGGCCAGGAGCGACGAGTCGCCCAGGCGGCGGCGCAACTCCCGTTCCAGACCGGCGACCGGGACGAGGTTCTGCGGGGCCCGCGGGTCCTTGTACTCGCAGCCGGCGTACCGCGGCAGAACGCGTTGTGAAAGGTCGGCCAGAGCCACCGCCTCATCGCGAGGAACATTGGCGGCGCATTCCAGGCGGACCACCCCGGCCCACGGGGGGCCGGGCGTGCACGGCAGGCGCAGGTACCAGGCGTGGCGGTCCCAGGAGCTACCCATGAGGAACACGGGGGTACGTTCACCGGGCGCGAGGTGGGCGACCATCGCGTGGAGGTCCGGCGGCAGGTAGGCGGTGCGGTGGGACTTGATGAAGCCCAGGGCACGCGGCAGGTGGGTGCGGCCGCGCAGCGGGCCGTCGACGATCAGCAGGTCCGAGCCGTCGGCCACGCCGTGACCCGAGAGGGCGGTGCGGGCGTTGGCAGCCACGAGGACCTCCAGGTCGTGCAGGCTGCCCTGGAGCGCCGAGGAGAGCAGCACGGCCAGGTTCTCCTCCAGGTCGTCGGCGGTGACGTGGGCCCGGTAGGTACCGGCCGTGGTGGGTACGTCGACGGCATGGGGGGCGGTGGTGAACAGGCCGCGCCGGGACTCGACCGTCAGCAGGTGCGCGCCGTGGCCGGGACAGCAGCACACGGTGCCGGCGGCGTACGAGGCGCACAGGGCCATCGTGGCGTCGGCGGCGCCGGCGGCGGAGTAGCGGGAGTCGTCGGCGGCTGGTGGGGGCCGGTCGGCAGGCGGGAGTTGTTCGATCCAGACACGGGCCTCGACGCGGCGCACTCCGTCGACGAACAGGACGGCGCCGGGGGCGGGACCGTACGAGGGCGAGATCGGCTTCCAGTCGGCGGGGGCTCTTTCGACGTCGAGGACGATCCTCGCAGTGGAGCCAGCCACGGCGTTGCCCACGGCTTCTGCGTTCTCGACGCTGGAGCCGTAGGTGGGGTCCCAGCCGTCGACGTGGAACCGCATCGGGGCCGCGTGCGCGGTGTTCGTCACGCGCCCTCCCGGGTGACGACGGAGCTGTGGGCATCGCGGCGCACCCGGAAGCGAACCGGTACGCGTTCGGCGAGCCCGGGGACGTGGGTGATCAGTCCGACCATCCGGTCGCCCTGGGCGAGGGTCTCCAGCGTGTCGGCGACCGTGTCGAGGGATTCGGGGTCGAGCGTCCCGAATCCCTCATCGAGGAAGATGGACTCCAGTTTCGTCGCGCTGCCGAGCCCGGCCAGCTGTTCGGACAGGGCCAGCGCCAGGGCGAGGCTGGCCTGGAACGTCTCCCCGCCGGAGAGGGTGCGGACCGAGCGCTCCGTATCGGCGTCGGCGTGGTCGACGACGTAGAACTCCCCCTTGCGGTGGCTCAGGTCGAAGCGGGCCCCCGAGAGCTGGCGCAGCGACTCCGAGGCGCCCTCGACCAGGGTGTCGAGGGCGGACTCGGCGAGCCATCGCGGGAACCGCTCGGATCGCATCAGCCGGGCCAGTTCGGTGGCCACCTGCTGCCGGGTGCGGGCCGTGTCCGCCCTCTCCCGTACCGATGCGGCTTCGGCGAGGTCGCGTACGATCCGCTCCGCCTCGGCGCGAGCCCGTTCGAGGGCGATCGCGACCACCCTGGGTGCGTGTGCGGCGCGCCCCGGCCCCTCACCCAGGTGGCCGGGGTCCAGGCCGTGGTCACTCAGCTGTGCGTCCAGCCGGTCCAGGAGTTCGTCGGCGTCGTCGGTCGCGGCGCGGGCTTCGGCACGCCTCCCCAGGGCTTCTGCCCGGCGGCCGGCGGCTTCGCGTGCGGCCCAGTCCACGAGGTCGGCCCAGGCGGCGGCGAGGTCGGCGGTGTCGGGGCGGGGCGGGGCGAGGGCCGCCACGGTGTCCCGAGCGGCCGTCAGTTCGGAGCGGGCGGCATCGGTTCCGGCCAGGGTCCGCTGCTGCTCGGCCAGGGCTTCCCCCAGTGCCTCGCGGGTTCGGTCGGCCCGGACCGCGGCAGCCGTCACGGCGTCGTCGAGGCGGGTGCGTTCGGCGAGCAGGCCGGGGACGGCCTCCGCCGACGGCGCTGCGGACAGCAGCGCGTCGAGCTCGCGCAGCCGGGCGGTGAGGGCGGTCCGGCCGGCTTCGGCGGCCGTGGCGTCCCGCACGGTCCGGGTGTGCGCGACCCGCCCTTCCTCGTGCTCCCGGTCGGCCGTTTCCAGAGCGGCGACGGCATCCTGGTGGGCCTCATCGGCGGTGGCGACCGCGGTGGCGGCAACGGTCAGGTCGGCCTCCGCCTCGGCGGTGCCGGCTCGGGCCCAGGCGTCCAGCCGGGCCCAGGCCGCCGTCAGGTCGCCGGGAACCCCGAGGTCCTCGGAACCCTCGGGGTCGGCCGCGTCCGCGGTGGGCGGTTCGAGGTCGGTCAAGGCGCCCAGCTGCGTGTCGAGCACGGTGCGGGCCCGGTCGAGCTTCCGTCGGAGCGCACCGGCGGCGGTCAGCATGGTCCCGTGCACGGTCCTGGCCTCCCCGGCCGCGGCGCGGGTCTGCTCCTCGGTGGCGACGAGCCGGTTGCGGGCCGCGACGAGTCCGTCGAGCCGAGCACGCTCAGGTCCGGATCCGCGGTCCGGACCGGAGCCTCGGACGGCGCCGGGGAAGGCTTCGGCTTCGCCCGCGGCTCCTTCGGGAAGCTCCGGTAGCAGGGCGGCCACCTGCTGCTCGATCATGGTGCGCCGCACGGTGAGGGCGTCGACGGTGCGCTGCCGGCCGGTGACCGTGGCCATCGCTTCCTGGTGCCGGGAGAGCGCCTCACGGTGTTCGCGGGTCGCGCCGGCCGCACCGGCCTCGGCCGCGTCGAGCGCCGGGTCGGGCAGCGGCGGCGGGACGGCGGTGACGGTCTGCTCGCAGACCGGGCAGGCGTGGCCGGCCCGGAGCACCGGACGCAGCCGACCGGCACCCGCGAGCGTACGTGCCTCCTCCAAGGCGCCCGTACGGGCGTCGAGGAGGAACTGTGCATCGGATACCGCGGCGTCCGTCCGCGCGGCTGCCTCGATGGCGTCGCCCAGTTCGCTGGTGGCCGCGGCGAGGTCCGTGGTGACCTCGTCGAGCTGGTCGAGCGCCCCCCGGGCTTCGGTGAGGCGGCTTCCATCACCGTCGGCGGCGAGCGCGGTGGCCGCCCGCTCGTGCCGGTCGCTGGCTTCGGTGAGACGCCGTTCCGCGTCGTCGGCCTGCCGGGCGAGCTCCGCCACCCGATCGGCCAGGACGGACAGCCCCTCCGGGGTACGGACGCGGGCCAGCCGGTCCCGGCGGCGCCGGACCTCGTCGTGCGCCTGGTGGGCGCGGTCGAGGCGGGCGCGGGCCTCCGCCACGTCCGCACGGGCGGCGTCGACTGCGGCTGCGCGGACGTGCAACTGCTCCTGGTGCCTCGCCAGTTCCCAGTCGGCGCGGTCCGCAGCCGCGAACACCCGCTCGCGGCGCGCGGCGAGGTCCGCCCTTTCCAGGTGGAGGTCACGGGTGTGCTCGATGGCGGCGCGCTCCGGGGCGGCCCGGCCGGCCGCGTGGGCGTCTGCGAGGGCACGGCCGGCTTCGGCCTCGGCATCGCGCGCCTTCTCGACGGCGCGCTGCGCGTCGTCGGCGGCGCGCTGGAGCTCTTCGACGCCGTGGGGGGCGCTGATGGAGGCGAGCAGGTCGGCCTGGCCGCCCAGCGCCTGCGCACGGGCGGCGGCTTCGGCGGCACGGGCATGCGCCTCGTCGACCCCGGGCACGAGTGCGTCGACGCTGGTGGCCAGCAGTTCCAGTGCCGAGACCCGCGCCCGCGCCTCGGCCTCCGCTTCGGGAGTGGCGCCTGCGTAGCGGCCGAGCTGCTCGGTGAGGACCTCGACCTCTTTGGCCGCCGCGTCCCGCTGGACGCCGGCACGCTTGCCGATGCCCTCGTAGTGGGCGGCGCCCAGGAGTTTCAGCAGGATCCGCTGCCTGTCGGCGGTGTTCGCCGACAGGAACCGGGCGAAGTCGCCCTGGGGCAGGACGACGCATTGGCAGAAGTCGTCGAAGGACAGTCCGAGAAGCTGTTCGACGGCGGCGTTGAGTTCCTTGATCTCGCCGGCCAAGACCTCGGGTTGCGGCCCGTTCGGGTGGACGGCGCCCGCGGTGGGGTCGGCGAACCTGACCAGGCTGACGGCCTTCTGCTGGACCTGCCCCCCGATCCGGCGGACCTCGCGGGCCACCTGGTAGCGCTGGGACGCAACGTCGAAGGTGAGCGAGACGGTGCAGCGGTTGCTGGTGGGGGCGAGCGCGTAGGAGATGGCGTTGCTCCGTCCCCACCGGTAGGCCGTGCCGTACAGCGCGAAAGTCAACGCGTCGAGGATGGTGGACTTCCCCGACCCGGTCGAGCCGACAAGGGCGAAGTAGTCGGCGTCGGTGAAGTCGACCACGGTGGCGACACGGAAACCGGCAAAGCCGTTGAGCTCCAGGCGAACGGGGCGCATCTGCGGTGTTGTTCCTTACCGGGTGTGTGAAGGGACCTGGGATGCCGGAGACCGGGGGTGGGGGAAGCCGGTCAGGGGCGGGCGGTCGAGCGGGTGAGGTCGTCGTGCAGTTCGTTGAACAGGCCCACGACCCGGTCGTCGCTGATGCCGACGCTGTGGCAGTAGTCGGTGAACAGTTGCGCGGGCGTCCTGGCCTGCCGGTCGACTGCTGTGCCCGCCTTGGCCCCGGCACTCGTGTGTTCGGGGTGGATGCGGATCTCCAGGGCGTTGGGAAGCGCTTCGGTCAGGTCGTCGCGGAGGCCGGCGTACGCGGGCTGGGTGACGACGAGTCGGAGGTAGTCCTCGCCGTAGGTGGCTCGGTCGGCGATGAGCTCGGCGACGGTTCCCTCGACGGTGCGCAGTCGGCGGCCGGCGGTGACCGGGACGTCGGTGACCTGCGCCGGAGTGCCGGGGGCCGCTTCGACGAGGCAGACGACGTGCGTGTTGTCCTGCTCGCCGAAGTCGACCGGGTACGGGGATCCGCTGTAGTGCACCGGGCAGGGCGCCGGGATCCGCTGTCGGCGGTGGAGGTGGCCCAGGGCCACGTAGTGGGCCTCGGTCGGGAAGATCGCGGCGGGAACGTGGTACTCCATGATCGATTGGGCTTCGCGTTCGCCGCCCCCGAAGGCCCCGCCGGTGCAGGTGAGGTGCGCCATGACGATGTTCACGGCGTCCGGGGTGAACGCGGCGGTCAGGCCGCCCAGGACGTCGCGCACCAGCTGGTCGTAGGCACCGACGTTCTGTGAGGGGGTGTTCGCGATGATCTCGGCAGCGCGGACGGCGTAGCGGCGGGAGAGGAAGGGCAGAACCGCGACGTTGACGGGTTCGTTCGTGGACTTGGCACGAAAGGTGAGGACACCGCCCTTGTCCGCCGGCCTGGCCTGACCGTAGACGTGGATGCCGGCGACGCCCATCAGCGGTTTGTACGCCTCGAACGTGGCTCCGTGGTCGTGGTTGCCGGCGATGACGACCACCTCGACGTTCCGCCGGGCCAGTTGCATCAGGGTGCGCACGACGAGCTTCTGGGCATCGGCACTCGGCGCGGAGTGCTCGTAGACGTCGCCGGCGATGAACACGGCATCGACCTCGTTGCCGAGCGCGATCTGGGTTATCTCGCGCAGTACGGCGGCCTGTTCGTCGAGCCGGTTGCGGCCCTTGAGGATCTTACCGACGTGCCAGTCTGAGGTGTGGAGGAACTTCACCAGGACGGTCCTTCCGGAGGGACGAGGCGGGCCGGGGCGGCTGTGGGGCGATGAGCGAGACGGGTCGGAGCGAAAGCGCGGGGTGTCCGGTGACGCGGGCGTCGGAGCGGATCATCAGCCCTGCCTGCCGGCCATGGCCTTCACCACCGAGATCCACGGCCGCCACGTCAGGTTGCGGCGCGCCGTGGATGACGAGCGTCAGAAGGGTGGGGGCTCAGCGACGGCGCCGTCGTCGAAGTCGTCGAGCCAGCGGTCGTCGTCGACCGCCGGCAACTTGTCGAACGGGCCCGGCCGTACCTCCCCGGCGGCGGTCCCTGCGGGAGGAGCCGAGTCGTCGGCGGAGGCGGGATCGGCGGAGGCGGGTTCGCTGAAGGCGGGTTCACTGACCTCGGAGAGCCGTGTGGCCCAGGCAGGAAAGGGGAACTCGACGGCCAGTGGCACCGGAATCTCCGGCTGGGAGACGAACATGGTTCCGGGCCTCGCAAGCGTGGCGCGCTGGCGCTGGCCCTTGGGGAGGAACCCGTACTCGGGGCGGTTGGCCTCCGCAGGGTCCAGCCGTCCGACGATCTTGATCGAGGAGTTCGACACGATGCGCCGTTCGACCTCGGAGGCGGTCTGCTGGGCTCCGATGAGGATGATGCCGAGCGAACGACCCCGCTCGGCGATGTCGAGCAGCACGTCCTTGATCGGAGAGGAGCCGTCGCGGGGCGCGTACTTGTTGAGCTCGTCGATCATCGTGAAGAGGAGGCCACCCGGCCCCGCCTGTTCCTTGCGTTCGGTCTCCGCTGCGAGGACGACGCCGACGACGAAGCGCTGAGCCCGCTCGGGCAGGTTGTGCAGGTCAACAACGGTGACCTGGTGGCGCGACGTGTCGACGCCGTGGTCGACCGGCCGGTCGGTGACCGTGCTCAGGTCCCCCCTCAGCAGGGGCGTGAGTGGCCGTTGAGAGGACCTCAGCCGCCGGACGAACGCGTTCACGGTGCCGGTTCCCACAGCCGGTCCCGCCCAGAGCGGACGGGTGGCTTCGTCGGTCACCCGCCCGGAGATGAAATCGATCGTCTCCTCCCAGGTCCGTAGGACGGTGCCGTCGACGACGACCGCGCCGTCGTTCCCGGCAGGTCTGGCTTCGCGGCGCAGCCGACCTGTGACCTGGTGAACGACCATCGTGTACTGGTTCTTCTCGTCCGCGACGTCGGTGAACACGTACGGGAGCAACTCGCGTTCGCAGAACTCCGCGAGGGTCCACCAGAACGCGGTGACGCCGCTGGTCCGTCCCGTGACGTGGGGGCGGCCCGTGGTGTCGCCGGGGAGCGGCGGGGCGTAGAAGCCGACGGAGACGAAAGGTCGGGCGGGCAGGCCGAGTCGACCATAGGCGGCGCGTAACGGCTCGTCGAGGCGGGCGTTGGGTTGATCGACGAACAGTAGGTCCTCGCCCTTGACGGAGAAGATCAGAGCCTTGGCGTTGACGGCTCGGCCGCCCAACGCGCCGGAGGTGAAGAGGGAGTGGAGGAGGAACAGCGCGAAGCTGGTCTTGGTCGCCACCCCCGAGATGCCCGAGATGGACACGTGGGCGCCGCGGGTACCGTCGAGGAACTCGACGTTGACGTAGATCGGTTCGCCGTCGCGGCCGATGCCGACGGGGATTCGCTTCGCCATCCGGTCGAAGTAGAGCGCGGCGTCCCGGTCCGCTCCCGTGGCCCGGATGGCCACTTCACCGGGACGGGGCGGCACGTAGCACTCGGGGTCGACGCGCGTCGTGGCGACCTCGGCGATCTCCTGCACGCGTGCCGGCAGGATCCCGTCGGCAATGAGGAACACGTCCGAGTCGAACGCGGCACCCTCGTGTCGAGCGACGACCTCGGTGACCACACCGGAGGTCGTGACGGTTCCGCGCCCGGGGACCTGGCGACGGGTGCTGACCACGTCGTCGAGTTGGAGGTAGGCGTCGGGTGACACGGCGACGTGGAACTTCAGGGGTGTGCAGTCCTCGGTGCCCGCCACCTTCCCGACCTGCCGCTCAACTCTGCCTGGGTGGTGCCCCGCTGTGGTTGCGGCGAGATGGCCGGCCGGGGTCGTGGCGACGTGGGAGACCCCGGAGTCGGTGTCGGTCATCGGCGGGCTCTCCCTGTGTGGCGCGGTTTCGGAGGTGCATCGCGGTGGCGCCCGGCCTCCCACGGCCGGCGGCCGGTGAACGGACACGGGGCGCCGAGGACCTGACGACGTCGGGGACCTGCGGCCCTGGAGGACCCGGGGGCCCGGCGGGTGCCGGGTCGCAGTGGTCGCGCTGCCGACGTGGTCGTGAGGCGGGGCGCTCCGGCCGGGACGGGGCGGGCCCGGTGGGCCGGAGCAGCGTCGGTCAGGACTGCTCCGCTACCGGGGTACCCGCCGCGCCGGTGCGCGGCCGATGGCCGGGCGCCCGAGATCGTCAGGCGGTGGTGCGGCGTCTACGGGTGGCGAGAGGTGACGCAGGTGGTGTGGAGTGCCCGTCCGCACCGGAGGAAAAGGTTGGATGGCCCCGCCGGCAGCCGGTAGCGGCCCGGCACCCGTCGTGGTCACCGATGACAACACCAGTCAGCGGGCCGAAGCCGACCTGTAGACGCACGCTCCGCGCCCCCCTCGTTCCGGCAGTCCCGTGCGCCGGCAGGCGACACGGGGTGATGACCGCCTCAAGTACCCCACCCTCATGCGGCTCGACGCATCCTACGTATATTCATCCGACCCCACATGCGGATTCCACGATCCGCCACCCAGCCTTGTCAGCCGAACGGCGTCGCCCTGTGCACCGGTGCCGGAGCCGCATCCGGCTGGGGCGGGGATCGAGTGGCGGGCGGCCGTGGCTGTGACCCGGGGCGCCGCCGTCAGGTGACCGCCGCTGCATAACACCGGACGGTCACCTTCTGCTCCGGGCTCCACTGCTGCTCGACCGTGGCCAACAGCTGCCAGCCGAGCCGCTCGTACAGGGCCGACGCCGCCGTGTCGGAAGCCACCACGTCGAGCACCGGATGCAAGCCGTGGTGCCGCGCTTCTGCGACCGCCCGCGCCATCAGCAGCGCACCGATCCCGCGACCTCGGGCCGACGGAGCGACGAACAGTCGGTTGACCACGGCGGTCGCGTTGCGACTCACCCCTGCGTGCGCACTCCACAGGCCGGGTGCCGCGTCTCCCGCGCTGCTCCACGACAAGCCGACGTGGCCGACGATGCGGCCGTCCAGCTGCGCCACCCACGAGGCGATGAGCGAGGGAGGCGTGAGCCATGTGCCCGGATCGTCGGGCCAGTTCACCGGATAGCCGTCGTGTTCGTGGACCTCCGCCAGCACCCGCACACAGTCACCGGGGTCTCGATCAGTCCGTTGTCGAACACTCGGGGGGAGGTCCGCGCCGGCCGTGCTCTCGCTCTTCACTGCGGCATGGAAGCACAGCCCCATGCCCGTGCCCAGCAATTTCCGCGACGGGCCCTAACGGCGCAGTGCTCTCCGCGCCTGCGTCCGCCGCCGTCGCGGCCGAACTGCGCACGGCGCTGGGAAAGCTCACGCGGCGCGTGAAGCTGGAGGACCAGATGCCGCTCGGTCAGGCGTCCGTCCTCGGTGCGCTGGACCGCGCCGGTGCGATGACGCCCAGCGAACCGGCGGCCGAACAGCGCGTCCGCCCGCAGTCCGTGGCCCGAGCCGTCGGGCTCCTCATGGAGCAGGGGCTGATCACGCGCCGGGCGCATCCGACCGACGGCCGCAAGAGCCTGGTCGAACTCTCCTCTGCGGGGCAGGCACTGCTGGAAGAGGAGCGGGGGCGCAGGGCGGACTGGCTTGCGCGAGCGATCGAGGCGGAGCTGACGGGGGACGAGCGTCCCCAAGGCGGTCACGCCAGGTCGAGGAGTTGTCCGTAGAAGCCGCCGAAGCCGTGCTGCTCGTCGACGAGGTGGACCTCAAGGATCCAGTGGCAGCGGCCCGCCCGGGCGGCGCATCGCATCGCATCGCATCGGAGTGGCGTTGTCCAGGGTGACGTGGACCCGGGTGCGGCGCCGTCGATCGTCTCGTGCGGGAATTCCCCCACCAGATGGCCCGCGTGCCACCCGCCCAGGGTCCAGCCGGACTCGGCGGCGAGCCGTTCGACTTCCGCGTACAGCCGTCGCCCGGTGATCTGCGGGTCGGCACGCAAGACGCTGCGGCCCGCGTCGAAGACCTTGACGAGGTCTTCGCGCAGCCTGGTGCTTGGCCGGGGCCTCGCCGAAGACGAAGGTGCGGCCGAAGTCTAACGACGACCTGCCGCTGCTCCGTACGACCGCGACCGGATGGAAAGCGCACTGGCTCCTGGAGATCCACCTGATTGACGAACACGCGGGCTTCGGGGCCTCGCACAAGGCGCTCCTCGATCTGGTGTGATGCCTGCCGCGGTCGGTTCACGGGTGTGAGTAGTTCGGCCCGCTGGGCCGCTCGTTGCATCCCGTGGAGGCCGGGCGCCCGACGCCACGGCGCCGAGGCGAGGAACGCCGAGCTGGGCTCGGCACTGGCCCAACGATCTCGCGGAGCCCTAATGGGCACGCTCGTGAACGGGATCCAAGGATTCCGGGTGATCTGGATCATCGGCCGGAGCGGCGGCACGCAGCGCCGCCTCGACCCGGCGGTTGCTGGTCATGGTCGCCGTGACGGCGGTCATCGCGAGGAGGAGGCCGGCGGCGGTGTAGAGCGGGGTGCGTACGTCGTAGGTGGTGGCCAGCCAGCCGCCGAGGAAGGCGCCGAACGGGGCGGCGCACATGGCGAGCATGCGGGAGGTGGAGGCGACCCGGCCCATCAGGTGGGCGGGGACGATCGCCTGTCGGAGGGAGGGGCCGAGCACCATCGTGGCGCCCATGCCCGCTCCGCAGACGGCGAGCGCGAGGCCGGCGACGTACGGGTTCGGGGCGGCGGCAAGGCCCAGGACGGCGAGTCCCTCGACGGCGGCCGTGCAGGTCAGTGCGGTGCCGGTGCCGAGTCGTCGGCCGAGGGAAGAGGCGATGCCCGCGCCGAGCAGGCCGCCGGTGGCCTCCGCAGTGAGGAGCAGGCCGAAGCCGAAGGTGTCGATGCCGAGACGATCGTGCGCGAAGAGGGCGAGTACGGTTTCCACGGCGAGGAAGGCGATGTTCCCGACCGCCGGACGCAGCGCGAGCCCGAGCAGCAGCTGATCCCGGAACACGTACGAGGCGCCGGCCCGCGCCTGCCGCAGCAGCGACTCGCGGGCCTGCGGTGCGGGCCGGGGTGCGGCAGGCAGCGACCGTACGAGCAGTGCGGAGAGCGCGAACGACACCGCATCGGCGAGCAGCGGAAACGCCCGCCCGAGCGCGAGCAGGGCACTACCCGCGGGCGGCCCCGCGAAGCCGGACGCGGCGGTCTGGGTGCCGCGCATGCGGGAGTTGGCGCGCTCCAGGAGCGCGGGGTCGCGGCCGAGCAGATCCGGCAGATAGGCCGTGGCGGCCGTGTCGAAGAAGAGCCCGCCGAGGCCGAGAAGGAAGGCGACGGCCGCGAGCAGTGGAATGCTCAGCACGTCGAGCGCGGCCGCTGCCGCCGGTATGGCGAGCAGCACCGCACGCGCCGCGTCCGTGACCCACATCGTGCGCCGACGGTCCCAGCGGTCTACCAGCGCACCGCCGAGCACCCCGAAGAGCAGCCACGGCAGCGTTCCGGCGGCCGTGACGACGGCGAGTGCCATCGGATCCCGCGTCAACGTCAACGCGAGCAGCGGCAGCGCGGCATGCGACACCCCGTCACCGAGCGAGGACACCGTCTGCGCAGTCCACAGCCGTCCGAACCCGGTGGGCAACTTCCTTATGCCTGAGGTCACTTGGCGTCCCCTTCGGTCTGCCGGCGCGGTGCCGGGTGGAACAGTGCGAAGACGAGTGACGCGTCCGGGAGCGACGGATCTGACAGCTCCCGGTACTCGTCCGCCAGTGCCTCCAGCCGCGCCCCCAGCTCCGCGAACTGCTCCTCGGTGAGCCGCAGATGGGCCATCCGGACGTGCCGCTCGCCCGCCGCCGGCGCTGCCTCCAGGTCCGCCACCGCATGCCGCATCAGCACGTCCGGCCCTCCCTCGCCCGGATCCGGCAGCACGATCGCCCGTGCGGCCATTGCGTAGTACCGCTCGGTGACTCCCCGGACCTTCCGCGTTCGTACCACCTTCACCAGGCCGGCACGTTCGAGCAGTCGTACGTGGTAGCTGGAACTCCCCTTCGCAAGGCCCACTCGCTCGGCGATCTGAGTGATCGTCGCGGGCTCGAAGCGGAGCACGGCCATGATCCGGTGACGCGTGAGATTGGAGACGGCGCGTAGCTGCTCGTCCGTGGTGACGTGAAACGTCTCGGGAAGATCGTCGGTAGGCATGTCGCCAATGGTCAACGTTTCTTGACCATTGGGCAAGGGGTTTTCGTTCAGACTTTCGGAACCGGCCGTCCAGCGGCAGCTCGACGCGCCCCTCCCGGAGCTGAAGGCAAGGCGGGGGGAGCACGGATCGCCGAACTCACAGGCCTACAAAAGCTGTTGGCGTCGCGTTCCCGCCTGATGGCTGCGTTCCGTGAGGAACTCCTACCTCCAAGCTCTTCCTCGGCTACGACCGGCCGTGGTGGGAGGATCTGGGTCTGCGGGCTGGCCGCTCGGTGACCGACCTGCCGCTGCGCCAGGTCTACTACTGGGGCGTCGAGGGCGAGCGAACCGGGGCCCGAACCGCCTTGCCCGGCTGCGGCGACCCGACCGCCACGGCCGACGGACGCGGCGGCTCCGGGAACGCTGGTCGACGAGGCCCAGCGCCAACTGCGCTAACTCCACGGCCCCGACGCCCGCGTCCTCGACCCGGCGACGGCCTACGTCCAGGATTGGGTGCAGAACCCCTACGGAGCGGCTTTCGTAGGCCGCCGGCAGCACGTCGGTGTCACCGGGGGAGCCACCCTTCCGATCGTGGCGAGACCGGCGAAGTAGCCGACGCGCACGGACCGTGGGAGCAGGTCCGCGAGGAACCCGAGGCGCACGGCCCACGCACCGAACGTCACCAGGCCGACAGCCAGCGCCCGAGCCGCCGCGAGCACCGCGTGCCGGCCCGGGTCGCCACCGGCGAGTGGTATCCGGAGACCGGGAGACAGCAGGGCCGACCTTCCACGTGCGGACATCGTGCGCTCCTCGCTGACGGGTCCATCGGACGACACCGCGATGGGGCCTGCTGCGGCTCACTCCTTCCCGAGTGTGGCCGCGTGATCGGGCACGACGGTCTGGAGCTCCTTGGGCGGCCGCTCGTAGCCCGTCGACGGGGGCCGGGACGGCAGGACGAGCGGCGGCAGGGCCACGTCCTCGTAGGGGACCGAGGAGAGCAGGTGGGCGATCGTGTTGAGTCTCGCGTTGCGCTTGTCGTCGCTCTCGACCACGTACCACGGGGCGTCCGCCGTGTCCGTGTGGACGAGCATCTCGTCCTTGGCCCGCGAGTACGCCTCCCAGCGCGTGAGGGACTCCAGGTCCATCGGGGAGAGCTTCCAGCGCCGCAGCGGATCCTCCGCGCGACGACGGAACCGCTCCTCCTGGGCCGCGTCGCTGACGGAGAACCAGTACTTGCGGAGCAGGATCCCGTCCTCCACCAGCATGCGCTCGAAGAGCGGGCACTGACGCAGGAAGCGCTGGTGCTCCGCGGGAGTGCAGAAGCCCATGACGTGTTCCACGCCGGCGCGGTTGTACCAGCTGCGGTCGAAGAGCACGATCTCGCCGGCAGCCGGCAGGTGCTCCACGTAGCGCTGGAAGTACCACTGGGTGCGCTCCCGCTCCGTCGGCTTCGGTAGGGCCGCGATGCGGGCCACACGGGGGTTGAGGTGTTCGGCGACACGCTTGATCGTGCCCCCTTTGCCCGCCGCGTCGCGGCCCTCGAAGACGACGACCAGCCGGGCGCCCTCCACGCGCACCCATTCCTGAAGCTTGATCAGCTCCGTCTGGAGTCGAAGCAGTTCCGCCTCGTAGACCGCCTTGCCGAGTCTCATTTCCGTACCCTTCCCATCGTCGCCGGGTGCATCGATCAAGTCAGTCACGGCAGGCATCTGCACGCAACGATGTCCATCGGGCCTCGGCGTGTCGATACGCTGGCCGCACGTCGGGCCATCGGGCCATCGGGCGCCAGCCGGAGGAGTAACGCGTGGGTGTGGGGGATCCGTTGACGCAGGTGCCGAGGATGCGGCTCGACGAACTGCTGGACGAGCTCCAGGTGCGCATTGACGAAGTGCGCGGCACCCGCGATCGGGTGCACAGCCTGCTGGAGGCCGTCGTGTCGGTGGGGCGGGAGCTGGATCTCGCCCAGGTGCTCCGGCGCATCGTGGAGGCCGCCGCGCTGCTGGTGGACGCCGAGTACGGCGCCCTGGGTGTGATCGGCCCCGACGGGCGCAGGCTCGCGCAGTTCCTGACCGTGGGGCTCACCGATGACGAGATCTCCGCCATCGGTCCGCTGCCGGCCGGCCACGGGTTGCTCGGCGAGGTCATCCACCACCCGGAGCCCCTGCGCCTCAGCGATCTCGGAGCACACTCCTCTTCCCACGGGTTTCCGGCCCATCACCCGCCCATGCGCACCTTCCTCGGTGTGCCGATCCGGGTCCGTGACGAGGTGTTCGGGAACCTCTATCTGACTGACAAGCGGGGCGGGGTCGACTTCGACACCGAGGACGAGACCGTGATCTCCACCCTCTCGGTGGCGGCGGGCGTGGCGATCGACAACGCGCGGCTCTACGAGGGGGCGCAGCGCCAGCAGAGATGGCTCAGGGCGAACGCGGAGATCACCGAGAGCCTACTGTCCGGGAGTTCGCGCCCGGCGGTGTTGGATCTCATCGCCCGCCGCGCCCAGGAGATCACCGCGGCGCGGCTCGCGAACATCGCCGTTCCGGTGGACGGTGTCGACGGCCTGGTCGTGGAGTTCGCGGCCGGAGCGGCCGGGGCCACGTGGCAGGGCCTTGTCGTCCCCTTCGAGGGCACGCTCTCCGGGGCCGCGCACCGGTCGGGCAAGCCCGTGACGGCGATGAGGGCCTCGGGTGACGAGCGCTACGCGGCCGAGGCCCGGATGCAGCGGTGGGACGGGCTGGGACCAGCCGTGGCAGTCCCGCTGGGTACTGCGGGCGGGGAGAGCCGGGGCGTTCTGCTGCTCGCGCGACCGGCAGGAGAGCCTGCGTTCGGCGAGGGTGAGCTGGAGCCGCTCGTCGCCTTCGCGGGTCAGGCGGCGATCGCTCTGGAGCTGGCGGAACGGCGTCGGGACGCCGAGCAGATAGCACTGCTGGAGGAGCGCGACCGGATCGCCCGTGACCTGCACGACCTGGCCATCCAGCGGCTCTTCGCCACCGGCATGACCTTGCAGAGCGCCGCACGGCTCGTGGAGCACGAAGGGGCCGCCGAGCGGGTCGGCCGGGCGGTCGACGACCTGGACGAGACCATCAAGATCATCCGATCGACGATCTTCGGGCTCCGCACCAAGGACCGCGAGGGCGGACCGGGGCTGCGGGCACGCGCCTCCCGCGCCGTCGGCGACGCGGCCACCTCGCTCGGCCATCCACCGCGCCTGAGCATGGAGGGGCTCCTCGACACCGACGTACCTCCGCAGATAGCCGACCACGTGGTGGCGGTGCTGGGCGAGCTCCTCAGCAACGCGGCCCGACACGCGCAGGCGACCAAGGTCGGGGTGACCCTCAAGGCCGGGCAGGGCGAGGTCGTACTGACCGTCTCGGACAATGGCACGGGCATTCCCGCGCGGGGGCGCAGGAGCGGTCTGCGCAACCTCGACGAGCGGGCACGCGGCGTGGGCGGCACCTTCACCACCGAGACTCCCGAGGCGGGCGGCAGCAGGCTCGTGTGGCGGGCGCCGCTTCCCCACAGCAGCTGAGGGGCGGTACGGAGTCAGCCGTGGATCGCCGGGGCGGGCGGCGACGGTGTGGCCTCCAGCCGGAAGCCCGTGACGAGATCCGGGCGGATCCGCAAGGCGTTGGTCATCGGTTGTTCGACCCACGGGCGCAGCAGGTCGGCGTACCGGTCGGTGTCCTCGGCATCGACCACCGGGCGTGCGTAGCCGGTGACGACGACGCTCCAGCCGAGACGGGTGTCGGGATCGATGACGTCCGCTTCGTACGCCACCACCACGCCGGGGACGTCGGCGGGTGCCGCCAGGGAGGCCAGCGCCCCGCCTTCGTGGATCCGGATGATGATGTCCTCGCCGTCGACGAGGTGGTTCACCGGTCGAACGGCAGGCAGCGCGTGCTGCGTGAAGACGATGCGTCCCAGCGACACCGTGGCGAGGAGCCTCAGGGCCTCGGCCCTGCCCAGTTCCCGCATGTGCCGGGCGGCCGTCGTGCCGCCGGCGCGGCCGGCGGGTCGCCGTATGCCTTCCTGATCCATGATGCGTACCTTCGTCCGGCCCACTCGGTCCTTACGGCTTCCGATCTCCCAGCCTCCCTCTTGATCCACCGGTGGGACCAGGGCCGAACGGTCCCTTCTGCGCCCCGGACCCGCACTGCGCCGCACTCACGAGACGACGAATCTCAGGTCTCTGTCGGCAGCGAGCACCCGCATGGACTTGACCACCAGGGGTGGCACGTCGCACAGGAAGAGCCGCGTTCCCGCCGCACGACAGTGGCGGTCGAGACGGGTGAGGAGGTCGATGCCCGCGCTGTCGCAGAAGGAGAGGCTGCGCAGGTCCAGGACGATGCTCCGGTGGCCGGATCCGGCGAGTTCGCGCAGGCGTGGTGCCACTTGCCCGGCCGTGTAGCAGTCGAGCTCTCCTGCCAGGGCGATCCTCAGACCACGGTCGTCCCGGGCCACGGTCTTCAGGTCGATCAAAGCGGTCGTCATGGCGTCCTCCGCGCTGCGTGCGGCTCCGCGGAGTCGCGCCGTTCCCCGTGCACCCTCAGTTCATCCGGCGCCGCGCGCTCCCGGGAAGGGCCCGGCAGGCCCTGTGGACAGGGCCGAAGGTCCCTTTCCGGAGGGCCTGCCGGGCCCTGTCGCCCGGAGCCGCCGGCGATGAGGGCCGATCGGCCCTGTCCGTTCGGCCCGTCCGGCGGGCAAGATGCCGGTGTTCGTGCGTCCAGGGACGAACCCAGGCGAAGGAGTTGCGTGATGACCGGCAGCAGTGCCCCCTCCCCCGCGACGAACCCCATCAGCGTCTTCCTGCTCGACGACCACGAGGTCGTGCGAAGGGGAGTGCACGACCTGCTGGACGCCGAGCCGGACCTGACCGTGGTGGGTGAAGCGGGCACGGCGGAACAGGCCCTGATCCGCATTCCGGCGCTGCGTCCCCGGGTGGCGATCCTGGACGTACGGCTCCAGGACGGTGACGGCGTGAGCGTGTGCCGGGAGCTGCGCTCACGCATGCCCGAGCTGGCCTGCCTGATGCTCACGTCGTTCGACGACGAAGAGGCTCTGCTGGACGCCGTGATGGCGGGGGCCGCCGGCTACGTCCTGAAGCAGATCACCGGCACCGACCTGGTGACCGCCGTACGGACGGTGGCCTCCGGCCAGTCGATGCTCGACCCCGGCGCCACCACGCGGCTGATGGCCCGGATGCGCGGCGACGTGCCCCAGGAGGAGCAGGTGCCGGGGCTTCCCGGCTTCACGGACCGCGAGAAGGAGATCCTCGTCATGGTCAGCGAGGGGCTCACCAACCGGGAGATCGGCAAGCGGCTGTACCTCGCGGAGAAGACCGTGAAGAACATCATCTCTCGGCTGTTCATCAAGCTCGGGGTGGAGCGGCGCGTGCAGGCCGCCGTGATCGCCAGCCACGCCCTGACCCCGCCCGGCCGGCGCCCGGCCCCCGCTGCGGAGTAGGGCGCGTCCGCTCGGGCGGGCCGGGCCGGCCGGGTGATGTGCGCCCGGCCGGTCCGGGGCGTGTCGGCGCTTCAGTGGTGCGGCACGACGGCGACGGGACAGGTCGAGTGGTGGAGGACGGCATGGGCCACCGATCCGGTACGTGCGCCCGGCGTCGACTCCCGGATCTGCCGGCCGACGACGAGCAACTGGGCGTCCGATGCGACGGACAGCAGCACGTGCCCGGCGCTGCCCTGCTCCACGTGCGCGACGACGTCCACCTCGGGGTGCCTCGTCCGCCACGGCTCCAGCGCCTGCTCCAACGCGGCCTTCTCGTACGGTTCCAGCCCGCCGAGCTGGTCGGCGATCCACATCGAGCCGGGGCTGTAGCCGTAGACCGGGGGCAGGCTCCAAGCCCGTACCGCGCGCAGGGGCGCCCTGCGTGCTGCGGCCGTCTCGAAGGCGAAGCGCAGTACGTCGGCGGATTCCTCCACGCCGCCCTGCTGGCCGACGACCACCTCGCCCTCGGCGGACCCGGGCACCGGCATGCCGTGCCGGGCGCGGACGGAGACGACGGGGCACTCGGCGGCGGCGATCAGCTGCTGCCCGTAGGAGCCCAGCAGGAAGCCGGCCAGGGCGCCGTGTCCACGGGTGCCGAGCACCAGCATCTCCGCGTCCTTGGCGGCGCGCAGCAGGGCCGGCACGGGGCCGTCCGGGACCACTTCCGCGGTGAGTGAGAGCCGCGGGTGGCGGCGGCGGAGCTCCGCCTCCGACTCTTCCAGGATCTCCTGGGCGCGGCGGGCCTCGACGTCGCGGTCCTGGACGAACGGAACGGCGAGCGGCTGCCACGGCCAGGCGTGGACCACGTGCACGTGCATGTCCCGGCGTGCGGCTTCCTGAGCCGCCCAGTCGGCTGCGGCCCGGCTTTCGGGGGAGCCGTCCACGCCGACGACGAGGGTGCGCTTCACGGGTCTGTCCTCCGTACTGATGCGCGGGGGCATCGGGGTCTGTGGCCGGGACGGGTGGCGCCGGCCGGGGGAAGGACCGGGCGCCACCGGGATTCACCCTCCCCGCCCCGGGCAGGGGCGGAGAAGGGCCAACGGTCCCTCGCTGAGGGCCGGTCCTCCCCTGCCGGGCGTGCTCCGGCAGGGCGCACGGTGTCGGCATCGGCTCAGTCGACGAACGTCCCTGGCCCTCACCCTCAGGAGCGGACATGACCGCGTTGACCGCGCACTCGATCTCGGAGCTGGACGCCCACTGGCGCGCCGCCAACTACCTGGCCGTCGGGCAGATCTACCTCATGGACAATCCCCTGCTGGCCGAACCGCTCAGGCCGGAGCACATCAAGCCGCGGCTGCTCGGCCACTGGGGCACCTCCCCCGGCCTGAACCTGGTGCACACCCACCTCAACCGCGTGATCAAGGAGCGTTCGCTGGAGGCCCTGTGCGTCTGGGGTCCCGGGCACGGCGGCCCCGCCGTCCTGGCCAACTCCTGGCTTGAGGGGACGTACGGCGAGACCTACCCGGACGTGACGCGCGACGCGGGCGGCATGGCCAAGCTGTTCCGGCAGTTCTCCTTCCCCGGCGGCGTGCCCAGCCACGTGGCGCCGCAGACACCCGGTTCCATCCACGAGGGCGGGGAGCTCGGGTACGCCCTCGCCCACGCCTATGGAGCCGCCTTCGACCATCCCGGCCTGCTGGTCGCCTGCGTCATCGGTGACGGCGAGGCCGAAACCGGGCCGCTGGCCGCGTCCTGGCACGCGAACAAGTTCCTCGACCCGGTCCACGACGGCGCGGTCCTGCCGATCCTGCACCTCAACGGATACAAGATCGCCAACCCGACGGTGCTGTCCCGGATCCCCGAGTCCGAGCTCGACGCGCTGCTGCGCGGCTACGGCCACGAGCCGCTGTACGTGACCGGCAGCGACCCCGCCCTGGTGCACCAGGCCATGGCCCGGGCGATGGACCAGGCCCTGGACCGCATCGCGGACATCCAGCGAGAGGCACGGGCGGCGGGTACCGACCCGGGTGGGGAGTACCCGCGCTGGCCGATGATCGTGCTGCGCACGCCGAAGGGCTGGACGGGACCCGCGAGCGTCGACGGCGACCCGGTCGAGGGCACGTGGCGCTCCCACCAGGTCCCGCTCGCCGGGGTACGCGAGAACCCCGCGCACCTGAGGCAACTGGAGGACTGGTTGCGCTCGTACCGGCCGCAGGAGCTCTTCGACGCCGACGGCCGTCCGGTGGCGCAGGTCCTGGCCTGCGTCCCGGAGGGCGGCCGCCGCCTGGGCGCCGTACCGTACGCGAACGGCGGCCGGCTGCTGCGACCGCTCCCGCTGCCCGTGCTCGACGCGCACGCCGTCCCCGTCGAAAAACCGGGCCGCACCCTGCACGAACCGACCCGCGTCCTCGGGCACTTCCTCACCCAGGTCATGCAGGACACCGCCGGACGCAGGGACTTCAGGGTCGTCGGGCCCGACGAGACCGCCTCGAACCGCCTGGACGACCTGTACGAAGCCACCGGCAAGGCCTGGCAGGGCATCACGGAGGCCACGGATCGGAACCTGTCCCGGGACGGCCGGGTGATGGAGATCCTCTCCGAACACGTCTGCCAGGGCTGGCTGGAGGGCTACCTCCTCACCGGCCGCCACGGCCTGTTCTCCACCTACGAGGCCTTCGCCCACATCGTCGACTCCATGGTCGGCCAGCACGTCAAGTGGCTGAAGGCCTCGCGCGAACTGTCCTGGCGGGCACCGATCGCCTCGCTCAACTACCTGCTCACCTCGCACGTCTGGCGTCAGGACAACAACGGCTTCTCGCACCAGGACCCCGGATTCGTCGACCACGTGCTCAACAAGAGCCCCGAGGTCGTGCGGGTCTACCTGCCGCCGGACGCCAACACCCTCCTCGTCGTGGCCGACCACGCGCTGCGCAGCCGCGACCGGGTCAACGTGATCGTCGCCGGCAAGCAGCCCTGCTTCGACTGGCTGGCGATCGACGAGGCCCGCGCGCACGTGGCGCGCGGCGCGGGCGTCTGGGAATGGGCCGGCACCGAGGACGGCTCCCGCGCACCGGACGTCGTCCTCGCCTGCGCCGGCGACGTGCCCACCATGGAGGTGCTGGCCGCCGCGGCCCTGCTCCGCGAACACCTGCCCTCGCTGGCCGTCCGCGTCGTCAACGTCGTCGACATCGCCCGGCTGATGCCCCACGAAGAACATCCGCACGGCATGACGGACACCGAGTACGACGCCCTCTTCACCACCGACAAGCCGGTGATCTTCGCCTACCACGGCTATCCGTGGCTCATCCACCGCCTCGCCTACCGTCGTACCGGCCACTCCCAGCTGCACGTGCGCGGATACAAGGAGTCCGGCACGACCACGACCCCGTTCGACATGGTGGTCCGCAACGACATGGACCGCTACCGGCTGGTCATGGACGTCATCGACCGCGTCCCCGACCTCGCGGGCCGCACCGAGGAACTGCGCCGGACCATGGCCGACCAGCGCATCCGCCACCACGACTGGATCCGCGAACACGGCACCGACCTTCCGGAGGTCACGGACTGGTCCTGGCCCTGCTGAGCACCCCGTCGAAGCCACCGCCCCCTGCCGGCCCGGGGGCCGATCGGCCCCCGCCTTGGCCCACAGGGCCCTGCCGACGCGGATGCCCGAGTGCGAAGACTGAAAGCGTCCGACCCGACCTGCGCCGGGCTCGTTCCACGGCGACAACAGACCACGGCGAAGGAGCCGGTCATGCCCGCATCGCGCTACACCGTCAGTGACGTCATGACCCACACCGCCATTGCCATCGGCCGTGAGGCGTCCTACAAGGAGATCGTCGAGCTGATGCACGAATGGAAGGTCAGTGCTCTCCCCGTCCTCGAAGGAGAGGGCCGTGTGGTCGGCGTCGTCTCCGAAGCGGACCTCCTGCCCAAGGAGGAGTTCCGCCGCGAGGAGCCCGTCCTGCCGGACCAGCTGGAGGCTGCCTCCAAAGCCGATGGGGTGCTCGCCGAGGAACTCATGACGAGCCCGGCGGTCACCGTCCATCCGGACGCCACTACTGCCGAGGCAGCCCGCATCATGGCCCGCAAGGGCGTCAAGCGGCTCCCCGTGGTGAACGACGTCGGCATGCTGGAGGGCGTCGTCAGCCGCAGCGACCTGCTCAAGGTCTTCCTCCGGCCCGACGAGGAGCTGGAGGAGGAGGTCCGCGCCGTGCTCGCCGAACTCACGCCGGCCATGACCTTGGGCTTCTCCGTACAGGACGGGGTCGTCGCCCTCCGGGGACCCCTGCACGACCGGGCTCTGGTTCCCCTTCTGGCCCGGGCGATCCGCGCCGTCGAGGGCGTCGTCGACGTCCGGATGGAGCTCGACGGGGCCGTCCCGGCCACCGCATGACCCTCACCCTGCCGATGACGTGCGTCGACGCCGTGGCTGCCGCCTGCGGCCGACCGGGCCACACGCCTCGGCTCAGCGGGTGCGCATGACACCCCTCCTGGGACAATTCGGATGGAAGCATGCGCACGCGACGTTCCGGATCAGGCGGCGAACATGTCCGACGTACCGAGCGCCTCCGCCGAGGCGCCCATCAAGGTGTTCCTGCTCGACGATCACGAGGTGGTCAGGCGGGGGCTGCGGGACCTGCTCGACGCCGAGGCGGACATCACCGTCGTGGGTGAGGCGGGCACGGCGGACCAGGCGCTGGCGCGCGGTCCGGCGCTACGCCCCGACGTCGCCGTCCTCGACGTCCGGCTGCCCGACGGCGACGGAATCACGGTGTGCCGGGAGCTGCGCTCCCGGATGCCCGGCCTGGCCTGCCTGATGCTGACGTCCTTCGATGACGAGGACGCCCTGCTGGACGCGATCATGGCAGGGGCGGCCGGGTACGTGCTGAAGCAGATCCAGGGGACCGACCTGGTCTCCGCCATTCGCACGGTCGCCACCGGGCAGTCCATGCTCGACCCCGCGACGACCGCCCGTCTGATGCACTCGCTGCGCGACCCGGATGCCGCCAAGGCGCCCGAGGACGCCCGCCTGGCCGCCCTCTCCGAGCGGGAGCGCGCCGTCCTCGGACTGATCGGTGACGGCCTCACCAACCGGCAGATCGCCAAGCAGCTCTACCTCTCGGAGAAGACCGTCAAGAACCACATTTCACGACTGCTGGGCAAGCTGGGAGTCGAACGGCGGGTGCAGGCAGCCGTCATCGCAGCTCAGGTCCACGACCAAGGGCGCGGTGGTGAGGCGCCGTCGAAGCACTAGCGGCTGCGTACGCGGTGCACCGACCACGTGACCGGTCCGGAGTTGGGCCGTTCGGCCCCCCGCCCAGGCCCATAGGGCCCATGGCAGGGCCGGGTGGCACGCCGAGACTGGATGCGGAACTCAACTAGGAGGCCGTTCATGAGCACCACGTCTCCCATCCGATTCAATGCGGCGCTGCCCGCCGACTGCCGCACCCGTCTGATGGAGCTGGCCCGCGAGACCAACTTCGACGAGGGGACCCGTCTCTTCCGCGAGGGCGGCCGGGCGGACCGGTTCTGGATCGTCCGGTCCGGCACGGTGACCCTTGACGTTCATGTGCCGGGCAGGCGCGCGGCCGTCATCGAGACCCTCGGGGCCGGCGAGCTGGTCGGCTGCTCTTGGCTGTTCGAGCCGTACACCTGGCGCCTGGGGGCCGAGGCCATGACGCCCGTCCGCGCCTACGAGTTCGACGCGGCGCGCGTCCGCGCACTGGTCGGTGCCGACACCGCGTTCGGCTCGGCCCTCGGCCACTGGGTCGGGACGGTCCTCGCCCATCGGCTGCAGGCCGCTCGGGTCCGCCTGCTCGACCTGTACGCGCCCTACGGCAGCGGCAGCTACTTGTGACCGAGCGCGTCAGGCACGGCCGTCGCCGCCGCCGACGGCAGGGGTCACGGCGGTGGTGAGGCGAGCGGCACCCACCACTGAAGACGCGTGCCCCGCTCGTCCGCTCCTCGCGAGGTGACTTCCATGCGGCCGCCGAGCCTTTCGGCGCGTTCGGTGAGATTGCGCAGCCCGCCCCGTCGGCCTCCCTCGGGCAGGCCCACTCCGTTGTCCGTCACCGTCACCGTGACGACGCCGCCCTCCGCGACGATCGACGCCTCCGCACGCGTGGCCTTGGCGTGCCGGGCGACGTTGGTGAGGGCCTCCCCGAGTACGGCGAGGACTTCGTCGGCGACGGCGGCCGGGACGTCCGTGTCGATCAGCCCCTCCATCCGCAAAGCCGGAGCGAACCCGAGGCCCTCAGCGGCGGCGTCCACGGCCTGGACGGTGCGGGAGCGCAGCTTGGGTGCCCGCCCCACGGCGTCACGGTCGCGGAGCCCGAAGATGGTGGAGCGGATGATCTTGATAGTGGCGTCGAGGTCGTCCACGGCGCGGGCGAGGCGATCGGTCGCCTCGGGATGGTCCACGAACCGCTGGGCGCTCTGCAGGGTCATGCCGGTGGCGAAGAGACGCTGGATGGCCAGGTCGTGGAGGTCGCGGGCGATGCGGTCGTGGTCTTCGAGCATGACCACCTGCTCGGCGTCGCGGCGCCGCTCGCCCAGTTCGAGCGCCAGAGCGGCCTGATTGGCGAACCCGGGCAGGGAAGCGACCTCAGCCGTGGCGAAGACGCCGCGGCCGTGGCGCCGGGCCAGCATCAGGATGCCGCTGAGTCTGTCCTTGGTGCCGACGGTCACGGCCACGGCCGGCCCGAAACCCGTCCAACGTTCCGGCTGGAGGACGGTGACGCGCGGGTCGCTCTCCACGTCCGTGACCACGACCAGCCCGTCCCGCGCCAGAGCGGCCTCGGCCAGGGTGCCGGTGGTGCTGGGCAGGACGATGCCCCGGTGGGCCTCTGCGGCGTACCCCAGGGCGATGGATCCGCGCAGCTCTCCGGCAGGGCCGACGCGGTAGAAGACTCCGATGTCGGCGCTGGTGATGTCCTTGGCGCGCTCCACCATGCCCGCGAGGACCTCGTCCTCGGGGGCCCCGGAGAGGAGGGAGCTGGTGATGTCCGAGCTGGCCTCCAGCCAGCGCTCGCGCAGGCGGACCTCCTCGAAGAGGCGGGCGTTCTCGATGGCGATGCCGGCGGCGATGGCGAGGGTGGACAGGACCGCTTCGTCCTCGGCGTCGAACTCGGCTCCGCCGCGCTTCTCCGTGAGGTAGAGGTTGCCGAAGACGTCTTCACGCACCCGGATGGGGACGCCGAGGAAGGAGTGCATCGGCGGGTGGTGGGCCGGGAAGCCGTACGAGGCAGGATGTTCGGACAGCTCCGACAGCCGCAGGGGTTCCGGGTGGCGGATCAGTTCACCGAGGATGCCGTGGCCGGAGGGCAGGTCACCGATCTGCGCACGGAGGTCGTCCGTGATGCCGACGGGCAGGAACTCGGCCAGCTTGTGGTCGTCGCCGATGACGCCGAGTGCGCCGTATTCGGCGTCCACGAGGACGACGGCGGCCTCGACGATGCGGCGCAGGACCTGGGGCAGGTCCAGCTCGCGGCCGACCGACATGACGGCTTCGAGCAGTCCGTTCAGTCGGTCCCTGGTACCTCTGACCTCATCGATGCGCACCTGGAGCTCGTCGAGCAGCTCGTCCAGCCGCAGCCGCGGCATGCCCCCCTGAGCGGGTCGGCCGTCTGCGCACATGTCATACCTCCGGCCGACAGCAGGCGTGGAGGGCCACCTCCTTCACCGTAGTCCCGGCACGAGCGGATTTCCCGCCCGGGGGGCGCTACTCCATGATCACGCCTTTCCGTGGAATGCGCCCCTCAGGAACCGGGCCGTGATCAACGCCGCGAGGCCGGCCGTGACGGCGAGGCCCGCGCCGGACCAGCCGACGGGTTCGGTGGCCAGGAGCGACTGCAGCGCGGGAAGGTAGAGGGCGGCCATCGCCAGCAGGGCGGAGGCTGCCACGGAGGCGGGAAGGAACAGGTTCTGCGCGGTGAGCAGCCGTGCTCGCAGACCCAGAGCCACGCCGAGCTGTGCCGCGAGCAGAGCCAGGAACAGCACGCTCTGCCAGGGCAGGTCCATCGCACGCGCGGCCAGGCCGGCTGCCAGGCTGAACGCCGTCACCGCCGCTGCGAGAACGAGGAGGCGCTGCCACACGCCCGCGGCCAGGATGTGCTGCCCAGGAGGCCGGGGCGGGCGGTGCATGGCCTGCGGGTTGACGGGTTCCGCGCCCATGGCCACGCCCGTCAGACCGTGCGTGAGGAGGTTGATCCACAGGATCTGACCTGCTCGCAGGGGCAGGGACAGGCCGAGGAGGGGGCCTGCCAACATCACCAGGATCTCGGCGGTCCCGCCGGCCATGGCGTAGACGAGGAAACGCCGGATGTTGTCGTAGACGCGGCGGCCTTCCTCGACGGCGGTGACCACGGTGGAGAGCTCGTCGTCGGTGAGCACCAGGTCCGCGGCCTGGCGGGCCACTTCGCTGCCGCGGGCGCCCATGGCCACGCCGATGTCCGCCTGGCGCAGGGCGGGGCCGTCGTTGACGCCGTCTCCGGTCATCGCCGTGACCGCGCCGCGGTCACGCCAGGCGTGGACGATGTCCAACTTCTGCTGCGGATCGGTGCGGGCGAAGACCCGGACACCGGTCAGGTCGGTGTCCGGGGCCGCGCCCATTTCGGACCCGGTGATCACCTCCCCGGCAGGCCCGTCCTCCACGAGACCGGTGCGTACGGCGATGGCGTGGGCTGTCGCCGGGTGGTCCCCGGTGATGAGGACGGGGGTGATGCCCGCGGCGCGGCAGGCTTCCAAGGTCGCGGCTGCCGACGCCTTCGGGGGGTCGCTGATCGCGACGAGGCCGAGGAGGTCCAGTCCCTGCTCGGCCTCGGCGGCGGACAGGTCCCACACCAGCCGTTCGGAGCCTGCCACGGCCAGGACGCGGAACCCCCGCGCGGCCAGGAGAGAAGCCTCGCGGTGGGCTCGGTCCAGTAGGTCCGGCGGCTCGGCGAGCACCGTGTCGGTCAGGACTGCTTCCGGCGCCCCCTTGAGGCACACGAGGACGTTCCCGTCGGGAAGGTGGTGCAGGGTGGTCATCCGCTTGCGCAGGCTGTCGAAGGGCGCCTCCGAGATGCGGGGGCAGTCTCGGTGCAGCGTGGCCTGGTCCGGGCAACCTGCTTTGGCGGCGGCTGCCAGCAGCGCGGCCTCCATGGGGTCGCCCACGGCCGTCCACGTGTCCGAGCCTTCACGGGGTGGTCGCAGGCCCGAGTCGTTGCACAGGGCAGCCGCCGTGAGGAGCTCCCGTAGCGGGCGGAGCTGCTCAGGTGCCAGGGGTTGGCCCGCACGGGTCAGCTCTCCCCGCGGCTCGTAGCCGCTGCCGGACACGTCCGCGGCGCCGGACGGCGACCACAGCTGCTGGACGACCATGCGGCCCTCGGTGAGGGTGCCGGTCTTGTCCGTGGCCAGGACGCTCACGGAGCCCAGGGTTTCGACCGCCGGCAGGCGGCGGACCAGAGCGTTGCGGGCCGCCATCCTGCGTGCACCGAGAGCGAGGGCGAGGGTGACCACGGCCGGGAGGGACTCCGGCACCGCGGCGACGGCCAGGCTGATGGCGGTCACCGCCATCGTGCTCACCGGCAGGCCGCGTACCAGGCCCAGCGCGAAGAACAGCACGCACAGGGCGAGGGTGACGCCCGCGAGGATCCGCCCCAACGAGGCGAGGCGGCGCTGGAGCGGGGTGAGTTCGCGGCCCTCACCGAGCAGCGCCGCGATCCGACCGAGCGCACTCGCGGATCCGGTGGCGGTCGCGGTGGCCGCCCCTCGGCCACGCACGACGACGGTGCCGGCGCTGATCGTGTCGTTGACCTTCTTGTCCACGGGTTCGGATTCGCCCGTGAGCATGGACTCGTCCACCAGGAGTGCGGACGCCTCCGTGAGGTCGGCGTCCGCGGCGACGACGTCCCCCTCCCCCAGCAGCAGGGTGTCGCCCGGGACGACCAGCGCCGCCGGCACCTCGTGCGGGGTGGCCTCGCGCAGCACCCTGGCGTGCGGGGCCGAGAGCGTGGAGAGGGCGGCAACGGCGCGGTCCGCGCGGACTTCCTGCGCCACTCCCACGGCGGTGTTGAAGACGACCACCAGAGCGATGACGACGGCATCCGGGTGGTCCCCGATGGCGATGGTCAGCAGCATGGCTCCCAGGAGCACCATGATCAGCGGATCGCGCAGCTGAGCGATCACCCGCGCGTAGAGAGGGGTGGACCGTGGCGGCGCCACCTCGTTCCGGCCGTACCGGGCCAGCCGACGTACGGCTTCGGCCTCCGTCAGCCCCGTCCCCGCCGGGGAACCGACAGGGGTCATGTCGGTCGTACGACCGGTCATGGCGGCCTTCACTCCGCCGGTACGGTGATCACCGGGCAGTGCGCGCGGTGCAGGAGTCCGTGGACGACGGAACCGAGCCGCATGCCGGTGTACCCGCCGCGGCCGCGGCGGCCCACGACGACGGCCAGGGCGTGCTCGGCCGCCCGCGCCAGTTCCTCGACCGGGTGGCCCGTCATGACCTCGTGGGTGACGTGCACGTCCGGGTACTTGTCCGAAAGCCCGGCAGTGGCCTCGGAGAGCAGGGTGCGCTGGGCCCGCAGAGCCACCTCCTCATCGTCCAGCATGAACACCGGCGGCTGCCACACGCAGACGACCCGTAGGGCGGCTCCGCGCAGGTCGGCCGCATCGTAGGCGAAGGTCAGCGCGGCTGCGGCGGACGCGCTGCCGTCGATGCCCACGACGACGTACGGCGGCTGCTGGCTGATGTGTTCGGCGTCGCCCACGACGACGACGGGGCAGCGGGCCTGGGCGCTGACGGGCACCACGATGGATCCGGCGCTGAAGAACTCGGCGGTGCGGCTCAGGTGCCGCGAGCCGAGGACGATCATGTGGGCTTCCCCCGCCGCGCCGCCCAGTGCGGGGGCGGGGAACCCGTTCAGCAGATCGCCGGTGACCTCGACCTCGGGGTGCCTGTCGCGCACCCAGTCGCAGGCCTGTTCGAGTCGGTCGGCTCCGGCCCGTCGCGAGGTCGTCTGGCCGGGAGTGCCGTTGACGTGATGGGTGTCGTGCTCGGGCGGGACCGCGAGGACCAGACGCACGGGGAGCCGTCGGCGCTGGCCCTCGTCCGCGGCCCAGGCCAACGGCAGGTGCCAGTCCCTTCCGGGGTCGATCCCGACGACGATGTCGCGGCCGCGGTGGCCGGTCATGACCCGCTCCCGAAGTCGCTTCCGGTCCGCGGGATGAGGAGGACGGGGCAGTGCGCGTAGTGCAGCACACTGTGCGTCGCCCTGCCCAGGTTGCGGGCGATTCCCAGGGCCCCGGGGACACGGCGTCCGCCCATGACGAGCAGGTCGGCGTGGCGGGAAGCCTCCACCAGCACGCCGGCCACGGAGACGCTCTTCTCGGCATCGGCCCATACTTCGAGCTCGGGAAACTCGTCGCGGACCGCGTCCGTGACGGCCCGCAGGGCTTCTTCGTGCACGCCTGCGATCTCACCGACGCCGTCGAGCATGCTGACTACCTCGCCGACGGACTGCAGCACGTTCCACACGTGCAGGAGGCGGAGCTTCCCCTTGCGCAGTTCGGCTTCGCGCGCGGCGTACCTCGCGTACAGGAGGTCGTACTCGTCACGGACGGCGACGAGTACCGTTCCGGTCTCCTCCGCCCCGTCAGTGCCGCGCACGACGATGACGGGGGTCGTGGCGGAGGCCGCGACGTCCAGGCCGATCGAGCCGAGCACGAGGGAGGTGAATCCGCCCAGGCCACGGCTGCCCACCACGATCGTGCCGTGCAGGGCACCGGCCCGGTGCAGGCTGGTCACAGCGTCCGCCCGGCTGAATTCGGTGGTCACGCGCAGACCGGGGTACTGGTCCGTCACAGCCTTCTCCGTGTCGTCCAGGAGTTGGCGGCCGTTGGCGCGCACCCGTTCGATGGTCTCCGCCGACAGGTAGAGCGCCCTGCCGTCGGTGTCGGCGCCGTACACGACGTGCAGAGGACGGTCGCGGCGTACGGCTTCCCCCGCTGCCCACGAGGCGGCGGCACGGGCCGCGTCCGAGCCGTCCACGCCCACGACCACGGAGCTGGTGTCCGGGGTACGGAAGGTGCTTTCCACGATTCCTCCCAACCGAGAAGCCGATGAGGGACACCGCTCACGCTGCCACTGACAACGCCCCGGGGAGAGGGCCTCCCGGGACCAGGAACGGGACCAAAGGTCCCCATCCGGGCCACCGCCCCCACCCGGCCGTCCCGTCCCACCCGACCCTCATGGCCCGTACGGTCCCCGGACGGGGCCGTTCGGCCCTCGCTCGGCGGCAGGCCCCGACGGATGGTGGTGGCACACCCGACACCGACCGATACCTCGCATGACGCGGAGGAGCAGGAGGACGGCATGAAGCACCTCAACGTGGCCGACCTGATGACCGACGAGGTCGTCTCCGTGGCCCCTGACACGGCGTTCAAGGAGGTCGCGAAACTCCTCGCCCAGTACGACGTCTCCGGCCTTCCCGTCCTGGACGACGAGGACCGTGTGGTGGGCGTCGTCTCCCAGACGGACCTCCTGGCCCACGCAGGGACGGCCGCCCGACCACCCCGGCAGAGCAGCGCGCCCGCAGGACCACCCACTGCGGGCGACGTCATGTCCGCCCCGGCAGTCACCATCCACGCCGAAGAGACGGCCGCCGACGCCGCCCGGCTGTTGACCCGCCGGGCCATCGAGCGGCTGCCCGTCGTGGACGAGGAGGACCGGCTGGTCGGCATCGTCACCCGCAGGGACCTGCTGCGCCTGTTCGTCCGCCCCGACGCCGAAATACGCCGACGCATAGTCGAAGAGGTCCTCACGGAGGTGCTCGGTGTGCCGAGTGGCGACGTCGACGTCCATGTGGTGGACGGCGTCGTCACCCTGGACGGCCTCGTCGAGCGCCGGAGTCAGCTCCCTGCGCTCGTCAGCCTGGTCGGACAACTCGACGGGGTCGTCGCCGTGGCATCACGCATCACGGCCCGGACCGACGACACCCCAGCCGCTCACGCCGGTCGCCAGCCGCTCCCCTGGTGAAAATGCCACCCGCCTACCGGTACGTGCCCTGTCGTGGCCGTCGTCGCCCACGAGTGACGGGCGCCGGCCACCCCCGCACGGAGGTATCCCATGCAACACCTGCGTACCGTTGATGACGTCATGACGCACGCCGCGGTCTCCGTGGACCGCGAGACGGCGTTCAAGGACATCGTGGGAGCGCTGCGCATGTGGCGCGTCAGCGCCCTGCCGGTCCTGTCCGAGGAGGGGCGAGTGATCGGTGTCGTCTCGGAAGCCGACCTGCTGCTCAGGGAACAGGACACCGGAACGGCCGGTGCCGCCACCGCCGGTCAGCTGATGACCCGCCCGGCCGTGACCGTGCCGAAGGACGCCACCATCCGGGCGGCAGCCCGGCTGATGGCTCGAAGCCATCTGAAGCGGCTTCCCGTCGTGGACGCCGGCGGCCGTCTGACCGGCGTTGTCAGTCGCGGTGACCTGCTGAAGGTCTACCTGCGCCCCGATCCGGACATCGGAGCCGAGATCCGCGAGATGATCATGTACCAACTGCTTCCGGGCGGGTCCGCCGCCGAGGTGTACGTCCACGTCGCCAACGGCGTCGCCCACCTGCACGGTTCACTCCCCGAACCAACGCTGGAAGACGCCGTCGTACGCGCGGTCCGGACCGTCTCCGGCGTCGTGGACGTGAAGGCGGACTTCACCGTCCCCGCACCCGCCTGAGGGGACGGCCGCAATGAGGCATCGCAGGGTCGCCGACCTGATGACGCCCACCGCTGTCACGGTCGGGCGCACCACCTCCTTCAAGGAAATCGCGCGGCTCCTGAAAGACTTCGACATCACCGCCGTGCCCGTCGTCGACGAGGCCGGGCACCCGGTCGGCGTCGTCTCCGAAGCCGACCTGCTCCGTCGGCGGCCCGCTGGTGGCGCCGCGACGGCAGAACAGCTGATGACCAGCCCGGCCGTCACCGCCCGGCCCGAGTGGAGCGTCGTCCGCGCGGCCCGGCTGATGCAGCGGCACGGCGTCAAGAGGCTGCCGGTCATCGGTACGGACGGCCGGGTGACCGGTGTGCTCAGCCGCAGTGACCTGATCGGGCTGTTCCTGCGCCGTGACCGCGCCATCCAGGAAGAGATCGTCGAGGACGTCCTCACCCGGACGCTCGGCCTCGCTCCCTCGTCGATCACTGTCGACGTCGACGACGGCCTGGTGACGCTCAGCGGCACCCTGCCGTGGCCCGAGCTGCTGCCCGTGGTGGTCCGCCTCTGCCAGAGCACCGACGGGGTCATCGACGTGGACAGCAGGCTCACCGTGGCGGGGCCCACCAGCGCTGAACGGCACGGGGAGCCGTTCGGTCCCCGATAGGGCCACTCGGTCCCTCCCCGTCACACCGCGATGGGCGGAGTCTGGAACAGCCGACCATCCCGCCCCGGAGGAACGTCATGTCGAACCGGATCACAGTGGGTCTGGACGGAACGGACCCCGGCAGCACCGCGGCCGACCGGGCGCAGTACGGGCCCTTCGACGTTCCGCTCGCGGACCGGCGGACCTGCCCGCTCGTCGTCGTCCGCGGCTGGTCGCTCCCGCCCGTCTGCGACACGGCACTCGTCGTGGTCGGACGACGCACCGGCCGCTCAGCACTCGGCCCCCGCACCGGCCCCATCACCCACGCGGCGATGCACCACGCCACCCCACCGGTCGCCGTCGTGGCACACGACTGAGACCCACAGACAGGACCAGTCCCGTGACCGCACCCCACATCACCACCGAGACCGTCGCCCAACTCGTCGACGACGCCGTCACCGCCCCGTCCATGCACAACGCCCAGCCATGGAAATTCGTGTACCGCTCCGACAGCAACACCGTCGAACTGCACGGCGATCCGGAACGCGCCATGACGCGCACCGACCCGAACCACCGTGCCCTGCACGTCGGTTGCGCGGCAGCCCTGTTCAACCTGCGCGTGTCCGCGGTCCGGCACGGCTTGCGGGCGCAGGTGCGGCTGCTGCCCGACGACTCGCAACCG
The DNA here is from genome assembly GCF_045041095.1 of Streptomyces sp. NBC_00045. Taxonomy (NCBI): domain Bacteria; kingdom Bacillati; phylum Actinomycetota; class Actinomycetes; order Kitasatosporales; family Streptomycetaceae; genus Streptomyces; species Streptomyces sp. NBC_00045. The sequence goes on along the minus strand of NZ_CP108271.1, from coordinate 7,226,606 downwards.
TGGCTGCTGGCAGCGGCAACCATCGACGGGCCCTCCGAAGAGGACCACGAGCTGGCGGCCCTGCACGACGCTCTCCGACGTCGGCACACCAGCCGCTTCCCCTTCAGCGACGAGCTGGTGCCGGACGCTCTCATGGACGGCTTGAGGAGCGCTGCCCGCCTGGAGGGCTGCCGGCTGACCGTTCCGGGCGACTGGCACCTGGAGACCGTGCTCGGGCTGGTACGCGACGCCGAGCACCGGGAGGACATCGATCCGCTCGTCCGGGCGGAGACCTCTGCCTGGACCTCCCGTACGCAGGCCACGACCGACGCGCGCCGCGACGGCATTCCCGCCGCCGCCTTCGGTCCGCGCAGCTCCGGAAGGTCTGCCCCCGTACGGGACTTCGGGCGGGACCGGCCCACGCCGGGCCGCGGCTGGGCCGTGTTCGAGAAGCGACCGCAGCTCGCCCTGCTCGGCACTGCGACGGACACGCGAGTCGACTGGCTGCGAGCCGGCCAGGCGCTGGAGCGCGTCCTCCTCCAGGCGACGACCGACGGCCTCGCGACCTCGATGACCTCCCAGCCCCTGGAGTGGCGGGAGCTGCGGTGGACGGTCCGCGATCCGGCCGAGGCCATGGGTCACGTCCAGATGGTCCTGCGCCTCGGCTACGGCCCGCAGGGGCCCGACACCCCCCGTCGCCCCGTCGACGAGGTCCTGGAGGTTGTTTGACGTTGCGGCGCCGCCCCGGGCTTGATCACGTCTCCGGGACGCGATGCGCTGTGGTGACGGCGCCGGGCCCAGCGGCGGAGCTCGTCCGTCCCCCAGACCAGCGGCGGGAAGGCGGCGATGAGCAGGACGACGTCCGCGGGGAGGGCGGCGGTGTCGAAGAGGTTCTGGAGGGGCGGCGCGTAGACGAGCGCCGCGGTGAAGACGAGTTCGAAGGCGATGCCGGCGAGCAGCAGCGGGTTGGAGAAGAAGCCGATGTCCCGCAGCGCTGCGTGGTCGGTGCGGGCGGCGATGGCCGTGCCGACCTGGCAGGTGACGATGCCGGCGAACGTCGTGGTGGTGGCGGTCAGGTAGGCGTGGTGCAGCGGGGTTCCGGGGCCGGTGGGGTCGCCGGGATGCCAGCCCGCCCGCCACAGCACGTAGAAGAAGCCTGCTCTCGACGGCCTTCTCCGCCTGCTGTTCCTGGACGAGGGCGAATCCGGCATTGACGAGGACGACCACGACGATCGCCCAGCCGAGCACCTCGATGTCGGCCGCGTACGCGAGGGCGGCCGCGGCCCACAGCAGCAGGGCCAGGGGATGGATCAGCTGCCTCAGGAGCTCCCGCAAGACGCTGGTGCGGGCGCTGCGGCGGACCTCGTTCGGCCCGTAGACGGCCAGCCTGCTTTCCGCTTCCCGGCTCGACAGACCGAGAGGACCTGTGTGCAGTTCACGGCGGAGCAGGGGAAGGGGTTCCAGCGGGTCAGGTGCGGCGCCCTGTGCGAGGTCTTGGTCGGCGTCGGCCTCAGTCATCGCCGGCTCCCTGTCCGGGACGCAGGCGTCCGGACCACTGGGGCTCGACTTTCTCCCACTCGCTCTCCCACGCCCGAGCGCTGTGCCTGTCGACGCCGCGCAGGCGTGCGTAGACGAAGGCACCCGCGACGAGCACGACGAGGGCCGATGCTCCGGTGCCCTGGCCCATGGCGTTCAGAGCGACGTCAGGTGCACCTGGCGGTTCGGTTGCCGCGTTGCCGTTGTCGTCGACCCAGAGCCGGACGGTGCCTCCCTTGCGGGTCTCCGCCGGGACGGGGACGCTTTCCGTGTGGACGCGGTGGGATCGGTCCTGCCAGGTGGCGGGAGCCACGAGAAGAGGGCGGGTGCTCGGTCCGGTCCCGGCCCGGTACGTGGTCTCGGCGACCGTCACGGCCGTCACGGAGTACCGGTGACGCGCGATCCCTTCGGCGTCGCGACGGGCGTCCGTCCAGGCGCTCCGGCCGACCACGACACCGCAGATCACGGCCAGCACGCAGGCCAGGACGAACACGGCGTGCAGGTGGGCACGGGTGCGGTCGGCATCGCGCCTGAGCGGATTGCCCTCCGCTCCCGGCATGCGGTGGTGCATGGCGCGCCTCCGTGCTGCGTCCGGGCCGGCCCGACCTCTCAGGCGGCGAGTTCGGCGCTGATGTGGTGGGCCCAGCTCTGGATGCGCTCGGGGTTGCGGAAGTCGCCGCCCTTGCCCTGGTGCAGCAGGGCCTTGGCGAGGAACCCGGGGGTCCGGGCCGTGATGCTGCCGCCGAAGGTCATGTGCTCGCGCGCTCCGATGAGCTGCATCTGCCGGGCGACGGTGGCGACCGGCGCGACCTCGTGTTCGTCGGCCGAGCGGTCGAGGGGGCCGCTGCTGAACAGCCACACCGGCCGGTGCCGCAGCGAGTCCGCGTTGCGTTCCGCGCAGTGCATGGCCTTGCTGCTCCAATGTCCGGCGTAGAGGGAGCCCCCGAGAACGACGGCGTCGTAGGCCCGGACGTCCTGAACGTCGTTGGCGGGCAGTACGACAGCGTCCAAGCCGTCCTCGCGGAGGGTCTTTCCGATCTGCTCGGCGATGCCTGCGGTGGCACCGTGCTTGGTGCCGTAGGCGACCAGAACTCGCTTGGTGCTCATGACGGGCTCCTTGGCTGCTCGATGAGGGTCTGCATCCAGTGTCGGGCAGCCGACGGCGTGGCCACATGGGCCGGACGGATCCCGAAGAGGGCCATTCGGTCCTCTCCGCAGCGGCTCTGCTCGGAGGCCGCCACGGGCCCCTTGACGGCCGCGACAGTGGCGTAGCCGCAGGGTGTCCATGCGGGAGGGGACGGCCGGACGGCGTGCGCCGCGAAACAGATGCGCCGCAGTGCCGAGTGGGCGGTCGCCAGGGCCGAGGAGCCCGCTCCGGTGCGAAGCTACTCGGCGGGTCCGTCCGGCCGGACGATCGTGACCGGACAGGGGGCATGGAACGCGACCTGCTGACTCACGGAACCGAGCAGGGCCCGGAGGAAGCCGCCGTGGCCGCGGCTGCCCACGACCAGCATGTCGGCACCCTCTGCCTGGTCGACCAAGACCTCAGCTGCGTTGCCCCGCACCAGGCGCTCGTGCACCTGGGAGGCGCCGCCCTCGCCGAGGACCGTGCGGACCTCCTCGACCAAACGCCGCTCGGCCTCCTCCTCGTCGAAGTCGGCGTCCACCGCAGGAGCCGACCACCCTCCGGCTCCGGGCAGGTCCCAGGCGGCCACCGCTTCCACTTTCCCGCCCACCAGGCCTGCGTACCGGACCGCCCAGCGCAGCGCGGCCTGGGACGAAGGCGATCCGTCGACACCCACTACGACGCGCGGAGCCTCAATCTGCCTGTCCATCCCGACTCACCCTTTCGATGCCTGTACATCCACAGTGTGCGAGGCGGGTACGCCTCGCCACGCGGAGCGGCCGTAGCGGCGCCGACGGGCCGGACCCGGCGGATTCCGGCGGGCGCCGTCCCTACTGCTTGGGCAACCGGAACCATCTCTCCTGGCCAGCGGCAACGCTCTCCCGCCTGTCTCCGGGCAGAACGAGGAGCACGGGGCCCAGGGGGGACGGCGGAACCCTGATGCCGATCCGACCGGGCCGCAAGCTGATGCGGACGTCCCGGTGTCCGAGACAGCAGACCGAGAAGGAGGAGGCGGGTACTTCCGAGAGCGGTACCGGGTCGACGTGCAGGCCGTCGGTGCCGGGATCGAGGCCGACGACGCCGCGCTCGACGAGGTCGAGCGTGCCGCCCATGGCGCCGAGGTGGATTCCCTCACCGGTCGTACCGCCCTGGACGTCGGTGATGTCGCTGAGCAGTGCTTCTTGGCAGTACCGCCACGCGTCCGCGCCCTGCTGCCGGGCGAGGACCCATCCGTGGACGAGGCTGCTGAGCGTCGATCCGTGGGAGGTGCGCCGCAGGTAGTACGTCACCGTCCGCCGCCAGAGCTCGTCGTCCAAGCGGTAACCGAGGCGGGAGAACAGGGGGGAGAGTTCCTCGGGCCGGAAGAGGTAGCCGAGCATGAGGGTGTCGGCCTGCTTCGACGCCTGGTACCGGTTGGGGGTGTCCCCCTCCACCTCCAGGATGCGGTCGAGGCGGCGGATGTCGTGGTAGCGGGCGCGGTAGGCGCCCCAGTCCAGCTCGGCGAGGTCGCCGTAGCCGTGGAACTGGCTGATCACGTCGCCGTGGAAGGGCACGTACAAGCGATGTGAGACGTCCTCCCAGTCGTGGAGATCGTCGGGGCCGATGCCCAGTTGCGTGCGGAGCTCGGCGCGTCTGGCCGCGGGCAGCGCTCCGTACAGGTCGAGGGCGCGGGCGAGCGCCCAGGCTGCCGTGACGTTGGTGTACGCGTTGTCGTCGATGCCGGGTACGGGGGCCTCCGGGTAGGCGTCGTGGTACTCGTCCGGGCCGACGACGCCACGGATCCGGTAGCGGCCGAGGTCGGTGTCCCAGGTCGCGGCGCCGGCCCAGAAGTGTGCGATGTGCAGCATGAGTTCCGCGCCGGGGCCCTGCATGAAGCCGGTGTCGCCGGTGGACTGGCCGTACTTCCACACGTTCCAGGCGATGGCCGAGCCCACGTGGTGCTGGAGGTGGGAGTGGTCGGGCAGCCAACGGCCGGAGTGCGGGTTGAGGTGCAGGCGCTGTGTCTCCTCGGCTCCGGAACTGCCGCTCTGCCAGGGGAACATCGCGCCCTTCGCCCCGGCCTGTCGAGCGGCTGCCCGGGCCGCGGGCAGCCGCCGGTGCCGGTACATCAGCAGGGCGCGCGCGGTCTCGGGGAAGTGGAGGGCGAGGTAGGGCAGGACGAAGAGTTCGTCCCAGAAGACGTGCCCCCGGTACGCCTCGCCGTGGAGGCCGCGCGCCGGCACGCCGGCGTCGAGTTCAGCCGTGTGGGGCGACAGGGTCTGCAGGACGTGGAAGGTGTGGAGGCGCAGGATCCGGCCGGCCTCGCCCGGTGCTTCCACCTCGCCCTCGTTCCACAGCCGTTGCCACGACGCCTTGTGGGAGGCAAGCAGGGAAGGGAAGTCCGGAGCGTGGCCGACGTGCTCGACGCTGCTCCTCACGGGGTCGTCCCAGGGGCGGTCCAGTGACGTGAACAGTGCTGCGGTCTTCACGATCACGACCGGTTCCGCGCGCCTGATCGGCAGGACGCACGTCTGTCGGGCGGTGGTGGCCGTGCAGCCCTTCCCGACGGGCACCGAAGGCCGTACCCGGGTACGTACGGCGAGCCCGACCCGCAGGTGGGAGGTGGCGGTGGTGCAGGACAGCCAGGCGATGCCTCCCTCCGCCACTGCGGCCCGGTGTTCCACGAGGTGCTGCCCGGCGAGGGGGCGGTAGCGGTCCACCCCTTCATTGGCGATGTCTCCGTCGAGCACGGACTCGATCTCGATCCTGCCGCGCCAGCCGTACGCACTGAAGACGGTGCGCTGCGCGCCCAGATGCGGATCACCGAGGTGGACGAGGCGCGTGTGGGTGACGCCCAGACGGCGGCCTTCGGCGTCGTGGAAGAGCATGCGGCGGGTGAGCGTCCCGGCGTGCAGATCCAGTGAGACGCCGCAGTGGCGCAGGCTCGGGTGGTCCAGGGTGAGCCAGTCACCGGGTGGTCCGCCGGCGGGCAGGCAGCGGTAGCGCAGGGCGGTCCAGTCCGGCAGACGGACCATGTCCTCGTTGGAGATCGTTCGACCGGCGACGGTCGAGGTGAGCCGGTCGTAGCAGCCTGCGAGGTACGTGGCCGGGTAGTGGACGTCGTCGGCGACGCTCTCGGGGGCTGCGCCTCGGGTGGCGAAGCGGCCGTTGCCGAGGGTGCACAGGGACTCGACCAGCCGCTCCGTCTTGGGGTCGTAGCGGCGGTACTCCCAACGCCAGGGGGCGTTCACGGGTGGGGCCCGCCTTCGAGGGCTGCCGGCAGTCCGGCCAGGTCGGGCAGCACGAGGTGGGCGCCGTGTGCGAGCAGCGCCTCGTCCGCTCGTACGTCGTCCTCCCGGTTGAGCCCCACGACCAAGTGGAAGCGCCCCCGGCGCCCGGCTTCGACACCGACGAGGGCGTCTTCCACCACGGCGGCCCGCGCCGGAGCCGTGCCGAGGCGGGCGGCGGCTTCGAGGAAGAGGGCGGGGTCGGGCTTTCCCGGCAGGGCCAGTTCGGCGCAGTCCCGACCGTCCACCAAGGCGTCGAAGAGGGCGTCGAGACGTGTGGTCTCCAGGAGGAGGCGGGCGTGCTTCGAGGCCGACACGGCCGCACACGTGAGGCCCATCGCCCGCAGCCGCTGGAGCGCGGGGCGGACGTCCTCGAAGACATCCACACCGAGGGTCCGTAGCGCCTCGGAGAAGATCCGCTCCTTTCGGGCGGCGACCGCGTGGACGGTGGCGCATCCGGGCCGGTCCTGCGGCGTTCCGGAGGGCAGGTCGATGTGGCGTGAGGCGAGGAACGCGCGTACGCCGTCGAGGCGGGACCTGCCGTCGACCAGGTCACGGTATTCGCGGACGGCATCGAACGGACGCGGTGGTGCGTCGACGGACGACGGCTGCCATTGCGTGAGGCAGCCGTCGAAGGTCGACTTCCAGGCGGCCGCGTGGCGGACCGCCGTGGCGAGAAGCACGCCGTCGGTGTCGAAGACGACCGCGCCCACTTCGCTCATGACTCGTGGGCCACGCGACGGCCGGTGAGCCGGACGGGGGTGAGTTTCATCCAGTGGGTGCGCGGGCCGCCGGCCCAGGGCTGGGACCGGGCCGTGGCCGTCAGGTGCTGGATCTCTTCGGGGTCCGTGACGGCCTCCAGCTCACCCACGGCCAGGACGCTCCAACCACCGGCGGTGACGTCGTCGATGTTGTCGATCTCGAAGGCCACCTCCGTGCCCGCTGCTCTGGCCGCGAGAGCATCCACGGCGGTACGGAACGCGATGTCGGGGCCTGCAATCAGGTAGTTGACCGGGAGGACCGCCGGTCCTTCGGGGGTGAAGACGGCGATGCGTCCCACTCCGTGCGTACCCAGCAGCGTTCGGCACTCGGACTCCTCCAGTGGAGCCAGAGCGGCATCACGGCGGGCGGTGGAGCGGCCTCGGACGCGGCCGGCGCTCGCGCCGGTCAGGTCGTCGACCGTGACACCGAGTACGTCTGCGATCCGGACGAGGGTGCCGATGGCCGGAGAGGCCGCGTGTTCCTCCAGATAGGCGATGTAGTTGCCGTCGGCTCCGCACTTGTGGCCCAGTTCGTCGCGGCTCAGGCCGAGGGCGGTGCGGCGGGCCGCGATGCGGCGGCCGAGGTCGGTGCGTCCGGCCGTCCCGCCGGACTGCTGCGGGTGGATGCTCGGTCTGCTCTTCACGGCACTCACTGCTCCTGGGCCGGTACGGCGACGGTGTCGTGCGGCGTACCACCGAGCACGACCTTGAGGGCGCCGGTGTCACCGGCGCGCGAGAAGACGTCGTACGCCTCTTCCATCTGGTCCAGCTCGAAGCGGTGGGTGACCATCTCGGCCCCGGGGAGGCGGCCTGCGGCCATCATGCGCAGCAGCATGGGGGTGGACCGGGTGTCGACGAGACCGGTGGTGATGGTGACGTCCTTGATCCAGAGGTCTTCGAGGTGCAGGGTGGCGGGCTTGCCGTGGACGCCGATGTTGGCGACGCGTCCGCCGGGGCGGACCATGCGGGTGCACATCTCGAACGTCTCGGGCACACCGACCGCTTCGATCACCACGTCTGCGCCAAGACCCTCGGTCAGGTCCTCGACCAGTCGCTCGGGTTCCTCCCGCGCGCTGGCCGTGGCATCGGCACCGAGGTCCCGGGCTGCCGTGAGGCGGGAGGCGGCGAGGTCGACGGCGATGATGCGCCCGGGGCTGTACAGCTTCGCGGTGGCGATGGCGGCAAGGCCGATGGGCCCGGCCCCGACCACGACGACCGTGTCGCCGGGGCTCACGTTTCCGTTCAGCACGCCCACTTCGTAGGAGGTCGGGAAGATGTCGGCGAGGAGGACGGCATCGTGGCTGCTCACGGCGCTGGGGAGCGGGTGGACGGAGAGGTCGGCGAAGGGGACGCGGACGTATTCGGCCTGGGTGCCGTCGATGGTGTGGCCCAGGACCCAGCCGCCACCGCCGCGGCACTGACCGTAGCGGCCCTCACGGCAGAAGCGGCAGCGGCCGCAGGCGGAGATGCAGGATATGAGCACGCGGTCGCCGGGGCGGACGCTGCGCACGTCGCCGCCGATCTCGACCACGGTCCCGACCGCCTCGTGGCCCAGGATGCGGCCGGGTGTCACTTCTGGCACGTCGCCCTTGATGATGTGCAGGTCGGTACCGCAGATCGTGACGGCGTCGACCCGGATGATCGCGTCTGCGGCGTCCTTGATCGCGGGGTCCGGGACGTCCTGCCAGGAGGTCTGGCCGGGGCCTTGGAAAACGAGTGCCTTCATGACTGCGGCCTCTCTGTGCTGCGCGGGAAGCGGTCACTGCCAGGTGCTGCGCGGGAAGCGGTCACCGCCAGGCTGTGCCCACGTGCCTCCGTCCCGCTTGGGCCGGTCGGCCCCTCCCGGGGGACCAGTGGGGCCTCTCTGCCGCACCGTGACGGGTGCGACGGTGGAATTCGGCACCTGTCCCCGAAGGGAGGGCCGCTGCCATGTCCCAGCCGGCTCCGTCACCCGCCACCCGTCCGGCCCTGCTGAGGTTCCTCGGCGGTGTCAGGACGGTCACCGGCAGCAAATTCCTGGTCGAAAGCGACCACGCCCGGGTCCTCGTCGACTGCGGACTCTTCCAGGGTGTCGCGGACCTACGCCGTCGCAACTGGGACAAGCTGGCGTGCGACGCCTCCGACATCCACGCCGTGGTCATCACCCACGCCCACCTGGACCACTGCGGCTACCTGCCCCGCCTGGTCCGGCACGGCTTCCGCGGCCCCATCCTCACCAGTGCCGCGACCGCCCGCCTCGCCGAGATCGTCCTTCGTGACAGCGCCCGCCTGCAGATGGAGGCCGCCGAACACGCCAACCAGCACGGCTGGTCCAAGCACCGGCCCGCCAAGCCGCTCTACGACGATGACGACGTCGACCGCACCGTGAAGTTCTTCGACCCCGTACCCATGGGCAGCGAGATCGAGATCATGGGCGGCACCGGGCTCACGCTCCACCACGGCGGCCACATCCTCGGCTCCGCCTGGGCCCATCTGACCCTGGAGGACGGCCACACGCTCGCCGTCAGCGGCGACCTCGGCCGCCCGGGGCACCCGCTCCTGCTGCCGCCCGAGCCGTTCTCCGGCGCGGACGTCCTGCTGATGGAATCGACGTACGGAAACCGTCACCACGATCACGCGAGCGCCCGCCGCGAGTTCACCTCCGTGATCACCCGCGCCCTCTCCCGGGGCGGAACGGTGGTCATCCCCGCCTTCGCGATCGACCGGACCGAGGTCGTCCTGCACGAACTCGCCGCACTGCGCAGCGCCGGCACACTGCCCCGCCACGTCCCCGTATACGTCGACAGCCCCATGGCCCTGGCCGCCCTGGACGTCTACCGCGACGCCCTGCGCGCCCGTGCCCCCGAGATGCGGCCGGAGGTCCTCGCCCGGGGAGAGGACGCCATCAGCCCCGAGCCCTTCCTGGCCGCCCGCACCGTGCAGGAATCCATCGACATCAACAACGCCGGCGGGCCGGCGGTCATCATCTCCTCCGCCGGCATGGCCACCGGCGGCCGCGTCCTGCACCACCTCCACCGGATCCTGCCCGACCCCCGCAACGCCGTGGTCATCGTCGGCTTCGCCGCCGAGGGCACCCGCGCCCGCGACCTCGTCGACGGCGCCCGCACCTTGAAGATGTTCGGCGAGTACGTCCCCGTACGCGCCGAGGTCGCCGACGTACCGCACTTCTCGGCGCACGCGGACGCCGGCCAGATCATCGACTGGCTGCGCGGCGCCCCTGCCCCGCACACCACCTATCTCGTCCACGGCGAGGAGACCGCGGCCGAGACCCTCCGGGACCGCATCGACCACGAGTTGGGGTGGACGGCCGTCGTACCCAAGTCCGGCGAGGCCGTCCTGGTCCGCTGACCGGGCCGGGCGGCCCCACGGTCTGCCCCGCACGGCCCTCCCGGAGTCCCGGCTCGCGCTCCACGGTGAGAACCAAGGGGTGGAGGCACACCATGAGCACCACGCACACCATCCTCGACGCAATGGCCCCGGAGGCCCGCGAAGCCCTCCTCGCCCACTCCCCCACGGTCACCTTCCCCACCGGCACCCGCATCTGTGCCTGGAGGACTCCGCCACCGGCCGGGCCGTCTCCGTTGCCGTGTCCGCCGTGATCGCCGATCGGCTCGACTCCGCCCGCACCAAGCTGCTCGTCCCGTTCGCTCCCCACGGCAGCGGCACCCCGCTCGCCCACGCACGCTGAGGACCCGCCATGACCTCCACCCCGTACACCGTCGCCGACGTGATGACCACCAGGTACATCGCCGTCACCCCCGACACCGGCTTCAAGGACATCGCAGCCGCCATCAAGCGCTGGAAGGTCACCGCCCTTCCCGTCGTCGAAGGCGAAGGCCGCGTCGTCGGCGTGGTCTCCGAGGCCGACCTGCTGCCCAAGGAGGAGTTCCACGAGCAGCGCCCCGGCCTCATCGAGCAGATGCGCCGCCTCGGCGACACCGCCAAGGCCGGCTCCACCCGTGCGGAGAACCTGATGACCGCTCCCGCGGTCACGATCCGCCCCGACGCCACCCTCCCCCAAGCAGCCCGCCTCATGGCAGACCGGCACATCAAGCGCCTCCCGGTCGTCGACGCCGACGGCACCCTCAAGGGCGTCGTCAGCCGCTCCGACCTCCTGAAGGTGTTCCTGCGCACCGACGAGGAACTCACCGCCGAAATCCGAAAGAGCGTCATCGAGCGCCTGTTCCCGCTCTCCCACAACGAGGTCACGGTCACCGTCACACAAGGCATCGCCACCCTGACCGGCAGCGTCCGGGACGACCACCTGATTCCCATGGTCGAGCACCTCGCCCGATCCGTCGAGGGCATCGTCGACGTCCGCTGCCGGCTGGAGGCACGCACTGGACCATGAGCGTCTTCTCGTGCGCCACGAAGTGGTCCCGGGTGGGGACGAGTGTGCCTTCCACGATGCGCACGGTGTCCTCGGCGAACCGCTTGCGGGGCTGCAGGGCAAGCTTCGGCCCGAGGTGGTCGATGATGCGCGGCGACCAGCAAGCCCGGTCCCTGCCGAACTGCCGTGGGTCCAGCCCGGTGAACGGGCGTACCCATGCCGGCTCCGACGCCGTGATCACACCAGCGACGACGAGATCATTCCACTGCTTCCCGCCCGTCGTGCCCGAAGGCAATGCGGCAACGTTCGACCTGGTCGGCCACCTGCTCAAGGAACCAGCGCATGACCTCGTACGGGATGACGTGCTCATCGTGGCTGTGGATGTGGACGGTCGGTTCCAGATTCGGATCCTCATCGGGGACGAGCGCCACCATGAAGGCGGCTCCAGGCAGGTACCTCTCGGCACTGGTGTCCTCGGCCCACGTGGCCGGCGCAGGCACGGCCTCACTCAGCTCCACAGCCCAGGCGTCGTCGGGCAAGGCGTAGTGGAACTGGACGGCGTAGTGACGGCCCGCATGTTCTCGCAGCTCGGCTGGCATGACGGCAGGCTGCCACAGGCACGAATTCCCGTCGCCGCAGCCCCCACCAGCCGTACCTAGCTGCCGTAGATGCTCAGGCCCATGGGCGGTGGAGACATCACCGGCTACGCGATGGAGGCCGACATCGGCAGCGCCGTGCGGATCGCGGACAATGTGGCGATGGCGTACAGCACGTGCTCATACGAGGGTCAGCCGCGCCGGTACGTGGTGAAGTTACGGGTGCAGAATCCGCCGGCCCACGTCAGCGAACGCCGCGAGGACCTCGCCCGGCTGCGCCTCTTGACCGCAAGCACCATCCCGCTGAGGTCGTGCGGGTCACCGAGAACCTTCTACCGAGGACGCAGCCTGTGCATCACGACGACGAACCGGTCTTCAGACGGAGCAAGTGGGGTACGAACAGCTACTACTACAACCCCCGCAACCCCGTCGGGCTCGCCCTCATCGTCATCACCCTGCTCTTCGTCGGGACGATGATGGTCCTCATGGCGAACCGGGCCGGCCCGTTCGAGCCCTCCCCCGCCCCCGCGCCCGTGCCGTGGAGCCCGCCGCCGTACGACTACTCCCGGCCGTCACCGTGGAGCAGCCCACCGGGCCCTTGAAGCCGATGGGGTCCTCGCCCGGCGGGAACCCCATCAAGACGGACACCGTCCGCACCGACTCCCTCGTCTCGTCCACTGGTCCGACGGGGTGGCCCAGCAGATGATCGTCGGGGACACGCAGGGAAGCCAGGTCGACATCGACCCGACGGTCCTGGCCCGCGCGGCGCGGCACGACCGCCCTGCGACAGCTGGCGCAGCGCATCGACCGCGAGACGGCCCGCACGGCCTTCAAAGTCTCCGGCTTGCAGCGACCCGCTCCCCGCCTGGGTGCTGCCACTGGAAGCGTGAGCGTCACCGCGGGTTCCTTCAGCGATGTGGATCTCCACGACGCCGGGCCGGGTCTCGGCCGTCAGCCGCACGCGGCGGCCCGGCCGCCTGAATGGTGAGCACGCGGGCGAGCACGGCCGCGTCGGCGATCACGCCGGGCCACTGCTCCGGAAGGCTGACGCGCAGCGTACGGCCCCGTCCTCCGCGGCGGCGCGCACCGGCTCCCGGCCCCGATGGGCTACCGCAGTCGGAACACCGGCAGCCTCAGACGTCATCTCATTTGGCGAGTCTGCGGTAGATGCTCGGCCTTGCGTTCGTAGAGGCGATGGAGTCGGCGACAGTCGGCGAGCCAGGCCATGGTCCGTTCTATGGTCCAGCGGTGACGTCCCAGCCGCTGCGAGGACTCGATTCCTCTGCGGGCGATGCGGTGCTTGATGCCGCGCTGACGTCACCATTTCCGCAGGTGAGCGTACTCGTAACCCTTGTCTGCATGGAGCTTGGCGGGCTTGCGCCGACGGCGTCCGCGGCGTGAACGGATGGGCGGGATAGCGCGTACGAGGGGTTCGAGTGCCTGACTGTCGTGCAGATTCGCCCCCGAGATTCCGACGGACAGGGGTAGACCCGTTCGCTCTGTGATCAAGTGGATCTTCGATCCGAACTTGCCCTGTCGACAGGATTCGGACCTGTCAGGTCCCCGTTACCGTCTTCGTGGCCCGCATGTTCACGGCGTCGATCGCGCACCGGGACCAGTCCAGGTCGCCGCGGGCGCCGAGCTCGTCAAGGACCAGGCGGTGGAGCTTGGCCCACACCCTGGCCTTCGTCCACTCGGAGAAGCGTCGGTGGGCTGTCGCCCCCGATGGCCCGAACGATGCCTCGGGCAGCTGCTGCCAGGTACAACCCGAGGTGGCAACGAAGACGATCGCGGCCAGTACTTCACGGTCACCATGCCGACGTCGGCCACCGCCCTGAGGCCGCAATGGCGCCTCCGGCACCACCCGCTGGAACAGCGCCCACAACTCATCCGGCACCAGCCGCTCAACAATCCCCGCCACGACCGACAACCTACCCAACCATCCAAATGAGATGGCTTCTTACGGACCACTGCCCTGTAACAAGCCGTGCGTACCGCCGTTCTCACTGGTCAGCGCGGGTGCCGCTGCCGTACCACCAACAGACCAAGAACGTTTTTTGTAGCTGCTACTCCCCAAAAAAGCTTGGGTACTTCTAGAGGAGCGAAGTCCGGCGCCTGGAGGAAGTATTGCCCTCTCCGTGCAATATCCCGACAGTTTCATAGGGTAGTCGAAAAGCAACCATGAGCAATCTCCGGAGCTCTTCAAACGCTTCTCCTGGACCAGTCACGGACCACAATCACCTCCTGGGACGAACATCGGGGCCTTGGCCCCGTCTCCATGGGTCTTCCCCGGCGGCCGGCCCGGACGCCCGATCAGCACCACACAACTGACCCAGCGGCTGGACCAGCTCGGAATTCGACCCAGCCAGGCCCGCAGCACCGCACTGTTCCAACTCCCCACCGTGGCGGTCGAAGATGTCCGCCGCACCCTGGGGGATGCGGGCTGGTTCACGGGGTGGGAGGTGCGACTGCGACCGTCCCCGGCATCAGCCCCGGTCACGGGCGTGCCAGGGTGCTGGAGAGGTTGCTGGCCTCCGTCCGGGCTGAGTTCCGCACTGCGATCCACCATCCAGGTCACCAAATGTGACCGCGTGACCGGGCAGCAGGGTCTGTACGACGGGCACGTCATCCGGCGGCGCCGCCAGGGCCGGACAGCCCTGGCGGATTTTCTCGCTGCCCCTGGGCGGCCCGTTCGTGGACGCGGTGAACTCGCCGCCTGCGCGGCTGATGGGTGCCGCTTCGGCGTCAACGGGCGGGAGTTGTGCGTGCGGCACTACGACCGTTGGGTGCGGGCCGGACGGTCTGACTCGGATGAGTGGCGGCGCCGGCCCTGGAGGCCGCTGACCGGTTTCCGGATGCGTGCCGTCTGCCGTGCTGCACGCTCTGAGTCGGCAATCCGGGGAAGATCTTCTGTCGAGGCCATCATGACCGGTGGAGGAACGCCGGCCCGGACCGCACCTCCAGCTCCCCGTGGGCGATGACGAGGGTGTCCACGACCGGCGCCTCGTCCCCGGATTACGTCCGAACGGCGGGAGCGGGCGGGCAGGAGCGGGAGCCCTGTTGACAGCCGGGCCGACGCCGGGCCAGCCGCCCACTCGACCGTGATGGGCAGGCTTTTCCGGCTCCCCGCCAGAGTGACGAGTCCCAGGCGGGTGGCTATAATCATATGTACGGGTTGGTTGCAACTGGGGGAATCAACCTGCTTCCGCGGTGACGAGCCCGGAGTTCGGGGCTTGAGAACATCGCACACCAGTCCAGCGGGTCCGTGGCCCAGCGAGGTCGCGTTGACGGCGACTTTGCGCTCGTTAAATCTATGCGGCCACATGCATAACCCGCGCACACCTCCTACGTAAGGAGGCAGAACAACTTCGCGCCGCAGCAAGTGGCAGAACAACGAGAAGGGTTCTGAACCATGCAGGCACTGAGAATGAAGCGGCTCTTCGCGGTGTCCGCCATCGGCGTTCTGATGGCCGGTGGCGCCGCCCTCGGGGCCGCCGGTACGGCCTCGGCGGCAACCCCCACCTACTCCGTCACTTACGTCCACGGCGGTGGCTGGGACGATGACGGCGGTGGCCACGGAGGTTACGGCCACGGCGGGTACGACGACGATGACGACTGGGGCGGAGGGTACGGCGACTGTGGCTGACGAGTAGACCAGGCTGTGCGGCCCAAAGGCCGGCCGCACAGTCATCACGCTCGGCCGGACCCTTGCCACCACACGTGATCGGGTCATCTATCGGGCGATGGGATTTTGGGCCGCAGCAGGGGCGCCAGCGGCGGTGATCAGATTGTGCACGTGGCCGGCGATTCCGGCAGCGCAAACGACGACGTACAGAAGGGGCTTGGACGGCTGCGGCTCGGTCACGCGGCTACTCCCAGTCGGCGGCTGACGTGGTGGAGCTCTGGCAGCGTACGACGGCGGTCCCGAGTTGCGACCAACTCTCGGACGGCCGGGCGGCGTACGTCCTGAGCCTGGTAACCGTAGGCGAGGCGACCCTGCTGCGCACGAGTCCCCCTCCTGTCGGGGACTCGTGCGCCCTGTACACCTCAATCGGCGAGCCAAACCGCTTCACCGATTCGTGCGACTCATTGCGCAAGCTCCCGTGGGTCCAGCGGCATTCTCCAGAAGTTGCGGCGGTGTGCCGCGTCGAGTTCGGCCTGGAGCGGGGACGGGGGAACCACCAACACGGGGCAGGCGGCGTGCGCGAGGCAGTGGCGGGCCACCGAGGGGCAGACGAGGCGGCGCAGCGCGGCGCGGGATCCCGTGCCCACCACGAGGAGGTCTTCCGGATCGCGTGCGACGTCCACGAGGGCCGCACCCGGGGTCCCTCGTACCGTGAGGCCCTCTAGGGTGACACCGGGCTTCACGGCGCCGAACGCCGTATCGAGAACCTCGCGGAGTCTTTCGGCGGCCGCGGCACGGCACTGGGCGAGGGCATGGGGCCCGAGACCGTTGCGGCTTCCGAGTTCGCCGCCCGGTGACTGCCAGGCCAGGACGGCCCACAGGTCCGCACCACGCACGCGCGCTTCCGCGGCGGCCCGGTGCAACGCGGCCAGATTGCCCGCCGTTCCGGTCACACCGACCACGACTCTCCGCATGGCCTCTTCCCTCTCGTCTCGTCCGACGGTCCTCATGAAACGGCCTCGTCGGGGGATGAGGTGCGGTTGCTGATGTCCTTCTAGTGTCCTGCGCCGGAGATCCGTTGGCAGAAGCGGGCGAGTGAGTCGAGGATCTCTTCGGCTGTCTTGGTCCAGGTGAACGGGGTCGGGTTTTCGTTCCACTGCTTGACCCAGGCTCGGATGTCGGCTTCCAGGGAGCGCACACTCTTGTGGGCGCCACGGCGGATCTTCTGGTCCGCGAGGAAGCCGAACCATCGCTCAACCTGGTTGATCCAGGAGGAGCCGGTGGGTGTGAAGTGCAGGTGGAACCGTGGGTGTTTGGCCAGCCACGTCTTGATGGCCGGGGTTTTGTGGGTGCCGTAGTTGTCGCAGATCAGGTGGACCTGAAGGTGTTCGGGGACCTCTTTGTCGATCTTGATGAGGAACTTCTTGAACTCCGCGGCCCGGTGGCGACGGTGCAGTGAGGTGATGACTTCACCGGTCGCGACGTCGAAGGCCGCGAACAAGGTGGTCAGCCCGTTGCGAACATAGTCGTGAGTGCGGCGCTCGGGCATGCCGGGCATCATCGGCAGCACTGGCTGAGAGCGGTCAAGAGCCTGGATCTGGGACTTCTCGTCCACCGACAGCACCACCGCTCCTTCGGGCGGGTTGAAATACAGCCCCACCACGTCGTAGAGCTTCTCCACGAACAGCGGGTCCGTCGACAGCTTGAACGTGTCGCTCAAATGGGGCTTGAGCTGGAACTTCCGCCAGATCCGGCCCACTGTCGACTTCGACAGGCCACTGCGGGCGGCCATCGATGAACGCGACCAGTGAGTGGCGTTCTTCGGGATCTCCTCCAGCGTGCCGACCACTACCGCCTCCACCTGATCAACGCTGATGGTGGGTGGCCGGCCAGGCCGGGGCTCGTCGACCAGCCCGTCCAGCCGGGCCGCCAGGAACCGGCGACGCCACTTGCGGACCGTGTCGGCCGCGATATGCAACTCCCGTGCCACCACGACAATCGGCGGCACATCAGCACCGGCACACGCCAACACGATGCGGGCCCGCAAGGCCACCGCCTGCGCAGATGACGCCCTGCGGACCCAACGCTCCAACACCACACGCTCATCGGAAGACAACAACAACGGTTCCAACTTCGGACCACGACGAGGCACCGGCACATCCGCAGAAGCAGTCATACATAAACTAACGACGGATCTCCGGCGCAGGACACTAGCGCGGAGATCCGTGACCATGACGGGTTTCTGATGCCACAACGCTCCGGCGTCAGTGATCCGTCAGGACTTGGCCCGCCCCCGTATGGGTCTCGTTACGGGGTGGCCATGGGTGCGGGGATGCGGGGATAGCTTCGAACCCGCGCCCCGGACTGCCTCCCCGCACCCGGGGCGTCACCTGCCGCTCGTGGTTCCTCAGGGAGGGCCCCATGTGTTTGTTCCAGTACGACGACGATCCCGAGCCTGAAGAACAGGTCCCGGCCGGACCCCTGTACGTGCCGGTCCGGCCGGGAGGAGCGGAAGTGGTGGTGCGCCTGTTCCGCACCCCGCTGGGAGCTCGCACCATCGTCGGCTTCACCGGCCCGGACCGTCTGGCCGCGACACTGGGCGTCCAGCAGCCGTGGATCCGGCTCTCCGAGTCCGCGCTCCGCGCGATGGCCGAGCCGCTCGGCGTATCCCTTCTGACCGTCGACCCGACGTTCACCGCTCCCGCGGTCGCCGCGGGGCCTCCGGTCGCGGCTCCACTGCCCCAGGCTTCCCCGATCGCAGCCCGGATCGCCTGATGGGGGATCACACGGTGGCCACAGCTGTTCTGTCCGAGCACGAGGCCAGTGCGGATGATCTGTCGATCTGGCCTGCCTCCACGACTCAGGTGACGCCTGGTGGGCTGGCCGTCGGCGGAGTATCACTGGCAGAGATCGCCGAGCGGTTCGACACTCCGGCCTACGTTCTGGACGAGGGCGAGGTCCGCGAGCGGTGCCGAACCTATCGGGATGCGTTCCCTGAAGCCGATGTCCTCTACGCCGCCAAGGCGTTCCTCTCCCGTGCCATGGTGCGCTGGGTCGATGAGGAGGGTCTGGGGCTCGACGTGTGCTCGGCAGGCGAGTTGGAGCTCGCCGTCACCGCCGGTTTCCCGCCCGACCGCATCGTGTTGCACGGCAATGCCAAGTCACCCCGCGACCTGGAGGCGGCACTGCGGCTCGGCGTGGGGCGGATCGTCATCGACAGCCCGTCCGAGATAGCGAGGATCGCGGCCGCCGTCGGCCCCGGCCGGCGCCAGAAGGTCATGGTGCGGGTGGTGCCCGGCGTCGCCGCCGGCGGGCACGACAAGATCCGTACCGGTACCGACGACCAGAAGTTCGGTCTCTCCCTCACCGACGGGGGCGCACAGCACGCAATCACCCGGGTACTCGGTCAGTCGCAGCTCGAACTCACGGGGCTGCACTGCCACATCGGCTCCCAGATCGCCGACGTGAAGCCCTATCTGGTGGCGCTGCGCCGCATGGTCGGACTGATGGCCCGTGTCCGTGACGCACACGGGGTCGTCCTGGCCGAGCTGGACATGGGCGGTGGCCACGGCATCGCGTACCGGCCCGGCGAGCCCGCCCTCGACCTCACGACGCTCGCGCGCAGGATGCGCGCCGAGCTCATCGAAGGCTGCGCGGCCGCCGGACTGACCGTACCCCGGCTCGTCGTCGAGCCCGGGCGGGCCGTCGTGGGACCGGCCGGGGTCGCCCTGTACCGGGTGCTCACCGTCAAGCACGCCGGGGAGGAGGTGTTCGTCGCCGTCGACGGCGGCATGAGCGACAACCCTCGCCCCGCCCTGTACGGGGTGCGCTACGCGCCCCGTCTGATCGGCCGCGCCTCGACGGCCGGACCGCGTACGGCCACGGTCGTCGGCCGGCACTGCGAGGCCGGCGACATCCTTGCGGCCGACGTGGAGCTGCCCGGCGACATCCACCCCGGCGACCTGCTCGCCACACCGGTGGCGGGTGCGTACCAGCTGTCCATGGCCTCCGGCTACAACCTCGTGGGCCGGCCCGCGGTCATCGCGGTCCATGAGGGCTCGGCCCGGATGCTGGTCCGGCGCGAGACGCTGGAGGACTTCCGCAGCCGCGACATCGGCGGTTAGGGCCGACCTCATAGATCCAACGGATCCTGCGGCCTGCCCGTCTACGGCTGGTAGGCGAGCTCGATCACCATCGCTGCGATGACGCCCCAGACCCCGATCCCGAGCAGCCACAGGGCTTCCAGGGCGGCGCCGGTGGCGATGACGGTCAGTCCGGCCGCCCCGAGGACCAGTACGGTCTGGCGGATCTGGCGGTCTGGGCGCGAGCGAGTGTTCACGTAATGAGAATCCCGCTGGACCTTCGCCATGGCGAGGGTCCAGCGGGATTCCTGTCGGGGTCCTTACGCCGCGTCAGCCGGCGTGGACGTGGGGGCGGCGGGCGCGGTCCGGTTCGGCCTCCCGGATGACCTCGCGGGTGACGGGGGCGACCTCGCCCTGTCCGAAGAGGAAGAAGCGGAAGAAGTTGGCCATCGGGTTGCCCTCGGTCCACTCGAAGTAGATGTGCGGGCGCTGGCCGGTCTCGTCCCGTACGTGGAGGAGGAGGGCGGCGAGGGCGTTGGGGATGCTGGAGCTCTCCAGGGTCAGGACGCGGTAGCGGCCGTGCAGGACTTCACCGCGCACCCGCATGCCGGATTCGAACTCGGACGCGTCCAGGACGGTGACCTCGACGAACATGACGTCGTCCTCGGACGGGATGTCGTTGTCCGCGCGGATCTGCGCCTTCTTCAGCCGGTACTCCTCAAGGTCCCGGTTGTCGGGCTCGTTGGCGATGAACCGGATGGTGCGGTTGGCGGTGTCGCGGATGAACCGTTGGGCCATGTCGTCGAATTCCACGTGGGTGACGCGCAGCTCGAAGACGCGGGCGAGGCGGGAGAGGAGGGAGAGCGCCATGATGCCGGCGATGAAGCAGGCGCCGATCTTCACGCCGTCGGGTCGTTCGGCGACGTTGACGGCGGTGGTGTAGACGAAGACGGCGGAGATGACGCCGAAGCCGATGGTCCAGCCGCGCTCCCCCGCCCGGCGGGCGGCGATGGTCACGGCGACCGCGGCCGAGGTGATCAGGACGAGCACGCCGGTGGCGTACGCGCCGCCCTGCGCGTCCACGTCCGCGTTGAAGATCCAGGTCACGAGGAACGCGATCAGGGTGAACACGATGACCATCGGGCGCAGGGCGCGGGCCCAGTGCGGGGCCATGCCGTACCGGGGCAGGTAGCGCGGCATCAGGTTCAGCAGGCCGGCCATCGCGGAGGCGCCGGCGAACCAGAGGATCAGGATCGTCGAGATGTCGTAAACGGTGCCGAAGGCGGAGCCCAGGTACTCGTGGGCCAGGTAGGCGAGGGCGCGGCCGTTGGCCTCGCCGCCCGGCTGGAACTGGTCGGCCGGGATCAGCAGGGTCGTGATGAGGCTGGAGCAGATCAGGAAGATGCTCATGATCACGGCGGCCGTGGTCAGCAGCTTCTTGGCGCCGCGGATTCGGCCGGCGGGCTTGGCTTCGGTGTCGTCGGGCTCGCCTTGGACGTGCGGCATAACAGCTACACCGGTTTCGAAGCCGGACAGGCCGAGGGCGAGCTTCGGGAACACGACGAGCGCGATCGCGATCATCATGAAGAAGTTGCCGTGCTCGGCGGTGAGCGCGGTGGTCCAGTCGGTGATGACCTGCGGCTCGGTGAACACGTTCCACAGCCCGACGGCCACGACGACGACGTTCAGGCTGAGATAGGTGGCCACCAGGACCACGGCGACGCCGATGGCCTCGCTGAACCCCTTCAGGAACACCCCGCCCAGAAGCGCGATCAGGATCAGGGTGATCAGAACCTCGTGGCCGTGCAGGGTGCTGGTGAGGTGCGGGTTCTCCACCATGTGCGCGGTCGCGTCGGCCGCGGAGAGGGTGATGGTGATGAGGAAGTCGGTCGCCGCGAACCCGAGCAGGGTCAGGACGAACAGCTTCCCCTTCCAGAAGGTGAGCAGCCGCTCCAGCATGGCGATGGAACCCTCGCCGTGCGGGCTCTCCTCCGCGACCCGCCGGTAGACGGGGAGCGCGCCGAACAGTGTCAGCAGTACGAGCACGATGGTCGCCAGCGGCGACAGCAGACCGGCCGCGAGGAACGCGATGCCGGGCTGGTAGCCGAGGGTGGAGAAGTAGTCGAGACCGGTCAGGCACATGACGCGCCACCACGGTCGGCCGTGGGGCTGGGCCGCCGCCTCCTTGGCGGCGGGCGAACTCGTCTGGGCGGTCAAGCCTTCCAGCATCCACGCGCGCAGGCGCGAGGAGCGGGCAGGGGTGGCCATCGTGGGGTGCTCCTGTCGTACGCAAAGAATCAGCCGTCGACATCGACGGCTGAGCCAGCGTACGCAGGCTGATCACTCATGCACGCGAGCGGACAAACCCTGACGCGTCCTTAACGCAAACAGTGCCACCTGTGGCGTAGTAGAGGCACGCACGCTCAGGACGGAGATTGCTGGTGTGGGGGCGGCCCGGACGGGGACCGCCCCCACAGGGGACCCGACGCAGTTCAGCCGAGGCCGGGGATGGTGGACACCAGCAGGTCGATGAGCTTGATGCCGACGAACGGCAGGATCAGGCCGCCGAGCCCGTAGACGCCCAGGTTGCGGCGCAGCAGGTCGTGCGCGGAGGCGGGCTTGTAGCGGACGCCGCGCAGGGCGAGCGGGATGAGGGCGACGATGATCAGGGCGTTGAAGATGATCGCCGAGGTGATGGCGGAGGTCGGGCTGCTCAGGCCCATGATGTTGAGGGCTTCGAGTCCCGGGTAGGCCGAGGCGAACATGGCCGGGATGATCGCGAAGTACTTGGCGACGTCGTTCGTGATCGAGAACGTGGTGAGCGCGCCTCGGGTGATGAGGAGCTGCTTGCCGATCTCGACGATGTCGATGAGCTTGGTGGGGTTGGAGTCCAGGTCCACCATGTTCCCGGCCTCCTTGGCAGCCGAGGTGCCCGTGTTCATCGCCACGCCCACGTCGGCCTGGGCCAGGGCCGGGGCGTCGTTCGTGCCGTCACCGGTCATCGCGACGAGCTTGCCGCCCGCCTGCTCCCGCTTGATGAGGGCGAGCTTGTCCTCGGGGGTGGCCTCTGCGAGGTATTCGTCGACGCCGGCCTCCTGCGCGATGGCGCGGGCCGTCAGCTCGTTGTCGCCGGTCACCATGACCGTACGGATCCCCATGCTGCGCAGCTCCGCGAAGCGCTCCCGGATCCCCTCCTTGACCACGTCCTTGAGGTGGATGATCCCCAGCACCCTCGGGCCGTCCCAGTCGTGGACCGCAACCAGCAGGGGCGTGCCCCCGGACTCGGACACGGTGGCCGACCAAGCTACTGCTTCCGACGGTACGGTCCCGCCGCGCGCCACCACCCAGTCGCAGACCTGCGTCATCGCGCCCTTGCGGATGGCGCAGCCGGCGCCGTTGTCCCAGCTCAGATTCACGCCGCTCATCCGGGTCCGGGCGCTGAACTCGGTGAAGCGGGGGTTGCTGAGGTCCTCCGCGGCGGCCGGCTGGAGTCCGTACTGCTGGGCGAGGGCGACGACGGAGCGGCCCTCGGGCGTCTCGTCGGCGAGCGAGGACAGCTGGGCGGCGTCCGCCAGCTTGATGTGATCCACGCCGGGCAGGGGGATGAAGGCTGCGGCCTCGCGGTTGCCGAAGGTGATGGTGCCGGTCTTGTCGAGGAGCAGGGTGTTCACGTCTCCGGCCGCCTCGACGGCGCGTCCGCTCATCGCGATGACGTTCCGCTGGACGAGCCGGTCCATGCCCGCGATGCCGATCGCCGACAGGAGGGCGCCGATCGTGGTGGGGATGAGGGTGACGAGCAGGGCGACCAGGACGGTCGTGGACTGTGCGGCGTGCGCGTAGGCGGCCATCGGCTGGATGGCGACGACCACCAGGACGAAGATGACGGTGAGTGCGGCCAGCAAGATGTTGAGCGCGATCTCGTTCGGGGTCTTCTGCCGGGTGGCGCCCTCGACCAACGCGATCATGCGGTCGATGAAGCTGTTACCCGGGCGCGAGGTGACCCGTACGACGATCGAGTCGGACAGCACGGTCGTACCGCCGGTGACGCCGGAGCGGTCGCCGCCCGACTCCCGCAGGACGGGTGCCGATTCGCCGGTGACGGCCGACTCGTCCACCATCGCGGCCCCGTCGACCACATCACCGTCGGCCGGGATCAGTTCGCCAACCTCGACGAGCACGAAGTCGAAGGGCTGGAGCTCGGCCGGCGTGACCACCTCGGTCTCGGCCCGGTTCAGGTTCGCCCCGTACGTCCAGTGGTTCAGCCGTACCGCGACGGTGTCCGTACGCGCCTTGCGCAGCGACTCCGCCTGAGCCCGGCCCCGGCCTTCGGCAACGGCCTCGGCGAGGTTGGCGAACAGGACCGTCAGCCAGAGCCAGACGCTGATCACCCAGGTGAAGACGGACGGGTGGATGAGCGCCGAGAGCGTGGTCAGCACTGATCCGACGGCGACGACGAACAGCACCGGCTTCTTGACCAGTTCGCGCGGGTGGAGCTTTCCGACGGCCTCCCGTGCGGAGGCGGCGAGGAGCTCGGGGTCCACGACGTTCACCTGGCCGGAGCGTTTCCGGGACGGTCGGTTGGTCGGGGTCCGCGGAGGTGTCCCGAGACCCGGAGGAACGTGCTGCGCGGCGGCGGGAGGCATGAAGCGACCTTCTGGATGGGTTCGAGGCGTAGCAGCCCCGGCGGCTCGCGGCCAGGGTGCGGAAGAGGGTGTCGCCGCCGGGGACCGTCCCCCATGGACCCCCTCGGCCGTCATGTGAGTATGCGAGGTCCCCGGCGGCGCAACAGGCAGGAAACTACTGCCTGTTCCCTTGGAAATACGCTTGTGGGCGCGGGAATTGGCACCTTCTTGACGGTGGCGCACGAGACGTGTCAAGCCGCCGTCAGAGGTGCGTCAACGCACGTCAGCGTGTGTCTGCCGTGATGCGGAAGCGCAGCCGGCAGATCACGGCGTCGGTGTCGCGGCGGACCGCGTGGGCCACGACGGAGCCGCGCTGGTTCTGGAGCAGCCGCTGCCACAGGTGGGCCGGTTCGGTCTCCGGAATCAGGACGGTCACCTGGGCGTCCGGGTGGGACTGGGCCAGCTTCCGCACGTATGCCGCCAGGGGGCGGCCGAGCGAGCGGGTTTCCGATGAGAGCTCGATCAGCTCGACGCCGGGCTTCCACAACTCCCAGTCCCGCCTGAGGGCTTCAGCGGTCTGGCGGTCCTCGGGAGCCGGGTGGGTGACGGTCACGGCGAGAACGTCATCGCCGAGTGAGCTGGCCGCATTGAGAGCCTGGCTGGTCAGGCGGGACAGTCCGGAGACGGGGACCACGACCACGGAGCGGGAGCGCCGCGGGGCCTGCGGAATCCGGCCGAGCTCCAGGCGTTCGCCGATCTCGGTGTATGCGCGGTGGATCTTCTCGAAGCCGAGAACGAGCAACGGCAGCGCGACGACGATCAGCCAGGCGCCCTCGGTGAACTTGGTGGCGGTGACGACGACGGCCGAGACACCGGTCAGCAGGGCGCCGAAGCCGTTGAGCGCCGCCTTCGCCTGCCAGCCGCGCGGCCGCTCGCCGTACCAGTGCCGGACCATGCCGACCTGGCAGATGGTGAAGCCGATGAAGACGCCGATCGCGAAGAGCGGGACGAGGGTGTTGGTGTCGCCGCCGGAGAAGACGAGCAGCAGGGCGGAGACGAGGGCCAGCCAGACCACGCCGTGGCGGTGGACCTGGCGGTCGGCCTTGAGCGCGAAGACGTGCGGCAGGTGGTTGTCGCGGGCCAACAGGCTCATGAGCACCGGCAGACCACCGAAGGAGGTGTTCGCTGCCAGCGCGAGCAACACCATCGTGGCGAACTGGACCACGTAGAAGGCGGCGTTGTGCCCGAAGGAGGCGTCCGCGAGCTGGGCGAGCACGGTCACGCCCTCGACGGGCTGGAGGTGGAAGCGCCCGATCAGGATCGATAGGCCGATCAGCATCACACCGAGCAGGGCGCCGAGTGCGACCTCGGTGCGCTGGGCGCGGCGGGCGGCCGGCGCCCGGAACGACGGAACGGCGTTGGCGACGGCCTCGACGCCCGTCAGCGCGGAACAGCCGGCGGCGAAGGCCTTCAGCAGCAGGAGCGCACCAACGGTGGTGGCGCCCTCGCCGAGCGCGGAGGCGTGCCCGGCAGCGGAGGCGGTGCTGACGGGACCGTCGCGGAAGAGGCCGACGACGACCATCGCGAGGATCGACCCGACGAAGACGGCGGTGGGCACGAGGAACGCCTTGGCGGATTCCACGACCCCTCGCAGGTTCACCGCGGTGACCAGCACCAGGACACCCAGGCAGATCCACACCCGCTCCCCGTACAGCTCGGGGAACGCCGAGGTCAGGGCAGCCACGCCGGCCGTGACGGACACGGCGACGTTCAGCACGTAGTCCAGGATCAGCGAGGCCGCGGCCACCAGACTCGTACGCCGGCCCAGGTGCCGTTTGGCGACGGCGTACGAGCCGCCGCCGTCCGGGAACGCGGCGATGACCTGCCGGTACGAGGCCACCAGGACCGCCAGCAGTGCGGCGATCGCCAGGGTGACGGGGAGGGTGAAGCCCATGCCGTACGCACCGGCCGCGGCCAGGACGAGCACGATCGACTCCGGCCCGTACGCCACGGACGCCATCGCGTCCAGCGACAGCGCGGCCAGTCCCTGGAGGGCGGTCAGCCGGTGGCGGTCGCCTGCTGCGGGCGCTCGTACGCCGGTATCAGGAGGCTCCTCCGTGCCCGGGGCCTGTCCTGCCGTGCTCGGCTTTCCCATGTCTATGGACATCTTTCGCTGTTCCTCCGTTGGACAAAGTGAGGACAGCGTCGGAATGCCGTGGCTTGATTACCAGTGTTCTTGGCGTCATCCATACGGCCGCTGCTCCAGTATTCACGCGCCTTTGATGCCGAGGCGGGGCAGCCGTATGAGGTGCGTCAAGACCTGGCCGCGGTGTGTGGCTGTCCCTCCGGCAGGGGGCAGTGTTCTTACAGGCGGCACCCCGCCTGCCGCTGTGAAAGGGAGAAGGTCCAGATGGATGCGGAGAACGTGGTCGGACTGGTCATCGCCCTCGCCCTGCTCGGCTATCTCGTGGTCGCTCTGATCAGGCCCGAGAAGTTCTGATTTCGAACCCCTCGTGTCCGGACAGGAGGCATCACATGTCCGGGTATCGACTTCACGACACGGCCGCCCTGCTCGCGGCCCTCGTGGTCCCCTTGCTCGTGGCGCTCGCGCTCGTACCCTTCCGCACGGATCTTTCGGCAACGAACGCGGCTCTGATCCTGGTCGTCGCCGTGGTCGCGGTGGCCGCGCTCGGCACCCGGGTCGCCGGGGCCCTCGCCGCGCTGTCGGCGGCCGCCTGGTTCGACTTCTTCCTGACCGAGCCCTATCAACGGTTCTTGATCGCCGGCCGCGACGACATCGAGACGGCGGTCCTGCTGCTCGTCGTCGCCCTGGTCGTCTCGCAGCTGGCGGTACACGCGCGGCGGCTCCGGAGGACAGTGATCACTGACGCGGCCCATCTGTCGAGCCTTCAGGGAACCGCCCGGCTGACCGAGGACGGCCGCTCGCCGGAGGCCGTGGTCGAGTACGTGCGCCGGGAACTCGTCGGCCTGCTGGGGTTGCGCGGCTGCCGCTTCGAATACGGCACCCTGATGGGAAATCTGCCGCGCCTCCAGCACGATGGCGGCCTGTGGCTGCACCGCCCGGGGCGGGTGACGGAGTACGCCGGCTGGCCGGACGGCGAGACCGAGCTGCGTGTCGTCGGCGGCGGGCACTACTACGGCCGCTTCCTGCTGGATCCCCTCCCCGGCCCGCTCCCCCCGGAACAGGACCGCCTGGTGGCCGTCGCACTGGCCGCCCAGGCCGGCTCCGCCCTGGACACGGCCGGCCTGTCCCACCAGGGCTGACCAGGCTTTCTCCGGCGCTTCACGTAAGGGCGGCGTTAAGAGTTTCCGTGCGTCCGTATGGACCCCGTCAAGGTGTCTTAACGCCGGGATGAAGACACGGTTATCTCGTCATCGGCCATCTGGCCGATTCATTTCTTCCCTCTTCATCCAGGAGCTCACGGTGGCCGATCTGGCCTTCGTCGTCACCACGGTCGCGGTCTTCGCACTGGTGGCTCTCATCGCCCGGGGGGTGACCAAGCTGTGAACGCCGAAAACATCGTCGGCCTCGTCGTGGCCGTCTCCCTGCTCGGATACCTCGTCCTCGCCCTTGTGTACCCGGAGAGGTTCTAGCCACCGATGAGTCCCGTTTTCGCTGGTGTGCTCCAGCTCCTCGCACTGATGGCCGCGCTCGCGCTGGCCTACCGCCCACTGGGCGACTACATGGCCAAGGTCTACTCCTCCGAGAAGCACTACAAGCCGGAGAAGTGGATCTACAAGGCCATCGGCGCCAACCCGTCGGCCGAGATGCGCTGGCCCGCGTACCTGCGCGGCGTCCTGGCCTTCTCCGCAGTGAGCGTCCTCTTCCTCTACGCCCTCCAGCGCGCCCAGGGCATCCTGCCCGGCTCACTCGGCTTCTCCGCCATCGATCCCGACCAGGCCTTCAACACCGCCGCCTCCTTCGTGGCCAACACGAACTGGCAGTCGTATTACGGCGAGCAGGCCATGGGCCACGTCGTGCAGACCGGCGGCCTCGCGGTGCAGAACTTCGTCTCCGCGGCGGTCGGGATGGCTGTGGCGGTGGCCCTCGTACGGGGCTTCGCCCGCTCCCGCACCGGTGAGCTCGGCAACTTCTGGTCCGACCTGGTGCGCGGCACCGTCCGGATCTTGCTGCCGATCTCCGTGATCGGCGCGATCGTGCTGGTCGCTTGCGGTGCCATCCAGAACTTCGCCGGGATCCACGAGGTCGGCCAGTTCATGGGCGGCAGCCAGCAGTGGAACGGCGGGGCGGTCGCCTCGCAGGAGGTCATCAAGGAGCTGGGAACCAACGGAGGCGGCTACTTCAACGCCAACTCCGCCCACCCCTTCGAGAACCCCACCCCGTTCTCGAACCTCTTCGAGATCTTCCTCATCCTGGTCATCCCGTTCGCCCTGACCCGCAGCTTCGGCCGCATGGTCGGAAGCCTGCGCCAGGGCTACGCGATCCTCGCCACGATGGCGACCATCTGGCTCACCTTCACCGCGCTGATGATGTGGACCGAATTCGCCCACCACGGCCCGGCCTTCGACGTCGCCGGCGGGGCGATGGAGGGCAAGGAGACCCGCTTCGGCATCGGCGCCTCCGCGATCTTCTCCGTCGCGACCACACTGACCTCGACCGGCGCGGTCAACTCCTTCCACTCCTCCTTCACAGGACTGGGCGGTGGCATCCAGCTGCTGGGCATGCAGCTCGGCGAGATCGCGCCCGGCGGCGTCGGCTCCGGCCTGTACGGCATGCTGATCATGGCGATCATCGCCGTGTTCATCGCGGGCCTGATGGTCGGCCGCACCCCCGAATACCTGGGCAAGAAGATCGGCACCCAGCAGATCAAGCTCGCGGCCTGCTACATCCTCATCACCCCCGCCCTGGTGCTCTGCTTCACCGCCGCGGCCATGGCCCTGCCCACCCCGCCCCACTCGATGCTGAACTCCGGCGCGCACGGCTTCTCCGAGGTCCTCTACGCCTACACCTCGGGCGCGAACAACAACGGCTCCGCCTTCGCGGGCCTGAACGCCGACACGCAGTGGTTCAACAGCACCATCGGCATCGCGATGCTGCTGGGCCGCTTCCTGCCGATGGTGTTCGTCCTCGCGCTGGCCGGCTCGCTCGCCGAGCAGAAGCCCGTGCCGGAGACGGCAGGCACTCTCCGTACTGACAAGCCGCTCTACACCGGCCTGCTCGTCGGCACGATCCTCATCATCACCGGTCTGACCTACTTCCCGGCCCTGGCGCTGGGTCCGCTCGCCGAAGGGCTCGCATCATGAGCACCGCCACTCCCACCAGGGCTCCGCACCAGGACGTGCCCACCGGCCACAAGCCGGGCGCCGGACGCGTGGGCGGCGGCCTGTTCGATCCCAAACAGCTGCTGAAGTCCTTCCCGGACGCCGTCCGCAAGCTCGACCCCCGCGTCATGATCAAGTCCCCGGTCATGTTCGTGGTCCTGATCGGCTCGGTCGTCACCACCGTTCTTGCCCTCAAGGACCCGACGGACTGGTTCGGCTGGGCGATCACCACCTGGCTGTGGCTGACCACCATCTTCGCCAACCTGGCGGAGGCCGTGGCGGAAGGCCGCGGCAAGGCCCAGGCGGACACCCTGCGCAAGGCCAAGACCGACTCCGTCGCCCGCCGCCTGACCCAGGACGGCAAGAGCGAGGAGCAGGTGCCGGGCACCGACCTGCGCATCGGCGACCTCGTCGTCTGCGAGGCGGGCGACATCATCCCCGGCGACGGTGACGTCGTCGAGGGCGTCGCATCGGTCGACGAGTCCGCCATCACGGGCGAGTCCGCACCCGTCATCCGCGAGTCCGGCGGCGACCGCTCGGCCGTCACCGGCGGCACGAAGGTCCTCTCCGACCGGATCGTCATCAAGATCACGACCAAGCCCGGTGAGACCTTCATCGACCGCATGATCGCCCTGGTCGAGGGCGCTGCGCGACAGAAGACGCCCAACGAGATCGCGCTGAACATCCTGCTCGCGTCCCTCACCATCGTCTTCCTGCTGGCCGTCGTCACCCTCCAGCCCTTCGCGATCTACGCGGGCGCCGAACAGTCCATGATCGTGCTGACCGCCCTGCTGGTCTGCCTGATCCCGACCACCATCGGCGCGCTGCTCTCCGCGATCGGCATCGCCGGCATGGACCGGCTCGTACAGCGCAACGTCCTCGCGATGAGCGGTCGTGCGGTGGAAGCCGCCGGTGACGTCTCCACGCTGCTGCTCGACAAGACCGGCACCATCACCCTCGGAAACCGCCAGGCCTCCGAGTTCGTCCCGGTCAAGGGCACGACGGAAGCCGAACTGGCCGACGCCGCCCAGCTGTCGTCCCTCGCGGACGAGACTCCCGAGGGCCGTTCCATCGTCGTCCTGGCGAAGGAGAAGTACGGGCTGCGCGAGCGGCACCAGGGCGAGCTGTCGAACGCCGAGTGGATCGCCTTCACCGCCCAGACCCGCATGTCGGGTGTGGACGTGGATGGCAAGCAGACCCGCAAGGGCGCGGCCGGTTCGGTCATCACCTGGGTCAAGGAGCAGGGCGGCCAGGTCTCCGACGACGCGGATCTCGTCGCCAACAAGATCTCCGAGGCCGGCGGCACGCCGCTGCTCGTCGCCGTCAGGGACGACGAGGGCGCCCGGGTCCTGGGTGTCATCCACCTCAAGGACGTCGTCAAGGAGGGCATGCGGGAGCGGTTCGACGAGCTGCGCCGCATGGGCATCAAGACCGTCATGATCACGGGTGACAACCCGCTGACGGCCAAGGCGATCGCGGAGGAGGCGGGCGTGGACGACTTCCTCGCGGAGGCCACTCCCGAGGACAAGATGGCCCTCATCAAGCGGGAGCAGGCCGGCGGCAAGCTGGTCGCGATGACCGGCGACGGCACGAACGACGCCCCGGCGCTCGCGCAGGCCGATGTCGGCGTGGCGATGAACACGGGCACCTCGGCCGCCAAGGAGGCCGGGAACATGGTGGACCTGGACTCCAACCCCACCAAGCTCATCGAGATCGTGGAGATCGGCAAGCAGTTGCTGATCACGCGCGGTGCCCTCACCACGTTCTCCATCGCCAACGACGTCGCGAAGTACTTCGCGATCATCCCGGCCATGTTCGCCGTGGTCTACCCGGGCCTCGACAAGCTCAACATCATGGGCCTGTCCTCACCCGAGTCGGCGATCCTCTCCGCCGTCATCTTCAACGCGCTGATCATCATCGCCCTGGTCCCGCTCGCCCTCAAGGGCGTGCAGTACAAGCCGACCAGCGCCGACAAGATGCTCCGCCGCAATCTGGGTCTGTACGGCGTGGGCGGCCTGATCGCCCCGTTCATCGGAATCAAGATCATCGACATGCTCATCTCCCTCATCCCCGGAATCGGCTGAGCCATGAACAACTCCGTAGGAAACACCGCTCGTCTGCTGTGGGCCGGTCTGCGCGCGCTGCTGGTTCTGACGATCGTCTGCGGCGTCCTGTACCCGCTGGCCGTCACCGGCATCGCCCAGGTCGCCTTCGGCGACAAGGCCAACGGCTCCGAGATCAAGGACAAGAGCGGCCAGGTCGTCGGATCCTCCCTCATCGGCCAGACCTACAACCTCCCGAAGCAGAACCCCAACGACCCGGAAGAGGCCGCCAAGCCGGACCTGAAGTGGTTCCAGCCGCGCCCCTCCAACGGCCTCGGCTCCAACAGCGTCAACACCCAGTACTCGCTGATCCTCTCCGGCGCCACCAACAAGGCCGCCGACAACCCGGACCTGGTCAAGCTGGTCGAGGACGCCAAGGCAGCCGTCATCGCGGACAACTCCACGGCGACGTACAAGGTCAAGCCCTCCGAGGTGCCGGCCGACGCCGTCACCTCCTCCGGCTCCGGCCTTGACCCGGACATCTCCCCCGCCTACGCCGAGCTGCAGATCCACCGGGTCGCCGAGCAGAACAAGCTCGACGCCAAGCAGGTCGAGAAGCTCGTCGCCGACCACACCACCGGCCGGACCCTCGGCTTCATGGGCGAGCCCCGCGTCAACGTGCTCGAACTGAACACCGCCCTCAAGGCACTGACCAAGAGCTGATGTTCCACATCGCACGGACCGGGGGCCGGCGGGGCGCGGAACTCCCCCAGCTAACGCTGGGAGGGTCCCCCAGCGTCCCGCCGGCCCCTTACCGTGCCCGCAACGAAGGAAAGGCTGCACACCGATGACCCGGGTGCTGGTGGTGGAGGACGACCCTCAGCTCGTCCGCGCACTGAAGATCAATCTCCAGGCGCGCAAGTTCGACGTCGAGGAAGCTTCCGACGGCGGCTCGGCCCTGCGGCTCGCGGCCGCCCGCAAGCCGGACGTCATAGTGCTGGACCTCGGCCTCCCGGACATGGACGGCATCGACGTCATCAAGAGCGTTCGCGGCTGGAGCCGGGTCCCCATCCTGGTCCTCTCCGCGCGCCACACCTCGGAGGACAAGATCCGGGCACTGGATGCCGGCGCGGACGACTACGTGACGAAACCGTTCAGCATGGACGAGCTCCTGGCCCGCCTGCGGGCGGCCGCCCGCAGGCAGGAGCCGACCACCGCATCCCAGGCCGACAAGGTCGCCGTCGTGACGACCGACGAGTTCACCGTCGACCTGATCGCGAAGAAGGTCCACCGGGGCGAACGCACGGTACGGCTGACCCCGACCGAGTGGCACCTGCTGGAAATCCTCATCACCCACCCGGGCCGGCTGATCACCCAGAGCAGGCTCCTGCTGGAAGTCTGGGGCCCGAGCTATGGGGAGAACACCAACTACCTGCGCGTATACATGGCTCAGCTACGGCGCAAGCTGGAAGCGGACCCCTCGCACCCCCGGTACCTGATCACCGAACCGGGCATGGGCTACCGCTTCGAACCCTGATCACCCACCCGATCGTCACCAGAGAAGAAGAGTCTGAACATGGGACGCGGCAAGCTCCGCATCTACCTCGGCGCGGCACCGGGCGTCGGCAAGACGTACGCGATGCTCTCCGAGGCCCACCGCCGCGTCGAGCGGGGCACCGACTGCGTCGTGGGCTTCGTCGAGCACCACAGCCGCCCGCGGACAGAGGTCATGCTGCACGGCCTCGAACTCATCGAGCGGCGCGAGATCGAGTACCGCGGCTCCACGTTCACCGAGATGGACGTCGACGCCATCCTCGCCCGCCGCCCCGCCGTGGCTCTCGTGGACGAGCTCGCGCACACGAACGTGCCGGGCTCGCGCAACGCCAAGCGGTGGCAGGACGTGGAGGAGCTGCTCCAGGCCGGCATCGACGTCGTCTCGACCGTCAACATCCAGCATCTCGAATCACTGGGTGACGTGGTCGAGACGATCACCGGCGTCCGCCAACGGGAGACGGTCCCGGACGAGGTCGCGCGCCGCGCCGACCAGATCGAGCTCGTCGACATGTCCCCGCAGGCGCTGCGCCGACGCATGGCGCACGGCAACGTCTACAAGCCCGACAAGGTCGACGCCGCCCTCTCCAACTACTTCCGCCCCGGGAACCTGACCGCGCTGCGCGAGCTGGCGCTGCTGTGGGTGGCCGACCGGGTCGACGAGTATCTCCAGGAGTACCGGGGCGAGCACAACATCCGTTCCACCTGGCAGGCACGCGAGCGGATCGTCGTCGGTCTGACCGGCGGCCCTGAGGGTCGTACGCTCATCCGGCGCGCCGCCCGGCTCGCCGAGAAGGGTGCGGGCGGCGAGGTCCTCGCCGTCTACATCGCCGCCAGCGACGGGCTCACCTCCGCCTCCCCCAAGGAGCTGGCCGTCCAGCGGACCCTGGTCGAGGATCTCGGCGGCACCTTCCACCACGTCATAGGCGACAGCATCCCCGACGCGCTGCTGGAGTTCGCGCGCGGGTGCAACGCCACGCAGATCGTCCTCGGCGTCAGCCGCCGCCGCTCCTGGCAGTACGCGTTCAGCCCAGGCGTCAGCGCCACAGTCGCCCGCGAATCGGGCCCGGACCTCGACGTCCACATCGTCACCCACGACGAGGCTGCCAAGGGCCGCCGCGGTCTGCCCGTCGCCCGCGGCGCACGGCTCGGCCGCTCGCGCATCATCTGGGGCTGGCTCGCCGGCATCGCCGGCCCCGCCCTGCTCACTGTGCTGTTGAGCCAGCTCGTCCCCGAGCTCGGTCTCGCGAACGACATGCTGCTCTTCCTCACGTTCACGGTGGCGGCGGCCCTGCTCGGCGGGCTGCTCCCCGCGCTCGCCTCGGCGGCGTTCGGTTCCCTGCTGCTGAACTACTACTTCACGCCGCCGCTGCACGAGTTCACGATCTCCGACCCGAAGAACATCGTCGCCATCGCGATCTTCGTCGGTGTAGCGGTGTCGGTGGCCTCGGTAGTGGACCTGGCCGCCCGGCGCACCCACCAGGCAGCCCGGCTGCGCGCCGAGTCCGAGATCCTCTCCTTCCTCGCCGGCAGCGTCCTGCGCGGCGAGAACTCCCTCGGGGCGCTCCTCGAACGGCTTCGCGAGACCTTCGCCATGCAGTCGGTCGTCCTCCTGGAGCGCAGCAGCGAGGTGGACCCCTGGACGACGGCGGCGTCCGTCGGCACCAGTCCGGTCAGCCGCCCCGAGGACGCGGATGTCGACCTCCCCATAGGCGACAACATGGCCCTCGCCCTCACGGGCCGGGTCCTGCCCGCCGAGGACCGTCGCGTCCTGGGCGCCTTCGCCGCCCAGGCCGCAGTCGTACTCGACCGCCAGCGCCTCGTCGACGAGGCCGAGAAGTCCCGCGAACTCGCCGAGGCCAACCGCATCCGCACCGCGCTCCTCGCCGCCGTCAGCCACGACCTGCGCACCCCGCTCGCCGGCATCAAGGCCTCCGTCAGCTCCCTGCGTTCCGACGACGTCGAATGGTCCGAGGACGATAAGGCCGAACTCCTCGAAGGCATCGAGGACGGAGCCGACCGCCTCGCCGCCCTGATCGGCAACCTCCTCGACATGTCCCGCCTCAACACCGGCACCGTCGTCCCGCTGATCCGCGAAACGGACCTCGACGAGGTCGTCCCCATGGCCCTGGGCGGCGTACCCGAGGACAGCGTCGCGCTCGACATCCCCGAGACCCTGCCGATGGTCGCCGTCGACCGCGGCCTCTTGGAGCGGGCCGTCGCCAACATCGTCGAGAACGCCGTCAAGTACAGCCCCGACGGCCAACCCGTCCACGTCTCCGCCAGCGCCCTCGCCAGCCGCGTCGAGCTGCGCGTCGTCGACCGCGGTCCCGGCGTCCCGGACGAGGCCAAGAACCGGATCTTCGAACCCTTCCAGCGCCACGGCGACGCCCCGCGCGGCGCCGGCGTCGGCCTCGGCCTCGCCGTGGCCCGCGGCTTCACCGAGGCCATCGGAGGCACCCTCACCGCCGAGGACACCCCGGGCGGCGGCCTCACCATGGTCATCACCCTCCCCACAGCAGGGGACGTGCCTCCGGTATCGCCGGAGCTCCCGACGTCTGCGGTCACCTGACAACGAGGCGGCCGGCAGGGCGACTCCGCGAGTACGGGCTGCCGACGGAAACACGCGAGCCGTCCGGCCCCGGTATCCCCACACCGGAGAGCCGGACGGCTCATGTGTTGTGCGACGGGTGACCGACACGCGGTCGCATCGGTCCGTACCCCCACGGTGGGACCATGCGCCCCTCGGGCGGTGTTCAGGTCACCGCCCCCCAGCCGCGTGCCGCCGGTCCGTCGTCCGGCTCCGTCGCAACACCAGTCTGCTCCAGGTGGATGGCCCTGGCAGTACTCCTTGACGGGTTCCTTCCGCACGGAAGACGATCTTTGATGCGGCTCTGACGAAAGGTCATCAGAAGGCCGTCAAGAAGCCTTCGTGCGCTTGCCTCCGGGTCCCCGATGCGCTGGGATTGCGCCATGAACAGCGGTCCGCGCTACGACGATCGGCCACCGAATCCGGTGCAGCCGACGCCTCCCGCTGTCCGCCCGGCCCTCTGACGTCGGCCGCGCGTCCTCCCCGTACCTGCCATCAGCCCCTTGAAGGGCGCTGACCGAGGCCGCGTACGCATCCTCACCTTCACCGCATGGACCGAGCCCACGCACCAGCCTCTCGCTGGGGCGCCGGGCACTTTGGCCATGCCTGCTTCCAGGAATCCCACATGCCTTCATCCCTGTCCGGACGTACCGTCCTCGTCACCGGAGCCACCTCCGGCATCGGCTACGAGACCGCCCGCCAGCTCGCCGAGCGAGGCGCCACCGTCCTCCTCCACGGCCGTACGCCCGAGGAGGCCCAGGCCGCCGCCGACCGGCTCGTTGCCACCGCCGGGGTGGACGGCGCCCGTCTCCGGCCGCGCGCCGCCGACTTCGTGCGCCTGGAGGAGGTCGAGAACCTCGCCCACGCCGTCGTACGGGAGCACCCGCGCCTGGACGTACTGGTCAACAACGCGGCCATCGCCGCACCCGAGCGCCACACGCTCACCGCCGACGGGAACGAGATCTCCTTCCAGGTCAACTTCCTGGCCCACTACCTCCTCACCAACCTCCTGGAGCCCGCCCTCACCAGCGACCCCGGTGGACGCGTCGTCAACGTCTCCTCCGCGCTCCACCGCACGGGTGCCATCCAGTGGAACGACCCGCAGCGCGTGCGGCGTTACTCGCGCCTCGCCGCGTACGCCCAGTCGCAGCTCGCGCTGACCGTCTTCGCCGCCGACCCGCGCGTCACCGCCGTCTCGGTCAACCCCGGCGTGTGCGAGACCGGTCTTCTGCCGCTGTACGGGCACGAGGGTGCGCCGGCCGCCGAGGGCGCCCAGCACGTCGTACGGCTCTGCGACCCGGCCACCGAGATCGTCAACGGCGCCTACTACGACCGCTCCGAGCGCGTCGCCCCGGCCCCCGCCGCCACCGAGGACCGCACCGTCAAGCGCCTCAACAAGCTCGCCGACCTCCTCGTCGGCCACACCGCCTGAAGGGATCCACGGACATGTCCAAGCGCGCACGCAAGAAGAGGGCCCGCCGCAAGAAGGGCCCCAACCACGGCAGCAAACCCAACTGCTAGTCATCAGCCCACCCCGTGGGGCGGCCCTCCGACAGGTCCGCCCCACTTCCATGTCCCAGCAAGGAAGTCTCGTGATCAACCTGCCGCCCCACCGACTCCCGGCCCTCGTCCGCTGGTTCCCGACGGGTGCCCCGGGCTCGGCCGCCCTGACCGAGCACGTACTGACCACCGAGGCCGGCCGCTGGTGGGTGGACCGCGTCATCCAGCCGCGCGTGATCGCTGCCGAGTGCGGGGACCACGTACTCCTGCGCGGGGACCCACGGGCCCTCACGCCGAGGGATCTCGCGGTCTTCGCGGACCACTACGTCGAGGCTCCGGGCCGCTTCCTTCCTCTGATCGGTGCGGCCTTCCAGCGCGTGGTCCCGTGGCAGCGCGTGGTGTAGGTCAAGCGGTCCGCCGTGCCGGCCGCCCGACCGCCGGGGGGTGTCACCGTGCGCAGGCTCAACGCGCGGGATGCCAGGGCGCTCACCACGCTCCCGCCCGCGATGAGCTGGATCCACCGCACCTGGGGCGGCCCCGAGGCCCTCGCCCGCTCCGGCCACGCCTGGGCCGCATTCCAAGGCGACCGCATCGTGGCCGTGGCCTGCACCTACTTCCTCGGCACCACCTACGAGGACGTCGCCTGCGTCACCGTGCCCGACCCGCGCCTGCAGTACCTGGCGCTCGACTGCGTCGACGCCCTGTGCGCGGACATGGCGGCCCGCGGCCACACGCCCAGCTGGACCTGCTCGACGAGCAACCGCCCCGGCCGCCTGCTCGCCTGGACCGCCGGCTTCCGCCCGGAGCGGGAGTACGCCCACTACGCCGTCGGCGCACCCGCGGCGACCGGAAGAGCGGCCGCAGGATGAAGCGACGCCGGTGGCCGCGGTCGGAGCGCCGCTACTGCGGCCGGTCGGATCCGCCTCCCCCACTCTCCTTCAGCAGCCGATCGAGCTCGTTCCCCGCCTCGTCATACCCGGCGTCGGAGATCCGTTGCAGCTCCCGCAGGTCGCCGGCCGCGGCCGCGCGTCGAGTGAGCAGGGACCCGGCATGCATGCATCCCTCATCCAACAGCTCGCTGAGCTCCCCGAGGTCGCCGGCCGCGTCGGCCATGTCGGCCAGCCGCTCCAGAGCGGTCTCGTTGCCCTCATCAGCCAGCTCGCGCAGGGTCTCCCGATCGAAGTTCATGTTCATGTTCGCCATGACGCCATGACGAGATCCGGACGCTTGCCGAAGCCGGTGTCCCACTGGCCCGTATCCGGGGCCTGAGATCGGCGACCGACACGGAGTTCCAGCAGGCCTTGGGCGAGATCGACGACGTGCTCACCGCCCGCATCCGTGGCCGAGACCACGGCCGACCCGGCGCTGCGGCCGCTCTACCTCGACTACGACCACGCGTACGACCTCGACGCCGACGATCCCCGCATCGACGGCCTCGCCCGCCGGATCGCCGACGCGACACGGGAACGCTACGGACGCGACGTACTTCCCGCGGTGGATACAGGCTCGGAGATCCCCTCCCTCATCCAAGGCACCGTCAACGCCTCGTCTCCGGCATGGCAGCGACTCGACACGCTCATTCGCGCACACCTGGGAGTATGACGCGACGTGCGGGCAGCCCGGTCATGGTGGCGCGCCGTAGTGAGCCGGCGCGCCACGAGCTACAGGGCACACGTTGCCGGGTCCCTCTCACCGGAACTCGGCCAGCCGTCGCCGCAGCCCCAGCACGGTCAACCCTGCCGTGAGCAGCAGCGCCGCGCCGGCCATCGGGGCCTGTGTGCTCAGCGCCCCACGACCCTCTCGGACGGCGAGATCGAAGTGGCGCTGGTTGATGGCGGTGACCTGGTCCAGAGCCTTCATCCACTCCCCGAAGTGGGCGTTCGAGGTGTCCGACGCCCAGCCGATGCAGAAGACCGTCGCCTCCTGCTGCTTTCCTTCGGCCACCAGCCGCCGGAAGGTCCGGTCGTCGCGCTGGTAGACGGCATACGCCTCGACGGTCTTCTCGGCGGCTTCCCGCTCCCCCGCGAAGGTGATGTTGTCCAGTTCGCGCCGGTACTCACCGGTGAACGTCTTGTCCTCGTGGTTGTTCCGGTAGGTGGCCCACGTGTCGGCGAGCTTCCTGTCGTACGTGTCGAGCCCGGCGCCCTGAATTCCGTACAGCTGATGCGACTTGTCGAGGAATGAGAGCTCGTACGCGGCGCGGCGGTCCGGGTCCAGGAGATAGCGGCTCTCGTCGGCGTTGGCGTCGTAGCCGATCGCCTTGGACCGCGACAGCGCGATGACGGAGTCGAAGGAGTCCCGGCGGGCGACCTTCATCCGGTCGTGGGTGATCGTGAGCAGCTGGGCGGCGGAAACGACCGCGACCGCGGCGCAGAGGGTGGCGGCGATCAGTCCCGGGTTGAAGACCCGGTGGAAGCGGCGGGTGAGGTGGATCTGGAGGACTACGAGCGCCGCGATCAGGAGCACGCCGAGTACGGCTTCCGCTGTCCGCTGCACTTCGAGGTCGCCTCGCGCCGCGGCGTACTGGCGCTCGTACACGCCGTTGTTGGCGTCGACGAGCTTGCGAGCATCCGGGAGCAGCCGGCCGGCGAGGAGGTCGGTCGCGGTCCGGTAGTCCTCCCGGGCGGCGTCCTTCCCGCCGGGGCGACTGTCGTTCTCCAGTACCCGCCCGATCAGTTCCTGGTAGTGCGCGAAGTCGTCGGTGAGCGTCACGACGGTCGCCTCGGTCGCCGTATCTCCCTCCGAGGCGGCGGCGAGCGTCCGCAGCGAGCGGCTGATGGTGTCCTGTGCCTCCCGGTAGAAGCCGGTCGCCTTGGCGTACGACTCTTCCAAACGGCCCTTGCCCGTACCTGAATCGCCGCTGGAGAGAAGAATATTGGCGGTCTGGGCGTCCATGTCGTTGAGGGCGAGGCTGAGCTGTGTCGCCGAAATCGTGCGGGGCGCGTCGCGCTGCACCGTCTCATTCCACGTGGTGGTCATACCCGTGGCCGCGACGGCGAGCAGGATCAGCAGCCCGGCTGCGAGCAGCACACACGCCGCGCGGGCGAGGCGCAGCCGGCCGGGCGAGGTGTCC
Organism: Streptomyces sp. NBC_00045; assembly: GCF_045041095.1. Taxonomy (NCBI): domain Bacteria; kingdom Bacillati; phylum Actinomycetota; class Actinomycetes; order Kitasatosporales; family Streptomycetaceae; genus Streptomyces; species Streptomyces sp. NBC_00045. The sequence goes on along the minus strand of NZ_CP108271.1, from coordinate 7,186,623 downwards.
CAGAAGTGGCTGACGAGCATGCGGGCCACCCGGGCGACGGCATGGCGAGAACGCCGAGGCTGCCGTCCTGGCGGTTCCTCTCCATGGCTCGACGACCCGTGGAGCAGCCAGCTCGGTACGTCGGGTATCGGGGTTTCGGCGACGGCCTCCGGCCCGCCCGCGCCCTGACTCTGTTCCGTACCGGCGGTGATCGTCACTCGCGCTCCAGCCCCCACCCGGGCCGTTCGTACGGCCCCGCGTGCACGCCAGCATCTGGTTCAACAGTGCGACTCACCAGGTGCGTTGATGACATCCATACGCAGGAGGCTCGGAATTGACGGCACCTTGACGGCGCCCCGCCAGCCTCGACTCAGTCACGCCTCGAAGCGGTAGCCCATACCGGGAGCCGTGATCAGGTGGCGCGGGTGCGACGGGTCCGCCTCCAGCTTCCGACGCAGGTGAGCCATGTACACCCGGAGGTAGTTGGTCTGCGTTCCGCACGAGGAGCCCCACACCTCCTGGAGCAGACGCCGCTGGCTGACGAGCCGGCCCCGATTGCGGATCAGGACTTCCAGCAGATGCCATTCCGTCGGCGTGAGCCTGATGTTCTTCCCCCTGCGCCGGGCCTTCTTGGCGAACAGGTCGACCGTGAACTCCTCGGTCTCGACGAGCGCTTCGTCCGATGCGGCCGAGCCTTGTGTCGGGGTGCGGCGAGCCACGGCTTTCAGCCTGGCGAGCAGTTCGTCCATGCTGAAGGGCTTGGTGATGTAGTCGTCGGCACCCGCGTCCAGGGCTTGGATCTTCTCCTCGGAGCCGTGGCGGGCGGAGACCACCAGGACTGGTACCTGCGACCACACGCGCAGTCGCTTGATCACATCGATCCCGTCCATGTCGGGCAGCCCGAGGTCGAGCAGGACCACGTCCGGGCGCCGGGCGGCCACGGCCTCCAGAGCCGTACCCCCGTCCTGCGCGCAGTCGACTTCGTACTTCCGCGCCTTCAGATTGATGACCAGCAGCCGTGCAAGCTGCGGTTCGTCATCCACCACCAGCACCCGGGGCATTGGCGCGCCGCCTTCCTGTCGCATGTGGAGATCTGGATCGGACCGTTGGCTTTCCCCGGAGGTGACGGCCCGACCGTGATGCGTCCGGCTCCAGTCCGACCCCCCGAGGTCCGGGCTGGGCATGGTCTCGGCGGAGATCACTCGCGCCCTCCAACCTCGCATCACGGACGGCCGTCCGATTCCCCCTACCGCTCAGTCTGCGATCACCGATGGAAGCCGGTGGACCACGTTGACGCCCCTCTTACGGCCGGCCTGTGCTTCTTGACGCACCGCTGATATCGGGTAAATCTCGGTGACCGGCCGGCTGTCGCCGCCTGCACCGCCCCGCCGCTACGTGGGCAAGGCCGCGCGCCTCCTCACCTTCGTCGGCATCACCGGCGCCCTCATCTGCCACCGGCGCCCCGCGCGGCAGACGTGACGCAGCGCCTCCGTCACTACGGCACGTTCCAGGCGGAGATGACCGGCTGCCGCTCCTCGGTGGCGAGGAAGCTGAGAGTGCCGGGATGCGGATGACCGAGCAGTCGGCTGGCGGACGCGTCAAGGCCGAGCCAGCGCACGGTCAGCACCCGCGCCAAATGACCATGAGCGACGACGGCGACATCGCCGTCGTCCACTATCAGCTCACCCGTGGATCCGCACGCTATCTGCTCATGCGTCACAACAGGAGACCTGCCTTGCCTCTTCCCAGGCACGGCCTGCGGCGTGAACACGCTCTGCTCTGATTCCCGGCATCACCCGTCCGGGGCACGCGGCATCAGAGCCGTGTCAAGGACTGGACGACTGTCTTGAGCCGCACCTCGCAAGGCAGTTGGATGGGTGATGTGAACAGCGGTCTGCGCCACGACGACCGGCCACCACATACGGTGCGCCCGGCCTCGCGCGCTGCTCACCCGCCGGTGCGCTGACGCACCGTTCCCGAACCGCGGCCGCCCGCCCCCGCCCGTATAGCGGGCGGCCGCTTCCACCCGGTGCCTGCCCCGCCGGGCCGGCACCGGGCCTCACCTTGCGTCCTACGACCGTGACGAGCGCGTGGCCCCGGCCGCCTGCGCCACCGAGGAGCGCCCGATCCGGCGCCTGAACAAGCTCGCCGAACTGCTCGTCGGCCACGACGCCTGAAGGCGAACCCACCCCGCGACGGGACGACCGCCGTCAGGCAGCGCCCCGCTCCCCTACATCACAGCCCGCACACCACAAGGGAGAGTTGATGATCGAAATCGCGCCGCAGCAACTGCCCACCCTGAGCCGGTGGTTTCCCAACGGCTCCCCCGGTCTCGGGGCACTCGCCGAGCACGTACTGACCACGGGCGCCGGCTACTGGTGGGCCGATCGTCCTGACCGGCCCCGCGTCCTCGCCGTCACCTGCGCGGACCACGTGCTGCTGCGCGGCGACCCCAGCGCGCTCACCCCGGACGCCCTGGCCCGGTTCGCGGACCGGTACGTCGAGACGCCCTCACGCTTCTGGCCCGCCCTCGGCTCCGCTTTCGAGCGCGTCATCCCCTGGGAACGGATGCTGTACGTCCACCAGGCTCAGGCATCGGTATGCCTCCCCCGTACGCCGCGTGGCATGACGGTGCGGCGGCTGACACCCGAGGACGTTCCGGCACTGGCCGAGCTGCACTCCGAGAACGCCTGGATCCACGCCAGTTGGGGTGGACCCTCTCGGCTGGCCGCCTCGGGCCACGCCTGGGCCGCTTTCGCCAAGGGCCGGATCCTCTCCGTCGCCTGCACCTACTTTCTCGGCAGCGCCTACGAGGACATCGCGGTCGTCACCGTGCCCGACCACCGCCGCGAACGTCTCGCACTGGCCTGCGTCGCCGGCTTGGCAGCCGATATCCAGGCACGCGGACGCACCGCGAGCTGGTGCTGCTCTCGCGACAACCGACCCAGCCGGCTGCTGGCCTGGACGGCCGGATTCCGGCTCACCCGCGAATACGTCCACCACGCCACGGGCCGCGCCCTGGCACGCGAGGTCCGGGCAGCGCCGGTGCCGGCATCGGGCGGGGCCGCAGCCTTGGCCTGATGGCCGACTCGCCACGTCGAGTACGTCGCGCTGTCAGCAGTCACCCGGCGCGGCGGGCTGCGGCAGGACCGTACCTGCCAGCGCCTCGCGCAGCGCGGCTTCGCTCGGCGCGCCGGAAACCGTGCCGTCCTCGTCCCTGTAGAGGCGGCAGGACATACTCGGTGCCGCTCCCCCGGGTGCGAAGGGGTCGACGCCGTCGAACAGGATCGTCGGCGAGCCGGCCATTCCGTACTCGGCGGCCTGGGCCTGGTCGTGCACCTCGACGAGTACCACTTCGGCGGTGCAGCCCGCGAGCGCAGCGGTGATCCGCTCGACGGCCGGCGTCGCGTTCGGGCAGTCCGCAACGGCCAGTACCGTGTGCACCTACCTCTCCGCCGTCCTCCTGGTCGGCCTGGTCCTCAACGCCACCCTCGGCTGGTCCTGGGCCGACCCCATCGCCGCCCTGGTCATCGCCGCCATCGCGCTCAAGGAGGGCCGCGACGCCTGGCAGGGCAAGGGCTGCTGCGCGACCCCCGCCGCCGTGGTCGTGCCGTCCGTCGACACGGCGACGGACGCGTGCGGATGCCGGCCCGGTTGCGACTGCTGCGGCTGACTCGGCACCGGCGCACGCAGGGACCTGACCCCCGTCACCTGGCGGGCACCGACTCCGCACACCGCCGCGGCTCAGCTCGCCAGGTCCAGCCGTGCCTCCTCCAGGTCCAGGGAGCGCTGGAGGTTCCGACGGGTGGTGTCGCTGATGTGGTGTTCGTCGTACAGCCGCCGGAGTTCGGCCGCCTCCACCCGGATGAGGTCACGACGAAGCAGCCGGTACACGTAGTCCGCGGACTCGGCCAGGTCGGCTTCCTCCAGGCGGTCGTGGGCATGTTCGAGGCGGGCCTGCAGACTGCGCCGAAGGCGGTCCGCCACGACGTCCGGCACCGCGTCGAGGTCGGACATCTCGTCCAGTCGCCGGATCCCGGCGGACGCGAGGGCGCACCGGGCTGAGGCCTCCTCGCGTTCGGTGTGGTCCGGTTCGAGGGCGATGCCGGAGCGGCGGACCACGTCGGCCAAGGTGAAGCCCTGAGCGACAAGGGTGACCACCACCACTGATGTCGTCAGTACGAGTACGAGTGGCCGCTGGTCCAGAGGGCTTCCGTCGTCCGCCAGGACCGGGATGGACAGCGCCGCGGCCAGCGGGACGACGCCACGTGTTCCCGCCCAGGTCAGCACGGCCGGGACGCGCCAAGACGGGCGTACGCCGGCGTTGCGCTGGACGACGGCCGAGAGCGGCAGGACCCACAGCAGACGTACGGTGACCAGGGTCGCGGCGACCGCCAGGGCGTACAGCGGCCAGAGTCCGTCGGCGGCGGTCAGCGCGGCGACCTGTCCCGGCAGGGTGAGCCCGATCAGGCTGAAGACGACGCTCTCCAGCAGGAAGACCACGGTGCCGTTGACGGCGTGCAACTGGATCCGTATGCCGGCGTTGGTCAACCGGTCGGCCCGGCCTCCGAGCACGACGCCCGCCACGACGACTGCGGTCACACCCGACGCGTGCACCGCCTCCGCCAGCACGTAGGCGGCGTACGGGGTCACCAGAGCGATGACTGTTTCCAGTACCGGGTCCTCGGTCCTGCGGCGGATCAGCGCCACCACCCCGGCGACGGCTCCCCCGATGAGGGTGCCGCCCCCGCCGAGCAGTGCGAACTCGGTGCCCGCCGCCTGCCAGGACACTCCGGCGGAGGCCGCCGCGACGACGACGGCGACTCGGAAGAGCACGAGCGAGGTGGCGTCGTTGAAGAGGCTCTCGGCCTGTACGAGGACCTGGACGCGGGGCGGCAGGGCCAGGCGCCGGCCGAGTGCGGTGACCGCCACCGGGTCCGTGCTCGCGAGGATGGCCCCGAGCACCAACGCCATCTGCCACGTCAGCGGAGTGATCAGCGACGCGATCACCCCGACCGCGGCCGCCGAGGCCAGCACCAGGCCGACGGCGAGGACACTGACCGGCTTCCACACCAGGCGCAGCTCGCGCCAGGACAGTTCCTCCGCGCTGGCGTAGAGCAGCGGCGGCAGCACGACGAGCCCGATGGCTTCGGGACTGACCCTGATCTCGGGGGTGCCCGGTATCAGCGCGACGACGAGGCCTGCGACAACGAGCAGTGAGGGAGCGGGGATTCGCCAGCGGCGGGCACCCGTGGCCACGACCGTGGCCAACACCACGAGGAACAAGACCGTACCGACGCTGCGCATTCCGCCCCCACCCGATTCGACGCGGACCATGCGGTCACGCGACGCCGACCAGGCTTCCCGGCACACCGCCTTCACCCTATCGATGTAACGGCCGTCAATACACCGTCAAAGTCCCACCCCAGTGCCGTTAGGAGTGCATCAGGGACGTTTCGTTCGCGACCTCGCTGGTGTTCGCTGGTGAGGTTGAGGGCGTCCGGAGGAGTCGGGTACGGGTGAGTACGGAGAATGTCGTCGGCATCATCATTGCGGTCTGCCTGGTCGGGTATCTGATCCTGGCGTTCTTCTTTCCCGAGAAGTTCTGAGGATGACGACCACGGACGAGGCCGGCCCGGCAGCAGGGGCGGCACAGCCGGTCGTCCGGCCCGGAAGGCTCAAGGTCTTCCTGGGCGCGGCCCCCGGGGTCGGCAAGACGTACCGCATGCTCGACGAGGCGCACCGCCGGGTGGCGCGCGGGGCGGATGTGGTGGCCGGTTTCGTGGAGTGCCACCGTCGCCGGCACACCGAGGCGAAGCTCGACGGCCTGGAGATACTTGCCTTGGCCGGCCACGACTACCGTGGCGGCCGGTACGCGGAGCTGGACCGGGAAGCGCTGGTGTCCAGGCGTCCGCAGGTGGTACTGATCGACGAGCTCGCCCACACCAACGTCCCGGGCGGCGGTCGGCACCCGAAGCGCTGGCAGGACGTCGAGGACATCCTCGCCGCCGGGATCGACGTCGTCACCACGCTCAACATCCAGCATCTGGAGTCGCTGAGCGACGTCGTCGAGAAGATCACCGGGGTGCCGCAGCGCGAGACGGTGCCCGACGAGTTCGTACGCCGCGCCGACGAGATCGAGTTGGTCGACATACCCCCCGAGGGGCTTCGGCGCCGGATGGCCCACGGCAACATCTATCCCCCGGAACGGATCGACGCCTCCCTCGCCAACTACTTCCGCCCCGGCAACCTCATTGCGCTGCGAGAGTTGGCCCTGCTGTGGCTGGCCGGGCGGGTGGACGAGGCCCTCCACAAGTACCGCATCGAGCACGGCATCGGGGACGTCTGGGAGACCCGGGAACGGGTGGTGGTGGCACTCACGGGCGGCCCCGAGGGCGAGACCCTGATCCGCCGCGCCGCCCGCATCGCCGGCCGCTCCGCGGGTGGCGAACTGCTCGCCGTGCACGTCGCACGCAGCGACGGACTCGCCGCCGGGGTCTCGCACGCGGCGCTCGCCGCGCAACGGGCCCTCGTCGAGGACCTGGGCGGCAGCTACCACTCCGTCGTCGGCGACGAAGTACCCACCGCACTGGTGGACTTCGCCATGGCGGAGAACGCCACCCAGCTCGTCCTCGGTACGAGCCGCCGCCGCAGGCTGGAACGTTTCCTCACCGGCAGGGGAATCGGCGAGACGGTCGTCGGGCTCTCCGAGGACATCGACGTCCACATGGTCACGCACGAGCGGGCCGGCCACGGCCGGCTGCTGCCGTCCCGCCGCCGCACGCTCCCCACCTCGCGGCTCATCGCCGGACCCGTGGCCGGCGTCGTCCTCCCGGTACTGCTCACCCTCGCCCTGGACCGGATGCGCGGCACGCTGAACCTCACCAGCGAGGCGCTGCTGTTCCTGGTGGCCGTCGTGGGCGTGGCCTGCATCGGCGGGGTCGCCTCCGCCGTGATCGCGGCACTGACCGCCGCGCTGCTCCTCAACTACTGGTTCATGCCGCCCATAGGCGAGTTCACCATGAGCGACCCGGACAGCGTGCTGGCGCTGGTGGTCTTCGCCGTCGTCGCCGCCACCGTGGCCGCCGCCGCGGACAGGTCCCTGCGGCTCTCCCGCCGCGCCGCCCGGGCCACGGCCGAGGCCGAGACGATGTCCTCCCTCGCGGGCAGCATCGTCCGCGGCGACCAGACCATACCGGCGCTGCTGGAACGCACCCGGGAGACCTTCGGCATGGACACCGTCGAGCTGGCTCCGCAAGCCCCTGACGCCGGTTCCGGTACCGAGAGCGGACACCGCGTCCGTGGCGGTCCGGGCCCCGACCTGGTGGTCGCGGCCGGACCCGGAGACTTCCTCGTCCTGCGCGGCCGTACGCTGCCGTCCTCCGAGCGCCGCGTGCTGGCCGCCTTCGCCGCCCACGTCGGCGCCGCGGTCGAGCGGGCCCGCCTGGCCGAGGCCGCCGCCGAGGTCGAACCCATCAAGGCCGCCGACCGCCTGCGCACCGCCCTGCTGCGGGCCGTCGGCCACGACCTGCGGACCCCTCTGGCCGGGGCACTGGCCGCGATCGGCTCGCTGCGCGCCCCGGACGTGGACTTCTCCCAGGAGGACCGGGCGGAGCTGCTCGAATCCGCCGAGATGTCGCTGAACCGGCTGAACCGGCTGGTGGAGAACCTGCTCGACCTCAGCCGCCTGCAGGCCGGCGCCCTCACCCTCGAACTGCGGGCCACCACCCTGGAGGAGGTCCTGCCCGCCGCTCTGGAGTCACTGGACCTGCCGTCGGCGGAAGCGCCTGCCGTCGACGTGCAGAACCTGGAGACCGTACCGGCGCTTCAGGCCGACCCCCCTCTGCTCGAACGGGTGCTGGCGAACCTGGTCGGCAACGCGGTCCGCCACGCCCCCGCACACCGTCCGGTGCTGGTGACGGCGAGCGTCCTGGCCGGCCGGGTCGAGGTCAGGATCGCCGACCGGGGCCCCGGAATCGCCGCCGACGACCGCGAGCGCGCCTTCGAGCCCTTCCAGCGCCTCGGCGACCGCGACAACACCGCCGGACTCGGCCTCGGCCTCGCCCTGGCCCGGGGACTCACGGAGGCGATGAACGGCACCCTCACACCCGAGGACACTCCTGGCGGTGGTCTGACCATGGTCCTGTCCCTGCCCGTTGCCGCCGACGCGGCCGCAGGGCGGCTCTGACCCGCATGTCCTCCTCCACCCTCCACCTCCGAACGGGCCTCGGACAGCGGTCCCAGCACATGATCATCTGCGGGGACGACGGACTCGTGAACCGCCTGGCACAGGAGCTCGACGCCGTCTGCGGTGAGGCCGTCACGGTCGTACTGCCGTCGCGGCGCGACGGGCACGGCGCCGATGTCGTCGCCCTGCACCGCGACCCCCACTCCCCCGTCGAACTGCTCATCTCCGCCAGGCCGGACGAGCAGACCCTGCGGGCGGCCGGCGTCGAACGTGCCGCCGCGCTCGCGCTCACGTACGGCGACGACCAGATGAACATGACCGCTGCCCTGCTGGCCCGCAGCATCAATCCGTCCGTGCGCCTGGTCATCCGCATGTTCAACCGGGACCGCGGCCGCCACCTGGAACGCCTCCTCGACCGCGCCGCCGCCGCATACACGCGAGACGACGACACATCCATCGACGCGTCCACGACGATCCTCTCCGACGCCGACACCGCCGTACCCGAGCTGGTCGCCGCCGCCGCGGTCGGACGCGGCCACACGCTCCAGGTCGAGGGCAAAGTGTTCCGCGGTGTCGTACGCCCGGCCGGAACGCCACCCCACGCGACGGACCTCGCCACCCTCGCCGTCCTCTCCGGAACCCACATGGACGATCCGCTGGGCGAGGACAGTGCGGAAACCCCCGGCGCGAGCGGCACCCAGCTGCTCCCCGACACCGCGACCGCGTACCACCGGCAGTTCACGCACGGCCGCCTCATGCTCGAAGAGGTGACCCAGCACCATGCGCCGCCGTCCCCCTCCCGCCGACGGCGGGCCTACCGTGGCTGGCTGCGCGACCGGATCGGGCACCTGCCCTGGAAGATCTTCGTCTCCCGCGAGGTGACGGCCGTCTTCGGGGTCCTCGGCGCGGCCGTGGTGCTCCTGGCCACGGCAACGGCCGTCGTGGAGGACGGACCGCTGTGGAAGTCGGTGTACCTGCCGCTGCTGGACATCTTCACCATGGGCGACCCGGCCACCGAGGAGTCCACGGCCCGCCAGGTGCTCCAGCTGATCGCGGGTTTCGTGGGCCTGGCCGTACTGCCGCTCGTCGTGGCCGCCGCCATGAACGCCACCCTGGCCTTCCGTACGGCATCGGCCAACCACGTACCGGATACGAGCCTGCACGACCACATCGTCCTGGTCGGCCTCGGCAAGATCGGCACGCGCGTCCTGGCACAGCTGTGCACCACCGATCACAAGGTCGTGGTCATCGAGCGTGATCCGCAGGCCCGGGGGGTCGCCCTGGCGCGTGAGCTCGGTGTGCACCTGCTCCTTGAGGACGCCGCCGCCCCCGGAGTACTGGACCTCGCCCGCATCACCACCAGCAAGTCGCTGCTCGTCCTCACCCACGACGACGGCGAGAACCTCGACATCGTGATGGCCGCCCGCGAGAGCAACCCCCGGGTGCGGGCGGTGATGCGCCTGTACGGCGACGACTTCGCCGCCACCGTCTCGCGCACCATGCGCGCCGGCTACCCGGACGCTCTCACCCGCAGCCGCAGTGTCTCGGCATTGGCGGCACCGTCCTTCGCCGCCGCGATGATGGGCCGCCACGTGCTGGGGGTGATGCCGGTGGAGCGCGGATCCCTGCTCTTCACCGTCGTGGACGTCGCCGGCCACCCGGAGCTGGAAGGGCACTCGATCCACGAGGCCTTCAAGGAGCACGAGTGGCGTGTGCTCGCCGTCGGCCCTTCGACCAGCCGGCATTCTGCCTCGTCTACGGACACGCTCGGCGGATTCCGCACGGACCGGCCCGCATTCGACTGGCGCCCACCACACGGACGGATCCTGCGGCACGACGACCGAGTCGTGCTGGTGACCACACGCCGGGGTCTCGACTTCCTGATGACGGGAGTCCAACCCCTCCCGGTAGGCCGCAGACAGCTTCCGGCCCATTGATCTCGTATGGCGCGCAATCGCCGCACCGGCCGGCTCAAACCCTGGATCACGCAGGGGAAGTCATTTTCACCATGGGGGTCTTATGTCGTTCGATGAGGAATGGGCGGAGCTCAGGTCAGCCGCTGTCGAGAGGCAGACCGCCGTGCGGCTCAATCATCTCGACCCCGGAGGGGGCGGTGGACCGGGGCCGCAGGGGGATCTGGTGGTCACGCAGAAGGATCTTGCGGCCGTCGGCGACGCGGCATTCAAGCTCCGCCAGAGGCTCGGCACCGACGGGGACCACGCCAAGGCCAGCACGTACGAGGCGGCAGGCTCCTTGAAGAAGGACTTCGCCCTCGGCTCGGCCCTCTCGACGCTCGCGGACAAATGGCACGACCAGGTCGGCACCCTGCTGGATGCCTGCGCTCACATCTCCAACCACCTGGACTACACGCAGAACGCGCACGCCGAGGACGAGTACTGGATCGCGACTCAGTTCAAGTTCGCGCAATTGGACAAGGGCTTCGAGGAAAGGGCTCAGCACTGATGGATCTGGACGCACTGCGTTTCGCGGACTTCTCGAAGCTGTCCACGGCCGTGGCCGACTGGACGGCCATGGCGACCAAGCTGTGGGAGCTGGAGTCGGATGCCCGCGGTGATCTCGGCGGGAAGGCGGCGAAGGCCGACTGGGCGGGGGTGAACGCGACCGTGACAAGGGAGTTCATCGGCAAGACCGCCAAGGAGTTCGCCGACGCGGCCACCGAGGCCACCAGCATCGGGAACATCCTGCGTGACACCCACGGTGAACTCGTCGACTACAAGTCCCGGCTGAACGAGGCGATCTCCCGGGCCCTGGAGAAGAACCTGACCGTTGTGGGGACCGGTGACGGCGGTTTCACCGTCACGATGAACATCCATCCCGACCGCGCGGCCAAGGGTCACACGGTCCCCGAGCACACCGAAGCCGACGCGACCGCGTTCCGCGACGAGGTGCAGCGGATCCTGCAGGGGGCCACCGAGAGCGACTCGACGGCCGCCCAGGCCCTGACCATGCTGGTCAGCCAGACCCCGTACGGTTTCTCCGACGCCGCCTACTACGACCGCGACCGGGCGGCGGATGCGATGAAGGACGCCGACCGGATCGCGAAGCTCCTCAAGGCCAAGGGGGACGACATGTCCCCGGAGGAGTTCGACGAGCTGGGCGCCGACCTGGCGAAGTACAAGGACGACCGGCTCTTCCAGGAGACGCTCGCCACCACCATCGGCCCGCGCGGCCTGCTCGATTTCTGGGCGGACCTGGCCGACCCCTCCGACGGCGGCACTCTCCAGCGCTCCCGTCACGACCAGTTCGGCGACTTCCAGCGCAACCTCTCCCTCACCCTGGCCGGCGCCACCCAGTCAGACAGCCCGGCGATGCGCACCTGGGAGAACGACATGGTCAAGCTGGGCGAGGAGCGGATCCAGACCCGCGGCAGCCAGGTCTACGGCTACCAGGTGATGAGCAACCTCATGCGCAGCGGGGACTGGGACAACCGGTTCCTGAACGACTACGGCAACGCGCTGGTCGCCACCGAGAAGAGGATGAAGCTCCCCGGCAATTACTGGAACGGCGGCGTCCCGCCGGTGCCGAAGATGAACTTCATCGGCGAGGACTTCGGCCGCGACCCCATGACGGGCTTCATGACCGGCCTGGCGGCCAGCCCGCACGCCGCGACCGAGTTCTTCAACACCACCCAGCCCACCGACAACGCGCAGTACGTCCTCGGTGACCGCCAGACCTTCGACGACACCCCGCTCAACAGCAAGGACGGCAACTCCGCCCGCGAGGCCACCGGCGCCGCCCTGGTCTCCGCCGCCACCGGAGTCAACCCGAACGACCCCACCGCACCCCCCGCGGACCTCACCCCCGAACACCGTCAAGTCCTGGACCGCTCCCTGAAGTACCTCTCCGAGCGCGGCGACGACTTCCCCTCCGAGATGCGCGACGACATGGCCAAGATCCTCTCCACCCACAGCGACGTCGTCCACCACTCAGCCAGCTCACTCGCCGACGACAGCAACGATCCCCGTCTACTGGACCGCCACCAGCTCCTGGAGGTCAGCAAGCAGGTATCCCGCGACCAGGACTCCTACGGCATGCTCAACGAGGCCATGAACCGCGAAATGATCAAGGACATCCACGCGGACCACCCCAGCGACCCCAAGGAGAACCTGCTCCGGGCCGGCGCTACCGTGGGCTTCCTGGAAGAGGCCCGCTACCAGGCCCTGAAGACCGACAAGGACGACCCCTCCTGGGACGCCAAGTGGCTCTACCACGGCTTCGGCGGCGCCGCGAACTTCATCCCCGTCGTCGGCGACGCCGCACAGCGGGGCGTCGACGCCCTCGCCTACCAGTGGCAACTCGACGAACAGGCACGGATCAACGCCGAAACCACGCGCCAGAACGGTGAGACGTTCACGGCCCGTGAGCGGCAGCTCCAGGCCCTCGCCGACGAATGGGCAAAGGTCAATCCCAGCGGCGGCAACAACCGCTACGTGCTCACCTCCGAGATCAACGGGGCTGCCTTCGACGGAAACCAGAAGGCCCAAGGTCTGGCGGGCGCCCAGTGAGCCGCCGCTACGCCATCGCCTTGGTCGTGCTCTTGCTCGCCGGTACGGCCGGGTGCGCACAGGGCCAGGAGTACGCCGTACCCCGCGACGTCTGCGGCGTCGAGGTTCAGTCGGCTCTCCTGAAACCGCTGCTGCCTCCCGGTGATTCGTTCAAACAGAGGAAGACCCAGGAGGGGGGTGAAGACATCACCGGCTGCGCGATGGACGTCGACAATCGACGCGAACTGACCTTCCAGACAAGCCTGGTGGCTGCCGATCTGGACCCGCTCCAGGTCAAGAGCACCAACCTCCTGCGCGCCGGGAATCCGCAGAAGGCCGATATCGGCAGCGACGCACGCATCGCGGACAACGCGGCCATGGCATACAGCGCGTGCACGTACAAAGGTGAACAGCACCGATACGTGGTGGAGCTATGGATGCAGAATCCGCCGACCGACGTCGACGAACGCCGCAAGGAACTCACCCTCTTTATCGCGGCGTACCTGCCGGCGGCCCAGAAGGCGGCAGGCTGTACCTCTTGACCGGAAGGGCCACCCGCTGGGGCACAGCGGGTCCCCGAGACCTTCGACCTAGGACGCAGCCTGTGCGGTACGACGACGAACCGGTCTTCAAACGGAGCAGGTGGGGAACGAACCGCTACTCCTACAACCCTCGTAACCCCGTCGGGCTCGCCCTCATCATCATCACGCTGCTCTTCGTCGGAACGATGATGATCCTCATGGCCAACCGGGTCGGACCGTTCAAGCCCGCGCCCGCCCCCGCGCCGTGGAGCCCTCCACCGTACGACTACTCACGGCCGTCACCTTGGAGCAGCCCACCGAGCCGTTGAAGCCGATGGGGTTCCCGCCCGGCGGGAACCCCATCAAGATGGCGTAGCCATCACATCAGCGGTGCGTCAGGGTCCGCCTCCAAGGCCTCCACCAGCCCTAACGTCGCTCTCATGGGAAGACGTTTCACTCAGGCCGCGACCGGTGCACAAGGCACCGAAGCGGCGCCTCCTGGACCCTTCGCACAGGACATCCACTGGACCGGTGAGAGGCGCTCGGCGATCGGCGTCGCGTTCCTCATGCTCACGGCCCTGTTCGCCATGGACGCGGGCTTCGGAGAGCTCAATGTTTCCCGCGGCGCCCTCTGGACGGGTCTGGCCGGCCTTTTCTTCGTGATCTTGCACCCGCCTCGGGTCTCCGTGCGCCCCGGTCTGCTGATCACCCGTGGACTGCTGGTGACGGACACCGTCCGAACCGACTCCCTCGTCTCGGTTCGGTGGTCCGACGGGGTGGCCCAGCGGATGGTCCTCCGAGACACGGAGGGAAGTCAGGTCGAAATCGACCCGACCGTCATGATCCGCAATCCGGCGATGTGGCACCGCCTCGACACCGACACCCGCGCATCGATCCGGCGCGGCACTCTGCTGCACGGCGCGACCGCTCTGCGACAACTGGCGCAGCGCATCGACCGCGAGACGGCCCACACGGTCTTCAAAACCTCCGGCTTGCAGTGACCACTCACGCCCTCGTGCCGGTCACTGATCCCGCCTGGGGGCTGCTGCGGGAAGCGTGAGCTTCAACGCGAACCCGGGCCCGGTGGTGGTGGGTTCGAGGGTGCCGCCCATGGTCTCCGTGAGGTCGCGGGACATCCTCAGGGCCAGGCTGTCGGCAGTGTGGACAGGGGGCGTCCCTGACGCTGTCCCCTCCGCCCCCTCGCGGGTTCCGTCAGTGATGTGGATCTCCACGAGGCCGGGCCGGGTCTCGGCCGTCAGCCGCGCGCGCCGGTCCGGCGGGCTGTGCCGCTGGGCCTCGGCCGCCAGAGTGGTAAGGACGCGGGTGAGGACGGCCGCGTCGGCGATCACGTCGGGCAGCTGCTCCGGGAGCATGCAGCGAAGCGTACGGCCGGGACCGAGGGCGTCCATCACTGCGGTCAGTAGCTCGTCCAGGTCGACCGGGCGCAGGTAGAGGTCGAGTGCGCCGGCGTGCAGTCGGCTCAGGTCGTCGAGATCCGAGACGAGCCGGCCCGCTCGACGCAAGGCTGATCGGGCCGTGTCGAGGAGGCGGGCGTCCCCGAGGTCCGCGGGGGTACCCAGGCTGCTCAGCGCGTCGTCAGCCGTGCGGAGCGGACCCCGCAGGTCTCGACTCGCGATGAGGAGCAGCGAGGCCCTGGTGTGCTCGGCCTCGGCTCGTACGCCCGTTTCGGCGTCGTGGGCGGCAAGGCGACCGTGGGAGTACGCCATTCCCAACTGGGCCGCGCACGCTGCCAGTACGCGCTGGTCGTCGCTGCTCAGTGGCCGCCCGCGGGCGGCCAGCGTGACGTTGTCGCCAACGGGACTCTCTACGTCGGCGTCATAGGGCCGCTCGGGTGGAGCCTCGCCGGTGCTGGCGACGACGTACCAGCGGGGCTCAGCGGCATGCCCGGTATCCCTCTCCAGCAGGCTGACCGCGTCCAGGCCGAAGTCCTCCCGTACCTGTTCGAGCAGGGTCGGGAGGTCCTGGCCGTGCATCATGGCGGTGGCAAGCCGGCTCAGCGCCCGGGCCTCGGAGCTCGCGCGGACCGCCTGGTACGTACGTTGGGCAGCCGTGCCCGCGGCCATGCCGACGACGACGGCCGTGACGACATAGACCACCAGTGCGAGGACGTCGTCGAGCCGCTCGACGCGCAGTGAGTGCAACGGCCTGGTGAAGTAATAGTTGGCGAGCAGTCCCGCGGCGAGAGCTGCCAGCAGTGCGGGGACGAGGCCCCCGACCAGGGCGATCACTACGACGGCCAGCAGGTAGAGCACCAGGGCGAGGGAGAGGTCCACGTGCTCGCCCAGGAGAACCAGCAGGAGGGTCAGGGCCGGGAGCGTGATCGCCGCGAGCACGATCGCCGTCCAGAAACGCCGTGGGCCGGTGGCGCGGCTCGGGTGCGGCAGCCGCAGGGCGGGAGACGACTCCGCAGCGTGTTCGTGGGTCACCACGAGCACGTCGATGGGGCCGGACCGCTGGATCGTCCGGTGCCCGACGCCGCCGCGGAGGAACGTGGAGAGCCTGCCGCGGCGGCTCGCGCCCAGCACGATCTGGGTGACGTTCTCGGCCTCCGCGAACTGCAACAGCGCCTCGGGGATGTCGTCACCTGTGGTCTGGTGATAGCTCCCGCCCAGCGACTCCACCAGCTCGCGCTGGGTTGCGAGGGTGGCGTGACCCCCATGGGTGAGGCCGTCGCTCGGGACCACATGCAGCGCCAGCAGCTCGCTGCCGGGGACGCGGGCCGTGATCCGGGCCGCGCGGCGGATCAGGGTGTCGCCCTCGGGGCCGCCGGTGAGGGCGACCATGATGCGCTCGCGGGTCTCCCAGGGGGTGGTGATGCCGTGCTCGGCGCGGTAGCGCTGAAGCCCTTCCTCCACGCGGTCGGCGAGCCACAGCAGCGCGAGCTCCCGCAGTGCGGTGAGATTGCCGACGCGGAAGTAGTGGGTGAGGGCGGCCTCGATGCGCTCCGAGGGATAGATTTCGCCGTGCAGCATGCGCCGGCGCAGCAGCTCGGGCGGAAGGTCTACCAGTTCGATCTGCTCCGCGCGGCGGGCCACCTCGTCGGGCAGGGTCTCCCGCTGCGGGACACCGGTGATCTGCCGGACCACGTCGCCCAGGGATTCCAGGTGCTGGACGTTGAGCGTGGTGACGACGTCGATCCCCGCGTCCAGGAGTTCCTCGACGTCCTGCCATCGCTTGGTATGGCGTGAGCCGGGCACATTGGTGTGGGCCAGTTCGTCGACCAGGGCGACCTGTGGGCGGCGGGCGAGCACCGCGTCCAGGTCCATCTCGGTGAACGTCGCCCCGCGGTACTCCATGGTGCGCCGGGGAATGATCTCCAGACCCTCGGTGAGGGCTGTGGTGGGCCGTCGCCCGTGCGGTTCGACGAACCCGACGACGACCTCAGCACCGGCCGCGGCAAGCCGCTGCCCCTCCTCCAGCATGGCGTACGTCTTGCCCACCCCCGGGGCCGCCCCGAGGTAGATCCGCAACCGTCCACGCGCCATGGGAGGGCTCCTGCCCGGCCGTCACACCGTTCGCCCACCTCCATGGTGCTCCGCGCTCACCTCGGCCGCGCTCTGTCATGCCCGGAGCCCGGTGCCGATGCCTCGCTCGCCGTCACTCGTACGAATCGGGCCCATGGGGCAGCCTCCACGGCGCCGGAGACCCTGCTGAGAGCCGGTTCTCCAGGTCAGCCGCCGATGGTCACGGCGAGGGCAACGCAGACGAGCATCCCCAAGGTGCAGCCGTCGGCTATCCACGCCCGGGTGAAGCGCCGGACCGTACGGGCGTTCCCCCTCAGGTCCCGCCGTTCCGCAAGCCCGGCCTTGATCTGAGCGACGGCCCGGTCGGTGGAACCGACGAAATGGTCGATGATCGACCCGGCGAACCCGAAGGCCGCGATCTCGACGGCCTGCGTCGTCGTGATGACCAGGTTCCCACCGCTGTCAGCCTCAACCCTGGCCACGTACCGATAGGGAACGTCATGGGTGAACACCGGATTCACCACGGACAGCGCCTTCCGGTCGAGCACAACGTGCGACCCCGTGATCCGCCGGATGAACGCGATCCCGCCCAGAGATACGGCCATGACTGTGAGCGCGTCCGCGTCCGGTCCGCTGCCGGCCATGCTCGCCCAGGCGCCGAGGACGAACCCTCCGAGCAACACGGTGAAGATCAGGGACAGGGCGATGAAGGACTTCCTACGTAGCACCGTCCGGCGTGCTCTTTCCTCAGATCCCATGTCACCGGGTACGCGGCGGACGCTGCGCTCGACTGATCAGGACCATGGCGAAGAAGAGACCCATGACGCCCGGCATGGTGACGACGGAGCGGTAGGCGGAGTCGACCGCCAGCAGGCCGACCAGCTCGATGCCGAGCGCGGCTGCGATGAGCAGCTGGGCCCAACCGAACAAGCGCGGGCGGACGATGTGCCGGCGCTGCCAGGGAAACAGCCAGCCACGGCTGAGCGTCGCACCACCGGACACGGCGAGCAACAGCGCCACCACACCGATCGGTACCGCGAGATACACGCCAATTGCCATAGCACCCCTCCGCCTTCCGTGGGTGTGATGATGCCAGGGCAGATCATGGGGAAGGTGTGCGGCCCCCAAGGCCAAGCTCGACCACGGCAGGTGTTCCGGCACCAGGGTGCACGCGAGCTGCGCCCGTCCCAACCCGAGCAGCTCACAGCAACCAGCAGCCGCAGCCCACCGTAGGCGCCGTCGGGGCCGATGCACTTCGGCGTTGGTCCCGACGGCAAGTCCGCCACGACGGACGGCTACGTCGCAGCGTCTGCCCGAAGGGTGCCGGCGCCGATGGCGCCCCGGAGGACGTGGGCGATCTCCTCGGGCCTGAGGTCGATGCCGCCGAGCGCCTCCACGGTCAGCGGGATCTCCTCCAGCGCGTACTCGCCGCGGCCCTCGGCGCTGAACTCGGGACCGGTTCGGTCGTCGAAGGACCAGGTGGCGATGCGGGCGAGGTAGAAGAGCTGACGCTCGTCGTCGGACTCCATCGTGTGGAGGAGCCGGACGATGTCGGCCTTCCCCGCGATCTCCTCGTGGATCTCCCGGTGAAGGGCGGCCTCCCGTGACTCGTCGCTGGGCTCGACGCCGCCGCCGGGCAGTACCCAGTACACGGGGATGTCGGGCTTGGTGCGGCGGATGACCAGCATCGTGTCGTCAGCGGTGACGAGGACGGCGCGGACTCGTTCGATCATTTCGGTCTGTCTCCTTGCTTGTTGACGGTCTCAGTGCAGCAGCCAGCCGACATCGACGTGGACGGATTGCCCAGTGATGAACGACGCGGAGGGGCTCACGAGGAACGCCACCAGGGCCGCGACGTCTTCGGGCCGGCCGGGGCGAGGGACGCACTGGCGCTTGATCTGGTCCTCCGGACGCGCGCGGTGCTGGGCGGGGATGGCGTTCTCGGCCTCGACCTGGATGGCGCCGGGCATGACCGTGTTGACGCAGACCCCGTACGGGCCCAGTTCGCGGGCGAGGGAGCGGGTGAGGCCCAGTAGCCCGGCCTTCGCGGTGCTGTACGCGACGAGGTTCGTCCGGCCGGCGCGGGCGTTGACGCTGCCGATGTTCACGATCCGGCCCCAGCGGCGTTCGATCATGCCGGGGGTCAAGGCATGGCGGGTGCGGTAGTGGGCGGTGAGATTCGCGTCGAGGGAGTAGTTCCAGGCGGCCTCGTCGATGTCCCGCCAGGGGACGGGGAGGTAGGAGCCGGCGTTGCTCACCAGGATGTCGATGGGCCCGATCTCGGCGCGGAGGAGGTCGACCATGGTCTGGACGGCGCCGACATCTGTGAGATAGACGTTCGCCGCAATCCTGGGGCTGCCGCCGCGCTCGAAGACGGCGAGGAGGGCATGGGCATATGTTGAGATCCCTTGACCAAGGCCCACCTTCTGGAGCGCCCCAGCGGTACCGTCGCGTCAGAAGCGGTCGCATATCGGGGTGGTGGGTGTGAGGACCTTCCGCCGAGCGTGGTACGAGTGGAGTCACCGAGCCACCTGGTCCTGGTAGCGCCTGGAAGATCATTACTTCTCGGTGTACACCGTCGTCAGCGACGCCTTCGGGCGCCGCCGCAAGGGGAAGCCCGAGGCCCACGCCGCCTTCCGCCCGCTCACCGCCGACTGGATCCGCCAGGCACGCGAAGAAGCCGGCCGCCCCGCCACCGCGCCGTGGCAGCTGGTGGCAGTCAAGGCACCCGCCCTCCCCCGAACCCGCCACAGCGAGCCGGAACGCGACCCCCTCACCCCATGGGAGGCATCAGTCATCGCCACCTACCAGGTGGCCTTCAACCGGCAGGCCAGCACCACGGCCCTCCTCGTTCCCCATCTCGTCGCCGAGCAGCTGCTCGCATGCGCCTCCGACGATATGCCGGTCCAGCGCCTTGCCCCCGACGGCAGCGCGCTGCCCGCAGAGGTGCTGCTAGAGCAGTGGGACCACGAGGGCCTCACCCGCTCTTGACCGGCCTCGTCGTCAGCTCGCCAGCAGCCCGGCGCGATCAGGTCTCGGGCGGTACCGATTGACGGAGCAGGCCTCGGGGGTGCCCGACGCTCCGACGGTGATGACCCCAAGTCCGCTCTCCGCAGAAGGGGTTCTCAAGGGCCGTACCCAGGCCCCGCGAGCGGAGCCGCCCAACACACTCGAGCACTCCCCGAATGAAGAGCTTGTGCAAAAATCACGA
This sequence comes from Streptomyces sp. NBC_00045, assembly GCF_045041095.1. Taxonomy (NCBI): domain Bacteria; kingdom Bacillati; phylum Actinomycetota; class Actinomycetes; order Kitasatosporales; family Streptomycetaceae; genus Streptomyces; species Streptomyces sp. NBC_00045. Next base: position 7,166,734 of record NZ_CP108271.1, on the reverse strand, counting down.
CGAGAACTAAAGTATTCAGCGTGTTCGTGTGCTGCATCCAGAAGTAGCTCATCGGGAAGGACCGGTGAAAGTGAACCACGCACAACCTCCTTGGGCTGTCGATTTGTTCGGCAGGAGTCAGGTCGACCTCGTACGCGACCGGCTCGGTCAACCCCCATGGCCTGCTCAAGCCGTACTGGGGCGTGGCATCCCTCCTGGACGAACAGGGGAGCCTCGACTGGGTCGTCCAACCCGAACCCCTGCCACTGCCGGCGACGCCGACCCGGCGTAGGCTCAGCGCTGTTCCGCAGCAGGCCACAGCGCCGGAGCACGTCAGCTTCGACGCGGGCGACCAGCCCGTGCCGATCCTGTTCGCGCGACCCGACGTGGACGAGAGGCGGGACGTGCCGCCCCTGACCGAGCCGGACCCGATCGAACCACTGGCCCACGAGGACGATGAGAACTGACCAGTCCCTGCTGCCCGGTACTACCGAACGTGGCGCGACCCCACGCGCCGTCCACGACGCCTTCGACCCCGCCCGGCTAACCCAGGCCAGGCGCCTGGCGGGAATGACGAAGAAGGACGTGGCAGAGCACCTCGGCGTGACACCCGCGGCAGTGGGCCAGTACGAGACGGGGGTGGCCAAGCCCCGCCCGGATCTCCTCCCGCGGCTCGCAGACACGCTCGACGTGCCGCTGCCCTTCTTCATCGCGGGCCGGCCAAGCAACCGGCTCGACTCCTCCATGGCGCACTTCCGTGCCCTGCGCAGCACACCCAAGGCCCAGCGCGAACGCGCCCTCGCATTCGCCGAACAGGTGTGGGAGCTGACCTACGCCCTGGAGAAGCGAGTCCAGCTCCCGCCCATCGACCTGCCGGGCTTCGCCGGTGGGGAGGTCCACCCTGGCGTCGATCTCCCCCTCGATCCCGCAGCGGCCGCACGCGAGTTGCGCAAGCGGTGGAACCTTGGAGACGGACCGGTCACCCATCTGGTCAGACGCATGGAAGCCCACGGGATCGTCGTCGTCATGCCAGCCGCCGACGAGGCAGCCCGCACGGTCGACGCCTTCTCCTCCCGGTCCGCGCGTCCGGCAGCGATCCTCACACCCAACCGCACCAACGACGTGTACCGCCATCGCTTCACCGCAGCGCACGAGCTGGGCCACCTCGTCCTGCACGGTGACGCCACAGGCGACAGCCGGCAGGAGCGCGAGGCTGACGCATTTGCCGCGGAATTCCTGACCCCGGCGGCAAGCATCACCCCACTGCTCCCTCGGCGCCTCGACCTCGCACAGCTCACCGGGCTGCGCCGAGTGTGGGGGGTCAGCGTCGATTCGCTCATCTACCGCTGCCGCGAGCTGGGCATGATCTCCGACGCCACTGCCAGCCGCGGATACCAGCGCCTGCGCGCGCTCGACGGCCAGCCCGGCTTCACCCCCGAGCCGGTCGACGGGTTCCCCGGCGAACAGCCCGCTCTGCTGACTCAGGCATACGAACTCGCCGAACGGGAGAAGGGTCTCACGATCCCCCGTCTGGCCGACGAGTTGGGATGGCATCCCGAGCGCGTCCGCCGCCTGCTGGGCTCACCCGACACCAGACCGATACTCCGTATCGTCTGACACTAAGCCCACAAAAGAAGGCGCCTGACCTGGGCTTTTGCCCGTCAGGCGCCTCTGCGCGATCCGATCGCGACGCAGCCCGGGTCGCACGCCACAGCCTCGTCGGCGCCGGCTGTTGTGTGAGGGCTGAAGGTGACGTCTCCCTCGCCCTCCGGGCGGCGGAGTCCCTCGGCGAGCATCTACCGGCCGGAGCGCCAACGCGCCAGGCCTGTGGGGCCGTCAAGGAGCGTGCATCCCTGCTCCTCGACGGCGTGCTACTGGGACCGACCGCCACGCTCTTTCGGGCCCAGTACCGCGCCTACGGCGGGCGGTACGCACCCTCGACAACGGCGACGCCAAGGTTCGACATGACACTGCGGACCGAGCCGCCTGGCTCGCCGGGGAGCAGCGACTGCGGTTGGTCCCGAGTGCGGCGGCGCCCGCGCGGTGCTGTGGCCCGCCGTGCCCGTGTGGACGTCGCCACTATCTCGCCGTCGTCAACCCGGCGCTGCTGTCCGTCCTTCCGCGGCCGGACGGATCGCTCTGACTACCTGTTGCAGGCTCGTCAGCCAGATGGCGGCGTCGACGGCGTAGTACAGCAGCGGGTCGGGTGCCCGGCCTTCCGAGGCGGCGCACACGTCGGCAATGACGGTGTGGTCCGTCGGCACGTTCGCCTCCGGGGGCTCGATGAGCGCGGAGGGTTGCTTCCCCGAGCGCAGATCGTACGTCAGCGACAGCGCGGTCAGCCGAAGATGGTGCGCGGCGTCGCGCAGGTGGGTGGCGCTGTGCGGCCAGGCCGCCAGCGCGCCCGGCGGGCAGTGGTCGACCAGGGTCTGCCCCATGACGATGGTCCGGTTCCCTGCGAGCATGATCGCCTGGAAGTCGGTTTCGGCGGGGTGTTCCGCGTCGGGGGCACCGCGCTCTGTGGCGTACTGCGCGTAGCTCGCCTCCGCGATCGTCTGGGCGAGGCGGGCTCGGACCAGCGCGTCGCCGACCGTCCCGTTCCCAGTGATGGTGTCGATGATCTCGGTGACGGCGCGGGTGCCCCGGTCCAGCAGCCGGGTGCAGGCCCGTCGCAGCTCCCCGCCGCCGCCTTGCGGCCAGGCCAGCAACCCGATCAGGGCGCCGGTGACGCCGCCGATGACCATGTCCGTGAACCGGACCGCGGCCACCCCCGGCCGGGCGGGATCGAGCTGGGCGAAGGCAGCGACCGCGGCGATCGTGGAGAACGTCTGAACCCAGCCGGCGCCGAGCACGGGCCTCGCCGAGAACGCCAGGAAGTACGCAGCCGGCATCACGACCGCGTACACCGCCACGTGGTCCGTCACGGAGAACACCATCACAGCCGTCACGGCGGCCCCCGCGAGCGTGCCGCCGAACGCCGGCCACAGCGCCGTACGGGTGCCCGCGGCGCTGCTCCGCATCACGGTGACAGTGGCCAGCAGCGCCCAGATGCCGTGGGACAGATCGAGCACGCCCACGATCAGACGGCCGGCCGCCAGGGCCAGCGCGATCCGGACGGCGTTCTGGAAGTACACCGACCGGGGCGTGAGATGGGCCAGCAGGCGGCGCGCGTACAGCGAGGGCGCGGGCCGCCCTGCGTACCAGAACGGGCCCGGCCGATCCGCAGGCGACGTCGTGTCCGCGGGCACGGGCGCGCCAAGCACGATCCGCACCGCCGTGACCAGGAGAGCCCCGGTGTTCGCGATGTCCAGGGCGATCGCGCCGCCGCGCACCACGGCCTCGCCGCTCGCACCCAGCACCGGCAAGTGGATGCGGCGGGCCTCGAAGTCGGCCGCGGCGGACGTGTACGGGGCGTCGGAAGGCGCCGGACCCCGGCCGGACAGCCCGAGGGCGACGCCGTGGCATGCGGTGGCCGACGCGTGCAGCAGCCGCGACGCCGCGGGGTCGCGGGCACCGGGCGTGTCGCGGGCGTCCTGCGTCAACTGCCGGGTCTGGGCCAGCAGATGCCGCATGTAGGCGGCGCCCTGGCACAGCGCCCGGTCCCGCGCCGACGCCGACGTCGGGCGCTCGTCGGCCGGCACCCGGCTCATCCGCAGCTCTTGCGACGCAGCCATCAGCCGCTCCGGGCTGTCGACCGGTGGCCGCGGCTCCGCCGCGAGCGCCCGCAGCGCCCCGGCCGCCAGCGCCGCGGCGCGCGCCAGCCGGTCCGCGTAATGCCCCGGCGCGGGATCCGGCAGCAGCCACACCTCCGCCGCCGCCATCATCACCATCCCGGCCGCCAGCCCGGCCAGGCGCGCCCCCAGCGTCTCGGGGGCGTACGGCGGAAAGCACGCCAGCATGTAAAACGCCTGAAGGCCGCCTGCCAGCCCACCCAGCCGGGGCCCGCCCACCCCCGCGAACGTCACCAGGAAGCCCACCCCGAACATCCCGAGGGCCGCCGTCCACGCATGCGCCCCGAGCACGGTGCCCAGGGTGACCAGCGCGGCCGCGACGGGCATCGCCGCCAGCAGCGTACGGGCGCGCTCACGCGGCGCACCCGGGACGAAGGACATCCCGCCCGAGGCGATCGCGCCGAACAGCGCGTAGACCGCCACCACACGGTCCCCCAGGCCGTAGCGCGCCGCGTAGAACCCCGCACACGCCACCAGCGTCACCCGCGCGGACCGACGCACCGCCCGCAGGCCCGGATCACGGGCCCGCAGCCACTCCAGCCCACCGCCAAAAGGCACCCGCAGACTCCTCGTTCATTCGGCACAGCGCACACGTGATCCCACTGTTCACGGTAGGCCGGGCGGGTGCGCCCGGCCTACCGGGCACCCCGGGCCGTTCGAGTGAGGGGGACCAGTTCCAGGTACCCCTCGCACCCAGGTCCTCGTGCGCCTCCGGCAGCAACAAGACGCGGCCCGGCGCACGCAGGCCCGGACAACTTTCCGAGGGCGAGCTCCAGCGCGCCGCACTGGCCAGAGCCCTGCTCGCCCACCCACGCCTACTGATCTGCGACGAGATCACATCCGGCCTCGGCACGATCACCTGGCGCGGCCTTCTCGACAGGCTTGCCGGGCTGCTGCGCGACCGTCCCGATCCTGCCCTGATCCTGATCACCCACGATCCAGACACGGCCTCGCTGGCCGACTCGATCGCCGTCTTGGATTCCGGCCGGACAGTTGAGCAGGGCGGCGCACGCCAGGTGCTGACATCTCCACGGCGCCCTTGGACAGCGGGCCGTTTTCAGCACGGGCCGTTTCCGGCGTGCTTCGAAGCAGCCATGGAGGCAATCCAGTCATCCCGGCCTCCCTCGACGGTCCCGCGCGTCCGCCACCCCGACCCTGTCGGACAAGCCCGCCACAGCCACAACAGCGTTGGAGGATGGGCCTCTACGGCTCCTTCTCCTACCCTCCGTCCTGCCAGCGTCCCGAATTCGCCGTCCTGCCCCTCGCACAGACCCCTGCTGGGGCTCGCGTCGACGGTGGACCGACTCACCCTCGCAGGTCAGCGAAGCGCCAACTACCGCCCGTAGAACCGTGAATCCAGAGCTCTGATGAGGCGTTTCTACAGGTCAGATGGGGCGAGCCGGGTCGGCGTTGCCTCGTCTTTGTCAGTCTGTTCCTGTCCTTGTGTCCTGACCGCGTCCCGAATGCTTCCCAGTTGGATGAACCGGAAAGACCGGGCCGACAGCCGCCCCGGGCAGTACGTAGCCGTCGAGCAGCAGGGCCGAGGGACGTACTCGAATGCCTCCCGCCGGACCTCCAGCTACGTGACGTCTTCGCCCCGCGCCTCTAGGGCCTCGATCGCCCGCTCGCGCTACTACAGACCTGGGGCCGATCACCGTACTCTCCGTCGGGCTCCTCGCCGGCGGGGCGGACGCGCGCACCGAGGCGCTGCGAGAAGGGCGCCCGCTGGACCGACGCCTGCTCGCCCGTCGGTCACCGCGTTGCAGTTGCGGCTCGCCCCACCCCCGCACACCGTGGGGGGATGGGTGATCGTGCCGCGGCCGAGGACGGGCTGGCCGGCTGGTGGACGGAGCTGCCCCCTGGAGCAGGAACAGCGGTGATGGCGACCGGGATCGTCTCCATCGGGCTGCACCTGGTCGGGCAGGAGGCGTTCTCATGGACTCTGCTCGTCCTCGCGGCTGCTTCGTGGCTCGCACTCGCTGTCGACTTCGCGCGGCGGCTGCTGCGCGACTGGGACCGGTGGGAAGGCGAGGCGGACACGCCGCCCGCGCTGAACGCCGTGGCCGCAACGACCCTCCTTGGGACCTGGTTCGCACTACAGGGATGGTCAGGTATCGCCATCGCCGCGCTGGTCGTCGCGGTACTGATCTGGCCGGTGCTGCTGACGGCGGTGGTGCGGCACTGGCAGCGGCGTTCGCCGGGGACGGTGTTCCTGGTGTGTGTCGCGACGCAGGGCCTGGCCGTGCTGGGCGGAACGCTGGCCCTCTCACTGCCCTCCGGGTGGCTCGCCTGGCCGACTCTCGGCTGCTTCGCGCTCGGGCTGGCGCTCTACCCGGTCGCCTTCGTCCGCTTCGACCTCGGCCAGATGCGGTCCGGCGCGGGCGAACAGTGGGTGGCGGGCGGGACGCTGGCGATCTCCGCGCTCGCCGGGACGAAGTTGCTGGCCGTGCCCGCCTGGCGCAACACCGCTCTGCACGACGCGCTGCGTCCGCTCACACTGGTCACGCTCGCGCTGTCCCTGTGCTGGTACGCCGCCCTCGTGTTCACCGAGGCGCGCTGGCCGCGTCCGCGCTACGACATGCGGCGCTGGGCGACGGTCTTCCCGATGGGCATGACGGCCGTCGCCACCCTGTCCGTCGCCGACGCCGCGGCCATCGGCTGGCTGCGGACGCCGGGCCAGGTACTGCTCTGGGTCGCCGTCGCCGCCTGGGTACTCACACTCGTCGGGCTGGTCCGGCACTTGGCCGCGTACTCCCGGTGACCAGCACGTAAACGTCTCGCCGGCTCAGCTTCACTCCGCATTCGTTTTCGATCCCAAACCGGTGCTCCAGGACTCGGGCAAGGGCGCTTGACTGGATGATTGAGATTCCGCCGACCTTCTCTGTTTGCACGTCCGTGATCGGACAACACCGCCGCACGCGCGTGCTGGATCGGGTGATGTTGCGGTGGTCTGGGCATGAAGGCAGGGCCTCTTGGCAGCTCGGGGGTGCGACCCCATCCGAGCAGTTCCAGGAGACCCTGTTGCCACAGCTTCGCGTGTCCGAGCTCGCCGCGTCCATCCCGGCTGCCCCATCGTGTGGCTGCATCGCGCACTCGTACGACAAAGCGGCTGATCACGGCGGCCGGGTGCGGCGCTATCCATCGGACATGACGGACGCAAAGTGGGCGGTCGTCCGTCCTCTGCTGCCATTGCCGGCCTGGCTGGAGGGCCGGGGCGGACAGCCTGAGGGCTGCTGCCACCACATCACGCTCGACGCAGTTCGCCACCTCCTTGGCAACGGCATCAAGTGGCGGGCGGTCCCCGCGGACTTCCCCGCCTGGGACCGCGTCAATGCCATCTTCCGCCGCTGGCGCCGCCAGGGCCTGATCGCCGAGTTCCACCACCGGCTCCGAGCCCGGGTGCCGGAAACGGAAGGACGTGAGGCGGAGCCGACGGCCGCCGTCATCGACTCGCAGTCCTTGCGGGCCGCCGACACCGTCGGCGCCGGATCACGCGGCTGGGACCAGGGAAAGAAGGTCGGCGGCCGCAAGCGCCACCTGACAGTGGACTGCGCCGGCCTGCTCCTGGTCGAGCAGCCAGGCTCACGCAGCAGTCGCAGGCACCGCTGACCCAACGGCTGGGGCGAACACCCCGGGCGTCTCCTCCACCGCCCACCCCCGCACCACCAGCCGCTTGGCCATCGACCGCACACACTCGATCTTCGCGGGCACCGCCTCCCGCCCCAGGGCAACGGTCAGATCCCTGGCCCGCACCCCGCCCGCGGCTGTCCCCGCTTCCAGCAGACCAAGCACCGACACCATCGGCCACCCCGCACACCCAACGAGAAACAGGACAGCCCATCCCTGCCTCGACTGAACGACACCCACTCCCACCAGCGGAAACCCAGCCGCCAAGTTCGGATCGACAACGGGTTCTGAGATGCGAGGCAGCGCAGCCGAAGCAAGGATTGAGATGTGAGGGCGACGGCGCCTCATGTCCGGGGCGCTTGGCGGGCGGCCCTCGGACCGACCCGCGGCAGGAAGGATCTCACTATGACTGCGACGACAGGTGCAACCCAGCCGGCTCACCCCGAGCGCCCGGGCAGGTCGGACGGGGTCTGCGGCGAGTTCACCGTCTTTACCAAGATCAAGCCGGGCCATGCGGATGCTCTGCGTAAGGATCTCGCCGCGATGGCCGACTCGGCGGCTGACACGGCGAACCGTGGGGCGCTGCGCGAGATCGGCACTCTGCATGACGCACGCCATGTGATCTTCGACAACGGCACCCAGCACATGTTTGCAAGTGTCTTCGACGGCTCCTGGGACACGTACATCGACGACTTCGGCAAGACGGTAATCGGGGCGAACTTCGACAGGGTCTTCTCGCACGCCGAAGGGTTTCCTGGCATCAGCGATCCGGGGGTGAAGGACTGGTTCGTCGCCCACCAGGCGCCCGCGGGGAGCTTCGTCAGTTCCTATCCCGATCTGACCGTTCAGCAGATCTGGAAGGACCAGCGCGTGAACGAGGCGTTCCAGGAGGTGCTGGACACCCCCGAGTTCCGGGCGGCGCTGGACAACCCGGCCAATGCGGAGTTGCTGGCCACGCCTGCCTTCCAGAAGCTGCTGGACGAAGCCGCGGGCTAGAACCAGGACACAACCAACCATCAGAGCCGACCCCACATCTGTGGACCGCGTCGGCAGGCGCGGGCCGGCACTGCGGGGCTGCCCGGGCACAGGCCGATGTGGAGGCACAAGCAAAGCATGAATGCGACGTCAAGCAGCAGTGTGGCCAGCGTGCACATCGAGATCGACGACATCCAAAGCGGGGCATTGCGTCCACGGCCGGTGCCGTACGACGGGAAGTTCATCTTTCTGCGCGTCGATGACCGCCACGCCGGGCGCGCCCTGCTGCGGCGGCTGCTCCCGGTGACGGCGGCTGGTCTGCCTAGTGCGGACCGGAGCCAGGAGGCCTGGGTGGCGGTGGCGTTCACCTACCAGGGACTGAAGGCCCTGGGGGTGCCCCAGGAGTCGCTGGACAGCTTTCCGCAGGCGTTTCGTGAGGGCATGGCCGCCCGGGCGGAGCTGATCGGTGATGTGGGCGCGAGTGCCCCGGCCCACTGGGAGGCACCGTTCGGAACCGGCGACGTTCACATCGCGTTGAGCGCCCTGGCCTCCGATGCGGCGCAGTTGGACAAGGAGCTGGAGCGGGCCCGCGTCGCCTTCCAGGACGCGCCCGGTGTCCAGGTGATCTGGCAGCAGGAGGTCCACCAGCTCCCGACCGGGCGTACCACCTTCGGCTTCCGTGACGGCATCAGCCATCCGAACATCGAGGGCGTCGGCCTGCCCGGCTCCAACCCGCAGGAAGTCCCCATCAAGGCGGGCGAGTTCATTCTCGGCTACCCCGACGAAACCGGCAACGTGCCGCCCATGCCCAGCCCTGATGTGCTGGGGCGCAACGGGACCTACGCGGCCGTGCGCAAGGTCCACACCAACGTGGCGGCCTGGCGCCGGTACCTGCGCGCGAACTCCTCCAGCGCCGAGGAGGAGGCGCTCCTGGCGGCGAAGATGGTCGGGCGCTGGCCCAGCGGGGCGCCGCTGGCGCTGGCGCCGGAGCACGATGATCCGGAGCTGGCGGCCGATCCGCACCGCGTCAACGACTTCCTGTACCGGGAGAACGACGACCGAGGGTTCCGGTGTCCCGCCGGTGCGCACATCCGGCGCACCAACCCCCGCGATTCCACCATCATCGGCGACGCGCGGATGCACCGCCTCATCCGCCGCGGCACCACCTACGGCCCGCCGCTGCCCGAGGACGTGCTGGAAGACGACGGCGCCGAGCGGGGCCTGGTCGGAGTCTTCCTCGGAGCCCATCTGGAACGGCAGTTCGAGTTCATCAAGGCCGAATGGGTCAACGACGGCAACTTCATCGGCTACCCCGGTGAGAAGGACCCGGTGGCCGGGCATCACGGCGGAACCGGCAGCGTCACCATCCCCGAGAAGCCGGTCCGGCGCCGCCTGCAGAATCTGCCCAGCTTCGTGGTCACCCGCGGCGGCGAGTACTGCTTCCTGCCCGGCCTGCGCGCCCTGCGCTGGCTCGCGGAGCTCGAGGGCTGAACGCAGTTCCCGCGCTCTGAGGCCACCACGGTCTTCGCGAAAAGAGGTCGACATCATGGCAGCACGGTTCGTCCCCTACACGCCGGACGTCGAAGACGACGACCCGAACTTCGACAAGAACCTGCAGACGGTGATCAAAAAGACCGAGAGCTACATCGCCGAGTCAGTCACGGCCGGTGGCACCGGCCGGGCCTTTCGAGACGCCCACGCCAAGGGCTACGGGCTGGTCCGAGGAGAAGTGGAGATCCTGGACGGGCTGCCCCCCGAGTACGCCCAAGGAATCTACGCGACTCCGGGAACCCACGACGCGCTCATCCGCTTCTCCAACGGCTCACCCCACGCCGGAGCCGACGCACGACTGGGCAACGGCACCGGACTGGCACTGAAGATCTTCGACATCCCCGGCCCGACCCTGCTGGAAGACGAACCGGACACAGGCACATTCGACTACGCCAACATCAACGCACCGATCTTCTTCTGCAACACAGTCGAGCACTACCTCTTCATCCAGGAACTGTTCCTGAACTCGTCGGCCTACTTCTCCCAGGGCCGACCCGGCGCACATCGTTTCTATGCCGAATTCTTGACCGGAAAGGGAACCCTCAACCAGGACAACTGGGCATGGGACGAGCTCCTGGCCTTCGTGCACCTGTCAAAGAACCCTCCGGTCAATCTACTGCTGTCGAGCTACTGGACCATGGGCGCGGTCCGCCACGGGGACTACATCGCCAAGGTGCGCATCACCCCCGACCCGCACTTCGCCGCCGCGGTGGTCCGGCGCGCCATCGACAAGGCCTCGGCACCGGAGGTCTTCCGGCCGGCCCTGGTGGCCGAGCTGCAGGAGCGGCCCTACGCCTTCGACATCCAGGTCCAGCTCTGCACCGACCTGGAGCGGATGCCGGTGGAGGACACCACCGTGGAGTGGCCCGAGCAGCTGTCGCCGTGCGTCACGGTGGCCAAGCTGCGGTTGCCACAACAGGACATCTCCGGTCAGGACAACCGGGAGAAGATGGACGCGTTGTCCTTCACACCCTGGCGGGTCACCGCCGAGCACGCGCCCCTGGGCAACATCATGCGGGCCCGCAAAGAGGTCTACCGGCACTCCTCCATCGCGCGCCACAAGCTCAACCAGCAGCCGCGCACAGAGCCCCGAAGCGCCGACGAGGTACTTGGTGCCTGACCCGGCCCACCACCGCGACTACGCCGAGGGCGAGTAGTACAACGCTCACAACAAGCAGCGACTGAGCACGATCGCCTGGAAGTCGGTTTCGGCGGGGTGTTCCGCGTCGGGGGCACCGCGCTCGGTGGCGTACTGCGCGTAGCTCGCCTCCGCGATCGTCTGGGCGCGGCGGGCCCGGACCAGCTCGTCGCCGGCCGTCCCGTTCCCAGTGATGGTGTCGATGATCTCGGTGACGGCGCGGGTGCCCCGGTCCAGCAGCCGGGTGCAGCACATCGCTGCTGCGCAGCCTCGAGACACGGACGGTGGCAGCCCAGTTCCGGCGCATCGCGCAGGGCGGCCCCCGGCTCACGGAGTACCGCTTCGACTACCTGGGCCCCGCCGGGCACGGCAGCTCGGACGGCAGTACCACGAAACCCTGGCACCTCTCCTTTTCAGTCGAGCCGCATGCACAGCCCCCCACTAACATTCACGTGCTGATCGGTCGGAACGGGGTCGGAAAGACCACGGTGCTCGGCGACATCACCAGGGCCGTCGTACATCCGGAAGAGGACAGCGATGCCGTCGGGCGTCTCATCTGGGGCGAGGATGGACCCGGCTCCTTCGTTAACGTGGTCTGCGTGACCTTCAGCGCCTTCGACCCGGCTCAGGAGCAGTTCGAGTCGGAACAGGGTGCTGCTGAACAGGGTGAGCTGGAAGGCTGGGACGGTGCGCTGGACGTTGCCGACGGCCAACCACCTCCCGCGGCCGAGGACAACGTTGCGGGTGTCTCCTACAGGTATGTGGGCCTTGCCAAGGTGGATGAGCTGGGGCGCCCGACTCGGGAGCGCAAGACGCGCCTTGACCTAAGCAAGGAGTTCGCCAAGAGCGTGGAGGAGGTTGTCGCCGCCGGCCGAGTCCACAGTTGGATCAAGGCGCTAGAGGCGTTGGGTAGCGACCCGTACTTCTTCGAATCTCCGGTCCGCTCCTTCGCGCAGGCTCTGCTGGACCGAGGCGTGTTCGGCCGTACGAGCGACCGTGACACTGCCTTGGAGATCTTTTCCAGTCTCAGCTCGGGGCATGCGATTGTCCTGCTGACGATGACGCGTCTGGTGGAAACCGTCGCCGAGCGGTCGCTGGTGCTCCTCGACGAGCCTGAAAGACATCTGCATCCCCCGCTTCTGCCTCCTTCGTCAGGGCCCTGTCCGACCTGCTCACCGACCGCAATGCGGTCGCAGTCCTGGGCACCCACTCGCCGGTGGTCCTGCAGGAGGTCCCGCGCTCCTGTGTCTGGAAGGTCAGCCGCCAGGGCACCATGCAGCCGGAGCGGCCATCGATCGAGACCTACGGCGAGAACGTCGGGGTTCTCACCCACGAGATATTCGGCCTCGAAGTCCGACGGTCCGGGTTTCACGCCGAGATCGAGAAGGCAGTCCGGGAACTGGGCACGTACGAGCAGGTCCTGGCCCGATTCGGCGGACAGCTCGGCGGGGAGGCGAAGGGCCTCGCACGGATTCTGCTCGCCTACCAAACGTCGCAGGGGCGCCGCTGATGTGTCCGCTGGAGCCGCCTAGGGTCACCGCCCGTCAAAGTTACGAGGCGTGTGTGGCCGGCACCAGGAACGCGTCCCGCCAGGCGCGACTTCTGGCCGCCACTGACAGCATCGAGGAAGCGGGCGAGCAATTCCGGTGCGCGGCCCAGCAAGGCTCCCTGCACACCCTGGAGTGCGTGGCCTTCGCTCTACCGAATATCTCAGCGGCCGAAGCCGTGGCGTGGATCTACGAGAACGGCATGCTCGGTACCAAGAACGGTCGAGTCATCTACGAGCAGCTGAGAACAGCCCCGCAACATGATCGTTGCCCCTTGTGCGGACACGGGGTCGTCAGAACCCTTGACCACGTCCTGCCAAAGAAGTCGTTCCCCGCGTTGTGCGTCGATCCCTTGAATCTGGTGCCCGCCTGCGCCGACTGCAACCACGCCAAGGGCGACGCCCTCCCGACGAGTCTTGAGACGACTCCCCTGCACCCCTACCTCGACCGCATCGACGATGACCACTGGCTCGACGCGAGGATCGTGGACGACAGCCCTCTTTGGCTCGAATTCTTCGTCAGCCCCTCGCCATCCTGGGATCAAGTCCTCGCTGATCGAGTTCAGTACCACTTCGGACTTTTTGGACTGTCCAGTCTCTTCGCCATCCAAGCGAACCGCACCCTGAGCGGCATCCTCAGCCTGCTCACCACTCTGCGTCACACTGGTGGGGCCCAGGAAGTGCGCAACTACTTGGCGGACGAGGCCGCCACACGCCTCGCTGACCGCCCCAACGGCTGGGAAGGAGTCACTTACCGGACTCTGGCGAGCAGCGACAATTTCTGCAACGGCGGCGTCATACCCTGACTCCGGAGATTCAGCACACACTGCCGGTGATTGCGCAGCAAGCGCGCACGGTCCGGGCCTCGATCGCCTAGGCGATCAGCACATCATTCCTCGCCGAGCAGCAGCTACGTCTGGTCTGCCCGGGGGCGCAACCTCCAGCACCCGCACAGTCTCCCGCCAGTGGCTGGCGGGCAGGACCGGAGCAGCGAGGCTGTTGTCACTTGTCCACAAGGTCCACCACATGCCACCGCGCCCACTCCGGCGACAGATCGAACGCCTTGGCCAGCTCCGCCGACAAGGCCGTCGGAGCCGACGAGGGAAGGGCGGCATCCGCCGTCCTTTGCGGGCAAGGCAATCTGGCGCAAACCTAGGGCCGATCTAACTACTCGTCAGTAAAGTCAGCAAAAGGTCAGCATTCGTCCAACCAGAGCTGATTACAGCCTGCAACACCTGAGACTCGATCGCGCACCCCGAAGGCCGTCGGACAATGTCCGACGACCCCCCTTCGGCAACAAGAAGCGGAAAGGGTGCCGCGCGCGCTGCGCCCGGCCGGGGGCGGCATGAAATGGCAGGTCAACGCACTCTTCCCCTGGGCTTCAGGTGAGTTGGCGGCAGTTCGGGGGACGGAATCGGAGGGCCGTCGTAGCCCTTCACCTCACCGAATCGCGTCCCGTTCATCCAGTCTTCGCGAGCCTGCGCGATATCATCGTGTGACCGTCCGATCCAGTTCCAGAACATCACGATCTCCTCCTCGAACGGCTCGCCGCCCAGGAGCATCAGGCCCGCGTCCGCCGTCGCGCGCAGGGGGAGTTCCGTGCGGCCGCAGCCGAGGTAGAGCATCGAGCCCGGGAGGACCGGGACGCCGTCCACGTGGGCTTCCCCCGACATCGAGAGCACCGCGTACTCGAAGTCCGGGTCGAGCGGGAGCCTGGTCTCGGTGCCCGCCGCGAGGGCGAGGTCGGCGCCGACGATGGGGCTGTACGCCGTGCCCGGCGAGGTGGCCGTGTCCAGGGTGCCCAGGATGACCGTCGCGGTCAGGCCCGGCGCCGTCACCTGCGGGAGCTGCGCGTGGTGCTGGAAGTGCGGATCCACGTTGCGGTGGACCTCGGGGAGGGCCACCCACAGCTGGGCCCCGTGCAGGACGCGGCCGTGCGAGCGGGGGCTCTCCTCGGAGTGGCTGATGCCGCGGCCGGAGGTCATCAGGCCGAGCTCGCGCGGGCGGATCGTCTCAAGGCTGCCGACGCTGTCCCGGTGGAGCACCTCGCCGTCGTGGAGCCAGCTCACGGTCTGGAGCCCGGTGTGGGGGTGCGGGGCGACCTGCATGCCGGGCTCGCCGGCGATGTCGTCCGGGCCGTAGTGGTCGACGAAGCACCAAGCGCCCACCATGCGGCGGCCCAGGTTCGGCAGGAGTCGGCGGACCTCGGTGGACTCCCCGAGCTTGACCGTGCGCGGGCTGAGGAGCTCGCGGACGGGTTCGGCCACGACGAATCCGCGGCCGCCGCAAGCGGAGAGAGCGGGCTGGCGATCGAGATTGCTCATACCGCACAACTTAGTACCCCCACCAGCGCCCTGTTCGGTGGAATGTCCGGCTGCCGTCTCGTGTTGGAGGGGGCGGACACACCACCCGAACGGCGGAAGGGACGCGATGGACACGGCGACGGCGTACTTCGAGCACGGAACGGCAGCCGAGCGCTGGGAGCGGGCCCGGCTCTTCTTCGACGCGAAGGAGTACGCGACGGCCGCCCGCGTCCTGCACGCGCTGGCCGCCGAGGCCCCCGAGCAGCTGGCGCCCCGGCTGCTGCTGGCCCGCGCCTACTACCACTCCGCCCAGCTCTCCCGCGCCGACCAGGAGCTCCGCGCCATCCTGGAGCGCTGGCCGGTGGAGGACTACGCGCAGCTGATGCTCGGCCGGACGCTGGAGCGCCTGGGCCGTGCCGACGAGGCGGCCCGGTACCTGCGGCTCGCCGCCGCCATGGCCGGAGACTTCCCCGAGTAGGTGGAGAAAAGGCTGCGCCGTGCCGGGCCGGGCTGCCGTCTCGGTTAGCCTGGGGGCACGATGAACCGTCTGACCACGCCTTTCGGCTCCTACGAGCTCACCCGCTTCCCCGAAGACCCGCGCGACCAGCTCCGCGCCTGGGACGCCGCCGACGAGTACCTGCTGCGCCACCTCGACTCCGGTACGGGGGAACGCGGCCCGGTGGACCTGGCCGGCGCCGGGCAGATCACCATCCTCGGGGACCGCTGGGGGGCGCTGACGACGGCTCTGGCCGCGTACCGCCCGACGCAGATCACCGACTCCTACCTGGCCCGGTCCGGTACCGCCGCGAACCTGGACCGCGCCGGGATCGGCACCGCCAAGTCCACGGTGCGGCTGCTGACCACCCAGGACCCGCCGCCCGAGCGGATCGACGTGCTCCTGGTCCGGGTGCCGAAGAGCCTGGCGCTGCTGGAGGACCAGCTGTACCGGCTGGCTCCGCACGTGCACGCGGGCACGGTCGTCGTGGGCACCGGCATGGTCAAGGAGATCCACACCTCCACACTGAAGCTCTTCGAGCGGATCCTCGGCCCGACCAAGACCTCGCTCGCCGAGAAGAAGGCCCGGCTGATCTTCTGCACGCCCAGTGCCGCTGCGGCGCGCACGGTCGACCCGTGGCCGGTCACCTACACCCTGGACGAGGACGCGGGCTCGGGCGCCGGCCTGACCGCCGTCAACCACGCCGGAATCTTCTGCGCGGACCGGCTCGACGTCGGCACCCGCTTCTTCCTCCAGAGCATCCCGACCAACACCAACGGCGCCCGGGTCGTGGACCTGGGCTGCGGCAACGGCGTCGTCGGCACGGCCGTCGCGGTCGCCGACCCGCGCGCGGAGATCGTCTTCACCGACGAGTCGTACCAGGCGGTCGCCTCCGCCAAGGCCACGTTCCGCGCCAACGTCCACCGCGAGCGCGAGCGGGCCGATTTCCTCGTCGGCGACGGCGTGGCCATGCTGGACCCGAGCTCGGTCGACCTGGTCCTGTGCAACCCGCCGTTCCACTCCCACCAGGCGACGACGGACGCGACGGCGCTGCGCATGTTCGCGCAGTCGCGCAAGGTGCTGCGTCCGGGCGGCGAGCTGTGGGTGGTCGCCAACCGCCACATGGGCTACCACACCCACCTGCGCCGCCTCTTCGGCAACAGTGAAGTCACGGCGAGCGAACCGAAGTTCGTGGTGTTGCGGGCCGTCAAGCGGGACGAGCGGTCGCGCCCCATGTGACCTGCCGGTACACCCGCCGGTAGGTCCCCCGCCAGGTCCTACACTCGGCCGCGTGAGCAGCCTGGTGCGAGAAGACGGTACGGACGGCAGGACCGGTGCGACGGACGGCACGCGCTACCGTCGCGAGGACCTGGCCCGCGCGGCCGGCGTCAAGGTGCGCAACCTGCGCTACTACCAGGAGCGCGGGCTGCTCCCGCCACCGCGCCGCGAGGGCCGGATCGCCTGGTACTCCGCGGACCACTTGACCCGGCTGCGGCTGATCAGCGATCTGCTGGGGCGCGGGTACAGCGTCAACGGGATCGCCGAGCTGCTGCACGCTTGGGAGGCCGGCGGCGGCCTGTCCCAACTGCTGGGCCTGGAGCGGGCGATGACCCGCGACTGGGTCCAGGAGGAGCCGGTCACCATGACCCTGGCCGAGCTGCGCGAGCTGTTCGGCCCGGCGGCGACGGCCGAGGACACCCGGCGGGCCGCGGAGCTGGGGTACGTAAGGATCGAGGGCGACCGGGTCACGCACCGGAGCCGGCGGCTGCTGGAGGCGACGCTCACCCTCGTGCGCCAGGGCGTACCGCTGGCGGAGATCCTCGATGCGGGGGATTTCGTGCAGGTTCAAGCGGCCGCGCTCGCCGACCGGTTCGTCGGACTGTTCCGGCGGCATGTGATCGGCCCGGACGGGCTGGAGCAGCTTTCGGCCAGCCAGCTGGATCACATCTCGGATGCGGCGGCGGCGCTGCGTCCGGTGGCGGGCGAGGTCGTGGCCGCGGAGTTCGCCCGGGCGATGGGCCGGCGGGTGGAGGCGGAGGTCGCCGAACTACTGCGCACGGAGCAGTGACCGACGGGTAGGAGTCGGCCGAAAAGGCACGGTCGAACAACCTTGCCAACCCCCATTGGCACTCTTACATTCAACTCGTCGGTAACAACGGTGCACAGCCGAAATAAGGGACGATCTCATGGCAGATTCCCCCAACTTATCGGATTCCTCCGCCCCGCCCGGCAGAGACGACGAGGGAGGCGGCCGCGTCCGCTGGCGCCGCTTCGCCGTCCTGACCGTACCCGCCGTCGCCATCACCGCGGGCCTCGGCATCGCCCTCGCACAAGGCGTGCTCGCCGCCTCCTTCGCCGTGTCGGGCCAGCAGTTCAAGGTGTCGGCGACCAGCCTGGAAGGCGAGGGCTTCGCCCAGTACGGCAGCGTCGACGTCAACGCCCGCGAGGAGCTCATCCCCGTGGCGGTCACCGCCATCAAGGAGGCCAAGCTCCACAGCCTCTGCCAGTCGGTGGTCACCACGCTCCCCATCGTCGGCGACATCTCACTGAACCTCACGGCCGGCGACAAGAGCCCCGTCGAGGCCAGCAACCTGTTCGTCGACGCCACCCAGCTGTCCGGCAACGCCGTCTTCACCAACATAGAGATCGGCCGCGACGCCTCCACCCTCGACAAGGGCCCGACGGAAGCCGTGGGCATGCAGGACCTGTTCGCCCAACAGGCGGACACCGTCAGCATCTCCGATCTCCACCAGACGGCGTGGGCGACGAATGCGGGCACCTTCAAGCTGTCCGGGCTGAGCATGAACATCAGCAAGGGCAAGAAGGAATGCTTCTGAGCCGCTGGCGGCGGTGGCGGCGGGGCAGGCCGTTCTGGGGAGGGCTCTTCGCGGTCCTCGCCGGGGCCGAGATCTGCGCCCTGCCGCTCGCACCGCTGAAGGTGATGCTCCAGCAGGGCATCGCGGGCATCCCGTCCGTCCTGATGGGCATCGTCATGATCGTGCTCGGCCTCACCGCGTGGTTCTCGCCGGCGCAGCGCAGCCTCGCCGGGGTCCTCACCACGCTCATCGCGACCGCCGCACTGGTCCTGTCGAACCTCGGCGGGTTCCTGATCGGCACCCTGCTCGGGATCCTCGGCGGCGGGCTGATGTTCGCCTGGCAGCCGCACGCCGCCGCACGCCCCTCTGCTGCGCCGCAGTCCCCCGCGCCCCCCGCGCCGTAGCAGCCCGCACCGCCACGGTCCCCCGAACCACCGCAGTCCCCCACACCCACCGGCTCCAGCCCGCACCCCGATCCCCAAGGAGCGCCACCATGAGCCGCACGCGTACCGCATTCGCCCTCGGCCTCGCCGCCGCCGGAGCGCTGTCGGTGGCCTCGGTCACCGCCACCGCCGCACCCTTACCGCTGGCCGGGTCGACCACCGTCACCCCGGCCGGGCACTCGTTCAAGGCCACCCTCAGCGGCAAGGCCACCCTCAAGGCCGGTTCGGTGACGGTGACTTGTACGGTCTCCGTCTCCACCGGCACGGTCCCGGCCGCCCCCGGGAACCAGAACGCCTCCGGGCCCGTCTCCTCGCCGATCTCCCCGCCGACGTACAGCTCCTGCACGTCCAGCGTCTGGGGAGTGACCCCGACCGTCACCACCAGCGGCTCCTGGTCGGTCTCGATGCAGGACGGCTCCCCGATCACCGCCACCATGACCGTCCCGGTCGGCGGGCTCGTCGTGCAGACGTCCGGCCTGGCCACCTGTACGGTCACCGCCGCCCCGACCGCCCCGGCGAACGTCCCCGGGACCTGGGCGAACGGCGCCCCGCCGAGCCTGACCTTCACCAACGCCTCCGTGCCGGTCACGGTCACCGGCGGGTTCGGCTGTCCGACCAGCGCGACCTCGTCCGTCTTCAACGCCGTGTACAAGGTCACCGACACGACCGACCCGGCGCAGCAGATCACCGTCGGCCCCTGACGGGCGCCGGCGACCCGCGTACGAAGAAGCCCGCCGGCCCCGGAGCGCTCCGGGGCCGGCGGGTCTTTCGCCGGTACGGGTCTGGGCGGTGCGCCGGAAACTCCACCACCTGCTGGTACGCGGGCCGGATACACCGCCGACGCCGGGGCGGCGGCGGCCTGCTTCAGCGAGACGCTCAGGGCGTCGCAGAGCGGAGCGCCGAGGCCCTGCTTGAACTCGGCCTCGATCAACAGCGGCCACCAGGCGTCCGCTCAGCAAGACGAACGGCCGTCACCTCTTCACCTGCGGCCCGTGGTTGACCGCGACCGCGGCCGCCGAAAACCCTTTGCCGCAAATACGGGAGTCCGACAGGCTCGCTGTCATGTCACAGAACGACCTCCCGCCCCACGCCGCCCGACCGAATGCGCGGCGCGGCGTCGCCGACCTCTTCTCCGGCGGGCGGCTCACCGCGATCCCGCGCAAGGCCGGCCGCCGCGAGCAGCTCCTCGCCCACCTCGCCGAGACCCTCTTCGCACCCGACAGGGCCTACACGGAGCCCGAGGTGAACGACGCGCTGCGCACCGTTCACGAGGACTGCTCGGCGCTGCGGCGGTACCTCATCACCGCGGGGCTGCTGATCCGCACCCGGGACGGCAGCAGCTACCGGCGGGCCACGACTACCCCCGGTACGCCTCCAGCAGCCTGAGCCAGACCTCGCTGATCGTCGGGAACGCCGGGACCGCGTGCCACAACCGCCCGATCGGGACCTCCCCCGCCACCGCGACCGTGGCCGCGTGCAGGAGCTCGGCCGCGCCCGGCCCGACGAAGGTGACCCCGAGGAGCACCTCCCGGTCCAGGTCGACGACCATCCTGGCCCGGCCGCGGTACCCGTCGGCGTACAGGCCGGCGCCCGAGACCTTGCCCAGGTCGTAGTCGACGGCACGTACCCGGTGACCGGCCCGTTCGGCCTCGGCGAGGGTGAGGCCGACCGCCGCGGCCTCCGGGTCGGTGAACACCGCCTGCGGCAGGGCCTGCGTATCGGCGGTCGCCGCGTGCGCGCCCCAGCGGGCGGTGTCCAGTGCGGGGCTGCCCGCCGCGCGGGCGGCGATGGCCGCGCCCGCGATCCGGGCCTGGTACTTGCCCTGGTGGGTCAACAGCGCGCGGTGGTTCACATCGCCGACGGCGTACAGCCAGTCGTGGTCCAGGACCCGGCAGGTGTCGTCGACCGCGATCCAGTCGCCGGGGGTCAGCCCGACGGTCTCCAGCCCGATGTCCTGCGTGTGCGGAGAGCGGCCGGTCGCCACCAGCAGCTCGTCGCCCTCCAGGACCTCGCCGCCCTCCAGTACGACCCGTACGGGCCCGGTCGAACCGTCACGGACGACCGCCTCGACGGAGACTTCCGTACGGACGACCGCGCCGGCCTCGCGCAGCGCCTCGGCGACCAGCTCCCCGGCGAAGTCCTCCATCCGAGGCAGCATCCGTGCACCCCTCACGAGGACCGTGACCTGCGAGCCGAGGGCCTGCCAGGCCGTGGCCATCTCGGCGGCCACCACCGAGCCGCCCACGATCAGCAGCCGCCCCGGCACCTCCCGGGCCGAGGTGGCCTCGCGGCTGGTCCACGGCCGCGCCCCGGCGATCCCGGGCACGTCCGGGACCACGGCCCGGGTACCGGTGGCCACGACCACCGCGTGCCGGGCGGCGAGCACGTGGTGCTCGCCCTCGGGGCTGGTGACGGCGACCTTGCGGTAGCCGTACAGACGGCCGTGGCCGCGGTAGACGTGGGCACCGATGGAGTCCAACCAGTCGACCTGGCCGTCGTCCTTCCAACTGCCGGTCCAGTAGTCGCGGTGCGCGAACACGGCCTGCGCGTCGAGCGGCCCGCCGACCGAGCCCGCGAGGCCCGGCACCCGGCGGGCATCGGCCCTGGCCAGCGCCGGGCGTAGCAGCGCCTTGCTCGGGACGCAGGCCCAGTACGAGCACTCCCCGCCGATGAGTTCGGCCTCCACCAGGGCGGTGCTCAGCCCGGCGGCGCGGGTCCGGTCCACGACATTCTCGCCGGCCGGACCCCCGCCGAGCACCACTACGTCGTACTCCACCGCTTCCGACACCGTCACCGTCCGTGGTCCCAGGGGCTCATGTCCCCGTCACCTTACGTGTGGACCACGAACGACGCGCCGCAGGCGCGAGGCGCGGGCGGGGAAGAACGGGCGCAGGTGCGAAGGGGCGGTGTTCAGGCCTCCGGCGTGCCGGCGGAGTCCCCCGCGCCCGGCCGGCCCTCCTGCTGCGACGCGGCGATCTTCGCGCGCACCTCGTCCATGTCCAGCGCCCGCGCCTGCCCGATGAGGTCCGTCAGCGCGGCCTCCGGCAGCGCGCCGGGCTGCGCGAAGATCGCCACCTGATCGCGGACGATCATCAGCGTCGGGATCGAGGTGATCTGGAAAGCGCCGGCCAGCTCCTGCTGGGCCTCCGTGTCCACCTTGGCGAAGACCAGATCCGGGTGGGCCTGCGAGGCCTTCTCGTAGACCGGGGCGAACTGGAGGCAGGGCCGGCACCATCCCGCCCAGAAATCGATCAGCACGAACGGGTTCTCGCTGACCGTCCGGTCGAAGTTCTCCTTGGTGAGCTCGACAGTAGCCACGGTGTCCAGACCTCCTGATTGCCTTGTATGCACCTTGAACGATCGGCCCGCCCCGCGCATTCCGCCCGGGGCCCGACGCCGCGCGCAGGCCGCAGGCCCGCCAGGCCCTCAGAAGGGGTGCCCCGCCGGGGTCGAGCGGACCGTGGTCCAGCGCAGCTCCGTGAAGGCGTCCAGGTTCGCCTCCCCGCCGAACCGGGCTCCCGTGCCGGAGGCGCCCACCCCGCCGAAGGGAGCCACCGCCTCGTCGTTCACCGTCTGGTCGTTGACGTGCGCGATCCCGGTCGGGATCCGCCCGGCCAGCTCCAGCCCGCGCGCCGCGTCCCGGGTCACGATCCCGAGGGAGAGGCCGTACGGGCCCGCCGAAGCCAGGGCCACCGCCTCCTCCTCCGTGCCGAAGGACCGTACGGGCGCCACCGGGCCGAAGACCTCCTCCGCGTACGCGGGGGTGTCGTCGGCGACGCCCGCCAGCACGGTCGGCCGGTAGAACAGCCCCTCGTGGGTGCCCCCGGCGACGAGCTTGGCGCCCTGCTCCGCACTGGCCTCCACCAGGGCGTGGACCCGCTCCAACTGGCCGCGGTCGATCAGCGGCCCCAGGTGCACCCGCTCTCGGTACGGGTCCCCCACCGCCAGCGCCTCGGCCCGCGCGGCGAGCCGCTCCACGTACTCGTCGTACAGCGAGGCGTGGACGAGGTGGCGGCCGGCCGTCATGCAGATCTGACCCTGGTGGAAGAACGAGCCCCAGGAGGCCTGCGCCACGGCGGCCCCGACATCGGCGTCCCCGAGTACGACGAGGGCCGAGTTCCCTCCCAACTCAAGGTGCGCACGCTTGAGGTGACGGCCCGCCAGTTCTCCCACGAGCCGCCCGGCGGCCGTGGACCCGGTGAACGACACCACCCGCACCAGCGGATCCGTGACGACCGCCGCCCCGGTCCGTGCGTCTCCGGGCAGTACGTGCAGCAGCCCGTCCGGGAGCCCCGCGGCGGCGAAGACGGCGGCGAGCGCGAGGCCGCCGCACACGGCGGTCCGCGCATCCGGCTTGAGCAGCACCGCGTTGCCGAGGGCGAGGGCCGGCGCGACCGAACGGATCGCCAGGATCAGCGGCGCGTTGAACGGGGCCACCACGCCCACCACCCCGGCCGGGACCCGGCGGGTGAAGGACAGGCGCGGAGCCTCGCTCGGCAGCACCTGTCCGACCGGGCGGGAGGCCAGCGCGGCGGCTTCGTAGCACTCCTGGGCGGCGACGTGCAGCTCGAAGTCCGCCTTGCCGGGTATCGAGCCGGACTCGCGCACCAGCCAGTCCCGCAGTTCGTCGGCGTGGGCCGCGAACAGGTCGCCGGCGCGGCGCAGGACCGCGGCCCGCGCCGTGTGGGTGGCCCGCGCCCAATCCTCCTGGGCGGCCCGCGCCCGTACGGCGACCTCCGCGACGTCGGCGGGCGCGGCCAGTTCGATGGTGGCGAGGGTACGGCCGGTGGCGGGTTCGACGACGGGGGCGGCGCCCCCGGTCAGGGTCGGTCCGTCCTGCCAGAGCGTCGGTTCGAGGAGCGGCATGGCGCGGGGCCTCCGGTGGGGATGGGCGTGGCAGGGGGCGGCAGCACGCGCCATCGTGCCAGACCGGAGGCACCACATCTGTTCAGTTATTGGGCAGTTGACGGGCCGTCGTGACCGGAAACGTTCGACGGCGCGACGGCGTGGGTGCGTTCAGCGCTCCAGGACGAGCGCGATGCCCTGCCCGACCCCGATGCACAGCGTCGCCATGCCCGTACCCGAACCGGCCGCGGCCAGCTGGTGCGCCACCGAACCGGCCAGCCGGGCCCCGGAGGCACCCAGCGGGTGACCGATCGCGATGGCGCCGCCGCGCGGGTTGAGCACGGCCGGGTCCAGCTCCGGCCAGGCCGCGACGCAGCCCAACGCCTGGGCCGCGAAAGCCTCGTTGAGTTCAAGGGTGGTGAGTTCGGCCAGGCCCCGGCCCGCCTTGGCGAGCGCGCGCTGCACGGCGTCGACCGGCCCCAGACCGAAGAGCTGCGGCTCGATGCCGGTGACCGCGGAGGCGCTGATCCGGGCGAGCGGCTCCCGGCCCGTGGCCGCCAGCCCGTCCTCGTCCGTCAGCAGCAGCGCCGCGGCGCCGTCGTTGAGCGGGGAGGCGTTCGCGGCCGTGACCGTACCCGTGCCGTCCGTCCGGAACGCGGGCTTCAGGCGGGCCAGCGCCTCGGGGGTGGAGCCCTCCCGGATGCACTCGTCGCGCACGAGGTCCACCCCGGGGTACGGGACGACCTCGTCGTCGTACAGTCCGGCGGACCAGGCGGCCGCGGCCTTGCGGTGGCTCTCCAGCGCGAAGAGGTCCTGGGCCTCGCGGGTGATGCCGTGCTTCTCCGCGATGAGTTCGGCGCCCTCCCCGAGGGAGCCCGTCCACTCCGCGGGCATCCGCGGGTTGGTCATCCGCCAGCCGAGCGTGGTGGACCACATCTGCTGGTGTCCGGCCGGGAAGGGCCGTTCCGGCTTCTGCACCACCCAGGGGGCGCGGCTCATCGACTCCACGCCGCCCGCGATGGCCACCGAGGCGTCGCCCAGCGCGATCGCCCGGGCGGCCTGGACCACCGCTTCGAGACCCGAACCGCAGAGCCGGTTGACGGTGACCCCGGGCACGGACACCGGGAGACCTGCGAGCAGGACCGCCATGCGGGCCACGTCCCGGTTGTCCTCGCCCGCGCCGTTGGCGTCACCGAAGACCACGTCGTCGATCCTGGCGGGGTCCAGGTCGGGCGTACGGTCCACCAGCGCCCGCACGACGTGTGCGGCGAGGTCGTCCGGGCGGACCCCGGCGTAGGCGCCGCCGAACTTGCCGATCGGGGTGCGGACGGCGTCGACGACGTACACGTCGCGGACGGTGCGGATGCTCATGGGGGCTCTCCTGGGCGGATCCTTACGGGCGGCGCCGGGGCGGTGCCGTGGTCGGCACCCGGTACGGCGCCGGGCGCGCCCGGTGGGGCGCGCCCGCAGTCTCCGTCCGCAGGTCACCGGCTGTCAACGGCCCCTTGCCGGCCGGCGGCGGACGCCGGCCACCGACCAGGGCGATCAAGCCGGTCAGGCAGGTCGGGCCGGTCCGGGGCGGTGGGGCCGGTCCGGGGTCTGGTCCGCTTCGGGGCGGGACGTGGCGGCGGTGTCGTCAGGTCGACTCCCGCCGGACGGCCACCGCGGTCATCAGGTCGTGCCGCTGCGTGATCTCGGACGGCTCGCGCACCGCCCGGTCCACCAGCTCGGCCAGGTGGTCCCCGCTGGGCAGCTCGATCTGCACCGTGCTCAGCCTCGGCCGCAGCAGCCTGCCGATGAGCAGGTCGTCCGCGCCCATCACCGCGACGTCCTCGGGGATGCGCAGGCCCTCGTCCAGCAGGGCCCGCATCAACAGCATCGCGTACTCGTCGTTGTACGCGAACACCGCGTCCGGGCCGAGCGAACGCCAGCGGGCGGCGAGGGCGGCGGCCGACTCCTCCGAGTAGGCCATCGGGAGCGGCTCGATCACGGCGTCCGCGACCGAGCGGGCACCCTCCAGCCGAGGGGTGGAGAAGAGCTCCAGCCCCTCCTCCTGCGGGACGACCACGCCGATCCGCCGGTGGCCCCGCTCGACGAGGTGCGCGGCCGCCCGGACGCCGACCTCGCTCTGGTCCATCACCAGGGAGTGCGCCCCGGGGACCCCGATCGGGCCCATGGTTATCACCGCGCGGGCGCCGGCCCGCTTGAGCGTGGCGACGTTGTGCGCGGACAGGGTGGTCTCGCCGAGGGATATCACCGCGACCGGGCGCAGCTCGGCCCAGGCGCGCGCGGCTTCGTCACCGCTGAGGCCGAGGCTGCCGTACTGGACCACGGTGTAGTCGAGGCGGCGCAGGGACCACTGGAGCTCGTTGAGGAAGGCGCTGTAGAGCGGGCCGATCGGCACGTGCGAGGTGGGCAGCAGCACGATCCGCGTATGCCCGGCGCGCAGGCTGCGCGCGGCGGCGTGCGGTACGTACCCGAGCTCCTCGGCGGCCTGACGGACCTTGCGGCGGGTCGGTTCGCTGATGCGTACGGCTTCCGCATTGTTCAGGACGTACGAGACCGTCGCGCGCGACACACCGGCGAGGCGGGCCACGTCGGCACTGGTCGGGACGGGGAGCTGCGCGGGGGACGGCGCCGGGGCCGGGGCCAACGGCTTCGGCGCTTTCGATGACTGTGACATTGCCGTGGCATCCTTCCAGACCGATTGCGCCCGGGGGCTAGCGCATGGCCGGAAACCAGTGCTACACAGTGGTTACACGATTCATTGACACGTGTAACCAGGCGCCGCACCCCGCGCCTCGGGGGGGCGCAGCAGCACGTGTCCGACCGTGTCCCGCCGTGCCGCCGCCCTGTCGTGTTCCGTCGCACCCCCGCCGTCGCGACAGCGCGGCGCGCACCTCTTGGCACACCGATCCGCACCCTCCCAGCACCTCCCCGCACCCCTCCCTGCACCCCTCACCCACTTTCACCCGCACGATGAAACCCGCCCACGAGGGCACCGTGGCCCTTTCCTCCTCCGGCACCGGCACCACCGGAGCCACCCCCGACGACGCGTCCGCCTCAGTTGGCGCCGCCACCGCCGCGCGCGGTCCCGGACGGGGCCTGTTCCCGTTGCTGCTCGTCGGCAACAGCGCGATGTACACGCTCTACATCGGCGTCGCCGGCGTCCTGCTCGCCCTCCAGGTAGAAGACGTCGACCCGGCGAACAAGGTCTCCAATTTCGGCCTGATCGCAGGGGTCTCCGCGATCTTCGCCACCGTCTTCAACCCGGTGGCCGGCGCGCTGTCCGACCGCAGCGGACGGCGCAACCCCTGGATCCTGGGCGGCGGGCTCGCCGCCGTACCGGCGATGTTCCTGCTCGGCACCGCCGACACGATCCTGCTCATCACGATCGCCTGGTGCCTCGGCCAGGCCGTCATGAACGTCTACCAGGCCGCCATCACCTCCGTGGTCCCCGACCGGGTTCCCAAGTCCGCCCGCGGCACGGCCTCCGCGGCCGTCGGGCTCGGCCTGCCCTTCGGCTCCACCCTCGGCGCCCTGCTCGGCGCGGCGTTCTCCGAGGACTACCGCACCGGGTACCTCGTCTTCGGCGCGGTCGTGGCGGGTGCCGCCGTCCTGTTCACCGCCTGCACCCGCGAGGAACGGCTCCCGGCGCGCGCCCCGATGCCCGTCAAGGAGCAGCTCGCCGCCTTCACCAGCGCCCTGCGGAACCACGACTTCCGGTGGGCCTTCATCGGTCGGGCGCTGCTCGTCCTCGGCTACTTCGCGGTCACCGGGTACCAGCTGTACATCCTCCAGGACCACACCGTGCTGCCCGACGGCATGAAGCCGCAGGCCGCGGTGGCGGTGCTGATGCCGCTGACCAGCGCCGCGATGGTCGTCTCCACGGTCCTCGGCGGCTACCTCTCCGACCGGCTCGACCGCCGCAAGCTGTTCGTCGGCGCCTGCGCCCTGCTGTCGGCCGTCGCGCTCGTGATCCCGGCCGTGTCGGCGAGCTGGACGGCCATGCTCGCCTTCGCGGCCGTCAACGGACTCGCCTTCGGCTGCTACATGGCCGTCGACACGGCGCTCGTGACGATGGTGCTCCCGAAGGCCGAGGACGCGGCTCGCGACATGGGCGTGCTCAACATCGCGAACGCGGGCCCGCAGATCATCGCGCCGTTCGTCGCCTCGGTGGTCGTCTCGCTGAGCGGCGGCTACACCGCCCTGTTCGTCGTCGCCGCCGTTGCGGTGGCGGGCGCGCTGGCGGTGAAGCCGATCCGCAGCGTGCGGTGAGCGCGGGCGGTCCACCGCCGCCCCTTTCCACCCGGTCCGCCTCCTCTCGTACACGGCACCACCCTGCAGAAAGGCAACACCGTGCAGCTGCACACCCACACCTGGGGCGAGGGCGACCGCGTCGCGCTCCTGATCCACGGCATGATGGCCGACCACCGGACCTGGCGCCGGGTGGGCCCCGCACTCGCCGACCGCGGCTACCGGGTCATCGCCGTGGACCTGCGCGGCCACGGCGCCAGCGGGCGCGGCGCCTACCGCCCGGAGCTCTTCGCGGACGACCTCGTCGAGAGCCTGCCGACGGGCGCCGACCTCGCCATCGGCCACTCCCTGGGCGGACTGGCCCTGTCCCTCGCCGTGAACCGGTTGAAGCCGAAGCGGGCGGTGTTCTCCGACCCGGCCTGGCACCTGGCCGGCCCGGCCGAGGGGATGGGCCCGGAGCTGTTCGTCCAGTTCAAGTCCGCGCCCAAGGAGCAGATCCGGGCGATGAACCCGCGCTGGGAGGACGCGGACGTCGACATCGAGCTGGAGACCCTGGCCGCGTGGGACGAGGAGATGGCGCTCGGCATGGCCTCGCTGTCCGGCGCGAATCTGCTGCCGGCGGCGCCGGTGGTCCCCTCGCTCGTCCAGCTCGCCGACCCGAGCATCCCCATCTCGCCGGAGCGGGCCGCGCTCCTCGAAGAGCGCGGCTTCGAGGTCCGGTCGGTCGCCGGCGCCGGACACACCATCCACCGCGACGACTTCGACGGTTTCATGACCTCGCTGGAAGGCTGGATCCAACCGCTCTAGCCACCCTCGGTCCCTCCCCGCTACCTTCGGCCCTACCGATCGGTAACGAGGAGGTCCGATGTCGGTGGCGTCAGGTACCAGAGCTTCGACCGTCTCTTCCGCCTGCGGCGGTCTGGTGGACACGGCGCGGGCTCTCGCCGAAGGAGCCGTCTCCGCACGCCGGTTGACCGAGGAGGCACTGGAGCGGATCGCCACCGCGCAGCCGGAGCTGAACGCATTCCGGATCGTGCGCACCGAGGCCGCGCTCGCCGAGGCGGACACGGCCGACCGTCGCCTGGCCGCCGGAGAGCGGCTCCCGCTGCTCGGTGTACCGGTCGCCGTCAAGGACGACATGGACGTCGCCGGGGAGCCGACCGCGTTCGGCTGCGCCGGGGAGTTCCCGCCGAAGACCGCCGACGGCGAGGCCGTACGAAGACTGCGCGCGGCCGGCGCGATCATCGTCGGCAAGACCCAGACACCAGAGCTGGGCCAATGGCCGTTCACCGAAGGCCCGGCGTTCGGCGACACCCGCAATCCGTGGAACCCGGCCTACACGCCCGGTGGTTCCTCGGGCGGCTCGGCGGCCGCCGTGGCCGCGGGCCTGGTCCCGGCGGCGCTCGGGTCCGACGGGGCGGGTTCGGTACGGATCCCCGCGGCCTGGACCCACCTGGTGGGCGTCAAACCGCAGCGCGGCCGCATCTCCACCTGGCCCGAGCCGGAGTCGTTCCACGGGCTGACGGTCAACGGTGTACTGGCCCGCACCGTCGCCGACGCGGCGCTCCTGCTCGACGCGGCGAGCGGCCAGCACCCCGGGGACCGGCACCACCCGGCCCCCGTCTCGGCGGTCGAGGCGACCCGCCGCACCCCGCGCAGGCTGCGCATCGCCCTGTCGTTCGCCATGGCCTTCACCGCGACGCCGAAGTCCCTGGACCCGGAGGTCCGTTCGGCGGTGGAGCGACTGGCCGCACGGCTGGAGTCGCTGGGCCACGAAGTGGTCCCGCAGGACCCGCGCTACGGACAGATCGGCCTCACCTTCGTCCCCCGGGCGACCGGAGGCGTACGGGACTGGGCGTCCCGCGTACCGGACCCCGCGGTGCTGGACCCGCGCACGCACGAGGCGATGCGCACGGGCCGCGTCCTGGGCGGCCTCCCGCTGCGGGTGTCCCGCCGGGCGGAAGTCCTGCTACGGCGGCGGGTCGGCGAGATCTTCGGCCGCTTCGACGTCGTCCTGACCCCGACGACGGCCGCACCACCCCTGCGCATCGGAGCCCTGGCGGGGCTCGGCGCGATGGCCACGGACCGGGCGATGATCGCGGCCTGCCCGTACGCCTGGACGTGGAACGTCCTCGGCTGGCCGGGGATGAACATCCCGGCGGGATTCACGACCGAGGGCCTCCCGATGGGAGCCCAACTCCTGGGCCCGGAGGGATCGGAACCCCTCCTCCTGAGCCTGGCTGCGCAGACGGAAGCGGCAGAAGGCTGGGCACGCCACTGGCCGGGCGGAACCTGAGGGCCCCCGGCAGGCCGGCCATCGACCGAGCCGACCCGGGGGCGGGGCCGGGGGCGGGGCGGATCGGGGTCGGAGGGGCCGGCCGGGATGCCGGGGGCGGGGCCGCCCCCGGCCGACCCCACCGACACCGCCCGGCCCGGCTCCCGCCCCCACCCCGCACCCCGCCCCGCCGGCACCGACCGGCCCCGGCCCCGGCCCCGGCCCCAACCTTCAACACCCTGTTGGAAGACTGTCGATCTCGTGTACGTTTCCTTTAGGAACTCACACGTCACGGGGAGCAGGAGCACTCATGGTTCAGCAGACGACGTGGACGGCCGTCGACGGCTACTTCAACGGGCTCCTAGTCCGGGAGGACGACGCTCTCGTCGCCGCGAGCGTCGACTCCGAGGCGGCGGGGCTGCCCGCGCATCAGGTGGCTCCGAATCAGGGGAAGTTGCTGCACCTCCTGGCCCGCATTCACGGCGCCCGCACCGTCCTTGAGATCGGTACGCTCGGCGGCTACAGCACCATCTGGCTGGCCAGGGCGCTGCCCGCCGGCGGGCGGCTGGTCACGCTGGAGGTCGACGAGCACTGTGCGGACGTCGCCGCCGCCAACATCGCCCGGGCGGGGCTGGACGAGGTCGTCGACATCCGGCGCGGCCGGGCCATCGACCTGTTGCCCGAACTGGTGGACCTCGCCCCGTTCGACCTCGTCTTCATCGACGCCGACAAGCCGTCCAACCCGGACTACCTGAAGTGGGCCCTTGAGCTCACCCGGCCCGGGAGCGTCATCATCGGCGACAACGTCGTCCGGGACGGCGCGGTCGTTGACGCCGACAGCACCGACCCCCGCGTCCAGGGGGTGCGCCGGTTCACCGAACTGATCGCCGAGCACCCGAGGTTGACCGCGACCGCCCTCCAGACCGTCGGCAGCAAGGGCTACGACGGCCTGGTCATGGCCCTGGTCACCGGCTGATCCGCGGCCCCTCGTATGCTCGCGTCGACCAACGACGCCAGTGGGGGAACGAGATGGGCACGAGCATTTCCGTGGAGGACAACAAGCAGGCCGTCCTCGGCTTCTTCGAGGCGGTCAGCGAGCGACGGCCGCAGGACCTGGTGAAGTTCATGGCCGGGGACGTCGTCGACCACAACCAGATCATCCACGGCGAGGCCGACGAGCCCGGCGCCGCCTTCGACGGCATCCGCAGCCAGCTCGCCGCCTTCGACCCGCTCACCGTCCAGGTCGAAGAACTCGTCGGCGAGGGCGACCAAGTCGTCGCGCGCGTCCTGCAGTGCGGCACCCACAACGGCACCCACCCGCGGATGCCGAAGCCGACCGGGCGCGCGTTCGAGGTGGAGGCCATCTGGATCTTCACCCTCGTCGAGGGGAAGATCGCGCAGATTCGAGCCGTGAGCGACCGGCTCGGGCTCTTCGCCCAGCTGGGCTGGGACTGGCCGGGGACGGAGTGACCGCCGCTGGCGCGCGCAGGCGGTCCGAGCCAGTAACCTCACCCGAATGACGGCACTTTCCCACCACAGCTCCGATCCCACCGAGCAGCCCGGGCGCGACGGGGTCACCGCCACGACCGAGGCCGATCCGCATGCCATCGGGCCCGTGCGCACCGAGTACGCGCCCGACAAGGACGGCGATCCGGATCCCGGCGAGATCGTGTGGACCTGGGTCCCGTACGAGGAGAACGACGGGCGCGGCAAGGACCGCCCCGTGCTGGTCGTCGCCCGGGAGGAGGGCGGGCGGACGCTGCTCGCCGTACAGCTGTCCAGCAAGCGGCACGACAACGATCGGGAGTGGGTGCCGATCGGGACGGGGCCGTGGGACGGCGCCGGGCGGGAGTCCTGGGTGGACGTGGACCGGGTGCTGAGGGTGCACGAGGCGGGCATGCGGCGCGAGGCGTGCGCCCTGGACCGGGGCCGGTTCCAGCTGGTCGTGAACCGGCTCCGCGAGCGCTACGGCTGGAGGTAGCGCGCCGGACGGGCCGGTGGGTCAGCCGCCGAGGGCGGCCAGCCCCCGTTCGGCGTAGTGCGGCCAGTGCTCCGCCCGGCCGGCGGGCAGGACGACCCAGTCCTTGAAGGGGTGCCCTGCGCCGGAGGGGTCGAAGAGTTCGACGCCGGGCAGGGACAGGGCTTTGGTGTGCGCCGGGGTGCCCGCGCCGAGTTTGACGGCGAGGGTGTCGCCGTTGAGGCAGGCGAAGACCTTGCCGCGGGCTTTGAGGGCGCGCGCCCCGAACATGGCGCCCGTGGTGACTCCGCGCGGGGCGAGGTCGGCGGCGATGTCCTCGAACAGGGCGTCGGGGGCGACGTCGGGATCGGGGTCAGGCTCGGGGTCGGTCACACGACGCAGTATGGCGGGACCCACCGACGGTCACCGGACACGCGACGCCGGCGCCCGGCCGCTGCGGCTCCTCCCACCCTTCCGGCCCCTCCCCCTCAGGCTCCGAACTCCGCGAAAGTCCGCTGGAACGCCTCCTTGGGGGCCGGATCGCGGTCCAGGATCCCGAACACCACCCGTTCGAAGACCCCTGCGAAACGGCCGGCCAGCAGGGCCCGGAAGGCCTCCGCGACCTCTGCGGGGTCGTTCTGGAACACTCCGCACCCCCAGGCCCCCAGCACCAGCCGCGGGTATCCGTGCAGCGTCGCCGTTTCCAGGACGCGCTCCGCGCGCCGGGCCAGGGCCGCCGGGATCTCGGCGGTGCGTTCTGGCTCCTGGCGGCGGATGGTGCCCGCGTTCGGGGCCGGGGAGGTGAGGAAGCCCGCTCGGAAGGGGGTGTCCAGGAGTTCGCCCCGGTCGTCGCGGAAGACGGGGACCCCGGGCGAGTGAATCACCCGGTCGGTGTAGAAGGTGCTGCGTCCCGCGCGGTGGACCTCGTAGTACTCCGGGGCCTCCAGCAGGGTCTCGTACAGGGCGGAGGCGCGGCACAGCGCTTCTTCCTGCGCCTTGGCCCCGCGGAGGTAGCCGCCCCCGGGATTGCGGGCCGAGGCGAAGTTCAGGACGGCCACCGGGACCGGCGCCGGACCGTCGGCGGCGAGCCTACGGGCTGCGACCGTGCTGCTCTCCCCCGTCACCTCGATGGCCGTCTCATGGCGTGCGGCGGGAAGACCCTCGTCTGGAATGACCTGGTTTGGCCCATATATCCTGGTTCCGGCCCTGGCGTCCGTCAGGGCGGCGGCGAGGGACACCTGCCGCCCCGACCGCGATCGGTAGCCACCGGCCGCCACGATGGTCGCGTTCTCCCGCGCGATCTCGCGCAATCTGCTGCTCACGTCGCCATCATCGGCAGTACGGACCGCCCGCGGCCAGAGATTTTTTCCGCGCGGTGGCCGACTCCCACCTTTCAGGCCGACAAGGACGGGTAGGCATGGTCAAGTCACATCATTGGACAGGAGACCCGGCCATGCCTCTGGACTCGTCCGCACCACCAGCCCCTCAGACCCCGGGCGCCTCACCCGCGCTCAGCGAAACCGCCGCCGAGGACCTGGTCCACGGCATCTGTTTCAAGACGGGCCCGCCCCGTACCCTCGGTGCCGAGCTCGAATGGCTCGTCCTGGACGCCGAGCGGCCAGGCGAGATATTGCCGCCCAACCGGCTGACGGCCGCGCACGACGCGGCCCGCGCCCTGACCCTGCAGTCCCGGCTCAGCATCGAGCCCGGCGGCCAGCTGGAGCTCAGCTCGGCCCCCGCCCCCTCCCTCTCCGGCTGCGTGGACGGCCTACAAGCCGATCTCACCGCCGTACGGGCCGCCCTGCGGGCCCGAGGTCTGGTCCTGTGCGGGACCGGCCGCGATGCGCGCCGGCCGCTGCGCCGACTGCTGCACAGCCCGCGCTACGACGCGATGGAGATCTACTTCGACCGCACCGGCCCCGCCGGGCGCGCGATGATGCGTTCCTCCGCCTCCGTGCAGGTCTGCGTGGACGCCGGGCACGAGGAACCGGGCCCCCTCGGGTACGGCCGGCGCTGGCGGCTGGCCCATCTGTTGGGCGCCGTGTTCGTGGCGGCCTTCGCCAACTCCCCCGCGCACGAGGGCCCGTACGCCGGCTGGCGGTGCTCCCGACAGGGGATCTGGCGGGACATCGACAGTCGGCGCGCGCTCGCCCCGCCACCGGACACCGAACCGCGGGCCGGGTGGACCCGGCACGCGCTGGACACCGAGGTGATGTGCCTGCGCGCGCCCGACGGCGGGTCGTGGGCGGCCCCGCGCGGGCTGACCTTCCGCGACTGGCTCCGGACCGACGGCGCGGCAGCCGGCGCCGGCGCCGGTTCCCCCCTCCTGCGGCCGCCCACCGCCGAGGACCTTGAGTACCACCTGACGACGCTGTTCCCGCCGGTGCGCCCGCGCGGCCACCTGGAGTTCCGGATGATCGACGCCCAACCCGGCGACGACGGCTGGCTGGTGCCGGTGGCCGTCATCCACGCGCTGTTCGACGACCCGGAAGCGGCCGAGAGCGCGTACCGGGCGGCGAAGGCACTGGCCGACACCCACGGGTCCGGGCCCGCGCCGCGCAATCCCCTGTGGCAGTCCGCAGCCCGGCACGGCCTGGCCGATCCGGAGCTGCGCACGGCTGCGGTCGCGTGTTTCCGAGCCGCGGCCGAGGCGCTGCCGCGGCTCGGTGCGAGCCAGCACGTCCAGGACACCGTCGACGCCTTCAACGAACGCTACGTACTGCGCGGTCGATGTCCCGCCGACGACGGCCATCGGCAGCTGACCGGAACGGGGGCGCACTGATGACCACTACACCTGCCGCGGATTCCACCGATGCCCCGGACCGTGCGCCCGCGGCGCTGCGCGAGCGGGCCTTCGCGGCGCTGACCGCGGCCCGTGCCCGTACGGCGCTGCTCACCGACGCGGTGAGCGACCGGGACCTGATCGCGCAGCACTCCCCGTTGATGTCCCCGCTGGTGTGGGACCTGGCGCACATCGGGAACCAGGAGGAGCTCTGGCTGTTGCGCAACGTCGCCGGGCACGAGTCGCTGCGCCCCGAGATCGACCCGCTCTACGACGCGTTCCAGCATCCGCGTTCCGAGCGGCCGAAGCTGCCCCTGCTGGGGCCGGCTGAGGCCCGCCGCTACACGGCCGAGGTGCGCGGCCGGGTCTTCGACCTGCTGGAGCGCACCGCGCTGGAGGGCTCCGCGCTGCTGGACGACGGCTTCGCGTTCGGGATGATCGCCCAGCACGAACAGCAACACGACGAGACCATGCTGATCACCCATCAGCTGCGCTTGGGCGAGCCCGCGCTGACCGCCCCGGATCCGGATCCGCCGCAGGGAGCGCCGCCGGCCGCCGCCGAAGTCCTGGTGCCCGCCGGTCCGTTCACGATGGGCACGTCGGCCGAGCCGTGGTCGCTGGACAACGAGCGGCCCGCGCACACCCGGGACGTCGGGGCGTTCTGGCTCGACACGGCGCCGGTGACCAACGCCGCGTACCAGGCGTTCATCGCGGACGGCGGTTACCGGGACGAGCGCTGGTGGGCCCCCGAAGGCTGGGAGCAGATACGTCGGCACGGGATCGAGGCGCCGCTGTTCTGGCGCCGGGAGGCCGGGCAGTGGCTGCGCCGCCGCTTCGGCGTGACCGAGCCGGTGCCCGCCGATGAGCCGGTGCTGCACGTCAGCTGGTACGAGGCGGACGCGTACGCCCGCTGGGCGGGGCGCCGGCTGCCCACGGAGGCGGAGTGGGAGAAGGCCGCCCGGCACGATCCGGCGACCGGGCGCGCCACCCGGTACCCGTGGGGTGACGAGGATCCGACGCCGTCGCACGCCAACCTGGGCCAGCGCCATCTGCGCCCGGCTCCGGCGGGCAGCTATCCGGCGGGGGCGTCCCCGCTCGGGGTGCGCCAGCTGATCGGTGACGTGTGGGAGTGGACCTCCTCCGATTTCCTGCCGTACCCGGGGTTCCGGGCGTTCCCGTACCGCGAGTACTCGGAGGTGTTCTTCGGCCCGGAGCACAAGGTGCTGCGCGGTGGTTCGTTCGCCGTGGATCCGGTGGCCTGCCGGGGCACGTTCCGCAACTGGGACCTGCCCGTGCGCCGGCAGATCTTCTCCGGCTTCCGGACCGCGAGGGACGTCTGATGTGCCGTCATATCGCGTTCGTGGGGCAGGAGGTGCCGCTGGCGCGGCTGCTGAGCGAGCCGGAGCATTCGCTCGTGCGGCAGTCCTGGGAGCCGCGGCGCCAGCGCCACGGGACGGTCAACGCCGACGGTTTCGGTGTCGGCTGGTACGCGGAGGGCGACCCGGCTCCCGCCCGCTACCGGCGGGCCGGGCCGATCTGGGGCGATTTGAACTTCGCCGATCTGGTGCGTGTGGTGCGTACGCGGGCCGCGTTGGCCGCCGTACGGGACGCCACCGTGTTCGGAGCGGACGGGGAGGCCGCGGCGGCGCCCTTCGCTTCGGGGCCGTGGCTGTTCAGCCACAACGGCGCGGTACGGGACTGGCCTGACGTGGCGGCGCCGATCGCGGCCGCCCTGCCGCCCGTGGAACTGCTGTCCCTGGCCGCGGGCACGGACTCGGCGCTGATCTGGGCGCTGGTGCTGCACCGCCTGCAGCGCGGGGACGATCTCGGCACGGCGCTCGCCGAACCGGTGCGGGAGTTCGAGGCGGTGGCCCCCGGCTCCCGACTGAACCTGCTGCTGACCGACGGCACGGGCATCGCGGCGACGGCCTGGGGCGATTCCCTCTGGTACCTGGCCGACGCGCAGGCGCAGCGCACGGTGGTGGCGTCCGAGCCCTATGACGACGATTCCCGCTGGTGCGAAGTACCCGACCGGACCCTGCTGACCGCCCGTGGCACACGGGTCGACCTGACCCCGCTGAAGGAGAACCCGCAGTGAGCGAATTCCAGTTGACCCGCACCCTCGACGAGCACTCCGCCGACACCGCGCTGCGCGCCGATGTCCTGCACGGGCTGACGGTGTCCCCCAAGGTGCTGCCGCCCAAGTGGTTCTACGATGCGCGGGGCAGCGAACTCTTCGAGGAGATCACCCGGTTGCCGGAGTACTATCCGACGCGCGCCGAGCGGGAGATCCTGCTGGCGCGGGCTGGGGAGATCGCTTCGGCGAGCGGGGCGCGCACGCTGGTGGAGCTGGGTTCCGGCTCCTCGGAGAAGACCCGGCACCTGATCGAAGCGATGCCCGCGCTGCACACGTACATACCGGTGGACGTGAGCGGGAGCGCCCTGGAGGGGGCCGCCGGGACGCTGCTGGCGGAGCACCCGGGGCTGCGGGTGCACGCGCTGGTGGCCGACTTCACGAAGCCGCTGAAGCTGCCGGATTCCCCGGGGCCCCGACTGGTGGTGTTCCTCGGCGGCACGATCGGCAATCTGCTGCCGCCGGAGCGTGCCGTGTTCCTGGCGTCCGTACGGGCGATGCTGTCGCCCGGGGACGCGCTGCTGATGGGGACGGACCTGGTGAAGGACGAGGCCGCGCTGGTGGCCGC
Source organism: Streptomyces sp. NBC_00045 (assembly GCF_045041095.1). Taxonomy (NCBI): domain Bacteria; kingdom Bacillati; phylum Actinomycetota; class Actinomycetes; order Kitasatosporales; family Streptomycetaceae; genus Streptomyces; species Streptomyces sp. NBC_00045. The sequence continues at coordinate 7,129,311 of NZ_CP108271.1, read as the reverse complement.
GTACGACGACGCGCAGGGGGTGACGGCCGAGTTCAACAAGAACGTCCTGGCCGTCGTCAACCGGGAGTTGGGTGCGGACTTCCGCACCGACGACTTTGAGCACGTCGCGGTGTGGAACCGGGAGCAGGAGTGGATCGAGATGCGGCTGCGGGCCCGGTCGGAGCTGGTGGTGAAGGTCCGGGAGCTGGATCTGGTGGTGCCGTTCGAGGCGGGTGAGGAGATCCTGACGGAGATCTCCGCGAAGTTCCGTCAGGAGGGCGTACGGGCGGAACTGGCCGATGCAGGGCTTGAGTTGACCCAGTGGTGGACGGATGCGGAGGGTCGCTTCGCACTGTCCCTGTCGGTAGCGGACGGCGCGGTCGGCTGGGCCGGCACGCCCGCGAGCAGTGCGGGGGCGGGTACGGAGTCCGCGGCGACGGCCGCCTGAGCCGCGGCCGCGAGTTCCCGCCGGTCCGCGTGGCGGCCCGGCGGGATCCGCGGCAGCAGCCGGACCTCGGCCCGCACCCCGCGGGCCCGGGCGATCCGCCACAGGGAGGCGGTCAGCGGATCGTCCCCGACGAAGGCGGGCGCCCCGGCGGGGCTCCCGTCGGGGAGCCGGTAGGCGAGCTGTACGGGCTGTACGGGGACCCGGGCGGTCAGGGCGGCCTGGAACGCGGCCCGCCGGAAGGTCCCCCGGGCACGGCCGCACCAGGTGCTGCCCTCGGGGAAGACGGTGACGCGGTCGCCGGCCAGCAGGGCGCCGGTCATGGCGTCGACGGTGTCGGGGAGGGCGCGGATCCGCTCCCGTTCGATGAACAGGGTGCCGTTCTGTCGGGAGAGCGGGCCGAGCACCGGCCAGTCGCGGATGTCGCTCTTGGCCAGCATCCGGCAGGGCATGACGGAGGCGACCAGTGCGATGTCGAGCCAGGAGATGTGGTTGGCGACGATCAGCCGGCCGCCGCCCGGGCCGGGGTTGCCGTGCACGGTGATCCGTATGCCGAAGGAGCGGACCAGGGCGGTCGCCCAGGCCCTCACCAATGCCTGGCGGGGGCGGGTACGGAGCAGCCTGAGCGGCTGGAAGCCGAGGATCCCGAGGAGGATCAGGGCGGCGGCGGCGGTGAGCCGGAGCGCCGCGCGGGCGGGGCTCGCACGGTGCCCGTCGTGGCCGGCGCAGGCCTCGGGGGTGCAGGGCGAGGTGGGCAGCCAGACGCTCATGCGGCCGGGACGAGCGAGAGGAAGTGCTTGAGGTAGCGCGGGTTGGTGCGCCGCAGGGAGAGCAGCACGTACAGGTCGGCGCAGCCGAACTCGGCGTCGAGGGCCGGCTCGCCGCACACCCAGGCGCCCAGGCGCAGGTAGCCGCGGAGCAGCGGGGGCAGCTCCGTGCGGGCCGGGAAGGTGATGCCTTCGGCGTTCCAGGGGAGGTGGGGGGTGACCCGGTACTCCTCGGGGGCGAGGTTGCGGGTGAGGACGCTCTCGCGGGTGGCTGCGGCCAGGACCCCGCCGTCGGCGAGCGGCATCGAGCAGCAGCCGGCGAGCCAGTTGTGGCCGGAGCGGTCCATGTAGCGGGCGAGGCCGGCCCAGATCAGGGCGATGACGGCGCCGTTGCGGTGGTCGGGGTGGACGCAGGACCGTCCGACCTCGACGAGGTCGGGGCGGATCGGGGCGAGGGCCGAGAGGTCGAACTCGCCTTCGGAGTAGAGGCGGCCGGCGACGGCCGCGCGCTCCGGGGGCAGCAGCCGGTAGGTGCCGACGACCTGCTCGGTCTCTTCCTCGACGACGAGGAGGTGGTCGCAGTAGGCGTCGAAGGCGTCGGAGTCGAGGCCCGGCTCCGGGCCGTCGAGGCGGGCGCCGAGCTCTCCGGCGAAGACCAGGTGGCGCAGGCGCTGGGCGGCGCGCACCTCGTCCTCGCTGCGGGCGAGGCGGACGGCGTAGCGGGGGGTGGCGGGGAGGGCTGCGGGTGCCGTGACGGGTGCGGCCGCGGGGACGGGTGCGGGGGTGACGGGGGTGATGGCGGAGGGGGGAAGGGTGGACGGGGACAGGGGGGCGATGGTCATTGCGGCTCCTGATCCGGGCACGGGAGCCAGGCCGGCAGGCGTGCCGTCCTGGCTCCTTTACTTCTTCCGTGACCGGCTGGATTCGACATGACCGCTCAGCGGCACTTGGATGTGCGAACGCTGAACTCGGCGGGCTCGGGGCCGCGGGGCGGGCGGGGCCGGGCGGTGCTCAGCGGTCGGAGCTGAGGACCTTGCTGATCGTCTCCGATGCCGCCTTGGCGGCCTCCTCGGGGTTCTGGCCCGTGAGCACGGCCGTCATGTAGGGCTTGATCGGGTTCTTGCCCTCGACCTCGGCCCAGCGGGCGGACTTCGGCGTGGCCCGGCCCTGGGCGGCTCCGACGGCCATGGTCGCGGCGCCCTCGTTGCCGTCGACGAGGTGCGCGAGGGTGGTCTTGTTCGGTACGTAGCTCATCGTGCGGGCGAGCTCGGTCTGCCACTTCTCGCTGACCAGGGCGGTGATCACGTCGACGGCCTGGGCCCGGTGCCCCGTCCGCTCGGGGATGATCAGGTCGGAGCCGCCGGTGAAGACGGCGCCGGGCTTGTCCGAGGTCTTGCCGGGGACGGGGAAGAAGCCGAGCTTGCCCTTGAGGGCGGGGTTGGCGGCCTCGATCGCGGCGGCCTGGCCGGGCGGGGCGATGATCTGGGCGACGTCGCCGCGGGAGAAGACGTCGGACTGCGGGGGCGTCTCCTCGTCGGCGCTCTTCGGGCCGTCGCCGAGGGCCTGGAGCTGCTTGTAGAACGTCATCCCGGCCAGGGCCTTCTCGTCGTCGAGGGTGCCGACCCACTGTCCGCCGGTCTCCACGGCGAGGTCGCCGCCCTCGTCCCAGATGAACCCCGACAGGACGTACCAGTTCTGCCCGGCCAGGTAGATGCCCTGCTGGTCGCCCTTGTCGAGCTTCTGGGTGGCCTGGATCCACTCCTGCCGGTTCCTGGGCAGGGTCTTGATCCCGGCGTTCGCGAAGAGGTCCTTGTTGTAGATCACCACACGGTTGGCGGCGTACCAGGGGACTCCGTACTGGGCCCCGTTGATGCTCCCCGGGTCGGATAGGCCCTTGAGCCAGTCCCTGCTGCCCCACTCGCGCAGGCCCTCCAGGGTGAGTTCGGACAGGCCGCCGGTCTCGATGTACTGGGCGACCTGGGTGTTGCCGACCTCGATGACGTCGGCGCTCTCGCTGCCCTTACCGGCGAGCACGGCGTTGACCTTCTCGCCGATGCCCGTCCATTCCTGGATCTTGACGTCCAGGTCGATGCCGGGGTGCTCCCGCTCGAAGGAGGCGGTGAAGTCCGTGATGAAGGCCTCCGAGGCGCTGTCCTTCATGAGCCAGAGCGTCACCTTCTGCTTCCCGTCGGCGGATCCTCCCAGCAGGCTGCAACCGGTGAGGGCGGTCGCGGCCGCGAGGGCCGTGCACACGACGAGGAAGCGCATCTTCACGAAGGTCACCTTCTGGAGGCCGATCTCGGATGGCTTGAAATTGGCATAGACCAATGGGCGGGTCAAGGGCCTTTCACTCGGGACTGTTCGCACAAAGTTCGCGGAATTGGACTTACTGGGGCACCGTGGAACGAGGCACAAGACCCCACCGTCGGGAGACCCCCATGTCCAATCACACCTACCGGGTGACCGAGATCGTCGGCACCTCCCCCGAGGGCATCGATCAGGCCATCCGCAACGGGATCACCCGGGCGGGCCAGACTCTGCGCAACCTGGACTGGTTCGAGATCACACAGGTGCGCGGGCACATCGAGAACGGCGCCGTGGCGCACTACCAGGTGGGGCTCAAGGTCGGCTTCCGCCTCGACGGCGAAGACTGACCCGGTCGGCGGACCCGGGCCGGCCGGTCGGCGGGCCCGGGTTCCGCTACGCCGTCGACCGGCCGGGGTTCGCTACGCCGGCGGCGGGCCCGGGCCGCCAGGCCGTCGACCGGCCGGGAGCCGGCACGGTCCGAAGTGCGGCCTCAGGTGCGGCCCTCGCTCTCCTGGGCGGACTTGAGCTCCGGCGCGTCCGCCGCCCAGTTCGCTAGGACCACCGTGAAGCCCGCGGCGCGCGCCGCCTGGCAGACGAGCTCGTCGTCGTCCACGAGCATCCGCACCTCCCGGCCCCGGGCGAGCCGCTGCAACACCTCCAGTTTGGTGGTCCGGGCCGGCCTGCGGTCCTGGTTCCCGCGCATCCACAGCCGGCCCTCCGGCAGCCCGTGCCGGGCCAGCCACTCCACCGTGTCCGCGCGGCACCGCTCCGGACGGCCGGTGAGGTACACGATCTCGCAGTCGGCCGCGCGCTCCACCGCCAGTGCCACCCCGCGCGCCAGCGGCGGGTCGGCCGGCGCCGCACCGAAGAAGCCCTCCCAGTCCCGTGGGCGGCCCTCCAGGAAGTGCTGGCGGTGGTCGGTGTCGGCCAGGGTGTTGTCGATGTCGAAGACGGCCAGCGGCCGGCGGTCGTTGCGCTCACTCATGCGGGTCAGAGTAGGCAGGGAATCCTGACGGCGCGCGTGCGTTACAGCCTTGTGTGATACGCAGACTCTCCGTCCTGGACCGGTCCCGCACCCGCGAGGGGCACCCGCCCGCGCAGGCACTGCGCGACACCGTGGAGCTCGCACGCGCGGCCGAGCGGCTCGGCTACCACCGGTTCTGGGTGTCCGAGCACCACAGCGTCCCCGGGGTCGCGGGCTCCGCGCCGGCCGTCCTGGCCGCGGCCGTCGCCGGGGCGACCCGGCGGATCCGGGTCGGCACGGGCGGGGTGATGCTGCCCAACCACCAACCGCTGGTGGTCGCGGAGCAGTTCGGGGTGCTGGAGTCGCTGTTCCCCGGCCGGATCGACATGGGGCTCGGCCGCTCGGTCGGCTTCACGGGCGGGATCCGGCGGGCACTGGGCCGCGACACCGGGGACGCCGACCGGTTCGAGGAGCAGCTGGCGGAGCTGCTGGGCTGGCTGGACGGCACCCAACAGGCGCATCCCGAGGTGCACGCCCGTCCGGCGGAGGGGCTGCGGATCCCGGCGTACGTGCTGGCCACCGGCGAGGGCGCCGGGATCGCGGCCCGGGCCGGACTGCCGCTGGTGGTGGGCGACCTGCGGGCCCGGGACCGGGTCACGGAGATCATCGAGCGCTACCGCGCGGAGTTCCGCCCCTCGGCCGGCGGCTCCGAGCCGTACGTGGTCGTCTCGGGAACGGTGGCCGTGGCGCCGACCGCGGAGGCCGCCCGGCGCATCCTGGTCCCGGAAGCCTGGTCCCTCGCCCACTCCCGCACCCGGGGAAGCTTCCCGCCACTGCGCCCGGCGCAGGAGGTCGAGGCCCTGGACATGACCCCGAAGGAGCGGGAGCTGTACGAGGGCGGGCTCGCCGGGCACGTCCACGGCACGGAGGAGCAGGTCGCGGCGCAGCTCGCCGAGGTGGCCGCCTTGACGGACGCGGACGAACTGCTGGTCACCACCTCCACGTACGACCGCACGGCACTGCTGGACTCCTTCGAGCGGTTGGCGGGGCTGGCCGGGCTGACCGGACCGGCCGGGCTCTGATCCGGGGAGACCCGTAAACTGGGGCGAATGCACCACTCCACTGCGCCCGAGGCCGACCGCGACTCCTTCGTACGGGTAAGGGGCGCCCGGGAGCACAATCTGCGCGGCGTCGACGTGGACGTCCCGCGCGACGCGCTGACCGTGTTCACCGGGGTCTCCGGCTCCGGGAAGAGCTCCCTGGCCTTCGGCACGCTCTACGCCGAGGCCCAGCGCCGGTACTTCGAGTCGGTGGCCCCGTACGCCCGCCGCCTGATCCACCAGATCGGCGCCCCGAAGGTGGACTCGGTCACCGGTCTACCGCCGGCCGTTTCGCTGGAGCAGCGGCGCTCCTCCCCCGGCTCGCGGTCCTCGGTCGGGACGGTGACGCTGCTGTCGAACTCCCTGCGCATGCTGTACTCCCGCGCCGGAACCTATCCGCCGGGTGCCGAACGGCTCGACTCCGACGCCTTCTCCCCCAACACAGCCGCCGGCGCCTGTCCTTCCTGTCACGGTCTCGGCAGCATCCACCGCACCAGCCAGGAACTCCTGGTGCCGGATCCGGGGCTGTCGATCCGTCAGGGCGCCATCGCCGCCTGGCCGGGAGCGTGGCAGGGCAAGAACCTGCGGGACGTCCTGGAGGTGCTCGGGTACGACGTGGACGCGCCCTGGCGGGAGTTGGCGGCGAAGGACCGCGAGTGGATCCTGTTCACCGAGGAGCATCCGGTGGTCACGGTGCATCCGGTGCGCGACGCGGACCGGATCCAACGGCCTTACCAGGGAACGTACATGAGCGCCCACCGCTACGTCATGCGGACCTTCTCGGACAGCAAGAGCGCCACCCTGCGGGCCCGCGCGGAGCGGTTCCTGGTCGATTCCCCGTGCCCGGTGTGCCAGGGGCGGCGGCTGCGGCCGGATGCGCTGGCCGTGACGTACGCGGGCCGTACGATCGCGGAGCTGGCGGCGCTGCCGCTGACCGCGCTGGACGGCGTACTGGCCACCGCGCCCCCGGACGGGGAGGCGGCCCGGGTGCTCGCGCAGGACCTGCGGTCGCGGATCGGGCCGGTCATGGAGCTCGGGCTCGGCTATCTGAGCCTGGACCGGACCGCGCCGACGCTGTCGGCGGGCGAGCTGCAGCGGCTCAGGCTGGCGACGCAGCTGCGGTCCGGGCTGTTCGGGGTGGTGTACGTGCTGGACGAGCCGTCGGCGGGGCTGCACCCGGCCGACACCGAGGCGCTGCTCGGCGTACTGGACCGGCTGAAGGCCGCGGGGAACACGGTGTTCGTGGTGGAACACCACCTGGATGTGGTGCGGCACGCGGACTGGCTGGTGGAGGTGGGCCCGCTGGCCGGCGAGCACGGCGGGCGGGTGCTCTACAGCGGGCCGCCGCAGGGGCTGGCCGGTGTGGCGGGGTCGGCGACGGCACGTCACCTGTTCGCCGCCGGCGGGGAGGAGCCCCGGCGGCGGGTGCGCGGGGCGAACGGCTGCGTCCGGCTCACCGGTGTCGACCGGCACAACCTGAGGGGTGTGGACGCGGAGTTCCCGCTCGGGGTGTTCACGGCCGTGACGGGGGTGTCGGGGTCGGGCAAGTCCACGCTGGTGGGCCAGGTGCTCGCCCGGGAGGTCGGGGAACGGCTCGCGGATCCGGGGTTCCCGGTGCGGCGGCTGGTGGAGGTGGACCAGAAGCCGATCGGGCGGACCCCACGGTCCAACCTGGCCACGTACACGGGGCTGTTCGACGTGGTGCGCAAGCTGTTCACGGCGGCGCCGCAGGCGCGGGCGCGTGGCTGGAAGGCGGGCCGGTTCTCCTTCAACGTGCCGGGCGGCCGGTGCGAGACCTGCCAGGGCGAGGGGTTCGTGTCGGTGGAGCTGCTGTTCTTGCCGAGCACGTACGCCCCGTGCCCGGAGTGCGCTGGGGCCCGGTACAACACCGAGACCCTCGCCGTGACCTACGAGGGGCTGAACATCGCGCAGGTGCTGGCCCTGACGGTGGAGTCCGCGGCCGCCTTCTTCGCTCAGGTCCCGGCGGCGGCGCGCAGCCTGCGGGCGCTGGAGGACATCGGGCTGGGCTATCTGCGACTGGGGCAGCCGGCCACCGAACTTTCGGGCGGCGAGGCGCAGCGGATCAAGCTGGCGACGGAGCTCCAGCGCCAGCGCCGCGACCACACCCTGTACGTGCTGGACGAGCCGACGACCGGGTTGCATCCGGCCGATGTGCGGGTGCTGCTGCGGCAGCTGCACGGGCTGGTGGACGCCGGGCACTCGGTGGTGGTCGTGGAGCACGACATGGAGGTGGTGGCGGGCGCGGACTGGGTGGTCGACCTGGGTCCGGGCGGCGGCGCGGACGGTGGCCGGATCGTCGCGGCGGGCACGCCGGCGCAGGTCGCGGCGGCCGGCGCGGGCCGGACGGCGGCCCATCTCGCGCGGGCGCTGGGCCGGCCGTAACACCTGTCGTCCGCGGCGCCCGTCGTGCGGGGCGAGAGCGAGGGGGAGGGGCTACGCGTCGCCCGGGAGCAGCTGCTGCGGGAGCTCGCGGAAGGTCCACCGGCCCTGTCGGCGGGTGAACATCCACACCAGGTCGTAGCGGTCGGGCCAGGCGGCGGGGACGCCGAGCACCTGGTGGGCGCCCAGGGCGCGGATCAGGCGGGGGGCGCCGGCCCGGTCCCAGCAGACGAGTACGGGCGAGGGGGCGGCGAGCGCGGCGCGGGCCAGGGCCTCCTCGGCGCCGACGGCGAACTCTCCGCGCACGCGGGTGCGCAGGGCGGCGGTCAGCGGCTCGACCGTCTGGCGGCAGCGGGCGGGCGCTCCGGCCGGGCCGCCGGCCGCGAAGACGACCGCGGGACGGGGCAGCGTCGAACCGCCGGCGGGCGGGAAGAGGCGGTGCAGTTCCTCGGCCCGGCGGCGGCCGCGCCCGGCGAGGGACCCGAGGTCCTCGTTGCCGTCGGCGTCCTCGCCCGTGTCCCCGGCGTACGGCTGCTCCGCATGCCGGATGAGCATGACCAGAGCGTCCTTCGGCGTGGGCTGCGGTCCGTGGCCCGCGGCGGCGAACGGGTCCTCCGCGGAGCAGCCGGCCACCGCGAGCGGGGCGAGGGCGGCGGCCGCCAGGAGGGTGCGGCGGCGCGGTCCGGACCCGGCGGGGGCTTGTGGCATGGTGCCCACTGTTCCCCACCCGCCGGGCGCCCGCGGGGCGCGGCGCGGCGTACCGCCGTCACGAGCGCCCGGTCGGCCGATCGGATCAGCCGATCGGCCGAGGCTCCTCGTACGGCCCGCGCGTCTCGTGGGGCCCGCACGTCTCGTAAGGGGAGGGCACCGGGAAGTACGCCTCCAGGAAGGCGCTGACGGCGCGCTGCTGCTCCCGGGGGGACAGTCCGGGGGCGGCGTCGTCGTCGGCGAGGCAGAACGCGTCGGCCCGGCGGTCGGCCGCGAGGCCGGGCAGCCGCGCGATCTCCTCGGTCCGGCCGGTGCTGACGTACGCGTGGCGCAGTTCGCCTTCGACGGCGCGGCCGTCGGCGAGGGCCAGGTGGGAGGCGAGGGTGACGGGGGCGAGGTCGTCGGCGCTGCGGAACACCGAGCGGCTGGTGGTGGCGAGCCGGCCGGGCAGCCGCTCCTCGACGTGGGCGAAGAGGGAGCGGCTGAGCGGGTACGGGGTGTGGGCCAGGATGTGCGGGTAGGTGCGGCCGACGGCCTGTTCCACCGCGTGGCGGGTGGCCTTTTGGGAGGCGGTGAAGACGTCGTCGTCATCGGCGCCGGGCGCGCTGGGGGCCACGGCCCGCTGGTCGTGGAAGACCTTGGGCAGGCCGGAGGAGAGGAAGTAGTTCTGCGGGCGCTGGGGGCGGCCGAGGAAGATGTCGTCATTGAAGTACAGGAAGTGCTCGGCGAGGCCGGGGATGCGGTGGAGCTGGCTCTCGATGGCGTGGGAGTTGAACACGGGGAGGCCGGTGGGGTCGGCGAACAGCTCGCGGTGGCCGACGACGGTGACCTGGGGGTGGTCGGTGGCGAGCCAGGGCGGGGTCTGGTCGTCGGTGACGATGAAGACGCGGCGGATCCAGGGCGCGTGGGCGGCGATGGAGCGCAGGCAGTAGCGGAGTTCCCCGCGGTCGCGATAGCGGTTCTCCGCATGGTCGACGAGGGCGCGGTCACCGGTGTCGGCCTCGGCCGCGGCGGCGCGGTTCCGGCGGCGGCGCCAGGCGGGGTCGGAGGCGTCGACCCAGGTGATCACGGCGTCGACGGGGAAGTCGATGTCGTCGGGGAAGCGACCCGCGAAGGCGTCTACGACGGGGTGGTCGCGGCCGTCGACGCGGGTGGTGGAGGTGGCTCGGAGAGTGGGCACCCACCAGCCGTACGGGGTTTCGCGCAGTCCGGCGATCGCACCGGTGCCCGACTCGGCGGCTTCCCAGAACTCCAGGTCGCAGCCGGTTTCGGGGCCGTAGGCCAGGGTCCGGCCGGAGGTGACGGCCGGCTGGAAGAGACGGATGCCCTTGGTCTTCGGGTGGGGGCCGTCGACGGGCCCGCACTCCCGGGCCGCGACCGTTTCGGGGAGTGCTTCGGCGAGGACCTCCTCGGTGTCTTCGCCGTCGCCGAGGAGGCGGGCGTACACCGGGAGCCCGACGAAGGCCGCGGCGCAGGCCTTCAGCGCGGCCGCGCGGTCCTCCGGGGCGATGGCCACCCGGTGCCGGAGACCACCGTCGGGGACCAGTCCGTACGGGACGGCGGCCGCCCGAAGGGCCTGCGCGACAACCGTCAGATTGGCGTCCCGGGCGGCGGCGGGCAGCAGGTCGTCACGGACCCGGGCGAGCCGGCCGCGGTGGCGGACCAGGCCCGGCAGTGTCTGCAGCAGCTCGTCCTCACGGGCCCGGCCGGGCGGGGGCGGCGGCTGGCTCCCGCTCGCGGTGATGCGCTCCCGCTGGGCGGCGTCCGGCTGTTTCGGTACGCCGCCGGGCCTGCGCAGCGTCCGTACGATCCGGCGCAGGCCGACGGGAAGGGGGAGACGGGACAGGCCCTGCATATACGACCTCACGAGACGGCGCCGGTATGCGGCACCCGAGGATGCGGGCGGCACCCGGCGTGGGGGGGTGTGGCGCCGTCCGGCGGGCAGGGGCGGATGCCTCGTTCACTCCCACCTTTCCCTTCGTTCATTTTTCACGCAAGGGCTTGGAGTCCGTTCATCCCCGTCTCACAGGCACTTCTCAGCTTCCTCCCTTCCCCCGGACCGCTCGCAGCCACTCGCGGTTCATGGCGGCGATGGACGGCAGCGGGATGCCCTTGGGGCAGGCCGTGGCGCACTCGCCGGTGAGGGTGCAGCCGCCGAATCCCTCGTCGTCCATCGTGGCCACCATGTCGAGCACGCGGGTCTCCCGCTCCGGCGAGCCCTGCGGGAGCACGTTGAGGTGGTTGATCTTGGCGGAGGTGAAGAGCATCGCGGAGCCGTTGGGGCAGGCCGCCACGCAGGCCCCGCAGCCTATGCACTCGGCGTGCTCGAAGGCGGAGTCGGCGTCGGCCTTGGGCACGGCGGTGGCGTGGGCCTCGGGGGCCGAGCCGGTCGGGGCGGTGATGTAGCCGCCGGCCTGGATGATCCGGTCGAAGGCGCCGCGGTCCACGACGAGGTCCTTGACCACCGGGAAGGCGGCGGCCCGCCAGGGCTCGACGTCGATGGTGTCGCCGTCGGCGAAGGACCGCATGTGCAGCTGGCACGTGGTGGTGCGCTCGGGACCGTGGGCGTCGCCGTTGATCACGAGGCTGCACGCGCCGCAGATGCCCTCGCGGCAGTCGTGGTCGAAGGCGACCGGGTCCTCGCCGCGCAGGATGAGGTCCTCGTTGAGGGTGTCGAGCATCTCCAGGAACGACATGTCGCGTGAGATGCCGTCGACTTCGTAGGTGACCATGGCGCCGGGGGTGGAGGGGTTCTGCTGGCGCCAGACGCGCAGGTTGAGCCTCATGCGTAGCTCCGCTGGGTGGGGTGGACGTACTCGAAGACGAGGTCTTCCTTGTGCAGGACGGGGGCAGCGCCGGTGCCGCGGTACTCCCAGGCGGCGGCGTAGCCGAACTCCTCGTCGCGGCGGGCGGCCTCGCCGTCCGGGGTCTGGGACTCCTCGCGGAAGTGGCCGCCGCAGGACTCGGCGCGGTGCAGGGCGTCGAGGCACATCAGCTCGGCGAGCTCCAGGTAGTCGACGATGCGGTTGGCCTTCTCCAGGGACTGGTTGAACTCCTCGCCCCTGCCCGGAACCTTGATCCGCTTCCAGAACTCCTCGCGGATCTGCGGGATCCGGTCCAGCGCCTTGCGCAGGCCCTCCTCGGTGCGGGACATGCCGCAGTACTCCCACATGAGCTCGCCGATCTCGCGGTGGAAGGAGTCGGGGGTGCGGTCGCCGTCGACGGCGAGCAGTTGGGCGAGGCAGTCGCGGGTCTCGCGGACCGCGGCCGCGGCCTCGGGGTGGGTGTCGTCGACCGCTTCCCGGTGGGGGTGGCGGGCCAGGTAGTCGTTGATGGTGGAGGGGAGCACGAAGTAGCCGTCGCCGAGGCCCTGCATCAGGGCGGAGGCGCCGAGCCGGTTGGCCCCGTGGTCGGAGAAGTTGGCCTCGCCGATCGCGAAGAGGCCGGGGACGGTGGTCTGGAGGTCGTAGTCGACCCACAGGCCGCCCATGGTGTAGTGCACGGCGGGGTAGATCCGCATGGGGACCTCGTACGGGTTCTCCGCGGTGATCCGCTCGTACATCTCGAAGAGGTTGCCGTACTTCTCTGCGACCTCGTCCCGGCCCATGCGACGGACGGCGTCGGCGAAGTCGAGGTACACGCCCTGGCCGCCGGGGCCGACGCCGCGGCCCTCGTCGCAGACGTTCTTCGCGGCGCGGGAGGCGATGTCGCGGGGCACGAGGTTGCCGAAGGAGGGGTAGATCCGCTCCAGGTAGTAATCGCGCTCCGCCTCGGGGATCTCGGCGGCGGGGCGGGTGTCGCCCTTGGCCTTGGGCACCCAGATCCGGCCGTCGTTGCGCAGGGACTCGCTCATCAGGGTGAGCTTGGACTGGTGGTCGCCCGTGCGCGGGATGCAGGTGGGGTGGATCTGCGTGAAGCAGGGGTTGGCGAAGTGCGCGCCGCGCCGGTGCGCCCGCCAGACGGCGGTCGCGTTGGAGTTCATGGCGTTGGTGGAGAGGTAGAAGACGTTGCCGTAGCCGCCGGAGGCGAGGACCACGGCGTCGGCGTAGTACGTGTCGATGCGGCCGGTGATCAGGTCGCGGGCGACGATGCCGCGGGCCACGCCGTCCACCGTGATCAGGTCGAGCATCTCGGTGCGGGCGTGCATCTCGACGTTGCCGGCGGCGATCTGTCGGGACAGTGCCTGGTAGGCGCCGAGGAGGAGCTGCTGGCCCGTCTGGCCGCGGGCGTAGAACGTGCGGGAGACCTGGACGCCGCCGAAGGAACGGGTGTCGAGGAGGCCGCCGTACTCGCGGGCGAAGGGGACGCCCTGGGCCACGCACTGGTCGATGATCTCGACGGATATCTGGGCGAGGCGGTGGACGTTGGACTCGCGGGCGCGGAAGTCGCCGCCCTTGACGGTGTCGTAGAAGAGGCGGTGCACCGAGTCGCCGTCGTTGCGGTAGTTCTTGGCGGCGTTGATCCCGCCCTGGGCGGCGATGGAGTGGGCTCGGCGCGGGGAGTCGGAGAAGCAGAACTGGACCACGTGGTAGCCCTGTTCGGCGAGGGTGGCGCCGGCCGCGCCGCCCGCCAGGCCGGTGCCGACGACGATCACGGTGTGCTTGCGGCGGTTGGCCGGGTTGACGAGCTTGGCCTCGAAGCGGCGGCGGTCCCAGCGCTCGGCGATGGGGCCGGTGGGGGCCTTGGTGTCGGCGATCGGCTCGCCGGTGGTGTAGTCGGCGTACGCGGTGTGGGCGGTGTGGGCCGCGGGGTCGGTGTTCACGGTCAGCTCACCACTCCGGTCATGACGGCGACGGGCACGGACACGAAGCCCGCGAAGAGGACGAGGGCGAGGGCGTTGGCCAGGAACTTCAGCGTCCGCTCGCGGCGGGCATTTCCCGCGCCGAGGGTCTGGGCGGCGCTCCAGAAGCCGTGGCGGACGTGGAGGCCGAGGGCGGCCATCGCGACGATGTAGACGGTGTTGCCGTACCAGGTGGAGAAGGTCGCGAGGACGTTCTCGTAGGGGTGGCCGGCCCACGCGCGTTCGTTGACGGTGAGCGTGGTGAGGTCGAGAAGGTGCCAGACGATGAACAGGGCGAGGATGATCCCGCCCCAGCGCATGGTGCGGGTGGCGTAGCTCGCGCGGCGGCGCTTGTGGGCGTACTTCACCGGGCGCGCCTTGATGTCGCGGCGGCTGAGCTGGTAGGCGCACACCGCGTGGGCGACGACTGCGGCGACCAGGACCACCCGGACGATCCACAGGGCCCACTCGTGGTGCAGGAATGGCGTGCCGAGGGTGCGCAGCCAGTGGGCGTAGCCGTTGAACTCGTCCGCCCCGAAGAAGATCTTGAGGTTGCCGAGCATGTGCACGACGAGGTAGCCGAGCATGATCAGCCCGGACACCGCCATCACGGACTTCTTGCCGACGGTGGAGTCCCAGAGCGTGCGCGTGGTGGACGGTCGTCGGCCCGTCCGCGTTGCCAGAGCCATGCCATCGACGGTAAAGACCAAAGTCCCGAGAGGTCCAAGACATGATGCTGCTGATCTCGATAGGCACTTCCTATGTAGGGCCCTATTCTGGTGCCATGCAGTTCCAGCAGCTCCTGTACTTCGTGGCCGTCGCCGAGACCCACCACTTCACCCGGGCCGCGGAACGCGTGCACGTCGCCCAGCCGTCGCTCTCGCAGCAGATCAAGGCGCTCGAACGGGAGCTGGGCGCAGAGCTGTTCAGCCGCGCGCGGGGCAACATCGCGCTCACCGATGCGGGTGAGGCGCTACTGCCGCTGGCCCGGCGCATCCTGGCGGACGCGGACACCGCGCGGCTGGAGGTCCAGGAACTGGCACAGCTGCGGCGCGGGCGGGTCCGGCTGGGGGCGACGCCGAGCGTGTGCACGGGCCTGCTGCCGGACGTGCTGCGCGCCTTCCACACCGCGCATCCGGGGATCGAGCTGCTGATCGAGGAGAGCGGTTCGCTGGATCTCGTACGGGAGCTCGCGCGCGGGGCCTTGGACCTGGCCCTGATCGCGCTGCCGCTACCGCCCTCGGCTCCGGCGCTGACCACGGTGGAGCTGCTGACGGAGGACCTCGTGGTGGTCTCCTCCGCGGAGCTGCCGCCTCCGGCGGGCGGTGGCCCGCTCACGGTGTCGGCCCTGCGCGATGAGCCGATGGTGATGTTCCGCCACGGATACGACCTGCGGGACCTGACGGTGGCCGCCTGCCGGGCGGAGGGGTTCGAGCCGGTGTTCACGGTGGAGGGCGGGGAAATGGACGCGGTCCTGGGCTTCGTCCGCGCGGGGCTCGGCGTGGCGGTGGTCCCGGCGATGGTGGTCGACCACGGCGGACCGGGGCTGCGCGCCACCCCGCTGGCGGGCTCGCCGCTGCGCCGCACGATCGCGCTGGCCCACCGCACGGACGTCGCTCCCCCGCGCGCGGCTCGTGAACTGAAGCGCATCCTGCTGGGCTGAACCGGACGCCCGAACGACGCGCCGCGCCGCCCCGTGGGACGGCGTCAGGCCCCGGCTATGGGAAGGGCCCTGTCGAGCCCGTCGGCCAGCATCGCGAAGGCCAGGTCGGCGTCGGCCACGGCGGCCGGGTGGGCGTCGTCGGCGCTCTGGCCGGAGTCCAGGCGCCGCCAGTTCTCCCGGCCCAACTCATGCCGGACCGCCACCAGGTGCGTCGCCGCCAGCCGGGCGGCGAGCGGCAGGACGGACTGTGCTTCGAGTACGGCGGCCAACAGTTCCACCTCGCGGTCGGTGTAGTGGCCGAGCCGGGTCTCCAGGCTGGCGGTGGTGTACAGGAGCCGCTGGTACGCGAGCACTCCCGGGTGGTCGCACAGCCCCGTGATCGGGTCCCGTTCGGCGAGGGCTCCGAGGAAGTGCGCGTGAACCGCGCCCACCGCCGTCTGCCCGGCGGGCCGGTCGCGCACGATGCGCGCCGCCTCGTCCTGATGGTCGGCGAAGCGGTCGAGCACCAGGTCCTCCTTGCTCGGGAAGTACCGGAACAGGGTGGGCTTGGAGACCTCGGCCGCGGCGGCGACGTCCGCCACCGACACGGCATCGAAGCCCCGCTCCAGGAAGAGTTCCAGCGCCGTGGCGGCCAGCCGGCCGCGCGTACGGAGCTTCTTGTTCTCGCGCAGACCCGTCGTGTTCTCCATACCGCGAGCGTACCACGAATTCGTGACTCAGTCATTTTCTTAACCGGGTTGCTTTTTCTCGGGGGAGGCGCTTTCCTTGAGGCAACGACGAGGAGAGGACATCCGATGACGGACGTACTGATCGTGGGCTCCGGCCCCACTGGACTGACCCTGGCCTGCGACCTCGCCCTGCGCGGAGCCGCCGTCCGGGTCATCGACCAGCGCACCGCACCGCACCGCGAATCCCGCGGCAAGGGCCTCCGGCAGAGCAGTCTGGAGATCTTCGAGAAGCTGGGCGTGGCCGAGTCCCTGATCGGCATCGGCAATGAGGCAGTGGTCCTGCGCAAGTACTTCGACGGAGCGCCCATCAACGACACCCCCACGGACGGCACCGGGCTGCTGATAGGGCAGTGGCAGACCGAGGAGGCACTGCGCGAGCGGCTCGCCGGGCTGGGCGTGGCGGTCGAGTACGGAGCCCAGCTCGCCGGAATCACCCAGGACGCGGCCGAGGTCCGGGCGGAGCTGGCCGACGGCACCGTGATCGCGGCCCGCTACCTCGCCGGGTGTGACGGCGGGCGCAGCGCCACCCGCAAGCTCCTCGCCATCCCCTTCGAGGGGAGCACGGAGGAGGAGCCCGCGATGGTCATCGGGGACGTCCGGGCTCCCGGGCTCAGCCGGGAGTTCTGGCACCAGTGGTTCACTTCGGAAGGCGGCGGGATCATGCTCTGCCCGATGCCGGGGACGGACTCCTTCCAGCTGCAGGCCGCGCCCGAGCACGATGAACACGGCGAACCGGTGCCGCCCTCGCTGGAGAGCTTCCAGCGGCTGTTCGACCGGTGCGCCCGGATGCCCGAGATCCAGCTCGAAGACCCCACCTGGCTCTCGACCTGGCGGGTCAACGTGCGCGTGGCCGCACGGATGCGGGAGGGCCGGGCCTTCCTCGCCGGGGATGCCGCGCACGTCCACCCCATAGCCGGCGGGCTCGGAATGAACACCGGCATCGAGGACGCCACCGCCCTGGCGCGGACCCTCGCCACCGCCCTCGGCGGGGAGGCCGGGGAGGAGGTGCTCGACGCCTACCAGGCGGAGCGGCTTCCGGTGGTCACCGAGGTGGTGGCCGACACGGCGCGGCGGTACGAACGGGTCGTGGCGGCCGTCCGGACCCCCGGCCGGGGTACGGAGGCGGGGATGGAGTGACCGGCACCGCAGCCATCACCCGGCACCGCAGCCATCGCCTGCCAGCGCGGCCATCGGGGCCTCCCCCGGTCACCCGCCGAAGCTCGGGCGCCGGGTCGGGCTCGGGTTCGGCGCGGGCTCCGGGTCCGGCCCTTGATCCGGAGCGAGCCCCCCGGCGGCGGCCGGACGGGCGGGCCTCAGGAAGGCGTGGGCACGGCGTCCGACAGCGAGAGGGCGTGGATGCGGTCGGGGGCGCCGGGGCGGGCGTAGTACCAGCCCTGGGCGGTGTCGCAGCCGAGGTCGCGCAGCTGAGCGGCCTGGGCTCCGGTCTCCACTCCCTCGACGGTGACGGCGAGTTCGAGGCTGTGGGCCAGGGCGACGATGCCTTCCACGATCTTGACGTCGACCGGGTTGGCGGGCTGCTGCTGCATCCCCTTGGTGAAGGAGCGGTCCAGCTTCAGGACACTGACGGGGAGGCGGCGCAGGTTCGCCAGGTTCGAGTAGCCCGTGCCGAAGTCGTCGAGCGCGATGTCCACGCCGAGGGCGGCGAGCCGGCGCAGGGGTTCCAGGAGTTCGTCGTCGGCGCCGATCAGGGCCGATTCGGTGACCTCCAGGCACAGGGCGCCCGGGGCCAGGCCCGAGTTCTCCAGGACCGCGACGGTGTCGGCGACCAGGCCTGGGTGGTGGAGTTGGGTCGGCGAGAGGTTGACGTTGATCCGCAGGGCCGAGCCGCCGTGCTGGCGCTGCCAGTTGCGGGCCTGGCGGACGGCCTCCTCCAGGACCCAGCGGCCGAGCGGCACGATCAGCCCGGTCCGTTCGGCAAGCGGGATGAAGCGGTCCGGCCCGAGGACCCCGTACTGCGGGTGCGACCAGCGGACGAGGGCCTCCGCGCCGTGGACGCTGCCGTCGTGCATGTGGACCAGCGGCTGGTACTCGATGAAGAACTCGCCGCGCTCCAGCGCCGCCGGGAGGGCGTTGGTCAGGCCGTGCCGGGTGATGGCCCGGGCGTCGGCCTCGGCGTCGGCGAACTCGAAGCGGTTGCCGCCGGCCGCCTTGGCCCGGTACATGGTGATATCGGCGCTGCGCAGCACCTCCGCCGGGGTGCGCTCGCGGGCCGGGCCCTCCACGATGCCGATGCTGCCGCGGACCGACAGCTCACGGCCCTCGATCCGGATGGGCGCCGAGAGGGCGGACAGGATCCGGACAGCCAGTTCGGTCACCTTCTCCTCGGTGTCCGAGCCGGTGGTCAGCGCCACGAACTCGTCGCCGCCGAGTCGTGCGACGACCTCGCCGGGGCCCGTCGCGCAGCTCTGCAGCCGGTCGGCGACCTCCACCAGGAGCCGGTCGCCCGCCGAGTGGCCGAGGCTGTCGTTGACCGCCTTGAAGCCGTCGAGGTCCAGGTAGCAGAGGCCGAAGCGGCTGCCGCCGGCGCCACTCAGGGCCTTCTCCAGGCGTTCGAAGAACAGCGTCCGGTTCGGCAGCCCGGTCAGGGCGTCATGGGTGGCCTCGTAGCGCAGGCGCAGGTTCAGCAGCCGGCGCTCGGTGGTGTCCTCCATCAGGGCCAGCTGGTACTGGGGCACGCCTTCGGCGTCGCGCAGCAGCGACACCGTCAGGTTGGTCCACAGCACGGTCCCGTCGTGGCGGTAGTACGGCTTCTCCACGCGGTAGCTCTCGCGTTCGCCACGGACGAGTTCGCCGTACATCCGCCAGACGTGCGGGGCGTCGTCGGGGTGGCCCCACTCGCTGACGTTGCGGCCCCGGACGTGTCCGCGCATTCCGCCGAACATCTGCAGCAGTGCGTCGTTGACCTCCAGGACGTTGCCTTCGAGGTCGGCGATGCCGATGCCGACGGCCGCGCCCTCGAAGACCGCCCGGAAGCGCTCCTCGCTCGCGTGCAGGGCCTGCTGGGCGTCGATGCGGGCGGTCAGCGCGGAGCGGGCGATGGCCTCCTGCTCCCGCAGGGTGCGCTCGCGCAGGGCGCGGGCGAATCCGGCCGCGATCCCGTGCTGGAGGCGGGCGCAGCGCGAGCGGTACTCCTCGGTGCCCTCCACGCCGACGCCGTCGGGGCCGCAGTAGAGGACGAGGTACGACTCGACCACGCCGAGCGTGCCGGCCAGTGCCTCGGGGTCGGTGCAGTGCACGGCGACGAGTTCGGCCCCCACCCGCTGGGCGACGCCCGCGTCGAAGGGCCTGGCGTGCAGGGCCTCGGCGAGGGTCCGGGCGAGCGGTATCAGGTGCTGTTCGAACTCGACGCGGGTCAGCGAGGTCGCGGTGACGGGGAAGATCGCCCGCCCCCAGATGGTCGCGAAGCGCCCGATCCGGTCTTCCAGTCCGCTCCGCAGCGCGGCAGGACCCGCCGACGGGCCCGCCGGTGCCGGCGGGCCCGTGAGCGGGGCCGGGGGCTCCGCTCCCTGCGCGGGCCCTGCGTTCTTCGGGGTCGGTGTGCCGGAGGGCACCGCGGCCGGGGATCTCACGCCTTGCGTCCCACTCCGCCGAAGCCCGAGAAGGCGTACGGGTCCTCGGGCGCGTCCGCGTCCTCCGGGTCCTCGGTTCCCTCGGGCTGCCACAGGGGCATGGACACCACGCCGGGTTCGACGAGCTCGAACCCGTCGAAGAAGCTGGTGATCTGTTCTCCGCTGCGCATCACGAGCGGGTTGCGGATGTCCCGATAGACGCCGACGGTTCCGGACGCGACCTCCGGGGAGAGGGGGATCCCCTCGTAGGAGGCGTGCGTGAGCACCAGGAGGCTGCCGGGGGCCAGCGCGTCGCGCAGCTCGGCGACGGCGGCGTAGGGGTCGTCCGCGTCCTCCAGGAAGTGCAGGACGGCGACGAGCAACAGGGCGACGGGGCGTTCCAGGTCGAGCAGCTGCGCGACCTCCGGGCTGGCGAGGATGTCCTGCGGCTTGCGCAGGTCGGCGGCGACGATGCCGGTGCGGTCGTCGCCGGCGAGGACGGCGCGGCTGTGTGCGACGGCCACCGGGTCGTGGTCCACGTAGACGACGCGGGCGTCGGGGCTGGCGGCCCGGGCGATCTCGTGGACGTTGCCGAAGGTGGGGATGCCGGAGCCGATGTCGAGGAACTGGGTGACCCCCTGGGCCACGGCGTAGCGGACGGCGCGGCGCATGAAGGCCCGGTTGGCCTGCATGATCTTGGGAAGGCCCGGCAGGAACTCCATGGCGCGGCGGGCGGCCTGGCGGTCGACCTCGAAGTTGTGGGAGCCGCCCAGGTAGTAGTCGTAGATGCGGGACACGCTCGGCACCGATATGTCGATACCTGGCGGGGCCCAGGCGGGGCGCTCCATCGGGGTCTCCAAGCCGTAGTCCTGCGGGGTCCGTCCGGGGTCGGACGCCTGTCCGAGCCGAATGTACTGATCATTGCCCAACGGAGCGAGCAAAAGCGGAAATTGGTGATCCGTTCTTCATCACACACCAAAGGCCTCCTCGGCCCCTCGCGCAGCGAATGACCGAAACCGACAAGTCGCTTTTGAGAATGTGCATGTATATGACCGGACTGGCCTATTCCGTGGCTCAAACCTCTACGGTCTCCGCTCCATCCGTTCAGGCGAACCGCAGCCGAGCTCCGCGTGCGCGGGCGCACGTGAGCCCATGCTCCCCGGGTGAACAGAGCCTGTACCAGACGCCTGCTGGTGGTCCCGGTGCTGCTGTGGGCGGCGCTGTCCGCCACGCCGGCCGTGGCTGATAGCTGCGCCTACGCGACGATCGACACCGGGGACGGCACGGCCGCCGTCGGACTGGTCGCGGTCGCCGGAAGCGGGGCCGCCGCGAGCGGCCGGGGTGGCGGACATCACGGCGACGGGCACGGCGACGGGCACGGAAACGGCCCCGGCGGCCACCACGGCGACGGCGGCCACAGCGGCCACCACTGCCCACCTCCGCCGCCTCCCCCGCCGTGCCCGCCGATACCGACCCCCACCCCGACGCCGACGCCGACGCCTCAACCGACCCCGAAACCCACTCCGACACCCGCACCGGTGCCCCCACCCCCGCCGGCCCCGAAGCCCACGCCACCGCCGCCACCGCCAGCCCCGCAGCCGAAGCCCGAGCCCCCCGCGCCGGCCCCGCCGAGGCCGGTGGCCGCCCCGCAGCTTCGAGTGCAGGCGCCGCCCCCGGTGGAGACACCGCCCGCCCCGCCGCCGAAGAAGCCGGTGGCCAGGCCCGCCTACCGCACGGCGGCGGCCAAGAAGGTCGAGCACCACATCTCACCGGTGACCTTCACCTTGATGACCGCGGCTCCCGCGGTGCTCGCGATCGTCGCGCTGCGCCCGCGCTAGACCCGCCCCGCACACCACCTTCGTGACCGATTGGGAGTCATCTTGTCGGAATGGCTCGTCCTGTCCCTCGCGATGGCAGCGGCCTGCGCCGTGGTGCTGTCCATCGCCTTCTTCAACCACCGGCGGATCAGCGAGAACGACGATCCCAACGAGACCCCGGACGTCATCGAGTACATGACGATGATGATCGGGGTGATCTACGCGATCGTGCTGGGCCTGGCGATCGCCGGCGTCTGGGAGGGCCGCGGGGCCGCCCAGGAGTACGTGCGTCAGGAGGCGCAGGCCCTGCACGAGATCAGCGTCCGCTCCGAGGTCTACCCGGCCGAGGTGCGCAAGAAGATCCGCTCCGACGTCGACGCGTACGTGACGTACGTGGTGGACACGGAGTGGCAGGAGATGGCCGACCACGGCGATCTCACCGACCACAGCGGGGAGCTGCTGGAGCGCATCCGCCGGGACGTCACGGACTACGAGCCGCAGACCGACCACGAGGGGCAGGCTTACCAGCCGCTGGTGGACCAGGTCGCGGTGGTCGACGACGCCCGCAGCGCACGCGGCTCCAGTGCCGGGGCCACCATGCCGGGGGTGGTGTGGTTCGGGCTGATCGTCGGCGCCCTGGTGACCGTGGGTCTGATCTTCACCCTGCAGATCAGGCGGTCGTTCCGCGAGATGCTGCTGGCGGGCCTGTTCAGTGCCCTCATCGCGTTCCTGCTGTTCCTGATCTGGGACTTCGACGCGCCGTTCGGGCGGGGCATCGCGGCAACCGCCGAGCCCTTCCTCGCGCAGTTCCCGCATCTGCCGCTCGGCGGCTGAGGCTCCGGCCGGGCCCGGCGAGCGCGCGGCCAAACCGGGGACGGGCCTCCCGTCCCCGGTTCGGCCCACGCCCGTGCCCCATTCGCCCGTTCCTGATCGCGGGTCACGACGCCCGGACCTAGCGTGGCGGACATCGAGGCGCACGACCCCCCACGTGCGGAAACCGTTCCGCGGCTGCTCCTCGGGGATCCGGAGAATCAACCATGGGTGCGATACGTACCAACGCCACAGCCCTGCTGAGCGCCGGCGCCACGGGTGCCGTACTCACGCTCGGCGTCCTCGGCGCGCCCTCCGCGACCGCGGCCGAGGCCCAGCCCGTCACCTCGTTCGGCTTCGCCATCACACCGTCGACGGTCGCCCCGGGCGGCCAGACGGTGCTCTCCGTCAGCGGCTGCAATGCCGCCTACGCCACCGCCTCCTCCGGGGTCTTCGACACCGTGAGCATCGCCCGCGGCCAGACCGCCCGGGTGACCGTGGACCGCGACGCCCGTCGCGGAGCCGTGTACTCCGTCTCCTTCACCTGCAACGGGGAGACCGGTTCGGCGGACCTCACCATCACCGGCGGCACCTCCCGGCCGACCACCAGTTCCACCTCCGCGTCGACCAGCAGGTCGGCAGCCTCCCAAGGTGCCTCCCTCGGTGTCCGCGGCGGTCTGGGCGGCAGCGTGGCCGGGATGGATTCCCGGGAGCTCGGCGCGGGCGCCGCGCTCTTCCTCGCGGCCGCGGGCGGTACGGCGTACGCACTGCGCCGCCGCGCCTCCACGCGCAGCCACTGACCGCCGTCCACGCGCCTCCTCGCCTTCCCGCGACCGTCCTGCGCGGCGGACACCCCCCAACGGGCACCGACCGCCGGTCGCCCCGGATCCCGGCAGGGATTCGGGGCGACCGGCGTTTCCCGGGCTGCGCAGCGCTGAGACCGGGGAGGCCTGCCGTCAGGCCCGCCCGCGCAGCGGACGGCGCCGGCGCATCACGTGGACGCCCGCGCCCAGGGCCGCGACTCCAACGAGGCCCGCCCCGATGGCGGTCTCGGCGGTGGACGGGCCGAACGAGCCGCCGATACCGCCCTGTGCGCCGTTGCCCTGGAGGATCGTGAACCGGTGGGTGGCGACCAGGCTGTTGTCGTTGCACTTGACCGACAGCGTGTGGTTGCCGGGCGAGGCGTGGTTGAAGATCCGGACGGTGGCGAACCCGGTGGAGCCGGCCGACAGGTTCGTCTGGGGAAAGTTGCCGGCCGACCAGACCGTGCCGCCGTGGCGGCATCCGGCCGCGCTGACCTGCATCGTCGAGCCCTGGTGCACGTTGTACGGATTGACGGTGACGTTGCTCGGTCCGTTGCCGGTGTTGCTCCCGTTGCTGCCCGCGGGAGAGCCGCCCAACGGGTCGGACGGGTTCGCGCCGGCGAACGGGGTACTGAGCCCGACGGCTACGCAGGCCGCCGCGGCCACGGTGAGGGCGCGGAGAACACGCATGGTGGAACCTCCAGCGGGAAGCGCCCCGGAGCGGTCGCCCGGGAAGATCGACGAGAACGCCTCCCATCTCGAACCCTCGGGGCGGCTCGCAACCAGCGCATTTCCGGCTTTGGGCCGCAAGGTTGAGCGACACGCCGCGACACGCGCGGCCCGGCTGACGGATCCGCAGGTCACGACCCGTCAGGCATTTATGTGACGAATACCTGGATGGGCGCACCCCTTCCGGCCCCGCCACCCGTTCGCCCTTCACCGATCGCCGTCTTGCGCAAGCAGCCTTAGCGTGCGTGAAGAAAGGGCGTACAGGGGTGGGACAAGAACGCGGGTCGGGACCCCCGCGTCGGGAAGGGAGAGCCATGACCGAGGACGAGAGCGAGCAGCCACCGAGAAGACGATCCCCCTGGGGCGTGCTCGCGCTGGTCATGCTCAGCGGCCTCGCCATGATGCGCAACGGAGCGGACGTCGGCGACGGGCCGCCGCAGCCGGCTGCCGCGGCGGCGGTCGGGGTGCCCGCCGAGCAGCTGCCGGCGGATCCGGCGGGACAGGGTGAGCAGCCGATGCAACAGCAGCAGCCCGCGCCGCCCGCGGAGGTGGAGCCGCTGGAACACTCGTCGGTCCAGCGCATCAAGATCCCCAACATCAAGGTGGACGCCCCGGTGATGCCCGTCGAGCTGGACGCGCAGGGCTGGATCGCGGCGCCGCCTCCGCAGGACCCGAACCTGGCCGGCTGGTACCTCAACGGCATCGCGCCGGGTCAGCGGGGCTCGGCGGTGATCGTGGGCCACGTCGACAACGCGAACGGCCCGGCGGTCTTCTACGGCCTGGGCGCGCTGCGCAAGGGCAACCACATCGAGGTGGAGCGGTACGACGGGCGCACGGCGGTGTTCGAGGTGTACGGCGTGGAGGTCTTCTCGAAGGAGACGTTCCCCGGAGCGCGCGTCTACGGGGACACCGGGCAGCCGGAACTGCGCGTGATCACCTGCGGCGGCGGCTACTCCAAGGCCCGCGGCTACGACGGCAACGTCGTCGTCTTCGCCCGGATGGTGCAGGCCCGCTGAGCGGCCGGCGGCCCCGCCGCAGTGCGCGGGGCCGCCGCCGGGGCCCGCACCATGCCCCGTCCCCCTCCCGGGCCCGGCCCCCGCCCCGCCCGGCTGCCCGGCAGCGCCGCCGCGGGAGACGTCCTCTTCAGCGGGGCGGCAGCGTGGGCAGCGTCATCCGGTAGCCGCGGGACAGGAGTTGGGGCAGGTACGTGCTCACCGCCCGGACGCTCTGCGAGCGGTCGCCGCCCGCGTCGTGGTTGAGCACGATCACGCCCGGCGCCGCGCCCTTGAGGACGTTCGAGACGATCGTGGTCGTACCCGGCTCCGTCCAGTCCAGCGTGTCCACCGTCCAGGCGAGCGGCTCCATGCCCAGCTCGGCCCCGATCTCGAACGCGGCCCGGTTCCACGCCCCGTACGGCGCCCTGAACCACATTGGCGCCTCCCCCACCGCCTGTTGTACGACCTCGCTCGTGCGGGCGATCTCGTCGGTAAGGGCGGGCCGGCTGAGCGTGGGGATGAGCGGGTGGGTCCAAGTGTGGTTGCCGATCAAGTGGCCCTCGGTGGCCATCCGGCGCAACAGGTCCCGGTTGTCGGTGGCCATCTCCCCGCAGACGAAGAACATGGCACGGACGTCGTACCGGGCGAGGGTGTCGAGGATGGCCGGGGTGTAGCGGGGGTCCGGCCCGTCGTCGAATGTGAGCACCATGGCGCTCGCGGTGCGGGCGTCGGGAGGCAGTTGCAGGATGGGCCGGGTCCGTACGGCGGGCTTGGCTGCGGGCGCCCGCAGCGGCGTCTCGGAGGTCATGGGGCTCAGCCGGTACGCGGCCTGCCCGGGGGCCTGCGGACGCAGGGCGCGGGCTCCGCCCGGTCCGGCGGCTCCGCCGGGCCCCGGCGCCCCGACCGCCGTGCCGCCTCCGGGGGCCGCGCCGAGGCCCGCGCCCGGTGCGCCGCCCGCCGCGCTCTGGCCGGGTGCGCCGGTCTCGCCGCCGGTGAGCAGTCCGGAGGCCGCGGCGATTCCGAGGAAGACGGCGGTACGCAGGAGCACGCGTCGCCCTACTGTCGGCTCGTCATTTTTCATTATTACTACGTATCAACGACATCCCCGCAGATGTCGAGAGGCACGAACGCGCGGGCCTCCCCTCACCCGATCAGCCGCGCCGCACCAGCGGGAAGGGCAGCGTCTCGCGGATCGTGAGGCCCGTGAGGAACATGACCAGCCGGTCGACGCCGATGCCCAGACCGCCGGTCGGCGGCATCGCGTACTCCAGCGCGTCCAGGAAGTCGTTGTCGAGTTCCATCGCCTCCGGGTCGCCGCCCGCCGCGAGCATCGACTGGGCGGTGAGCCGGCGCCGCTGCTCCACCGGGTCGGTCAGCTCCGAGTAGGCGGTGCCCAGTTCGGTCCCGAAGGCGACCAGGTCCCAGCGCTCGGCGAGGCGCGGGTCCTTGCGGTGCTGCCGGGTCAGCGGGGAGACGTCGGTGGGGAAGTCCTTGTAGAAGGTGGGAAGCTTGGTCTTCTCTTCCACCAGGCGCTCGTACATCTCCAGCACCACGTCGCCGCGGGTGTCCTCGGGCGCGTTGGGCACCTTGGCCCGGTCGCAGAGCCGGCGCAGGACGTGTTCCGCGGTGTCGGCGTCGACCTCCTCGCCGAGGGCCTCGCTGATCGCCCCGTACATCGTCTTGACCGGCCAGGGTCCGGAGATGTCGTGGACGACGAGCTTGCCGTCCGGGCCCGCCTTGTGGGCGACCGGCGAGCCGAAGGCGGCGGTCGCGGCGCCCTGGATCAGCTCGCGCGTGAGGTCGAGCATCACGTCGTAGTCGGCGAAGGCCTGGTACGCCTCCAGCATCGTGAACTCGGGGTTGTGCTTGTAGGAGACGCCCTCGTTGCGGAAGGTGCGGCCCATCTCGAAGACCTTCTCCAGGCCTCCGACGCACAGCCGCTTCAGGTACAGCTCCGGCGCGATGCGCAGGTACAGGTCGAGGTCGTAGGCGTTGATGTGGGTCCGGAACGGCCGGGCGTTGGCCCCGCCGTGGATCTGCTGGAGCATCGGCGTCTCGACTTCGAGGTAGCCGCGGTCCAGCAGTCCCTGGCGCAGCGCCTGGACGGCCGAGGAACGGGCCCGTACGACGTCCCGCGCCTCGGGGCTCGCGACCAGGTCGAGGTAGCGGCGCCGGACGCGCGCCTCGGGGTCGGCCAGGCCCTTGCGCTTGTCGGGGAGCGGGCGCAGGCACTTGCCGGTGAGCTGCCAGGAGGTGACCAGGAGGGACGGCTCGCCGCTGCGGCTGGCGCCGACCTCTCCGCTCGCGACGACGTGGTCGCCGAAGTCGACCTGGGAGGTGAAGGAGTCCAGTACGTCGGGGCCGCTCTCGTCGCGGGTGAACATCAGCTGCACGTCCCCGGACCAGTCGCGCAGGACGGCGAAGACCACGCCGCCGAGGTCGCGCACGAGCATCACCCGGCCGGCGAGGGCGGCCTGTTCTCCGGATCGGGCGCCGGGCCCAAGTGCGGGGCGCGCGGCCGACAGCTCGGCCACGGTGTGGGTGCGCTGCCGGATGCCGACGGGGTACGGGTCGGTGCCGGCCGCCCGGATGCGCTCCAGCTTGTGGTGGCGGACCCGGACCTGTTCGGGCAGCCGCTCGGCCCGCGCCGCCCTTGCGGCCTCCGCCCCCACGAGGTCCAGCCCGAGGGAGTCGATGGGGGGCAACCCTTCTGTGCTGGCGGGTGCGGTCAGGCCCCGGGCGTGCGCGTTGCCCCAGAGTTTGCGCAGGCTGGGTACGGAGACGAAGCCCTCTGCGATGCCGGACGCGAGGCTGACCCGGGCGAGCGAGCCGGCGTCCTGGTAGCAGAGGAACCGCGGGTACCACTCGGGCCCGTACTTGACGTTCGAGCGGTACAGGGCCTCCAGCTGCCACCAGCGGGAGAAGAACAGCAGCAGTTTGCGCCACAGCTTGAGGACCGGGCCGGCGCCGATCCGCCCGCCCTCCTCGAAGGCGGAGCGGAAGACGGCGAAGTTGAGGGAGATCCGGTGCACGCCCAGGCCCGGGGCGGCGGCGCACAGCTCGGCGACCATGAACTCCATGACGCCGTTGGGGGCGGTGCGGTCGCGGCGCATCAGGTCCAAGGAGATGCCGTCCTTGCCCCAGGGGACGAAGGACAGCAGGGCGATCAGCTCGCCCCGGGCGTCGAAGGCCTCGACGAGCAGGCAGTCCCCGTCGGCGGGGTCGCCGAGCCGGTCCAGGGCCATGGAGAACCCGCGCTCGGTCTCGGTATCGCGCCAGGTGTCGGCGCGGTCGATGATCCACTGCATCTCCTCCTCGGTGAGGGCGGAGTGGCGGCGGATGATCGTGGTGGCTCCGGCGCGCTTGACGCGGTTGACGGCCTGCCGGGTCACGCGCATGTCGCGGCCGTCGAGGTCGAAGTGGGCGACGTGCAGGATCGCCTCGTCGCCGAGCTGGAGGGCGCTGAGCCCGGAACGGGCGTACGCGGTGGCCCCGTCCTCGGAGGCGCCCATGACGGCGGGCTGCCAGCCGTGGCGGCGGGCGACGGTGAGCCAGGCGTCGACGGCGGGGCTCCAGGCGGCGGGGTCGCCGACCGGATCGCCGCTGGCGAGGCAGACGCCGGCCTCGACGCGGTAGGTGACGCCGGCCCTGCCGTTGGGGGCGAAGACGACGGCCTTGTCACGGCGGGTCGCGAAGTAGCCGAGGGAGTCGCTGCGGCCGTAGGCGCCGAGCAGGGCGCGGATGCGGGGTTCCTCGTCCCCGTGCAGGGCGGCGGTCAGGCGCTGCGAGCGGAACAGGGTCGAGGCGGCGTTCAGCAGGGCGAGGGCGCCGAAGAGGCCGAGGAAGAAGTACAGCGGGCGGGGCGGCTGGCCGTCGAACTGGCGGGGCGAAACGAGGCCGCCGAAGACCTGCCGGGCGGCCCAGTCCAGCCATTGCCCCTTGGGCAGGGTGCCGGGGAACAGGGCGACCAGACCCCAGCCGAGCAGCACGGCGACGAGCAGCCCCAGGCCCAGGACGAACAGGGCGCGCCAGAAGGCTCCGGGCCGGGAGGCGGCGTAGAACTCCTTGCGGGCGGCGATCAGGATCCCGAGGGCGGCCACGGCGAGGCCCATGGAGGGCCCGCCGATCCAGTAGTACTCGTCGGCGATGATCAGGACGTCGACCAGGACGAGCAGGGCCAGATAGGTGACGACGATCCACCAGGCGACCTTCTTGCGGGTGCCGAGGGCGGCGGCGAGCAGGAACAGGAAGACGGCGTAGGCGAGGTTGGCGCTGACGGGCACCACGATCGCGTCGAGGAAGCGCACGACGTGCCGCAGGAGGTGCCGCAGCGTCGGGGAGAGCGCCAGGAGGGCGCACAGCAGTCCGAGCGTTCCGAAGAACGCCGCGAACGCGTCGGGCACCCGGTTGAGGAATCGGTTCCGCGTTCCCCGGGTCTCCTCCGTGGTGGCACTCATGGTTCGCACTGTAGGGAGGCCCGCGCCGCCGCGCGCGGCGAAGGACATAACGTGGGGAGCGTGACAGAGCACGTGAACACGGGATTCGAACGCGGTACGGACGGCCCCAAGGTGATCCTGGCCGGCGTGGACGGGTCGGAGTCCTCCCTGCGGGCGGCGGCGTACGCGGCGGGGCTGGCCCGGCGGCAGAACGCGCTGCTGGCGCTGGTGTACGTCCAGCCGGTGATGCCGGCCGGGGCCTCGCTGGGCGCGCCGGTGGCCGACACCACGGGCGAGATCGCCGAGGGCCTGGTGGCCGAGATCCGGGAGGCGGCGGAGCGGCTCAAGGGCATCTACGAGGTGCGCTGGCAGTTCCACACCTTCCGCGGCGATCCGTACGCGGGGCTGGTGAGCGCGGCGCAGGAGCTGACGGCGGACGCGGTGGTGGTCGGCGCCTCGGAGCAGGCCGGACACCGCATCGTCGGTTCGGTGGCGGTCCGGTTGGTCAAGGCGGGCCGCTGGCCCGTCACGGTGGTTCCGTAACGGGCCGGAGGCGCCGGCCGGAGGTCCGGAGGCGCCGGCCGGGGAGACCCGCCGGGGGGGCTACTTCGCCATGGTCAGGCCGTCCTTGGCCGCGCCGCGGCCGAGGACGGCCTCGCTGACGGCGTCCTGGGCGCTCTCGTACTCGTCGTGTCCGGGGTCCTGGGCGAGGGCGGCGGGCAGATTGACGACCTTGCCGGCGGACAGGTCCATCATCTGGGGGATGAACTCGGCCTTGACGACCTGCCAGCGCCCGCCCGCGGCGGCCGGTGGGGCGAAGGTGAAGCGGCCGATCGAACCGTAGTTGCCGCGCATGTCCCGCGCGCCGGAGTAGTTGAACATCTCGCCGGCCACCTGGTCGCCCATGCCGTAGATGATCCACGTCCCGTTGACCTTCTCGTAGGCCTGCGGGATGTGCGCGTGCGTGCCCAGGATCATGTCGATGTCGGGGCGCCCGCCGGTCTGCGAGGCCGTCAGCTCCTTGCCGAGCGAGAGCTGCTTCTCGTCCGGCTCGGTCTGCCATTCCGTGCCCCAGTGCAGGCTGACCAGGACCACGTCGGCGCCCGCCTTCCGGGCGGCCCGGGCGTCCGCGATGATCTTGTCCTTCTCCATCAGGTTGACGGCCCAGGGCCGCCCCTCCGGCATCGGGTAGCCGTTCGTGTCGTACGTGTACGCCAGGTGCGCGACCTTCGCGGAGCCCGCCGAGTACACGGTCGGCGTGGCCGCTTCGGCCGCCGTACGGGCCGAACCGGCGTGCTTCAGACCGGCCTCGTCGAACTTGTCGAGGGTACGCCGCAGCCCTTCGGCACCGGCGTCCAGCGTATGGTTCGAGGCCGTGGAGCAGCCGTCGTACCCGGCGTCCTTCAGCCCGTCTGCCACTTCGGGCGGGGACTGGAAGGCCGGGTAGCCGGTGAACGGCCCGCCGTCCTCCCCATACACGGTCTCCATGTGGCAGATCGCCAGGTCAGCGGCCGAGACCACCGGCTTGACCAGGGAGAACATCGGTTTGAAGTCGTGGCCGTCACCCTCGGCGTCGGCCGCCGCCCGCTTGATGACCGAGTCGTGCGGCAGCACGTCGCCGGTCGCCACCAGGGTGAAGCCCTTCGCGGCGCCGTCGGCCCGGGCCGAGTGGGACCCGGAGCCGGTGGACGGGGCCGGGGCACGGGAGTTGCCGAGACGGGCCGGCGCGGGCTCCTTGGTGGAACAGCCTGCGCTGGCCGCGGCCAGGAGGACTGCCGACAGGAGCACTAAGGCCTGCCGGGTGCGCTTGGTCATCTGAGCCAGCTCTCATTAGTAGGACTATCTGATCATCTGTAATCCATAGGGAGAGACGTCACCAGTCGGACTACGGCTGCGAGGGAGGGCGCCCCTCCGCATCCGGGCGGCCGTTCGCCGCGCCGTTCGACCGTTCACCGACGGGCGCGGCCGCCCACCGGTTGACCGGGGTGCTTGGGCGCAACGCCGGGACGGGACGGTTCCCGGGGCGCTCCGTGCAGGTGAGGGTGGGTCCGTCGGAGCCGAACGGACCCAGGAAGGAGCCACTCGTGCCCCTCTCCCCCACCCTCCCGCGCACGGACCCCGAGGCACTGGCCGAACTCCAACGCGACCACGGGCGGGCCCTGTTCGGTTTCCTGGTCGGCCTCACGGCCGGGGACTCCCAGCGCGCCGAGGACCTCGTGCAGGAGACCCTGGTCCGGGCGTGGCAGCACCCGGAGGTACTGGAGAGCGATCACGAGTCCATGCGGCCCTGGCTGTTCACCGTGGCGCGGCGCCTCGCGATCGACGCCCGGCGCGCACGGCTGTCCCGACCGCAGGAGGTGGACCCGGAAGGGCTGGAGCAGGCGCCCGCACCCGAGGACACGGTGGCCGGCTCGGTCACGGCGATCGATGTCCGGCGGGCCGTCGGCTCCCTCGGGCCGGAGCACCGCGAGGTCCTGATGCAGGTCTACTTCCAGGACCGCTCGGTGGCCGAGGCGGCGGCGGAGCTCGGGATCCCGGCGGGAACGGTCAAATCCCGTACGTACTACGCGCTACGCGCCCTGAGGAAGGACCTCCAGGGGTACGGCTACGGGCTCGGCGCCTGATTCCGGCGCCCCATCCCGGCGCCCGGTCGAGGGAGGCCGCGTGGCGAACGAAACGAATACATGCGGATCGGACACAAAACGCATCGAAATCGGCCTCAGAGCGTTCAAGTTGGGTAAACATCCCCCGTTCCGCGAGTCACTCGGTGAAGGCTCATGGCTGACGACCGGAAGCTCGACGCGCGGGAGAAGGTGGAACGGTGCAGCCCGAGGGTACGAACGGCACCAGTGACGGCGGGCTCGCGGTGCCCATGGCATGGCTCTATGCGGAGTACATCGCCGACGAACTGCTGCGCACGGGCCGGCTGATCCCGGTCAGTACCCTGGAGTTCCGCGCCGGGCGGGACACGCTCGCGCTGACGATCTACCTCTCCGACGCGGCCGGCGAGCTCTCCGGGATCCGCGTGGTCTCGCAGCTCGACGAATGGCTGTCGCTGACGGCGTACGGGCATCCCTGGCGCGACTGGGTGGACACCCGGTTCCTCGCGCTGGGCGAGGAGGCCAGGGAGCGCGGCCGCGGCGAGGACCCCGACCTCGAACTGGCCCGGGCCGCCTGGCGCTGGCTGGACCGCACGGAACTGTTCGCCACCAACCTCGACCCGGGCCGGCACGGCCACACCGACACCCCGGTGGGCCTGGACGAGAACGCGCGGGTGTGGACCCCCGCGTGGCAGCTGGGCCTGCCGTTGGGCCACTTGGCGATGCACCTGTTCTGACGAACCATCACTGTGCAGGACTTCCAGTGCCGTTACGGCGCTCGGGCGCTGCTTCGACGCTGCTTCGGCGCTGCTCCGGTGTTCTGCCGCGGGCGCCGGGGTCAGCGGTCCCGGTGCGGGCCCGGCGCCTCGGCCGGATCCATCACCAGGCCGGTGAAATCTGCCTCGTTGCGCTCGGCCCGGGTGACGTACCAGCGGGCGATCAGCCACATCGCCGGATACACCACCAGCCCGAGGGCCACCCAGACCGGCGGCCCAGATGCGGAGCGCGGCAGCGCGAACAGCACCGGCAGCGTCCCGACGAGCAGCGTCAGGACGCCCAGCGCCCCGAGCCCGGCCCGGAGCTGGCTGCGCATCAGCGCCCGTACGTAGGTGGCGCCCAAGGTGGTCTGTTCGGAGATCTCCGAACGGGCCGGGGTGTGCGCCGGCGGTCGGCGGCGGGCGCCGCGCGGCACACCCGTGACGACCTCGCGCCGGGACGGCGACGGCGGCTGCTGGTGCCGCGACGGCGGCTGCTGCTCGGCCATGGGGCCGGAGTCTACGCAGGGCGACGTCATTTGAGGAGGCGGGACAACCTCCGGTCCGCGAGGGGCTTGCCGCCGGTCTGGCAGGTCGGGCAGTACTGGAGCGAGGAGTCGGCGAACGACACCGACCGGACGGTGTCCCCGCACACCGGGCAGGGCTCCCCGTCCCGGCCGTGCACCCGCAGCCCGCTCTTCTTCTCGGCCTTGAGGTTCCCGGCGGCGACGCCGTGCGCCCGCTCGACGGCCTCGCGCAG
This sequence comes from Streptomyces sp. NBC_00045, assembly GCF_045041095.1. NCBI lineage: Bacteria > Bacillati > Actinomycetota > Actinomycetes > Kitasatosporales > Streptomycetaceae > Streptomyces > Streptomyces sp. NBC_00045. The sequence goes on along the minus strand of NZ_CP108271.1, from coordinate 7,096,196 downwards.
GGTCCGCCGGACGGCCTCGTACAGGTGGGTGACCTGCTCCTCGTCGAAGGAGGTGGCCAGTTTGAAGGGCGAGACCTTCGCCGCGTGCAGGATCTCGTCGCTGTAGGCGTTCCCGATCCCCGCGATGACGCTCTGGTCGCGCAGCACGCCCTTGATCTGCCGCCGCTCTGCGGTGAGGAGCGCGGCGAACGCGTCCCGGTCGAACGCGTCGGCGAGCGGATCGGGACCGAGGCGGGCGATGCCGGGCACCTCCCGGGGGTCGCGGACGACGTACGCGGCGAGGCGCTTTTGGGTGCCGGCCTCGGTGAGGTCGAAGCCGCCGCCGCCCTCCAGGCGGACGCGCAGTGCGAGCGGCCCCTTGCCGGGGCGCGGCGGCTTGTCGGGCAGGGTGTCCTGCCAGCGCAGCCAGCCGGCCCGGGCCAGGTGGGTGACGAGGTGGAGCTCGCCGATCCGCACGGCGAGGAACTTGCCGTGGCGGGTGGTGGCACCGGCCCGCTGCCCTTCGAGGGCGGTGAGCGGCGGTTCGTACGTCTTGAGCACGCTGACGGCGAGCGGGAGGACGCGTTCCACCACCCGCCCGGCGAGGTGCTCGTCGAGGAACTCCCTCAGGGCCTCGACCTCGGGCAGCTCGGGCATGCACCCAGCCTCCCCCGCCGCCCCCGCCCCGGCTACCCGAACCGGGAGCTGCGCACCGGGCCGGGTGAGCGGACGCGGTCGCGCGGGCCCCGGAGCCATCCGGTGGCCACGGCCTCGGTGAAGGTCCGCAGCGCCCGGTCCGGGTCGGCGGGGGTCTGCCCGTCGCCCTCGTCCGGGGTCGGGTCGGCGGTGACGATGTCGCGGGCGAGCTCCTCGGCGGGCCGGGGGTCGGCGGGCCGCGGTCCCTGCTCCGCCCACGGGGCGACGGTGTGCTGGGCCAGCAGGCCGCTGACGTCGGCGGTCACGGCCGGCGGGTCGGTCCAGCAGGTGGCGTGCTCGTACAGGACCTGGCCGTCGGTGCGCCCGTGCAGGCCGGACAGGAGCTCGGTGTCGTGGGCGTTCAGGTCGTACGCCACCACGAGGGTGTCCGTGCGTGCCGGATCGTACGGTACGGCGGGCAGCCCGAGCAGCTCGGCCGCCGCCAGCCCGATGGCCTGGCAGGGCCGGCCGGGCAGCAGGGAGACGGTGCCGGGGCGGCGGCCGGCGGCGTCCAGGACGAGGCCGAGCCGGTGCAGGGTGTGGCGGCACAGGGCGGGCTGGTCGCCGAGGTAGGCGTAGCGGCCGGTCATGCCCGCGTCGAAGCCGTACGGGGAGAGGGTGGCCAGCAGGCCTCCCGTGAGGGCGAAGTGCCAGCCGCGCAGGTCCTGGCCGCCGAGTGCGCCGGCAGCCTCGGCGAGCGCGGTCCGGGCAAGGATCCGCCGCTGCCGGTCCCGGGCGCCGAGCCACCGGGTGTCCTCGGGGTCCGGCAGGGCGGCGGCCGTCCGGCGGGCGGTGTCGAGGTCGCCCGCGAAGAGGGCGTTGTGGACCAGCAGGTACCGCTCGGGCCAGGGAGCCAGGGCGGCACCCCGCCCCGCGAGCAGGGCGGCGGCCTCGCCGTGCCGGTGCTCGTCCTCCAGGGCGGACGTCAGTTCCTGCAACAGCCCCCGGGAGTCGGGCACCAGGGCGAAAGCCCGGCGCAGCGGTGCCACGGCGAGGAACGCGATCCCGTGCTCGACGCAGCCGTAGCCGAGGTCGTAGAGCGCCTGGGGGTCGTGGGGCTTGCGGGCGGCGGCCTTCGCGGCCCGGGCGAGGTCGTCGAACCCGGCTGCTTCGGCCAGGTGCCGCGTCGCTTTCGCGAGGTCGGCCAAGGGGGCGGTCTCGGCGTGGGGCCGCAGGCTGCGCACGGCTCCGGGAAGATCTCCGGCCTTGATCAGCCGGCGGACGTCGTCAGTCATCTGGGTCATCGCGTTGATCATCCGCCACGGCTGCCGGCGGCCGCAACGGATTTGGTGCCGGCCGGACCGCGCGGTGCGGGTCAGGACATCACGAACTCGCACCAGACGCATTTGCCGCTGCCCCGGGGTTCCACGCCCCAGACGTCCGACAGGCGGTCCACCAACATCAGGCCGCGGCCCGAGACGCCCGAGACGCCCGCCTCGCGGCGGCGCGGCAGTGCGCTGGAGCGGTCCTCGACCTCGACGCGGAGGCGGCGGTCGGGCCCCGTCAGGACCCGGAGGGTGACGATCGCCGGGCCGTCCGTGTGCATGAGGGCGTTCACGATGAGCTCGTCGGCGACGAGTTCGATCTCGTCGGCCCGGTCCCGGGCGCCCCACGCGCGCACCGCCGCGCCGATCATGTGGCGGGCGGCGACCAGGGCTTCCGGGTCGCCGGGGGCCACGTGCTGCTGGAGGCGGCCGCCGCTCTGCGGGGCTTCCTCGGCCTCGCGGCGCAGCAGGAGGAGGGCCATGTCGTCGTCGCCGCCCCGCTCGTCGATCACCTCGCAGAGCCGGTCCGCCAGCCGTGCGAGGTCCGCAGGTCCGCTCCGGACCAGGGCGGTGAGCAGCTGGATCCCGTCGTCGAGGTCCGCGCCGGGGTGTTCCACGAGGCCGTCGGTACACAGCAGGAGCGTTTCGCCCGGGTCCAGTTCGACGGTGGTCACCGGGTACGCCAGGCGGCCGAACTCCGCCGACAGGCTCAGCGGCATGCCGCCCTCCACCGGCAGCCGCCGGCAGTCCCCGTCGCGGGTGCGCAGCAGGGGGTCGATGTGCCCGGCGCGGACCACTTGGAGCACGCCGGTGGAGAGGTCGGCCTCCACGTAGGTGCAGGTCGCGAAACGGTCGGTGTCCAGCTCGTGCAGGAAGACGGAGGCCCGGGCCATGACCGTGCCCGGTGCGTGGCCTTCGGCGGCGTACGCGCGCAGCACGATGCGCAGCTGGCCCATGACCGCCGCCGCGTGGGTGTCGTGGCCCTGGACGTCACCGATGACCGCGCCGACCCGGCCGCCGGGCAGCGGGATGACGTCGTACCAGTCGCCGCCGATGTCCCGGCCCATCCGGGCGGAGCGGTACCGTACGGCGATCTCCGCACCGGGCACCGAGGGGATCCGGCGCGGCAGCATCGCCTGCTGGAGGCCTTCCGCCAGGTCGTGCTCCTGTTCCAGCAGCATCGCGCGCTGGAGGCTCTGCGCGATGCTGCTGCCCAGGGCGACCAGCAGGTTCCGCTCGTCCTGGGTGAAGCCGTCCTTGTCCTGGTAGAGCAGTCCGATCGCGCCGATCGGGCGGGCTTGGGCGATCAGCGGCAGGTAGGCGGCCGCCGAGATCCGCATGGACGAGATCTTCGACCAGAGCTCGGGATAGCCCTCGGCGAATTCCTCCGCGGAGTCGAGGAAGCGCGGTTGCAGCGAGCGGACGACCTCGCTCATCGGGTACTGCTCGTCGATCCGGGTGTACCGGGTGCCGGGGACGAAACTGTCCTGGGGGCCCTCGGCCACGAGGTGGATGCGCCCGGCCTCGACGAGGCCCATCACCATGCCCATGGAGCCGAGCCGCTCCAGACCGTGGGCGTCGCCGATGACGTCGATGACGTCCCGTACGGTCCGGGCGTGCGCGAGGGCGGCGGTGGTGCTCTCGACCACCGAGGTCTGGCGGCGCCGCTCCTCGTCGAGGCCGAGGCGTTCCGCCGAGTGGCTGAGCTCCTCGGTGGCGTCGCGGACGATGCCGATGATCCGGAACGGGCGGCCGTCGGGGCCGCGCATGACGCGGCCCTGGGTGTGCGTCCAGCGCAGCCGCCCGTCCTTGCAGCGGATCCGGAAATAGGCGCCGTAGCTGTCTTCACCGCTCTTGAGGGCGCTGGAGACGAGGGCGTCGAGCCGGGTCTGCTCGGCGGGCGGGACCCGTGGGGAGAGGGACTCGGGCCGTCCGTCGTACGCGTCGGGCGTCGTGTCGAACACGTCGAGGGCAGCCGCGTCCAGGTGCATGAGACCGGTCTCCAGGTCCCAGTCGAAACTGCCCATGCGGTTCAGCGAGAGCGACCGGTCCGGGTGTGCGGGCCAATCGTCCGGCAGCGATACGGTGGTCGGCACCGGTCCACCATGACACACCGGCCGGTCAGGCGCTCCCCAGCGAGGAGACGGGGTCCGAGTGGGACCGGCGCCGGTCCGGGGCGCCGAACGGGTCGTACGGGGAGCCCTGGTCGTACGGGGCGACCGGGTCGCCCGCGTCGCGCGGCAGCGGCATCGAGCCGTCGGGTTCCGGCTGGTGCCCCGGGTCGGCCGGGCCCTGCGGGGGCAGGTCCGGCGGAAGGTCGGCGAGCGGGTCGGCCAAGGGGTCCAGGGGGTCGGAGGGGGCTCCCGGGGGTACGTCGCCCGGCTGGTTCCGGGGCGCGTCGGAGCGCGGAGGTGCGGGCGGCTGCGCGGGCCGCTGCCGCTGCGGGGCCGCCGGCGTGGGCTGGCCGGGCTGGGCGGGCTGGGCGGGTTGGGCCTGCTGCTCGCTCTGCGCCGGCACGCAGTCCGTGGCCTGGGGGGCCGGGACCCCGGCGGGTCCGCTGGGCGGTTTGGGCGGGGCCGGCGGCGCGGTCCGGGCCAGGCCGTTCGCCCCGGCGCCCGCGCCGTCGTTGGTCTCGGGCGGGGCGCACGGTTCCGCCGAGGCGGCTCCGGGCGGGGTCACGGGGCCGACGGGGATGCCTTCGGCCGGGTCGTACGCGGGGACCGGCTGCGGGGTGCGGTCCTGGGCGCCGTCGTCGCCGGTCTTGCGTTCGAGCCAGGTGTTGTCGGCGATGTTGACGATGACCAGGCTCTTGATCGCGTGCTGGGCCGGTTCGACGACGATGACCTGGTGCGGCTGGTAGCCGTTCCACTGGTCGCCCTTGAGCGCCGACCCCTTGGGCGCGCGCGGCGCCTGGAGCGGGTTCCCGCAGGCGCACCGGACCCGGGGCATGCCGTGGTCGTCGACGAGGACGGCGGTGCCGGCCTGCAGGACGGACTGGAAGGCGTCCGCCCGGCCGTCGCGGAAGGCGTGGTTGGTGACGCGGGTGTCGGCGCGCAGGACGACCGGGGTGAGGCCGCGCAGGAACTCGGGGAGCTTCGCCGGCTCGACGGAGACGGCCTGGGCGAAGGCCTTGGCCTTGGCGTCGTCCTCGGTGAGGGCGCGCAGCTGCTGTTCCACGTCGCAGCTGCCCAGCCGCCTGGTGCCGCCGTAGAGGCCGGGGGTGTCCGCCTTGACGGTCCGGACGCCCTGGCCCGTGGGGTTGGGCAGCGGGGGCTGCGCGGGGGCCGACTCAGCGGTGGCCGAGGTGGCGGTGAAGGGGTCGGGGCCGGCCGAGGCGACGGGCTGGAGCAGGACCTCCTGGCTCTCGGGGCCGGCCGCGCTCGTGGGTTCTTCGGGGCTGCCGCAGGCCGCGGCGAGCAGCCCGAGGAGCGTGAAGACGGCGGCGCGGAGCGGTGTATGACGGCGCGGAGCCTGACGGTGTGTCGGTACGTGCACGTTTATCTCCCTTTTCGCCCCGGTTGTTCCCTCCTGTCTGCCGTATCCGCGGGAGGGCCGCAACCGGAGCGCCGGGGCGGAGGTACGGGCGCGTCTTGAACATGTTCAAGGAACCTCGTAAGGTCGCCATTGCGAGTTGAACGCGTTCAAGGCGTTTGGCCGCGCCGGGAGGGGAGTCCGCCGTGACGGTACTGGTGCACCTGATCGTCACCTTGGGCATGCTCTACGTCATCCCCGCCGGCCTGCGTCTGATCGACCCGGCCGGGCTGCGTACGACCGCCCGGGTCTGGCCCCTGCTCGCCGCCCCCGGGGCCCTGTGCCTCTGGCTGCCGCGCGGCGCCGCGGCCACGGCGCTCGCGGCCTGCTACGCCGCGGCCACGGTGGCCCTCGCCGCCCGGGCCCCGGCCCGGCTGCTGCGGGCCCTGCGGACACCGGCCGGCGCGATCCGCGCGCCCGCACCGGCGGAGATCGCCGTGCTCACCGCACTGATCTCTCCGTCGGTCGCCGGGACCGCCCTCGTCGCCGAACGCGCCGGGTACCGGCTGTTCGACTTCGATCTGGACGTCCTGGCGCTGACCGTGCCGCACTTCCACTTCGCCGGGTTCACCGCCGCCCTGGTCGCAGGGCTGGTGAGCCGGGCGGCCACACCCGCGCACGGGGCGCTGTCGCGCTGGGCCGCCTACAGCGTCCCCGGCGGGACCCTGCTCGTCCTCCTCGGCTACTTCGTGGACGACTGGGCGGAGCTGGCGGGAGCGGTGGTCCTGACCGGCGGGATGTGGGCGGTGGCACTGCTGACCTGGCGGGAGATACGCCCCGCCGCACGGGACCGCGCCACCGGGGCGCTGCTGGCGACCTCGGCCGCGGTCCTGGTGGCCACCATGCTGCTCGCCCTGTGGTGGGCGCTCGGCGAGGCCACCGACCTCGTACACCCCACGTTGACCTGGATGGCCGCGACCCATGGTCTCGGCAACGCGCTCGGCTTCGCCCTGTGCTCGCTGCTGGCCTGGCGCCGGCTGACCGGGGACGCCGCCCGACCGGAGGAGACCACCCCCATGACCCGACTCATCAGCACCACCAGCACTCGCGGCAGCGGCAGCACTCGCGCGAGCGGCAGCGGCAGCACCGGCAGCAGCAGCTCCTTCAGCTACGCCGACCGGGGAGCGACGCAGCACCGCCCGCTGCCCGCCGGATACAACCACCTGCACCACCGCACCCGGATAGGTCACGGCCAGGCCGTCTTCGAGACCGCCGGGACCGCCGTCACCACCTTCGGCGCCCACCGGGCCTCCGGCATGCTGATCCGGGCCGGCCACGGCTCGGTCCGGCCCGGGAGCCGGGTGGTGGTCGGGATCGGCTGCGGGCCGGTGCGGATCAGCGCGCCGTGCCAGGTGGTCTGGACGGCGTACGAGCCCGCGCGCATCGGCTTCGCGTACGGGACCCTGACCGGCCACCCGGAGTGCGGGGAAGAGTCCTTCATGGTGCACCGGGACCCCGACGGCACGGTGTGGTTCGAGGTGACCGCCTTCAGCCGCCCCAGCGCCTGGTACACGCGCCTCGCGGGCCCGGTGGTCCCCTTCCTCCAGCGGTGCTACGCCCGCCGGCTCGGCCGCACCCTGCGCAAGCTGGCCGCCGAGGCCTGATCCGCCCGATACTGGAGGGGATGGACTGGTTCACGGCGCCCGGTTACTGGCTGGGCCGGCTGGTCTTCCAGCGGGCCCTCGCCGGCGTCTACCTCTTCGCCTTCGTCGCGGCCGCCCTGCAGTTCCGGGCCCTGATCGGGGCGCACGGCATGCTGCCCGTGCCGCGCTACGTGCGGTACGTGCCGTTCAAAGGCGCCCCGAGCCTGTTCCAACTGCACTACTCGGACCGACTCTTCGCCTGCTGCGCCTGGGCCGGGGCGGCGGTCTCCGCAGCCCTGGCGGCCGGGGCGGGAGACCTCGTTCCGCTGGGCGCGGCCATGGGGATGTGGGCACTGCTGTGGCTGCTGTACCTGTCCATCGTGAACGTGGGGCAGACCTGGTACTCCTTCGGCTGGGAGTCGCTGCTGCTGGAGGTGGGCTTCCTCGCGGTCTTCCTCGGCAACGCGCGGGTCGGGCCGCCGGTGCTGGTGCTGTGGCTGCTGCGCTGGGTGGTCTTCCGGGTGGAGTTCGGCGCGGGGTTGATCAAGATGCGCGGGGACTCCTGCTGGCGCAAGCTGACCTGCCTCTACTACCACCACGAGACGCAGCCGATGCCGGGGCCGCTGAGCTGGTTCTTCCACCACCTGCCGAAGCCCCTGCACCGGGTGGAGTGCGCGGCCAACCACGTGACCCAACTGGTGGTCCCGGTGCTGCTGTTCACGCCGCAGCCGGTGGCCTCGTACGCGGCCGGGATCATCGTGGCGACACAGCTGTGGCTGGTGCTGTCGGGCAACTTCGCCTGGCTGAACTGGCTGACGATCACACCGGCCCTCTCGGCGGTCGACTTCACCGGGTTGGCGGGGCCGCCGCCGGCCGCCGCGTCGGCCCCGGCGCCCGTCTGGTTCGCCGTCCTCGTGTGCGCGGTGACCGTGCTGGTGCTGGTGCTGAGCCGGCATCCGGTGCGCAACATGGTCTCGCGGCGCCAGGTGATGAACCGGTCCTTCGACCCCCTCCACCTGGTCAACACGTACGGGGCCTTCGGCAGCGTGGGCCGGATCCGCGACGAGGTGGTGGTCGAGGGGACCGCGGACCGGGTGCCGAGGGAGGACGGGGCTTGGCAGGAGTACGGGTTCAAGGGCAAACCGGGTGATCCGCGCAAGATCCCGCGCCAGTTCGCCCCGTATCATCTGCGCCTCGACTGGCTGATGTGGTTCGCGGCGCTCTCCCCCGGCTATGCGCGGGAGTGGTTCGGGCCGTTCGTGGAGCGACTGCTGGCGGGCGACCGGGACACGCTGCGGCTGATCCGCCACAACCCCTTCCCGGACGCCCCGCCGACGTACGTGCGCGCCAGGCTGTACCGCTACCGGTTCACCACCTGGCGGGAGCTGCGCGAGACGGGCGCGTGGTGGCACCGCACGCTGCTGCGCGAGTACCTGCCGCCGACCCGGCTCGCCGAGGCCGCCTGGTCAGAGCCCGAGTAGCGCCGCCTCGCGCTCCGCGGAGACGCCGGGGGCCGGCCGGTCGGAGCGCTGCGGGGCGACGGAGCCGAGGGAACGGAGCCAGGCCCAGGTGTCGGCCACGGTCTCCTCGACGGGGCGGCACGCGAGGCCCGCCGCCCGGGCCCGGGTGACGTCGCCGCCGAACATGTAGTCGTGCAGCTCCCCTTCGGGGAGCCAGATCGGCAGCTCGGTCCAGGGCTGGACGCCGGCCTCCTCGATGCGGGCCGGGTCGGTCCAGCGGAGCTCGCCGCCGCCGCCGGTGACGGCCGCGCAGGCTTCGAGGAGGGCGCCCATCGTGGCGTGCCCGACCGGGGAGACCACGTTGTACGGGCCGCCGAGCCCGGCCCCGGCCGCGTCGAGGGTCCAGGCGGCGAGATCGCGTACGTCGATGTACTGGAGCGGGAGTTCCGGCCGGCCGGGGGCCAGGGTGGGGCCGCCGCGGGCGGTCCGGTTCAACCACCAGGGCAGCCGGCCGACGTTCTCGTACGGGCCGATGATCAGGCCGGCGCGCACCAGCAGGGCCCGGTCGCCGAAGGCGTCGACGGCGGCGATCTCACCGCCCCGCTTGTCCTCGGCGTAGGCCGTGGCGTCGGCGTCGGCCGAGCCGTCGACCAGCGGGCCGTCCTCGTCGATGCCGGCCGGGGCGGGGTACTTGTAGACCGAGCGGCTGGAGATGTACGCGTAGTGCCCGGCGCGGCCGGCCAGCAGTCGGGCGCTGTCGCGCACCGCGGTCGGGGCGCCGCCCCAGGTGTCGACGACCAGGTCCCACTCCCCCGCGGCGAGGGCGTCCAGGCCGCCGGGAGCGGTGCGGTCGCCGTGCACGGCGGAGGTGCCCGGCGGCGGGGCGTGGTGCCCCCGGTGGAAGACGGTGACGTCCCAGCCCCGGGACAGCGCGTCCTCGGTGATCGCGCGTCCGACGAACTCGGTACCGCCCAGCATCAGTAGCTTCATGCGGACCAGCGTGCCGGGGTCCGGGGGCGGCCGGAAGTCTTGATCGCCCTCAGCGATGACGCTCACGGCGTACGGCGTACGGGAACCTTCGACGCGCCCTGCACGGTCGGCGCAGCACCGCGCCCCCGTCGCCGGTGGGCTCGGGGGCGCTGTGTGAGGTCGTGGCTAGTCGATGCCGGGCAGGATGTGGGACTCCGCCAGGTCGTCCTCATAGCCCGCGAGCCGGATCGGAGCGGACCGGGCCCAGACTTCGAGGCTGCCGAGTTCGTCGGCATGGGGGCGGTTCCGCCGTGCCGGGTACTCCGCCAGCGTCTCGTCGGACTTCGTCGTCGTGTCTGTCACCGCGCACTCCTTTGTGTCGCGTAACCCGGAGGGCGAGCCGCGCGCCGGGCACAAGGGGTAAAGGGTTTCCGGACGCGGTGGCGCCATGGTGGAGCGTGGCCTGGATACGGCCGTCTTGTGACACTCAGAGTACACATATGAGCGCACCCCCGCTCGATGGATTGGCAAAATCCACTCGACGGTTTGATTTCCCCGCGTGTTCAGGAAGTCGTACGCCGGTGTGCCCGTGACGGGTGGTCTGCTCGACGGCGGTAGCACGACTGGAGTACGGGCAGCGGAGGGAGCGGCGGTGACGAGTTCCGGAGTGCCGGGGGCGGCGAGGGTCGACAGCGTCGAGGAGCTGATGGAGCTGCTGCTCGCGTGCCGCGGGGCGTGGGACACGCCCGACCACAGCGGGGACCCGGTCGATCTGCACGATCATGGGCTCCAGACTGCTGCACTCCTGCGCCGCTCGCATCCGTTCGACAAGGAGCTGCAAGTCGCCGGACTCGTGCACGACCTGGGCCACCTGCTGTTCCCAGGCGACGACGCCGGCCACGCCGACCACGCCGCACGGGCGGTCCGTCCGCTGCTCGGGGAGCGGGTGGCCCGGCTGGTGCGGCTGCACGTGCCGGCCAAGCGCTACCTGGCGGCCGTGGAGCCGGGACAGGCGCTGTCCCCGCAGAGCGCGCTGACCCTGCGCGCGCAGGGCGGGCTGATGGACGGGGCGGAGATCCGGGCGTTCGCGGCCGACCCCGACGCGGAAGCGGCCGTGACGTTGCGCCAAGCGGATGACGCGGGCAAGGTCGTCGGGCTCGACGCGGGGGTGATGGAGGACTGGCGTCCGGTCCTGGAGCTGGTGGCGGCGGGGGCGTACGAGCGCACGCCGTGAAACGGCCGTGCCCCGGCCCCCTTCGCGGGGGACTGGGGCACGGAGCCGGGTCACGGGGCAGGAACGGAGCCGGCACGCACGGAGCCGGGAGGCGGGGTCGGCACGGAGCCGGGACGCCCGGCCGGGACCGCGGGTCTACCAGTTGGCGGGCGCGTAGTCCTTGAGGAAGACGCCGTAGAGGTCCTCGCCGGACTCGCCGCGCACGATCGGGTCGTAGACCCGGGCCGCGCCGTCGACCAGGTCGAGCGGGGCGTGGAAGCCCTCCTCGGCCAGGCGCAGCTTGTCGAAGTGGGGGCGCTCGTCGGTGATCCAGCCGGTGTCGACCGAGGTCATGAGGATCCGGTCGCTCTGGAACATCTCCTGGCCGCTCGTCCGGGTGACCATGTTCATCGCGGCCTTGGCGGCATTGGTGTTCGGGTGCCCCGCGCCCTTGTAGCCGCGGCTGAAAACGCCTTCCATCGCAGAGACGTTGACGATGTGCGCGCGCCCGCTGGTCGCCCTCCGCGCGGCCTCGGCCATAGCCGGCCGCAGCGCGCTGATCAGGATGAACGGCGACGTGTAGTTGCACAGCTGGGTTTCGAGCAGCTCCACCGGGGAGATCTGGTCGATGGTCTGCACCCAGGTGTTGCTCTCGACGACGTCGGGCAGCAGGCCGCCGGCGTCGATGGCGGTGCCGTCGAGGTGCCGGGCGATGCTGGCGTTGCCCGCGACCAGGGCGAGGTCGGCGACCTTCTGCGCTTCGAGGCCGCTCACGCCGACGGGCAGGGCCGCCAGGCCGTCGACCGCTCCGGAGTTGAAGGCGCCGATGACGTGGTGGGCGGGGAGCTCGCCGGCGGGGAGCGGGGCGCTCTCCCCCTCGACCAGCGCCGCGTAGGCCGAGGGCAGGCGGCGCACGGTCTGCGTCGCGTTGTTGATCAGGATGTCCAGCGGACCGGCCGCGGCGACCTGGTCGGCGAGCGCCACGGACTGGGCCGGGTCGCGCAGGTCGATGCCGACGACCTCCAGGCGGTGCATCCAGTCCGCCGAGTCCTCCATCGCCTTGAAGCGGCGGATGGCATCCTTGGGGAAGCGGGTGGTGATCGTGGTGTGGGCGCCGTCGCGCAGCAGCCGCAGCGCGATGTACATGCCGATCTTGGCCCGGCCGCCGGTGAGGAGCGCGCGCTTGCCGGAGAGGTCGGCGCGGGCCTCGCGCCTGGCGCGGTTCTCGACGGCGCAGTCCGGGCAGAGCTGGTGGTAGAAGTAGTCGACCTCGACGTACCGCGCCTTGCAGACGTAGCAGGAGCGCGGGCGCTGGAGTATCCCGGCGATCCGGCCGGCCTCCGTGACCGAGGAGGGCAGGATGCCCTCGGTCTCGTCGTCGATGCGCTCGGCGGAGCCGGTCGCGGTCGCCTCGGTGACGGCCTTGTCGTTGGCGGTCTTGGCGGCGCGGCGCTCCTGGCGGCGGCGCTGCTTGACCGTGCGGTAGAGGCCCGCGGTGGCGCGGCGTACGGTGATGGCGTCGGGGTGGTCGACGTCGATCTTGTCCAGCTCGTCGAGCACGCTGAGGCAGAGCGCCAGCCGCTCGGGGTCGATGCCCGGCCCGTAGGCGTGGTCGTCCCCGCTCAGGTGGTTGTCTTCGGTCACCGTCATGGCCGCTGCCGTTCCTTGATCACTCGTCCGCGTCCGCCTGCTGCGGAAGTCCTCAAAACCGCCACTGTACGGATCCGACGCGCCCGGGACCAAACCCGTGCGGGCACGCCTCACGCACCGCGACGCTGTGGTCACCATGGGCAGCCTCGTGCGGGCCTGTAATCCTTCCGGAGTATGCCTGGGGTATGACCGATGACCACCTCCAGGAGGAGGAATGGGCAGCTCAGGTCGGGCATTGTGGAATTCATGAGTGCCCTAGCGCTGTCGGTCCTGCTCTGCCTGGTGTCCGCCGTGGCGTACGCGGGCGGCGCGATCGTCCAGGAACGGGTCGCGGTGAGCACGCCCGACCGCCCGTACGCGCCGCTGCGCCGCGCCGGTTGGTGGTGTGCGGTCGGGCTCAACGGCCTGGGCGCCCTGCTGCACGTGGTGGCCCTCGCGTACGGCCCGCTGAGCCTGGTGCAGCCGCTGGGCGCGCTGACCATCGTCTTCGCGCTGCCGATGGCGGCCCTCTTCGTGCACCGCCGGGCGGGCGCTGCCGCATGGCGCGGCGCGCTGCTGGCCACGGTGGGACTGGCCGGACTGCTGGCCCTGACGGACGGGGCCGGGGACCAGCCGCTGGCCGACGGGAAACGGAGCCTGCTGCTGATCGTCACCGCCGCCGGGGTGACCGGGTTGTTCGTGGCGGCGCACCGGATGCACCGGCCGGTGTTGCGCAGCGTGCTGCTGGCGGCCGCGGCCGGCACGGCCTTCGGCATGGCCTCCGTGTTCACCAAATCGGTGGCCGAGTACACCGGAAGTCCGGCGCCGGGCGCGCCCGGCGCACTGTGGCCCGACCTGGTGGCGATCGCCGTCCTGGCGTCCGTCGGACTACTGCTCTCGCAGGCGGCCTACCGGGGTGCGGGGCTGACCGCACCGCTGGCCACGGTGACCGTGGTCAACCCGGTGGTCGCGGCGGCCGTCGGCATCTCGCTGTTCGACGAGGGCTTCCGGTACGGGTCGGCGGGCACGGCGGCGGCACTGGCCAGCGCCGTACTGGCGGCGGCCGGCCTGATCCTGCTCACGGGCGTGCCGCCGCACGTACGGGGGTCAGATGCCGACGCCGCGGCCGCGGAGGTACTTCAGCGGGTCGATGTCGGAGCCGTAGCCGGGGGACGTGCGGATCTCGAAGTGGAGGTGCGGTCCGTTGGTGTTGCCGGTGGAACCGGAACGCCCGATCCGCTGACCTCCGGACACCTGCTGCCCGGCCTTGACGCCGAGCGCCGACAGGTGCGCGTACTGGGAGTAGCGGCCGTCGGCGTGCAGGATGACGACCTGGTAGCCGTACGCCCCCGCCCAGCCCGCGGAGACGATCTGGCCGGGGCCGACGGCCTTGACGGAGGTCCCGGTGGCCACGGGGAAGTCGACGCCCGTGTGGTAGCCGCTCGCCCAGGAGGATCCCGCGACGTGGTAGGCGGTGCCGATGCCGGCGTCCACGGGGGCGACGAAGCCGCCCGAGGCGGGCTTCTGCTGCGCTGAGGCGGGTACGGGAGCGGGCTTTTCGGCCGGCTTCTCGGCGGGCTTCTGCGCGTTCGGTTCCACGGGCTTGACGGGCTCGGCGGTCCGCGGCGGCTTCTCGGGGTTCTGCGCGGGCGGTGCGGCCGGCGGCGCCGGCGCGGCGGTGACGCGCAGCGTCAGTCGCTGACCGGGGAAGATCAGGTTCGGGTCGCCGCCCACCGTGGCCCGGTTCGTCTCGTACAACGCCTGCCAGCCGCCCTCGACGTGCTGGCCGGTGGCGATGGCCGAGAGGGAGTCGCCGGGCGCGACGACGTACGGGTTCGGCAGGACCGAGGTCCCGGTCGGGCGGGGCGCGGCGGTCTGCGGGGCGGCCGGCTTCGCCTCCTGGGCCTGGACCTGGACCTGGGCCTTCACTCCCTGCCCCTGCCCCTGCCCCTGCCCCTGCGGTGAGACGGCGGGCGCGGGGCCGCTGCGGGAGAGTCCGGCCTGCTTCCCGCACACCGGCCAGGCCTGTGGGCCCTGCCCCTTGAGGACCTTCTCGGCGACCGCGATCTGCTGGTCCTTGGTGGCCAGGTCGGCGCGGGCCGCGTACGCGGTGCCCCCGAAGGCGCGCCAGGTGCTCAGGCTGAACTGGAGTCCGCCGTAGTAGCCGTTGCCGGTGTTGATGTGCCAGTTGTTGGTGGACTCGCAGTCGGCGACCTTGCTCCAGGTGTCCACCGAGGCGGCCTGGGCGGTTCCGGCGCCGATCAAAGGGAGTGCGAGCCCGGCGCCACCGGCGGTGACGGCGAGCGAGGCGCGGTTGATGCTGCTCGGCTGGTACCGGCGATGCCGACCCCGTACACCCATGGGAGCCCCCATTGAAGACATCAGGAACCGCACAACTTAACGGGGCGATCAGAGCATGACAAGGGGCGCAACAGGTCGCACTTTCACGGAAGTTGACAAGCTTTCGCATGGCGTTGGATCCGCAGGTATATCTGCCCATGTAGCGTCGCATTCACCCGCACATCGAGGCACTCAGGAGCGCATGCATGAGCAGCACGGCCCAGATCGGCGTCACCGGGCTCGCGGTGATGGGGAGCAACCTCGCCAGGAACTTCGCCCGCAACGGCTTCACCGTCGCCGTCCACAACCGGACGGCCGCGAAGACCACCGCCCTGGTGAAGGAGTTCGGGCACGAAGGCACCTTCGTCGCCGCCGAGTCCGCGAAGGAGTTCGTGGACGCGCTGGAGCGGCCACGTCGCCTGATCGTCATGGTCAAGGCCGGAGAGCCTACCGACGCCGTGATCCGCGAGTTCGCCCCGCTGCTGGAGCCCGGCGACGTCATCATCGACGGCGGCAACGCGCACTTCGAGGACACCCGGCGGCGCGAGAAGGAACTGCGCGAGCAGGGCATCCACTTCGTGGGTGCGGGGATCTCGGGCGGCGAGGAGGGTGCGCTGCTCGGCCCGAGCATCATGCCGGGCGGCTCGGCCGAGTCGTACGCCTCCCTCGGCCCGATGCTGGAGAAGATCTCGGCGAAGGCGGCCGACGGTACGCCGTGCGTCTCGCACGTCGGCCCCGACGGCGCCGGACACTTCGTCAAGATGGTGCACAACGGCATCGAGTACGCCGACATGCAGCTCATCGCCGAGGCCTACCACCTGCTGCGCGAGGTCGCCGGCTACTCCCCCGCGAAGATCGCGGACACCTTCCGGGAGTGGAACCGGGGCCGGCTGGACTCGTACCTGATCGAGATCACGGCGGAGGTGCTGGCCCACACGGATGCCGGGACCGGGCGCCCGTTCGTCGACGTCGTGGCCGACGCCGCCGAGCAGAAGGGCACCGGCCGCTGGACGGTACAGATCGCGCTGGACCTGGGCGTGCCGGTGTCGGGGATCGCGGAGGCGGTGTTCGCCCGTTCGGTATCGGGCCACGCGGAGCTGCGTACGGCCGCCCGGGGGCTCGCGGGTCCGGCTGCCGAGCCCCTCTCGGCGGAGGCGGCGGACGCCTTCGCGGCCCAGGTGGAGCAGGCGCTGTATGCCTCGAAGATCGTCTCGTACACCCAGGGCTTCCACCAGATCCTGGCGGGCAGCCAGGAGTACGGCTGGGACGTGGACCCGGGCGCGGTGGCCTCGCTGTGGCGGGGCGGCTGCATCATCCGGGCGGCGTTCTTGGACCGGATCCGTGCGGCGTACGGCGCGCGGCCGGACCTGCCGAGCCTGCTGGCGGACGACGGCTTCGCGCAGGAGATCGGTGCGGCGCAGGAGGACTGGCGGGCCGCTCTGGTGGCGGCGGTGCGCCACGGGATCCCGGCCCCGGCGTTCGCGGCGTCACTGGCGTACTACGACGCACTGCGCTCGGAGCGGCTCCCGGCGGCCCTCACCCAGGGCCAGCGGGACTTCTTCGGGGCGCACACCTACCGTCGCACCGACCGCGAGGGCTCGTTCCACACCCTCTGGAGCGGCGACCGCTCCGAGGTCCGTACGGACTAGCCCGCGTCCCTGCTGAGCGGTCCGGGCTGCGGGATCGGCGCGGGCCCGGGCGGCGGTGGCACCGGATCGGGCTCAGGCACCGGAGTGGGCACCGGCGGTACGGGCCGCGGAATGGGCTCGGGGTCCGGGAACGGACCCGGCCCGGGCGGGGACGGCACGGGATCCGGCTCGGGGGCGGGCGGCTGCGTCATCTCTACGTTTCGCACCATGAGCCCCACCTTCCCTGCAATCGGCGTCGTACGCCCATCGAAAACGGCGCCCCCGGTGGTCTGAGCCGCCGGGGGCGCCGTCGCGTGCGCGTGTCGGGATCAGCCGCCGGAGACGGGTGTCCCGTCGAGGCCCGCGGCGGTACCGCGGAAGGCCACGGCGTTCCCGTCGTCCGCGACGGCCCACAGGTCCGTCAGGCCATCGCCGGTGAGGTCACCGCTCGATCCGAGGACAGGGTAGGCCGCCCGGGCGATGCCCGAGGCGATCTTCGCCCGGTTGGCGGCCACGCCCCAGCCGGCGGGGTCGACCTTGCCGTCGGCGCCCTTGACGCCGGCCACGCGGAACACGTCGCCCGGGGCGTCCTGCCGCAGCCACGGGTCGGCGAGGCCGTCACCGTTGGTGTCGCCCGGGACCACCACCGTGTGCCCGTCCCGGTCGGCGCCGCCGACGAGGACGGGCGGACCGGAGGCGTCGAGGAGGCCGATGCCGTTGCCGTAGCACGCCCAGAGTCGCTCACCCTGCTTCACCAGCAGGTCGGGGGCGCCGTCCGCGTTGAGGTCCCCCGCGTCGACGACGTCCTCGGCGTCGCACCAGTGGTCGTCGGCACTCTCGCATCCGAGGTCGGGGTCGGCGACCGGGCAGGTGACGGTCAGTTCGACGCGCTCGTCGCGGACGGCACCGGTGCCGGGGTTCGGGTACACCCAGAGCTTGTTCTTCCGCTCGACGGCGTTATGCTCCACCACCACGAGGTCGGTGTGGCCGTGGCCGGACCAGTCGCCGCTCGCGACGACCTTCGTGCCGGCGGGGAAGGTGACTCCGCCGTCGACGGCCGGTGCGAAGGCGCCGTCTCCGCGGCCGGCGGAGAACCGCAGTCGCCCGTCGGAGCCGAGGCTCCACACGTCGCGCAGGCCGTCGCCGTCGAGGTCGCCGGCGCGGTCGGGGCCGCCGGCGGGGCGCTCGTTCGCGTAGAACAGGTAGGTCGCGGTGTCGGAGCGGTTGCCGGCCCCGTCGACGCTGTGGGCGTAGACGAAGTGCGGGCCCTGCGAGGGCGGGGTCAACAAGAACGGCGCGTGGATCAAACGACGGCACGGAGAGCGGCCGTGAGGCCCGGGGCGGGGCTGGCGAGGACCGGAGTGGCCGTCGTGGTCAGGGACGACGCGTCCGCCATCGAAGCCTGGGCCAGGACGATGACGTCCGCGTCCGTGACGGTGTCGGCCGCCCGCGCCGTGAGGCGGAGGTAGCCGGCGGTGTCCCCGGCCTCGAAGCGGGACCAGGCGTCCGCGACCACGTGGGTGGTGACCGAGACCGGGCGGCCGGCCCGCTCGGCCTCCTCCCGCAGGAGGGCGACCGTCGGGTCCAGCGTCGACTCCACGGTGGCCAGGACCGCGACGCGCGCACCCGTACGGACCGCCTCGGAGGCCATCGGGCGGTCGACGCGCAGGACCGGGACGCCGAGCTCCGGGGCCAGGGCCTCCGCGACGGCGCCGATGGTCGAGCAGGTGACCAGGACCGGCCCGGCGGAGCCGTCCAGCAGGGCCCGGACGGCCGGAGCCACCGAGTCCGGGCCCTGCGCACGGGCCCGGTCCAGCAGCTCCGGCACCACGAGGTGGCGCAGTACGGCGTCGGGGTGGTCCCGGTCCCGCAGGGCGTCGAAGACCGGCACGTGGACCGGCGACGTGTGCAGCAGGGTCAGGCCCGTCACCACAGGTCGGGGCTGGCGTCGAGCTGCGCCTTCGCCGCCGCCACGACCTCGGCCGGCGCCTCGGGCGCCTGCTCGGGGTGGCGGGCGGCCCAGCTCGCCGCGTACGGGCACAGCGGCACCACGGGCACCCCTTCGCCCGCGGCGATCCCGTAGAAGGCCTTCACCAGGTCCCCGGCGATCCCGCGCCCCTGGTGCCCCGGCTCGACGATGGTGTGCACCGCCACGAGGGCGTGGGGCGCCCGCTCGGTCACGAAGTACGCGATGAGCCCGACCACCTCACCGCCCTCGACGGCGAGCAGCCGTCCGGCCTTCCGGTCGTCCTTGAACTCGATGGCCCCGGTCTGCGACATGGTCCCCGACTCCCCTCAGACAGCCACTGCGTGGGGGCTGCGCTCCTGGTCCGTTCCCGGCACCGGGGCGGATGGGTCCGCGCCCAGTTCCACGATGCGGTTGTCCGCGTCGACGTGTACGACCCGCGGCTTCAGCGCCCGCGCCTCGGCGTCCTCGACCTGTGCGTAGCTGATGAGGATGACGAGGTCCCCCGGGTGCACGAGGTGTGCGGCGGCGCCGTTGATCCCGATGACCCCGGAACCGCGCTCGCCCTCGATGACGTACGTCTCCAGCCGCGCCCCGTTGGTGATGTCCACGATGTGAACGAGCTCCCCGGGCAGCAGGTCCGCCGCATCGAGCAGATCGGCGTCGACGGTCACGGATCCGACGTAGTGCAGATCGGCCTGGGTCACCGTGGCCCGGTGGATCTTGGACTTGAACATGGTACGAAGCATGCGAATACTCCCGATATGTCAGCTCCCTGCCTGCTTCGCGCAGGTCAAGGGCGGTCCCGGCAGCCTACAGCCGTTCGCAAGTTCGGTCAGCTTTCCCCAGGTCTTCCAGGACTCATGCTGACCGATTGCTGACTTCCCTGATGCACCATCACGCTGCTGGAGTGTCGTGTTCCGGGAGCCCTCTGCTTCGACGGCAGCGTGGGATCAGCGCCTCTGGGCCTGCTGGTCGCGGAGTGCACAGGCGCCGCAGACGGGGCACATACCGGGCTTTCAGTTCCATACCTGGAGCGCGAGCAGCGCAGCACTAGTGACCTGAGTCAGCACGCCTGTCACCGGTGTGCCATGCAGGCGGCGCGAGTCGACCTACTGAGGTTTTCAGGGTGGGGTCGGTGGGGTGATGGGTAGTCGGGTGCCGGTGAGGCATCCGTCGATGAGTGCGGGTCGGAGTTGGATGTGTCGCAGGCCTCGGCGGAGGGTGCGGGTGAGGTGGTCTGGGTCGGTGAAGGCGGTGTTGGCCATCGGTCCGCGTCGCAGGAGCGACCAGATGCCTTCGACGGGGTTGAGGTCCGGTGCATACGAGGGAAGTTGGAAGACGGTGAGTCAGTCGCGCTTGGCCGCGTACCGCTTCATGCCGAGGGCCAGGTGTGTGTTCAGGATGCCCCTATGGTTTGTCAAGCAGCGGGAGCCGCCATTGTGACCGCGGGAGGCCGGATGTGTCGGTAGATCTCCCGGGCGACGTAGCGTTTGAGACAGCGGATGATCTCGCGCCTGGACATGCCCTCGGCTGTGCGTCGTTGCAGGTAGGTCCGGGTGCGTTCGTCCCAGCGAATACGGGACTGGACGATGCGGTAGAGGGCGGCATTGGCCTGACGGTGACCGCCGCGGTTCAGCCGCCTGCGCTGGGTTTTGCCGGAGGACTGCTCGACCGGGCTCACACCGCACAAGGCCGCGAACGATGCCTCATCCGTGAGTCTGTCGGGGTTGTCACCTGCGGCGCTGAGGAGGACCGCAGCACTGTCGGGCCCGACGCCCACCAGCTCCAGCAGCTGTGGCCGACAGGCCCGCACAGCCTTGGTGGTGCGCTTGGTCAGCTCCTTGATCTCGTGGGAGAGGTTCTGGACCCGGCGGGCAAGCAGGCGCATCGTGAAGACCGCTTCGCTGTGATCATCGTCGAGTTGAGGTTCCCCCGAGATGCGGGGATGAGTGACGGATGGCCAGATGGGTCTCGCGAGAGGAGCCCAGACGATGCCCGCACCGAGGAAGTACCCGTTGGAGTTGCGTGAGCGTGCGGTACGGATGTATCGGACCGCCGAGCCGAAGCCCGTGATCCGCCGCATGGCCGAGGATCTCGGCGTGCACCACGAGGCCCTGCGTAACTGGATCCGGCAGGCCGAGGCCGACGCCGGCGAGCGAGGAGACCTGCTCACCACCGCCGAGCGCGAGGAACTGGCCGCCCTGCGGAAGGAGAATGTCCAGCTCAAGCGGGCGAACGAGGTCCTGCGGACGGCCTCGGCTTTTTTCGCGGCCCAGCTCGACCCGACCCGGCCCAGGTGACGGCGCTCGTCGACGAGCACCCGCACCTGGGGGTCGAGCCCGTACTCCGGGAACTGAACATCCCCTCCACCACCTACTACCGTTGGCGCCAGGCCGAGACCGAGCCGTGCGAACGGCACCGTCGGGACGCCGAGCTGACCAGCAAGATCCGTCAGGTCCACGACGAGTCCGGCGGGATCTACGGCTCACCCCGCGTGCACGCCGTCCTCAAGCGCGAGGGCACGCGCGTCGGCCGCAAGCGCGTCGAACGGCTCATGCGCCAGGCCGGCCTCGCCGGGATCAGCCCTCGCCGGAGCAAGAGCTTCACCCGACGCGACCCGGACGCGGATCTGGCCCCTGACCTGGTGCAACGCGACTTCACCGCGAGCGGGCCGAACCGGCTGTGGGTCACCGACCTGACCATGATCACGACGCTGGAGGGCCCGCTGTGGCTCTCCGCGATCCGCGACGCGTTCTCCCGCCGGGTGGTGGCCTGGGAAACCTCTGCCCGCGCGGACGCGGACCTGGTCCTGACCACCCTGGAGTACGCCCTGGCCAGCCGCGAAGCCACCCCCGGCGAGCTCATTCACCATGCGGACCACGGCTGTCAATACACATCCGTGAAGCTCACGACACGCCTGGTCAGGGCAGGGATCCAGGCATCCATGGGCTCGGTCGGCGACTCGTTCGACAACGCCCTCGCGGAGAACCTGTGGATGCTGATCAAGACCGAGTGCATCCGCGGCCGCACCTTCGCCACCCGGGCCGAAGCGAACCTCGCACTCTTCGAGTACATCGACGGCTTCTACAACCCCCGCCGCATCCAGAAACGGCTCGGCTACCTCAGCCCGATCGAGTACGAGGAGAAGCACTACGCCGACCAGGCAGCAGCCGAACAAGTGAACCTGACACCACGTCAACCCGCCCTGGCCAGCTAGTCAACCGCTCCCGCACAGCGGGGGAACCTCAGATCGACCACACGCATCTGATGCGGTCCCTCGCAGGCTTCCCCGCCAGGGATGCCGTCGAGGGCTGGCTGAAGGCCGGAGTAATGGACAGGGGAACCTTCGCGCCGACGGTGGAAGGCACCCCGCAAGGAGGGGTGATCAGCCCGCTCCTGCTGAACATTGCCCTGCACGGAATGGAGGAAGCAGCCGGGGTCTCCTGGAGAAGGCACGGGAACTCCCGGGTCCTCAAGGAGGGGTCCCCGGCCCTTGTGCGGTACGCGGACGACTTCGTGGTCATCTGCCACACGGAGAAGGACGCGCATCAGGCGTACCGGCGGCTGAAGGAATGGTTCACGCCCAGGGGGTTGGCTTTCAACGAGGAGAAGACTTCGGTCCGCCACCTCAAAGACGGCTTCGACTTCCTCGGGTGCACTGTCCGGACGTACGCCAACGGATACACACTCGTGACGCCGAGCAAGGACGCGGTGAGGAAGGCCAAGGGGCGTATCCGGGACGTTGTCCGGTCGAACCGGGGGAAGCCTGCGGACCGCCTGGTCCCAGAGCTCAACTCGTTCGTCCGGGGATGGACCGCGTACTACCGCCCCTGGAGCTCGAAGAAGGCCTTCAAGGAAGTCGATCGGATCGTGTTCGGCCAGCTCTGGCAGTGGGCGAGCAGACAGCATCGGCGGAAAGGAAGGCAGTGGATCGCGGCCCGGTACTGGGAGCACGCTGAAGC
Organism: Streptomyces sp. NBC_00045; assembly: GCF_045041095.1. Taxonomy (NCBI): domain Bacteria; kingdom Bacillati; phylum Actinomycetota; class Actinomycetes; order Kitasatosporales; family Streptomycetaceae; genus Streptomyces; species Streptomyces sp. NBC_00045. The sequence continues at coordinate 7,073,972 of NZ_CP108271.1, read as the reverse complement.
GCGCGGCGTCCTCCAGAGCGACCAGTCCGCCCACGCAGGCGGCCGCCAGCTCTCCGACGCTGTGTCCGATGACAATGGAAGGACGTACCCCCCAGGCGCGCAGCAGCTCGGCGAGCGCGAACTGAACGGCGAACAGACCGGGCTGGGCGTAGCGAGTGTCCGTCAGCGGCGCTCCTGCGTCCGTCGTGCCCGTCCCGTCCGTACCCGTGCCGAAGAGCACGGAGCTCGTCTCCGTCCTGACCCCGGGCCGCTCCGCTGCGGATCCGGAACGGATCGTGATCTCCTCCCGGCTACCCACAGGGCCTCCTCCGCCGCCACCTCGGCGGGAGTGTCCGCGATCCCCGTGGCCGTGGGCGTGCCACCAGGACCGCAGCAGCCTGCGGAAACAGGCAACCGTCACCGCTACATCAGTGAATCGGTGGAGGTCCTGACGGCCCCTCGCCCCAGCCCCTCCGAAGCCTTCGGCGCGAGCCGCCCGGGCTTCTTGATCCACCTTGCATCAGCACGGGGTTGGAAAAGGCTCCTTGGCGTGGCGAAGGCCTGGAGGCGGCGGAGGCCGGAGCTCGGAGCCATGAACAGCAAGCCGCTGGATTCAGTCGATTCCATGCATGTGCTGTGTGCGTCACGGCGGTGATCGATCAACTATCGCTCCAGATCGATCAACGGGGCTTTTCGTTCCAGTCAAGGCCACCTGGCGTACCCGAACTGACTATGCTCGCCAAGCGTGTTGCGCTGCATTTATCGCGAGTCGAACGTCGCATTGCGCGAAGACGGAGCCTGGACGTAGAGAGGCATGAGCACCGATGCGATCTCGAACCGGCCCCTCGGGCACACCCATTGGAACATCCTTGCTCGGCCGAGCGAAGTCCCGACCGTTCTTGTCGGCGCACCGCATCACGCCCAGTCCACCAATTCCAGACTGTTTAGGGACCCTTCGATGGTTCGTGCAGGTTCAACCCCTAGAGCGCTGTCGCATGCAGTGGCTCCGGCATGGCTAATCCCCCCTGGTGTCCTGGCTGGGGCCTGCGGTGTGGCGCTGGTCTGTGTTTCCGCGCAGATACGCACGCCGGTTGCCTGGTGCGGCCTCGTCGCGGTCGTCCTGGCGGCCATCACTTCGGCTGAGACGGCGCGCCGGGCGCGCTCGGCAGAAGCGGCCCGCTACACGCGGGCGAATGCCGAGGTACAGCGGTACTACGCGCAACGCGAGACCGCGCTGCTCGCGCGCCTGTCCGATCAGCGGGCCACCACTGTATGGCTCGCCGAAGAGCTCCTGCCCGCGGCTGTCGCCCGCCTGCAGAAGGGTGAGCCCCCTTCGGAGATCCTGCAGTCCGTCCCGTTCGGGGAACATCTCGACAGCGAGTTCGCCGAAGCGCTCCGGGCAGCTCTGCGGACGCTCCTGGAAGCCGTGGATGCCGAGGAACGCACCCGGGACTCGTCGCAGCGGGCACTGGTGGCGATCGCCCGGCGGGTCCAGGCAATCGTGCATCAACTCGCCAAGGACCTGCGCGACATGCAGATCCTGCATGGTACGGATGTAGTGGTCTCCCATGGCCTGCAGGACATCGACCATCGCAATGCCCTGATCGGGCGCCTTGCGGCCAGCATCGCGGTACTGGGTGACGCCCGGCCCGGGCGTCAGTGGTCGAAAGCGATCCCTCTCTACGACATTGTGCGAGGGGCCATGTCACGCATCGTGGACTATCCCCGCGTGAAGCTGCAGTCGGTGACAGAGGTGGCTGTGATCGGCCAGGGAGCCGAGCCGCTGATCCACCTGCTCGCCGAGTTGCTCGACAACGCCACTACCTTCTCACCGCCGCACGCCCCGGTCGAGGTGACCGCGAGCGAGGTGCCCACTGGTGTCGCGATCGAGATCGAGGACCGTGGGGTCGGGCTCACCGAAGAGGCCCGCCAGCGCATCGACCGCGTCATGGCTCACGCATCATCCGGCATGGATCTGGCCGACCTGGGCGAGGCAACGCAGCTCGGCCTGCCCGTCGTCAGTAGGCTGGCCCGCGAGCACGGCCTCGACGTCGACTTGCGCACCTCCGCGTACGGAGGCGTGCGGGCCGTCGTGCTCGTTCCGCGGCGCCTGATCACCACAGTTCAGCAGCCTGCCTCGAAAGTCCAACAGTTCACGCCGAGGCCCACGGGCGCACCGACCGTACCGAGGCCGACGATGACGCGCGATGCCGCAGCAGAATCTGTCGAAGCCGAAAAGACGGTGAACGGACTGCCTCAACGGCGACGCGAGTCGCCCGTCCCGACACCGGTCGTCCGCACGACCCCCCATCCCCCGGCCGCTCCGGCTGCCACCCCGGGAACGGCCGACGCACCTCGGCAGCCGGGCCTGATGTGGGAGGCGTTCAGCGGCGAGAAGAGATCGAGTACGGGCCCTTCCATTCGAACCAACGAGCCATCAGACGAGGGTGAGTAACCGTGCCGCCACTGCCCAACATGGACTGGATGCTCAAGGAGCTCGCAGCCAGCGTCCCGTATGTGCGACACGTGGTCGTGTTGTCGTCGGACGGTCTGTGCATCGGTCAAGCGAACACGGAGCCCGACACCGCTGACGCGATCGCCGCTGCCTGCTCGGGCATCCAAAGCCTGGCGAAGGCCATCGCCCAGAAGTTCCCGCACGGAGACGGCTCGACCCACATGGTCGGGATCGAAGTCGACGGCGGATACTTTTCCCTCATGGCGGCCGGACCCGGGGCCTATCTCGCGGTGCTGGCCGATGCGGAGGTGGACGCGGGGTTGCTGGGCGACCGCATGCGTACGCTGGTGGTCCGGATCGGCCAGCACATGACCAGCCCGCCTCGTGAGGACGTCGGGCAGGCGATGTGACGTTACAGAACCAGGACGCATGGGACGAAGGCAGTCCCGTGCCGCTTTATGTCATCTCCGGTGGCCCAGGTTCCTCAGCCAAAGCCTTCAACCTGGTCACCCTCGTCGCATCGAGGTCCGCACCCGAACCCGGTATGCAGCCCGAGCAGGCAGCCATCCTCACCATGTGCCAATACCCGCTGTCGGTGGCCGAGATTTCCGCGTACCTCAGCCTGCCGTTCAGCGTCATCACGGTGCTGCTCTCCAAGCTCGTGGACAACGAGCGGGTTCAGGCTACTGCTCCCGTACCTGTCGCGGCGGTCCCCGAACTTGGCCTTCTGGAGGCGGTGATCCATGGACTACGTAGGCTCTGACGCTCCCGCCGCCGGCCCCCGCCGCTCAGACGTGCTGCTGCCGCACGGCGCCAGGGGAGTCAAGGTCGTGATTGTCGGCGGCTTCGGGGTGGGCAAGACGACCATGGTCAAGGCGGTGAGCGAGATCCCGCCCCTGACCACCGAAGAAACCATGACTCAGGCCGGCGTCGGGATCGACCACAATCCCGGTGCGGAAGGCAAGAACACCACGACCGTTGCTCTGGACTTCGGCCGCATCAGCATCAACGAGGAGCTGATCCTCTATCTCTTCGGGACGCCGGGACAGGAGCGCTTCTGGTTCCTGTGGAACGGCATCTTCGAAGGCGCGCTCGGTGCCGTGGTCCTCGTCGACACCCGAAGGATCGAAGTCTGTTTCGAGATCATCACCCGTCTGGAAGACCGCTGCGTCCCCTTCGTCGTGGCCGTCAACACATTCCCCGAAGCGCCGCAGCACCCGGTACCAGCCCTGCGTACTGCTCTGGCGCTCAACGAATCGGTGCCCATCATCACCTGTGACGCACGCGACCGGTCGTCCAGCCGCGACGCCTTGCTCTCGCTGATGGGCTACCTGTGCACCCTCGCCGCCGCTCAGGAGTCCGTATGACCGTCCCACCCACTGACCACACCACCACCGAACCAGGGCTCACCCCGCCCCCGGGTTGTCCGGCCCACACCGCCACGGGACTCGACGCAGCGACCCCGCTCTGGGGCGCCGCGGCCGAGACCGACCCCATGGGCCTGTACGAAAAGTTGCGTGCCGCCCACGGTCCGGTGGCGCCCGTCCTGCTCGACGGGGACGTACGGGCCTGGCTCGTCCTGGGATACCTCGAGAACCGTGATGTGGCCAGCCGCTCCACCCAGTTCTCCCGCGACCCCCGCACCTGGCACGGCTGGAAGAGTGGCGAGATCGACGCCACCACCTCGCCGCTGGTACCGATGATCGGCTGGCGACCCGACTGCGTATGTGCGGACGGCGAAGAGCACCAGCGCCTGCGGGGCGCGGTCACGGCCGGCCTCAGCCAGTTCGACCAACGCGGAATCCGCCGCCACATCACCCGCTTCGCGCATCAGCTGATCGATGATTTCTGCGAAACGGGCAAGGCGGAGCTGGTTGGTCAGTTCACCGAGCACCTGCCCATGCTCGTTCTTACCCACCTGCTCGGAATGCCGGACGAGTACGGTCCCAAGCTCGTGCACGCCGCCCGGGACCTCTTCAAGGGCACCGAAACGTCGCTCGCGAGCAACGCCTATGTGCTGGAGACCCTCGATCAGCTCGTCGTGGCCAAGCGCGCCCTGCCCGGGCAGGACATCGCATCCGTACTGATGGCCCACCCGGCCGGCCTCACGGACGAGGAGGTGCAGCACCACCTGCGCCTCATCCTGCTCGCGGGCTATGAGACGACCGCCAATCTCATGTCCAACGTGCTGCGCATGGTGGTCACCGACCCGCGGTTCCGGGGGTCGTTGGCCGGCGGCCAGATGACCTTGCCGGAAGCAGTGGAGCAAGTGCTCTGGGACGAGCCACCGCTGATGGTGTGCCCGGGCCGCTGGGCCACCGGTGACACCTCCCTCGGCGGGCAGGAGATCAAGGCGGGAGACATGCTCCTGCTGGGCCTGGCCGCCGGGAACGTCGATCAGGTGGTCCGCCCAGACCCCTCGACCCGTGTGCACCACAACCGCGCGCACCTGTCCTTCAGCGCCGGCGCCCATGAGTGCCCCGGCCAGGACATCGGCCGTGTCATCGCCGACACCGGCATCGACATCCTGCTCACCCGGCTTCCCGACATCAGCCTGGCCGTGCCCAAGGAAGAGCTCACCTGGCGCTCCTCCACCTGGTCCCGGCATCTCACGTCACTGCCCGTGAAGTTCGCGTCCCGCAGTCCGGAAGCCCATGATGTGCTGACACCGCTGCCGGCCGCGCCCCTGCCGAGCAGCAGCATTCCGACGGCGTCCCAATGGCCGGTGTCGGAGCGCGAGTTGTCTCACCCAACCGAACCCCGCACCTCGTGGCGGGCGCGGCTGAGGCGGCTTCTGCGGAGGCGGTAGGCCTGGCAGCTCCCATCAGAGCCGAGCACCACAGCCGAGGAGGCTGCCGGACGGCGTGGGCCGGCAGCCTCCTCCGAGCTGGGCGAGCACCAACCAAGTGCTCGTACCGTCGGGCGCGGCTCCTGAGTCGAAAGCGGCTGTGTGGGAACATCAGATCGTCCACAGCTCCCCGGCCCCTGCGTTCGGCGTCTGCGGCCGGGCCGGACTTTCTCCGCGGTGCAGCGCCCGGTGGGCAGCGCTCGCCCGTTCGTAGTTGCCGCGTATCCAGTGCGGACAGGTGGACCACGATGAACCACTCGGCGCCCACTTCGCGCTCGTCGTGCGGCGCCCTTCACGCGTGCGTCGACGTTATGAGGCCTGATGACGCTGAGACATACCGCTCGCCGGCGGGCACAACGGCGGTGGGAGTCCGTTGCTCTTTGAACGGACCGTCTGCCGGAGCGTAGCGGGGCGCCCCGGTGTACCACGCATGGAGGCCGGACAGGAAACTGGAAGCTCCCCGGAGCCACGCCTCCAGCCCGATCCGTTCGCCGTGGTTCAACCGGGCTCGCTGGACGACCGGTGGCAGTTCGCTCCGTGTGAGGTGCTCGAAGTGGCGCAGTCGGGCGGTCACCAGATCGGCGGCCGCCTGCATCGCCTCCTGGACGGTGATGCGCAGGGATGTTTGGAGGACGATGACGAGGTTGTTGACGTCGTGTTCGTCATGAATTTCCCGCTGGTAGGAGGCAATGTCGTTCGCCATTCCCATGTAGTCCATGAAGGCGTCGAGCAATGCGCAGAAGGCTCGGCTGTGTCGGATCTGCTCAGGGATCCGTGCGCCAGTGGAGAGTTCGACGGAGTAGGGGGCGGTATAGGCGGCAAAGCTTTCACGGCGGAACTGGGCATACTCGATGAGATCCGGGACACGGCCGGCGCGGCTGTTGGCCAGTTCCTGAACTCCCGCGTCGATGTACCTTGCCAGGGCATGGTTGAGCCCCTGCCGCCAGTGCGCCATTCTCGGAGGGAACAGCCGTTGCTGGAGGTCGGCCATGCCCCTTTCGACGGCATTGGTCGGGGCCGGCAACCGGGCGCCCGGCTCCGTCGGCAGGAAGGCATGGAGGCGGGCCGTGAAGGCTTGTGCGCCTGTGAGGTCGCCCGTCCGTTTGAAGGCGGAGGCGAAGTAGTCGTCCCAGGCCAGAGCCCAGAGGTTGAACTGGTGATTGAGCCGGAGGTCGGCGAGTGAGGCGTCAGGAAGAGCCCAGGCGGTCAGCTGGTCAACGGCCATGGCGTGGAACTGGGACAGGGTCCAGATCGCCCGGTGGGGCGACGGTGCTTCGTCGCTGTCCAGCATGCCCATCTCTCGCGCCCACGTCTCGGTCTCCTCGCGCAGGGCCAGCAGATACGGATTCACCCGCACCGGGTACGGCATCCGCAGTATGGGCAGCTTGATGGCCTGCACTGTCATGAGATCCCTGCTTCCCTTTCGGCGCGCATCGATGTTGCGTGTCGCTCCGGCCGTGCCCTGAGCAGTTACAGGGGCTGGCGGAACCCATGCAGTGGGCGAGGAAGTGAACGTGCTGCACATAGGTCCTGCGAAGGCACCTGCGTAGTCGGGACATGCGGATGCTGTGCGAGCACGACGAGCCGACCATCGGAGTCCCGGCACCGCAGCGATAGAACCGGTGACGCCCCGTCACGAGCCCGAGACCATCCCGTGGCGGTCTCTGGCGCGTCCGGGTCACACCCCTTGATCGGGGACTGGGCGAGGATCGCGAATGTCAGTTCCTGGGGCATGGTTTCTCCCTCCGAGACGCCTATAGGCTGACGATCCACTGCTGCCACGAGGACGGACGCCAAACCGTTCCCACCCTTTGGTGCACCAAAACGTGCGCCCACCCCGGCCAATCCGCAACCCCGCGTAGCCGTCCTCGGACCACGATTAAGGCCGGTTTGCGGGGAATGAAACGATCCTTCTGGGTCAACTTGGCTCAAATTCGACCCCAAAGCTATTGATCCGAAACGCTTGTGATTCTGGGTCGTTGAGCTGGGTGTGAGTGATCTGCTGGGGGACGCGCGGCATCTGCCGCCGTCGGCACAGAAGTTCTGCGGTCGCAGCCGGTGGCCGCGCTGGTGGCAGGGCGAGACCGCGAGGACGTTGCGTCGTGTGTCGCTGAAGGCCGTGGACAACTGGTGGGCGAAGTGGCAGGCCGGAGGCCGGGACGCACTGCTCGCGCGGCCGAAGGGCCGTCCGGTGGGGGTTCATCAGGTGCTGGGCGAGGCCGAGCAGGCCGCCGCGCGCCAAGCCGTACTTGATATCGGCCGTGCGATGTCGGCCTGGTAGGGCAGTTGTGGACGCGGAGGCTGATCGGTGACCTGATCGCGAAGCTGTACCGGGTGCGGCTGACCGAACCAGGGGTGGGCAAGTACCCCAAACGGTGGGGGCTTTCTTTCCAGCGTCCCGACAAGCGGGCGGTGGAACAGGATCCCGAGGCGGTGCGGCGCTGGCACGAGGAGACCTGGCCGGCAACCCGGGCCAGGGCGAAGGCCGAGGGCGGTGAGATCCTCTTCGCCAACCAGGTCGGTGTCCGTTCCGACCAGGTCACCGGCCGGACCTGGGGGGAGAAGGGGCGTACCCCGATCGTGCGGCGCACGGGCAACCGGTTCTCGTTGAACGCGATGTCCGCGATGTCCGCGATCAGCACCAAGGGCCGGATGCACTTCATGGTCTTCACCGAGACCTTCGACGTCACCGTGATGTGCCGCTTCCTGGAGCGGCTCGTCGGGCACTTCGACCACAAGGTAGCTGCTTAACGCCGACCTCAAGCACAGCCCGCCCAAAGGCCACCGGGCCCGAAACCAGGCCGAACACGCTGCCGAGACCCGCCGGTTCTTCCGCAGACGCCAACGCCAGCCCCACATCGTCCGCGGCTACTTCCACAGCCCCCGCGTCCGCTGCACCCTCAACGAGAACCCTTTGAGTTTCTGATCAATAGGTTCACCGGGTTGGCGGCTGTGGCGGTCGTGGCTGCCAGGGCGGAGACGGCTTCTGCGGGCGGGCCGGTCCGGTCCGGTCCGGTCCGGTCCGGTCCGGTCCGGTCCGGTCCGGTCCGGTAGTGAGCGTGCGCCGCTGCCGCTGCGTCGAACAGGGTCACTGCAGCTCGGATCAGATCGTCAGCCCCGGCGGTTTCGCGGGGCGGGTCGGGGTAGGTCGTGGGCTTCGGGCAGCGGGCGCGGCCAGGAGTCGTGCAACGGGTCTTCCGCGGCCGCGGTCGCGGACCTCGACCGCTCGGCCGAGGACGAGCCTGTCGCGCTGGAACGCGACCACCTCCACCTTGCTGAGTCGTGTGGGAACGGCGCGATACCCCTCCGGGAGTGCCTCGGCGGCACCCCTGCGCGGGATGGCGGCCGCACTCCATCGCATGCACCTCCGCTTCCACCCGCACGCCGTCCAGTCGATGACGGCCAACCCGGGCCAGGATGGCGAGGAGGCGGAAGGGTCCACCAGTGACACACGGCCCGGTGTGTGCCGATCACCCTGCAGGGGGCGTGAGTGCGACGGGATACGAGACGAAGATCCCCGCATAGGAGGTCAGTTCGGGCCCAGGGTGCACAAACCGTCGGCAACTGGACCCGTCACGCATCAAGGCCTCCGCATCGCCGAGTCGTCATCCTCAGGCGGAGCGGAGGGATTCCTCACTGCTCGTAACAGGAGGAATTCGGCCGGTAGTAAATAGGTGAATCTCTGACTGAATTACCGTCAACAAGCCTCATTAATTATCTCGATTCCATAACGACGCCATCGAAAAAGCCTGGACCTTTCCTGGTCTACACGCATAACTAGATTACTCTTAAACAGAGTTGACAGATCATCAAATTTGACCACCAAGGTAACGGTCAGATACCTCAAAGCCCATTCCTGTTTGTCCGAATTTTCCACCTCGCCCGTCTGGCAGGGTTTCGTGCACCCACTCCTCCGACCAAGGATTTGAGGTGCGCATGACGGGTAGCCGTCGAAAGAAACGTGAACACCGGCGCAAACCGCGCCGGTTGATACTCCTCACTGCCGCCATGGCATCGGCGGCAGTGATAGCGGGGGGCATCGCCTACTCCGGACTGGGCGACAACGCCCAGGCGGAGACCACCACTCAGGCCGACGCAGCCGCGGACACCCTCGTACCGGCCGCCGCACCAGTCCGCGATGCGGAGCCCGCGGCCATCGCGGACGCACCCGCCAACGACACCGCGCGCGGCATGGTCTTCGACGGCCTCAAGGCCGCGCCGAAGGGCGACAAGTGCGTCGGCGTCTACCGCACGGAAGCCGGGCTCTGCAGCCACGGCCCCGACGCCCCGCCGAAGGACGTCGACATCAAGGCCGACGTCGCCCCTGCGGTCAAGACGAAGGCCGTGGCGGCCGATCCGGCCAGCCCGGAATCCGGCGAAGCGGCTGCCGCCGAAGGCGGCGGGCGTCCTCAGGACGCGCCCGCCGCCGACGCGGCCACCGCCAAGACCCCGGCGTCGAAGGCCCCGGCACCCGCTGGCGGCAGCGGCCAGACCGTGGCCGCCGGTCCCGCGGGGCAGACCGTCCAGTGCGACGGCGACGGCAGCAGCGGCAACCGCGTCCAGGTCGTGTACGTCCACGGCTCCGACCGCGACCGCTACTCCGAGTACGTCGCCTCGTTCCGCAAGTGGGCGGCCGACGCCGACCTCATCTACTCGACGAGCGCCCAGGAGACCGGCGGCATCCGCCACATCCGCTACGTGACGGCCGCGGACTGCACGCCGACCGTGCTCAACATCGAGCTCCCCGCCTCGGCGCTCGCTGAGTTCAGCGCGACCAACAACGCGTTGGCCGCCAAGGGCCTCGACCGCCGCGACCGCAAGTACATGATCTTCTCCGACACCCAGGTCTACTGCGGCATCGGCACCTTCGCGGGCGACGAGCGCCCCGGCCAGGACAACCAGAGCAACTTCGGCCCCTCCTACGGCCGTACGGACTCCGGCTGCTGGGGCGGCCACACCGCGGCGCACGAACTCGGCCACAACCTCGGCGCGGTCAACAACAGCGCCCCCAACACCAGCCGCGGCGCCCACTGCACGGACGAGTGGGACGTCATGTGCTACTCGGACACCCCGTACTACCCGCAGATGCGCAACGTGTGCACCAACCAGGCAGCCGAGAACATCCTGGACTGCAACCACGACGACTACTTCCACACCAACCCCAAGGCCGGCAGCTACCTCGCCACGCACTGGAACATCGCGAACAACCAGTTCCTGATGAAGGGCAAGGGCGGCAACCCGAACCCCGACCCCAACCCGCAGCCCACCACGAAGCCCACCCCCACCCCGACCAAGAAGCCCGGTGGCGGGCCGGCCGTGACCGTCGGCCAGGTCCGGTCCAACTCCGCGGTGGCAAGCTGGCCCAAGGTCGACGGCGCCGCCTGGTACCAGGTGCTCCTCAACGGCAAGCACCTCACCTGGGTCCAGTCCCAGACGCTGAACATCTACAACCTCCAGTCCGGCACGGAGTACAAACTCGCTGTCTCGGTGCGCGACGCAGCCGGCCGTGACAGCGGCCCCGGCAGCGTCACCACCTTCCGCACCACCAGCGCCGGCGGTGGCACCACGACCCCCGGCACCCGCTACACCTTCGGCAACGGCAGTACCGGCATGGCCGCCGAGCTGTGGGGCGGCCGCGCCGCCGACGGCACCCTCCTCGTGGGCGCACGGGCCAACGGCTACGCGCAGCAGCAGTGGCTGTTCGAGGACGCGGGCGGCGGCCTGGTCCGTATCAAGTCCGCGGTCTCGGGCAAGTGCCTGCAGGCGGGCGGCGCCCCCGCCCCTGGCATGTGGATCGCCCAGCAGGCGTGCGGCAACGCCCCCAACCAGCAGTGGAAGCTGAACTCACGCTCCGGCACCACCCCCATTACCGACTCGAGCGGCGGCTACGCCCTCACCGTGAGCAACCGGCCGTACTACGGGGACTGGCTGCTCGACCTCCAGCGTGCCGACGGGCGCGCGTCCCAGGTCTGGACGGTCCAGAAGGTCGGCTGACCTTCGACCGTCTGATCAACCGTCGGCGGACGGCTGTATTCCCCATGCGGCCGTCCGCCGGCTCCCTCACGGCACCGCACCTCCACCGCACCGCACCGCAGCGGTGGCGGCCACTCGCATCCCACCGCACCAGGGAGCACCACAACGATGCGTACACGCCACAGCTTCCCCGCCCGTACCGGACTCGGGGTCCTGTTCCTCCTCCTCGCCCAGGCCGTGGCCCTGGCGACCCCGGCCCAGGCCCACGGCGACACCGTCAAGGTCGTGATCAACGGGCAGCGGGAGGGCCACCTCACCACCGACATCACCTGGGAGAACCACGGGGAAGCCATCGAGGAGGCGGTCGCCGCCACGGTGAACGCGACCAGCGCGGACGGGAGCCGCGCGCTGGGCCCCTGGAAGCTGGTCCGGGACGCGGGCACGCGCACCGGCTGGAGCACGGCCGAGGTCCTGCCGGCCGGAACCTGGAAGGTGCACGTCCACGTCGGGTTCCCCTCACTGGGACACGCCGAACGCGAGGTCTCCGTACCGGTCGTCGACACGGCGCCACCCAGCACTTCCGCCACGCCCACCGCTCCCGCTCCTGCGAGCCCCTCGGCCACGGACGTGCCCTCGGCCGCCGCATCCGCATCGCCCGCCCTCGCGGGGGCCGCTGGCGGGATGCTGCTGGTCCGCCGGGCCCGAGCCCGCAGGCAGGCGCGGGGCGACGGGTGAAGCGGTCGGTAACCAGGCCGTCGTGTGAGCCCAGGCCTGCGTTCCACCAGCCCGTACGTGGCCGACTCCTCCGTCAGCGGCAACACCAGCGGCATCCAGCCGTACGCGGGCTACTGGCACATCGGGGGCGACGAGCTCTACTGGTGGCCGGACCGTCCGACGAGCAACTTCTTCTCCGGCCAGATCGACGAGACAGCCATCTAGCCGTCGGCGCTGACCCAGGCCCAGATCCAGAACCACTACAACGTGGTCAAGGCCCCCTCCGACACGCTCACCAAGGTCACCGTGGCCGAGGACACCTATACCGACCAGGGCGCCCCGAGAGCCACTAACGGCACGTCCACCTCGCTTGCCGTGCGTGGCAACCCGGCGTGCGAGACCTACCTGCGCTTCAACCTGCCGGCCGCCCCGGTCGGCCAGGCCCTGAAGGCCGCCGCACTCCAGTTCAAGACCTCGAACCAGACGGGCGTCGGCACGGCCGACACCGTCTCCCTAGTCCCGGTCACCGGCACCTGGAGCAGCACGGGCACGACATTCACCACCAAGCCCACCCTAGGCACCACGCCGCTCGGCACGTTCGCGGCCATCCCCGACGGCTCAGCCGTCCACAGCGCCCAGCTGGCCACCGCCACACTCTCCGCGTCGCTGGGCACCAGCCAGCATGGCCCTGACCAGCACGGGCACCGACCCGCTGTGGATCTGGTCCAAGGAATCAACGGCTACGGACGCCACTCCGCAGCTCCTCCTCACCTTCGGCCCGAAGTAACCACCCGACGGAGTGCGGGGCCGCCGAGCCAGGGGCCGCAGCCGCACCCCCCGGTATGTGTCCCGCACACCGGACGACCAGGTTGCCGGTCAAGCAAGTTCCAAGCATTTCTCAGACCAAGGAGCATGATGCACAAACGTCGCACGTCCCGCCGCAAGAAAGCTCTGACGGCCGCGAGCACCGCCTCACTCGCCGGCGGTCTGATGTTCGGTTTCAATGCCCTCGCCCAGGCCGATGCGGTCAGCGGCACGGTCATCGGCGGGCAGAGCAACTACAAGACCGTCAACCACCGGGCCAAGCCGTCCCTCTCGGCCCAGGTGAACGGCTCCTCGAAGGTAGGCGAAAAGGTCCAGATGTCCTGCCGGACCACCGGCGACACCGTGGAGAACAACCCGCGGTGGATCTTCACCGGCTCGTACTACATCGCCGACACCTTCATCAACGAGAACACCACCGCCCTGCCGGTCTGCGGTTCGAGCCCGAACCCGAATCCGAAACCCACCCCCACCCCTACCCCCACGACCGCGAAGACGCTCAAGATCGACATGCAGAAGCAGGTCAGGACTCAGTGGTGCTGGGACGCCTCCGGCGTGACCATCGCCAAACGCTGGGGCCGCTCCGTCAGCCAGGAGCAGTTCTGCCAACTCGCTGCCCAGGGCTCCTGGGTGGACTGCAACAACCAGCCCGCGACGCTGGAAGACATGGCCAACGGCCTGGCCCGGCTGGGGCTGAGCAACAGCGGCCGCAGCCTGTACCGCAACGCCTCGTTCAGTGAGTCGGCCGCCGAGATAGCCGCAGGCCGGCCGTTCGCCGTCCGGATCGGCTGGCGCACCGGCGGTGGTCACATGAACGTCATCTACGGCTACGACAGCGCCACCAACATGGTCGCGGTCGGGGACCCGTGGCAGACCACCCAGACCTACACCTGGTGGAACCACGCCACTTACGTGAACAACAACTCGTTCCAGTGGACCCACTCCCGCATCGGGATCCAGGGCTGAGGAGAAGACCGACCATGCAGACCACGCGACACACCAAGCACGCGGCAGTCCGGGCCGCCGCCCTCGCCACGGCCGCGCTCGCCGCCGCCCTGAGCGGAATCGTTCCCGCACAGGCTGCGGAGGGCGACGGCATCGCGGGCTACCCGTCCGCCCAGCAGGCCGTCCGGAGCGACCAACTCCGCGACACGGTCTCCCGCTTCCTGGTTTCGGCCCGGCAGCACGGCACGGGCCCCGGCGCGGACGGCGGCACCGTCGGCACCCCTGGCAACGCACCCGCCGCGGTCGCCGCGCCGCCCGGGTTCGATCTCAAGGACCCGGTGCCGATGTTCGAGATCAGCCCCGAGTTCGTGACCGGCAAGACCCAGGCGACCCCGCAGACCGCGATCCGGCTCTCCTACCTGGCCTCCCGGGTGACCGCCTCCGACGGCAAGAACGCCGCCGTACTGCTCGCACCCAAGGGGAACACCCCTACCACCGGAAGCGGCCCGCAGAACGTCGGCGCCGAGGGCTGGCAGCTGGCCGGCATCCGGGACGGGGACGCCGAGGTCGGCTTCGCCGAGCGCGGCACTCCACAGGCCCGTACCTTCACGGAGCCGCAGATCCACGCCTGGTACCGGCTCACCGCCGAAGGCATGGTCGAGCCGCTCAACGAGGAGGCGAACAGCGGCCTCGGCGGAAAGCGCGGCATCACCCTCGCCGCCTACCAGAAGCTGGTCACCGCCCGCTACGGCGACAAGATGCCCGGCTCGGAGTACGACCGCAAGGGCCTGGCCGGCGGGTACGGCGGCCTCGTGGAGGACCAGCCGGAGCAGGTCGCCGCCGCATCCGGGAAACCGGCGACGGAGGCGTCCTGGCAGCCGATCTCCGCCACCGGGGCCGCAGCCCTGGCGGCAATCGCCGGTGCGGTGGTGTACGCGCGCCGCCGACGGCCGGCCGCCGCCGTGCGCTAACCGCACAGATCCACCCGGCGTCGGTCCACAGGGATACGTGGGCCGGCGCCGGTGCAACTTCCGGGGGCGCGGCGCGCTGCCGAGGGCCTGTTCCGCGGAGGAGATCGTGCGCCACGTAAGCGGTGGCGCCGTGTCTCTGGTGGTGAGGGGCGGAGCGAGCGCCGCGGCGCAGGGGGAGGCGCGTGCTACGTCTCTCTCGGGTACGCGGAGATGTGATCACAAGCGGGGCAACGTTTCGCTTCGCATCCCCCACCGGAGATGTGGTCGCTCCTGACCTCAAGGTCTCGAACGGCCGTGCAGGGCCGGGATGCTCCAGTCTCGGTGGTAGCGGCAACCTTCGACCGCGCAGTCCCGGACCGTACGAATCCGACGTCCAGGCTCTGCAGTTCGCGGACGATCCGGTAGAGGCTCAGGCCGATGCCGTTCCTTTGGGGGCTGCCCGCCGCTGGAGGGTGCAGAAGGCGTGTGCGACGGACACGAGGGTGCCGTGGTGGTGCCAGCCGCCCCAGGTGCGGCCCTCGAAGTGGGCCAGTCCCAGGGCCTGTTTCATCTCGCGGTAGTCGTGCTCGATGCGCCAGCGGAGTTTCGCCAGGCGGACCAGGGTGGTCAGCGGGGTGTTGGCGGGCAGGTCGGAGAGCCAGAACTGGACAGGTTCGCCCTGGTCGGCGGGCTACTCGGCCGGGAGCCAGCACTCGGGCAGCTCCGGGCCGTCAACGGCTTGGCGGACCTCGCCGGCGGGCCGGATCCGCAAGGCCACGAACCGCGCGTACATCCGCTTCAGACCGCTCTTGCCGGTGCCGGGCCGGGAGCCCTCACGCCATTGCACCGGCTTCGCCGCTTCCTGCCTGCCTCGATGACCAGCTGTTTCACCGACCGCGGCTTGTCCGGGCACTTCGCCACGGGTGGCCGTCCGCTCTCGGAGTATGGCTCGGCCACCGGCACTGCCTCGCCGGGCCGAGCCGAGAGGGTGGTGGAGATCCCCACCACGTAGTCCGCCAAGGCGTCCCGGACCGCATCGCGCCCACGCGAACGGGGACGCGAACGGGGACGGGGACGGGGACGGGGACGGGGACGGAGGAGCTTGGCGCAGTCCCAGTGCTCGCGGAACCCACCCACACCACGGGCGAGCAGTCAGTGCACGAGCGGGAGTCTTCCGATACGGGCCGGGAGGCCATCGGACCAGCCCCCGCCGTCAGGCCCGTAGGTCAGCGTCGGCGGGACACGGTCCGGTCCGATGCTGAGTGTTTGCTGACCCGGGCACCCACAGCAGCCGTGTGACCTGCGGAAACGCCCAGATGTCAGGTGTTGGACTTGAACATTGTACGAAACGCGGAGAAACTCCCGATTTGTCTGCTCCCTGCCTGGTCAATTCAGGTCAAGGGCGGTCTCCGGAGCCTACAACGATTCGCATGTTCGGTCAGCTGTCCCCAGATCTTTCAGGACCCGCGCTGACCTATTGCTGACTTTTCTGACACAGAATCAGGGATCGGAAACACCACGACTGCGCAGCATCACTGCGCGATGACTCCGGGCGTCCGTGTGGGCCCGCGGAGGGGGCCACCCGACCGAGGACGTTGTCCTCCCGAAGGGTGACGCAGAGCGTTTCCGATCTTTGCCGCGCGTTGGCCGGGAAGGGATCCGTCAGCCCAGAAGATCAGCGGCGACCCCGCGCGGGCGCCGCGCGTCAGAAGCGGAGCCGGCCTTGGCACCCGTACCGAACGGCCTCTACACGATCAGCGGTCCCCCCGAGCAGCTGCTTACGCTGGAAGGAGGGGCGTCGGAGCCGAAGACACCCGTCTTCCTGCTGCCGCCCACCGGCAGCCCCGGCGAGCAGGAGTGGCAGCTGGAGTCGCTCAGCAACGGCAACTGTACGATCCGCAATCTCCGCGGCGGAACCTATCTCTCCTACGACGGCGACCCGGAGATGAACAAGCCCGTGGTCGGGTACCCCGATCCGCGCGAGTGGGCGCTCTATCAGAGCGCGGAGCCGCACTCCTTCCACGTCGTCGTCCCCGGAGGCCCTGTCGACGGAGCGGAGCTGGCCCTGGACCTCAGCCTGCTGCGGATCTTCCCGCCCCGTGTCGCCCTGAGGCCACTCGACGTCAACAACCGACGCCAGGCGTGGACCTTCCGGTTCATGGAGTAGAAGTCCGGGACCGATTGCCCGGGCCGGCCTGCGGCCGGCCCGGGCACCGCCACGGAAGGGCGGACCTGCTCGTAGTCCGCTCAGCCGAGACGGAAGTACTGGTTGGTGCCGCCGACACGGTCGTACTGGATGATCCCCGCTCTGTTGGCGGTGCTCGCGCCGTCCACCGACACGCACCGCCGGCTGTTGCGGGCCACTAGCTCGGCGGTGAAGGTCGCAGCGGACGCGGCAGGGGCCTGCACACAGGTCACTTGCCGGAGCCAAACCCCCAGTTTGAGTGGACCTGAAGCCTGGCGCCACGGCTCCCGTTGAGGCCACACGCGCCGACTGCTACCTCGACACCGGCCAACAGACGAAGCACCTGGACGGCCTGAGCTGTCCGGCTCGGCCGCTTCGCCGAGCGCCGGCCAACTGCAGCGCCTCGCCGCACAGGAATGGTCTTGTGGATCGGGTTTCGTGTGGGGTGTTCTTGGCGAAGTTCTTCAACCATGGGCTTATCACCGGTTGCCGGTCATCCTGCTGTCGCTGTCTTCCGTGAGCCCCGAGGCGGGCGGCCCGTCCCGGCTCTGGGCCCGCGGGTCGATGCCGAGGCGAAACGGACCGCACACATACTGGCCGGGGTGGCGACCCATGCCAGACCGGTCGAGCGGGCTCTCGTGCTGCGGCAGACCGCCGCGGCTGCAGGTGAGTTGGCAGCCGCGCTGTCCGCTCTGGCTCCGGCCGTGGCCGGTGAGGGAATGCCGGCGGAGTCGACCAGTCAGTCGTTCTTCCGGGTCCGTGAGGTGGAGCTGTCGGACCAGCAGGCTGCCCTGCACGGTGTCCTGGTCATCCACCGCGGTCTGGAAGACCTGTGTGATGCTCCGCTGTCGGGTGCCGACCTGGCCTTGGAGGTGGCCGGGATGCGGCAGTCGGTGCTCGACCTCACCGGCGCCGCGCCGATCGCCGACCTTGACTCCGTCCCGCCCGTGGCCGTCCCCGAGCCAGGCGCTGAGGCGTCGTTGGAGAGCGTGTGGAGTGCCCGGTGGCTCATCGGGCACCAGGTCCATGTCCTGTTCAACGTCTGCGCCGCCGTCGCCGTGGCTGATGCCACCCGCCATCTGCGGCACGGTGATGTTGATGCCGCGCTGCTGCGGCTGGCGGACGCGACGGTGTACGTACGCGGTTTCCCGGGGGCCATGACACACGCCAGTACGATCCCGGCCGACTACTACATGGCGGCGATACGCCGCACCATGGCGCCCCCATCGGTGGACATCCCGTTGAGCGGGCGCCAGCACCGCGGATACAAGCTGTTCCGGACGGCGATGAAGGACCTTCTGTCTGTGGTACCCGACTCCTACGAGCACCTGGCGGCCCGCGCCCCGGAGCTGGCCGAGGCACGGGGCGCTCTCCTGGAAGCCGACATCGTGGACGGTGAACGGCACGTCACCCTCGCGTACTCGATGGTGCATCTGCGTCGTTCCATCGCCCAGAAACCCGAAGGCCCCGACAACGCCGTCGCCGAACTACGGCTCATGCGCCATCGCCGCGCGGCCCAGTACGCCCCCCTCATCCGGTTCGGGGACCACTACATCGCCGATGCCGTGGCCGGCCTGCGCCACTCGTGAGTCCGCGCATCCGCCCGCCCACACCCCCGGCAGGAGATCAGATGCCCGAGACGACGCCCGACACCACCCAAAACACCGTCGTCACCGCCGACCGGGAACTGGAGCCGGCCGATGCCGACGCGTGTGAGCGGCTGGCCCGCAGCCTGTGCACCGGTGTGCACGACCAGGTCGATCACGTCGAGTGGCTGGCACGGGCCCGGGACGCCTGGGAAGAGCTTCCGCTACCGCTGCGCCGGGAGGTGCGCCGGTTCCGAAGGCATTCCGGCCCGCACGGCACACTGGTGATCGGTGGCCTGCCCGTCGATCAGGCGGCCCTGCCCGCGACGCCGGCCGTACCCGGCTCGGTCCAGCGCGAAGCCACCGTCTCGGCCGCCCTGCTCACCATGGTGGCCTGCGGACTCGGCGAGCCCCTCGCCTACCTGGCCGAGAAATCCGGTGCCCTCGTACAGGACGTCGTACCCGTCCCCGGACAGGAGACCTTCCACGGCAACGCCGGATCGGTACCGCTGTCCTTCCACACCGAGAACGGCTTCCACCCCCACCCACCCGACTACGTGGTCTTCCTGTGCCTGCGCGCCGACCACGACCGGATCGCCGGCATGCGCACCGCCGGCATCCGCCAAGCCCTGCCCCTCCTCACCCCAGCCGGCCGCCAGGCCCTGTTCGCACCGGAGTTCATCACCACACCACCACCCTCCTTCGGCCCCGACGCCGCCACGGGTGAGCCCGATGTCGAGCCCCGAGGAGTGCTGTCGGGCGCAACCGAGGACCCCGACATCCGCATGGCCCAACTCGTCACCACCCCGCTCACCCCCCGGGCCACCGCGGCGCTGGCCGAGTTCGACCGTGCCTGCGAAGCGACCGCCCGCACCCTGCGCCTGACACCCGGCGACCTGGTCGTCATCGACAACCGCATCACCGTTCACGGCCGCACCGCCTTCCACCCCCGTTACGACGGCACAGACCGCTGGCTGCAACGCACCTACGTCACCGCCGACCTGCGCCGCTCCCGCGACCACCGCCCCCACGACGGCCACGTACTCGCCCGCTGACCAGCTGAGGCTCCGAGGGTTTGCGAGGCCGTTATCCGACCAGGGTGACGTCCTGGTCGCGGATCCACTTGCACTTCGCTGGTCTTGTAGAGGGTCTGTCCCTCGCGCTTCGTGGCCGCGCCGGTCAGGATGATGCAGTCGTTCTTCCCGTACCACTCGCCGCTGGCCTGGTAGCCCTCGACGACGTCCCAGGTGCGGATGAACGACGTGAACGTACGGTCCGGCTCTCCGTACGTGGTGATCTTCGCGTTGTACTTCTGGGCGGCCTTGTCCTTGACGACGGCGTCACAGCGCGGGATGCCCGACGGGATCTCGTCCGCGTCCAGGTAGGAGCGGGTCTGACCGCTGTAGACCGTGTAGAAGGTCTTGAAGTGCGCGCCCTGCTGGTTCTCGAAGAAGCCCGGGTCCTTCCAGTGGCACAAGGTCGACGACGCACACCGAAGGCGCGCGGCGGGGAGCTCTGTCCGCCCGGCGAGTCCATCAGGGCGGGACCTGACCGGGCGATCTTGTCCGGGCGAGCAGACAATGAGCACGAGGGACCTTCTCGCTGATGGCGAGGTACGCGGTTCTGAGGTCTGCGGTCTGGAGGTCGTGGGACATGGGGGCACGATGGCCATGACGGTCGAAGACCAGACTCCTCAGGTGGGCAGCTGCCTTCCCGCCGAAGGGCCGAACCGCCCTCCCGGACCGGTGGAGGGTGCCGATCCCGTAGGGCCGCCGAACCTCCCGTCACCCGGCTCTCAGGACGAACCGGTGTCCATCCTGAACATGGTGGCGCGACTGAGGGCTGCCTACGCCTCGGTCGACGCGATCACCGTCGAGGCCACGGTCAGGGAAGCGTACGAATCGTTCCACCATGCCAAGGTCAGGACATACATCCCGATCCTGGTCGAACGCCAGGCGCGGAAGATTCTCAATGCCGCCTACCGCACCGCTCCAGGCCACGCGGTCGACGGCGAGCCGACCTGCCAGGAGCCGGACGCTGCCACGCCCCGACGACCCGGGGAGCCGTGAGAAGCCGGCTGTGGCCGCCCCGGACCCGAGGTCCGCGAGCGCATCGCCCTCCCGGACGCTCATGGTCGTGCGGTCGATGACTTTGGGTTGGGAAAGCACCTCGGCGCTCTGAGGTAGCAGGGGCCGGGGAACGACTCGCCGGCGACCGTGCTCGGGACAGCCTCCAGGCGGGGCGAGGATCGCAACTTCGCATTCCCGGGCGATCCACCCATGGCCGCACACACTGGGTCCGCCCGCCCGGATCCAGAGCAGTCACGTGCGCCGCTACGAATGGGCTGGCGATGTCAGCCGACCGGGTGATCCTCTGTCGCGACTGAGGCACGCATGGTGCTGCCGGTTGGGAGGTGCGCACTGCAGATCCCGCACCATGGCGGGGTGCTCCTGTTCTTAGGGTTGCGGCTGTACGAGTTCACCTGCCCGGGCCACAAGAGCCTCGACATGGGCTTGGCCGCATAACTCGCGTCGCGGGCATCGCGGAGCTCGACAACTTCACGGGCGAGGCCGACGGCTCACCCGGACGCCGTACACCCTGCCTACGTGCGGTTGCGCAATACGCGTCACGCAACGAGGCTCGACGCATGGCCTGGATCGCACCGGTCGAGGCGGCGTGGCATGACCAGAGTCACGGGAGAGTCATGACGACTCCGGACGCGTCGGACGACGGTACGGGATCGCCGCAGGCCTCCGACTCAGCTCAGCGCAGTTTCGGGCCCACGGTCGCCATCGCGCTGATCATCGGCACGATCATCGGTGTCGGGGTGTTCAACCTGCCCACCTCTCTGGCCACTTTCGGACCGATCAGTCTGGTCTCGGTGGGGCTGACGACCCTCGGTGCGCTGGCGCTCGCGCTTCTGTTCGCCGCGCTCTCACGGCGGCTGCCTGCGGACGGCGGTCCCCATGCCTACGCGCACGGCGTACGGCAACACCCTCGGATTCCTCAGTGCGTGGTCGTACTGGATCACCGCTTGGGCGGGCAACGCGGCGATCGCGGTCGGCTGGGTGCTGTACGTCGAGGTGTTCCTGAACAAAGGGCACAACCGGTTCGTCTCGGTCCTGCTGGTTCTGGTCGGGCTGTGGCTGCCCGCGTTGGTGAACCTCGCCGGGGCGCGGCAGATGGGCCTGGTCCAGGTGGTCACCACGGTGCTGAAGTTCGCGGCGCTGGCGTTCATGGCGACCGTCGGGCTGTTCTTCGTGCACGGGGCGAATTACAGCCCGGCGAATATCAGCGGCGAGAGCACGGCGGCGGCGATCGGCGGCGGCATGCCGATCGGCCTGTTCAGATACCTCGGGGTGGAGACCGTGGCGGTGGCCGCGGGCAAGGTGCGCGACCCGGACCGCAACATTCCACGCCCCACCGTGATCGGGACGCTGGCCACGGCCGTGGTGTACGTGCTCTCCCTGGTCGCGGTGTTCGGAATCCTGCCGGCCCAGCAGCTGAAGAATTCCACCGCGCCGTTCTCAGACGCCGCCAATGCGATCTTCGGCGGGAGCTGGGCCGGGAACATCATGGCCGTCGCCGTGATCGTCTCCGGGCTCGGCGCGTTGAGCGTCTGGACGATGATCTGCGCGGAGATGCCGCTCGCGGCGGCGCAGGACGGGCTGCTGCCCGCGCGGTTCAAGCAGCTGTCCGCCAAGGGCGTGCCGGCGTTCGGAGTGGTCACCTCGACCGCGCTGGCGTCCGTCGCGGTGATCGTGAACTACTCCGGGTCCGGCGGCACCACGGCGTTCACCACGCTGGTGCTGATGACGGGCATCACGGCCGCCATCCCCTACGCACTGTCCGCCGGAGCGCAGATCAAGTGGCGGCTGGCAGACCGGCGGCAACTACAGGGCGCCCGCTTCGCCGCGACATGGTGATCGCGGTGCTCTCGCTGGTGTTCTCGATCCTGTTCATCTGGTACTCGCGCGACACCAGCCGCACCTCGTGGGGCTACTGGGCGCCGTTCCTGCTGGCCGCGGCGGCCCTGCTGTGCGGCCTACCGGTCTACCGGTCTACCGGTAGACCGGTAGACCGGGCGCAGCGTCGACACATGGTGCCGCCCACCGAGGTGCCGCCATGGAGGTAACGATGCGGACCGCTTCCGGCCCGGGCACCGCGCCCACGCCGGGCGCGGCACGGGCGCGTCGTGTGGCGGTGGCACTCGGCGGCAACGCGCTGCTGCGCCGCGGTGAGGCGATGACGAGCGAGAACCAGCGGGTGAACGTGGCGGTAGCCTGCGCGCAGCTGGCGAAGATCGCGGCGGGCGTGGATCTGATCGTCTCGCACGGCAACGGCCCGCAGATCGGTCTGCTGGCGCTGGAGGGGGCCGCATACAAGCCGGTACCTCCGTACCCTCTCGATGTGCTGGGTGCGGAGACGCAGGGCATGGTCGGCTACCTGATCGAGCTGGAGCTGCGCAACCGGCTCGGGCCGACGCAGTCGGTGGCGACGGTGCTGACGATCACCGAGGTCGATCCGTCCGACCCGGCGTTCGACGCGCCGAGCAAGCCCATCGGGCCGCAGTACTCCGACGCGGAGGCGGCCGAGCTGGAGCGCGAACACGGCTGGCGCTTCGCACGCGACGGCGGACGGCTGCGCCGGGTCGTGCCCTCACCGGTGCCCCGGCGTGTGCTGGAAGCCGATCAGATCGGGGCGCTACTCGCCACCGGCTGCGTGGTGGTGTGCGCGGGCGGCGGCGGGGTGCCGACGGCCCGCGGCACGGACGGCGCGCTGACCGGTGTCGAGGCGGTGGTGGACAAGGACCAGGCCAGCGCGCTGCTCGCCCAGGACCTGGACGCGGACCTGCTGGTGATGGCGACCGACACGGCCGGGGAGTTCCTCGGCTTCGGCACCGCGGACCAGCAGCTGATCTCCCGCGCCCACCCCGATGCGCTCCTGAAGCGGTACAGCGCGCAGTTCGCCGCCGGTTCGATGCTGCCGAAGGTAGCCGCGGCCTGCAGCTTCGTGCGCGCCACCGGGCGGGAGGCGGTCATCGGCGCGCTGGCCGACATCGAGGCGCTGGTCGACGGAAGCGCGGGGACACGCATCTCGCTCGACGCGAGCGGCGTGAGCACGGCCGCGGCCGGGACCGGTCACGGCACCAGTACGAACGAGGAGGGCTGACATGGCACTCGGCGTCCATTCCGAGGTGGGCCGGCTGCGCCGCGTCATGGTGCACCGCCCCGGACTCGAACACACCCGGCTGACCCCGTCCAACGCCGCCGATCTGCTGTTCGACGACGTGCTGTGGGTTGCGCAGGCGCAACGGGAGCACGACGCGTTCTGCGGGCAGATGCGCGAACGCGGCGTGGAGGTGTTCGAAGTCAAAACACTGCTGGTCGAGGCGCTCGCCTCCGCCGAGACGCGGAACTGGGTCGCCGGACACCTGCTGAACGAGCGTCAGGTCGGGATCGTCGGCGCGGAGCGGGCCCGCGCCTGGCTGGAGGAAGCGACGCCGACCGAGGTCGCCGATTTCCTGATCGGCGGCATCACTCGCGCCGACGTCAAAAAGGATCTCGGCCTGGAGTGGCAAGCGGGCGATCCGACCTCGATGCTGCTGCCGCCGCTGCCGAACTTCCTGTTCCAGCGCGACCCGTCGTGCTGGATCTTCAACGGGGTGACGATCAACCCGATGGCCAAGCCGGCCCGCCGACCGGAGTCCCTGATCGTCGAGGCGGTGTACCGGTTCCACCCGATGTTCACCGCTGAGGAGTTCCCGGTCTGGCTCGGCGGCGCCGACGAGGACTGGGGCCAGTGCCACGTCGAAGGCGGAGACGTGCAGCCGATCGGCAACGGCACCGTGATGATCGGGATGGGTGAGCGCACCACGCCGCAAGCGGTGCAGATCATCGCCCGGCAGCTGTTCCTGGCCAACTCCGCCCGGCAGGTGCTGGCAGTACTGCTGCCGAAATCGCGCAGCTACATGCACCTCGACACGGTGATCACGATGTGCGACCGGGACCTGGTCACGCTCTATCCCGACGTGGTCGACCATGCCCGCATCTGGTCCGTGCGCCCGGGGGACTCGGTCGAGCGCCTGGTCATCGAGCAGTACGCCGGGACGCTGCCCGAGGCCATGGCCGAGGCCCTCGGCATCCCGGAAATGCGGATCGTGCCGACGGCCGGCGACCAGTTCGGGACCGAGCGGGAGCAGTGGGACGACGGCAACAACCTGGTGGCCATCGAGCCCGGCGTGGTCATCGCCTATGAGCGCAACACCGGCACGAACACCGCGCTGCGCAAGGCCGGCGTCGAGGTGATCACGATCGAGGGCTTCGAGCTCGGCCGTGGCCGCGGCGGCTCGCACTGCATGACCTGCCCGCTCGAACGCGACCCCCTGTCCTGACCACGCCGGCAGCCCTCGTCCCGCCTCCCGCCGCAAGCCACTGGAGCACACCATGTTCAACCTGCGCGGCCGAAGCTTCCTGAAAGAGGTCGACTTCTCGCCGGCCGAGCTGCGCTTCCTGCTCGACCTGTCCAGGGACCTCAAACGGGCCAAGTACACCGGCACCGAGCGGCCGCAGCTGGTCGGCAAAGAGGTCGCGCTGATCTTCGCCAAGACCTCCACCCGCACCCGGTCCGCCTTCGAGGTCGCTGTACACGACCAGGGCGGCCATGTCACCTACCTGGACCCGGGCGGCTCCCAGCTCGGCCACAAGGAGTCGGTCGCGGACACCGCCCGGGTGCTTGGCCGGATGTACGAGGCGATCGAGTTCCGCGGTGACCGTCAGGTCCAGGTCGAGGAACTGGCCCGGCACGCCGGCGTGCCCGTGTACAACGGGTTGACCGCCGAATGGCACCCCACCCAGATGCTCGCCGACTTCCTGACCATGCACGAGGCGAGCCACGAACCGTACGACCGGCTCGCTTACGCGTACGTCGGGGACTGCCGGTTCAACATGGGTCGCTCACTACTGGTCATGGGCGCCCTCATGGGGGCCGACGTGCGCCTGGCCGGGCCGCCCAACCTGCATCCGTCTGCCGACGTGACCGAGTTGGCCGCGGACATCGCGCGCAACACCGGAGCGCGCGTCACGGTGACCGAGGACCCCGCCGAGGCGGTGGCCGGCGTCGACTTCGTGCACACCGACGTGTGGGTTTCGATGGGCGAGAGCAAGGAGGTGTGGGCCGACCGCGTCAAGCTCCTCGCTCCGTACCAGGTCAACCGGGCTCTGCTTGCGGCCAGCGGAAACCCGGGCGTGCGGTTCATGCACTGCCTGCCCGCATTCCACAACGCCGAGACCGTAGTCGGCGCCGAGATCATCGCTGCGACTGGGATGGACAGCGGCATCGAGGTCACGGACGAAGTCTTCGAATCCCCGGCCAGCATCGTCTTCGACCAGGCCGAGAACCGCCTGCACACCATCAAGGCCGTTCTCGTCGCCACCCTCGGCACATGAGCGCTGTGGCCGAGCCGGCCCCCGAGTCCGGCGAACTCGCACACCTGGTACACCCGCGGCCCCGAGCAGGTCGTGCGCGCGTTCGGGGTCGACCCGGCTCACGGCCACGTTCGAGAGCCCTCGGATGAACAGGGCGATCGCCGTCGAGGTCGCCATCGCCGTGTCGGCCGCTCAGATGGACGCGCTGGGCCGCATCCTGGGGCCTACCGACCCGAATCTCATCCCGTGCGGCTTTGCTCTCCTACCCGTCACCGCCCTGTTCGCGCTCCGGGGACTCGGCGAACTCGTCGCACGACACCTCGGCGCGGCCGACCGGACCAGAAAGGCATCTGCGTGATGAGCGATCCGGAACAGCCCGAGCAAGGGCAGCAGACCAGGTACCTCAACGTCCGTCAGGCGGCATTCATCGGCGTCGGAGCGATGGTCGGCGCGGGAATCTTCGCCCTCCTCGGTGCGGCCGGCGAGGTCGCCGGGGCGGCCGTGTGGCTCAGCTTCCTGATCGCCGGCGTGATCGCCGTGCTGCAGGGTTATTCCTTCGCCAAGCTCGGCGCGCGTTACCCGTCCGCCGGCGGCCTGCTGGAATACGCGGCCGAGGGCTTCGGCCTGGGGCACGCCACCGGCATCATCGCCTGGCTGACCTACCTGGCCAACGCGGTGGTCACCGCGATGGTCGCCGTCTCCTTCGGAAACTACGCCACCTCGATGTTCGCCGGCGGCGACGCCGCCTGGGCCAAGGTGTTCGCGGCCCTGATCATCATCGTGATGACCGCGGTCAACATCGTCGGCTCGCGGCTGGTCGCCCGCTCCCAGACCGTCATCGTCTACGTGGTGCTCGGCATCCTGACCGTCTTCGCCGTAGTCACCCTGGTCAACATGGACCCTTCGCTGCTGGCGTTCTCCGGTTACCCCGCGTGGCGCGACATCATCTCCAGTGTCGCGTTGACCTTCTTCGCGTTCCTCGGCTTCGGCATCATCACCTTCACGGCCAAGGACCTGGCCAGGCCCGACCGTGAGCTGCCGAGGGCCATGTACCTCGCCCTCGGGATCGCCACCGTCATCTACATCGCCATCGCCCTCGGCGTGTTCGGCACTCTGACCGTGGAGGAGGTGGTCTCCTCCGGCGGCACAGCCCTCGCCGTGGCGGCCGAGCCCACACTCGGCCAGGCCGGTTACTGGCTGATGAGCATCACCGCCTTGTTCGCCACCGCCGGTGCGACCAATGCCGGGCTGTACCCCGCTGCGGGCCTGTCCGAGCGACTGGTCGACAACGGTCTGTTCCCGCCGCTCATGGCCCGCAAGGTGGGCGGCCGTGTGACTGCGGGCCTGCTGTTCGAGGCAGCCGTCTGCCTCGTGCTCGCAATCGCGTTCAAACTCGAAGCGATCGCCTCGATCGGCAGCGCCGTCGCCCTGCTCATCTTCGTGCTCATCACCGTCGCCCACTTCCGCGTGCGCAAGGAGACCGGCGCCAACCCGGCGATCCTCGGGCTCGCGGTCGCAGCAGCCGGCGGGGTCCTGGTCACTTTCATCGTCACCACCCTGATCCACGAGGTTGCCTCGATCGTCACCCTGCTGGCCATCCTGGCGATCAGTGCCGGGCTGGACTTCGGTTGGAACGGACGGCGCCGCGGCCGGACCGGCAGCTCCACGAACGCGCACGGCGGGTGACCTCTCTCGCGGACCTGCCAGCGAACTCACCCGCCTGGCTTGCGCCAGCTTCGACGTGGAAACGGCCGCCGCCGCCCCAGCACCCCGCCTGTGCACTCCTCCCCCAGCAAGCCGAAGAAGCCGGCGTCGCCACACTCGTCTGGCAGCGACGCCGGCCGTTCCACCCCGAGCGGCTCTACCAGGCCCTGGAGGACCTGCCCTGCGCCGCGGCCAGCAGCCGCGGCCGGTTCCTGGCTCGCCGACCGCCCCGACACCCTCCTCGCCTGGGACGCCGCCGACGGCGCGCTGTGCGTGAAGAGCGCCGGCCCCTGGCTGGCCTCGCTCCCCGACGCCGCCTGGGACCTGGTCCCCGCCATGCGCTGCTGTACAAGAAGGTCACCGACGACATCGGGTCCCGGTCGACTGGGCCGGCCGGACGCCGCCGTCGAACGACGAACCCGACTACCGCCTCGTCGTCATGCTGCTCGCCGACAACGCCGTCCCGGTGGACGCGGTCACCATCGCCCACACCGAGCGGCCCGACGTGTCGCGCAACCCGCGCGCGGACACGGCCGCCGACACCTCGTTCAACCTGCTCGCCGATGGCCTGCTGCGCTGGTCCCTCGACGCGCTCGGCGTCTCCTCGCCGACGGTCACGCTCGACGAACTGCTGGAGCTGGTCGCGCAGTTGGCTCTGGTCGAGGCCGAGAACGACGGCTTCACCTGGACCAACATCCAGGGTTTCCTCACCCACAACATCCACCTCCGGATCAGCGGCACCCCGGCGGGTGACACGGCCGACGACGTCTCCGGGACGCCGTTCCCGATGGTCCCGGTACTGAAGTGGACCTCGACCGGCCTGCCCGACCCGGCCGACCGGGACCGCGACTTCGCGACCTACCAGCAGATCGACGCGACGTACGAGACCGAGGCGATCGCGTACTTCGCCGAGCTCGACCCGGTCCCGCCCGGCGAGCGCGCCTCCTCCCTCACCGTGGCGGAAGAGCCCAGCGAGTCCATGGCGACCTTCGTGCTGCGCGACTACCTCCGCATGGTCGCCCGCGCCAGCGCTCAGGCCGCCGTGAACCTGCTGACCGGTTCCCCCACGAGGTGACGGAGAAGGACTCGCTCCACTCCATCGCTGCGAGCTTCGGGACGGCCGCCGCGCCGTACGAGGTCGCTGCCCGGGACACCGCGGACCATCTCGCGTCGTCCCTCGGCATCTCGGCGGCCGAGCTGCTGGCGCTGAATCCCGGCCTGCCGGACCGGCTGACCGCCGCGCAAGCCGGCGACACGCTCACGGTCGCGCTCGGCGTCACGGCGCAGTCGATCGCCGTCGCGAACCCCGACTGGCCCGTCGTCGCGGACGTCCCGGTCACCCTGGGCACGCTGCCGGTGCAGCTCGGCGCGGGCCAGTCGCTCGGTCAACTGGCCCACGCCCACCAGGCCGACCCGACCGCGCTGCTCGACCACCTACGCGACGCCACCCCGCTGCTGCACGCCGGCGCGACCGTGCCGCTGCCAGGGTTCGTGCACGCCGGGATGTCCGTCGACGACACCGCGGCGGTCTTCTACGTCCGGCTCGGGCTGACTCAGCCGAGCGAGGTGCCGCTCGCCGACTGGTACCAGCAGGCGATCGACCGGCTGGGCGGCAACCCGGCGCGACCGCTGCCCGCGACCCTCAAGGTGCCTGACGCCTACCAGAGCACCGCCACCATCACCTGGACCACCCTGCCGGGCGATACCGTCCTCGATGTCGCCGCGTACGCCGCGCTGATCCAGAACGTCGTGCCCGGCACGCCGTTCGCCGAATGGATGGAGGCGGTACGCACGGCGAACGAGCCGGTGGACCCGGAGGGCGTCCGCCTTCCGGCCGACGCCGCGGCCGTGGTCCTGCCGAACGACACCCTCCGCTCGCTCCAGGACCGGCTTCTGCGGCCCGCGGACCGGTTCGACACCTACGCCGCCGCCGCGGACGCGCTCGTACCGCTGGTCACCGTCGAGGTGCCGGGTGCGGTCGGCACGACGGCCTCCGGCCTCACCCTGCTGACGCTGGCCCAGCGGTACGCGCTCGGGCTCGCGGACCTCGCCGAGCGGATGGCCTTCGACACGGGCGTGCTGGCCGCCCAGCCCGAGCGGCAGCTCACCGTGCCCGACGTGCCCGCGATGGCCGTGGACGAGCTCATCGCCGCGATGCACGACGGCCCTGCGATGGCCACCGTGAGCGGCCAGGTCGCGCGGTTCGCGCTGGGCGGATTGCGCCTGCCCGCGCCGGTCCGGGTCGACGGCGAGTACCAGGCCACCGGGCCGATGACCGGTGGCTACCAGCTGATCGGCCAGCAGGTCACCGGCCCGCCGCCTCCCCCGGCCGGATCCTAGGACCCGGTCGTGACCATCACCGTCGACCAGGCTCAACCCGCCAACTGGCTGACCTTCGCCGACTCGGCCGTACACGACGGCGTGATCCGGCTCGACGCCGCCGAGGCCGACAACGCGGTCATCTCGATCAGCGCCGCCGACCTGCGGGACAAGTACCCGGCGACCGGGCTGGTGCCCGTCATCGAAAGCCCGCTCGCGGCCCTGCCGCTTTCGCACGAGATCGGCGCGCGCCACACCGTCACGCAGGTGATCCCGTGGCAGACGACCACCACCGTCCGGCTACCCACCGCACCCTCCGGCCCGCCCTCGCTGTGGCCGCTACCGAACGACCTGATCGCGCGTGCCGGGTCGGACCGCAGCGGCTCGGAGTTCCTGCTGGAGCAGACGACACCACAGACCGGCGCGGACGCCCGCTACACGGAGCTCGGCTGCTACGCGTGGGCGACGCTGGTCTCGTTCACCGTCCGCCGCGTTCCGGGCCTCGCGGGGACGGTCGAGGTGTTCGGCGCGAACACCGCCGACCGGCAGCGGATCGCGCAGCTCCTGGAGTACCTGCGGAGCATCCCCGAGAAGCCGGCGACCGGCGCCTTCCCGCCGGCGCCGCCCGGCGAGCGCCCGCTGCTCACCCTGCTCTGGCAGCTTCCGCCGTCACCCGGCCTCAGCCCGGGTCTGACTTCGACTCCACTCGTCGCCGACCGGACCTTCATCGTCCAGACGAACCTGTCCACCGAGACGCACAGCGGTCCCACGGCAGCCCGAAGCTCCATCGCGGGGCAGCATTTCGCGGCCATCTCCGACTGCGAGCGGTTCCTGACGCTGCTGTGGGAGTGCAGCGTCGTGGGTGGTGGCGGCTACTGGATGCAGTACCGCGGCGAGGTGCCCGACTCGATCTTCGACCAGGACGGGCTTGCCCGGTTGTCGCTGCTGGTGCAGCTCTCGTCGCAGTGCGGTGTCGCACCGGACCGGCACCTGTTCGCATTCACCAACGTCGCGGTGGTCGGGGACGGGGTGGATCCGGCGTCGGTCGCGCTCGCCGCGCGTGCGGTGAACCCGCCCGAGCTGCGGCCCGTCGCCTCGGTCGACCCCGGTCAGGTCGGGTTCACCGCGCGGTTCGCCAACCCGCTGGCCGACGACACCCCGCAGGGCCGGCTGCGCCGTCTGTACGGGCTGCTCGGTTTCCAGCTGGACCCGACGACGGACTTCTGCGGCAGTGTCGAGGGCCGGGCGGTGTCACCGAAGCCGGCGGACGCTACCGACGAACTCGGGTTCCTGGTGGCGAGCGAGGCTGCCGAAGAGGTCTGGGACCTGACCCGGATCGTCGACATCAGCCGGTTCGCCGTGCGGCACGCCCCGGCCGTGCCCACGGCACCGCCCTCCGTGGGCAACCCGTACGCCGGCGTCACCGCCGGCGCGCAGAGCCGGGTCTCGGTGTGGTTCCAGGACGTTTTCGGCAACCGGTCGGGCAGTCTGAGCCAGACCCCCGTGCCCGTCCGCTACACGGACCCGGTCATCGGCGTCGGCGCCTGGCCGTCGACCACCCTCCACTACACCGTCGAGCCGTCCGGCGTCCTGGCGGACCTCGCCGTCGCCGTCGACCTCCAGGCCGTCACCTACCAGCCGGGCGCGGCCGACCCCGGCAGCGCGGCCGCCGACGCGGCGACGCGCGACCGGGACCGTCTGGTGCCGGTCTACTACCAGGTCACCCAGCCCGACGTCCGGGCCGCGCTGCTCACCTCGCTCCAGCAGGATCCCGGATCGGAGCCCACCCCGCTCCCCGTCGACGTGGCCGTGCTGGGCCGGTACGTCATCGGTGCCCACGCGCTGCTCGGCTCGCTCGCAATGATCGCTTCCGCACCCGCCACCGACGCCGCGACCCTGGACGGCCTCTGCACGACCTACGGCGTCGGCTTCGACGAGCTGGGCACGGCGAACGCGGGCACGGCCATCAGCGCCATGCTCGACGCCGATGAACTGGCGGTACCGGTGAGCGCGGCGTTCCGTAACCAGGACACGATCGCCGGGTTGTGCGACGCGGTCGACCCCTCGCTCGACCCGGAACGGGTGCTGGTCGACGAGGACAACACCGTGCTGCCGCTCAACCCGTCCGTCGAGCTCGTCACCCCGTCGCGCGAGGCGGTGGTGGCGCCCGAGTCGCCGCCGGCCGAGGAACTCGCGGCGGCGCTGCGCTGCACCCTCAGGACGCTCGTGACGGCCAATCAGGGCCGCCCGGGGCTGCTCACCCCGGGGTTCGTCTTCGACTGCAACGGTGTCAAGGTCGAGGTCTCGTTCGACCGGCCGGCCAGCGAAGCGACACTGGCGGGCGTCGAGTCGGCGTTCCGGGACCTCGGTGTCCCGTTCGACGCCGCGCAGGTGGTGTCGCTGAACGCGGAGAAGCCGGGCATGTTCCGTGCGGGCGCGGCCCTTGAGGTCACGGGCTACCTCGTCGAGAGCGGCGACACCCTGCGCGACAACCGGGCAGGCCTCACACCAGAGCGGCTCGCGCCGCTGAACACCACGACCGTCGACCTCTTCACCCCGGGCACCCCGGTGTTCCTCACCACGACGCCGACGCCCGTACCGGCGGGCGACACGCTCAAGCACTTCGCCGACGTCAACGCCACCACACCCGGCGCGCTGTTGCGGCACAACGGCCCGGTCGCCCTCTCGACCGGCTCTCCCCCGGTCGTGCCCGGGATGTGGGCGTGGCCTTCGGATCCCGTCGCTCGGTGCCGTACACCGTGCGCGAGGGCGACTCGCTCGACGCCATCGCCGGGTACTTCCCCGGTGCCGATCTGGTCGAGGTCAACGCCGGGATGCCGGGGACCATCGCGTCCGGCGTCACCATCACGGTCGGCACCGAGTCGGTGACGATGGCGGCGCCCGTCTCGTTCGCCGAAGTCTGCGCGGTGTTCGGCCCGCCGGTCGACCTCGCCGCACTCGCCGCGGCGATCGGCGAGCGGACCGACGTGCTCGCGACCGGAGCGCTGCTGGTCTGCCCGCCCGGCGTGCTCTGCGCGCAGCCCGCAGCGGTCGGAGTGACACCGCAGGAGGCCGCGCGGCCGTTCGGCGTCACCCCGGTCGCGCTGCTCGCCGCGAACGCCGGCACACCGGGCCTGCTGCTGCCCGGGCAGGTGCTGCGCGGGCAGCAGCCCGGCGCGGACGGCACCGCGCCCACCGAGACCACCGCGGCCTGCGACACGCTGACCGCCGTGGTCGCAAGGTTCCGTCGTCGGGGCGTGACGACCGGCGTCGAGGCCATCGTCGCGGCGAACGCCGACACCGGATTCCTGCGACCCGGCTCGCGCGTGGTCGTCCCGCCGGCCACTGCCCGCCTCACCGGCCGGCTCGGCAAGTCGACGCCGGACGGCGTCCAGTGGTCGTTCCCCGGGCCCGTCTTCCCGGTCACCGTGGCGCTGGACCTCTTCCGCGAACCCACACTGGTCGACCCGGCGCTCGCCGCGACCGCAACGCGCGAGGCGACCGCCGTCCCCGCCGGCCGCAGCACGGACCCCGCCCAAAGCGATGCGCTCACCCTGGCGGCGTTCGCCGAGCAGGTCCAGCGCGCGGTGCCGGCCCTGCGGCTGGCGACGGCGCCGGGCGGCACGTCCGCCACCGATGTCTGGGCAGTCGTCTTCGGCACGGGTGGCATCGAGAGCGTCAGCATCGAGCCGCCGCTCAAGGTCGCCGGAACCAGGCAGCCGCGCACCTTCGCGATCCGCCCTCTCGCCACCACGCTCATCGCACGGCAGCACGTATACACCCCCGGGTTCGACGTCACGACCGGGCTGCTGACCGAGGGACAGACCCGCGACTACCAGGGCATCGACCTTGAGCTCTGGGCCCAGGGGTTCCTCGCGGACGTCGAACTACTCCTGTCGGCCGCGTACGTCCAGGGTGCGTACGAGCTGGGCCGGGACGTGCTCGACGGGATCATCGGCGTCAAGAAGACGCTCGCCGGCGCCGTCGCGGCGGGCCTGGACTACGTCCTCGCCGGGGAGACGCCGGACGCCGGAACCGATCCCAAGCGCGCGGCGGCTGTCGAACGGCTGCGTCAGGAGCTGCTCGTCTCGCTGGCCCTCGGCTACGCCACCTCGGCCGTGGTCCAGTACGACACCAGCGTGGCGTCCCCGTGGACCGACCCGTACGCGCGGCTGTCCGGCAACCCGGTCGTCGACTACCGGGACGTCCCCGCACACCTGCGCACCGCGACGGTGTCGAACGGCAAGGTCTCGCTCGCCGACGGCGACTCGCAGATCAATTTCCTGATCACCGTCCCCGACGTGGCCGAGCACGCCGCGCTCGACCTCACCCTCGACTTCGCGGGCGTCGAGCTAGAGTTCGGGATCGAGCGGGAGGTCGAAGGCTACGGCCGGTCCGACTGGCTCACCTTCGTCTCGCCGCTCGCCTCCGGCTCACCGCCCGCCCTGGACTTCGGCCTCGGGGCTCCGCGCGTACCGATCCCGCTGCGCGCGTACCCGCCGATGCCGATCCTGCTCGACCAGCACGCCGACGTCCCCACCCCGGGCGCCGGGCTCAGCGACGCGCTGCACTGGCAGTACCGGTGTTCGGTGCAACATCAGTCGGCCGAGCAGGACACCGTCGAACTCCAGGTCACGTACAACCAGTCGGCCCGCAAGCCGGCCGTCGCACCGGCGGGCGACCTGTTCGGTGCCCTGGCGCAGTACACCGCGGTCTCCGCTCCGCTGCTCGGCCTGCTCGCCGGGCTGCCCGACTGGGAGGCTGCCGACCCCGACGGGCGCACCGCCATGACGAACGCACTGGGCACGTACCGGACGCTCGCCGCCGCTGTCGCGCAGGCCTGGACCGCGCACTGGGCAGATGGTCCCGCGCCCGTGCCGGTGGTCCCCGTCGCAGGGTTCCGCCGGGCCGTGACAGCGTTGGCCGAGCGGTCGGCCCGCCCATATCGCTCGCAGACGAAGGCGACCAGATCGCTGTCGGGTCCCCACTCGAAGACGGTCTCCCGGATCTTCGGACGTGCCGGGGGCACACTCCCGCACCATGCTGACCGTTTACTGACCTCATCGGGATCGGAAAGGCTCTGACCTGCACGGATGTCCAGATGTCAGACGTTGGACGTTGGACGTTGGACGTTGGACGTGAACATGGTGCGAAGCATGGAGGATCTCCCGATTTGCCTGCTCCTTGCCCGCTCCGTGCAGGTCAAGGGCGATGGGCCGGAGCCCACAGCGCTTCGCGCTCGCGGTCAGCTGTCCGCAGGTCCTTGGGGCTCCGGCACCGCACGTCCGGGCCGGGGCCGTCCGCTGCCGACGGCGCGCAGAGGTTAGAAGATGGACTATGTGAGCAACTATCTGGGAGGACTCCGGCGATGGCTGCTCGGTTCGGCCACGAGACCCTCCGCTCGCCCTGGGCCCGAGCGCTCAGGGCGCCGTCAAGAGCGCCGGGAGCGCGCCCGCCCCCCTTTGGAAGGGACGCGGCGGCCGCAGCGGCTGTCCGCCCTCCTGAGCGCGCGCAGTGTGGCCGGCGAGGTGTTCCTCCTCCAGCTGGCCGTCGTGGTCCTTCTCGTCGCCGCCGCGGTCGTCGCGCTCGTGGTGCAGGCGCGGAGCTCCGCCATGCTGGACGCCCGGCACCGTACTCTCGCCGCCGCCGGAACGTTCGCGGAGTCTCCGGGGATCGTGGCGGCCCTCCGCAGCCCCCACCCCAGCGCCGTGCTCCAGCCGAGCGCCGAGGCGGCCCGGAAGATCGCCGGGGTCGACGGCATCAACGTGTACACGCTCGACGGGGTCACCATCGCCCACAGCGACCCGCGGCAGATCGGCAAGCGCGTCGTCGGCCCCTTTGCCAAGGCGGCGGCCGGCAAGTCCTTCACGGAGACGTTCTCGGGTTCCCTGGGGCAGTCCGTGGTCTCGGTGGTTCCCGTCAAGGACGCGGACGGCGGCGTCATCGCGGTCGTCTCCTCCCCCGTCACGGTCCAGAACGTCCAGAGCATGGTGAACGGGCAGCTGCCGGTCGTGCTCGGCAGCGCAACCGCGGTGCTCGCCCTGTCCGCGGGCGGCACCGCCCTGGTGAGCCGCCGGCTGCTGCGCCGGACCCACGGTCTGGGACCGGCCGAGATGACGAGGATGTACAAGCACCACGACGCGGTGCTGCACGCGGTCCGGGAGGGCGTGCTGATCGTCGGCGACCGCGGGCGGCTGCTGCTGGCCAATGACGAGGCGCGCCGGCTGCTGGAACTGCCGGCGGACGCGGAAGGGCTCCCCGTCACGGACCTGGGTCTGGAGGAGGGGATCGCGGAGCGGATCGCATCGGGCCGTTCGGCGACCGACGAGGTGCACATGGCGGGCGATCGGCTACTGGCGGTGAACATCCGACCCACCGCCCCGTACGGGACCGCCGGGACGGTCGTCACGCTGCGGGACACCACCGAGCTGCGGGCGCTGTCCGGACGGGCCGAGGTGGCCCGCGAGCGGCTGAAGTTGCTCTACGACGCGGGGGTGCAGGTGGGGACGACCCTGGACGTGGAGCGTACGGCCCAGGAGCTGGCGGAGGTGGCGGTCCCGCGGTTCGCCGACGTGGTCACGGTCGACCTGCTGGAACCGGTACTGCACGGCGAGGAGCCGCCCCGGCTCAATACCGAGATGCGCCGCGCCGCCTCCGTCGGCCTCCAGGGCGACCACCCGCTCTACCCCGTCGGCCGACTGATCCGGTTCGTTCCCACCAGTCCGATGGCCGCCGGACTGGCCGGCGGTCATGCGGTCCTGGAGGCGGACCTGCGCGCCACCCACCACTGGCGGGCCCAGGACCCGGCCAATGCCCAGCTGCTCCTGGACCGCGGCATCCACTCCCTGATCGCCGTGCCCCTGCGGGCCCGGGGCGTCGTGCTGGGGATGGCCGGCTACTGGCGGGGGGAGGACTCCCCGCCGTTCGACGAGGAGGACGTGTCCTTCGCCGAGGAGCTGACCGCGCGGGCGGCGCTGTCCGTCGACAATGCCCGCCGCTACACCCGCGAGCACAACGTGGCCGACACCCTGCAGCGGAGTCTGCTGCCCCGGGGCGTGCCGGAGCAGTCCGCCGTCGAGGTCGCACACCGCTATCTGGCTGCCCATGCAGGTGTGAGCGGCGACTGGTTCGACGTCATCCCCCTGCCCGGCGCCCGGGTGGCGCTGGTGGTCGGCGACGTCGTCGGCCACGGTCTGCACGCCGCCGCCACCATGGGCCGCCTGCGGACCGCCGTCTACAACTTCTCCACCCTCGACCTGCCTCCGGACGAGCTCCTGAGCCACCTGGACGAACTGGTCGCCCACATCGACACCGACGAGCAGGAGTGGGAGGGGATCACCGGAGCCACCTGCCTGTGCGCCGTCTACGACCCCGCCTCGGGGCGGGTGACGGCCGCCACCGCCGGTCACCCGGGCCCTGCCCTGGTCCACCCGGACGGCACCGTGTCCTTCCCCGAGGTACCGGTCTCCCCGCCGCTGGGCCTGGGTGAGGGCCTACCCATGGAGACCGCGGAGCTGACCCTGCCCGAGGGTTCCTTGCTGGCACTCTTCACCGACGGGCTGATCGAGGGCCGCGACCGCGATCCGGACGCGGGGCTTGCAGCGCTGCGCGCCGCGCTGGCCGGGCCCGCCCGCACCCCGGAGGAGACCTGCACCGCGGTGATCGACGCGGTGCTGCCCACGAAGCCCAGCGACGACATCGCCCTGCTGGTGGCCCGCACCCGCCGACTGGACCCCGCGCGGATCGCCGAATGGGACGTGCCCCCCGACCCTGCGGCGGTGTCCCGCGTGCGCAACGCCTGCGCCCGCCGGCTGGCGGACTGGGGCCTTGAGGACATCGCCTTCACGACGGAGCTGATCCTCAGCGAGCTGATCACCAACGCCATCCGCTACGGAAGCGAGCCCATCCGGGTGAGGCTGCTGTACGACCGCAGCCTGATCTGCGAGGTCTCCGACGGGTCCAGCACCTCCCCGCACCTGCGCCGGGCCGAGGACACCGACGAGGGCGGCCGCGGCCTGTTCCTCGTCGCCCAGTTCGCCCAGCGCTGGGGCACCCGTTACACCGCCCGCGGCAAGATCATTTGGAGTGAGCAGGCCCTCCACGACAAGGCGGTACCGGCTGTGGCGGTTCCGGAGGAGGCGCTCCTCGCCGGGTGGGACGACGAGCCGCACTGAGCCCAAGCCGGGGCGGCGGCTGGGACTGCCCGCCGGGGCCATCGAACGTACGCTGGTCTCGACCGGTACGCGACCGCCCGCCATGGAGCCTTCGTGCC
The DNA here is from genome assembly GCF_045041095.1 of Streptomyces sp. NBC_00045. Lineage (NCBI taxonomy): Bacteria > Bacillati > Actinomycetota > Actinomycetes > Kitasatosporales > Streptomycetaceae > Streptomyces > Streptomyces sp. NBC_00045. The sequence goes on along the minus strand of NZ_CP108271.1, from coordinate 7,035,793 downwards.
CCCACCTCGTCTCCGGACAGCCGCCGTCGCAGTCTGCTTCGCCCTCGCTGCGGCGCCCCTCGCTGCCTGCGGAGACGAACCCGCCGCGGTGCCCAGGGCACCCGCGGTGGCCACCTCCGCCGCGGACGCCGGCGGCATGGCAGCACTGACCGAAGCCGCCAAGAAGGAGGGCTCGCTCAACACGATCGCGCTCCCCAGCGACTGGGCCGGCTACGGCGCCCTGATCGACGGCTTCGAGAAGAAGTACGGGATCAAGGTCACGGTGGAGAACCCGGAAGGGTCCAGCCAGGACGAGATCACCGCCCTGAAGGAGCACAGGGGCGACGGCCGCGCCCCCGACGTGATCGACGTGGGGGGCTCCTTCGCCCGGTCCGCGGCCCAGCAGGGCCTGCTCGCCCCGTACGAGGTCGCCCCGTGGGACGGCATTCCCGAGAAACAGAAGGACCCGCGCGCCCGCTGGTACGACAACTACGGCGGCTACGTCTCGATCGGCTGCGACGCCAAGCGCGTCAAGACCTGCCCCGCGACCTTCGCCGATCTGCGCAAGCCCGAGTACAAGGGCAAGGTCGCGCTCAACGGCGACCCGACGAAGTCCGGCTCCGCCCTCGCCGGCGTCTACGCCGCGGCCCTGGCGAACGGGGGTTCCTTCGACAACATCCAGCCCGGTATCGATTTCTTCGCCGAGCTCAGCAAGAACGGCAACTTCATCCCGGTCGAATCCACCCCTGCCACGATCGAGAAGGGCGAGACCCCGATCAGCATCGACTGGGACTTCCTCAACCTCGGATACGCCGAGGAATTCCGCGCGAAGGGCGCGGACGTCGACTGGCGGACCGCGATCCCCTTCGACGGCAGCTTCGCCGAGTACTACGCCCACGGCGTGAACAAGGACGCCCCGCACCCCGCGGCGGCCCGCCTGTGGCAGGAGTACGTCTTCGGCCCGGAGGGCCAGAACATCCGGCTCGGCGCCAATGCACGCCCCGTGCTGATGGACGCCATGAAGAAGGACGGCACCCTCGACAAGGCCGCCGCGGAGAACCTGCCGACGGTCGAGGGCACGCCGTCGTTCCCGACGGAGGCCCAGCGGGAGAAGGCGCGGGAGACGGTCAACCGCAACTGGGCCGATGCCGTCTCGGGCTGAGGTCCCGACCGGCCGGTGGCTCCACCGGGCATACCGGACGGGTACCGGGCCGGGTACGGGTGCAGGGGCCGGGTACGGGGCTGGGTACGGGGCCGGGTACGGGTACGGGTGGCGGCCCGGCCGCCGGGGCGGGCACCGTGTCGCACCCGGTGCCCGCCCCGGCGGTGCGTGTCAGGCCTGGAAGAGGGCCCGAACAGAGTCGTCGTAGGCGGCGCTGATCCGGAAGGCCTTCTCCGCGAGGGCCAGGCGGCGGGAGTGCGGGACCGCCGACGGGCTGCCCGCGCCGGCGTCCAGCAGGGCGAGGACCTCGTCGTAGTCGTCGGGGTCGCCGAGCGGGATGACGTGCTCGCAGTTCTTCGCGGCGCCGCGGAGCATCGCCGGCCCGCCGACGTCGATCTTCTCGCGGAAGGCGGCGAAGTCGATGCCCTGCTCCCGCTCGGGCAGCAGGTAGTAGTTGCAGGCGACGAGGTCGACGCGGGTGATGTCGTACGCGGCGATCTCCGCCAGGTCGGCGGGGGTGTCACGGGCGAGGATGCCGCCCATGACCGACAGGGTCAGGGTCTTGACCCGGCCGCCCAGCAAGGTGGGAGCGCCGGCCAGGTCCGCGATCCGACCGACCTGGTGGCCGGCGTCCGCCAGCTGCTTCTGGGTTCCCTCGGTCGCCACGACGTCCCAGCCCAGCCGCAGCAGGCCGACCGCCAGGGTGTCGATGTTCCGCTTGTCGCTCACGGCGAGCACGGCGAGCACGTCAGTTCTCCTCGGTGATGTTGATCAGGGCGTCTCGGTGGGAGCCCACCGAGACGTGGCGGACGGGTACGCCGAGCAGCTCCTGGATGCCCTCCACGTAGGCGCGGGCCGCGGCGGGGAGCTCCTCGTACCGGCGGATCCCGGAGATGTCCTCGTCCCAGCCGGCGAAGGTCCGGTACACGGGCTTCATCCGGTCCAGTTCGGCCGGGCTGGTGGTGAACTCGGGCACCGGCGTGCCGTCCTGCTCGTAGGCGGTGCACACCTGGAGCTCGCCGATGCCGGTGAGCTGGTCCAGGTTGGTGATGGCGATCGCGTCGGCGCCCTGGACGCGGGCCCCGTAGCGGGTGGCCACCGCGTCAAAGGCGCCGAGCCGGCGCGGCCGGTTGGTGGTGGAGCCGTACTCGCCCCACTGGCGGCGCAGCCGGTCGGCGCGCTCCTCGTCGAACTCCGTGACGAAGGGTCCCGCCCCCACGCAGGAGGAGAACGCCTTGGTGACGCCAACGGTGTGGTCGACCTTGGCCCAGGGGACGCCCATGCCGACCGGGGCGTGTCCGGCCAGACAGTTGGAGGACGTGGTGAACGGGTAGATCCCGAAGTACAGGTCCTTCAGGGCGCCGAGCTGGCCCTCGGCCAGGACGGCGGCGTTCTCGTCCAGGGCGCGGGAGAGCAGCGCCGTCACGTCCGCGACGTGCGGTTCCAGCCGGTCGCGCACGTCGGCCGCCCACCGCTCGACCTCGGCGAGGACCAGAGGGGCGCCCCCGTAGAGCTTGGTGATCCGCTCGTTGGCCCAGTCGACGACGGCGGCCAGCCGGCCCGGCAGGCCCTCCTTGTCGAACAGCTCGCCCACCAGCAGCGTCTTCTTCATGACGCGGTCGCCGTAGGCGGGTGAGATGCCCTTGCGGGTGGAGCCGTACTTGCCGTGCGAGAGGCGTTCCTCCTCCAGTCCGTCCAGGTCCCGGTGGAAGGGGAAGCAGACGGACGCCCGGTCGGAGACGAGCAGCCGTTCGGGGGCCACGCCCGGCTGGCCGGCGAGGGCGTCGATCTCGCCGAGCAGGCCCTCGACGTCGACGGTCATGCCGGGGCCCAGGATGCTGATCACGTCGGGGCGCATGATGCTGCTGGGCAGGCTGTGCAGCTTGAACGTGCCCTGGTCGGTGTGGATGGTGTGACCGGCGTTGCTGCCGCCGTGGTAGCGGACCACGTAGTCGGCATCCTCGGCGAGGTTGTCGACCATCCTCCCCTTGCCCTCGTCACCCCAGTTGAGGCCGACAACTGCCATGAGCACGATGGAACTCCTCTGTTCTGTTCGGGCGGTTCTGTGAAACGGGCGTGCGGGGCCGCCCGCCGGTGTGTCCTGCCTCGCCACCGGCGGGCGGCCCGTCACGGATGCAGATGCAGATCTGGATCCGGGTGCCTCAGGCCAGCAGTTCGCGGCGGCGCTCGGCGGCACGGCCCCAGGCGTCCGGGTTGAGGGCGCTCGGCGGCTGCTTGCCGTCGAGGGCGGTGATCAGCTGCGTGGCGGCGTTCAGCGCCAGGGCGCGCTTGGTCTCGACCGTGAAGTCCGCGATGTGCGCACTGAGCACGACGTTGTCCAGGGCCAGCAGCGGGCTGTCGTCCGGAAGCGGCTCGTCCTCGTACACGTCGAGGGCGGCGCCTGCGAGGTGGCCGCTGCGCACCGCGCGCACGAGGGCGTCGGTGTCGGTGACCCGGCCGCGGGAGGTGTTCACGAAGTAGGCCCCGGGCTTCATCTGCGCGAAGGTCTTGTCGTTGAACATGTGCTCGGTCTCTTCGTTCATCTCCGGGTGGGCGGTGACGAAGTCGGCCTCGGCGAGGAGGTCCTCCAGCCGCTCCACCTTGATCGCGCCGACCTCGGCCATCTTCTCCGCGGAGACGTACGGGTCGTACGCGAGGACCCGCATCAGGAAGCCGCCGTGGGCGCGCCGGGCGGTCCAGCCGCCGACGTTGCCGAGGCCGACGATGCCCAGGGTCTTGCCGGTGAGCTCGACGCGGTGGCTGCCCAGCCGGCTCTCCCCCCATGCGGCCCGGTTGCCGTGGCGGTGGATCGCGGCGAGGTTGCGCGTGACCATGAGGAGCAGCCCGAAGAAGTGCTCGGAGACCGGCTTGCCGCCCAGGCCGGGGTTGTTGGCGACGACCACACCGGCTTCGGTGGCCGCCTCGATGTCGATGTTGTCCACGCCGCGGCCGCTGGAGAGCACGGCGATCAGGTTCGGGGCGGCCGCGAGGAGTTCGCGGTCGATGCGGGCGGGGTAGCGGGCCACCAGGCCGTGGGCGTCGGCGAGGGCCTCAAGGACGGCCGCCCGGTCGGAGTCGTCCACGCGGCGGACGTCGGCGTGCTGCTCCAGCAGTTCCTCGGCTTCGGCGGCGTACATCGAGCCGACGAGGACTACGTTCGGTCGCATGATGGTGTGCTTCCTGTGGGGCCAGGGGCCGGCGGGACGCCCCTGGACGCGAATGCGGATCGAAGGATGCGGTGATGCGGTGATGCGGTGATGCCGTGATGCGGCGGCGTCGGACTGCGGCGGCTTCCCGGGCGGACGGCCGGGTCAGGCCGCCACGCTCGCGGCCAGCAGGCTTTCCAGTGGCCGCAGTTCTCCCCCGCGGCTGGCTGCGAGCAGCCGTTCGGTGAGTTCGGCGTGCTCCACGGGCGCGGCGGTGAAGCGGGGCCGGCCCTCGGCGAGCCGGTCGTGGGCGCGGCCGTACAGCTTGCGGCAGTACACCTCGCTGATGCCCAGCACGGCGGCGATCTCCCGGTAGCTGTACTCGAAGGCGGTGCGGAGCACGAGTACCGCCCGCTCGGCGGGGCCGAGGCGTTCCAGCAGCCAGGCCACCCCGCGCCGGAGTTCCTCGGCCCGTTCCACGTTCTGGAACGGCTCGGGGGTCGTGGTGACGGTCTGCTCCGGCACCAGGGCGCCGACGTAGGAGACCCGGCGGGCGTGCGCGGACTTGCGGTAGTCGGCGCACAGGTGGGTGACGACGGTGGAGAGGAAGGCTCCGTGGTTCTCGACGTTCTCCACGTTCTGCGCCGTCATCCAGCGCAGCCAGGCCTCGGAGATGATGTCCTCGGCTTCCTCTGCGGAGCCGACGCGACGGTAGGCCAGCGCCTGCAGGCTCGCCCTGCGGCGGTGGAACTCTTCCTGATCAAGATCGAACAAGGTTTTGCCTCCAGGCCGGCCCGTGGCGCAGCCCATCACTCGGGTCAGCTCAGGTCACTCGGAGCAGCTCGGGTCACTCGCAACAGCCGGTTCGGCTCGGGCCGGCGCGGGCCGGCCCGAGCCGGGATCAGGCCCGGCCCTCGGCCAGCACCTGGCGCAGGCTGGTGTCGAAGGCTTCGGCGAAGGCGGTGATGTCCTCGTCGGTCATCGGGGTGGAGATGCAGCCGAGGCCGCTGTCGCCGATGTGGACACCGTTGTCCAGCAGCACCCAGTACAGGCGCTTCATGGCCGCCGCGGGGCTGGTGTAGCCCTGCGGGGCGCTGGTGGCGATGATGCGGAACAGCGAGCCGAGGCCGTTGACGTCCCAGTCCAGTCCGGCGGACTCGACCGTGGCGCGCATGGCGGTGCGGGCGCGCTCGCCGAGCTCGCCGATCCGCTCGTGGGCCTCCGGGGTGAGCAGGCGCAGCGAGGTCACGCCGGAGCTCATGCTGACCGGGTTGGCGTTGTACGAGCCGGAGTGCGGCAGCGCCGGGGAACCCTGGCTCGGGTCGAAGACGCCCATGAACTTCCGCCGGCCGGCGACCGCACCGATCGGCATGCCGCCGCCGATGACCTTGCCGAGGACGGTGAGGTCAGCCTCGCTGCCGAGCAGGTGCATGGCGCCGTGGTAACCCACGCGGTAGGAGCCGACCTCGTCGGAGATGAGCAGGGCGCCGCTCTCGTCGCAGAAGGCGCGCAGCGCGTCCAGGTACTCCTTTTCGGCCGGGACCAGGCCGATCCGCCACGGCACCGGGTCGATCAGCACGCACGCCAGGTCGTCGGCGTGCTCGCGGAGCACCGCCAGGGCGCCCTCGGCGTCGTTGAAGGGGAACACGACGGTGTTGTCGACCACGCCCGCGGGGTTGCCGGTGACGGCGTGGTTGATGAGCGAGCCGGAGCCGTCGTTGTTGACGGCGACCGCGTCGTAGGCGCCGTGGTAAGCACCGGCGATCTTGGCGATCTTCGGGCGCTTGGTGTAGGCGCGGGCGGCCTGGACGGCCATCATCACGGCCTCGGTGCCGGAGCTGGTGAAGCGGACGTGCTCGAAGGTCTCGTTGCGGGCCGAGAGCGCCTCGGCGTACTCGACCTCGACCGGGGTGGGCATGCCGAAGCTGGCGCCGCGGCCGACGGCATCGGTGACCGCCTTCACCATCTCGGGGTGGGCGTGGCCGTGGATCAGGGTGGTGCTGTTGTTCAGGAAGTCGAGGCGCTCGACACCGTCGGCGTCGGTCACCCGGGCGCCGCTGCCGGACTGGATGTAGACCGGGTACGGGGCGCTGTAGACGGCGGTACGGCTGTTGCCGCCGGGCATGACCTCGACCGCGCGGGAGTACAGCTCGGCAGACTTGTCGGTGTTCACGTTGTGCCCTTTCACTACCGGAAAGAAGAAATGGGGGGACGAAATGGAGGGGGTGAAAGCGGGGGACGCGCGGGGCGCGTCGGGTCAGCGGGCGGTCCGGATCGACACGTCCGCCGTGAAGTAGGGGCCGGCCAGGCTCACCCGGGTGCCTGCGGGGACCCACTGCGGGGTGTCCGTGGCCACGGCCCCCGCCGTGCCGAGCTGCTCGCCGAGCCGGGCAGCCAGGACGGGCACCAGCGGGCGGGCCGTCTCGGCCAGCGTGCGCACGGCCATCAGCTCCAGTGCCACGCAGGTACGGGCGTCGCCCGAGGGCGCACCGGCGGCGAGTACGTCCTCGGACACCTCCGCGAACCGGCGGGCCCGGTGGACGAAGGTACGGAGCAGCTCGGCCGCGCCGCGGGAGTCGAACCGCTCGGGCCGCAGGGCCCGGGGCAGTTCGGCGCGGAACTCCCGGATCTGCCCGTAGAACCTCTCGGCCTCGGCGTTCCAGCTGCCCGCCTCGGGGGCGGAGCCGCCGAAGTGCTTGTCCACCCGGGCGGCGACGGAGCCGAGCCAGGGCTCCAGGCCGTCGAGGAGTTCGGTCCGGACGAACTCGGCGTACTCGTCGATGACGAAGTCCCGGCGGCGGATGTCGGGTCGGGTGCCCGCGAGGTAGAGCCGCAGCTGATCGCGGGTCTGCTCGCGGAAGACCTCCCGACCCCAGATGGCGTGCATCCGGCCGGTGGAGAACTTCTGCCCGTCCAGGGTGTAGAACTCGTTGCAGATCATGGTGTCGGGCAGCGCCGGCTGTTCGGTGAACGAGCCGAGGACGGCCGGGAAGACGACGGTGCGCAGGAAGGCGTTGTCGAAGCCGAAGAACAACACCGTGCGCGGGTCGTTCTCCCGGACGTACTCCCGCCAGCCGGTCTCCCCCTTGCCCTTGGCGAGGGCGTCGAGGGCGGTGATGAAGCGGGCCGCCAGCTCGAAGGCCGAGTACATGCGCTGGCCTTCGGTGCCCCTGGTGGGGTCGGCCGGGACCAGGATGCCGTCGGGGGCGACGGTACTCACCGGGAGGTCGGGCAGCGGTCCGGCGAGGACCCGCTCGACGTAGGTGCGCAGCCGGGCGCTCATGTGGACGGTGCGCAGGTACGCGGTGAGCTTCTCGCGCAGCGGCTCCAGGGGCAGGTACCAGCGGGTGAGGTCGCGCTGCTCGGCGGGGGTGCCGCAGGTGGCACAGCTGGGGTCGCGCAGGTCCTCGTCGGCGAAGGGCAGTGCGCAGGCCTCGCACTCGATGCCGGCGGTGTCGTACGAGCCGCAGTGCGGGCAGGCGCCCGCGACGAACGCCTCGAAGAGGAACGTGCCGCAGGGGGTGCAGTGGTTGGCCTGCACGGTCTTGGTGACCACGGCGCCCTTGGCCCGGAGGTCCTCGAAGATCTCCAGGGCGACCCGGGGGTACTCGGGCGAGGAGGGGCGGACGAACACGTCCCACGTGATGTCGGCCGCGGTCAGGGCCTCCTGGATGGCGTCCGTGTTGCGTTCGGCCAGTTCGTAGAAGGACAGGCCCCGGCTGATGGCGGCGGAGGCCACCTGGGACTGGTGGCCCACGGTGCCGAGCAGCAGGTGGGCCTCGGCCCCGCGCCCTTCCAGGCCGCGCCGCACCAGGTCCGCTCCGAGGAACGGGCCGACCACGTGGCCGAGGTGGAGCTCGCCGTTCGGGGTGGGGAAGGAGGGCAGCAGCAGGACGGGCCGCTCTGCTCCGCCGGAGCGCTCCGCCCGCTCGCGGTGCGCCGCGTCGAGGACCGTCATGTCCTCCCACCAGGTGGTGAGGAAGGTCAGAGGGCGGTCGCCGGCGGTGTTGTGCAGGGTGTGCACGCCCAGCGGCGGCAGGCGTACGGTGTCGCCGGCGGTCACCCGGACGCTCTGTCCGTCCGAGGCGACCTCGCCCTCGCCGTCCAGGACCACCCACACCTCGGTGTCGTGGTGGTTGTGCGGGGCGGTCTTCTCGCCGGGGCGGAGGGTGACCCGGCGCAGGTTGAAGGGGAGGGCGTCCGGGCCGGCCCAGGCGGGCTCGACGCTGCGGACGAAGTCGGGCAGGTCGAGTTCCCCGACCGTGCGTGGGATGCGTATGACGTGCATGGCTGGGCGCGGAACGCCGTGCGGCCGGTGCCGGCCGTGGACGCCCCACTGCTCCTCTCGGGAAATGTCGTGTGCGGGATCAGGCCCGTCCGGCCGCGACGGCCCCCGGCTGCCTCGGATCCGCCGCGTCGGAACCGAGCGGCTCCCAGTCCAGGGCGGTGCTGACCGGGCCGGTGTCGTACCGCTCGTGGCCGAGCAGGCTGTTGGCGATGACGGCGCTGCGCCAGGCCAGCAGGCTCAGGTTGGGGTCGGCGACGCCGAATTCGCGGCGGGCCGCGTTCTGCACGTACACGCGGTGGTCGGCCGGTCCGTCCCAGTCGAGGCTGAAGTCGGAGCGTACGACGGGCAGTCCGTCGTGCAGGGTGAGCCGGTCCTTCAGGCCGAGGAGCGGCTCCGACATGCCGTGCTCGTAGCCGGTGGCGCAGATCACGATGTCGACGCTCTCGTGCACCGGGTCTCCGCCGCGGGCCGCCTGCCAGGTGGTGGCGAGCCCTTCCGGGGTGCGGGTCAAGGAGGTGAGGTGCTGGTCGAGCAGGATCCGGCAGGGCCGGCCGCCGCCCTCCAGCAGTTCCAGGTCGTACAGGCGCCGGTAGAGGTCCTGGAGGGTGGACAGGGAGATGCCGTCGCTGGCCATCCGCAACCGCTGGACCACGTCCTCGCGTTCGACCTCGGGGAGGCTGTGGAAGTAGCGGCTGTAGTCGGGCAGGAAGAGCTCGTCCACGAACGGGCTGTCGTCCAGCGGCAGCAGGTTGGTGCGCCGGGTGCCCCACACGATCCGCTCCGGGCGCTGCGTCTCGGAGGTGAGCAGGTGGCTGACGACTTCCGCGCCGCTCTGGCCGCCGCCGATCACGGCGACCCGCTTGCCCGCGAAGTCGCGGGGCTTGCGCAGGAGTTGCTCCGCGTGGAAGACGGTCTCGGGGTCGTGGCCGACGGCGCACTGCGGCAGCTTGGCGGTGAGTCCGGTACCGGTGGCCACGTTGCGGGCGCGCAGCACGCCATCGGTGGTGTGCACCAGGAAGGCGGAGCCGTCCCACTCGACGGTCTCGGTGGTGACGCCGAACCGGAGGTTGTCCAGGCGCTGCGACACCCAGCGGCAGTACTGCTCGAACTCGCGCCGCGGCACCTTGGAGCGGCCGGTGACCAGCAGCCGGTACAGGCGCCTTTGCTCCACCTGGAAGGCGAGGAAGGAGTGCGGGTTGGTGGGATCGACCGGGGTGACCAGGTCCTTGAGGAAGTGAACCTGCATCTCGGCGTCCGGCACCATCAGGCCGGGGTGCCAGTCGAAGGCGTCCTTGCGGTCGAGGAACACGGCGGAGAAGCCGGGTTCGCGCGAGGTGAGGGCGGCGAGGCTGAGGTTGGAGGGGCCTAACCCTATTCCCACCAGGTCGTAGGTTCGCGGTGTTGTACTCATTTTGGGGCTCCCGTTACAGGTGGGGGCGTTCGGCTTCGGCGACCTCGTGGGCCGGCAGCCAGGTGACTCCGCGCCCGGTCAGCGAATGCATCACCCGCTCCGTCAACTCCTGGGAAAGGGCGAGGTGCGGTTTGATCCACCCGGTGCCGGTCACGGCCCGCTCGCCGAGCAGCCGGGTGGCGGCGGCCAGGGTGAAGCCGGTGGTGCGGGCCATCGCGGACAGGCCGGTGGTCTCGTCGGCGATGTCCAGCACGGTGGTGCGGAGGGAAGCGGGCCGGCCGTCCAGTTCCCCGTGGGCGGTGAGCTCCAGGACCACTGCGTCCCGGTCGTCCGCGCCGGCCCGCACCTGGGGCGAGAGCACGCGCTCGACCAGGCGCCGGGGGACCACGCGGGACCCGTCCACGTCCACCCCCTCGTCGGCCAGCAGGCCGAGCCGGGCCAGTTCGGTGACGACCCGGGCGAAGCCCGGCCAGCGCAGGGTCTTTTGGGTGCAGTCCGCATCGCGGAGGGCCGGGTGTTCGCCCAGCCAGGGGGCCATCCCGTCGTGGTAGGCCTCCAGCCGGCCGACACCGGCGTAATCACGGGTCACCACTCCGGAGAACCGGGGGTGGTGCACCGGGCGGCCCCGGTCCAGGGCCAGCGCCTCTCGCTGGGCGATCGGCAGGTGGTGGTCGTTCTCGCCGCCGAAGAAGGCGGTGTAGCCCAAGGGTTCGCGGGGCTTGGTGGGTATTCCCCCGCAGTAGATCTCCAGGGAGTGGACCCGGTCGAGCCGCTGCGCGAGGTGGACGGCGAGCAGTTCGGTCAGGCCGGGCTCCAGGCCGACCGGCAGCAGGACGGTGCCGCCGGCGGACCGGATCCGGGTGTCGAGCGAGGGCAGTTCGGCCGTGGGCGGCCGGGTGATGGCGGCGACCGGACGGCCGGCGACGACCGCGGCGTGCAGGGCCTCGGCGGTGGGGGCCCAGGGCATCGCCATCGCGACGACCCCGCACCCCGCGAGGGCGGCGTCGAGGCCGGTGGCGGCCCGGACCGTGGCGGCGGGCCGGTTCCCGGTGCCGCCGCCCTCCTGCAACCAGTCCCGCAGGGCGGCGGCCTGGCCGGGATCCCGGTCCAGGAGCAGTAGCTCCTCGGTGCCCGGATCCGTGGCCAGCGCGTACGCGGCGGCCCGGCCCATCTGGCCGCAGCCGAGGAGGGCCACCTTCATGAGCACGCCCTCCGTTCCAGCGTGCTCCGGGTCATCCCGCGGGGTCGGCGGCAGGCGTGATCCTGGCCGTCGCCTCGGTGGTGACCCGGTGGAGGAGCTGCTCCAGCCCCTCGCGGGTGGCGTGGCGGGCGATGACCGCGACCACCCGCTGCTGGCCGAAGTTCTGCGGCGGCAGTGCCACTTCGGTACCGACGGGGACTTCGGTGAAGAAGTGGTCGTAGCCCGCCTCCTCACCCAGGGGCGTGAGGCCGTCGGCGCCTTCGAACCGGCCTGCCTGCTCGGCCAGGACGAAGCGCAGGCCGGCGTTGAGCTGCCGGTCGTGCTCCAGCCGGAGCGGTTCACCGGTGGCGACGCGGATCACGTTCTCGAAGTAGTTGACGCCGGTGGCCAGCGGCACCAGGTGGGAGCCGATGTAGTCGCCGGCGGGGCGGCCCGCGATCTCGATGAACCGCAGTCCCCGCTCGCCCCACTTGGCTTCCAGGTGGAAGGAGCAGTTGTCGAACTCAAGGGCTCCGACGATGTCCTTGGTGGTGGCGCTGATCTCGGCCAGGGCGTCGGCGGGCAGGGCGGTGGGCACCTTGTGTTCCAGTTCCAGGTGGAACGGGACGCTGGTGATCTTGTCGGTGACGGTCACGATGTGGACCTCACCGCCGGAGACGAAGCCCTCGACGCTCAGTTCGTCGCCTTCGAGGAACTCCTCGACGATGAACTCGGCGCCGAACTGCTTGAACACCGGGTCGAAGTCGGGGCGGGCGATGTCGGCGAGGCGCTCCATGGCCGCGTCGAGGTCCTCCGGCCGACGCAGTTCGAAGATTCCCTTCGAGCCGGAGGCGCCGGTGGGCTTGACCACGGCCGGGAGCCCGACCTCGTCGACGGCGGCCCGTAGGCCGGCCAGGTCGGTGACCTTGGCGAAGCGCGGGAGTACCCCCTCAAGGTGCCGCAGCGCGTCCTTCATGACGTACTTGTTGCGGGCCCGGAGGGCGGCGGTCTCGGACATGCCCGGAAGTCCGAGTTCGGCGGCGATCGCCGCCACCAGCTGTACGTCGACTTCGGTGAAGTTGGCGACGCCGGCGAAATCGTAGGTGGCGTGGAGTTCGCGGGCCGCTGCGATCGAGGCGGCCCGGTCGTACGTGTCGACCTGCCGGAATTCATGGACGAGCGGCTTTGCGAATTCAGGAATGGTCCGGCCGAGCAGAACCACTCGGTATCCGAGGCGCCGGGCGGCGAGCAGGGACTCAAGCCCTTCCCTCTGGATGCGCCGGAGATTGACAAGGAGAAGATGACGTTCCGTCACGGAATTGCCCCCGCTACATCGGGCGTACAAATGGAATCTCAAGCACCAATCGAGTGTCAGTCAAGCACAGCGCCTGAGGGTTGTGAAGGGGATCTTGGTCGGATCTTCGCCAATTCAGTTAAGAGCTGGCCGAAACACTGCCCTCTTCCTCCGAATGTCTTGGTTTCGGCCACGAACCGAAAAGTCTGAGGCATCCGATCAGCGATTCCGATCACTTACCGGGCGCTTAACTTAATTGATCCCCACACCGTGGACGCGGCTCCGCGGATGCCTCCAACATGGCTTCTGACATGCGAAAACGCCGTCTGGACGACCGGGCCCGGAGATATCCGTGCGGTCGATCCAGACGGCGTCGTGAAAACCGTGTAAAGCGTCGGATGGGGGAATGCGTTAAAGAGCCGCGCCCACCGATGCCCGACGATCACAGAGCGCGGCGGAGAATTGGTCGGTGACCCGTTCCAGCCCCACCGCGGATTCCGCGGCCACGCTCACCGCGCCGGCCTCTCCCAGGGTGATGTGCCGGTCGAGGGTGAACCAGCCCGGTGCGATGTGCGCGGCGCCCATGGAGGCGAGCACCGGTCGCAGGGCGTAGTCGATGGCCAGTACGTGGGCGGTGCTCCCACCGGTGGCCAGCGGCAGCACCGCCTTGCCCGCGAAGGCGTACTGCGGCAGCAGGTCGAGCAATGACTTCAGCAGTCCGGAGTAGGCGGCCTTGTAGATCGGCGTGCCGATGACGATGCCGTCCGCACGCTCGAACTCCGCGGCCGCCGCCACGATCGCGGGGTGGCGCACATCGGCCCGGAACAGTGGATCGGCGGGCAAGGAACGTACGTCGAGGCGGGTCACCTCGTGCCCCTGGGCGATGAGTCGGGCGTCCAGGTAGCGCAGCAGCCCGGTGGTCCGGGAGGTCGCCGAGGGACTCCCCGAAACGGACAGGACGGTGGCCATGAGAGGTCCCTTTCTCTGGGGTGGCCTGAGGCCGGGAGTTCTACGAGGACGCGGAGCGCCAGTCCTCGCCCTCCGGCACGACGATCACGGCGGAGCGCACCGTGCCGTAGTCCGTGTCGGCGCCCAGACCCGCGGGGGTGGCGCCGGCGGCGTGTGCCTTGAGGGCGTCGAGCAGGAAACGGCGGGTGCGGACGATGCCGCGGTCGCTCTTGCCGGGGTTCTCGACCGTGCGGTCCACGATCGGGCCCATGCTCTCCTGCACGGCCACGTCCTGGAGGACCAGTCCGCGGATGCCGGAGAAGCTCTTGCCGTCCCGCATGGCCTGCCGGTCCTGGCCCCAGCCGTTCTCGCTGGTGTACCCCTCGCGGATGTTGTCCGGGTTGAGCGTGTCCAGGTCCAGGCCGAACTGCTCGCTGAAGTAGGACGGGTCGACCGGCTGGTCGTCGTTCCACCACAGGTACCACATGATCGTCTGGTGGTCGTTGACCGGAACCCAGGCGTGCCAGAGCCGGTCCCCGTTGGGCAGCTCGGGAACCACCGTGTACCAGGGCATGGCGAAGGGCTTCACCCGGGCCAGGGTCTCCCCGGAGGAGAGGGTGCGCAGGGCCGCGAAGCGCAGTCCGTACGGCTGCGGGTCGATGTCGTCGCGCGGGGCGGTGTCGTCCAGCAGGTCCTTCAGTGGCCCGTTGCGGGCCTCGGTCTCGTGCAGCAGGGAGACGTGTGCGGAGTCGATGTCCGCCTCCAGGCCCTGCAGCCAGTTGCAGTCCACCAGGGCGATGGTGGCGAAGACGTTCTCCGCCGGAAGCTTGGTGAACGGGAACTCCGGGAAGGGCGCGGGCTTGCGTCCGGTACCGCCGAGCCAGACCCAGATGACGCCGCCGGCCTCGACGACCGGGTGGTGCAGCAGTTTGACCCGCTCACCGAACCGCGGGCCGTCCTCCTCGGGCTCCGAGGGGGTCTCCAGCACCTTGCCCGAGACGTCGAACTTCCAGCCGTGGTAGATGCACCGCAGCGCGCAGTCCTCGTTGCGGGCGAGGACCAGAGAGGCCCCGCGGTGCGGGCACGCCTCGGCGAAGCAGCCGATGGTGCCGTCATCCGCGCGGAAGAACACGTACTTCTCGCCCAGCAGCTCCACCGGCAGCGGTGCACCGCCCCGTTCCGCGAGCCGCTCCGACCGCATGACGGGCAGCCAGTACTCGCGAAGCAACTGCCCCATGGGGGTGCCAGGACCCACCTGGGTCAGGGTCTCGTTCACCTTCTGAGTGGTCACTTCCGGCCTCCGTGATGATCGATATTCGGATCGACGCCGACTTCCCGGCAGCCGCCCACCCTTCAAGACGATCCAGGCCCGCCGGGTGTGACAGCCGGCGGGCCCGGATCAGGCCCGTGCCGGTTGCGCCAGGACCGCGTACGGGTGCGGGGCGTCCTCCGGTGCACCGAGGAAACGGCTGGTCAGAGCGGTGGCCTCGGCCAGTGCCGGGATCCAGTCCAGGCCGGCCAGCCGTCCGGCCAGCAGACATCCGAACAGCACGTCGCCCGCCCCGACCGTGATGACCTCGCCGGCCAGGGTGACGGCCGGCTGGTGGACCGGTTCGGAGCCGTCGGCCGGCACCAGCAGGGATCCGTCCCCGCCGAGGGTGACCAGGCAGTGTCCGCCGGGGTCGGGCAACCGGCGTGCGGCGGCCGCGATGTCCGCCCGCCCGGTCAGCGGCCGGCCCGCCCACAGGACGAGTTCGCGCAGGTTCAGGGCGACGAGATCGGCCCCGCGGCCCTGCGGCCGCAGTTTGGACACCTCGTTGGGGTCGGCCGACAACAGCCAGAACGGCACGCCCCGGTCCCGCGCGGTGTCGGCCAGCCAGGCCAGACCCGGTTCCTCGGCGTCCGTACCGGCGGCCAGCACCCCCGCGTCCTCGAACAGGTCCCGGGACTTGTCGAGGAGTTCGGGCGTGATCAGGCCGAGGGCGCGCTCGCCGAGGAACCTCTTGTCGACCACGGACCCCTCGACCAGTTCGGCGTGGAACACTGGCAACGGCGCCCGTTCCGGCAGCCGCAGCCAGTCCACGCCGTTTCCGGCCAGATGTCCGCCGACCGCCGGGCCGAGCTCCCCGGAGTACGCCACGGTGGCCAGGGCCGGCCGGGCGCCGCGCGCGGCGAGCGCGCAGGCGGCGTTGTTGGCCACCCCGCCCCACCGCACGGTGGCCGGGTCCTGCCCCCGGCCCAGCGGGCCCTCGTGCAGGAAATCCAGGGTGACGGTGCCGACGAGCACCGGCCGTCCGGTCATTGAATTACGTTTGATGGAACTCACCCTTCTTTTTGAATTTCTTTACCGGGGTGCCGGAAAACGCATAACGCGTACGGGGCGTCGCGGAGCGTGAGAATATGCACCCTCTACCCCACCAAACCCAATCGGCAAAGGAGGCCCCGAAATGGTGCGCGCCGGCGATGTGGCAACGGCGGATTCCGCCCGCCCGGCGGACGGAATTACGGCCGGCATTCTGACGTGGGCCTTTCCGCCGGCCCTCGTGGACGAGGCGGTCGCGGCTGCCAGCCGCACCGAGCAGCGCGCTCGGACGCTGTCCGCCCGGACCATGGTCTATCACGCCCTGGCCATGTGGTTGTACCCCTCGACCGGCCACGAGGAGGTGCTGCGCAGGCTCATGCGGGGGCTGGCCCGCAAGCACGGCTGGGCCCGCGGCTGGCGCATGCCCACGCCCTCGGCTCTCGCCCAGGCCCGGCAGCGGCTGGGACCGGCCCCGCTGCGGCTGCTGTTCCGCACGGTCGCCCCGCGGGCCGTTCCGCAGGCGCCGCCCGGGATGCGGCGGCCGGTCACGCTCGACGCGCTCACCCTCTGCGTGCCCGACACCCACGCCAACCGGGACCGGTTCGGCACGGCGGCGACCGCGGACCGGGGCACCGTTCCGCAGGTGCGGCTGGTCGCGCTCGGGCACTGCGGTGCGCACGCGGTCCTCGACGCGGCCGTGGGGCCGCTGTCCCTGGGTTCCGCCTGTCTGGCGCTGGAACTGCTGCCGTCCCTGGGCGAGGGGACCCTGCTGCTGGCCGAACTCGACGCGCTGTCGGTGGGGTTGTGGCGGCAGGCCGCCGGCACGCGGGCGGACCTGCTCTGGCGGGCCGGCCCGGACTGGCCGCTGCCGGTGGACGAGGTCCTGGCCGACGGCAGCTACCTCTCACGGCTGGCGGAACCGGAGGCCCCGGCCGCCGCGCCGGTTCCGGTGCGGGTGATCCCGTACGACCGCGACGGCTGGTCCGGTCCCGCGGAACGGCTGATCACCACGCTGCTCGCGCCCGAGGAGGCGGCCGCGGCCCAGCTGATCGAGGCGCACCGCAGCCGGTGGGGGCTGGCCGACATGGTGGAGGACATCCTCGCCGGCGGGCTGTCCGGGATCGAGCTGCTGCGCTCCCGCGGCCCCGATCTGGTCGAGCAGGAGATCTGGGCCATGCTGCTGGTCCACCACGCCGTGCACGGCCTGATCGTGGACGCCCAGGACTTCGAGTCGGCGACCGCGGAGGGCCTCGTCACCGTGGCCGGAACCGTACGCATGACACCACAAGACCGCTTGTAGGCCCCTCCAAGATCGTGTTAGCTTCCGGCAGGTCTGCCCGGTTCTGCCGACGCGACGGAGTCCTGTCTCCGGCCGGCATGGAACCGTCACGCGTCCCCGCCACCGCCCTCCGTGCGATGTCCGTTGCGGCCGCGTCTCCTCTTCTTCCTCTCCACTGTTTCCCCTCTCCACTGTTTCCCCCTCTCCACGATGCTCTGCCCGTCTGTTCTCCCCCGTCATTGGAGGCACCACGTGAGCACGGGAATGCTCCTGGGTTACGAACTACCCGAGGCGGGTCTTCCGGACCCCACCGCCTTCCTGCTGGCCGCCGCCCGGAAGGCCGAGGCCGCCCGGGTCCACCACCTCGTCCTCGGGGACCGGCCGGCCGCCGGCCCCGCCGGGCCCGGGACACCGGCCTCCCTGGTCGCGGTGTCCCTGCTGGCCGTCAGCACCAGCCGGATCGGCCTCGTCATGACCGCCGCGCCGGCCTACCACGAGCCGTACAACCTGGCCCGGATGGTGGCTTCGGTGGACCACATCAGCCACGGCCGGGCGGGCTGGCGGGTGATCACCGGACCCGACGCGGCCGCCGATGCCAACCACCGTCGCGAGGGGGTGGATCCGGTCACCGACCGCGAGGCCCGGGCCCGCGAATTCGTGCCGGTCGTCCAGAACCTGTGGGACACCTGGGAGGACGGCGCCTTCGTCCACGAGAAGGGCACCGGCCGGTTCATCGACAGCGGCCGCGTGCACGTCCTGGACCACCGCGGCACGCTGCGGGTCCGCGGGCCGCTGAACGTGGTCCGTCCGCCCCAGGGGCACCCGGTGGTCCTCGCCGACGCCTCCGACCCGCTGGTCTCGGCCCATGCCGACGTGCTGGCCGTGGGCAACCCCGACTCCGCGCTCACCGCGGCGCAGGCCGGCGGCCGGCCCCGGCTCGGGGTGGTCACCCCGTTCGTCGCCGCCACCGAGGAACGCGCCCGCGAGCTGCACGCCCTGGCCGGCGCTCCGGTGTCCGACCCCGCACGCGCAGTGCTGACCGGCACCCCCGGGCAGCTCGCCGAACGGCTCGGCGCCTGGTTCGACCGGGGCGCGGTCGACGGTTTCACCGTGCGCTTCCCGCCCCCCGGCCCCGACGGCACCGCGAACGCCGAGCGCATCGACGAGTTCACCGACACGGTGCTGCCCCTGCTCACCGCCGCCGGACGGTTTCCGGCCACGTACGCCGCCGACACGCTGCGCGGTCACTTCGGGCTGACCCGGCCCGCCAACCGTCTCGCCGAGCGGCTCGCCGCCGGCCCGGAAAGGGATTGAGGACATGCCCACCGAGCGACAGCTCCATCTCGGCCTGATGTTCTGGGCCACCGGCACGCACGCCGCGGGCTGGCGCCATCCCGACGCGCGCGCGGACGCGGCGTACGACATCGACCTCATCCAGGAGGTCACCGCGGAGGCCGAACGCGCCAAGTTCGACTTCGTGTTCCTCGGCGACCGGCTGGCCAGCGACCCGTCCTTGCAGTACAGCAACCCGGCGCAGATCTCGCGGCTGGAGCCCTTCGCCACGGCCACCGCGATGGCCGCCGCCACCACCCGGATCGGGGTGGTGGTCACCGCGAACCCGACCTACTCCGACCCGTACTCCATCGCCCGGCTGCTGGCCTCCCTGGACCACGTCAGCGCAGGACGCGCCGCATGGAACCTGGTCACCGGCGCCGACACGGCGGCCGCGTTCAACTTCGGCCGGGAGGAGCACTGGGACACGGCCAAGCGCTACGCGTGGGCGCAGGAGTGCCTCCAGGTGGTCCGCGACCTGTGGGACAGCGGCGCCGACGCCGGATCCGGGCCCCGCCCGCTCGGCCACCGCGGCACCTACTTCTCGGTGGACGGACCGCTGGACGTGGCCCGGCCGCCGCAGGGGCAGGTGGTGCTGTTCAACGCCGGCACCTCGGACCAGTCCCGCGAACTCAGCGCCCGCGAGGCCGACATCGTCTTCGCCGGCATGCAGCCGACCTTCGCCCTGCGCCAGGCGTACTACGCCGACATCAAGGAGCGGGCCGACCGCTACGACCGGGCGGACCAGGTCACCATCCTGCCCGGGCTGACCCCGATCGTCGCGCCGACCACCGAGGAGGCGGTCGAGCTGTACGACCTGCTCAACTCGCTCCTGGTGCTGGACCCCGAGGAGGAGCCGGGCGAGCTGGTCCGCAAGGGCGGCATCGGCGAGGGCCACCGGCGCAACCTGTCTTCCGCGAGCCGGGTGTTCGGGGTGGAGCTGCGCGGCAACGACCTGGCCGCGGAGGTGCCGGCCGAGACCCTGGCCGCGGTGTCTGAGGAGGGTGCCCTGCGGCTGGCGGAGATCACCCGGCTGACCCGGCGGACCGTCGACGGTCCGCGCCGGATCACCTACGGGGACCTGGTGCACGCCGCACCGTCCGAGCTCTCACACACGGTGGTCGGCAACCCGGAAGAGGTCGCCGACATGATCCAGGAGTGGTTCGAGGGCGGCGCCGCCGACGGCTTCAACATCTACCCGGCGTACGTGCCCGGTTCGGTGACCGCGTTCACCGAACTGGTGGTGCCGGTCCTCCAGCGGCGCGGGCTCTACCGCAAGGACTACACCGGGAGCACCCTGCGGGAGCACCTCGGGCTACCGGTGCCGCCGCGCCGCCCGTCCCCCACGTCAGCCGTCCGATCGACCGACTGATCAACCGACCGCCGAACCCGTACGAAAGCAAGAGGTGAACTGGTGGCCACTTTGGCCGTCGTGGGCGCCGGGACCCTGGTCTCCGGCGATCTCGCGCACCCTCTGATCGAGGACGCCGACACGGTGCTGTGCGCCGACGGGGTCATCACCGCGGTCGGCCGGGCCGCCGACCTGGCCGCGCAGGTCGCCGCGGCGGACCGGGTCCTGGACGCGGCCGGGGCCACGGTGGCCCCCGGCCTCATCGACTCGCACGGACACGTCACGTTCGGCGACTACTCCCCGCGCCAGAAGGCGGTGGACTACCTGGAGGGGTACGTCCACGGCGGGATCACCCGGACCATCTCGGCGGGCGAGGTGCACGTGCCGGGGCGGCCCCGCGACCGGGAGGGCGTCAAGGCGCTCGCCGTCGCCGCCCGGGCCAGCTTCGACGCGTACCGGCCCGGCGGCATGCGGGTCCACGCGGGCAACGTGCTGCTCGAACCCACCCTCACCGAGGAGGACTTCGCCTACCTCGCCCGCTGCGGGGTGTGGCTGGCCAAGTTCGGGTTCGGCGCGTACGAGAAGGCGGTCGACGGCGTCGAGCAGATCCGCTGGGCGCGGGCCCACGGCCTGGTCGTGATGTGCCACGCCGGCGGTGCCAGCGCCGCCGGTTCGGCCTCGCTGCGCGCCGACGACCTGCTGGCCCTCGCCCCGAACGTGTGCGGGCACGCCAACGGCGGGCCGACCTCGATGCCCGATGCCGATGTGGACCGCCTGCTGGCGGAGAGCACGATGGCCCTCCAACTCGTCCAGGCGGGCAACCTGCGGGCGGCCCTGCGGATCGTGGGCCGGGCATTGGAAGAGGACGCCCTGGCGCGGATCGTGGTGGGCTCGGACACCCCCTCCGGTTTCGGGGTGATCCCGCTGGCCGTGCTGAAGACGCTGGTGGAACTGTCCGCGCTGGGCCCGCTGGACCCGGCGCGGGCGTGGGCGCTGGCCACCGGCAACGTGGCGGACGTCTGGGGGCTGCCGGCCGGGCGGATCCGGGTGGGAGCCGAAGCCGATCTGCTCGTCCTGGACGCGCCGCGGGCCTCGGCGGCCGGTACGGCGCTGGAAGCCATGTCCATCGGTGACATGCCGGGCATCTCGGCGGTCGTCACGGACGGCGTGCTGCGCTTCCTGGCCAGCCGCAACACCCCGCGGGCCACGCGCCCGGCGACACTGGTGCGGTAGGCGGTTCCGCGCCTCGGGGTCGGACTGACCCCGAGGACGCGGACGGAAACAAGGGGGCCCGCCGGTGCCAGTCACCGGCGGGCCCCCTTCGTTTCGTCGTTCAGGCCGTGCGGGCGGTGAACCGGCCGGGCCGGAAGGCCGCCGCCAGTTCGGAAGGCCGCCCGAGCACCTCACCGGCGACGATCTCCCCCAGGACGGGGGCCAGGGTCAGCCCGCTGTGCGTGACGACCACGTACGGCGATCCCTCCCCGCGGACCGGGCCGAGGACGCTCATGCCGTCCGCGGGCATGGGCCGGACGCCGACGTACGCGGACTCCACACCGACGCCGGCACCGGCGCCGGGCAGGACCGCGTCCAGCCGGGCCAGCACCCGCTCGGCCGCCCGCCGCGCCTGCTCGGCCGGGTCCGGGTGGGCCGGGTCCAGCTCGTGGTCCACGTCGTGGCAGTGCAGGACCAGCCGGCCGCTGCTGTGCGGACGCACACTCAACTCCGGTGCGTGCAAGATGCGTTCCACCCGGCCTCCGGACACCGGGGAGGTGCGCACCAGCAGGCCCATGGTGACGGTGTCCGGGTCCCCGGGCTCCACCAGAGGGACCTCGGCCCCGGCGAGGGCCAGCAGGTCGCGGGTGCCGCGGCCGGCGCAGCTGATGACCGCGTCCGCCCCGATGCGCTCGCCGGAGGCGAGGACCACGCCGCGGACCGGGTCGTCGCCGATCAGGCCGGTGACCGGATCGCCGGTGCGGATCTCCACGCCGTGGGCCCGGCCGCGGTCCTGGACGGCGGTGAGGAAGCGGTCGCTGATCACGTGGGCGTCGGCCGGGTAGTGGTACAGCGGTCCCCGTACGCCGTCCAGGGCCAGCCCCGGCTGGAGCTCGGCCAGCGCCCGCCCGGGCTCGTACTCCTCGACGGGGTAGGCGCGGGCGCGGTAGCCGGCGGCGGTTTCGGCCAGCCGCTCGGCGCCGGCCGCGGTGTCGGCCCAGTGGAGGTTGCCGGTGCGGAAGAACCACGGCTCGCCGCCGGTACGGGCGGCGAGCCGCTCGTGGGCGAGCAGGCCCTCGGCGGAGAGCGCGAAGTAGGCGTCGGACCCGTTGTCCACCGCGTTGACCCAGCCGAAGCCGTGGGCGGAGAGCCCGCGGGCGGGGTCCTGGCCGTCCACCAGGACCACCGAGACCCCCTGTTCGGCCAGGTTCAGGGCCACGCAGCTGCCGATGGAGCCGGCGCCGACCACGACCACGCGCACGGCGGCGCTCACCGGTCCGCCTCGGCGAGGCCGCTGCCGCACAGGTAGCCGCCGACCAGTGCCGGTCCGAGGGTGCCACCGGAACCGGGGTAGCCCGGTCCCATGGGCGTGGCCGCGACGTTGCCGCACGCGTACAGGCCGGGGACCGGGGTGTCGTCGTGGCGCAGGACCCGGCCTTCGCGGTCGGTGACCACCCCGCCCTTGGTGCCGAGCATGCCGGGCCCGACCGGGACGGCGTAGAACGGGGCCTGCTCCAGCGGACCCAGGCAGGGGTTGGGGCCGTGCCGTTCGTCGCCGTAGTAGCGGTCGTGGCTGGTGCCGCCGCGGCCGAACTCGGGGTCCTCGCCGAGCACCGCGTGCCGGTTGAACGCGGCGAGGGTGGCGGTGAGGCCCGCCTCGTCCACGCCCAGGCGGCGGGCCAGTTCGGCGGGCGAGTCCCCGCGGACGAACCAGTCGGGGACCGGGTCGGCGGGCTGGACGGACGCGATCGGGTAGCGGCTGCGGAAGGCCTCGTCGAAGATCAGCCAGGCCGGGGCGTTCGGGTACGCGTGGGCGGTGGGGTCGAAGGTCAGGAAGGCCTTGGTGATGTCGTTGTAGTTGACGGCCTCGTTGACGAACCTGCGGCCCTGCCGGTTGACGATCACCGATCCCGGCAGGCAGCGCTCGGCCACCAGGTGCCGGGACAGCGGGGCCCCGTCGTACTCGTCTCCCGGGGCGCCCACCGCGGGCACCCACCACGCCTGGGACATGCCGTCCAGGGCGGCGCCGGCCGTCATGGCCATCTGCAACCCGTCGCCGTGGTTCCACGGCGGGCTGATCGGGCGGGTGTCCGCGACGCCGAGGTAGGCCTGCTTGAGCCGCTCGTTCCACTCGTAGCCGCCGCTGGCGAGGACCACTGCGGCGCGGGCCCGGAAGACGACCGGTCCGTCGGCGCTCTCGCCGCGGACCCCGGTGACCCGGCCGTCCTCGACGAGCAGTTCGCGGACCCGGACGCCGGTGGCGAACCGTACGCCGCGTTCGTCGCAGGCCGCGACCAGGCCCGCCACCAGGGCTGCGCCGACGGTCAGTACGCCCTCGTCCTTGCGGCGGGCGACCAGCTCGTGGTCGTACAGCTCCGGCGAGTGCCAGCGGTGGCGCTCGTCGTAGGTGACGGCGTCGAAGTGCGCGCCGCGCCGGATCCGCTCGACCAGGCCGGGGCGGTCGGCGGTCGGGAAGGGCACGTTGTCCAGGGTGCGGCCGACGTCCCGGGCGCCCGGCCAGTCCGAGTGGTAGTCGGGCCGGTCGATGGGGAAGAAGCGGACCGGGGTCTTGGCGTGCAGGTAGTCCACCATCTCGGGAGCGGTGGCGACGTACTGCTCCAACCGCCACCTCTCGACGGCTCCTTCGGTGACGAGTTCGAGGTAGCGCAGGGCGTCCTCGGCGGAGTCGGGCATGCCGTGCTCGCGCATGACGGAGCTGTTCGGCACCCAGACCATGCCCCCCGACACGGCGGTGGTGCCGCCCAGTACGGGGGTGCGTTCGAGGACGAGGACGCGTCGTCCGCCGTCGGCGGCCCGGCAGGCCGCGAGCAGTCCGGCCCCGCCGGAGCCGATCACTATGGTGTCGATGCCGCCGTCGGCATCGGGGGTGGGATCAGGGTCGATATCGGTGTCTGGCACGGAAGCGTGTTCCTCTTCCTCTGTTCCTCGGTCTTCCACGGACGACGGGGTGCGCGCGGATGCGCTCAGAGCAGCCGGCCGGGCTTGTAGTGGACCGCGTCGGGGTGCCGGTCCGTGATCCGGCCGATCTCGGCCACCAGCGCCGTGACCTGGTCCGCCGCCGCTCCGGTGAACCCGATCCGGTCCGTGAGGAGTTCGTCCAGTTGGGCACGGTCGAGCGGGAAGCGCTCGTCGGCGGCGAGGCGGTCCAGCAGCAGGTTGTCGGCGCCGTCGGCCCGCATGGCGAGGGCGGATCCGACCGCGTGCTCCTTGATCACCTCGTGGGCGGCCTCGCGGCCGATGCCGAGGCGGACGGCGGCCATCAGCATCTTGGTGGTGGCCAGGAAGGGCAGGTAACGCTCCAGCTCGGCCTCGATCACCGACGGGAAGACCTCGAACTCGTCCAGGACGGTCAGCAGGGTCTCCAGCATCCCGTCCAGGGCGAAGAACGCATCGGGCAGCGCGACCCGGCGGACCACGGAGCAGGACACGTCGCCCTCGTTCCACTGGTCGCCGGAGAGCTCGGCGGCCATCGACGCGAAGCCGCGCAGGACGATCATCAGCCCGTTGATCCGCTCGCAGGAGCGGGAGTTCATCTTGTGCGGCATGGCGGAGGAGCCGACCTGGCCCTCGGCGAAGCCTTCGCTGACCAGTTCGTCGCCGGCCATCAGGCGGATCGAGCGGGCCAGCGAGGACGGGCCCGCGGCCAGCTGGACCAGCAGGCTCAGCACCTCGTAGTCGAGGGAGCGCGGGTAGACCTGACCCACGCTGGTGAAGCGGTGGGCGAAGCCGAGGTGGGCGGCGATCCGGTCCTCCAGCTCGGCGAGCCGGGCGCGGTCGCCGCCGAGCAGGTCGAGCATGTCCTGGGCGGTGCCCATCGGTCCCTTGATGCCTCGCATCGGATAGCGGCCGATGAGCTCCTCCAGCCGCCGGAAGGCCACCAGCACCTCCTCCGCCACGGTCGCGAAGCGCTTGCCGAGGGTGGTGCTCTGGGCGGCCACGTTGTGCGAACGGCCGGCCATGACCTGGCCGGAGTGCCGCTCGGCCAGCCCGGCGAGGCGGGCGAGCAGGGCCACGCAGCGGTCGCGGACCAGGACCAGGCTGTCGCGCACCTGGAGCTGCTCGACGTTCTCGGTCAGGTCGCGGGAGGTCATGCCCTTGTGGACGTGCTCGTGGCCGGCCAGGGCGTTGAACTCCTCGATGCGGGCCTTGACGTCGTGCCGGGTGACCTGCTCCCGCCGGTCGATGGAGTCCAGGTCGATGGTGTCCAGGACCCGTTCGTAGTCGGGTACCACCTGCTCGGGGACGTCGATGCCGAGGTCGCGCTGGGCGGTCAGCACGGCCAGCCACAGCCGGCGTTCGAGCACGATCTTGTGCTCGTGCGACCACAGGCCCGTCATCTCCGGGGAGGCGTAGCGGGTGGCAAGGACGTCGGGGATGTTCGCGTTCATCGCACTCTTTCCGAAGCTCAGGACAGACACGTGGTGCTGATTCCGTTGTTGTTGGCCTTGGTGAACCAGAAGTCGCTGATCAGGCCGCGGCGGCGGAGGTCCTCGGCCCAGACGGTGGCCTCGTCGGTCCTCCGGGTGAAGGCGAAGCAGGCCGGGCCGGTCACGCTGAGCGCGATCGCGTCCACGGCGGGCGCCGCGCGCCCGGCCTCCAGGACGCTGGTCACGGCCTCGCCCTGGAAGGC
Organism: Streptomyces sp. NBC_00045; assembly: GCF_045041095.1. Taxonomy (NCBI): domain Bacteria; kingdom Bacillati; phylum Actinomycetota; class Actinomycetes; order Kitasatosporales; family Streptomycetaceae; genus Streptomyces; species Streptomyces sp. NBC_00045. The sequence goes on along the minus strand of NZ_CP108271.1, from coordinate 7,010,258 downwards.
GATCTGCGCCTGCTTGAAGTGGCCGGTGAAGGTGATCTCGTTGACGGCGGCGCAGAACGCCTCGTAGTCCTGCTCCAGCACGGCCGGGGCCAGGCCCATGAAGACCAGGTGCGAGGTGCGCCAGGACTCCTGCGGCGGGATCGGCGTGACCCGCTGGAACCAGTCGAGTTCCTCCTGGCCGCCGAGGTGGCGGCCCTGGGTGAGCAGGACGAGGATCGGCCAGTCGGGGAAGTCGAGCCGGACCACCGGCCGGGGCGGGGCGACGTCTTGGGCGAACCGGCTGGGCCGCAGGTAGGTGTGCGGCGCCTCGGTGAACTCCGGCGGGTTGCGGTGCCCGCCGTCCACTAGGAATCCGCCGAGCTCGGCGAGGCCCGTGCTGGCCCCGGAGGTGCGGCCGCGGCCCAGGGTGCGTGCGAGTTCGCGCAGGTCGGTGTCCTGGCCGCAGAGCCGTCCGTACGCGTGACCGACGGCGAGCAGGGTGTTGGTCTTCGAGCCGAAGCCGCTGTGCTGGGGCAGCGGCCGGGTGACGGTCACCCGGGCCGGCGGCCCGTCCCACAGCTTGCGCAGGGTCTCGACGGCGCGGGCCACCTCGCGGGTGGTCTCCTCGGCGGTGCCGGTCACCTCGGTGACCCCGTCGGCGGCGGGCCGCACCTCGGCGGTGAGTCCCGGCCGGTCCACGGCCATCGCTGCGATGCCGTTGCGGCGCATCGACGTGGCGTCGAGGCTGATCAGGGTGAAGCTCAGACGGGCCGGGGCGGACACCCGTACGGCCGTCCCGGGTTCGATGGGCGGTTGAATCGCCACGGCGATATCTCCTCGTCGGTGGTCGGTCAGAGCCCGGTGCGGTCGCCCAGGGCGGCACCGGTGACCTCGGCGAACTCCTGGACGGCGGCGGACAGGCGGGCCCGCGCGGCGGCGTCCGGGCCGGTCCACAGCGCGGTCAGCGCGGCGTACACCTCGGAGGTCGCGGCCACCGCGGCAGCGCCCAGCGGCTCCGGGCGCGGCCACCGGTCGCGGGGCAGGCCGTCCTCGATGTGCTGCTGGACGCGCTCGCGCAGGCCGGGGTGCAGGCAGCGCAGGAGTTCCTTGCAGACCGGTACGCCGTCGTAGTAGAAGCGGTTCTCGTCAGGGGTGCCCGCGTGGTCGATCACGATCGGCTCGCCGTCCGCGTCGAAGCCGTACTCGGCCTTGCCGTCCACGAGTTCCAGCCCGACGGCCGTGCAGTGTGCGGTGAGCACCGGGGCGAGCTGCCCGGTGAGCTTCTCGATCCGGGCGATGTCCTCAAGCGTGATCCGGCCGACGGCCGCGGCCTCTTCGCGGGTGACGAAGCGGTCGGTCTCCTCGAACTTGGTGGTGAACTCGACCATGACCTCGGCCAGCCACGGGGAACCGGGCTCCTGCCGGTCCGGCACCAGGGCCGGGTCGAGGCGGCCCGCCGCGACCCGGCGGTGCACCGAGGACTCCCGGGCCAGGGCGTTGCGGTAGACGACCTGGAGCGGGATCATCCCGCCGGGGCCGGTCCGGGGCCTGGTGCCCTCGAAGTCGATGTCGAGGAGCTTGATCCGGATGGCGTTGTCGGAGACCTGCTCCACGAAGTGCGTGCCGATCCCGGCCTCGTGCATGAGGCCGAAGGACCGGACGGCCATGGCGCAGGACGCCTTGCCCTTGCCGGGGATCTCGTCCGGCATGACGCCGAAGTCGTAGACGGAGTAGCGGTCCGTGAAGGTCAGGATGCCGTCGCCGGGCCGACCGTCGCGGGGTGGTGTCAGTGTGTACAGATCCTTGGTGGACCAACGCTTCATCGGCTCTTCTCTTCCTGGAGTGCGCCCGGGCGGGGCCCACGGCGGCGCGGTGTTCACCCGGAGTTGAAGACGATCGAGGCGGTCCGGATGTGACACCCGGACGCCCCGGCCCCGGCGCGGCGGCCACCCGGAGACGTCACCCGGGGGGTCGGTCACCTCACCCGGGGTCGGGAGTGAACCCGAACACCCGCCCGTACAGCTCCAGTTCGGTCCGCAGGGTCCGCGCCACCGTCTCCGCGCCGCGGAAACCGTGCCCCTCCCCCTCGAACACCTCGTACGTGTGCTCCACGTCCGAGCCCGCCAGCCGCTCCAGCAGCCGTTCGGCCTGGCTCGGCGGGCAGATCGCGTCCCGGGACCCCTGGAAGAGCGCGAACGGGGCCCGGATGCCGGCTGCGCCGTGCACCGGGGAGCGGCGGGTGTATGCGTCCCGGTGCTGCGGCCAGGGGCCGATCAGCGTCTCGGCGTAGCGGGATTCGAAGTCGTGCGTGGTGCGCTGCCAGGTGTCCGCGTCCAGCACCGGAAAGTGGATGGCCGCGGCCCGGTACAGCTCCGGTTCGGCGATCAGCGAGGCGGCGGCGGTCCAGCCGCCCGCGCTCGCGCCCCGTATCGCGAGGCGCTGCGGGTCGGCGAGCCCTTCGGCCACCAGTCCGCGGGCGGCCGTGGCGCAGTCCCGTACGTCCACCACGCCCCAGCCGCCGCGCAGCCGGTCCCGGTACGCCCGCCCGTGGCCGGTGGAGCCGCCGTACTGGACGTCGAGGACGCCGATGCCCCGGCTGGTGAAGAAGGCGATGTGCGGATGCGGGGTCATGTGGGTGCGGTTGGTGGGGCCTCCGTGCACCAGCACCACGTAGGGCGGGAGTTCGCCGTCGGGGCCCCGGTGGCCGGGGTGGTGGGGCGGGTAGACGTGGGCGTGCACCTCCTCGCCGTCGGGGCCGTGGTAGGCCCGCCGGAAGGGGGCGGGCCACAGCTCGGCGTGCTCTCGGGAGGGGGGCCGCAGGACCTCCACCCGGCCGCCGGGAGCGCGGGGGTCCAGCAGTACCACCGTGGGCCGGTGTGCAGGGCCGGCCGCGACGGCGGCGATCCGCCGCCCGTCGGTCGCGGGCGAGTGCCACTCGGTGTACGGCCCGTCCGGATCGAGTACGGTCAGCTCGCCGTCGGGGGCCAGGAGCGCGGGGCGGCGGCCGCCGGTGCCGCGCAGCACGGCGAGGGTGCCGTCGTACAGCGGCAGGAACCAGCGGGAGCCGACGCGCCAGAGCGCTTCGGCGTACTCCTGCGGCTCGGCGCGCAGGGGTCGGGAGCCGCCGTTCCGGTCGATCTCGTACGGGTTCCACCAACCGTCGGGGTCGGTGACGGCGAACAGCCGTCCGGTGCCGTCGGCGGACCATTCCGCCTGGGCGACGGACCGGCCCGGGCCGCCCGCGACCCGTACGGCGGGCCCGAGCAGACCCCCGGGGGAGATCTCGGCGACCATCAGGTCCGTACGGTCCCAGGGCATGTCCGGGTGGTCCCAGCCCAGCCAGGCGACCCGGTCCCCGCCGGGCGCGATGCGCGGGCCGGTCAGGAACCGGTGGCCCGCGGCCAGCACCCGGACCGCCCCCGGGTCCTCGGCGGCGGTGCCGTCCAGCGGCAGGGCCACGAGCTCGCGCCGGACGTCGGGGGCTTCCTCGGCGCCGGTCCCCGGCAGGGTCTCCCGTACGCACCACAGCTCGGTGCCGCGGACCGCGAAGTCCCCGTAGCGGTGGACCGCTCCGGGGCCGGCGGGCGGGCTGAGCGGCGCGGGCGGGGCGCCGGGCCGCCACCGGTGGACCCGCTGGTCGGCACCGTCGCTGAAGACGATGCCGTCGCCGGGCAGGCCGGAGACCGGCAGCCAGGGCCGGGCCCCGTACTCGTTGAACCGGCTGCGCACGTCCCGGCCGCCCGGCAGCACCTCCTCCGGCGTGCCGTCCGGTCCGCGCCGCACGAGTGCGCTGCGGCCGCCGTCGTGGGCCAGCGGCTCGGTCCACCACACCTCGTCGCCGACGAAGTCCAGCCACTCGGGCAGGGCGGCCCCGCGGGCCACGTCGTGGGCGGCCAGCGCCGACCGCCAGCTTCCGTAGGGTGCCTGGTTCCGGGCGTCGGACACGGTGTTCTCACTCCTCGGTGGGCTACGGGCGGCGGTCGGCGAGCAGCAGGCCGATCAGCGCGCCGACCGCGTCCTCGTCGTTCGAGGGCAGGACGAGGCCGGCTGCGCGCCGGACCTCCTCGGGCGCGTTCGCGGGGGCGGCTCCCAGTCCGGCCAGGTGCAGCATGGAAAGGTCGTTGAGCCCGTCCCCGACGGCCACCGCCTCGGCCGGGTCCACGCCGAGTTCGACGCAGAGCCAGCGCAGGGCCTCGGCCTTGCCGGTGCCGGGCGGGACGAGCTCGACGAACCCGCCGCCCGAGGCGGTGGCGGTCGCGGTCGCGCCCACCGCGCGCTGGACCTCGGCGACGACGGCCGGGCCGCAGCCGGTTCCGGTGTGGACGAGCAGCTTGGGGACCGGGCCGGGCAGGTCGAGCCGGTCCGCGCCGCAACAGTGGCTGACGTTCGTCCAGTGGGTGGCGGCGGCGCGCGGGAAGGGGTCGAGGATGACCGTGCGGTCCATCAGGTCCAGCGCGCAGGACCAGTGGGGCGAGGCTGCGCGGACGGCTTCGAGGAGCTGCGGGACCCGGTCGGGGGCGAAGCCGAGGACCCGGCGCGGTCCGGCCTCGCCGGGCGCGTGGATCACCGCCCCGTTGCTGTACGCCCAGTACGCCGAGTCCGGTATCCGGCCGGTCACCGCGGCGGGCACGTCACGGCCGGGCCGGGCGGTGATGACGGCGAGGGCCAGTCCGGCGTCCCGGGCCCGGAACAGGGCGGCGGAGACCGGTTCGGTGAGCCGACCGCGGGAGTCCAGCAGGGTTCCGTCGAGGTCGCAGGCGAGCAGCCGGGGCCGGGGACCGCCGCCCGGTGCCGGGGTCACCCGGCCGCCGACGCGGTGGTGGTCCGCCGGGCCGCGGTCTCGGGCAGCATGTGGCACAGCAGCAGGAAGCCGACCCCGAGCAGGGCGCAGAGCCCGGTCGAGGCGGTCGCGGTGCCCGGGCCGATGTATTCCAGGACCAGTCCGGCGAGGGCCGAGCCGAGGGCGGTGCCGGTCGTGAGCAGGGTGATCAACCAGGCGAAGGCTTCGGTGACGGTGCCTTCGGGGGCCAGGGCGTCCACGAGGGTGAAGGACACCACCAGCAGCGGGGACAGGAAGAAGCCGGTGGACAGGCAGACCAGGGCCATGACGGCGGGCGGGGCCATGAGGGCGACCAGCAGGTAGGTGACGGTCAGACCGGCGCCGAAGAGCACCGCCTGGGCGGTCGGGGCCAGGTTCCACCGGCTGCGACCGTAGACCACGGCGCCGACGAGCGCCCCGCACGCGGACAGCGCGAGCAGGGTGCCGGCCCCGCCGGGCAGCGGATGGCGTTCGGCGTAGGCCACGGCGCCGATGTTGAGGCCGCCGATGGCCGCCCCCGCTCCGGCCAGCCCGAGGAAGAGCAGGACCAGCGCGCGGCTGCGCAGCGGGCCGAGCCAGTCGCGGGTGCCGGGGCTCCCCCGCCATTGCCGGGAGGGGCGCGAGGTGGCCATGACGAGGGTTCCGCCGAGGCAGAGGGCCGCGGAGAACACCACGGCGGCCTCCGGCGGGCCGAGGGCCACGGTGGCGGAGACGAGCAGGGGGCCGCCGATGAAGACGAGTTCCTGGGCGGCGGCGTCCATGGAGTAGGCGCGCTGGAGGTTGTCCTGGCCCACGAGGACCGGCCACAGGGCGCGTAGGCAGGGCTCCAGGGGCGGGGTGGCCGCCCCGGCCAGGACCGCGCCGGTGAGCACCGCAGTACGGGAGGACGGCGCGAGGGCTATCAGCAGGATGCCGCAGCAGGACAGCACGGCGCTGGCGAGCAGGACGTACGTCTGTCCCCAGCGGTCCACCATGCGGCCGAGCACCGGTCCCCCGACGGCCCCCGCCACGGCGAGGACCGCCGTGGCCAGGCCGACGAAACGGAAGTCGGCGTCGTGGGCGCGCAGGGTGAGGGTCATGGCGAGGGCCGTCATGGCGGTGGGCAGCCGTCCGATCAGCGCGCCGCCGAGGGCGTGCGGAACGGACGGCCGGCGCAGCAGGGCCGCGTAGCTCACGTGCTGTTCTCCTGGTCGGGGAATTGCCGGTCGGAAACTTCGTCGAGGAACCGCAGCGAAAGGCCCGTCACGGCCTCGCTGCGGAGCCTCAGTTCGATCTCTGCCAGGCCCGAGCGGTGCTGCTGGGCCGGGTCACCGCTGAGCGGTATCCACAGCCAGCCGCTGTCGAGCCAGGCGTTGCCCACGGTCTCCGCGTCGCGGGCGGTGCGAATGGCCGGGGCGACGCGTTCCGGGATGTCCGGGACGTTCACCGCGCAGACTCCGCCGTCGGGGGCGAAGCCCACCGAGGCCACCGCCCGGAAGCCGATGGGGGTTTCCCCGGCCGGTCCGGTCGGTGGGGACTGGCCGTCCGCGGGGTCCCCGGTGGGGGTCCGCACGGCTTCCAGTACTCCGGATTCCGCGTCCCATTCCGTGATGAAGGTTCGTGGCGCCATCACAACGCTCCCGTCAGGTCATAAGGGGAACTGGATCACTCACACATGCTGGAGCCGCTCGAAGCCGACGGCGGGCGGGGTGCCGAGCCGCGCCGGCCGCAGTTCGACCTCGCCGAGGACGGTGTCGGCGGGGGCGGCGACCACCCAGGACACCACCGAGGCCACCGACTCCACGCTCATCTTGAGTTCGGAGAAGTCGTCGTCGAAATTGCGGATGGCACCGGGATTGAGCAGGGTGGTCCGCACACCGTTCGGGCGTTCTTCCATCAGCAGCACTTCGGCCACCGATTTCAGCGCCGCCTTGGTCGCGCAGTACGCCATGCCGCCCTCGAAGGGCCGGTCCCCGGCGTGCGAACCCATCAGGACGATGTGCCCGCCGGCCTCCCGCAGGGCGGGCAGCGCCGCCTGGACGACGCGGACGTTGGCGGTGAGGTTCACCGCCAACGCCTCGTCCCACACCTGCGGGTCGAGCTCGTCGACGCGGCCCAGGCCCCGCGTCACCGCGTTCAGGACCAGCAGGTCCAGCGCGGGCACGTCGGCCAGGACCGTGCGGGCGGCTTCGAACGCGGCCTGCCCGTCGCCGAGATCGGCCGTGACCGGGTCACGGTGGTCCGCACAGGAAGTCCGGTTGAGGCAGCGGACGGCGAACCCGTCGGCCGTCAGGCGTTCGCGGATGGCCCGACCGGTCCCCCGGTTCGAGCCCGTCACCAGTGCCCGCCGCTCAGCCACGGGTGATGAGCCGCATCAGCTCGGTCCACCGCTTGACGATCTCGTCGCCCGAGACGCCCTGGCGGAACAGGTCCTTGTCGTAGCACTCTCCCGCGGCGGAGCGCAGCCGCATGCAGTCGGGCGATATCTCCGAGTTGATGACCAGTCCGCGCTCCGCGTCGGGCGCGATGATCAGGCAGAAGTCCCAGAGTTCCAGGGGCTCCAGGAGAGCGCGCAGCACCGTGTTGCAGTGCTGTGCGGCGGCCCGGTACGCGTCCACGTCGAGGCCGAGCAGCCGTAGGTAGTCCTCGCCGATCGGCTGGTCCTCGGGGTCGGTCCGGTAGTCGAACTTGACCACCGGGCGGTCGAGCACCTGCCCCTCGGTGAACAGCCCGGGGTACTTGCGGATGGTCGAGCCGGTGGCCCGGTTCTTGACGATGACCTCGAACGGCGTGGACGGCCGGTAGTCGGCCAGGTACGTGAGCGGTCCGGTGCGCTCGCGGAAGACCGTGTGCACGCCCTCGGCGGCCAGCAGGCCCGAGACGTGCTCGTAGAAGTCGAGCCGCAACTCACCCGTGCCGTCGATCAGTTCGTTGCGGTCGTACGTGAAGCTGCTCAGCGAGGGGATCAGTTCGACCAGGCAGGTGTCCTCGTCGACGAGCCACACGTTCTTGCTGCGTCCCGAGACGTCGGGGGCCTTGGACATCAGATCCATCACATCGGAATGCACGCCTCAAATCCATTCTGGTTCGTCCGGCGAACCCATAGGAAGGGAAAGACGGCAGCCCCGTACGCAGGGCAGGCCGTATTGAAACGTTCGACTCCGGGCCGCGTGACAGACGGGACAGCACGCCTGGCCGAGGGAGGGACTCGCTCGCGTTGCACGTGAACGAAAGAGAATGGCTGCGCCCCGCACGGGGGGCCGAGCCTCACTGAATTGCACCCTAGTCGGGCCGTTGAGTGATCGTCAACAGTCCTGTCGGGCGTGAGCAGGGTTATTCAACAGGCCGTGCACTGGCGGGAATTCGACGTTTCATACGGCGACGGCGAGGCGCAGCTTGCGGCGCCCCGCGAACAGGAGCAGCACGGTGACCGAGACGCCGAGCGCCCCGCAGGCGGCGCCCCAGTGCTCGCCGGTGCCCTGGAGCACCCAGCCGGTGATCGCGGAGCCCAGGGAGGTGCCCGAGGCGAACAGGGTGATCAGCCAGGCGAAGGCCTCGGTGGTGGTGCCGGCCGGGGCCAGCTCGCCCACCAGCATGAAGGTGGTGGCCAGCAGCGGCGCCAGGAACAGGCCGGTCATCACCAGCAGCGGGCCCATCAGCACGGCCGGGGGCAGCGTGATCAGCAGGGCGTAGCCGGCCAGCAGGCACAGGGCCAGGACCAGCGCCCGCTTCGGCAGCGGAGCCGTCCACTTCCGGGCCCCGTAGACGAGTACGCCGATCAGTGAGCCGGCGGCGTGCAGCGCCAGCAGTCCGGGGGCGCCGCCGGGGAACGAGCGCAGTTCCGCGTAGTGGACGACCAGGATGTTGAGGGTGCCGATGGCGAAGCCGACGCCGGCCAGGCAGACGAGCAGCAGGACCAGTCCGCGTTCCCGGAGCGGGCCGAGCCAGTCGGTGGACCGGGCGGCGGTGCGCCACCGACGGGACGGGCCGGAGGTGGCGACCACCAGCACGCCGGCGACACCGAGGACGGCCTGGGCCCAGAGCACGGTGGCGGGCGAGGCCACCGCCACCGTCCCGGCCACCACCAGGGGGCCGGCGACGAAGACGAGCTCCTGGGCGCTGGAGTCCAGGGCGTAGGCGGACTCCAGATCGTCGGAGGGGACGAGATCCGGCCACATCGCACGCAGGCAGGGCTCCAGCGGGGGCGTCGCCGCTCCGGCCACGGCGGCGCCCAGGATCACCAGTGCCCGCTGGTCGGGGGCCACGGCCACGGCTATGAACCCGGCCGCCGCGAGCAGCGCCGTGACCAGCAGGACCAGGGTCTGGCCGCGCCGGTCCACCAGCCGGCCCACGAGCGGGGCGCCCACTGCGGCGGAGAGGGCGAAGGTGCCCGCCGCCAGACCGACGAAGCCGTACGGCGCCCCGGCGTCCCGCAGTGCGAGAGGTACGGCGAGGGCGGCCATCGCGGACGGTAGCCGGCCCACCCAGCTGCCGGTGAGCAGCCGGAACACCGACGGGCGCCGAAGTATGTGTAAGTAGGGCATGCGCGGTCCTTCTTCAGGGTGCCGGAGCCGGCGGCAGGGCCTCGGCGATGAGTTGGGCGAGGTGGGTGCCCCGGCGGTCGGTCTGCTGGGCGATCTGGGTGCGGCAGCTGAATCCGTCGGCCAGGACGCGGGTGTCCGGGTCCGCGGACCGTACGGCGGGCAGCAGTCCCTGTTCGCCGACGGCCACGGAGATCTCGTAATGGCCGCGCTCGAAACCGAAGTTGCCGGCCAGCCCGCAGCAGCCGGAGCCGACGACCGTGTTGTCCACGCCCATCCGGCGCAGCAGCGCGGCGTCGGCGCCGAAGCCGGAGGTGGCGTGCTGGTGGCAGTGCGTCTGGCTGATGGACTCGGCCCCGATCTCGGGGGGCTCCCAGTCGGCGGCCCGCTGCATCAGCAGTTCCGCGAGGGTGAGGGTGGCTGCGGCCAGTGCCTTCGCGTCCTCGTCCCGGCCGAGCAGTTCGGGCAGGTCGGAGCGGAGGGCGGCGGTGCAGCTGGGTTCCAGGCCGACGACGGGCATGCCCGCCCGCACGGCGGGGGCGAGCGCGGCGGTGGTCCGCCGGGCGATCCGCCGGGCGACCCCCAGTTGTCCAGTGGTGATCCAGGTGAGGCCGCAGCACTGGGTGCCGTCGGGCACCCGGACGGTGAACCCGGCGTCCTCCAGCACGACCACCGCGGCCTGGAGGACCTCCGGCGAGAAGTGGTTGTTGAACGAGTCCACCCACAGCATCACCGGCCCGCGGTGTCCGTCGCCGCCGGGTACGCGCCCCCGGAACCAGGAGAGGAAGGTCCGGTCCGCGAACCGCGGCAGGGTGCGTTGCCCGGCGATCCCGCCGAGCCGTTTGACGAGCGGGGCCAGCCGGGAGCCCAGGACGGCGTTGGCCAGGCCCGGGGCCCGGGAGGCGGCCCGGGACAGCAGGGGCAGCCAGCCCATGGTGTAGTGCGAGGCGGGGCGGATCCGCCCCTTGTAGTGGTGGTGCAGGAACTCCGACTTGTACGTGGCCACGTCGACGCCGACGGGGCAGTCGGTGCTGCACCCCTTGCAGGACAGGCACAGGTCGAGGACGTCCCGCACCTCGGTGGACCGCCAGCCGTCCGTGATGACCTCGCCCTGGGTCATCTCGTACAGCACCCGGGCGCGTCCCCGGGTGGAGTCCTTCTCGTCCCCGGTGACCCGGAAGCTGGGGCACATGACACCCGTGCCGTGGTCGGCGGAGGCGCGGCACTTGCCGACGCCGACGCACCGGCGGGTGGCCTTCGCGAAGTCCCCGTCGTCGGCGTGGTAGGCGAAGGTCGTGGCCAGCGGGAGCGGGGGGCGGTGCGGGCTGATGCGCAGGTGCCCGTCGACCGGCGAGGGCCGGACGATGATGCCCGGGTTGAGGCCGTTGTCGGGGTCCCAGACGTCCTTGAACCGCTCGAACAGGTCGATGGCCTCCGGGGAGTACATGAGGGGCAGGAATTCGGAACGGGCCTTGCCGTCGCCGTGCTCCCCCGACAGCGAGCCGCCGTGCCCGGCGATCAACCGGGCGAGCTCCGCGCCGAAGGCCCGGAAGACGGCGGTCCCTTCCTCGCTGGTGAAGTCGAAGTCGATCCGTACGTGCAGGCAGCCTTCGCCGAAGTGCCCGTAGAGGGCGCCCGTGAGGCCGTGGCTCTCCATCAGGGCCCCGAACTCCCGCAGATAGGAGCCGAGCCGCTCGGGCGGGACCGCCGAGTCCTCCCAACCGGGCCAGGCCTCCGACCCGTCGGCCCGGCGGGTGGCCAGCCCGGCGCCGTCCTCCCGGATGCGCCACAGCCGGCGGGCGTCGGCCGGATCGGCGACGACCCGGCCGCCGGTGAAACCGGTCGCCTTCCCCGCGGTCGCCAGGAGATCCTCGGCACGTTCGGCCAACTCGGATGGTTCTGCGCCCAGTTCCGCGAAGAGCCAGGCGTGCCCGGCCGGCAGGGTATCGATGGCGGCGCGGGTCTCGGGCCGGGTCACCACGTCGGTCAGGGCCTGGTCGAGGCCCTCCAGGGCGAGGAGTTCGTGCCCGAGCAGCGGGACCACGGCCTCCGCCGCCGCGTACGCGTCCTCGAAGCCGAGGACCACCAGGGTCCGCGCGGGCGGCGGCTCGATCAGCCGGACGGTGGCGGACAGCACCAGCGCCAGGGTGCCCTCGCTGCCCACGAACGCCCGGGCGAGGTTGAACCGGCGCTCGGGCAGCAGGTGTTCCAGCGCGTACCCGGACACCTGGCGGGGGAACCGGCCGAACTCGGTGCGCAGCGTGGCGAGGTTGTCCCCGGCGAGGGCGGCCAGGGCTCCGATGAGGCCGGCCCGGTCGTCGCCGACCGCTACGGCCCGGTCGATCTCCTCGCGGCTCATCTCACCCAGCCGGACGACGGTCCCGCGGTAGGTGACGACCTCCAACTCGACCACGTTGTCCGAGGTGCGGCCCCACGCGAGGGAGTGGGTGCCGCAGGCGTTGTTCCCGATCATGCCGCCGAGGGTGCAGCGGCTGTGGGTGGAGGGATCGGCGCCGAAGAGCAGGCCGTGTCCGGCCGCCGCGTCCTGGAGGTCGTCCAGCACGATGCCGGGCTGGACGGTGGCGGTACGGGCCTGGGGGTCCAGGCCGAGGAGCCGGTTGAAGGAGCGGGAGAAGTCCAGCACGACGCCCGCGCCGACCGCCTGGCCGGAGGTGCTGGTCCCCGCGCCCCGCGCGGTGACGGACACCCCCAGCTCCCGGCACACCGCCAGCGCGTTGAGGACGTGCGCCCGCTCCCGGGGGAAGACCACGGCCAGCGGGATCTGCCGGTAGTTGGATGCGTCGGCGGAGTACTGTGCGCGGCGGCCCGGATCCCCGGACACCTCCCCGCAGTCCGCCTCCGTGAGCGCCCGCGCCACGGCCGCCGCGTCAGGTCCCCCGGGGTCGGGGGAAGTCGCCGCCACGGGTGCCCCGGTCAGGCCGGCAGACCGGGCAGCGCACCGTTCTTGGCGAGCCGCTCCAGTTCGTCCAGGGCCGCGACCGCCTGTCGGGCGGCCTCCGGGTCGCTCTCGGCGATCCCGCTCGCCTCGAACTCGTCCTCGTCGAGGCGCAGCACCTCGCTGCCGTCCGCCGACACCCACAGGTCGAGGTCGAGGTCCTCGACCACGATCTCGGCGGGCCCCTCGGCCGGCTGCCGGACCACTGCGGGGCGGGTGACGTCGCAGTACCAGCCCTTGAGCACCCCGGCGCCGTCGCGGACCTCCTTGACGGCGTACCAGCGGTCGCGCCAGTAGTGCTCGACGAACACGTCGCCCGGCTCGAAGCGCACGAACCCGAAGTCCCGCACCTTGGGCGCCGACCACGGCGCGGTCACGGAGATCTGTGAACCGTCGTCGGCCAGCACGCCCGCCTGGTACCGGATCTTGACCCGGCCGGCCTTGGTCAGCACCACGTCCGTCAGTTCCCGCATCCCACTCGCCCCAGTCCTCGGTCCCGCACGTGTGTCGCCCGGTGATCGTATCGAAACGGGCATCCGATGACGATCATCATTCCGGCCAGCCCGGGACTCGGCGGAAGAGCGCGCCACTGGCGCCTCCCCGGGGATCGGGGGCCCTGCGTTCTGGCCGAAACGATGCCCCCGCCGTATGCGGGGCGGGTCGGGAACGGGCGGCGCGGCCCCCGGCCGGGGACCGCCCGGCTGCACATGCGGTGACGCAGAGCGATAATTGCACCAGTACGCAGAGAGCCGTTCCGCAGATCCGGAAGTGGGGCGCAGTGATGCAGGACCCGGTGTTCCACGATGCCTCCGGCGGGCCCGCGGAACCGGGCGACGAGACGTACGCCCTGCTCGACGCGCGCGGCGTGGTGATCGGCTGGGGCCCCGGGGCGGAGCGGCTGCTCGGCTATACGGCACGGGAGGTGCACGGGCGGCGCGGGGCCGATCTCCTGCTCGCGCGCTCGGACACCGGGCACACGGTCCTGCGGCACCGCAGCGGGCGCGGGGTGGAGGTGGCTCTGCATGCGCGGCCCATGGTGTCCACGGCCGGTGACCGACAGTGGCTGATCCAGGCCACCGACACCGACGCCAACCGGCGGCGCGAGCTCAGCGAGGCCCTGATCAGGGGGTTGTTCACCGAGTCCCCTTTCCTCATCGACGTCTTCGACACGCAGCTGCGGTTCATCGCGCAGAACGACGCCCTGCGGCGCGGTGCGGGCTTCGCGAACGAGGAGTTCGTCGGGCGCACCATGTCCGAGGTGGCGCCGCCCGACCTGCTGGACATGGCGGCCCTGGAGGCGCGCCAGCGCCATGTGCTGGAGACCGGCGAGGCCCTCGTCCACACCGAGGTGCGCGGCCTGCTGCGCGGTGACTCCGACCGGCAGCACGTCTGGTCCGAGAGCATCCTCCCGCTGCGGAGCAGCTCCGGCGAGCTGATCGCGCTGGCGCACGCCGTGACCGACGTGACCGAACGGGTCCGGGCCCGCGAACGGTTGGCGCTGGTCAATGACGCGAGCACGCGCATCGGTACCACGCTGGACGTGCTGCACACCGCGCGGGAGCTCGTCGCCGTGGCGGTGCCGGAGTTCGCCGACCACGCCTACGTCAACCTGCTCGCCCCGGTGTTCAGCGGCGAGGAGCCGGTCGCCGGGCCCGTGGGCGAGGCCGTGGCGCTGCTGCGCGCGGCGACGTCCGCCGTCCCCGGCGGACCGGCGGAGCCCGCCGTCGCGACGGGTGACACCGACCCCTTCGCCTCCGGACCGGGCTCCCTGTTCACCCGGGCCACGGCCGGCGGCGAACCGCAACTGCTGAGCGGCGAGGAACTGATCGCGGAGGTCGCCCCGGTCGACCCCAGGCAGGCCGAGCTGGTCCGCGCGTACGGGGTCCACTCGTGGCTGCTGGTTCCCATGTCCGCGCGCGGGGCGGCGCTCGGCGCCGCGGTCTTCGTACGGTACGAGCGCGCCCACGGTTTCGAGCCGGACGACGTCCTGCTGGCCGAGGAGCTCGCGGCGCGCGCGGCGGTCTGCATCGACAACGCGAGCCGATACACGCGGGAGCGGACGGCGGCCCTGGCCCTGCGGCGCAGCCTGCTGCCCCAACGGCTGCCCGTGCTGGGCGCGTTGGAGGCGGTGACGCGCTACCTGCCCGCGCACGGCCAGGCGGAGCTGGGCGGGGCCTGGTACGACGTGATCCCGCTGTCGGGCGCGCGGGTGGCGCTGGTGGTGGGCGACGCACGGGGGCACGGCCTGAACGCCGCGGTGACCATGGGCCGGCTGCGGACCGCGGTGCGCACCCTCGCGGACCTCGACCTCTCCCCCGACGAGCTGCTCTCGTACATGGACGACCAGATCCACCGGTTCGTGGACGAGCACGGCCAGGACGGGGACGGCGGGCCGCGCCCGGGCGGGGCGGCCGGGACGACCTGCGTGTACGCCGTCTTCGACCCGATCTCGCGGCAGTGCACCGTGGCCTGCGCGGGCCATCCGGCGCCTGTCCTCGCGCCGGTGGGCGGGGTGCCCGCCATCGTGGCGCTGCCCACCGGACCTCCCCTCGGTCTCGGCGGATCGCCCTTCGAGAGCGTCGAGTTGACGCTGGACGACGGAGACGTACTGGTGCTGTACACCCACGGCCTGGTCGCAGCGCCCGACCGGGACGTGGACCTCGGCCTCGAACGGCTCCCGGAGGCACTGTCGGGCGTCGCGCTCGCCCCGCCGACCGGAGTCGGGCGCACGCCGGGGAACGGGCTGGACGAGGCCTGCGACGCGGTGATCGGCCGGCTGCTCCCGGTGCTGCCGCAGAACGACGTGGCCGTGCTGATGGTGCGCCTGCACGAGCTGGCGGCCGGGCACCACGTCACGTGGGACCTGCCGGCCGAGCCCGAGGTCGTGGGGCGCGCCCGGAGGCTGGCGACGCGGCAGCTGGCCGCATGGGGACTGGAGGAGCTGGAGTTCACCACGGAACTGGTGGTCAGCGAACTGGTCACCAACGCGATCCGCTACGGAAGCGAGCCCATCCAGCTGCGGATGATCCGCGACCGCGAGCTGATCTGCGAGGTCTCGGACGGTAGCAGCACCTCCCCGCACGTACGGCGCGCGGAGGAGACCGACGAGGGAGGGCGCGGGCTGTTCATGGTCGCCCAGCTCGCCCAGCTCTGGGGCACCCGCTACCACGCCCGGGGCAAGACGATCTGGGCCGAACAGCCCTTCCCCGAGGGGTTCCTGGAGGCGGCGGACGCCGCCGCGGCCCGTGTCTGACGGCTGACGGCTGACGGCCGCCCGGGGCGCACGCCCGTGCCCCCGGCCACTGCGGCCGGGGGCACGGGTCCGGGTACTAGGTCGTGTCCGCGAAGTGGCGCCGGCCGCCCGCGTACCGGACGTAGTCGGGCGCGCCCGACGACGCAGCGAGGTGCGGCGCCGGACGCCGCGGAGCAGGCGGGACCGCGGACCCGGCCTAGGCCGACAGGGCCTGGTCGTACGCCGCCGTCGGTACGGGGGCGTAGCCCGTGGGCCGGGTGGTGAACGTGCCCCGCCCCTGGGTGCGGCTGCGCAGCCGGGTCGCGTAGCCGAACAGCTCGGCCAGCGGCACGGTGGCGGTGACCGCCGTGCTCCCCGCCCTCGCCTCCGAGCCCGAGACCCGGCCGCGCCGCGCGGCCAGGTCGCCCAGGACTCCGCCGACGGCGTCGTCGGGTACGGTCACCACGACCTCGGCCACCGGTTCCAGCAGCTCCATCGCGGCGGCGCGCAGGGCCTCGCGCAGCGCGAACCTGCCCGCCGCCCGGAACGCCATGTCCGAGGAGTCCTTGGAGTGGGTTGCCCCGTCGATCAGGGTGACCCGTAGCCCGGTCACGGGGTGCCCGGCGAGGGGACCCTCGGCGAGCGCGTCCCTGCAGCCCGCCTCCACCGCGCGGACGTACTCCTGCGGCACCCGCCCGCCGATGACGGTCGAGCGGAAGTCGAACCCGCCGTCGCCGTCATCGCCGCGCAGGGGCTCGACGTCGAGGACCACGTGGGCGAACTGGCCCGCGCCGCCGTCCTGCTTGACGTGCCGGTACACCAGCCCCGACACCCCGCGCGCGACGGTCTCCCGGTAGGCCACCCGCGGGCGGCCCACGCCGATGTGCAGTCCGTGGCTGCGGCGGACCTTCTCCACCGCCACCTCCAGGTGCAGCTCGCCCATTCCCGACAGGACCGTCTGGCCCGTCTCGGGATCCGTCCGGACCACCAGCGACGGGTCCTCCTCGACCAGCCGGGCCAGCGCGGCGGACAGGCGGCCCGCCTCGGCGTTGCTGCCCGCCTCGACCGCGACGGACACCACCGGTGCGGCGGTCTTCGGCGGTTCGAGGACGAGCGGCGCGTCCGGTGCGCACAGCGTGGATCCGGCACGGGTGCCCTTGAGCCCGACCACCGCGACGATGTCCCCGGCCACGGCCCGGTCCACCTCGGCGTGCCGGTCAGCCTGGACGCGCAGGATGCGTCCGATCCGCTCGGTCCGGCCCGTGGCCGCGTCCAGCACGGTGTCCCCCTTCCTCATCGTTCCCGAGTAGACGCGCAGGCAGGTCAGCCGTCCGGTCGCCGTCGCGTTCACCTTGAACGCGAGCCCGGCGAACGGCGCCGCCGGGTCGGCGGCGCGCTCCTCCACCGCCGTGCCGTGGGTTCCCCGTACGGGCGGCATGTCGGCCGGCGAGGGGAGGTACGACACGGCGGCGTCCAGCAGCGGCTCGATCCCGCGGTTGCGGTACGCCGAGCCGCACAGCACGACGACGCCCTCGCCGCTGCGCGTCAGGTCGCGCAGGGCGGCGCCCAGCGTGGCGGCGGACAGCGTCGAGGTGGCGCAGTACTCCTCCAGGGCGCCCGGATGGAGTTCGGCCACCCGCTCCTCCAGCAGCCGCCGTCGACTGCGCGCCTCCTCGTACAGGGCGTCGGGTACGGCGCCCGTCTCGTACGAGTCGTGTTCGGCGCGCCAGAGCAGCGCCCGCATGCCGACGAGGTCCACCGTCCCGCGGAATCCGTCCTCCTGCCCGATGGGCAGCTGGACGACGAGCGGAACGACGTGGAGCCGCTCCCGTACGGAGGCGACCGCCCGGTCGAGATCGGCGCCGACGCGGTCCATCTTGTTGACGAACACGATGCGCGGCACACCGTGGCGGTCGGCTTGTCGCCATACCGATTCGCTCTGCGGTTCGACTCCCGCGACGGCGTCGAACACCGCAATCGCTCCGTCGAGGACGCGCAGCGAGCGCTCCACTTCGTCGGCGAAGTCGACGTGTCCCGGCGTGTCGATCAGGTTGACGCGGTGGCCGTCCCAGCTACAGCTGACTGCGGCGGCGAAGATCGTGATGCCGCGGTCGCGCTCCTGGGGGTCGTAGTCGGTGACGGTCGTGCCGTCGTGGACCTCGCCGCGTTTGTGGGTGGTCCCGGTGGCGTAGAGGATCCGCTCGGTGACAGTGGTCTTCCCGGCATCGACGTGGGCGAGGATGCCGAGGTTGCGGACGGTGGTCGAGGTGTTCAGGTGGGTGCGCATGGCCCGAGGTCCTTCAGGAAGGTGGTGGTGCAGGGCGGCGCGATTTCCGGACGGGACGGGGCTCGGGGCGGGCAGGCGTCATAGGGCTCGGCCGCACCCCGGGCACGCCCGGGTGTGCGAGGCCGGCTCGCCTGCCGTCAAGAGGATCGGGTCTTCGTCGCGGACGTCCGATGGCGGCCGCGCAGCCGTCATCGGGAAGCCGAAGACACCGGGATCACGTCGTACCGGGAGCGGGGAACGAAGACGGCGATGCGGTGACACATGGCCCGGCTCCCCTCACTGGAATCCTCGGAATCACTGGAGTCGTTCGACTCGCAGGACGGAGCGCACGCCACGTCGTGTGGCGGCACGGGAGCGAGTGTAGTGACACGGCAGCGGCCCGGCACCGCAATTGTTCGCGGGGCCGGGCCGGACGCCCCCTCAGGAAGCGGCGGGACTCGGGGAGTCGTGCCCGCCGGCGTGGGAGGAGCCGTGGGAGGCGTCGTGCGTGGGGTCTTGCGCGGGGGTCTGCGCGGGGTCTTGCGCCGGGGTCTGCCCGGGGTCGTGCGGGGTGTCGTGGGAGGAGGAGCCGTGGCCGGGGGCGCTCTGGATGGTCCCGCCGAGGCGGGTGTGGGCCGGGGCCAGCGCCTCGGCGGATGCCCCGGTGACGACCCAGGTGGGGCCCACCAGGTACGTACCGCCGTAGTTCTGGGCCTCCGTCAGCCAGGCCTGGCGGCCCTGCTCGCTGATGAAGGTGGCCATCCGGAAGGCCTGCGGCCCCGTCCCGCACGCCCCCTCCCGGAGTTCCTCCGCGTCGACCGTGATCTCGGGCGTACAGCCGAGGGCGTCGCCGATCTGCTGGAGCGGAGCGGGGCGGGCGCCGGACGCGGGGGGTGCGGACGGGCTCGGGTCGGATCCCTGCGGACCGGCCGACGCCCGGGCGGTGCAGCCGCCGCACAGCAGCGTCACGAGCAGCACGGCGGCAGCGGCGGCGGCGATACGGGGTGAAGGGGGCATGCTGGCTGCCTCACAGGGGGTCGGGGGCGGGATCGTCACCGGGATCACCGGGTTGCGGCACGCGTCACGCCGTCGGCGGGACCTTCTTGCCCTCGGCGGTGACCGCGAACCAGAGCCCCTGCTTGTTGTGTCCGTTCGCCTGGCCGGGCTCGGTGTCCCCGGTGAACGTGTAGACCGGCCAGCAGTCGATCGTCAACTGCTCGCTGCCGTCGGGCCGCTTGACCGATCCGACCAGCTTGCCAGAAATTCCCTCGGCCTTCGACTTGTCCACGGCGGGAGCGGGCTTCCAGGTGTCCAGGCAGGCTCCCAGGCAGCCGAACTTCATCGGCCACGCACTGTCCTTGTCGAATCGGTAGAGCGTGCGCCACTGCCCGTCCACCAGAATCTTTCCGAGTTTTTCGTTGTCGGCCACGGAGAGTTCCGCGCCCGACTTCATTTCCATGCCCGCCATCCCTCCGTTTCCGTCCGCCTTCTGTTTCTTGTCGACGGCCTTCTTGCCGTCCGGTGCCAGTGCGTGCCAGGTGCCGCCGACGCCCTCGCCCTTCGCCTCGCCCGCCTTCGTGTCCTTCGCGTAGCGGTACACGGGCCAGCCGGCGAGGGTCAGCTGCTTGCTGCCGTCCGCCCGGGCGACCGAGCCGAGGAGGGAGGCGTCTATGCCGGCGGCGGCCGACGCATCGTCCGCCGGGACCGCCGGCCAGGTCATGGCGCAGTCCCCCTCACAGTTGGACTTGGGCGGCTTCGGGGTGTCCTTGTCGAAACGGTAGAGGGCCATTCCGGCACTGTCGGTGACCACGCTGCCGACGCTCTCGATGTCGCGCACGGCCAGCTGCCCCGCCGGCTCGCCCTTGCCGGCGCCCGAGCCGACGTCGGAGCCCGACCCCGAGCCGGCGGCGGGAGCGGCGCCGCCCGCCCCGTAGCCGCCCGCTCCGTAGCCCGTGTCGTACGCGCCCCCGAGAGCCTTCCCGGCACCCGCCGGCTGTACGGAATTCGCGTTGCGCGCGCCATTTTCGCTGCTTCCGCATCCGGCCGCCAGCAAGATAACCGCGGCTACCGATCCGACAGTTGCCATACCACGCTTCTTGTTCACGATCGCTCCTTCGGGTTGAACCCGGGGGGTTCGTCTACTGCCTTATTCATAAGGCCTGAGGGGTTCACCGAATTCGAATGAGCGGGAATTTGTCAGATCACGCTAACGGTTGAACTCCCACTGCCGGCGGCCGTTTACCGCGGGCTCATTCCTGAATGCGCAGCGCGAGCGCGGGGCATCGGCGCACCGCGCGCAGCGCCTTCGGCCGCAGCCTTCCCGGGACCGACATGACGGCCTCGGCCGGGTAGCCGTCGCGGTCCAGCCGTACGACGTCGGGCAGCACGTCCACGCAGAGCCCGTGGCCCTTGCACAGCGTCCAGTCCACGACGAGCTTTTCGGGGTTCTCGTCCTCGGGCAGGGGCAGCGCACCGAGCACACGGCGGCCGCAGCCGCTGCCGAGGGCGTGGTCGCGCATCTCCTCGGGGAAGACGGCGAGCGCGGAGGCCATGAAGGCCGAGGTGCCGTCGGGATGGCTGCACGCACCGCGGCGCAGCACCCCCCGCATCCGCGCCTCGACCGCCTCCAGGGCGGCGCGGCCTCCCCCGGCCACCAGCGCGTCCACGGCGTCGGCGAGCGAGGGCAGGCCCCGGACGCACGGGCCGCACTGGCCGGCGGTCTCGTCCGCCATCCAGCGCATCACGCGGGCCACTTCGCCGGCCGGGCAGGTGTCCTCGGGCAGCGGCAGGATCGCACCCGCCCCGAGCGTGGCCTTGTACGCGGTCAGGGATTCGCGGGAGAGCAGTGCCGTCCGCGCCGCCGCCGGCGTCAGCCATTTGCCGTGGTACCCGCCGACCAGGACGCCCTGGCCGGGGGACGAGCCGCACAGTTCCAAGACGTACGCCAGGGACGTCCCGAGCGGCGCCTCCACGACCGTCGAACCGCTGATCGTCAGCATGACGGTGCCCGGCTCGCTCTCCAGGCCGACCGAGCGGAATCCCGCTACGCCGAGTCGGGCCGCGACGGCGAGCTGGGCGTACGTCTCGGTGTTGGACAGCAGGGTCGGCAGCCCGCTCAGTCCTCGTTCGCTGGTCCGGACCTTCTGCCCGTTCGGGACGGCGGCCCCCCCGTTGAGGCCGTTCACGAGTGAGGTCCCCTCTCCGGAGACGAAGCGCTCGGGGAGCCTGCCGACGCGGACGCGGCTGCCGGCCGCGCCGCGCTCGGCGACGGCGGCCCGCAGGGACTGCTCCACGTCGTCCCTGGTCACGCCGATGGCGACCTCCTCGGCGCCGATCGCGTCGGCCGCCAGCAGGGCGCCGTCGATCACCAGGTGCGGGGAGTGCAGCAGTACGGCGGCGTCCTTGAGGCAGCTCGGCTCGCCCTCGGTGCCGTTCACGACGACGGCGCTGCGCCCCTCCTTGGTCCGGGCGGAGCGGATCACGGCTTTGAGCTTGCGGGCGAACGGAAAGCCCGCTCCCCCGCGGCCCTTCAGGTCGATGCCCTCGGCGAGCTCCACGAGTTCGTCCTGGTTGTACTGCGGCAGCGGCCCGTGCACCACCAGGTGGTTGGCACGGTCGAGCCGCGGCAGCACGTCGAGTCCGGCCAGCAGCCTGGGCTGGCCGACGCACCCGAGGGCGGGATCGACGATCGAGGTCACTGACGGCCCCGCATCCCGTCGAACGAGCCACCGAACCGGTCCGTGCGGGGTCCGGCCCCGATGCCGCTGGGGACGACCACCGTCTCGTACGAGCCGGTGCCGTACGCATCGGCGCCGTACGCGTCGGCTCCGTACGACGGCGCGCCGTCGTACGGCGGGAGGACCTCGGTCGTGGGCTCCAGGGCCTGCCGGGGCGATGGTACGAAGCCGGTCCCCGCGGGTGTGGCGGCCGGGTCGGGCCGCTGCCCGGCCGGGCGGCGGCTCGTCTGGCGCGCCAGACGCGTCGTCAGCCGTTCGGCGGCCCACTCGGCGGGCTGCCGCAGGAACCGCTGCTGCGCGCTCTCGGGACGGGGCTTCGTCTGGGGGGTGGACGACTGAGCGGCCACCGGTCGGACGGGCGCCGCCAGGAGCCTGGCCCGGAGGCGGATGGCCAGCAGGCCGGCGACCCCGATCAGGCAGAGCGCGTACGACACCGTCACCCAATCGTTGGCGGCCCGGCCGGACTTCAGTCCGTGCACCAGGGACGCACCCCACGCGGGGTAGGCGCCCACGTGCAGGGCCCGCCACCACAGGGAGCGCCCCTTGGTGGCGAAGGCGCTGCGGACCGCACCGGAGACCGCCACGGAGACGAAGAGGTATCCGGCCATGGTGCCCAGGCCTATGAGGACCGGCTTGTCCCGGTCGGTGAACGGCAGGAGCGCGGCGGAGGCACTGGTGTGCGCCTCCGTGACCTTGATCCAGATGTGCAGGGCGAGGAAGCCCAGCCCCGCGACGGCGAGGCCGCGGTGCGCGCCCTGGGCGACGAGCCGGTACCCGGAGGTCAGCACCTTGCGGTCCGTGGCCGCGAGGCCCCACAGGACGGCAGAGGTGAGGCAGACGAGCGAGAGGACGCCCGCCCCGAAGTCGAGGAACTCCGCGAAGTGGCTGAAGGCGCCCACCCAGGCCGCCACGGCCAGGAAGAGCAGGGCCGTGAAGGCGGCTACGACGAGCGTGGCGGGACGTACGCCTCCCGCGGGGGCCAGCAGGGGCGGCCTGCGGACCGCCCGCCGGCCGGCGGCCGCGGCAGCGGCGACGCCGGCATGGCGTCTGGTGCGGTTGGCCCGATGTGAACGGGGCGTACGGGCTTGGGACAGGGGCATTTAGTTCTCCCATACGCCCAGGCCCGAGGCACACTCCACCGCGCACTCGGCGCCCGGGGTAGTCGACGGAACTGCTCCGCGGTGGGCGGGAGATGAGGTCTCAGGTCTCACCGACCGGGAGCGGGGGCCGGAGTGCAGAAGCATCGTGGAGGTTCGCAAGGCCTCCACAGTATTTATCTAATCGTGACAAGTTCTCGTGCGCGTGGCATCGTCACACCAGAGGTCCGCGGAAGATTCCCTTCCAACCGGTGCGGTGGCACCCCCGAGACGCTTTGTCCGCCACCACACCTCCCCGACGGCAAAGTTGAGGCAAAGTCGCGGGACTGCAAGTGGATGGCACTCTCCTGGAGGGTGTACGAGGTGCTCAACTCCCCCGTCCGCACTGGCGCAGAGGGGGGAGGAGGGATGCCTCGGCAGGCTTGTAACCCTCCCACGGGGCAGGCCGTACCCCGGCATGAACGAGGTAACAATGTGCGAACTTCTGAACCGCATCTGGGCGCGTCCCCGAGGCGAATGGACCCGGGTCCTGCGAAGGGAACTCCCCGCGCTGAGCGCGGGAATGGTGGAGGAGCTGAGGGAGGAGCTCCCCGGGTTCTCCGCTCTGGTCGACGACCTTGACGAGGAGGTGGTCAGACAGAGGCTCGAAGTGGCCCTGCTGACCGCCCTCGGATACCGCGAGCCGGCGCCGCAGAAGCAGGCCAAGGCCGCAGACCCGCATTCCGACCCCGACCCCGACCCCCTCCGGGGCGAGCAGGACCACCCGGAGGAAGAAGGGGACGAGGACGAGGACGACTACGCGGCCGAGGAGGAGGACCACGCCTACGCGGCCGAGACGGAAGAAGAGGAGGAAGAGCACCGGGGCCCGCCGCCCCGGCTCCGGGACCCCCGCCGCAGGCAGTTGGCCGCCCTGACGGTGGTCCCCCGGGAGGGACTCGGGACACGCTCCGAAAGGGCCCGGCGCGAGCTGTTCTCCGCGCTTACGAGTGACATGCCCATGGCTGAAATCGCCCTCTCCGAACTCGCCGCGGCGGCCGGCTGGCCCCTCCCGGCCGAGATACGCGCCATCGCCCTGGCCACGCCGGGCGAGACCCAGCAGCTCGCGGCCGTCCTGGACGACGGACTCGCCGGCATGGTCGGCGGCCAGCCCTGCCTGCTGGTCCCGAACCCCGACCCGGATGCCCGCACCTCCCTCGAAGCCCTGCTCCGCGGACGGTTCGCCGCCGTGGGCCACCCCGTCGCCCCCCGCGACACCGCCTCCTCCCTGCGGTGGGCCCTGCGGCTGCTGTCCCTGACCCCCAACCGCCCCGGTCTGGAAGCTCGGGCCCTCTTCGTCGACGACCACCTGTCGACCCTCATGCTGCTCCAGGACGAGCCCCTGGCTCACGCACTGGCCGCACGCTGGCTGCGACCCCTGGCCAACCTGACACCGCGCCAGAGCGAAAGGCTCGAAGTGACCCTTCTGGCCTGGCTCGAAGGTGGGGGCGCACCCGAGGCCGCAAAGGCGCTGAGCGTGCACCCCCAGACCGTGCGCTACCGCATGCGGCAGCTGGAGAAGCTCTTCGGCCCCGGACTGCGGGATCCCCGCACCCGCTTCGAACTCGAAATGGCCCTGCGCAGCCGCCGCCTGATGGCCCAGGTGCGGCGCCAGAACGCGCGGGTGACCCGCAAGGTGCGCTCCGCCGCCAACGACTTCCGGCCGCTCGGCGTGGGCCGCATGGCCCGCGTCAACGGGCTGTAACCCCCGGCCCTCAGGCCCCCGGCCCCCCAAACCCCCGACCCTTCCCCCTTACGCAACGGAAACGGCCCCGGTCCCCCCTCCCGCCCAGGCGGAGCGGGGGACCGGGGCCGCCCGCGTGCTACCGGCCGGCGAGGACCGCGGACGCCCCGGCGCGCAGCGCGGCATTGAGGTCCAGCAGTTCGGCGTACGCGCGGGAACAGGAGCGGCACGACGCCAGGTGGCGGGCGAGACCGCGGCCGCGGAAAGCCCCGCGGCGCCGGACCGCCGCGCCGAGCACGCTGCCGTAGTGGCGGCACCGGTCGTCGGCGGCCGTGTCCAGATGGGCGCGCAGGTACGCCTCGCGCAGTCCCTCGCGGGCCCGGAAGGCCAGCGAGGTCACGGCGCTCGGGGTGATCCCGAGCAGCAGCGGGACGGAGTGGGGGCAGTCGTCCTCGACCAGGGTGTGCCACAGGACGGCCTTCCAGCGTTCGGGCAGGCCGTGGAAGGAGCGGGTGATGAGCCGGCGGTCCTCGCCGGCCAGCAGCCGTCGCTGCGGATCGTCCCCGTCGGGACCGGGCCGGCACCAGGCTTCGACGTCGGGCGTCAGAACGGTTCGGCGGGCGCCGGCCCGCCACTCGACCGCCGTGTGGCGGACCACCGACAGGAGGTACGGGCGCCACTCGTCCAGGGGCCCGGCGCCGGAGCGGACGGCCTGGAGGGTGCGGATGAACGCCTCCGAGACGAGGTCCTCGGCGTCGTGCGGGCCCCGGCAACACCGGCGCGCACATGCAAAAGCGGCGGCACGATGCCGCCGGTAGAGCAATTCGCAGACGGCCGGATCGCCGTCACCGGCCGCGTAGGCCGCCCTGAGCCGCCGGATGAGGTTCCCGTCCGAAGGGTCGGGACCGGGATCGGGATCCGCGTCGGGATCCGCGTCGGGATCCGCGTCGGGATCCGCGTCGGGATCCGGCCCGCGGCGCGGGCCGGGTGTGGTGTGACGAGAGCCGGACATGGCACTCCTCGTGTGGGTCTCAGGGCCCCGTGGGCCCCTTGGGACTGGTGGTACATGCGCGAACGCGGTGCCGGTCCGAAGTCGGCTTCGGACCGGCACCGCTCTCGGGGCGACGCTGGGGGAGGTGGGAGGGGGAGCGTCGACCCGAGGGTCTCAGCGGCAGGCGCGCCCGCCGTTGATGCAGTTCACCGCGTTGGCCATCAGGCCGTTGGACATGACGTTGATGAAGTCTCCGTGGTCGGTCGCCGGCTTGTGCAGCTGCTCGGGGAAGCTGTCCACCGCGAACTGGGAGCCGGCGGGAACGCTGTAGACGATCCGCTGGACCAGCTGCGGGATGGCCTTGAAGCCCTTCTTGCAGTTGCCGTTGGCGTCGGCGAAGGCCACGTGCGTGCGGTGGTTGGCGCTGTCGATGTTCTTGCCGTCCCAGCAGCTCTGGAAGTTGAACGTCCGTACGACGTCACTGCCCTTGGGGCACACCGGGTACTTGTCCTTCAGCTGGCGGTTCTCGAAGCCGGTGCAGCTCCACGACGCGTTCGCATTGCCGTTGCCGTTGGTGAGGGCCTTGGCGTCACCGGTGATGATCCGCATGAAGCGGGGCATCGCCGTGACCTTGCTGACGGGGCTGCCCTTGAACTCGATGGTCACCTGCTTCGGCTTCAGGATCGTGCCGATGTTCGCGTCCTGGCCGCCGCCGGGGGCCTTGGCGTCCTTCTCCGTCTTGCCGTCGCGCAGACGCAGGACCGGCCAGTAGTACGCCGACTGGTCGCCGTTGGTGCAGGTGGTCCCGGCTGCGGCAAGGCTGTTGTTGGTGGAGAAGGCGTCGGTGATCTTGTTGCCGACGTAGTCGTGCATGTGGTGGGCGCCGTTGCTCACACCGGGCGCGACGATGACGTTGTCGGGATTGAAATGATTGTTCTCGTTGCGCCCGCACTGCACGGCCAGGGATCCGGTGGAGGCGCCCCCGCCGGCCGCCGGCTTGCGCACGTTGGGCTTCACGTTGCCGATGGCGACGAAGTCGCTGCGCGCCGGACCGCCCTTGGCCAGCTGGGGCGCGGCCTGTGCCGCCGCGCCCTGGGCGGCCGCGCCCTGGGCGCCGTTCGCCGGGGCCGGGTCGGCGGCCGCCGCCTCCTTCATCACGCACTTGCTGAGCGCGTCCAGTCCGGTCGGCTTCGCCCCTGCCTTCCCGAGCGTGTCGGACAGGGCGGTGATGGTCTTGCTGCGCTGCTGCTTGAGCCCGCCGAGCAGGGCGTCGCTCTTGGCCTGGCCGGACGAGAGCTGCTTGTACGCGTCGGCGACCTGGGTGTCGAGCTGCGCGAGGTTCTTGTCCACCTGGCCCCGGGACTGGTCGGGGACGTTGTTGAGCTTGTCGCCCACGTCGGGGCAGTCGATGGTGGCGGTAACGGGCGCCGTACGGGAATCCTGCCCGGCGAAGGCGCCCTGGGAGACGAGCACTACGCCGCCGCCGCCCAGGACCAGGGCGGACATCGCGGCAAGGATCTTGTGCGACGGCTTCAGACGGCGTTTATGGCCCTTTTGACTCATACGATCACTTCACTTCGTCGGTCGGGAAACGGGGGAAGAAGCGGCCGGGGCAGGTGCGGAGGGGGTACCCGACGGGGTGTCCGCGAGGCCGTCGAAGTCGACGAGCCCGCTGGCCTCAAGGACCGTGATGTGGTCCAAGACGGTGGTGTTGGCGTCCGTGGCGAGGTCCCGGACCATGGAATTGCGCGTCTGGGCGCGGATCTGGGCCACCAGCGCGAACACCTTGCCGTGAGCCCTGCGCAGCAGCTGTACGAACAGCCGCTCGTACTGGGGGCCTTGGGCCCGGTCCATCTGGCCGAGCCATTCCTGCTGCTGTGCGCTGGGCTGGCTCGGGATCTCCATGCCGAGGGCCTGGGCCACCTCCGTGACCCTGCGGTCCAGCTCGGTGTGGCCTTCGACGAGGTGCTCCCCGGCCGTGCGTATCGCGGGGCGGGTGCTGCGCTGCTGGGCCTGCCGTCCTGCGGGCAACTCCCACAGGCCGGCCAGGCGCACCTTGCGGACGAAGTCCCGGTCCTGGGGGGTGAGCGGCCCGAAGGCCGTGCTCTGGATCCCCATGCCGTCATCGTCGGCGGCCGCCGGAACGGTGGCGGCCGCGGCGCTTCTCCCGCCGAACTTCTGCACGGGAATCAGCAACGCGATCAGGGTGAAGGCGAGGGCGCCGATGACGACGCCCGTCGCCATCACGTGTCGCGATGCCACCGACATGCTGCCGACGGCCGACCGACGGAATCCCAGCACTGTTCCTCCTTGCTGCGTGGACCGGGAGGGGCTGCGCCGGCACGGGCTCCGGTCGTTGCTCCGGCAGTTGCCCGTGTCCAGTGCACCCGCGCTCCCCGGGTGCCACGGGACGCTAGTGCCAGTTGTGGTGCCCGTTTGGAAGGACCATCACGAATGGACAAACATCCGGGCAACGCCTCGAAAGGCTGGTACCGTGCGCAGGCGCTACTCGCGCGGTGTCTCGGACACGGGCCGGGTCCTGGCTATGAGCAGGGCCACGTCGTCGCGGTCGTCCGGCTGGCGCAGTTCGTCCAGCAGCAGGTCACAGGTCTCTTCCAGCGGCCGGCCCGGGTCGTCGAGCAGTGCGGTGAGCACGTGCATGCGGACGTCGATGTCCTCGTCCCGGGTTTCGACGAGCCCGTCCGTGTACAGGACGAGCTGGTCCCCCACGCCCAGGTCCAGAGCAGTGGCCTCGAAGGGTACGCCCCCGACCCCCAGCGGCGCGCCGGTCGGCAGGTCGAGGAGCTCGGGCGGCCGCCCGGGGCTCGTCCGTACGGGGGGCAGGTGTCCGGCGGTCGCGATGCGGCACTGGTTGCGGTGCGGGTCGTAGACGGCGATCACGCAGGTGGCCATGGTGTGCCCGAGCCCGGTGGTGGTGTGGTCGAGCCGGGTCAGGACGGCCGCGGGGTCGAGGTCGAGTTCCGCCAGGGTGCGGGCGGCGGTGCGTAGTTGGCCCATGGTGGCGGCGGCGTTGATCCCGCTGCCCATGACGTCCCCGACCACGAGGGCGGTCTTGTCGTCCGGCAGCGGGATGACGTCGAACCAGTCGCCGCCGACCTCGCCGGCCGCCGCGGCGGGCTGGTACCGGTAGGCGATCTCCAGGCCCGGGGTGGGGGTGGGGTGGTGGGGCAGCAGGTGGCGTTGGAGGGTGAGGGCCGCGTGGCGCTGCTTCTGGTACCAGCGGGCGTTGTCGATGCAGACGGCGGCGCGGGCCGCCAGTTCGCTGGCGAGCAGGACGTCGTCCTGGTCGAACGGCAGCGGGTTGTCGGTGCGTTGGAGGCCCATGGCGCCGATGACCTCGCCGCGGGCGATCAGCGGCACCGCGAGGTACGAGTGGAGCCCGGCCTCGACGAGGAGGGTGGCGGCGGTGGCGTCCCGGGCGACGCTGCCCATCTCGTCCGCGGTGACGTGCGCGACGAGCACGGGACGGGCGGACTGCACGCACTGGGTGACGACCCGGGTCGCGTCGTAGCGGGCGATCGAGCCGACCGGGTCGGCCGCGCGGGTGGCGGGCGTGGAGCGCGCCGCCTTGACGGCGAGGGCACGGAACCGCACGGTCTCGTCCGTCGGCGCCCCGGGCGGGTGATCGCCCGTCAGGATGGCGTCGAGGACGTCGATCGTGGCCAGGTCGGCGAGTTGCGGTACGGCGACCTCGCCGAGTTCGCGCGCCGTGACCCAGAGGTCGAGGGTGGTGCCGATGCGTACGGAGGCGTCGGCGATCAGGGCGAGCCGCTGGCGGGCCAGGGCGACGGCCATCGAGGTCTTGTGCTGTTCGGTGACGTCGACGACGGAAACGGCGACTCCCAGCGGCCGCCCGGCCGGGTCGTCGAGCCGGTAGAGGGAGATCGACCAGGCGTGGTCCCGGTCCGGATCGGCGGGCGTACGGCCGGTGATGAACCGGTCCAGCTGGGGCCGGCCGGTGGCCAGGACCTCGTGCATGGCCGCTTCGATGGACGCAGCGTCCAAACGGGGGAGGGCCTCGTGGACGCGGCGGCCGATGTGCCGGG
This sequence comes from Streptomyces sp. NBC_00045, assembly GCF_045041095.1. Lineage (NCBI taxonomy): Bacteria > Bacillati > Actinomycetota > Actinomycetes > Kitasatosporales > Streptomycetaceae > Streptomyces > Streptomyces sp. NBC_00045. The sequence goes on along the minus strand of NZ_CP108271.1, from coordinate 6,980,874 downwards.
TGGCGGGCAGGCCGTTGATCCGTTCCAGAGCCGGGTTGACCAGGACGTAGCGGAGCTCGGGGTCGAGGACGGCCAGGCCGATCGGGGACTGGGCGACCAGCCGCATGGACAGGGCCAGGTCGCGTTCCACGCGCCGCAGGGTGGCCTGGTCGGAGGCGATGCCGAGGGCGTAGAGGCTCCCCTCGCGGTCCTCCAGCCGCATGTTGCGGAATTCCGTCGGCCGGGTGCTGCCGTCCTTGTGCCGCACGGGGAACGCCCCCGCCCACGGCCCGCCGCCCGCCATCACCTTCTCGAAGAGGGAGAGGACCACGCCCAGGTGCTCCTCGTCGACGAGGAGCTCCGCCGCGTACCGGCCGAGCGCGTCATCAGCGGTGTAGCCGAACAGTTCCTCCGCCTGCGGGCTCCAGAGCGCGATCCGCCCCTCGGCGTCGAGGAGCACCGCCGCGACACCGAGCACGTCGAGCAGCCCGGGCCCGGTGGCGGGATCGACGGACGCCCCGGCGGAGGGCTCGGAGGAGGGGTCACCGGAGGAGCCGGGTGAACCGGAGGAACCGGAGGAACCGGAGGAACCGGAGGAGGGGCCGGGGCGCGCCGGTTCCGCGTCGGCCGGGAAGGCTTCCGCCGTACTCATGCCGGGCGCTCCTTCCCGTCCGCTGCCGCAAGGGCGGTGCATGGGCCCGCTCGGTCTCCACGCCCCGGGTCCGCCCGGGGTGTCTCCCATCCTCTCTCCACTCCCCCGGACCGGCAGCGCAGCCGCCCGTCGATACGGCCGTACGACGGACCGGCGGGCGGGCACACCGCCCGTCCGGGTGCGCGGGAACGAGGAGCGCGGTGTATCCAGGAGTCATGGACCATCGGCCGCCGCATCCGAGCCATCGCCACGTCGGCGAGCCCCGCCTGCCGCTGCTGGCGGTTCCCTTCGGTCTGATCGCGGTCGTGACGGTGGTCGACGTCCTGGCGCCGCCCGATGTCCACCTGGGGCCGTTCCTCGTCGCGGCCCCGGCGATCACCGCCTCGTTCGCCGGGCCGCGGATGACGGGGTTCGTCGGCACGGTGGCCGTGCTGGCCCAGGTAACGGTGGCGGTGTCACGGACGACCGCCACCGATCTGAATCACACCTTCCAGATCATTGCCCTGGTGTTGATCTCGGCCTTCGTCACGTTCTTCGCACACCTGCGCGAGGTCCACGAGAAGCAGCTGATCCAGCTCCGCTCGGTCGCCGAGGCGGCACAGGAGGTGGTCCTGCGCCCGCTCCGCGACCGGATGGGCCCGCTGCGCCTGGCTTCCGTCTACCTCGCCGCAGAGGCCGAGGCCCAGATCGGCGGGGACCTGTACGCCGCCATCCGCACCCCGCACGGCACCCGGCTGATCATCGGCGACGTCCGCGGCAAGGGCCTGGAGGCGGTCGGGGACGCCGCACTCGTGCTCGGCGCCTTCCGGGCCGTCGCTCACCGGGCGGCGGACCTGCCGACGCTGGTCGCCGACCTGGAGGCGGCCGTGGCCGCCGACCCGGACGGCGCGGGCGAGCCGGCCGGCGAACCCGGCGAGGCGTTCACGACGGCGGCGGTGGTGGACGTCCCCGATCAGGAGATGACGGTACGGCTCATCAGCTGCGGCCATCCACCGCCCCTACTGCTGCGCGGCGGCCGGGTCGTCCCCCTTGAGGTGGACCACCCGGCGCCGCCGCTGGGCCTGACGCAGTTCGTGGACACCGGCTTCGCCCCGCAGTCCTTTTCCTTCGAGCCGGGCGACATGATCCTGCTGTACACGGACGGGGTCATCGAGGCCCGTGACTCCGCCGGCGCCTTCTACCCCCTGCCGGAGCGCGCCGCCGACTGGCCGGGCGACGGCCCGGACGCGCTGCTACGGCATCTATGCGCGGACCTGCTGGCCCATTCCCCGGGCGGCAGCCTGGGCGACGACGCGGCGATGGTCGCCATCGAGCGCGTCAGCGGCCGCTCCTGACCCGGCGCGTCCCGCACTCCGGACCATCGACGCCAACTCCGCGCGCGTGTCGGCCAGTTGTCCGGATTTGAGCTCGTTCGTGAGAAGCATACGGACCGACCCTCCGGGATGATTCGCCCGGGGGCCCTCGTACAACAGGGTGGTGAGGCCATCGAATTCACGGAAGGAAACGGCTCTTCGTGAACATGAAACGCCTCGCACCCATGCTCGCCGCCGCCGGACTCATCGCCACCACCGTCCCCCTGCTCTCCGCGACCGGGGCCTCCGCCGCCCCGGCCGCCGAGTACACGCCGCAGAAGCCCGCGTGGCAGCGGTGCAGCCCCGACCGGCCCGCCGCGTACGAGTGCGCGACGATCAAGGTGCCGCTCGACTACCGGCGCCCCCAGGGACGCACGATCGATCTCGCGATATCGCGGATGAAGAGCGAGAACCCGGCCAAGCGGCACGGCGCCATGCTGCTCAACCCGGGCGGCCCGGGCGGTTCGGGGCTCGATCTGCCGCTGATGATGGACGAGTTGATGCCCAAGGACGTGCGCGACCAGTACGACCTCATCGGCTTCGACCCGCGTGGGGTCGGCGCCTCCACCCCGATCACCTGCGGGCTGACGGACACCGAGCAGAACATCGACCGGCCGTACAAGGAGGAGACGTTCCAGGCGGACGTGGCGTGGGCGCGCACGGTCGCGGAGAAGTGCCGCGAGAAGGCGGGCTCGGTGCTGCCGTTCGTCACCACCCGCAACAGCGCGCGCGACATGGACGCGATCCGCGCCGCGCTGGGCGAGAAGAAGATCTCGTACGTCGGCTACTCGTACGGCACGTACCTCGGCGCGGTGTACACGCAGATGTTCCCGAGCCGCAGCGACCGCATCGTGCTGGACAGCGGCGTGGACCCGCAGCGCATCTGGCGGGGCATGATCCAGGTGTGGGCGACGGAGGCGGAGCCGGCGTTCAAGCGGTGGACGCAGTGGACGGCCGAGCGCTCGACCGAGTACGGGCTCGGCGCCACCCCGGACGCGGTCTCCAAGACCTTCTGGGACCTCGTGGCCCGGGCCGACCGGGAACCGATCGAGTTCGAGGGCACGAAGCTCACCGGTGACGACATCCGCACCTCTCGGGCGCTGTTCTTCTACCCCTCGCAGGCGGCGCCCCTCGTCAAGGCGCTCAAGGACGCGGCCGACGGGAAGCCCGTCACGCTCACCCCGTCCCAGCGGGAGCTGCTCAAGCCGGCCGCCGAGCCCGCTTCGGACAACGGGACGGCCGTGTTCCTGGCCGTGGTGTGCGGGGACACCGAATGGCCGCGCTACCCCGAGCAGTACGAGCGGGAGGCCGCCAAGGACAAGGTCAAGTACCCGCTGTACGGGGACTTCGCCTCGAACATCAAGCCGTGTGCCTACTGGCAGCGGCCGATCGAGCCCCCGACGGCGATGAAGACGAAGACGAACGTACTGACCGTGCAGAACGAGTGGGACTCCCAGACCCCGCTGGTCAGCGGCCAGGGCCTGCACAAGGCGCTCAAGGGCTCGCGGATGGTGCTCGCACAGGGCGGTGAGGGCCACGGCGTGTACCTCGTCGACCCGAACTCCTGCGTCAACGCCCCGGTCAGCTCCTACCTGACGACGGGCAAGCTGCCCGCAGAGGACGTGACCTGCCGGGCGGCGCCGGGCGCCGGCGAGCGCCGGGCAGAGATCGCCCCGCCCTCGCCGCAGCGCTTCCCGACCCTCACCGACGGGAGGTTCTGACCCTTCCCGGGCTCCGGCCGCCGCTCAGGACGCCTCCACGGCGGCCTTGATGCGGCGGCCGAAGTCCGGTGCGTCCTTGCGGGCCGCGCTCAGTGCGAAGCCCACGAGCAGCTTCCCGAATCCGTGTCCTTCGAGCGTGTTGAAGATGCGGACCCGGGTGCGGTCACCAGGGAGGGCCTCGAAGTCGTAGCCGCCCTCCGCGGTGACCAGGTTCCTGCTCTGCTCCGTCCAGCGGATCAGCCGCGGCGGCTCGAAGGCGGTGATGCGGAACTCGCGGCCGGTCTTCATCCCGGCGTCCTTCACCGTGCTGCGGAAGACCGTGCCGACACCGGTCTGGCCGTCGGGGGTCCTGCTGATCTCCTGGACCCGCGGGCTGAACTTCGGGTCGTTGCGGCCGTCGGCCAGGTAGGCGAAGACCTCCCCGACGGGCCGGTCGATCTCGACGGTGGCCTCGAACTGTCCGGACATGGCTGCTGCTCCTCCGTACGCTTCCCCCGATCCACGATCGCAGACCGGCCCCCTCCGCGCGCGGCGCGCGGAGGGCCGTGCGGGCTGGTCTCAGGGGCGCTCCGGGCGCCGCGGGGCGTCGACCGCAGCGCGGGCCGGGGAGCCGGCCACCACGTCCCGGGCCGGGGCGGCCGTGACCCGGCTGCCCCGCAGCGGGGTCAGTAGCCCCGCACCGACGATGAGTAGGCAGAACACCCCGGCGGCCACGCTGACCGCCGGGACCCCGTACCGGGCGGCCAGTACGGTGAGGGCGGCCGCGCCCACCGGGCCCGATGCGTTGTGGACGGTCCAGAAGGCGGAGGTGACCCGCCCGAGCAGCGGGTCCGGGGTCACCTCCTGGCGCAGGGTCATCGAGCAGACCCCGCCGAGGGTCATCCCGAACATGAACACGGCGGCCAGTAGGGCGATCACCGGCAGGCTGTGGCTGACGCCGGTCCCCGCCACCGCCGCGCCGACCAGGGCGACGGAGCCCAGCCAGCAGGCGCCGAACCCGAAGACCCTGCGCAGGGGCGCGGCGGCGAAGGCCGCGCCGACGACGCCCAGGCCGCTCGCGGCGATGACGTAGCCGACGGTGGCCGCGTCCTGGCCGAGTTCGTGTTGGATCCGGTAGACCAGCAGGTCGGTGGCGCCCATGGTGACGAAGGTCAGGAGCGTGAGCAGGACGGTCAGCGGGCGCAGCACGGGGTGGCTCCACAGGAAGCGGAAGCCGACCACGAACATCTCCCGCAGCTTTGCGGGTTCGGCGGCGCGCGGCTTCGCAGCGGGCGGCTCGGCGGCGGGCGGCTCGGCGGATCCGTCCCGCTCGAAGGCCACCCACCGCAGGCTCACGGCGGAGACCAGGAAGGTCGCGCCGTCCACCCCCAGTCCCCAGTCCGCGCCCACCCCGGCGGCGAGGAAACCGGCCGCCGCGGGCCCGCACAGGGTTCCGACGGCGAAGGTGCCCATCAGCCGGCCGTTGGCGGCGGTCAGGTCATCGGCGCGCACCAGGCCGGGCACCGCGGTCACGTACGCCACGTCGAACAGCGTCTTCAGGGCGGTGACCAGTGCCGTCAGTACGTACAGCACCCAGATCCGCGGCCCGGCCAGCCAGATGAGGGGCACGGCGCCCAGCAGCAGCGCCCGTACGAGATCGCAGGTGATCATCAGACGGCGCCGGTCCGTGCGGTCCACCACGTGTCCGGCGAACACCCCGGTCACGATGCTGGTGACGCCCGTGACGACCGTGATCAGGCCCATCTGGACGACGGACCCGGTGGCGTCGTAGACCAGCAGGGGCAGGGCGAGCAGCGAGATCGATCCGCCGAGGACCGACAGGGCCTGGCCGAGCCAGAAGACGTTGAAGTCCCGGTTGCGCCAGAGCGAGGAGTGGTGGGCCGGCACCCGCGCTCAGCCCAGCAGGGCGTAGACGGTCGACGCCGTGGCCGCCGGTTCCTGCGCGCCCTCGGGGGTCATGGTGATGTCGGCGAAGGCCATCCGCTTGCCCAGTTTGGTCACCCGGACCTCGATCAGCACGTCCACGGCGAGCACCGGCCGCTGGAAGCTGGTCGACTGCTGGACGGTGGTCATCGGCCCGTACGCCCCGCGCGCGGCGGAGATCGCGATGACGGTGGCGGTGTCGGCGGCAGCCATCAGCGCCTGCCCGGACAGGCCGCCGCCGTCCCTGACCAACGCCTCCGACCAGGGCAGCCGCAGCACGGCGTGCCGCTCGCCGGTCTCCTGGACGGTCAGCCCGAGGGCGAGCACCCAGGGGGCGAAGTTGTCGGCGAGGATCTTGTCTGCGTCTGTGGGTGTCAGGGTCACCCGGAGATTGTGGCGGCCCGCCCCGGGCCGCACAACACCATTGATCCGTCAGGGCAGTACGCGCTCCGGCCGGTCCGGCGCACCGACGTCGGCCCGAGCTTCGGCCCCCGGCCGAGGACCAGTGCCGGGGGCCGCTGCCAGACGGCCAGTGCCGGGTGGCCAGTGCCAGACGGCCGCTGCCGGGACGCCGGTACCGAGACGCCGGTACCGAGACGCCGCGCCCGCACCGCGGTGGCGGTGCGGGCACCGGCTCCCGGCGCGGGTCAGAGGCTCGCCGCCAGTTCCGTGCCCTGGCGGATCGCCCGCTTGGCGTCCAGCTCGGCGGCCACGTCGGCGCCGCCGATCAGGTGCGGCCGTCCGCCGGCCGCGAGCAGGGCCTCGTACAGGTCGCGGCGCGGCTCCTGGCCGGTGCAGAGCACCACCGTGTCGGCGGGGACGAGCCTCTGCTCTCCGTCGACGGTGATGTGCAGGCCCTCGTCGTCGATCCGGTCGTACGTGGCACCCGCGACCGAGACGACACCGCGGTGCTTGAGCTCCGCGCGGTGGATCCAGCCGGTGGTGGTGCCGAGGCCGGCGCCGACCTTGGTGGTCTTGCGCTGCAGGAGGTGGACCTGGCGCGGGGGCGCGGGCCGCTCGGGCGCGGTGAGGCCGCCGGGACCGGTGTACGCGGTGTCGACGCCCCAGTGGCGGAAGTACGTCTCGGGGTCCTGGGAGGCCCCCTCGCCGCTGTCGGTGAGGAACTCGGCGACGTCGAAGCCGATGCCGCCGGCGCCGACGACGGCGACGCGCTCGCCGACGGGGGCGCCGTCGCGCAGGACGTCGAGGTAGCTGACGACGTTGGCGTGGTCGACGCCCTCGATGTCGGGGATCCGGGGGGTGACGCCGGTGGCGACGACGACCTCGTCGTAGCCCTGGAGCGTCTCGACGTCGGCGCGGGTGCCCAGACGGACGTCGACGGCGCGTGCTTCGAGCTGGGTGCCGAAGTAGCGGATGGTCTCCTCGAACTCCTCCTTGCCCGGGATGCGGCGGGCGATGTCGAGCTGTCCGCCGATGTGGCCGGAGGCCTCGAAGAGGGTGACGGTGTGGCCGCGTTCGGCGGCGGATACGGCGCAGGCGAGCCCGGCCGGGCCGGCGCCGACGACGGCGACGCGCTTCTTCAACTGCGTGGGCGAGAGTACGAGTTCGGTCTCGTGGCACGCGCGCGGGTTGACCAGGCAGCTGGTGATCTTGCCGCTGAAGGTGTGGTCGAGGCAGGCCTGGTTGCAGCCGATGCAGGTGTTGATGGTCTCGGATCGGCCCGCGGCGGCCTTGGCGACGAAGTCGGCGTCGGCGAGGAAGGGGCGGGCCAGCGAGACCAGGTCGGCGCGACCGTCGGCGAGCAGTTCCTCGGCGATCTCCGGGGTGTTGATGCGGTTGCTGGTGACGAGGGGGACGGAGACCGCGCCCATCAGCCGCTTGGTGACCCAGGTGTACGCACCGCGCGGGACGGAGGTGGCGATGGTGGGGATGCGGGCCTCGTGCCAGCCGATGCCGGTGTTGATGATCGTGGCGCCGGCGGCCTCGATCTCCTTGGCGAGGTGGACGACCTCGTCGAGGGTGGAGCCGCCGGGGATCAGGTCGAGCATCGAGAGGCGGTAGATGAGGATGAAGTCCTCGCCGACGGCGGCGCGGGTGCGGCGGACGATCTCCAGCGGGAAGCGCACGCGGTTCTCGTAGGCGCCGCCCCAGCGGTCGGTGCGCTTGTTGGTGGCGGCGGCGATGAACTCGTTGACCAGGTAGCCCTCGGAGCCCATGATCTCGACGCCGTCGTACCCGGCGAGCTTGGCGAGGCGGGCGGCGCGGACGAAGTCCTCGATGGTGCGCTCGACCTCGATGTCGGTCAGCTCGTTCGGGACGAAGGGGCTGATGGGGGCCTGGATGGCGCTCGGGGCGACCAGGTCCTTGTGGTAGGCGTAGCGGCCGAAGTGGAGGATCTGCATCGCGATCTTCCCGCCCTCGGCGTGCACGGCCTCGGTGATCACCCGGTGTTCGGCGGCCTCTTCCTCGGTGGTGAGGCGGGATCCTCCCTCGAAGGGGCGGCCGGCGTCGTTCGGGGCGATGCCGCCGGTGACGATCAGGCCGGCGCCGCCGCGGGCGCGCTCGGCGTAGAAGGCGGCGAGGCGCTCGAAACCCGCGTGCTCTTCCAGGCCGGTGTGCATCGAGCCCATGATCACGCGGTTCGGCAGGGTGGTGAAGCCGAGGTCCAGGGGGCTCAGCAGGTGCGGGTACCGGCTCTGGGAACTCATGAGGGGCGCCTCCTCGCGCGGGGGTGATGAACCTGTTCTAGCGAGGAGGTGGAGGTTTTGCAACTAGGTGCATAACCGGGAACGGGTCCCCGCGATCACCGCCGCCGCCCGGAGCCCGTAACCCCGGGGCCGGGCCGCCGCCCCCTGTGGCGCAGTTCACGGCCGCCCCCGCACGGGTAGCGTCTGCCGAATGATCACTCAGCACACGGTGACCGTGAACGGGATGCGCCTGGCGTACGAGGTCTCCGGCCCTCCGAACGGCGACCCGCTGCTCCTGCTGCCCGCACTGGGCGAGTGCGCGGGCGATTGGGCCCCCGTACGGGAGGTCCTCGACCGGGAGCGCCGGGTGTACGCCGTGGACCTGCGCGGGCACGGCCGCAGCGACCGGCCCGGCGAATACTCCCTGGAACTCATGCGGGACGACGTCCTCGGCCTCCTCGACGCCCTCGGCCTGGACCGGGTGGACCTGGTCGGCCATTCCATGGGCGGGGTCGTGGCCCACCTCGTCGCGCAGGCGCGGCCTTGGCAGGTGGTCCGGCTGGTCCTGGAGGACGCCCCCGCGCCGCTGCCGCGGGAGGCGCGGGCCCCGGTCCGCCCCGAGGGGGAGCTGCCCTTCGACTGGGAGATGGTGCTCGCGGTCCGCGCCGGGCTCGACCGGCCGGACCCCGCCTGGCTCGCGGGCCTGGGGCGGATCACGGCCCCGACCCTGGTGGTGGCGGGCGGCCCGACGAGCCACGTACCGCGGGAGAGCATCGCCGAACTGGTCCGCCGCATCCCCGGCGCCCGCCTGCACACCATCCCTGCGGGCCACCTGATCCACGCGACGGCCCCCCGCGAATTCAACGCGGTGCTCACGGAGTTCCTCGGGGACCCCCGGACGCCGGAACGGCCCGGCGTTCGCTGACTGGGGTGAGAAGGCCACGGGACCTCGGCGCGAGCCTTCGCCGAGGTCCTCGCAACGACCGCGGGCGGCTGGCACCCGGGGCGCCGGAGCCGCCGCGCACCGTACTGGCCGCCGGACAGCGCAACCACCACCGCTGCCCGGGGGCCTGGAGGGCCGCCGCGGGCACCGGCGGGGGCACCGACGGGGGCACTACAGGTCGATCGAGCGGTACTCGTCGAGCACCGTGAAGCCGGTGCTGTCGTACAGCCGCATCGCGACCTCGTTGCCGCCGAAGACGTTCAACATCATCGCCTCGTCGCCGCCCTGCCGGGTGGCCCACGCGCCGACGGCCATCGCGGACCGGCCGTAGCCCCTGCCGCGGTGCTCCTCGTACACCTCCAGCGAGAAGCCGAAGGTCACGCCCGGCAGGAAGCCGTGGTTCACCCAGCCCGTGCCGACCACCTCCCCGCCCACCTCCATCGCGTAGAACGCGTGGCCCGGCGTCCGGTAGCCCTGCGGGAGGTGGCGGGCGAAGTCCTCGTCGGACTTCGCCTTGGCCTGCTCCGGGGTCAACGCCCCGGCCCGGACGATGTCCACGACGTACCCCGCCTCCTCCCTGGCGTACCAGCCCGGATACTCCTCCTCGGTGAGCCGGCGGACCGTCAGGCCCGCCGGCAACTCGGGCCGCTCGACCACGGCGCGCATCCGGTTCTGCCCTCGTACGGGGTAGTCGGCGAACGCCCCCGGCCCGCCCGTGAGCCGCACCTCCACCCGCTGCGCGCCGCGCTCGGCGCACCACCGCTCGGCCCACTCGCGCCCCCGCGGCACCGTCAGGTCGTGGATCCGGCCGACGGTCGCCCCGTTGTCCTGCGTCACCTCGACCGCGATCCAGCCGGTGCCGTCCGTGGCCACCGTCCAGTCCTCGATCCCCCGTACCGCCCGTTCCAGCAGGGCACGGGCCAGCGGCTCCGAGCATCCGGCGGCCCGGTACCCGTCCAGTACGCGGGCCTCGAACCCGTTGCGCCACGCGTCCCGGTCGGGGGCGGTCTCGATGCCGTTCATCCGGACAGCCTACTCACGGGGGCGGCACAGGCGGACCGTGACGATCTGGAACGGACGCAGCGTGAGCGAGGTGGTGCCGTCCGGGGCCGGCGCGCCCACCGCCGAGCCGTCCAGGGGGCGTTCGAGGAGGTCGCTCTCGACCGCCGCCGTGATCGGGAAGCCCGGTGCGAGGGTGGCCGTGGCGCGGCCGCCGCGGGACTCGTAGAGGCGGACGATCACGTCGCCGCTGCGGTCCTCGGCCAGTTTGACCGCCTCGACCACCACCGCGTCCTCGTCCACCGCGACCAGCGGGGCGACCGGGCCCGCGCCGGGGACCACCCGTTGCGGCAGGTTCAGCGCGTGGCCCTCGCGCACCGCGTCCGCGATCTGCGCGCCCGGCGCCAGCGAGAAGCGCAGGGTGTGGGCGCCCTGGTCGGTCTCCGGGTCCGGATAGCGCGGGGCCCGCAGGAGGGAGAGGCGGACGGTGGTGGTCTGTCCGCCGTCCGGCCGCACGTCGCGCGTCACGTCGTGGCCGTACGTGGAGTCGTTGAGGACCGCGGTGCCCCATCCCGGCTCTTCCACGTGGATCCACCGGTGCGCGCAGATCTCGAACTTGGCCGCCTCCCACGAGGTGTTGGTGTGGGTCGCCCTGTACACGTGCCCGAACTGGGTCTCGGAGGCGGACCGTTCGGCCTTCACGTCGAGCGGGAAGGCGGCCTTGAGGAACTTCTCCGTCTCGTGCCAGTTCACCTCCGTCACCATGTCCACCGTCTTGGCCCCGGCCCGCAGGGTGATCGACTGGATCGCCGACGAGTGGCCGAAGGACCTGCCGATGCGGACCGTCACCGCGTCCGGTCCGGCTTCCACCACCGCCGGCGCGTCCGCCCCGACGAGGTCGGTGACGCTGTTGCGGTAGAAGGCGTCGATGTCCCACGCGTCCCACATGTTCGGGAAGTCGGGGTGGATCTGGAGCAGGTTCGCGGCCTGCCCCGGCGCCACCGCCTCGCGGCGCGCCTCCAGGTCGTACGCGGACACGATCAGTCCGCGGCCGTCGACCTCCACCAGCAGCCGCCCGTTGGCCAGGACGTACCCGCCGCCGTGCCGCTCCTCCACGGTGACCGGCTGTCCCGTCCCCTGCGGCACGCCCGCGCCGCCCGCCGGGATGCCGCGCCGGGCGTGCGGGGCGCAGTTGAAGACCAGCTCGGTGGTGCCCTCCCCGGCCAGGGCCAGCTGGGCGGCCAGGGCGATCCCGCGCAGCTCCTCGCGCACCTTCGCGTACGTCGCGCGCGCCTCGCGGTGCACCCAGGCGATGGACGATCCGGGCAGGATGTCGTGGAACTGGTGGAGCAGCACTGTCTTCCAGATCCGCTCCAGGTCCTCGTACGGGTACCCGTACCCCGGCACCCGGACCGCGGCGGTGGCCGCCCAGAGCTCGGCCTCGCGCAGCAGTGATTCGCTGTGCCGGTTGCCCTGCTTGGTCTTGGCCTGCGAGGTGTAGGTGCCGCGGTGCAGCTCCAGGTACAGCTCGCCGGCCCAGACGGGCGCGTCCGGGTACTCGGCGAGCGCCTTCTCGAAGAACGCGTCGGGCCGTTCGATCTCGACGCGCGGGGAGCCTTCGAGGTCCCGCTGCCGACGGGCCCGGGCCAGGTGCTCGCGGGTGGGGCCGCCGCCGCCGTCGCCCCAGCCGAAGGGCACCAGGGAGCGCGAACCCCGGCCCTTCTCGCGGTAGTTGCGGGCGGCGTGTGCCAGCTGCGTGCCCCCGAGATCGCTGTTGTAGGTGTCGACGGGCGGGAAGTGGGTGAAGACGCGGGTGCCGTCGATGCCCTCCCACCAGAAGGTGTGGTGCGGGAAGGCGTTCACCTGCGACCAGCAGATCTTCTGGGTCAGGAACCACTTCGAGCCGGAGAGCTTCACGATCTGCGGCATCGCGGCGGTATACCCGAACGAGTCGGGCAGCCACACGTTGTGGGTGTCGATGCCGAACTCGTCCAGGAAGAACTTCTTCCCGTACAGGAACTGTCGGGCCATGGCCTCGCCGCCGACCATGTTGGTGTCGGACTCCACCCACATGCCGCCGACCGGCACGAACTGCCCGTCCGCGACCTTCTTCTTGACCCGCTCGAAGAGCTCGGGCCGGTGCGTCTTGATCCAGTCCAGTTGCTGCGCCTGCGACATCGCGAAAACGAACTCGGGGTGCCCGTCCATCAGGTTGACCACGTTGGACGCGGTCCGGGAAACCTTGCGGACCGTCTCGCGCAGCGGCCACAGCCACGCGGAGTCGATGTGGGCGTGGCCGACCGCGCTGATCCGGTGCGCGGAGGCGTTGGCGGGGGCGGCGAGCACCCGGGCGAGTCGCGAGCGGGCGGTGGCCGCCGTCCCGGGGACGTCGTCCAGGTCCACCGCGTCGAGGGCGGTCTCAAGCGCCCGCAGGATCTCGTGGCGCCGTGCGTCGCCCTCGCCGAGCTGCACCATCAGGTCGTGGAGGACCTCCAGGTCCTGGACGAGTTCCCAGACCTCGGTCTCGAAGACGACGAGGTCCATCCGGGCCAACCGGTACAGGGGCTCGTCACCGCTGGTCTGCAGGTCGCCCTCGTACGTCGCGCGGTGGTCGACCAGGACGGGGTTGGAAGCGGCTTCCACGTACCACTCGACCCGCTCGCCGCCGGCCGCCGCGTCGGCGACGCGCACCCAGTCGTTGTACGGGTTGAGCGCCTTGACCACCGCCCCGTCGCAGGTGTGGACGAGCCCCTCGCACTGGAAGCCGGGCATCATCCGGTCGAAGCCCAGGTCAAGGACGGCTTCGACCGTACGGCCGGCCCACTCGGCCGGGACGGTGCCGGTCACCTTGAACCAGGTGGTGCCCCAGGCCGGGCCCCAGCCCTCGCCGATCGCGCAGGGCCCGTACGGGGCCGCCAGGCCCTCGGTGACGGGCACGGGCTCGCCCGGGGCCTCCCAGCGCCCGATCTCCAGGGCGACCGGGCGGGAGTGGACGGCGGGCTTGATGCGCTCCTTGAGGACCCGGCGCAGGCGGTGTTCGGTGATGCTGCGGTCGTCGTGCATGACGGCTGCTCCAAGGGGAGGGAGGTCGCGAACGGCAGGAAGGGGGTGGGGGCGCGGGCGGGGGCTCAGGTCTTGACGGCTCCTTCGCCCACTCCCTTGAAGAAGAAACGCTGGAGGGCGAAGAAGAGCAGCATCATCGGCAGGAGCGCCGCCATCGCGCCGGCTGCGATGATCCGCTGGTCGTTGGTGGTGGAGGCGCCGGCCAGGGTCTTCAGACCGAGCTGGAGGGTGTAGTGGTCGCTGTCGGTGAGCACCAGCAGGGGCCACAGGAAGTCGTCCCAGGCACCCATGAAGCTGGTGATGCAGACGACGGCCAGGGCTCCCTTGGCGGCGGGGAGGAAGAGCCGGGTGAAGCGGGTCCACTCGTTGGCGCCGTCCAGGACTGCGGACTCCTCCACCTCCTTGGGCACGGCGAGGAAGGCCGAACGCATGACCATGATGTTGAGGACGGAGACCGCGCCGGGCAGCCACACGCCGATGAGGGTGTCGACCAGGCCCATCTCGCGGACCGTCAGGAACATCGAGATCATCACGGACTCGAAGGGGAACATGAGGGTGGCCACCAGCACCGTGAAGACGGTCTTGCGGCCCTTCCACGCGGCGCGGGAGAGTGCGTAGCCGCCCATCGCGGCGAAGAGCACGTTCGAGGTGATCGCGAGGACGGCCACGACCAGGGTGTTGCCGACGTACTGCAGGAGCGGGAACGAGTCGGCGACCAGGACGTAGTTGTCGAGGGTGGGCCGCGCGGGCAGCACGCCGTCGTACACGTTCTCGGTGCGACCGCGGATCGAGGTCAGGAACTGCCAGACGATCGGCCCGAGCATCACGACGAGCATCACGACCAGAGTGGCGTACCGGGCGGCGAGCCCGATCCGGCGGCTCACCCCTCGTCCCCCCGGGACAGGCGGCGGCCCAGCAGGCTGAAGGCCAGTGTCAGCAGGAACAGCAGGATCGAGATGGCCGAGGCGTAGCCGGTCTCGCCGGAGAAACCGAGGCCGACCTGCCGGATCAGGAAGGGCAGGGTGCGGGCGCCGCCGCCGGGGCCGCCGCTCTCGCCGCCGAGGATGTAGATCTCCGTGAAGACGCGCAGTGCGGAGATCGCGGAGAGCGTGCCGACCAGCAGCATCATCGGCTTCACCTGCGGGACGGTGATGCTGAGGAAACGGCGGACCGGGCCGGCGCCGTCGAGGGCGGCCGCCTCGTGGAGGGAGGCGGGCACGTTCCCGAGCGCGGCCAGGTAGAACACCATGTAGTAGCCGAGTCCCTTCCACACGGTCACGATCATGGCGGAGACCAGCAGCATGGTGCTGTCCGTCAGGAACGGAACCGGCTCCGAGACGATGCTCAGCTTCAGGAACACGGTGTTGACGAGCCCGTCGCTGCGCAGCACCCACTGCCACATCAGGCCGACGACCACGGCCGAGGCGATCACGGGCGTGTAGAAGGCGGAGCGGAAGAACCCGATGCCGGGGATCTTCGCCTGCACGAGCACGGCGAGTGCGAGCGGCAGGAAGACCAGGCACGGCACGACGACCACGAGGTAGAGGACGCTGTTGCCGGTGGCGACCCAGAAGTCGGGGTCGGCGAAGGCCCGGGTGTAGTTGTCGAAGCCGACGAAGGTGCCGCCGCGCAGGATCTGCGCGTCGGTGAGGGACAGGATGACGGTGTTGACGAACGGCCAGAGGCTGAACAGCGCCACCATCACCAGGCCGGGTGCGAGGAAGAGGTAGGGAGTCCACCACGTGCGGTGGACCAGCCCGGTCTCGGCCTCCATGGCCGCCAGGGCCTTGCGGCGCCGCCGGCGGGCCGCCCGGTCGCCGGGGGCGGCGGGATCGGTGCGCCCGACGGGGTCCGCGGTGGAGTCGGCGGGGTCGACTGAGGCAGCGGGGTCGGCCGGGCTCCCGCCGGGGTCTCCCGGTTGCGCGGCTGCGGCGTACGCGGCGCGCGTCATTGCCGCGCCGACTTGGCGAGCAGCTGGTTCGCCTCCTCCTGGGCCTTGCGTACGGCCGCCTTCGGGTCCTGCTCGCCCTGGATCGCCTTCTGCATCTCGCGGACGACCGCGTCGCCGACCTGGTTGGTCCACTGGACGGGGGTGTTGGCGTCGAGTGCGGCGCTCTTCAGCTGCTCGGCGCCGACCGCACGGGCCACCGTCTCGGCGTCCTTGCCGTCGCCCCGGTCCGCGAAACGCGGATCGGCCAGGCCCCGGGCGTTGGACGGGTAGATGGTCGCGTTCTTGGAGAACTCCACCTGGTTGGGCCCGTTGGTGACCCACTTGGCGAACTCGGATGCTGCGTCGAGGTGTTCCGTGCCCTTCTTGATGCCGAGCGACTGGGCGTAGATGCCGATGTGGCCGAGCGTGCCGGTGACCGCCCCCGCGACCTGGGTGCCCGCGTAGATCTGCGGCGCGTTCTGCTTGATGTCCTTGACGAAGCCCGGGGAGCCGGGGCCGAAGACGAGTTTCCCGCCGCCGTAGAGCTGGTTGATGTCATCGGCCTTGAGGAGGGACTCCTTGGGCATGGCGCCCTTGGCGTACAGGGCCTTCATCCGCTCGACCCACTCGACGGCCTTCGGGGTGTCGAAGACGAACCGGTCCTGCTTCCCGTTCAAGATCGGTACGCCCATCTTTTGCCAGTCCCCGGGGAGCCGGCCCTTGGGATCGGCCATGAAGGCGGAATACCGGCCGCCCGACGCGGCGGCGATCTTGTCGGCGTAGTCGAAGAACTGCTCGACGCTGGTCGGCGGCTTCGCCGGGTCCAGCCCGGACTTCTCGAACAGCTCCTTGTTGTACGTGAGGATCTCCGGGGTCACGTACCACGGGTAGGCGTACACGCCGTTGCCCTTGCCGGGGAGCTTGAACTGCTCCCAGGAGCCGGGGACGTACTCCTCGGCGACCTCCGGATCGAGCTCGGCGACGTCGGCGAGCAGGCCGCGGTCGCCGAGGAGTTGGAAGGAGTCGGTGGACAGGTTGACCACGTCGGGGAGGGCGCCGGCCTGCGCGTCGGCGACGAGCTTCTCGTTGTAGCCGTCGCCGGGCACGTCCTCCCATCTGACCTTGGCCTCGGGGTACTTCTTCTCGAAGGCGTCGATGACGCCCTGGACGTACGCGGTGAACTTGGGCTTGAGCTGGAGGGTGCGGAAGGTGATCTCGCCGGACACCTTGCCGCTCTTGCGGGCCTGCGGCACCTCCGTGGCGCCACCGCTCACTCCACAGGCGGCGAGCGGGAGGAACGTGCCGACCACGAGCGTGGCGATGGCAGCACGGGTCGCGTTCGAACGGGTCATCGTCGCCACCTTCAGGGGGAGTTCCGGCCTCGCTGCCGGAGCGCGCAGCCCACGCTGACCCCACATCGCGACGTCGTCAATGCGGCCGAAGTCCCGATGGGCGGGTATCCATGGGTACCGAATCACCGCACCGGCCCGGCAGGCAGAGGAAAGTCTCGGAGTCAATACCGCAACGACCTGGACTAATGCGCTTTAGTTCTAAACCTGTCGGAGGTGATATCGATTCCATAACGAACCCGCTCCCGGGTCGGATTTTGACTTCTTACGGGCGGTCGAACGAGCCCGTGCACTAATGCGGTTTACCTGGGGTGCACCGTCAAAGTCCGTTGCGCGCCGGGCGCTCGAACGACTAGGTTCCCGAGAACGGCGTGTAGCTCAGCAGCCAGAGCACCGACCTGCACAGTCGGAGGGCGCAGGGGCAGGACCTGCCACGCCGGCCATGAACGAGAAGACCGACCAGCAGCCCCCCGCCGGTTCCCCGCTCCCCGCGGCCGTCCGGGCCGGGGCCCGGATGCGCCACTGGTTGCGCGCGCTGTCCGACACGGACCGCGCCCGCCCCGCCGACGGCGGGCCGCTGCGCCCGTACGAGCTGGAAGCCGCCCGGCGGGCCGGCGTACCCGCCACGCGCCTGGACCTCTTCGCGCACTTCCTCGGCGAGGACGGCCTTCGCACCCTCTGGTCACTGCTGGACAGCGGACGGTACGAGGTCACCCTGCCCGAGGAGGCCGCCCTGCTCACGGTCGCCTGGCTGGTACGGGCCGGCGACGACGACGCCGCGGAGGAACTGGTGGCGCAGCTGCGCCCGTTCGCCGACCGGCTTCCCCTCACCCCGCGCCCTGCGGACGTCCCCGCCCCGCCGGCCGACGCCGTGCGCCGCCGGAGCGCCGCCGAGGCCTCGATCGCCCTCGGCCTGCGCAAGCCGAACCCCGCCGTCGAGGCACAGCGCGAAGCGCTCTCCGTCTGGCGGCCCTTCGAGGACGAGCTGCTGGCCCACCGGCTGCGCGCCGACTCCGAAGGGCACGGCGCGCAATGGCGTGCCGACGGCGCCGCCCTGCTGGAGCGCTACGCGGACCTGGCCGCCCGACACACCCGGTGCACCGGGCACCTCGACCCCAAGTCCAACCCCGCCATCCTGCGGCGCGCACTGGCCGAAGCGGTCGCGGGACGTCCTGCGGACCCCCGGCTGGCCGGTCTGCTGCGCCACGCCGTCACCTCGATGGTCGCCAAGCGGGGACGGCCCGGGTCCCCCGAGCACACGAGGCTGCGCGAGGTCCAGGCCGCGCAAGCCGCCCGGCCCGCGCACCACGAGCTGGCGGCGCTGGCCCGGCACCGGCTCTGCGCGCCGGACGCGGACCGTGCGGCGCCCGGGGCGGGCCGACTGGAGGGCCCCGTGACCGCCGAGGAGGCCGCACGGACGAGCCTGCCCGCCGGGACTGCGCTGCCCCCGGCGGTCCGCGCGCTGCTCGCCGGAATCCGCCCCACTGACGTGACCGCCCTGCTGGCGCAAGCGGCGGTGCCCTCCGCGGAGGTGCTGGCCGAGCTCGTCCCACAGCTCGCCACCACGCACACCGCCCGCGGATACGCCGACGAGCCGCTGCGCACGCTCTTGGCGGCAACGCACCGGTCCGGGGCGGCCCGTTCGACGGTGAACCACTGGTGGACGCCCGCCCGGCACGCCCGGACGGGTACCGCGCCCTGGGTCCGGGCGGTCGCGGCCCACGGCCCCGATCCGGTGGCGCAGGCGCGGCTGACACTGCGGGCGGTCGGTGAACTGGCCGTGGAGGCGTTCCCCGGCGCGGGGATCCCCGACCGGCTGGTGGGCACTCTCTCTTCGCTGGCCCAGCTGGCGCAACTGCCGGTCCGCTTCCTCTCGATGCCGCTCGCGAACTCGTTCTCGGGGGCCGTGAACCCGGATCTGTACCCGGCCGTGCACAACGCCGCCGACTTGCTCCGGGGCACGCCGTACGAGCGCTACTACGGCATCGACTACGCGGCGCTCCGGGAACGGGCGGCGGCGCAGGACGCGGTCGCGCTCATGGACCTGTGCGCCGGGCGCGCCGGCCTGCCGCAGCACCGGCGCACCGGCCAGGGCGGCCGACGGGACACCCCCCTCGCCCATGACGCGGCCGTCCAGGAACAGGCCCGCGTCCTCACCACGTTCAACATGGCCACGCTGGTCCGCGAGGTGGGCATCGAGCCGTCCTCCGGCTGGGACGGCCTGGCCCGCGGGGCGTTCACCGCGGCCCGCCGCCGGTCGGCCACCCCCAAGCGGACCGCCTGCGCCTGGCGGCAGCTGGTGTTCCACCTCTCGCTGTGCGGTGCGGACGAGCAAGCGGCGGTGCTCGTCTGGATCGACGCGGAGCTGGCCCGGCTCCCGCAGGCCGCCGCACGGCTCGCGCCCGCGCTCGCCCGGCTGCGCCTGGCCGCTACTTCATCCGGTACTCGACCTTCTCCGCGAGCTTGCCGTCCTTGAAGCAGAAGCGGAACACGGTCTCCGCGCCGCCCTCGGCGTCCGCGGCAGATATGTACCAGGAGCAGACGCTGCCTGCCGGTTCGGCCGGGCCGCCCGACTTCAGGGCGTCCTTGATGAAGCTCTCGCCGGACGGCATCTTGGCGCGGACCGCGTCCTCCGGGTCGCCGACGGCGACCGATTGGTAGACGCCGGGTTCGAGCATGGTCTTACCGGCGGCGTCGACGACCTTCCCGACGCCGAAGACCAGTGCCGCGGCGGCCGCGAGGCCGAGCACCAGCATCACTCCACAGCCGATCAGACAGCCCTTGCGCTGTGCCACGTCCGTTCCTCCGTACCTTGCAGATCTCGTTGACACTCAGACCTTCGCAAGGGTCGGGAGCCGCGCGCCGTCCTCCAAAGTCTTCGGCGCCCGCGACGATCGTCGTGGGCAGAGCCGTCAGTTCGAGGGGGCCGTCAGGTCGCCGGGGTCGGTGTTCGCGCCGCACAGGACGACGGCCACCCGCTCCCCCGGCGGCTCCGGTGCGGTGCGCAGGGCCGCCAGGGCCGTGGCCGCGCCCGCTTCCACCGCGATCCGGTGCTCCTCCCACAACGCGCGCCGGGCCCCGGTGATCGCCGCGTCCGGGACCAGGACGGACCGTACGTCGTCCTGCTGTGCAGCAGCCAGCGCGGCCGCCGAGACGCGGGTGGCGCCCAGCGAGTCGGCGGCGACCGAGTCCACGGTGACGTCGACGGGCCGGCCCGCCTCCAGGGCCGCGTTCAGTGCCCGGCAGTTCTCCGGTTCGGCGGCGATGACCCGTACGCCGTGCTCGCGGGCCGCGGCGGCGACACCGGCGAACAGTCCGCCGCCGCCGACCGCGACGACCACGGTGTCCAGGCCGGGCAGTGCGGCCCGGATCTCGTCCAGCAGCGTGCCGGCGCCCGCCGCGATGAGCGGGTGGTCGTAGGCGTGGCTGCTCAGCGCGCCGCTCGCCGCCGTGAACTCCCCGCACGCGGCCAGCGCTTCGGAGTACCGGTCGCCGACGAGCCGTACGTCGGCCCCGTACCCGCGCAGCCGCTCCACCTTCACGCGGGGCGCGGTGACGGGCAGGAACACGGTGGCGGGGACGGAGTGTGCGCGGGCCGCCCAGGCGCAGGCGAGGCCCGCGTTGCCGCCGGAGGCGATGGTGACCCCCGCCTCGGGGAGGGCGCCGGCGGCGTGGTGGGCGGCGAGGAAGTTGTGGGCGCCGCGGGCCTTGAAGGAGCCGGTGTGCTGGAGGTATTCCAGCGCGTACCAGACGCCGTCGGCGGCGGGCGCGACGGCGACCGGACGGACCGACCCGGCCAGCCGGTCGGCGGCGGCGCGTACCGCGGCGTAGTCGAGCTGCTGTTCCATGGCGGGTCCCTTCAGGCGGCGGTAGGCCGGTTGGCCTCGATCAGCTGGCGCAGGGCGCCGTAGTACACCTCGTGGTCGGTCAGGGCGGGCAGTACCTCGGCCAGTCCGCCCGAGAGCACGGGGAACCGCTCCGGATCCAGCGCTGCCAGGGCGGCCCGCGAGGCGGCGGTGGCCCCGGCCGGATCCCGGTGGTCCACGAAGGCGGCGCTGCCGAGGGTGAGCAGGTACATGCGGCGGTACGCGGTCATGGCCTCGGCGGGGGTCATCCCGGCGGCCGTGCTGTCGGCGA
This sequence comes from Streptomyces sp. NBC_00045, assembly GCF_045041095.1. Lineage (NCBI taxonomy): Bacteria > Bacillati > Actinomycetota > Actinomycetes > Kitasatosporales > Streptomycetaceae > Streptomyces > Streptomyces sp. NBC_00045. Next base: position 6,960,178 of record NZ_CP108271.1, on the reverse strand, counting down.
GCGCGGGCTCGACCAGCCGGGCGAGCAGCCGGCGGCCGAGCCAGGGGCGGCCGCCGCGGAGCACCAGCAGCCCGGGGTGTGCGGTGAGCAGCCGGTAGAGCGCGGTGAACCGCTGTTCGGTGGCCTCGGCCCAGGCCGTCCCGGCCGGGATCGCGGGCAGTTGGCCGGCGAGGTGCTCGGTGCAGAGGTCGAGCAGTCCGGCGAGGTCGGTGCAGCGGCGCTGGACGGTGGCGTGGGAGATCCCGAGCCGGTCGGCGAGGGTGCGGAAGCTCAGTGCGTCCGGCCCTTCCTCGTCGATCAGGCGCAGGGCGGCGACGGCGATCGCGTCGGGCGTCGCGCGGTCCAGGGCTGCTGATCTCCTCGGCATGAGATACATCGTATCAGTCAGCGGAACATACGCCGTATCACACGGCCGCCTCCCCGATCGTGTGACGTCGACTACGGCCATATTGCTGGTCATTGAGCCATAACCATCGACTTATGTTGACAGTGGGTAGTCGCACCGCTGCACTGAGCGCACTACAGCCAGCCCCGCCGGTACGCCCGCCCCCCACGTCAAGGAGTCTTAGTGCCGCCTCGCCTGCGCGCGTCGCTCCCCTGCCTGACCGCGGCCGCCCTGCTCGCCTTCTGTCTCGCCCCCGCCCCCGCGGCCGCCGAGCCCCACGCCACCTCGGACACCCCGCTCGCGCTCACCCCGCCGATGGGCTGGAACAACTGGGCGCACTACATGTGCGACATCGACGAGGCCAAAGTGGTCGCGAACGCCGACGCGCTGGTCTCCAGCGGCCTCGCGGCCAAGGGCTACGACACCGTGACCGTCGACGACTGTTGGATGACCAAGAGCCGCGACGCGGACGGCAACCTGGTCGTCGACACGCAGAAGTTCCCGCACGGGATGGCCTGGCTCGGCGAACACCTGCACGCGAAGGGCCTGAAGTTCGGCATCTACGAGGACGCCGGCTCCCTCACCTGCGAGCGCTACCCCGGCAGCGGCTCCCCCGACGGCGGCGGCCCGGACCACTACGCCCAGGACGCCCGGCAGTTCGCGTCGTGGAAGGTCGACTACGTCAAGATGGACGGCTGCAACCTGTGGGTGCCGCCCGGGACGACGAAGGAACAGGCGTACCGCGACGCGTACGGCGCCGTCGCCGAGGCCCTGCGCACGAGCGGGCGTGACATGGTGCTGTCGGCTTCGGCGCCCGCCTACTTCCAGCAGGGCGAGTGGGGAGGCTCCGACTGGCACAAGGTCCTCGGCTGGGTCGGCGAGACCGGCCAGCTGTGGCGCGAGGGCAAGGACATCAAGGTCTACAACGCGGCCGCACCCGCGACCTCGCGGTGGAGCTCGGTGCTCGGCAACTACGGCTACAACCGCTGGCTCGGCCGGTACGCGGGCCCCGGCAACTGGAACGACCCCGACTTCCTGATCGCGGGCGCGCCCGGGCTCACCGAGGCCGAGAGCCGCAGCCAGGTGGGGCTGTGGGCGATGATGGCGGCGCCGTTCATCCTGTCGTCCGACGTCTCCCGGCTCACCCCGGCCGGGCTGGCCGCCCTGGGCAACACCGACCTGATCGCACTGGACCAGGACCCGATGGGCCGCCAGGGCGCGGTGCTCTCCGCGAACGCCACCTTCGAGGTGCTGGCCCGGCCGCTGGCCGACGGTGACCGCGCCGTCGCCGTGCTCAACCGGTCCGGCAGCACCCGGGACATCTCCGTACCGCTCGCCGACATCGGCCTGTCCACGTGCACGGTCGACGCCGAGGACCTGTGGAGCGGCAAGAGCACCGAAGTCTCGACCTCCCTGTCGGGCAAGCTGGCCGCGCACGACACGGCGGTGTGGCGGCTCTCGCCGCGCGAGGGCTGCGGCGCCGCGGTGCCCACCGGGCAGATCACCGGCAACGGCGCGCAGTGCGCCGACGGGGTCAACACCACCGGCGTCGGCGCGGTGGTCCTCGCGCCGTGCACCGCGGCGGCCGACCAGCGCTGGGTCCTCGGGCCGGACTCCAGCGTGCGGCTGACCGGTGAATGCCTGTCGGCGGGCGAGAACGGCGCCGTGGAATTGGCCGACTGCGCGCCCGGGGAGCCGGGCCAGCGCTGGACGCACCGCCGGGACGGCGCCCTGGTCGAGGACGTGAGCGGGATGTGCCTGACGGCTCCCGCCGCGGCCGCGACCCCGGACGCCCCGGCCGAACGGCTGAAGCTGACCGAGTGCGGCGACCACCGCAGCGACCAGGCCTGGTCGCTGCCGGTGTGACGTCCCCACCGGCGCCGTCCCACGGACCGCCCCGCGCGCGGGAGCCCTGCACGCGGGCCGCGGGACCGCTCGGCGCCCGGCACCCGGCACCCGGCACCCGGCACCCGGCACGGAATCCAGCCACGGGTCCCGCACGGGACCCCACCCCAGACCACGGATCGGTGACTCGACGGATGACGATCTCCTCGCCCCGGCGCCGGCGGCGCACGCAGTTGCGCCGCCGGGTCGCCCTCGCCGCGCTGCCGGTCCTGCTCTGCGCCGGCTCCCCCGCGCCGGCCGCCGTGGCCGATGCGGCCCTCGTACGGGACCGGGCGCCGGCGGCGGTACCGGACGGTGTGCCCGGCGCCCCGAAGCCGCGGGGCTTCGACACCGGTCCCGCGCGGGCCGCGCTGGAGCGGCTGCTGCCGCGCCACGCCGCCCAGTTCACCCTCGTGCCCGAACCGGCCGCCGCCGGGGCCGACCGGTTCACCGTGTCGGGGGCCGCGGGTGCGATCACCGTGCGCGGATCCAGCGGCGCCACCCTGCTCACCGGCGTCGGCTGGTACCTCCAGCACGTCGCCGGGGTCGACATCGGCTGGCCCGGCGACAGCATCGGCATGCTGCCCGCCCGGCTGCCCGCCGTGCCCGCGCCGGTCACCCGCAGCTCGCTCGTCCCGCACCGGTACGCCCTCAACGACACCGACGACGGCTACTCGGGCGCGTACCGCACCTTCGAGCAGCACCAGCGGCAGATCGACCTGCTCGCCCTGCACGGGATCAACGAGGTCTTCGTCCAGGCCGGAGCCGAGTACCCGTACTACCGGGCGCTCCAGGGCTTCGGCTACTCCGCCGCCGAGCTGCGCGCGTGGATCCCCGGCCCCGGGCACCAGAGCTGGTGGTTGCTGCAGAACCTGAGCGGCTTCGGCGGCCCGGTCTCCGAGCGGCTGGTGCAGGAGCGCGCCGAGCTCGGCGGGCGGATCGCCGAGCAGCTGCGCGGGCTCGGCATGACCCCGGTGCTGCCGGGCTACTTCGGCACGGTCCCGCCGGGGTTCGCCGCCCGCAACCCGGGCGCCAAGACGGTGGCGCAGGGCGACTGGGCGGGCTTCGACCGGCCCGACTGGTTGGACCCGTCCACCGCGGTGTTCGGGAAGCTGGCCGCCGCGTACTACGCGGAGCAGCGCGCCGTGTTCGGGGACAGCTCGATGTACCGGATGAGCCCGCTGCACGAGGGCGGGACGGCCGGCACCGTCGACGTGAAGAACGCCGCCCGCGCCGTCCAGTCGGCGCTGCACGCCGCGCACCCGGGCGCGATGTGGGCGGTGCTCGGCTGGCAGGACAGCCCCAAGCCGGAGCTGCTCGCCGGGGTGGACACCTCGAAGCTGCTGATCCTGGACGGGCTCTCCGACCGGTACAACCGGCTGGACCGCGAAACGCGCTGGGGCGGCGCCCCGTACGCGATGGGCACGATCTACAACTTCGGCGGGCACACCACGATCGGCGCGAACACCTCCGTGTGGATCGACCGGTTCGGCTCCTGGAGGGCCAAGTCGAACAGTGCGCTGAAGGGCACCGCCTACCTGCCGGAGGCCACCGGGACCAATCCGGCCGCCTTCGACCTGTTCACCGATCTGGCCTGGGAGCCCGGGCCGATCGACCAGCACACGTGGTTCGCCGATTTCGCGGCGCGCCGGTACGGGCGGCCCGACGAGGAGGCGGCCGCCGCCTGGGAGGAGCTGCGCACGGGCCCGTACAGCACCTCGTCCGGCCTGTGGTCGGAGTCCCAGGACAGCCTGTTCAGCGCCCGGCCCAGCCTGACGGCGGTGGGCGCGGCGTACTGGAGCCCGAAGTCGATGCGCTACCCGGCCGATGGGGTCCGCCGGGCCCTGGACCACCTGCTCAAGGTGGATCCGAAGCTGCGCGGCTCCAGCGCGTACCGCTTCGACCTGGTGGACACCGCACGGCAGGCCCTCGCCAACCACTCCCGGGTGCTGCTGCCGAAGATCAAGGCGGCCTACGAGGCGAAGGACCTGGCCGGGTTCCGCGAGCTGACCGGGCAGTGGCAGGACGGCGAGCGGCAGTTGGACGCCGTCACCGGCTCGGACCCGAACTTCCTGCTCGGCAACTGGCTGTCCGCGGCCCGCTCCTGGGGTTCGGACGCGGCCGAGCAGGACGGGTACGAGTACGACGCCCGCTCGATCCTGAGCGTGTGGGGCCGGCGCAGCACCAGCGAGGGCGGTTTCCTGCACGACTACGCGAACCGTGAATGGAGCGGCCTGATCCGGGAGTTGTACGCGCCCCGGTGGGCGGCCTACTTCGAGGCGCTGGAGGAGTCGCTGGTGAAGCGGGCGGCGCCCCGGGAGATCGACTGGCACGCCTTCGAGGAGGACTGGGCGCGGCGCACCACGCGGCATCCGAGCGGGGAGGACGGCCCGCAGGGGGATCCGTACGCCCTGGCATCGGACGTCGCGGCGGCCCTGAAATCCTCGGAGGGGGCCGCCCGATGACCGCTTACACCACCCGGCGCGGTGGCGGTCGGATCATGGGCTGATCATCACCCGCAGGTGGGAATCCCGCTACCCGTGCGAGGGAGAACGCCTCCGGAGGTTCGACGCGCGGGACGCGCACTCGGTTGACTGGCCCGGAACCGACCACAGGGGCGGCCGTCGGAACACCCGGCGGCCGCCCCTTCCGACGCCGTGACGGCACGACGCCAGCAGGAGTGCACCGAGCATGTCCGAGGACACCCCGCCCGCCGAGGACCGCACCACGCCCGTGACCCTGGAGCTGCTGACGCTCCTCGCCGCCGGGGTCGCGGATCTGGCCCTCGACCAGTTACGGCAGTCCGCCGACCGGGCCCAGGAGGTACTGCGCCGCTCCGACCTGCGGGAGCTGCTCACGGACGGGGTCGTGGAGCTGCGCAAGCGCGGAGAACTGGCCACCCGCCGGACGGGCGCGGGAGCGGACAACCATCTGGAGACCATGGCCCGGCGGGCCGCGGAGCGGGTCGCCGCCGAGGGCCACCCCCGTGCATGACCACACCGGCTTCAAGGAACGCATCGACGAGGTGCTGGTGCGACTGGCCGACGAGGAGGAGCGGACCCTGCTCGGACTGCACGCCGAACTCTCCCCGCTGTCGGAGCAGTTGCGCCGCTCGCTGGCCGACGGGAAGCGGATCCGGGCCGCATTCCTGTACTGGGGCTGGCGGGCGGCGGGGCAGCCCGACTGCGAGGGCGTGATCCGCGCCGCGGCCGCGATGGAACTCGTCCACGCGGCGGCCTGCACGCACGACGACATCATCGACGGCAGCACGATGCGGCACGGTCGGCTCACCGCGCACGCCGCGTTCGCGGCCACCGGGCAGCGCTCCACGGCCCTCGCGGTGATCCTCGGCGATCTGCTGATGGGGTACGCGGGCCACGTCTTCAGCTCCTGCGGGCTCCCCGGCGCCTATCTGGCCCGGACCGTCCCCCTCTGGTCCGCGCTGCTGCGCGAGACGATGGCGGGCGAGTTCCTGGAAGTGCTGCGCACCGGGACCGGCCCCGCGCAGACCGCCCGGACACCGCAGGTGGCCGAGTCCTTGGAGGTGGCCCGCTTCAAGACGGCCAAGTACACCGTCGAGCGGCCGCTGCACCTGGGCGCCACCCTCGGCGGGGGCTCCCCCGCCCTGCACCGGGTCTTCTCCGCGTACGGGCTGCCGCTCGGCGAGGCCTTCCAGCTGCGCGACGACCTGCTGGGCACCTTCGGCGACCCGGCGAGGACCGGCAAGTCGAACCTGGACGACCTACGGGACGGCAAACCCACCGCGCTGCTCGCCCTGACCGTCGCGGCGGCCGGCGACGACGGGCGGCAACTGCTCGCCGAGCTGGTCGGCCGGTCCGGTCTGGACGGGGAAGAGGCCGCGGCGGTACGCGAGTTGATGGAGGCCTGCGGGGCCCGGCAGCAGGTCGAGGACATGATCCGGGAACGCATCGACCGGGCCGTCGCCGCGCTGGACGCCGTACCGATGCCCGCGGAGGCGCGGTCCGCGCTGGGCCAGCTCGCCGGCACCGCTGCCGAACGCTCGCTGTAGCCGCGGCCCGCCCGCACCCCGGCCCCCGGGCCCCGGCCCCCGCTGCTGCTGCCGCCCCCACGACAAGGACGAATGAAGTGACCACCGCCGAGAACGCCTCCGAGAACGCCGCCGCCCCGCCGCGTCCCCGCTACGACGACGCCGCCCTCGACGCCCTGTCCACACAGGGCGATCCGCTCGCCGACGAGACCGTCGCCGCGCTGTTCCACCGCGGCGAAGTGGGCGACTTCAACACGCTCATGCGGTTCTTCACCACCGCCGGGGACCCGCTCCCCGCACGGCTCCCCGCCTCCGCGCGCACCTACTTCGAGGCCACCGCCCTGCCCCCGGCCTGGGTCGACTGGGACGTCATGGAGCAGGCCCGGCTGTTCTTCATGGACAACGCCGCCCACATCAACACCGGCCTGTCCTTCGCCGCGATGCCCGTCAGCTACGCCGTCCCCCGGATGGCCCGACTGCTCTCCTCGACGCACTCGCTCGCGTACCCCTCCCGCCGAATGGCCAACACCGGCCAGTTCGTCACGTACCTCATGCGGACCGATGCCTTCGCCGACGGCAGCAAGTTCGTCCCGGCCGCGCAGAAGGTCCGGCTGCTGCACGCGGCGGTGCGCCACCACCTGCGCCACGGCGGCCACTGGGACGTCGAGCGGGACGGCACGCCCATCTGCCAGGAGGACATGATCGCCGGGCAGACGTTCTTCTCCCTGCTGGTGCTCGACGCCATGCACCGGCTCGGCATCCACATGAGCGAGGAGGGCGCGGAGGCCTACTACTACGCGTGGCGGGTCGTGGCGGCGATGCTCGGCTGCGACCTGTCGGCCGTGCCGGAGGACCTCGCCGAGGCCCGCGCGTACTGCGACCTCTACCTGCTGCGCCATCTCGGGCCCTCCCCCGAGGGCGTCGGCCTGGGCGCGCAGCTGCTGCGGCTGTACGAGGACGTGGTCCCCGGCACGCTCTTCGACCCGATGGTCCCGGCCACCGTCCGCTACCTCGTCGGCGACACCATCGGCGACTGGCTGGAGGTCCCGCGCAGCCCCTGGGACTCGGCGGCCAGGGCCGTCCCGGTGTTCCTGGGTCTGCTGGAGGCCGTCGAGGACAGCAGCCCGTTCGCGGAGTGGGCGCTCGACAAGGCGGGCTCGCTGCTCGCCGGCTTCGAGCTGTCCGCGCTGACCCGGGGCCGGGTCATGCACCACGCGATCCCGGCGGAGCTGAAGTCCGAGTACGGGGTGAAGGCCCCGCGTACCGGCCGCTGGGTGCCGCCTGCGCCGGCCTGCTGACCTCGGTGCACCGACCCGCTGACCCGGTGCGCCGACCCGCAGCACCGAACCGGTGCACTGACCCGAACGGGGCCGAACGGGCGCGGCCGGACGCAGGGGCGCCCGGGACGGCCCGGGGCGGAGTCACACTGGACGCGGCGGGCGGGGCCCCTCCCCGTCCGGTCTTCCGGCGGACGGTGACTGCGCATGACCCGTGTGAATTCGAACCCGGGGCGGCGGCGCCGCATCCTGGGCGGCGCCGTCTGCGGGCTGGTCGCCGCCTGTGCGGGACTGGCCGTGGCGGAGCTGGCCTCGGCGGCCGTCCGGCCGGAGGCCTCCCCGGTCACCGCGGTCGGCGGGGCCGTCGTCGACCGTACGCCGGTGGGCGTCAAGGAATGGGCGATCCGGGAGTTCGGCACCGCCGACAAGCTGCTGCTGACCCTCGGGATCGTCGTCGTCCTGGGTGCGGTGGCGGTCCTGGCCGGAGTGCTCGCCGTACGGCACCTGCCCGCCGGGATCGCACTCGCCGGCTGTTTCGGGCTGGTCGGAGCGGTGGCCGCGCTCAGCCGGCCGGAGGCGACCTGGCGCGATGCGCTGCCGTCGCTGGTGGGCGGGCTGGCTGCAGCCGGGCTGCTGTACCTGCTGGTTGGCGCGCTGACCAGGCCCCGCCCCGTGGGCGCGCCGCCGGGCGGGGCGTGGTCGCTGGGCCGGCGCGGGTTCGGTCGGCTGGTCGCCGCGGCCCTCGCGGCCTCGGCCGGGATCGGGTACGCGGGGCGGCGGCTCGGCGCGTACGGCTCGGCGGGGGCCACGGCCTCGCGGGCGGACCTGGTCCTGCCGGAGCCCACCGTGCCGGCGGCGCCCGTCCCGCCCGGGGCGCAGCTGCCGGTGCCGGGGATCTCCCCGTTCATCACCTCCGCCCGGGACTTCTACCGGGTGGACACCGCCCTGGTCGTGCCCCGGGTGGACGCGGACACGTGGCGGCTGCGGATCCACGGGGAGGGCGTCGCCGCTCCGCTGGAGCTCGGGCTGCGGGAGCTGCTGGCCCGGCCGCTCGTCGAGCACGACATCACCCTGTGCTGCGTGTCGAACGAGGTCGGGGGCCCGTACGCGGGCAATGCCCGGTGGCTCGGCGTGCGCCTGGCCGATCTGCTGCGCGAGGCGGGGGTCCGGCCGCCCTCGCACGGCGGTCCGGCCGATCAGCTGGTGGCGCGGTCAGTGGACGGGATGACGCTCGGTACGCCCGTCGAGACGGTCATGGACGGTCGGGAGGCGCTGCTGGCCGTCGGGATGAACGGCGAGCCGCTGCCCTTCGCGCACGGCTTCCCCGTACGGATGGTCGTACCGGGCCTGTACGGGTACGTCTCGGCGTGCAAGTGGCTGACCGAGCTGCGCCTGACGACGTTCGCGGCGTACGACGCGTACTGGGTGCGCCGGTCCTGGGCGCCGCGTGGCCCGGTCAAGACGCAGTCCCGGATCGACACCCCGCGCCCGTCCGCCGAGCAGCGGGAGGGGCGGGTCGCGGTGGCGGGGGTGGCGTGGGCGCAGCACCGGGGGATCGCCCGCGTGGAGGTACGGGTGGACGCCGGCCCGTGGCAGGAGGCCCGGCTCGGGGCCGCGGACGGCAACGACACCTGGCGGCAGTGGGTGTGGGTGTGGGACGCGACTCCCGGCCCGCACACCCTGGAGGTCCGAGCCACGGACGGCACGGGCGCCGTACAGACGGGGGTGCGCACCGGAACCGTCCCGGACGGGGCGACCGGGTGGCACTCGGTGCCGGTGCGTGTCCGTCCGGCTCCCCCGCGGAAGGCATGATGCCGACATCCTGGGAAACCTCCCCGTACGTCAGGAGCCGGCCCTCGTGGAGCTGACCAGTACGTCGTTCCTCGTCACGCTGATCGTGGTCACCGTGCTCGCCGTGCTCGCCGCGCTGCTGCTGTGGAACCGGATCCCGGGTCCCGGGTGGGTGCGCTGGCCCGTGCGGGTGCTGATGATCGCGCTGTGCCAGCTGACCTCCATCGCGGTGATCGCGACCTGGATCAACGGCAGCTACGGGCTGTACTCCTCCTGGGACGACCTGCTGGGCACGGAGAGCGCGCAGAACTCCACGGCGATGACCGGACCGCCGCCGGGCCGGGCGAAGTTCACCCTGGGCGGCGACGGTACGCAGAGCACCTATTTCCGCGGCTCACATTCCAAACTCGCCGGGCAGGTGATCGTGTGGACCCCGCCGGAGTACCGGGCTCCGGGAGCGGAGAAGACCCGGTTCCCGGTGCTGGTGCTGCTGCACGGGTACCCGGGTTCGCCGCGGACCTGGATCGACCTGGGTGGCATGCCGGGGACGCTGGAGCAGCTGGTCCGGGCGGGCGCGGCGCACCCGTTCATCGTCGTGATCCCGGAGATCTACCCGGGCGGGGTCAACACCGACTGCAGCAACACGCCGACGCGGAAGGTGGCCAGCTGGCTCGCGGAGGACGTGCCGGACCTGGTCTCGAAGAACTTCCGCACCCTGCGCGAGCCCGGGGGCTGGGGGCTGATGGGGGTCTCGACCGGGGCGTTCTGCGCGGTCAAACTGCCGTTGCAGTACCCGAAGGTGTTCCGGGCGGGCGCGGCGCTGGACCCGGACCCGCTGGGCGGGGACCCGGAGGTGCTGGCCGATCCGGTCCTGCGCGAGCGCAACAGCCCGTTGTGGCTGGTCCGGCAGGCAGAACGGGCCGACGTCGGGCTGTTCCTGGCCACTTCCGCGCAGGACAAGGACAGCCCGCCGCAGCAGCTGGAGACCTTCGGCCGGGCAGCGGCGGGCAGCGGGGTCCGGGTCAAGACCCTCGTCCGCCCGACCGGCGGGCACAACTTCCAGACCTGGACCGGGATGTATCCGGACGCGCTGGGCTGGCTGAGCACGGAACTCCCGCCGCCCGGCGACGGCCGAAGCTAGGCCGTGTCCGTCGCATGGCCCGGGCCGGGGCCCGGGCGACCGGCGTTGGCCGGGCGACCCGCGTTGGCCGGGCGACCGGCGTTGGCCGGGCGACCGGCGTTGGCCGGGCGACCGGCGTTGGCCGGGCGGGTGGCGGCATCGGCGAATAGACTGGGGCGGTACGTCCTGCGCTCGCCCAGGCTCCCGGCAGTCGGCCGCGCGGACCCCTTCGGGATCGGTCGACGCTGCGGACGGGCCCAAGGACCCGCCCGTGGGCCGCTCGCCCGGTCGATCGTCCGGGCCGGGCCCACCCGTCCGAGAGGACGACCATGACCCGCCACCTCCGACGGCGGGCGCTCGCCCCGCTCGCCGTGCTGTCCGCACCCGCGCTGGCCCTGTTGGTGGTCGTTCCGGCGGCCGCCCGGCCCGCGGCCACCGTACCGGCCACCGTGACCGCCCCGTCGATCTGCCACGGTCTGACGCAGGGCAACGACCCTTACCACGTCGGGTGTCGGCAGGGGTACCTCGAAGGCTCCAGCTCCGGCAACCGCGACGGCAAGCCGCCCCTGTGCCACAAGACCCTTCCGCCGCTGATCCCGCCCAACCCCACCGCGTTCGTGCAGGGCAAGGTGGAGGGCTACAGGTACGGCTACAACCAGGCGTACGCCAAGTCCGCGGCCGCCAACAAGGCCGCGTGCGACGCCCTGGGCGCATCGCAGAGCCCGACCGCCCCGAAGCCGCCCGCGCAGACGGAGGACAGCATGTTCGCTGCCGGGAAGGCCTCCGGGGAGACCTGGGGCCGCCAGGAGGGCACCGCGTGCGACCTCGCGCGCAAGAACGCCCGCCTCGTGCCGCAGAAGGTGCCCAACACCTTGATCCTGGCCTTCCAGAACGGCTACGCGGTCGGCTACGACACCGCCTACGACGAGGCGTACCGCCAGCACTGCCTGAACAAGTGACCTACGCCCCGTGCAGGCGTACCGGGAGGGATTCGACGCTGTTGCCGATGAAGCTGCGCTGGTGCGGGAGTTCGGGCTCCGGCACCGCGAGGTCGAGGTCCGGGAAGCGGGTGAAGAGCCGCTCCAGGGCGATGGTGGCCTCAAGGCGGGCGAGCGGGGCGCCGACACAGTAGTGCGCACCGTGCCCGAACGAGAGGTTGCGGGCGGCGGTGGGGCGGGTGACGTCGAAGCGGTCGGCGTCCGGGCCGTGGAAGGACTGGTCGCGGCCGGCCGCGGTGTAGCCGGCGAGGACCGGGGTGCCCTGCGGTATCACGGTTCCGTCGACGGTGAGGTCGCGGGTGGGGTACCGGAAGGGGAACCAGCTGACCGGTCCGTCCCAGCGCAGGGTCTCGTCCACCACGTCGGACCAGGTGGCCTTGCCCTCCTGGACCAGGGCGAGCTGGTCGCGGTGCGTGCACAGGGCGCGGACGGCGTTGCTGATCAGGTTGAGGGTGGTCTCGTGGCCCGCGACGAGCATCAGGCGCATGGTGCCGATGAGTTCGGCCTCGCTGAGCCGGTCGCCGTCTCCCTCGCGGGCGGCGATCAGCGCGCTGGTGAGGTCGTCGCCCGGGTTCTCCCGGCGGGCGGCGGCGATGGTGCCCATCAGCTCGACGAGCTCCCGTACGGCGGCCATCGCCTCCGCGGGGGTGGTGTCGGTCGCGATGATGACCGTGTTGGACAGGTGGTGCAGCCGGCCCCGGTGCTCGGGGTCCACGCCGAGCAGCTCGCAGATGACGCTCATCGGCAGCGGCAGCGCGAAGTGGGTGCGCAGGTCCGCGACTGCGTCGGGGGCTTCGGCGGCCGCCCGGCCGAGATCGTCGAGCAGGCGGGCGGTCAGCTCCTCGATGCGCGGCCGCAGCCGCTCCACCTGGCGGGCGGTGAAGGCGTTGCCGACGAGGGAGCGCAACCGGCGGTGGTCGGCGCCGTCGGCGGTGTGCATGCCCTGGGCGTTGGCGAACACCCGCAGCGGCCAGTCCGGCGCGATGGTGCCGTCGTGCAGGGCCGGGAAGTGCCGGGCGTCCTTGGCCGCGTCGGGGTGGGCGAGGAACTCCTTGAGCGCCTCGTGTCCGAGGACGACGGCCCCGGGCACCCCGCCGGGCAGGACGACGTCCGCCACGGCGCCCCGGGCGCGCAGCCGGGCGTTGAGGGCGTGCGGGCAGCCGCCCGCGGGGTCGATGACGTGGGCGGGCGTGTGTGCGTCGTCGGGTGACAAGCCGGCTCTCCTGACCGTTCGGATGAATCTCGGGCAACAGTGCGGCCTGGAGAGCGGGTTGGACAAGGGGGTTCCGCGGCTCGGACCGGCGCGCCCTTGCGGGTGTCCGGCGGCGGGGGCGGCGTAGGGTCGGGGCATGGCGCGGGCGCGGCAGGTTCTCGAAGGCAGGGTCGCCCTGGTGGCCGGGGCCACGCGGGGCGCGGGGCGCGGCATCGCGGTCCAGTTGGGCGCGCAGGGCGCGACGGTGTACGTGACGGGGCGCAGTACGCGCGGCAGCCGTTCCGAGTACGACCGGCCGGAGACCGTCGAGGAGACGGCGGAGCTGGTCACGGCAGCGGGCGGGCGCGGGATCGCGGTGGTCGCGGACCATCTGGTGCCCGGACAGGTGGAGGCGCTGGTCGGTCGGATCGATGCCGAGCAGGGGCGACTCGACGTGCTGGTGAACGACATCTGGGGCGGCGAGCTGCTCTTCGAGTGGGACAGCCCGGTGTGGGAGCACGACCTGGACAAGGGGCTGCGGCTGCTGCGCCTCGCGGTGGAAACCCACGCCGTCACGAGCCATTTCGCGATGCCGCTGCTGCTGCGCGAGCCGGGCGGTCTGGTGGTGGAGATGACGGACGGCACGGCCGAGTACAACGCGAGTCGCTACCGGGTGTCGTTCTTCTACGACATCGCCAAGTCAGCGGTGCTGCGGATGGCCTTCGCGCTCGGGCACGAGCTGGGTCCGCGCGGGGCGACGGCGGTGGCGCTGACGCCGGGCTGGCTGCGCTCGGAGATGATGCTGGACGCCTTCGGGGTGACCGAGGCGAACTGGCGGGACGCGCTGGAGGAGGTCCCGCACTTCGCCATCTCCGAGACCCCGTCGTACGTCGGGCGGGCCGTCGCGGCGCTCGCCGCGGACCCGGAGGTGGCGCGCTGGAACGGGCAGTCGCTCTCCAGCGGTCAGCTGGCCCGGGTCTACGGTTTCACGGACCTCGACGGCAGCCGCCCGGACGCCTGGCGGTACATGGCCGAGGTCCAGGACCCGGGCCGCCCGGCCGACGCGACCGGCTACCGCTGACCGCGGCCGGGCCGCGGACCCTCGACCGCTTTCAGGGAAGCCGGAGTTCGCGGGCCTCGCCGAGCGGGGCGAAGAACCGCTCCACGGCCCCGGTGTCGACATCGGCGAGCGCGGGCGGGGACCAGCGGGGGTTCCGGTCCTTGTCGATGACCTGGGCCCGGACGCCCTCCACCAGGTCGGGCGCGCGCAGTGCGTGGCAGGAGACGCGGAACTCCTGCTCCAGCACCCGTTCCAGGGAGCCGAGTCCGCGGGCCCGACGGACGGCGGCCAGGGTGACCTTGAGCGAGGTCGGGGACTTCGCCAGGATCGTCTCGGCGGTCTCCTTGGCGGCCGGGTCGCCCTCGGCCAGCAGCCGTTCCACGATCTCCTCGACGGTGTCCGCGGCGTAGCAGCGGTCGATCCAGGAGCGCCGCTCGGCGAGTTCGCCCGGTGCGGGCGCCTCGGAGTGGCGCGCCAGCACCTCCCGGGCCGGGGCGCCGGCGAGCCCGGCGGTCAGCTCCGGCAACCGGGCGGCGGGTACGAAGTGGTCGGCGAGTCCGCACAGCAGCGCGTCGGCCGCGCCCACGGAGGCCCCGGTGAGGGCCAGGTGGGTGCCGAGCTCGCCCGGGGCGCGGGCGAGGAGGTGCGTACCGCCGACGTCGGGGACGAAGCCGATGCCCGTCTCGGGCATGGCGACGCGGGAGCGTTCGGTGACGACGCGCACGCTGCCGTGGGCCGAGACGCCGACGCCGCCGCCCATCACGATGCCGTCCATCAGGGCCACGTACGGCTTGGGGAAGCGGGCGATCAGCGCGTTCAGCCGGTACTCGTCGCGCCAGAAGCCCTCGGAGGCGTCGCCGCCGGCCTTGGCGTCGTCGTGGATGGCCCGGATGTCCCCGCCGGCGCACAGCCCGCGCTCACCGGCGCCGCGGATGAGGACCTGGACGACGGCGGGGTCGTGCTCCCAGGCCGTCAGCGCCTCGGTGATCCGCAGCACCATGGGGTGCGTGAGGGCATTGAGTGCCCCGGGGCGGTTCAGGGTGATCACCCCGGTGTGGCCCTCGGTGGTGAACAGGGCCGTGTCGTCTGCGCCGTCGTCGGTCTTCACACCGGCCAGTATGTAGCGTGCATCGGCATGCGGAAGATCATCCTGATGATGCAGGTGTCTCTGGACGGCTACTTCGAGGGCCTGGACCGGGACATCTCCTGGCACCGGGTCGACGAGGAACTGCACCAGTACATGAACGACGAGATCCGCCCGCTGGGCGGTCTCCTGACCGGCCGGGTCACGCACGAGCTGATGGCCGCGTACTGGCCGACCGCCGATGCCGACCCGGCCTCCACCGCGCCGGAGGTCGAGTTCGCGGGCATCTGGCGGGACATGCCGAAGTACGTGTACTCGCGCACGCTGCCGGACGCCGACCTCGGCTGGAACTCCACCCTCGTGCGGGACGTCGTACCGGCGGAGGTCGCCGCGCTGAAGGCGGCCCCGGGAGGCGACCTGGTCGTGGGCGGGGCCGATCTCGCCGCCACCTTCCTGCGCCACGATCTGGTGGACGCGTACCGGATCTTCGTGCACCCGGTGCGCATCGGCCGCGGCAGACCGCTGTTCCCGCCCTCAGACGGCCCGGTGCCGCTCCGGCTGGAGGACACCCGCACGTTCGGCAACGGGGTCGTCCAGCTCCGGTACGGGCGGCCGTAGGACACGCGGCGGGCGCGCGGTCACGGCAGACGGCGCGGGTGGCTCCCGGGGGTGTGGCCGAAGGCCCGGCGGAAGACGTCGATGAAGGCGCCCTGTCGGTGTCCGGGCCGGCGGGCTGGTGGCTGCTGGCCCTCCCCGCGGTGCTCGGTGTCGTACTGAGCCTGCCCCGGCCGGTGCGCGACCGGGCGGCGGGAGCGGGGGCGCCGGAAGCGGTGGTCCCGGCTGCGGCGCCCGGTCCCGGGGACCGGCGGGCGTTCCTGCGGCTCTGCGCCGTGGTGGTGGTGCGGTCCGTCGCGTTCACCGGCCTGAGCACGTTCATCGCCCTGTACGTACGGGAGCGCGGCGGCGGAGGGACCGCCGGGGCGGTGGCCCTGTTCGCCCTGTTCGCGGGCAGCGCGGGCGGCACCCTGCTCGGCGGCCGGCTGGCGTCCCGCTGGGGCCGGGTCACCACCGTCCACCGGGCGTACGCCGCGGCAGCCCCGGCCGTCCTCGGCGTGCTCACCCTGCCCCTGCCCCTGGTGTACGTCTGCGCGGCGCTGGCGGCCGCCGCCCTGTACGTGCCGTTCTCGCTCCAGGTGACCCTCGGCCAGGACTACCTGCCGGCCCGCATGGGAACGGCGAGCGGGGTCACCCTCGGTCTGACGGTCAGCGTCGGCGGGGTGGCGAGCCCTTTCATCGGGGCCGTCGCGGACGCCACCTCGGTACGGACGGCCCTGCTCCCGCTGGTCGTTCTCCCGCTGCTGGCCCGGGCCCTGGCCCGGCGGCTCCCGGAGCCCGCACCGCCGGCGGCCTGAGCGGTCCCGTGGGTCAGTCCTTCGGGAGGGCGCGGTGGGCCCGCCAGGCGGCCAGGGCCTGCTGCCTGGTGCCCTCCGGGTGGCCGGCGTGCCAGTCGCGCAGGAACCGGTTGAACTCGAACTGGGCGGCGACCTCCTGGGGTTCGGCCGCCCGGGCGCGGGTGGCGTGCCAGTGGGCGACGGCCCCGGCGAGGGGGCGTCCCGCGTTCTGGGCCACGTAGTCCCGCATGAAGGCGTCGAAGTGGAATCCGGGCCCGATCTCCCGGACGAAGAACTCCCGGAGCACCTGGCTGCACCGCTGGCCCTGCGGGATCTCGGTGTCGCCGTCGACGGGGGCCGTGAGCTGACGTCCGGCGCGGCGCGGCGCGCGGACCGGCTCCGGCGCCAGGACCCCGTCGAGTGCGGCGGCCAGCCGGGCCGTCAGCGCCACTTTGCCGCCCCCGGCGGACAGGCCCATCTCCCGGGCGAGCTGGGACAGTTCCGCCAGGGTCCAGTACCAGCGCGACAATTGCGCCCCGGTCAGCGCCGGAGTCGGGGCGGGGCGCCTTTCCTTCATATTCGCACTCACGTTCCCATTCTAAAGAAGTGGCCGGCCGATCACCCGCCACGCCGACCGGTCACCCGCCACGCCGGTCGGGACCGCCGGGCCACCCTCTGCGCGCGGTCCGGGTTTCATGGGGTGACCCGTGAGACCCGGACCGACCACAGGAGTCCAGATGACCGCCGCAGCCGACCGCACCGTCCTGACCCTCGACGACGGCACCGCCCTGGTCCTCATCGACCTCCAGCAGGGCATCCTGGTCCTGCCGACCACCAGGCCCGCCACGGAGATCCTCGCGAACGCGGTCGCGCTCGCCGGCGCGTTCCGGGCACACAGGCTGCCCGTGGTGCTGGTCAGGGTCGCCTGGTCGCCCGACGGCGGCGACCTGCCCACCACCGACGTCGACCGCCCGGGTCCGGCCACCGCCCCGCCCGCCGCGTTCTCGCAGATCCCGGCCGAGCTCGCCGCCCTCGGCGACGTCGTCGTGACCAAGCGACACTGGGGGGCTTTCACCGGGACCGAGCTCGACCTCCAGCTGCGCCGCCGCGGCATCCACCGGATCGTCCTCGCCGGCATCTCCACCAGCGTCGGGGTCGAATCCACCGCCCGTACGGCCTGGGAGCACAGCTACTCCCTGGTCTTCGCCGAGGACGCCACCGCCGACACGGACGCCGCGTCCCACGCCCACTCGTTCGGCAGGATCTTCCCGCGCATCGGCAAGGTCAGCACGACCGCCGAGGTCATCGCCGCCCTCGGCTCCCTGGGCGGGCATTCCTCATGATCGCTCAACAAGAATTCCACTCCAAGTCCGGAACAAGACCTGACGTGACATCAAATGGCCTGAATTGCTGCCGTTTCAGATGTGGTTATGCTCATGACCCGAGTGAACGAGGACTTTTATCGCTCACCAATGGGCAGAGTGGGGCGGCCGATAAACACCCCCACGTGACCGCAGGACCGGAGAACCGATGGACAGGAACCTTGTCATCCAGACCCCCGCTGGTGGCCAGGAGTTCGACGAGAGCCAAGTGCCGCTCTATTACACCCGCAAGACCGCCGACATCCTCCACAAGTACGGCCCGGGACCCAGGGTCCACTTCCACATGGGCCTCTTCGCCCCGGGTGCGACCCCGAACACCACCGTCTCCCAACGCGCGCTCAAGCGACGCATCGTGGAGTCCCAGGAGACCATTGTCGAGCATGCGGCGCGCAGTTGGGGCGCGTACTCCACTCCTCCCGGCAGCGTCCTCGACATCGGATGCGGAGTCGGCGGTGGATCGCTCTACTGGGCCCAGCAGCACGGCGCGACCGTCACCGGTCTCACCGTGGCGGCCGATCACATACCCGTGATCGAGGACTTCGCCCGCCAGGCCGGCGTCGGCGACCGCGTCACCCCCCTCCTGGCCGACGTGCACACCTTCACGGCCGACCGGAAGTACGACGCCGCGTACGCCAACGAGAGCTCCGGCTACATGGACCGCGAGCGGCTCTTCCAGGTCGTGGCCCGGTCCCTGAAGCCGGGCGGCTGGTTCGGCATCCAGGAGCACTTCATCTGCCGGCCCGAGTGGACCGGGTTCATCGACGGCTACTACAAGACGCGCCTGGGCACCCTCACCGAGTACCTCACCGCCGCCGAGGCGGCCGGTTTCGAGCTGGAGCAGGACGAGGACGTCACCGACCGGGTCGCCGAGTTCTGGGTGCAGTCCATGGCTTGGAACACCGCCGAGCTGGACCGCGTGGAGAGCGCCGGCGTCCCGTCCGCCTGGTCCCGCGAACGGCTCCAGGAGTCCACCATCACGCACGGCAAGCTGTTCCGCATCTGGCGCGACCACGCCCTGGAGACCCGCCTGCTGCTGTTCCGTCTCGGCGGGGGCGGCTGACCGATGCCTCCCGCATACCGCAAGGGCTCGCCCCCCTCCCGCATCGGCTGGCAACTGCCGCCGTTCTACTGGCCGTACGAACGGGACCTGATCCATCCCAAGGCGGCCGAGCTCGAAGAGCGGGCCGTCGCCTGGATCGACGAGTTCGGCCTCTACCCCGACGCCACCGAGCGCGCCTGGGGACTGGCTTCGCGCAGCGCCGACCTCGTCAGCCGGATCGCCCCCCACGGCGACGTGGAGCCGATGCTGCTCTTCGCCCAGTGGTGCTACTGGGCCTTCGCCGCCGATGACTGGCAGGACTCCGGCACCGGCACCGCGCGCACGGCGTCCGTCATCGACCAGGGCACCCGGCTCATCCGCATGCTTGAGGCTCCCGGTTCGCACCTGCTGCAGCCGGGGCCGCACACCGCCGGACTGGAGGACCTGGCGGCCCGTACCCGGGCGATGCTGACCCCCTTCCAGCTGCGCCGCTTCACCGAAGGCATCGGTGAGTGGGTGTTCGGCGCCGCCGCACAGGCCGCGAACGTCGAGCGGGGCGTGCTGCCCGGCCTCAACGACTTCGCGGCGACACGGATCTGGGTCGGCGGGACACGGTTCCTGCTGACCTGGTGCGAGGCGGCCAACGGGATCGAGCTACCGGCCGACGTGCTGTACTCCGCACCCGTCCAGGCCCTGACCGACGCCGCCGGGTTCATCGTCGCCTGCGACAACGACCTCTTCTCGTACAACAAGGACGACCACCACGAGCCGCTGGAGCAGAACCTGCTCAACGTGCTGGCCCGAGAACACGGTCGTACGCCCGCCGAGGCGCTTCCCGTCGCGTACGCGTTGCGGGACCGGGCCGTGACCCTGTTCGTCCGGCTGCGCGAGCAGCTGGCCCGCGGCGCCGACGAACAGCTCGGGCGCTACCTCCTCGCGCTGGAACACTGGATCGCGGGGGACACCGAGTACCACAACCGGGCTCCGCGGTACGCCAGTCCGCGCAACCGCAACACGCTCCCCGCCGACGGGGCGTCGTACGACATCACCTGGAGCGACACGCCCTGCGACCCGGGCGTCGAGCCGCTACCCATCCCGACTTTCGCCTGGTGGTGGCAGCAGCTCGACGATCCCCCGCGCCGGGGTCGCTGAGTCAGCGGCGGCCGCGCAGGCGCGACCACCAGGAGCCCCGTGCCGCCGGCCGCTCCCCCGGGACGGGGACGGGCGGCGGAGCCGGCTGGGCCGTTCGTGCGGCCCGCCGGGGCACCGGCGTGGAGCCGGTGACGGTGCTGCCCCGCGGGGTGAACCGGACCGGGAGCGACACCAGATGACGGGACAGCAGCGAAGACGTCCACTGGAGCTCGTCCTCGGGGACCGCCAGCTCCAGATCGGGCAGCCGGGCCAGCAGTGTGTCGATACCGGTGTCTGCGATGGCCCGGCCGATGTCCTGTCCGGGACATTCGTGGGGGCCGCTGCTGAAGGCCAGGTGGGAACGGTTGCCGTGGACCGGCACGGTCGTGTCGGGCCGGATCTCCGGGTCGAGGTTGCCCGCAGCCAGACCGAGCAGCAGCATGTCCCCGGCTTTGATCCGCGCTCCGCCGAGCTCCGTGTCGCCGGTGGCCCAGCGCCCGATCATCGTCATGAACGGAGGCTCGTCCCACAGGACCTGCTCCAGCGCGTCCGGCAGCGTCATGTGTCCGCCGGAGAGGTTCGCGCGGAAGCGGCGGTCGGTGAGCACCATGCGCACGGTGTTCGCGATCAGGTTGGCGGTCGTCTCGAAGGCCGCGATCAGCACCAGCCGCAGGTGCTCCACGACCTCGTCGTCGCCCAGTGCCGTCGGGTGCTCCAGCATCCACGTGGTGAAGTCCCGGCCGGGCTCCACCCGCTTGCGCGCCACGAGCTCGCGGAGGGTGGCCGAGACGTACTCGAAGCTGGTGAGGGCCGTCTCGGTGCCGCGGAGCATGTCGCGGGCCGCCTCGACGAGACGCGGCCCGTAGGATTCCGGCGCCCCGACGAGCTGGGTCATCACCAGCATCGGCAGCGGCTCGGCGAAGTCCCTGACCAGGTCGGCCCGCCCGGACTGGGCGAAGGCGTCGATCAGCTGGTCGGCGAAGCGCTTGACGTAGCGGCGTATGCCTCGCCGGTCGAAGCGCTCCAGCGACTCGGTGATCGCTCCGCGCAGCCGCTCGTGCTCGACGCCGTCGACCAGGTGGCAGGCCGGCTGCCACGCGGTCATCGGCGTCAGCGGGTGGTCGGCCGGTACGTTCCCCTCCTGCATGTCCCGCCAGTGCCGCGGGTCACGGGCGAAGCGCGACGGGGTGCGCGCCACGTCCAAGTTCTCGCGGTGCCCCAGCACCAGCCAGGCCGGGAGGTCACCGTGCACGAGGACGGGGGCCACCGCGCCGTGTTCGGCGCGCAGCTTCTCGTACGTGCCCATCGGGTCGGCCTCGGCGTCCGGGCCGTAGAGCCGGTGGGCCGGGCAGCCGGGCGGCGGGGCCGCCGGACCCGGCTGGGGGGTGGGGGTGGTGCTCACAGTGCCTCCGGGGTCGCGGCGAGGGAGTGCAGGTAGCGCATCAGCGTCATCAGGACGTCGCGGCTGGAGTCGCGGCGGCGGGCGTCACAGAAGACCAGCGGTACGGACGCGGGCAGGTCGAGTGCTGCGCGCAGCTCCTCCAGGGGGTGCTCCGGCGCGTCGGGGAAGGAGTTGACGGCGACCACGAAGGGCACCCCGCGCTCCTCCAGCCGGCCGATCACGTCGAAGCTGACTTCCAGCCTGCGCGTGTCGACCAGGACCACCGCGCCGAGCGCGCCCTCGAACAGGCCGCGCCACAGGAACCAGAACCGCTCCTGACCGGGGGTGCCGAAGAGGTACAGCACCAGTTCCTCGTTGATGCTGATGCGGCCGAAGTCCATGGCCACGGTGGTGGAGGTCTTGCGCTCCACCCCCGCCGTGTCGTCGACGCCGACCCCGGCCTGGGTCATCGTCTCCTCGGTGGTGAGCGGCCGGATCTCGCTGACCGCGCCGACGAGGGTCGTCTTGCCGACCCCGAAGCCGCCCACGATCACCACCTTGACTGCGGCGGCGGCCGTGGCCGGCAGCGCGTCCTCGCGCCGGGGCGCGGTGGCCCGCTCAGAGCTTTCGAAGTCCATCGATGACTGCCTCAATCAGTGCCAGGTCGGGGAGTTTGGCGGGGGCGACGGGTGGGCGGGAGAGCACGTGGTTGGCGGCGAGCAGGTCACCGAGGAGTACGGTGACCACGCTCACCGGCAGGCCGAGATACGCGGAGATCTCGGCCACCGAGAGCGGCGACTGGCACAGCCGCATGATCGCCGCGTGCTCCGGCTGCATCCCGAGCCTGGGCCCCGACTTGGCGATGATCAGCGTGACGAGGTCGAGGTGGGTGGGGGTTGACCCCCCACTACGGCCGCCGGTGATCACGTAGAGCCGCTCGGGCGTGCCGTCTTCCCAGTCCCGGCCCGGGTTGCTCACGCCGGCTGCCCGTCGCGGCGCGGCGGGCTGCTCAGGTGTTCTCCGATCCGGGCCACGAGGTCGCGCATCCGCTGGCCCATCAGTCCGGCGTCGACGCCCTCGTTCGCCAGTACGGCGAGGAAGGCGCCGGCGCCGGCCGCCATCAGGTAGAAGAAGCCGCCGTCCATCTCGATCACGACGAGCCTCATCCGTCCGCTGCTGCCCGGGAGTTCGGACGCGACGGCGCCGGCGAGGCTCTGCAGTCCGGCGCAGGCGGCCGCGAGCCGGTCCGCGGTGTCGGTCTCCGCCCCGTACTGCGCCATGCGCAAGCCGTCGGCGGACAGGACGATGACGTGGCGGGTCTGCGGAACGCTCTCGGCCAGGTCCTTGAGCATCCAGTCCATGTTGGTCTGCTGCTGACTCATGGCTGTTCCCCCTTGCTCGCCGAGGCCGGCGAGGCATCCGTGTTCTGGCTTGCTGCGCCGCTCCGGCTCGCGGCGGTCTTGCTGCTGTCCGAGGACAGGCCGTCCTGGAACGCGGCCAGCCACATCCCGGGCTGTACCTCGGGCCGAGGCTCTGGCGCGGGTCCGGGCTCGGTGGCGTACCCGTGTCCGGCGTGGTCGGCGGCCGCCGCTGCGGCTGCCACGAACCGGTCGCCGGTGCCCGTACCGATACCGGTTCCCGCCGGTTCGGGTGCGACGGCGCGGGTCTTGCGGCGGCGCTGGGGCAGGCCGTTCGGGGTCCGCTCGGTCACGGCGGGCACCTCGTCTTCGGCTGCCGGCATGCGGGGCCCGGTGACCGGGCGGGCGGCCGGGGTCCCGGCCGCGGTGGTGGCCGCCGCGGGGGCGAACCCGGTCGTGGCGGCCGTGGCGGCCACCGTCGTCGTGCCACCGGCCGGCGGCAGCGCGGCGCGGGGGCCCGAGGCGGTGCCGATGCCGTGGGCAACGCCCGTCGCGGAGGAGGCGGTGGTGATCAGCTGCTGCGGGATGACCAGGACGGCCCGTACGCCGCCGTACGCCGACGAGCGCAGCGAGACCTGGAAGTCGTACGCCTGCGAGAGCCGGCCGACCACGGCGAGGCCCAGGCGCGGGGTCTCCCCGAGGTCGGTGAGGTCGATGCCCTGCTGCGCCTGGCGGAGCATCCGCTCGGCCCGCTTGCGGGCCTCCTCGCTCATGCTCACGCCGCCGTCCTCGATCTCGACGGCGATGCCCGAGTTCACGTCGACGGCGGTCAGGTGGACCTTGGTCTGGGGCGGGGAGTAGCGGGTGGCGTTGTCCAGCAGCTCGGCGAGCGCGTGGATGAGCGGTTCGACGGCCGGTCCGATGACGGCGACCTGCGAGACCGAGTGCAGCTCGACGCGCTGGTAGTCGATGATCCGCGACATGGCTCCGCGCAGCACGCTGTACAGCGGGACGGCCTTGCTCCACTGGCGGCCGGGCCGCGCCCCGCCGAGCACGGCGATGGAGTCGGCGAGGCGGCCGATGAGGGCCGTGCCGTGGTCGAGCCGCAGCAGGTCGCCGAAGACGTCCGGGCTGTGGCCGTGGCGGTCCTCCATCTCCCGCAGTTCCTGGGCCTGTTGGTGCACGATGGCCTGGACGCGGCGGGCGATGTTGACGAAGGCGCGCTGCGCGGAGTCGCGCAGGTCCTCCTCGGCGACGACGGCGTCGAGGACCGAGCGCAGCACGGCCTGGTGGGCCGCCCTGAACTCGGCCGTCAGGCCGGGCCCGTGGATGTCGAGCTCCTCCAGCGAGGTGAGCACCTCTTCGGGGAACTCCCCCTTGCGCAGCCGTTCCACGACATCGGGCAGCAGCTCCTGCGCGAGCCGTACGGTCTCGGCCTGCTGCCGGTGCAGGGCAGCCTCCTGTGCGGCGGCAGCCAGCCGCAGCGCGGCCACCGCCTTGCCGCGCCGGGCGGCCTCACCGCAGGACAGGGCCACGGCGACGAAGGCCACGGCGCCGATCCAGGCGACGGGGGTACGGGCAGGTGCGGACACTTGCGCCACGGCTATCGCCGCGGCGGCGGCGGTCAGCACGGCGGGCAGCGCCCAAACGACGGGTGAGGTGGCCCCTGGACTTCCGGGCGACGATCCCACGCGAACCATCAGAACCCTCAAACGATCGAAAGCGAATGATCATATGACAACGGCCCGGAATCTTAGCGTCTATAAGCACCACCCTTGACAGCAGGTCATGATCTGGACACTGCAAGGAGGTTGACGCTTCTCCCCGCTGGCCGAAACCCATAGGTACCGGCTCCGGGCCGCAACCGCCCCGCACCCCGGACCACCACAGCCCGCGAGCGCCCCCGCCCCCACCCGAGGCCCCCGACCGCCACCCCACGGAACGGCCGAATCCCGCCACCGGCCCGCGGCCCGCTCGGGAGACAATCACCCTCGGTCGGACCCGATCATCCAACTCCACCGTCCCCATGACAGAACAGGAGCAACCACGTTGAACCAGGAGAGACGCGCTCAGGCAGAGGAGTTCCTGCACCCGGGCGAGCGGCTCATCGCGGCCTGCTCCTACGAACTCGGCCCCGGTGTACCGCATCCGCCGGAGGCCCTGCTCGCTCCTGCGGAGCCGTCGGCACTCGCCCGGCAGGTCGCGGCGAAGGCCCCCCGCCCGCTGCGACAGCTGCTCGCGGCGGGCGGCGTCCTCGACCCCCGGCGGTCGAAGCCCGCCGCCGTGGCGGACGCGATCGACCGTGCACCGGACGTCGTGGAGCAGCTCGGCTCGCGGCTGATGCACGGCAAGAGCATGGAGGGCGACTGGCGGAGCGCGGCCGGGCGCTTCCTCATCGGCCGCGCGAGTGCTCGCGGCTCGGTCACGGGCGTCCTCGCGGTCACCGACCGGCGCTGGTTCGGCCTCACCGACGTCTCGCCGCTGTGGCGGATGACGCCGGTGCTGAAGCAGTACTGGGAAGCCCCGCGCCCTGCCGTCACCGCGGTGCGCGCCAACCCGACGGGAGTGCTCCAGAAGGGCCGCATGGACATCGTCTTCGCCGACGGCTCATGGGTCGCCGTCCTCGCGAGCCTCCCGACCCACGCCGCCCCGTTCGCGGCCGCGGCCGCGAACGCCTGACCCGGCGGCGCGAGGAGGCCCGACACGGACTCGTCCGACGACGGGACGGTGTCCCGGACACCGCGGCAGCCTGCCGCCGACCGAGGTGGGTCGGCGGCCGCGTCGTCACGGTTCTGTCGAAGGTCCCTGTGGACCGAGGGCGATGCAGACCATCAGCAGAAGCATTCTGATTTCGAGCTGCCGGTGACGGTGAAGCCACCCCTCACATGTATTTCTTGGAAGATGGGGACCAGGCAACCCATTCCGGCGCTCAGGCTGAGAACGGCAAGGGCGACCGTTTGCCTCCGGCCAAGAGCGCGGCCAAAGGAACACGTCGGGACAGTACCCTCTTCTTGTCCGCTGTGCGCGCAGTAGTTCCTCCGACGATCCGCGGAGCGAAGGCGAGTAGTGCACGAATCCGGTCCACAACGCGCTCGGATGTCGGCGCTTGCGCACCCGAGGGAATCCGCACGTTCAGGAGCATCACGCCCTCTCCGGTGAACCGGTGATGTGCCGGGTCGGCGGGGTGATTCGATGACCAGCACGGTAGGAACCGGTGGTCGTGTCCACCGCGGCGACGCCGGTGATCGATGACAACTGGCGAGCGTAACGGTCCACCCCGGAAGCAACACCCGCAGCCTGGAGATCGGCCACGCTCAGCACGATGGACAATTTGGTTCCGGCAGCCTCCGGAAATTCGCTGCGCACACGCTCACCGGTCTGTCGCACCAGCGTGGATGCGGGCAGGACGCGCTGGTCGGAAATACCGAACTGGGCATTGCTCAACGACACGGCGCAGCTCAGCAACAGTACTTCCGCCGAATTGCCGAGCAGCGCAGGACGCCTCGTGGCGGCGTTTCCGAACCATTCCCACATTCTGCTGCACCCAGGAACGGTCGAGCCCCTTCATGGAATCGCAGCAGTACTGGATAAATGAGGACGGGGGTCAATGCGGCAAAATCACCGTGGTGCGTGAGGGCGTCCACGGAGCAGCCCGTGGACGGATGCCGTCCGGCCCGGTCACGGGCCGAGGGGCCGGCTCCGGTCGGCCGCGCAACCCGACGCTAGCCGTGAACCGGCGCGGTACCCGGCTCCCGATCCCCGACCGATACGCAGGAACGATCCCTCGTCACCCGAACGGACCGGGCCCCTCGCGGAGACACGGTGGCCGTTCCCGTGCCGCTCACCAGGGCGGGGTCGGCGTGCCGTCGGGCTCAAGCCCGTACGGCCACAAGCGGTACACGGCCGGCTGGGGGGAGACGGGCCGCAGTCTGGCGGAGTCTGCGGCGTGCGCGAGGAGCCGTTCGGCTGCTGCGAGATCTCCTGACCGCTCCAGCATGTCGATGAGCTGGTCGAACGCGAAGGGATGACCGGCTTCGGACGCCTGGCTCAGGAAGCGTACGGCGCTTTCGAGGTCGCCGGCCTTCTCACGGATACCGGCGAGCTGGATGACGGCGCCGGGGTGGCCGGTGTCGGCCGCCTGCGTGATGAGGTGTTCGGCCTTCTCCAGGTCTCCCGCCCGCTCGCGGATTTCGGCGACGGCCATGAGGGCGTGAGGATCGCCGCTCCGGACGGCGCGGGCGAGGAGTTGCTCGGCGCCTTCGGCGTCGCCGGCCTGCTCACGGATGCGGGCGAGCTGTACGAAGGCGTACGCGTCGCCGGATTGGGCGGCCTGGGCGAGGAGTTGTTCGGCGCCGTCGAGGTCTCCGGCCTTCTCACGGATCTCGGCGACGGTCGTGAGGGCACTGGCGTGGCCGGTCTGAACGGCCTGGACGAGGAGTTGTTCGACGCCTTCGAGATCTCCGGCCCTCTCACGGATGCGGGCGAGGGCAGTGAGCGTGAGGGAGGGGTGCCCGGACTGGGCGGCCCGTGTGAGGAGTTGTTCGGCGCCTTGGAAGTCACCGGCTCTCTCACGGATGCGGGCGAGGGAGGTGAACGCACCGGGGTGCCCGGTCCGGGCGGCCCGGGCGAGGAGTTGTTCGGCGCCGTCGAGGTCTCCGGCCTTCTCGCGCCGGCGGCCGAGGACGGTGAGGGCCACGGTGGTGGCCGTGCCCGGTTCCCCGGTGTCCGCGACCTGGGTCAGGAGACGGTCGGAACCTTCCAGGTCGCCGGCTCTTTCCCGCATGAAGGCCAGCTCGATGAGGGAGTAGCCGTCGCCGGTTTCGGCTGCCTGCGCGGCGAGTTGCTCGGCACCCTCGCGGTCTCCGATCTCGTCCCGGATGAGCGCGAGCTGTGTGCGGGCGAAGGGGGTCCCGGCGCGCTGGTAGAGATGGTGAGCCCACCGCAGACGTAGCCTGTCGCGGGCGGCGGCCGCGAGACGCTCAAGGTCGTCGGGGCCGGTGAGGTGATCGTGTGCTGCGTGCCAGAAGGAGGCGGGCGGGCACAGGGGACGGCGTTGGTCGCGGCCGTGCTGCTCAAGGTAGTCCGCGAGCCGGTAGACGACGCCCGGTGCTGGTGCGTCGGTCGGTGCGGTGGGGCTGCCGGGGGCTCGGCGCGTACGGCGTGGCTGGGTGCGGCGCAGGGGTGCGAGCCGGCCGTGGACGGGCTGGGCGAGTTCGGCGAGGGCTCGTTCGGCCCAGTCGGGGGTGAGGGCGTCGTACTCGTGGTCGGTGAGGTAGTCGGTGGCGGCATCGGTGAGAAAGGCGAGCGACAGGTGGAGGCCGGCGCCGAGGCGGCGGGCATCCATGGCGGCGTGCAGGAGGGCACGGGCGGGCGGCGTGGCAGTGCGGTAGCGGCGCAGCAACTCGGGCGCCCCGGCGAGATCTTGAGTGAGACGCCCATCGGCGGCACGGGGCAGGGCCGCGGCCAGGACCGCGTCTCCGCCCTCGGCCAGTACGCGGGCGGCCTCCAGCGCGGCTTGGTCGAAGGACTCCGGCACCGGGACGGTCCGCCCGGCCAGCAGCTCGCGCGCCTGGGCGTGTTCATCGGGTTGTCCGGGCTGCGGGAGCGCGCTGTAGGCGCGCTCGTAGTCGGGCCAGAGGGTGCCCAGTACCAGGACCGGACCGCGGGCCGGGGCGGTGAGCAGCGTCCGCAGGGCGGCGGCGATGGTCTCGCCGTGGCGGAGGTCGCCGACGTAGTGCTGGGCCTCGTTGAACCAGACCACCGTGTGGGGCCCGACCCGTTCGAGATCGCCGAGGGCTGCCTCGGCCCGGGTGGGGTCGAAGGGGTGCCACAGCCGCCACCCTTGTTCGGCGAGCGGCTGGACGGCTTCCCAGCACGCCCGGGTCTTGCCCGTGGAGGAGGAGCCGACCAGGACGACCATCCTGCTGTGGCCGTCAGCGGCGTCGCGCACAACATCGGTGAGGACGTCGTCGTGGGCTCGTGGCACGTAGCCGGGCAGTACCGGCTCCGGTGTTCTGCGGGGCTCTTCTCGGCGGGTGATCAGGCCGGCGGAGTGGACCTCCAGGTCGTACGGGTTGCATTCGCTGATGGGCCGCCCCGGCCGCCGCTCCGACTGGGTGGTGGGTGCGGCTTCTCCGGCGGCGGTCCGCCGCAGGTCCAAGAGCTCCTGCTCCGGCAGGCGCAGTACGCGGGCCAGAGCCGCGACCGTCCTCGCCGAGGGAATGTCCGCGTCGGGCTGAAGTGCCTCGTGCACGGTCGTACGGCCCAGCCTCGCCTGCGCGGCGAGCTGCGTCACCGTCAACCCACGACGGGCCAGTCCGTCTGCCAGCGCCGTGCGCAGCTCGGCGAGCGCCACCCCGTGCGCCGTCTCCTCGTCGTGCACGTCGCTCCCCCGGACTCGGCGTGTTCGCTGCTGTTCATCTTCGTCCGGCGAACCCCGGCGCACATGCCCTGCGCCACTGTCGACACCGTCAACGACCCAACGTCACACGGGAGATCGTCGTGCCCAATCTTGCCGTTGTCCTCCTCACCACGGCGCTCGTCATCGTGGTCGCCCTGCTGGCCGCCGCCGCGGCGGGCAAGCTCGCCCGCCTGGACGGCGCCACCTACCCCGCCTCTGCGATCCGGGCCGCAACCGCCTTCGCCGCGGTCCTCACCCTCGCCGCGGCCCTGACCGCAGCCTTCACCGCGCTACGGCCCTGAGAGCCTTCCCGGCAGACCGGCGCGGAGGTGGCTCAGGCGCAGATGCGGCGGTCGCTGGGAGGTGGACGGAAGGCGCTGACCTTCTGGATCGGAGGGTCGCACGCCGGCCCGGAGAATCGCGGATCGTTGTAGCGATCACAGCCACTCGGGGACCCGTAGGCCCTTGTCGGCCCGGACTCGGTCCGGCCGGCAGCGCGCCCTGCCGACGCCCACGCGCGGCACCCGGATGCGCTCCAGGACCGGCTGGAACCGGGGACTTACGTGCCGCTGGCCGCGGTGACCAGGAAGGACAGCGGCTCCTGTCCGTGCTCGACCGCCAAGTGCACCTTCGTGGTCAGTCCACCGCGTGAGCGTCCGAGCCCGTGGTCGGCGGCCTCGACTGCGACTCCGCCGGATTCGTCCCGCCGCAGATCCCCCTTTTGCGGGCACCTGCAGCCCGCCGTAACGTGCGGGAACGTCACGCCAGGGCGCGCAGGTCCGCGTCCGCCAGCGCATGCCGTTGATCAGCTGTCGCTTGGATCAGACAGGAGGCCGCCCCGGCTTCTTGCCCACCGGCAACAACGGCTCCAGCGTGGCCCATTGCTCGCTCGTCAGATCTCCTCGCCTCACGAGTGGACCACGACAGACCTTGATCCACTGATGAAACAGACCCCGGCCCCAAAAACGATCAAGGGGCCGTTTCAGATTGCTCTGAAACGGCCCCTGACCTGCGACTTCGAAAAGTCGGGACGACAGGATTTGAACCTGCGACCCCTTGACCCCCAGTCAAGTGCGCTACCAAGCTGCGCCACGTCCCGTTGTGCCGTTGATCTGGGGTTTCCCCCGTCCCGGCGGCACATGCAGAACATTACCCCACGTAGAGGGGTGCGCATGCACGGGTTTGCGGCGGCGGGGAGGATGACGGGGTGAACGCACGGGATCGGGACGGTGAGGGACGGGCGCGGAGCGCGCGGCCGCGGGACGGGCTGGGGCGGCCCCTGGCCTACGGGGAGCCGGGGGTGGAGCGGCAGCCCGAGGGGGTCGTACGGGCTCCCGCCGAAACGGTGGCCGAGGCACAGCGGCTGCTGGACGCCGGGATGCCGTTCCACGCGCACGAGGTGTTCGAGGACGCCTGGAAGTCCGGGCCGCCGGCCGAGGCCCCGCTGTGGCGGGCCCTCGCACAGCTGGCGGTCGGACTCACGCACGCCGCGCGCGGGAACGCCGTCGGCGGGGCCCGCCTGCTGCGCCGCGGGGCCGACGCCGTTGCCGTTGCCCTGGCCGGGCCCGACGCGGTCGCCGGGTCGGCGGAAACCGGCGGGGCCGGCCGGCCGTACGGGATCGACCTGGCGGGCCTGGTTCGCTGGGCCCGGGAGTTGGCCCGGCGCGTGGAGGCCGGGTCGGCGGTCGACGCGGCTACCGAGGCCCCGCGGCTGCTCGGCTCACGGCCGGACGACCGACCGAGCCCCGTCTGACCCGGTCGACGGCCGCTGCCGTCGGCTCGGGGCGGGGCTGGGCTGGGCTGGGCGGCAGGTCGGGCGGCGCCGGCCGTCGTGGCCGGCGGGCCCTGTCCCGGCTATGCGGGTTCCAGCAGGTCCCAGCGGTTGCCGTAGAGGTCCTCGAAGACCGCCACCGAGCCGTACGCCTCATGGCGCGGCTCCTCCAGGAAGCGGACGCCCTCCGCGGTCATCCGGGTGTGGTCGCGGGCGAAGTCGTCGGTGTACAGGAAGAAGCCGACCCGGCCGCCCGTCTGGTCTCCGACCCGGGAGCGCTGGGCGTCGTCCTTGGCCCGGGCCAGCAGCAGCGCCGCCTCGGTGGCGCCGTGCGGGCGAACCACGACCCAGCGGGAGCCGTCCGGGCGCGGGGTGTCCTCGACGAGGGTGAAGCCGAGGGCGCGGGTGTAGAAGTCGATGGCCTCGTCGTAGTCGTGGACGACGAGGGCGGTCAGGGCGATGTAGGCGGACATGGCACTCATTGTGCTGGTCCGGTCAGCAGGACCACCTCCAGGGTGCGCGGACCGTGCACGCCTTCCACCCGGTCGAGTTCGATGTCGCTGGTGGCGGAGGGGCCGGAGATCCAGGTCAGTGGCCGCGTCGGGTCCAGCAGGGGCAGTGCCTGCGGGACGGAGTCCACCACCTGGTCCGGGACCCGGACCACGCACACGTGGTGGTCCGGGATCAGGGTGATGCGGCGCCGGCCCTGGCCGGGGCCGCCGTCGAGCACGATCGTGCCGGTCTCGGCGATCGCCAGGGCGCAGCCGGTCACCACGCTGTCCACCGCGTCCAGTTCGTACGGGGTGGACTCAGCCCGGTCGTGAACGCGGGTCGGGCCCGCGGCCGGGAGCCAGTGCGGGGGCAGGCCGGCCGGGACGAGGACCGTTCGAGCGCCTCGGGCGGCCAGCAGCCGGGCCAGCAGCGGCGCGATCCCGTCCTCGTCGGTGCGGTGCACCTTCGCGCGGTACTCCGCGAGGTTCGCGGCGAGGAGGTCGGCCGTCCCGGCGGGGGTGCGGGTGCCGTGGACCCGCAGGTAATCCCGGGGGACGGCGGGGTCGGGGGCGCCGTCCTCCGTCGCACGGCGGATCCGACCCAGGATCCGGTCCCTGCTGCTCATGCCCGTTCTCCCCGCTCCCGGTCCCACCACGTGCGGAACGACTCGGCCGGGAACTCCGGCAGCTCCCGGCTGTCCGTCCAGGCCCGTCCGGGTCCCGGCAGCCGGCGCGGGCGCAGCCGCCGGGCCCGGGCCAGCAGCCGCTCCCCCGCGCGCAGCGCTCCGGGGTGCTCCAGGAGCAGTCGCGCGGCCCGCATCGCGGCCCGTTCGGCGGTGTGCCCCCGCGCCGGGCGGATGCGTACGCGGATGCCCTCGCGGGTCACCGGGCCGCCCTGGGCCACCCGTTCGCGCAGGTGGACCAGGACCTCCGGGATGTCGATGGCGACCGGGCAGACCTCGTAGCAGGCCCCGCACAGGGTGGACGCGTAGGGCAGTGAGGCGTCGATCTCGCTGCCGGTGCCGCGCAGTTGGGGGCTGAGGATGGCGCCGATCGGCCCGGGGTAGACGGAGCCGTACGCGTGGCCGCCGACGCGTTCGTAGACCGGGCAGACGTTGAGGCAGGCGGAGCATCGGATGCAGCGCAGGGCCTGGCGTCCGACCGGGTCGGCGAGGGTGTCGGTGCGGCCGTTGTCGAGGAGGACGAGGTGGAAGGCGGAGGGGCCGTCGCCGTCCGCCCCTTTCGATGGACCCAGCCCGGTCCACATCGTGGTGTACGGGTTCATCCGCTCGGCCGTGGAGGAGCGCGGCAGGGTCTGGAGGAAGATCTCCAGGTCCCGGAAGGTCGGGACCACCTTCTCGATGCCCACCACCGAGATCAGGGTTTCGGGCAGGGTCAGGCACATGCGGCCGTTGCCCTCGGACTCGAAGACGACCATCGTGCCCGTCTCGGCGACCATGAAGTTGGCTCCGGACACGGCGACCTTGGCGCGCAGGAACTTCTCGCGCAGGTGGAGGCGGGCGGCCTCGGCGAGCTCGCGCGGGTCGTCGCCGAGCCCGTCCGGGGCGGGGCGGCCCCAGTGGCCCATCTCCGCCGCGAAGACGTCCCGGATCTCGGCCCGGTTGCGGTGGATCGCCGGGACCAGGATGTGGGAGGGCCGGTCGTGGCCGAGCTGGACGATGAGCTCGGCCAGGTCCGTCTCGTACGCGGCGATCCCGGCCGCTTCCAGGGCCTCGTTGAGGCCGATCTCCTGGGTGGCCATGGACTTGACCTTGACGACCTCGTGCCTTTCCGTGTCGCTGCCGCCCGTGGCCCGGACCAGCGCGATGACGATCCGGTTGGCCTCGTCCCCGTCGGCCGCCCAGTGGACGGTGCCGCCCGCGGCCGTCACCGCCTCCTCCAACTGGATCAGGTAGCGGTCGAGGTGGCGCAGGGTGTGGTCCTTGACGGCCTTGCCCGCCGCGCGCAGCCGGTCCCAGTCGGCCATCTCGGCGACGGCCCGGGTCCGTTTGTCGCGGATCGTGTGGGTGGCGTGCCGGAGGTTGGCGCGCAGCACCCGGTCCCGCACGGCCTCGCGCGCCGCGTCCGGGAACGCCGGCATCCCCATGAACGTGCCCGTCATGCACACCTGCCCGTCATCGCAGCGGTTCCTCCTGCGTCGAGGCCAGGATCTCGGCGAGGTGCAGGGTGCGCATCGCGTCTCCCCTACGGCGCAGGATCCCGCCGAGATGGGCCAGGCAGGAGTTGTCGGCCCCGCAGAGCACGTCCGCGCCCGTCCCCGCCGCGCTGTCGGCCTTGTCGGTGCCCATGGCTGCGGACACGTCCGGGTTCTTCAGGGCGAAGGTGCCGCCGAAGCCGCAGCACTCCTCGGCGCCGGGCAGTTCGACCAGGTCCAGGCCCTTGACGGCGGCGAGCAGCTGCCGGGGGCGGTCGCCCAACCCGAGCTCCCGCAGACCGTGACAAGAGGGGTGATAGGTGACGGTGTGCGGGAAGTAGGCACCCACGTCGGTCACTCCGAGGACGTCCACCAGGAACTCGGTGAGCTCGTAGACGCGGGGGGCGAGGTCCTCGGCGAGCGCCGCCAGCCCGGAGCCCCGTCCCTCCTGCTCCGCCCGGCGGGCGATGCGCGGGTAGTGGCTGCGGACCATCGCGGCGCAGGAACCCGACGGGGTGACCACGTACGGGTGGCCGGCGAAGGCCTCGGCGGTGCGCCGCAGCAGGGGTTCGCTCTCGCGCCGGTAGCCGGTGTTGTACTGCGGCTGGCCGCAGCAGCCCTGGGCCGCCGGGAAGTCCACGCCGACGCCGAGCCGCTCCAGCAGGCGTACGACGGCGATGCCGGTGCGGGGGTACAGCACGTCGTTGACGCAGGTGACGAACAGGGCGGCACGCATGATGGGCACAATAGCCCGGTGAAGAAGTTCTCAGTGATCGGCATAGGCGCGGGCGACCCTGACCACCTGACCCTCCAGGCGGTCAGGGCGATCGGCGCGGCGGACGCATTCCTCATCCTGGAGAAGGGCGAGGAGAAGGCGGATCTGACCGGGTTGCGGCGCGCGATGCTCGACGCGCACGCCCGCCCCGGCCACCGGCTCGTGGAGGGCCGCGATCCGGACCGGGACCGGACCCCGACCGACTACACCCCGACCGTCGACGGCTGGCGCAGCGCGCGGGCCGAGATCTTCGAGCGGTTCATCGCCGAGGACCTGGCGGACGGCGAGACCGGGGCGTTCCTGGTGTGGGGCGATCCCTCGCTGTACGACTCCACCCTCGCCATCCTCGACGAGGTCCTGGAGCACGGCCGGGTGGCGTTCGAGCACGAGGTCGTGCCCGGCATCAGCAGCATCTCGGCGCTGCTGGCCCGGCACCGGACCAACCTGAACCGGGTGGGCAGGCCGGTCCAGATCACCACCGGGCGGCGCCTCGCCGAGGGCTGGCCGCAGGACGTGGACGACGTGGTGGTGATGCTGGACGCGCGGCACGCCTTCACGGCCCACCTCGACCAGGACCTCTACATCTACTGGGGGGCCTACGTCGGCACCCCGGACGAGATCCTGGTCTCGGGGAAGCTGGCGGAGGTCGCTGGCCGGATCGAGGAGATCCGGACCGAGGCCCGCGCCCGCAAGGGCTGGATCATGGACACGTACCTGCTCCGACGCGGGTGAGCCCCTTCGTCGCCGGGGTTCAGCGCAGGTAGGCCGGGAACTCGGCGGCGAGGCGTTCGTACTCCTCGGGCCGGTTGTAGATCTGCCCGCAGACACGGATACCGCCGCCGCCCGGCCACGGCCAGAC
This sequence comes from Streptomyces sp. NBC_00045, assembly GCF_045041095.1. NCBI lineage: Bacteria > Bacillati > Actinomycetota > Actinomycetes > Kitasatosporales > Streptomycetaceae > Streptomyces > Streptomyces sp. NBC_00045. The sequence goes on along the minus strand of NZ_CP108271.1, from coordinate 6,925,245 downwards.
CAGTACCCGGATGCCCTGCTCCGCCGCGATCCGCTCGCGCAGGTCGCGGGCGTCCTCCTGGGTCTCGGCCGTGCCGGGCGGCAGCCGTAGGGCGCGCATCGCGAGGCCCTCGGTGTACGGGAGCGGGGTGAGTCCGGGGATCTCGGCGAGCAGGGCCGCGCCGTGGGCGGCGAGGGCGCTGTTGTGGGCCCGCACCTTGCCGGCGTCCAGGCGGTCGAGGAGGTCCAGGCCCTCGGGGGCGGCGAGCCAGCCGGTGTAGTCGGCGGTGGCGCGGTTCTCGACGGAGCGCGGGAAGCCGTGCGCGTCCTCCCAGGAGGGCACCAGGGCGCGGACCCGGGCGCGGTGTGCGGGGGCAACGGCGAGGACCGCGCTGCCGGAAGGGGCGTACCCCCATTTGTGCAGGTTGCCGAACCAGAAGTCGGCGCCGCCGGCGAGCGGGTCCGCGATCATGCCCGGGGAGTGCGCCGCGTCGACGAGCGTGGTGATCCCGCGGGCGGCCAGGTCGGCGAGCAGCCGGGGCGAGGCGATGAGCCGGGCGGTGGGCGAGCTGATGTGGTCGAGCACCGCCGCCTTGGTACGGGGTGTCAGCCCGGCCAGCACGGTCTCGCGCACGGCGTCCTCGTCGGGTAGGTACGGGTCGAGGGCGACGGTGGTGATCCGGGCGCGGCGGGCGGCGGCCGCGACGACGGTGCCGTAGCCGTGGTCGGTGACCAGGATCTCGTCGCCGTCGGCGAACGGGACGGCGTCGAGGGCCAGGTTGGCGCCCTCGGTGGCGTTGGCGATGAAGGCGGTGCCGTCGGGGTCGGCGCCGAGGTGGCGGGCGACGCGGGTACGGGCGGCGGCGATCCGGTCGGCCGCGCCGATGAAGAAGGCGTCGGGGTCGGCGTGCGCCTCCTCGCGCAGGGCGGCCTGGGCCTCCTGGACGGGGATCGGCACGGCGCCGAACGATCCGTGGTTCAGGTGGGAGACGGCGGGATCGAGGCGGAACAGGGACCGCCCGCCGGGGAATTCGGCGGGCGGCATCGGCATCGGCCGGGTCATGGGACCTCCGGGTGTGCGGCGCGGCTGTCGCCCGCATCATCGCCTCCCGGACCGGCCCCGGCCCAGGGCCCGTCGTTACCGGGGGCCGATTTCGAACTCGGGAGGCTGTAGACCCTTGAGGCAGCTGGTGTTCGGCTTCTTCGGGGTGTCGAAGAACGAGACGGCGATCTCCTGGGCGCACTTCGACGTCGCGAACACCACGTGGGGCTCGTAGGGGACCGTGACGACGGTGGCGTTCGGCAGCGTGCGGGCGACGTACGGGCCGTTGTCGGCCCCGGTCTGGGAGTCCAGCCCGCCCGACAGGGCGAGGGTGGGGATGTCGCTGCGCGTGACGTCACGGATCGAGGGCGCCGCCGCGGGCACGTTCCAGGCCTTGCAGTCCGGCCGGAGGAAGGCCAGCTGCGGTGCTTGGGCCTGCACCGAGCGCGGGAAGGTCGGGAAGGCGTCCTGGCCGCCCTTGAGCGCCTGGGCCTGGGTTTCGTACGGGGTCCACTCGCTGCAGAAGACGCCGTAGGAGAGCCCGTGCGCGACCCTGCCGATGGCTTGGGGGCTGAGCTTGCCGCCCGCCCACTGACGGGCGATCCGCTGCGGTTTGCCGTGCGCCAGCTCGTCGAGCGCGATGGGGACCTGCGGCGCCACGTGGGTGGCGGAGGTCATCCAGTTCACCAGGGCTCCGCCGTCCAGGACGACCTTCACGGGCTTCGGGTTGCCGGGGAGCGTGACGGTGGTGGTCACCGGCTTGGCTTCGAGTTGGCGGACGAGCCGGTTGAAGGTGGCCGGCAGGTTCGGATAGCGACGGTTGCAGGCCGGCTGGTCCGCGCAGGCCTTGAACAGGCCGTCGAAGCCCTGCTTGGCGGCGCTCCAGGTCAGGGCGGACCCTGCCGTGGACGGTGGCAGGATGCCGTCGATGCCGACCGACCGGAGGCCTTGCGGGTGCTGGCGCATGTAGACGAGCGCCAGTTGGGTGCCGTAGGAAATGCCGTACAGGTTCCACTGCTTGAGGCCCAGCGCGGCACGCAGGTCCTCGTAGTCGGCGGCGCTCTCGGTGTCGTTGTAGGCGCCGAGGTCGGCCCCGGTCGCCGCCAGCTTTTCGCGGCAGGCGCGCGTCGCGTCGACGTGCAGCTTCCCGGTGGACGGCGCGTCGTAGACGAGGCCGACCGAACGGGCGTTGAACTCGTCGATGTTGGGGCAGGTGAACACCGGGTCGGCCGAGTACGTCCCCCGCTGGGACATGAAGATCACGTCGCGGTCGCGGTTCAGGCCGCCGTCGATCGCCATCTTCGCCTCCCCCACCGCGTCGTCGCCGGGTCCTCCGGCGAGCCACACGATCGGGTCGGGTTTCGGTGTGGCGGACGCGGCCGACACGATCGCCACGCCGAGGGTGATCTTCCGGCCGGTCGGCTCGGCGCGGTTCTCGGGGACGGTGAGCGTTCCGCAGCGGGCCCCCTTGAGCTCGGCGACCGGCTCCGGCGTCTTCGGGCAGGGGCCGGGCTCGAAGCGGGCGTCGCCCACCGTCCGGGCCACCGTTCCGATGGGCGTACCGGGACTGGGACTCGCCCCCGTGGCCCGCTGCGCCTGGACGGGCGTGGCGAGCAGGCCGGTGATGAGGATCCCGGTGGCCATCGCGGCCGACCTGGCGTGGCGCCGTCCTACGGCGGGGCGACGACGGGGCGCGGGGTTGAGAGCCATCTGCCCTCCCATGTCACTTCGGGACGATCGTGAACGGCTTCGGCTTCGCATCGGCCGCGCAAGCGGTGTCGGGCTCGGTCGGACGGGCGAGGAACGAGGCCAGCACCTGCTGTGCGCAGGGCGATTGGGGGACCACCCAGTGTCCGATGCCGGGGATCCGCACGGAGGTCGAGCGGGACAGCGTACGGGCCGCGTCCTTCGCCATGCTCTCTCCCGTCTTCGTGTCGAACGTGCCGGAGACGATGAGCGCCGGCACCGCGCTCTTGGTGGCGACCCGCTGGACGGCGGTGCGGTCCGGTACGTTCCAGATGCGGCAGGCGTCGTACTGGAAGGGGAGTTGCGGGGCCTGCGCCAATACCGTGTCGGGCCATGCGGGAAAAGCCTTGCGCCCGGCGTTGAGCACGTCGGACCGAGAGGATCCCGGGACCCACTCGCCGCACGCCACCGACTCCGTCAGACCGTGGCCCCACACGCCCACGGCCCCTGCCGAGTCGGCCGCGCGGGCCCGCGCGAAGCGCTCCGGTCGGCCGCGGCTGAGCTCGTCGAGCGCCGCCGGGACGTCGACGGGCTTGACGCCGTTGGCGACGAGCACGTTCAGCAGGGCGCCGCCGTCGAGGTCGACCTTGACCGGGTCTCCCCCCTGCGGCGGCCGGGCGTTCAGCACCAGCGGGTGCGCCTCCAGCTTGCGCACCTGCTCGGTCAGCGTGCGGGCGACGTCGGGGTAGCGGCTCTTGCAGCGGGGCTCGGCCGCGCACGCGCCGACGATGGCGTCGATGCCCTGCCGGACGCTGCTCCAGGTCACGGGCAGGACGGTGAGCGCCGGAGGAGTGAGGGAGTCGAGCGCCACCGCGCGAATGCCCTGGGGGTGCTCGCGCAGGTAGGTGAGGGCCAGGTTGGTGCCGTAGGAGTACCCGTAGACGTTCCACTGCTCGATGCCGAGCGCGGTGCGCAGGTCGGCGAAGTCGGCCGCGTTCTCGGTGGTGTTGTAGGCGGCGAGGTCGACTCCGTCGGCCACCAGGCGGTCGTGGCACTTCTTCACCGCGTCCAGCAGGGGCCGCTTCGATGCTTGCGAGTCGTAGCGCAGGCCCACGGCCTGCCTGTTGTACCGGTCGATCTCCGGGCAGGCGAGGTGCGGCCGTGCGTAGAGGTTCCCGCGCTGGGCCATGATGATCAGGTCGCGATCGCGGTTCAGGCCGGATTCGACGAGGAAGGGGATGTCGTCGAACGTGTCGGCCCCCGGGCCACCGGCCATGAACACCACGGGGTCCGCGGCGGGCTTCGCCGCCTCGGCCGGGATGACCGCCACGGGCAGTTCGATGGTCCGGCTGCCGGGGCGGGAGCGGTTCTCGGGTACCTCCAGGACACCGCAGCGCGCGCCGTTCAGCGCCTCGATCGGCTCGGGCGGCTCGGGACAGGCACCGGGCACGAACCGCGGGGCGGCGGTCGCGGTCGGGCCGGTCCCGGCGGACGGGGCCAGGGAGGACGCGGCACTGCTCGAAGTCCCACCGAACGCCGCCAGACAGACCAGAGCGGCCGCGGCAGCCGCCGCGTTGATGCTGTGCTTCGCCATGTGCTCCCGTTCCTGTGCCGACGCCTGCGGCGCCGCCCGGCCGGGCGGCGCCGCAGCGGGTTGGTGGAACGCACCTCTTCGAAGGTAGCGGCTGGCACGAAACCGCGCATATGGTGAGAAAACGCCCCGCCGTCGGCCTGCGACGGCCTGTGACGGCAGGCCCCTAGCGCCCGCTGGTGACCGCGTAGTACTGCAGGTCCTGGACCTGCACGGTGCGGTCCGCCGCGTAGGGCAGTTCCACCTCCGCGCCGGGCTCTCCGTCGCGGACCACCACCGCGGAACTGGTGCCCGGCCGCAGCGGGAGCAGTTCGGAGTGGACTCCGGCGGGGGCCTCGTGCGCGTCCCGGTCCGTTCCCACGCTCGTACGGAGGGTCGCGGGGGCCGTCAGGAAGCTGAGGACCTCCACCGTGTCGCGGGGCGCGGCGGTGCCCTTGCGCGGGGACATCACCAGCGACTGGGCGCCGGTCGGGGCGGCGGCGGCGAACTGGGTGCGGGCGCAGAGGTACAGCGTGTCGCGGACGATCTTCGGCCAGCTGCCCGTCTTGAACTTGGCCAGGTAGTACGAGGTCAGGTCCAGGTAGGCGTACCCGTTGTGCAGGGACGGCGCGAACTGGCTGCCCTCGGAATAGTCGTTCCAAGTGGTGAGCTGCACCCAGTCGGCGCCGTCGTCGATGGCATGGGTCCAAGTGGAGCGCAGGGTCGCGGTGTTGCCGGCCTCGTCGTAGATGCCCTGGTTGGGGCGGGCGTCCTGGACCGACACGGGCTGCATCCAGATCTTGCCGGAGCCGTGGGCCCGCTGCACGGCGCGGGTGGCGCTCTCCTGGCCGACGTAACTGCGGCTGCCCCACTCGGAGAAGCCGTGGCTGATCGGCGCGAACCGTGCGCCGTTGGCGTCGAAGTCGAGGAACGTCGGGACGAACGCGGTGCGGATGCCGTGCCGGCTCTTGAGGAGGTCGATGACCTGCGTCCACCAGGCGACGCTCTTGGTCTCCGCCTTGAAGGGGGACACGACGAGCCGGCCGTCGGCGAGGCGGTGGGCGGCGGGGGCCTTGCCGAGGGCCGCGACGGCGTCGGCGAGCACGCCGGGGTCGTCGGTGTCCAACGAGGTCATGTCCGGCATCAGCATGATCTTGAAAGCGGGGTCGACGGCACGGGCGGCCTGCATCAGCAGCCCGGCGCGGTCACGGTTCGGCCCGGACAGGGAGAGCATGTCGAGGGTGAACCCGTCGAGGCCCGCGGCGCGGGCGGTGCGCACCTCCTGTTCGAGGTTGGCGAGTTCCCAGTTGCCCGGCTTGGGCGCGACGGGCAACGGCCGGTCGCGCAGCAGGCCGCCGTACCGCTCGTGCTTGCCGTTCTCCCCCGCCGGGTTCAGGTAGTTGCGGGTGTAGTAGTCGGCGTCGGCGCTCGCGTTGTCCAGGGAGAGCGGGTACGGGGTGAAGTAGTGCGCGAACACGAGCTTCCTGCCCGCGCTGCCGGTGTGCAGAGCGGCCGGTCCGGGCAGGTCGAACGGCAGGGCTCCGGCGGGCCGCCCGGCTCCGGCGTCCCCCGCGCCCGGGACGCTGCCGGCGTCCTGGTCCGTGCCGTCCGGGCTCCGGACGGGCGCGGGCGGGACGCCACCCGTGGCCGCGGGTGCGGGGCCCGTGGCCCCCGGGTCGGGCCCGGCGGGCCGGGGGGTGCCGATCCCGGGTGCGGAGGCGTCCTGGCGTACGGCGCGGTCGAAGGGAGCCCAGGCGATGCCGGTGGCGGCGCCCACACCGACGAGCAGGAACGCGGCGAGCAGCAGGGTCAGCAGCGGCCGACCCCGGAACCCCGGACGGCGGCGGTGCGAACTCATCGTGGGTGCCCTCCCCTGCACGGTGCCCCGAGTGCGGCACTGCACAGCAGTACAGCCGATCGGCGGCCGCCGGACAACCGTCAGGATCGGGCGGCCGCGACGTTCACGTTCTCCAGGACTCCGAGGGCGTCGGGGACGAGGACGGCCGCCGAGTAGGGGCCGATGACGCCCTCCTGGTCCTCGCTGGTGCGCAGCGCGAGGGCAGTTGCTGCTCGAACTGGTTCATCGGGTCGTCGTAGAGGTCGGCGACGCGGTCGTGGACCTGCAGGACGCTCTGGGCGAGGGAGAGTTCGCACTTGCAGCAGGGTCTCGCCCGCGCGGCCGGGGCGAGTTCGATGTCGGCCTCGCCGCGCCGGTTGACGGGGCGCCGGCCGTTCTCCACACCATGGCGGTGCCGGCGGAGGCGGCCCGTACGGAGTGGTCCCCGTGCGGTGACGGCCTCGCGGATGAAGCAGTTCGAGCACGTGCTGGCCGAGGAGTTCCCCGTCATGTACCGGGACTTCGGGCTGGACGCGGCGGCGCGAGCAGCGCTGGACCGGTACGCGGACGAGCTCACGCAGTGGATGTCCGGGGTCGCCCCCTGGCACGCGCAGACCCGGCGCTACCGGGAGGAGGACCTGAAACGGCACCGCGCGGCGGGCGGAACCGGCGGCGGCCGGAGCGCCCCGGGCTCCGCACCGCCCCGGTTGGGCGTGACGGCGCGGGGTCGGGCGCGCTGGGCGAGGGTGGCCCTGGGTGCCCCACCTGGCAGCATGGACAAAAGTGCGCCGTGTGTACAACTACGTTGATCAGCGGCGGCACGGGCCTTTCTCCGGAATGCGACATTCCCCTGGCCTTCCGGCAGAACTGGCGCATAATCGTCGCTACGCGGCCCGAAAGAACCCTTGGTCGCGCATGGACACGCATGCAATGGGGGGCATCGTGCCGATGAGGGATCCAGGCCGGGCCGGCACTTTGCCCACGACGTCCGACGAGCTGTCCCGGCTGTTGACCGCCGTGCGGCGCGGCCGCGTGCTGACGGTCACCGGGCGGTTCCGAGAGCCGCGGAGCCTGCTGGTGCGGGAGATCGCCGAGCGGCTCTCGTCCAACTTCTGCGACGGCGTGGCCGTCATCGTGGTGGACCGGCCCTTCGGCCCGCGCGAACTGACGGCCGCGCTGGGCTGCGTACCGGGCATGCCCTTCCTGCCGTGTGGGACGGCCGACGCCGTCTCGTGGCTCGCGGAGCGGGACATGCTCCTCGTCCTGGACGGCACCGACCACCTCGCGCCCGAGACGCTCACGTGGCTGCGGAACCTGCTCACGGCGGCCCCGGGACTGCGCATCCTGGCCGCGGGCCGGTCCCCGCTGGCCTTCGAGGGGGAACGGGTCCACCGCCTCTGAGCCCCGGCCGGCCCGGAGTGGCCGTGCGGACGGCGCCGGAGGCCACCCGGCCGGCCGAGGGATGGACGCTGGACGCGGCGCCGGCCGCGGCGCGCTCCGGGTCAGCCGCGGTACGAGCGCAGGATCCGCTTCAGCAGCGGGGGTACGGGTGCCCGCGGCGCAGGCACGGACCCGGGGCCCGCGGGCAGCCGGTCCCGGAGCTGGGCCCAGACCGCCTCCGGGCACGGCCCCTGGGGCCGGAACTTGAGGAACTTGCGGTAGGGCACGACCCGCGGCTCCCGGCCGATCTCCACCCAGTGGGGGCGGCCCGACACCTCGTCCCAGCCGTGGTTCGGGATCCGGATGTGGTCGCGCCGGCCGTCCTTGTCCTTGCTGGTGATCTGGGCGACCCGCGCGCCGCCCGGTCCGGTCGCGAGGACCACGCAGTAGTGCCGCAGCTGCCGCTGCGGGTCCTCCCGCAGCGGCACCATGGCCAGCCAGACCTCGCCCGGCCGCGGTCTCGCGCCGATCGCCTCGTCCCACCGGCGCACGCCCAGGAAGACGACGAGCGCCGCGAAACCGGCGGCGCACGCCTCGACGCACATCCGGACGTTCCAGGGCGCTGCGGCCGCCCGGCCCTCGGCGTAGCCGGCCGCGGCGGCCACGGCGGCGAGCAGCACGGCCACCCGGACGAGGAACATCCACCAGACGACGCGCCCGCCCCGGCCCGCCAACGCGACGAGCGCGCAGGCCACGACGACCGGAACGCCGTACACGACGGCCCACTGGCCGGCGCCCTCCACCTTGACCGGCGGGGTCTGCTGCGCCATCAGGTCGGGCAGCAGCACGGGGAGCGCGAGCAGGACGCCGACGAGCGCGACCGCGTTGAGCAGCAGGTAACCCGCGCAGCCGATGCCCGCGCAGGAGGTGTTCTTGCGACGCGCCACCCGTACTCCCCCCAGATCCCCGGCGGGCACGCTAACGCACCCGCCACAGGCGCGCCAGGGGCCCCCGCGGTCATGGGCGCACGCGTGGCACGCGGGCGGCGTACGGGGCCGGGTACGGCTCCGCCCCGGTCGGCTGCTGCCGACCGGGGCGGAACCCAACAGGTACTGCAGGCCTTACGCGAGGGTCGCGATGGCCTGGTTGAAGGTCGCGGACGGCCGCATGATCGCCGCGGCCTTGGCTGCGTCGGGCTGGTAGTACCCGCCGATGTCGGCCGGGTTGCCCTGGACGGCGATGAGCTCGCCGACGATGGTCTCCTCCTGCTCGCCCAGCGTCTTGGCGAGCGCCTCGAACGCGGCGGCCAGCGCGGCGTCGTCGGTCTGCTTGGCCAGCTCCTGGGCCCAGTACAGGGCGAGGTAGAAGTGGCTGCCGCGGTTGTCGATGCCGCCCAGCTTGCGGCTCGGCGACTTGTCCTCGTTGAGGAAGGTGCCGGTCGCGCGGTCCAGGGTGTCGGCCAGCACCTGGGCGCGGGCGTTGCCGGTGGTGGTCGCGAGGTGCTCGAAGGAGACGGCCAGCGCGAGGAACTCACCGAGGGAGTCCCAGCGCAGGTAGTCCTCCTTGACCAGCTGCTGGACGTGCTTCGGGGCGGAGCCGCCGGCGCCGGTCTCGAAGAGGCCGCCGCCGTTCATCAGCGGGACGACCGACAGCATCTTGGCGCTGGTGCCCAGCTCCAGGATCGGGAAGAGGTCGGTCAGGTAGTCGCGCAGCACGTTGCCGGTCACCGAGATGGTGTCCTCGCCGCGGCGGATGCGCTCCAGGGAGTACGCGGTGGCCTTGACCGGGGACAGGATCTCGATGGTGAGGCCGTCGGTGTCGTGGTCGGCCAGGTACGTCTTGACCTTGGCGATCAGCTGCGCGTCGTGGGCGCGGTTCTCGTCGAGCCAGAAGACGGCCGGGACGCCGGTGGCGCGGGCGCGGGTGACGGCGAGCTTGACCCAGTCCTGGATCGGCGCGTCCTTGGTCTGGCAGGCGCGGAAGATGTCGCCCTTGGCGACCTGCTGCTCCAGGACGGTGTTGCCCGCGGCGTCGACGACGCGGACGGTGCCCGCGGCGGCGAGCTCGAAGGTCTTGTCGTGGCTGCCGTACTCCTCGGCCTTCTGGGCCATGAGGCCGACGTTCGGCACCGAGCCCATGGTGGACGGGTCGAAGGCGCCGTGCGTGCGGCAGTCGTCGATGACGACCTGGTAGACGCCCGCGTAGCTGCTGTCCGGGAGGACCGCGAGGGTGTCGGCCTCGTTGCCGTCCGGGCCCCACATGTGGCCGGAGGTGCGGATCATGGCCGGCATGGAGGCGTCGACGATGACGTCGGACGGGACGTGGAGGTTGGTGATGCCCTTGTCCGAGTCGACCATCGCGAGGGCCGGGCCCTCGGCGATCTCGGCATCGAAGGAGGCCTTGATCGCGTCGGCGTCGGGCAGCGCGCCCAGGCCGTTCAGGATGGTGCCGAGGCCGTCGTTCGGGGACAGGCCGGCGGCGGCCAGGGTCTCGCCGTAGCGGGCGAAGGTCTTCGGGAAGAAGGCGCGGACCACGTGGCCGAAGATGATCGGGTCGGAGACCTTCATCATCGTGGCCTTGAGGTGCACGGAGAACAGGACGCCCTCGGCCTTGGCACGCTCGATCTGGTCGTTCAGGAAGGTGCGCAGCGCGTCGACGTGCAGGACGGAGGCGTCCACGACCTCGCCGGCGAGGACCGGTACGGAGTCGCGCAGGACGGTGGTGGCGCCGTCGGCGGCGACGTGCTCGATGCGGAGCGTGCCGGCCTCGGCGATCACGGCGGACTTCTCGGTCGAGCGGAAGTCGTTCTCGCCCATGGTGGTGACGTTCGTCTTCGACTCGGTGGTCCAGGCGCCCATGCGGTGCGGGTGGGCCTTGGCGTAGTTCTTGACCGAGGCGGGGGCGCGGCGGTCGGAGTTGCCCTCACGCAGGACCGGGTTGACGGCGCTGCCCTTGATCTTGTCGTAGCGGGAGCGGGTCTCGCGCTCCTCGTCGGTCTTCGGGTCGTCCGGGTAGTCCGGGAGCGCGTAGCCCTGGCCCTGGAGCTCGGCGACCGCGGCCTTCAGCTGCGGGATCGAAGCCGAGATGTTGGGCAGCTTGATGATGTTCGCTTCCGGCGTCTTCGCCAGCTCGCCGAGCTCGGCGAGGGCATCGGCGATCCGCTGGCCCTCCTCAAGGTGCTCGGGGAAGCTGGCGATGATCCGACCGGCCAGGGAGATGTCACGGGTCTCGACATTCACACCGGCCGTCGACGCGTAGGCCTGGATCACAGGCAGGAAGGAATACGTCGCGAGGGCCGGGGCCTCGTCAGTGTGCGTGTAGATGATGGTCGAGTCAGTCACCGGATGCTCCGCTCCACAGTCTGCGTCTCTCGTCTGCAACATTGCTCGACATCAAGATATCTCGTGATCGGGCCGGTCTGGACAGCCCCCTGCCCGAGTCCCGGGGAGACGCGCGTCACCTCCGGCGCCGGACGACCCCGCACGGCCCGCAGAACGGCGAGAGCGCCGCCACCGGCTGTTTCCAGCCGGTGGCGGCGCTCAGGCATTCAGGCGTACTGACCTGCTCAGGCGTGGACGGCCTTCGGGTTCATGCCGTACTCGTTCGGCTGCGCCTGACCCTCGGTCGCCAGGAGGACGATGAGCCAGATGCCGCCGATCAGCGGGACGAGGCCGATGAAGTACCACCAGCCGGACTTGCCGATGTCGTGCAGCCGACGGACGGTGAGGGCGATGCACGGCACGATGATCGCCAGGAAGTAGAGGCCGTAGATGATCATGTTCGCGCCGATGACGGAGTCGATGATCGCGACGACGATCGCAACAGCGAAGTTGCACAGGAAGAACATCCAGAACTCCTGGCGGCGCGCGCGGCCGGAGAAGTCGGCGTACTTCTTCAGGACGTCGGTGTAGTAGTGCATGTGTCCCCCCAGAGGACGGTTCGTCGGCCCGTCCTGCTGGAGCAAGCCGGGGCAGAACTTATGCCCCGCTTACGTGGCGGTCAAGCCACTTCACAAGACGCCAAAAGAGCCGCTTTTGCAGGGTTCAATGGGCAAAATCACCGGCACCGCCAGCCCCTTGAAACCCACCGGTCGTACCGGGTCACACGGGGTGACGAAACAGGGGCGGTAGAAGCCGTTTCGTGATGCCGGAGAGACTCCCGAGCCGCTCGGCGCCCGCCCGCAGACGGCCGAATCCCGCGCGGAGCACGCCCATCCGCACCCACATCGTTACGGCTCTGCGACATGCGCCACCGCTCGCACGGGCGTCCCGCCCGGACCGCAGGGTCGGGACGGGACTCGGTGCAGGCCCGGGCCGGCTCAGCCGATGTGGAAGGGGTCCCCGTAGACCTTCCAGTCGAGCGGGGTGTTGAGGTTCAGGTTCCCCTTCTTGAGGAAGACCCGCTGCGCGGTGTCGACGCGACTGGTGTCGCTGTGCGCCTCCTCCTGCTTCATCGCCCAGACGCGGGCGTCGAGGAAGGCGTTCAGCCAGGTGGTCTCGTTGCCGCCCTGGGCCGGGGGCTTGGCCTTGGACAGGGCCCGCTTGCGGATGTTGCGGAAGCTGGTGGAGTCGCTGCCGTCGCCGTGCATGACGATGGCGTCGTAGTACATGAACTGGCCGAGCGCGCCGACCCCGTCGGACTTGCCCTGCTTGACGGCGGGGTTGAAGTAGACCCGGTCGCGCTCGTGGTCCTGGGCCTTCTTGAACTCGCCGTCCTGGGCCGCCTTCGCCCAGTCCTTGGTGAAGTTCGGGTCGAGGCCGGCGTGCGAGTCGCTGCCGTCGACCTTCCGCAGGGCGGGCAGGTACTTGGCGAGCACGTTGCCGGGCTTGACCTGCGTGTAGTACTCGACGAGGTCGAGCATGTCGCCGGTGCCCGAACAGAAGCCGATGATGCCGGCCGTGTAGCCGCGGCCGTCGTCTATGTCCTCTATGTACTTGTACTGCGCCTTCCAGTCCAGCGAGGAGTTCTCCGCGCTGGAGACGATCTGCATGGCGACGTCCTTCTTCGCCGGATCGTCGAGCCCGACGGCCGCGGCCGAAGCAGCGGCGGGGGCGGATGCGGATGCAGGTGCGGGTGCGGGTGACGCGGTCGTCGCGTGGGCGGCGACCGGTACGGCGAGCAGCGCGCTGCCGAGCAGGGCGCCGAGGGCCATCCTCTTGCGGTGGGGGGTGAACACAAGACCTCCATGGGGGAGTTGAGCCTTACCCGACTTCGTTAGGAAACTTTACTACCAGACTTCGGGACAGCTCAATACCCGTGCGGCCGACGGGAGTCGAGTGCGCTCAGATCCAGCCGTTGCGGCGGAAGCCCCGGTGGATGACGAAGCAGGCGAGGGCCATGACGCCGACCACGATCGGGTATCCGTACGTCCAGTGCAGCTCGGGCATGTTGTCGAAGTTCATGCCGTAGATCCCACAGACCATGGTCGGCACGGCGACGATGGCGGCCCAGGCCGTGATCTTGCGCATGTCCTCGTTCTGCGCGACGGTCACCTGCGCGAGGTGCGCCTGGAGGATGGAGTCCAGCAGGGCGTCGTACGCGCCGATCTGGTCGGTGGCCCGGGTCAAGTGGTCGGCGACGTCCCGGAAGTACGCGCGGGCGTCCGCCGGGATCACCGGTATCGGTTGCGTGGCCAGGTGGTGGAGCGGCCGGCTCAGCGGGGCCACCGCCCGGCGCAGCTCCAGCAGTTCGCGCTTGAGCTGGTAGATGCGGCCCGCGTCGCCCCGGCCGCCGTACTCGCTGAACACCGCGGTCTCGACGGCGTCGATGTCGTTCTGCACCGCGTCCGTGACGGCGACGTAGTCGTCGACGACGTGGTCGGCGATCGCGTGCAGGACCGCGGCGGGCCCCTTGGCCAGTTGGTCGGGCGCCGCCTCCAGGCTCTCGCGGACCGGGCCGAGCGTGCCGCGGCCGCCGTGCCGGATCGTGATGACGAAGTCGTCGCCGGTGAACGCCATCAGCTCGCCGGTCTCCACCACCTCGCTGGTCGCGGTGAGTTCCTCGTGTTCCACGTAGCGCACGGTCTTGAAGACGGAGAACAGTATGTCGTCGTACCGCTCGACCTTGGGGCGCTGGTGCGCGTTCACCGCGTCCTCGACGGCGAGGGGGTGCAGCCCGAACAGCTCGGCGAGCCCGGCGAGCTCCTCCTTCGACGGTTCGTGCAGGCCGATCCAGACGAACCCGTCGCCCGTCTTGCGGACCCGCCGCAGCGCCTCCTCCGCCTCGCCGCACCCGTCCTGTCGGGTGCCGTCCACGTAGACCACGCAGTTGACCACCGCGCTGCCGAGCGGGGAGCGCGCCGGGTGGCTGAGGTCGACGGCCCGCCGGTATCCACGGCGTACGGCCCGGCGCAGGTTGCTGAACATGGACAACGAGGTACTTCCCTTCGACGGATCAGCGGCCAGTCTGCCACCGCCGCCGAGGTCACCGCCGTGCGCGGCCCGCGGAGGGGTCCGGCCGCGCTCCGGTCAGACCCGGTTCAGACCCGGTCGATGAAGACGCTCGTCGACTTGACGCGGGCCACGGCCCGGACGCCCACCTCCAGGCCGAGCTCCTCCACCGCCTCGCGGGTCAGCAGCGACACGACGCGGTGCGGCCCGGCCTGGACCTCGACCTGCGCGTCGACGATGCCGAGCTTCACGGCGGTGACGATGCCCGGGAAGGCGTTGCGCGCCGAGGTGTACGGGGCGTCCTCGCCCTCGGCTGCCTCCTGGGCGGCCTCCACGCAGAACGCCGCCAGGTCCGGCCCGTCCACCATGCGCCGCGTTCCCTCGCGACGGGTGGGGAACCGCTCGGCGTCGGCCCAGCGGCGGGCCGTGTCGACGCTCACGCCGAGCAGCCGGGCGGCCTGGCCGATCGTGTAGGACTCCATGGCCGCAGCTTACGGCTGCCGGACCCGGTCCTGGCGCAGGGCCTCGGCCGCCGCGGCCGCGATCACCTCGGCGACCGTCGACAGCGCCGGGGAGTCGAGTTTCCACTGCTGCCAGTACAGCGGCACGTCCAGCGGCCGCCCCGGTACCAGCAGGACCAGTCCGCCGTCCCGCAGCAGGGGTTCGGCCTGCGGCTCGGGCACCAGTCCCCAGCCGAGTCCGGCCGCGACCGCGCCGCAGAACCCCTCCGAGGTCGGCACGTGGTGGCGCAGCGGCCCCGCCCCGGCGTCCTGATCGCCGGTCAGCGACCGTACGAACCCGTCCTGGAGGACGTCCCGCCGGTCGAACAGGATCACCGGGGCCTCCCGCAATCCCTGTTCGAGGCTCCCGGCCAGGTACCGCGCCGCGAACTCGGGGCTCGCCACCGGCAGGTACCGCGCCAGTCCGAGCCCGCGTACGGTGCATCCCGCCACCGGATCCGGCGAAGAGGTGACCGCCGCCATCACCTGACCCTCCCGTAGCAGCGCCGTCGTGTGGGACTCGTCCTCCCGGTGCAGTTCGAAGAAGACGGGCGGGTCCTGCGGCACCCGCGTGAGCGCCGGCAGGAACCAGGTCGCGAGCGAGTCCGCGTTGACTGCGATCGGCAGCCGCACCGGGCCGCCCGACTCCTGCGCCATCCCCAGTTCGGCGCGCGCGTCCCGCTCCAGCCGGGCCAGCTGCCGGGCGAAGCGGACCACCACCTGCCCGGACTCGGTCGCCCGCACCGGTTTCGTCCGCATCAGCAGTACCCGCCCGGTCCGCTGCTCCAGCGCCTTGACCCGCTGGCTGACGGCGGACGGGGTCACGTGCAGGGCGGCGGCCGCCGCGTCGAAGGTGCCCTCGTCCACCACGGCGAGGAGGGTCCGTACCTGGTCCAGGGGAAGCTCGTCCATCACGAACGCTAAGGGTACGTAAAAATCTTTAGCTGTACTGAAAGCGCGCCGATACCTACGGTCGACGACATGACACACGGCATCATCGCGGCGGCACTCGCCGGCTTCGGCACCGGACTCTCCCTCATCGTCGCCATCGGCGCACAGAACGCGTTCGTCCTGCGGCAGGGGGTCCGCCGGCACGCCGTCCTCGCCGTGGTCGCGATCTGCGCCGTCTCCGACGCGGCCCTCATCGCCCTCGGGGTCGCCGGGGTGGGGGCCTTCGTCACCGCCTGGCCGGCCGCGCTGACCGCGGTCGCCATCGCCGGCGGCACCTTCTTGATCTGCTACGGGATCCTCGCCGCCCGCCGGGTGCTGCGGCCCACTCCCGGCGCCGCCCTGGACACCGCGGGAGACGCCGCCGGGTCCCGCCGCCGGGCCGTGCTGGCCTGCCTGGCCATGACCTGGCTCAACCCGCACGTCTACCTCGACACCGTGCTGCTGGTCGGCTCCCTCGCCGCGGACCGCGGGGACCTGCGCTGGGCCTTCGGCATCGGGGCCGGGCTGGCCAGCCTGATCTGGTTCGCCACCTTGGGCTACGGGGCCCGGCTGCTCAGCGGCCTGCTCGCGCGCCCCTCGGCCTGGCGGGTGCTGGACGGGCTCGTCGCGGCGACCATGGTCACGATGGGCGGGATGCTCCTGGCCCGGGCCTGACCGCGGACCGCGGCGGGCCCGCGCGGATGCGGATCCGCCCCGTACCGCCGCCCGACCCCAGGAGTGCGCAGTGCCCGACCGTCCGGCCGACCGCCCGGCCACCGACCCGTCCGACCGAGCGGCCGACCGCCCCGGCCCCCGCCCCTCCCCCGACGAGGTCCGCGCGTACTACGCCGCCCGGCCGTCCCCGCTCGTCGCCGCGACCGGGATCGTGCTGGACCGCGACGGGCGGGTCCTCGTGCTGACGCCCTCGTACAAGGCGGACCTGGAACTCCCTGGCGGCACGGTCGAGGACACCGAGACCCCGGAGGAGGCGCTGGCGCGCGAGCTGGCGGAGGAGCTCGACCTGTCCGTTCCGGTGGGCCGGCTGCTCGCCGTGGACTCCCGGCGGCCCGGCTCCCTCGGCCGCGCCCTCATCGCGCACGTCCACCTCGTAGGGCCGCTCTCGCCCGAGCAGGCCGGTGCGCTCTCCTTCCCGGACGGTGAGGTCGCCACGGCCCGGTGGCTCGCACCGGAGGAGGCGTACGCGGTACTGCCCGCCCGGATCGCGCCCCGGCTGCGCGCCGGTCTGGCCGCCCTGTACTCCGGCTCCCTCGCACACCTCGTCGACGGCGTGCCCCAGCCCGGCTCCCCCGCCGGCCTGGACCCGCAGCGGCGCACGGCCCTCGAACACGCAGGTTCCTTCGACGCCGCGAGCCACCGGGCCGCCCGCCCCAAGGCGATCACGGCGGCGAGCGTGCTGTACACCGACGCCGCCGGCCGGATCCTGCTGGTGGAGCCCACGTACGGCAAGCCGGGGCGCTGGAACCTGCCGGGCGGCGGGATCGACAGTGACCTGGGCGAGACCCCGCGCGCCGCCGCACGCCGGGAGGTGCGCGAGGAACTCGGGCTCGACCTCGAACCGGGCCGGCTGCTCGGCGTCAACTGGTCCCACAAGCCCGACTACCCGGCCCGCATCCGCTTCCTCTACGACGGCGGGGTCCTGGACCCCGCCGCCCTGGCCCGGATCCGGCTCGCCCCCTTCGAGCTGCTGCGCTGGCGGGCGGTGCCCGCCGGGGAGCTGCGCGCGCTGGTCAAACCGTCACTGCGCCGCCAGATCGAGGCCTGCCTGCGCGCCCGCACCGAGGGCACGGGCGCGTTGGAACTCCACGCCGGCCGCCCTGCCGGCACCGCGCGGAAGCGGAAGAAGAGCCAAGGGGGAGACGACAAGGGAGACGACAAAGGGAAACGGTAGGAGAAACGATCGCTGCGTTGGTCCATCCGGACGGCGTCGTGGCGTGGTGCGCGGGCGACGGGGCCGTCTCACGCATCTTCGAACCAGACAGTCACACGCGCACGCCCTCTCGCCAGCGAGAACGAGCGGAACCCATGGAGTACCACCATGTCCGCAGAGCCGCACCGCCCCGGAACCAGCACCACTCCGGCCCTCCCCGACGCCGCCGCGCAGCCTGATCCGCGCCGGTGGTGGATCCTCGCCGTCATCGGCATCGCCCAACTCATGGTCGTCCTCGACGCCACCATCGTGAACATCGCCCTGCCCTCCGCCCAGGCCGGTCTCGGGTTCTCCGACGACCAGCGGCAGTGGGTGGTGACCGCGTACGCGATCACCTTCGGCAGTCTGCTCCTGCTCGGCGGGAGGCTGGCCGACCTGTTCGGGCGGCGGCGGGCCTTCCTCATCGGCCAGATCGGCTTCGCGGCGGCCTCCGCGCTCGGCGGCGCCGCTGCGACCTTCGGCATCCTCGTCACGGCCCGCGCCCTGCAGGGCGTGTTCGCGGCGCTGCTGGCTCCGGCCGCGCTCTCACTGCTGACCACCACGTTCTCCGCCCCCGCCGAACGCGCCAAGGCCTTCGGCGTGTTCGGGGCGCTCGCCGCGTCCGGGGGTGCCGTGGGGCTGCTGCTGGGCGGGTTCCTCACCCAGCACCTGAGCTGGCGCTCGACCATGTACGTGAACCTGCTCTTCGCCGCCGTCGCCGTCATCGGCGCGGTGCTGCTGCTCAAGCGGTCCGTGCCCACCGCCCCTCCCCGACTGGACCTGCCGGGCACGGTGCTGGCTTCGTCCGGGCTGTTCTGCCTGGTCTACGGGCTCGCCACGGCCGGTCCCCGCGGCTGGGAGTCGGTGCACACCCTGGGCTTCCTGGCCGCCGCCGGTCTGCTGCTCGCCGCGTTCGTCTGGTGGCAGCGCCGCAGCACACACCCCCTGCTGCCGCTGCGGATCGTGCTCGACCGGGTCCGGGGGACGGCGCTGGCCTCCGTGTTCATCACCGGTGTCGGCATGTTCGGGGTGTTCCTGTTCCTCACGTACTACCTGCAGCACGCCCGCGGCTACAGCCCGGCCCTGACGGGCCTGGCCTTCATGCCGATGTCCTGCTGCACCATGCTCAGCGCGATCGGCAGCAACACGGGGCTGCTGGGCAAGATCGGCGGGCGCCCGCGCATCGTCACCGGCATGCTGCTGTCGGCCTGCGGCATGGCCTGGCTGACGAACCTCACGGCGAGCGGCCCGTACCTGGTGGAAGTGCTCCCCGGCCAGGTGGCCACGGGGCTGGGCATGGGCCTGATCACGGCGGCCGCCATGAACCTCGGTACGGCGGGCATCGACCCGCGGGACGCGGGAGTCGGCTCCGCGACGGTCAACGCCATGCGGCAGACGGGCGGCTCCGTCGGCACGGCGCTCATGAGCACCCTTGCCGCCGGAGCCGTCGCCCGCTCCCTGGCAGGCCGACAGCCCACGCCGGAACTGATGGCGCGGGCTGCCCTGGAGGGTTACCACACGGTCTTCACGGCATCGGCGGTGATCTTCGCCGTCGGCGCGGTGCTGACCCTGTTCCTGCTTCCCGGCGGCCTGTCCATGCAGCGCTCACATGGCGCGCCCGGGAGCCGCCGCCCGTCAGCGCGGTGAGTGGCTGCCGGAGGCCGCGGGCGCCGCCGGCTTGGCCGGGGTCGCGGAAGAGGGGGCCGCCGGCTTGGCCGGGGTCGCGGGAGCCTGCGCCGCCGGGGCGGCCGGGGTCGCCGGGCCCGCCTCGGTGGACGGGCAGTTCGCCAGCGAGCTGCGGACCCGGTCGCCGGTCGAGAAGTGCTTCACCCGGCAGGTGTTGGTCCCGATACCGCCGTCGACCTGGCCGTAGCCCGGTCCGATCGTCAGGACGGTGTCGTTCAGGCCGCGGACCGTGTCGTTGCCGGGGCCGCCCTGGACGATGCCCGCAGACTCCGCGCCCACCGACTTGGGCTCGATCACGTCGTTCTCGCTACCGCCGAGGACCCGGCCGCCGAGGTCGACGTTGCCCGTGCGGATCAGGTCGCTGCCGTCGTTGCCGAAGACCTGGCCGCCGCCGCGCTCGTACTCGCCCGGCTGGCCCATGACGCTGCCCGTGGTGATCTTGTCGTCGCCGTGGTCGCCGTAGACGCTGGCGCCGTGCTCCGCCGTACCCATGACGAGCGCGGTGATGATGGTGTCGTTGCCCGCGCCGCCGCGCACCGAGGCGTTGCCGTTGCGCGGAGAGAGGTTGTTGACCTGGAGCGTGTCGTCGCCCTCGCCGCCGAGCACCTGGGAGTCGATCAGCATGCCCTTGACGCGGATGTTGTCGTTGCCACCCCCGCCGTAGATGATCACGTTCTCGACGTCGTTCTCGCACAGGATCGTGTCGTCGGCCGACGTTCCGCGCACTTCCTGTCCGGGCGGAGCCTCGACACCGTTGACGTAGCACCAGTGCGACGGCAGGGAGTCGGCGGCCCTGGCCGGGCCGACGGCTAGCGAGGCACTGGCGGCGACCATGGTCGCCAGGGCGTACGTGGCGGTGCGAAGCTTGCGGCGCGTGCGCAGCATCAATTCTCCCGAGCGTGGTGTGTGAGGGGGGTGGAGCGGTGGTGGTTCAGGACAGCTCGTGGCGCAACGGCGTGAGCTGTTCGATGTCGTAGCGCACCCGGAGTTCGCGGATCGCGGCGGGATCCGGGGTGGCGCTCGTGTCGAGCAGTTCGAGGAGCTCCTCGAAGTACCGCTCGTGATCGGGTGGCGGAGAGGCCTGGAAGAACATCCGGGCCGGTTCGCCGGTCGGGTTCGCGAAGGCGTGCGGACACCCGGGGGGAACTACGATGACGGTTCCGGGTGTGGCACGGACGACCTGGCGGCCGTCGAGCGCTTCCCAGTGTCGCCAATCGTCGCCGGAACGGACGCGCGGCTCGAAGGCCATGACGTCGAGTTCACCCTCCAGGACGTAGAACAGCTCTTCGCTGCGGGTGTGCAGGTGCGCACCGACGTCGAACCCGGGCGGTACGACGACCTCGAAGCTGGAGGCCACCGCGGAGTGCTCCCCGGTGACCTTGAACGTGACCTGTTGGGCGTCGGTGTGCAGCTTGCGGCCGTGGCCCGGGGGCACGAGCAGCCCGTCGCGGGCGACGTGCGCGGTCATGACCAGGTCACGGGCAGACCTTCGGGCCCGCGGATGAGGGCCCCTGGCCGCCAGCGCAGTTCGCTCGGAGGGACGCTGAAGCGCAGGTCCGCGAAGCGGTCGAGCAGGGCGTCCACGAGCAGTTCGGATTCGAGGCGGGCCAGCATGTTCCCGGGACAGAAGTGGGGTCCGTAGCCGAAGGAGACGTGCGGGTTGGGGCTGCGTTCCAGATCCAGCCCGTGCGGGTCGGGGAAGACGTCCGGGTCGCGGTTGGCCGCGAGGTACGAGACGTAGATCGCTTCGCCCGCCCGGATGAGCTGGCCGGCCACGGTGACGTCTTCGAGGGCGATCCGGGAGAGCCCGACCGCGTTGCGGTGCGGGATGTAGCGCAGCAGCTCGTTGATGGCCGAGGGCCGCACACCCGGGTCCCTGCGCATCCGGTCCATCAGGTCCGGACGGGTGAGCAGGATGTAGACCATGTTGCCCACGTTGTTGGTGACGGCCTCGCCCCCGATCTGGATCAGGAGGGCGAGGCCGGTGGCCTCTTCGGCGGTGACCTCGCCGGCTTCGACCGCCTTGACGAGGAGCCCGATGACGCTGTCACCACCGGCCACTTCACCCTCGCGCATGCGTCCGCCGAGGTAGGCGCACATGTCGTTCTTCGCCTGCTCGCTGCGCTCGGCGCCCTGGGCCGAGGACAGGATCAGGGTGGTCCACTCGTGCACCAAGGGCCGGTCGGCCTCCGGCACTCCCATCAGCTCGCACACGACGGCGAGCGGGAAGGGTGCGAGCAGGCGCTCGGTCAGGTCCACGGGCGGGCCGTCGCGCAGGATGCCGTCGACGAGGGCGTCGAGCATCTCCTTGGCCCGTGCGCGCAGTGCCTCCACCCCGCTGGTGGTGAAGGCGGCGGCGACGGTGCGCCGCAGCCGGGTGTGGTCGGGCGGGTCCTCGAAGCCGACCGCACCGGGCGCGGGGATGAAGTGGGGGGCCAGACGGGTGACATCGTGTTCCGCGACCAGCTTGCGGCTGAACCGGGGATCGTTGGCCACCATGCGCACGTCTTCGTACCGGCAGACGAGCCAGGCCCACCCGCTTCCGTTGGGCATGCGGATCCGGGTGATCGGCCCCGCCCGCATCAACTCGGCGAGGACGGGGTCGAAGTCGACCCCGTCCAGGGCCGGGGTGGGCCAGTGCGTGATGGGTGGCCTTGCGGTTGCGGGGCCGTCCTTCAGCATTCTTCGGATTCCTCCCTCACCCGGTGCCTCATTCCGAGGTCCAGCTGCCCAGTGAGATTTCTGCGGTGATGCCCGGGCCGAAACCGGCCAGCAGTCCCCGCGCGTCATCGGCGGTGCCGTTCTCGTCGAAGAGTCGACGCAGTGCGTCCAGGACGACGGCGCTGGCGATGTTGCCGTACTCGGTCAGTGTGGCCCGACTGAAGCGGAATGCCTCGGGTGCCACACCGAGGTACTTGCTGAGGTCGTCCAGGATGCGGGGCCCGCCGGCGTGGATGATGTAGAAATCCAGCGCCGCGGCGTCCCACCCATGGGCCTTGGCCAGCTCCTTGAGCGACGGCGCGAGCGGTTCCATGGTCCCGGGCACCCGCCGGTCGAGCTTGAAGTGGAACCCGGTGGACCGCACGTCGTACATGATCCAGTCCTCCGTCTGGGGGATGATGTACGAGCTGTTGCGGTGCAGTTTCATACCGGTGCCGCCGCGGCCGCGGACGACGGCGGCACCGACGCCGTCGCCGAACAGGCCGTTGGAGAGCAGGTTGCCGACCTCCAGGTCGCTGGGCTGGTAGCACAGCGAGCAGAGTTCGCAGGACACGATCAGCGCGTTCGCCTCGGGGTAGGCGGTGCAGAAGTCGTGGGCCCGGTTGACGGCTGCGCCGCCCGCCGCGCAGCCCAGCTGGGCGATGGGCAGCTGTCGGGTGTCCGTCCGGAAGCCCAACGCGTTGATCATCCAAGCGGTCAGCGAGGGCATCATGAAGCCCGTGCACGACACGTAGATGATCATGTCGATGTCCTTGGCCCGGAGCTGGGCGTCCTCCAGCGCCTGGCGCACCACCGCCGGGACCCGCGCCTTGGCCTCGGCCTCGTACACGGCGTTGCGCGATTCGAACCCGGGGTGCTTGAGCGTTTCCTCGATGGGCTGCACGATGTGCCGCTTCGCGACGCCGGTGTTGCGGATCAGGCGCAGCGCCAGGTCGAGCTGCGGATGGTCCGCGTGCACGGACCGGCACAGATCCAGGGTCTGCTCCATCGTGATCACGTGCTCGGGCACGCACACCGTTGGCCTGCACAGAGTCGCCATGGGTGGCTCTCCTTTCGTGTCTGACACAGCCTCACGGACCTCCGGCGGATGCGCGCGCGGGATTACGGCGTTGGTGACATGCGCCAATCCGGTGACGCTGCGCCGTGAAGGCAGCGGAGCGCGTGACGAGAGGGAAGGGATGGCTGTGCCGATTTCCCGCGGAATCGCGCCTTGGGGGGTGACATCCACGCAGGGAGATGAACCATGACCTCAGACCCGCAAACGACCCTCAAGCCGGACGTGCCGGAAACGGACCCGGCCACGGGCGAACCGGTGCACTGCTGGAACCTGGACGACTTCGAGGCGCTGGACTTCGACCCGTTCCTGCACGACCGCCTGCGGGACAAACGGGCCACCCGGATCCGGCTGCCGTTCGGCCAGGGCACCGCATGGCTGATGGCGCGCTACGCCGACGTGAAGGCGGCCACCACGGACCCGCGTTTCAGCAGGCGGGAACTGGTCGGCCGGACGATCACCGCCTCCTCCCCGCACGCGATCGCCTCGCAGCAGGCGTCGATGAACTACGCCGACCCGCCGCGCCTCAACGACATGCGCCGGGTGGTCGCCCGGGCGTTCACCGGCAAGAGCATGCAGAAGCTGCGGCCGACCGTGCAGCAGACCGCCGACAGCCTCCTGGACGCCATGGAGCAGCACGGCTCACCCGCGGACTTGGTCGAACACCTGCACGGCCCGTTCCCCCTCGCGGCGGTCGCCGACCTGCTGGGGATGCCCCAGGACATGCGCAGGAACATGACCTCCTGGGCGAACGTGATCATGACCCCCGGCCCGTCCCCCGACAAGAGCACCGATGCCCTGAAGACGGTGCGCGAATGCGTGGTGGCCCTGCTCGCCATGCGCCGGGAGAAGCAGAGCGACGACCTGGCCGGAGTCCTCGCCGGGGCCGCCGACGCAGGTGAGATCACCGAGCCGGAGGCCGTCTCCATCGCCACCGCCATCCTCGTGAGCGGTGCGCACGCGGTCCGCAACAACAGCGCCAACATGATCTACGCCCTGCTCACCCATCCGGAGCACCTCGAACGGCTGCGCCGGGAGCCGGAGATGATCCCGCAGGCCGTCGACGAGCTGCTGCGCTTCATCCCGCACCGCAGCGGAGTGGGTCTGCCGCGGATCGCCACGCGGGACGTGGACATCGCCGGCGTCACCATCAAGGCCGGGGAGACGGTGTACTCCTCGTACCTCGCGGCCAACCGCGACCCCGAGGTCTTCCCGGAGCCCGACAAGCTGGACTTCGACCGCGGGCCGATCGCCCACATGGCCTTCGGGAACGGGCCCCACCACTGCGTCGGCTCGATGCTGGCCCGGATGGAGTCCGAGATCATCGTCACCACGCTGCTCGAACGCTATCCGCGCCTGGCCCTGGCCGTGCCGCCCGAGCAGCTCGAATGGCAGGCCGGGGCGCTGATCCGCGGGCCCAAGACCCTCCCGGTGACCTGGTGATACGCCGGCACCGGATCCGGGTGGTCCGGGGCACCCCGGACCACATAGAACTGGCGGCCCTCACGGCCGCCCTGCTCATCCTGGCGCGCGCGGCCGACGTGCCGCGCGCGCCCCGCTCCGGCCGGCACCACCGCGCCCACTGGGACCGCAACCTGCGGTCGGTGGTGCACCATCCCGCGCAGTCCTGGCGCGCCCGCCCGCACTCCCCCTTCATCTAGGGTCCCGCCCCCGAGGCCCGTCGTCCGGATCGTGCCGGGCCCCGTCGGCGGCAGACGTCAGGCGCGGCCCGGCTTCGGCGCGGCCGAGGCCGTCGGGGCGGCCGGGGTCGCGGAGGCCTGCGGGTCGTCGCAGGTGACCTCGTCGCGCGGGGTGTAGTGCGTACGGTAGGTCTCGCGCTTGACCTCCTTGCCGCCCTGGACGAAGACCCGGCCGACGTTGACGTCGAAGCCCTCCAGCGGGGTCTGCACCTCGCAGGTGGGGCCGGAGCCCGTGCGCTTGCCCGGCGGGGTGGTGTTCTCCCGCGGGCCCTGGGTCGCGCGTATCTCGTCGTACTTCTTCGTGCCGAGCAGGCTGATGGTCACCGAGGTGTCGGAGGAATCGGCCTTGACGTAGATCGCGTGGCCGGAGTCGTTCTTCCAGCGCAGGTCGAGGGTGCCCCAGGCGACGGTGGCCTCGCGGCCCTCGGGGTACCGCTCGATGTAGAAGGAGTGGGCGCCGTGCTCCAGCGGCTGGACGCCCGCGAAGAACATGGCGTTGTACATCGTCGTCGCGACCGCCGAGACACCGCCGCCGGGGGACTTCACGAACTGGCCGTCGTTGATCATGATGCCGTCGACGAAGCCGTTCTCCTTGGTCCGCTCGCCGACCGTCTTGTTGAAGCTCCACGTCTCGCCGGGCATGACGACGGAGCCGTTGATCAGCTCCACGGCCCGCCCGATGTTGGTGGTGCGGTACGGCGCGGCCGGGAACTTCACGGTGAAGGAGGACACCTGCTCCTTGATGCCGAGGCGCTGAGCGTTCGCGGCGGTCAGGCGCGGGGGCACCGTCTGCACGGCGACCTCCCCGGTACGGGCGGCGCCCGAGCGCGTCAGCAGCGGGACCACCGCGTCGGCGAAGGCCTTCTCGGTGACCTGCGCCCCCGAGCGTCCGTCCTCGGCGACGACCGCCCGGCCGGCGGAGTCGACGCGGAAGGTGGCCCCCCGCGACGGGCTGGTGGCTGCGGCCACCTGCCGGGCCACCGCGGGATCGGCCAGCAGTCCCTCGGCGTCGAGCTTCGGGACCAGCCGGCCGTGGGCGTCGGGCTCGGCCGTCAGGTACCGGCCGAGTACCGCCGGGGTGAGGGTGACGGGCTTTCCGGCCACGGTGAGGGTGATCGGGCCGGACATCGCGGGCTCGGCGAACTCCTTCAGGGCCCGGGTGGTCTCCTGCTGGCCGACCACGGGAGCCTTCTGGTCCACCGGGAGCGCGACCGTACCGCCCTGCGGGCGCAGGTAGGCGGCGCGCACGGTGTCGGCGGTCTGGCCGGCGCGCACGGCGACGCCGGTGACGGGGGCGGTGGCCCGGGCCGTGCCGTCCTCGAAGGTGATGGCGCCGTCGCGGGCCTCGTGCCCGGCGGCGTTGAGACGGTCGACCTCGGCGGTGTTCGTGGGGCCGTCCGTGCGGATCACCGGCTCGACCTCCCGGTCCTCGGCCGGGGTGAGCAGGCGCCCGATCACGGTGACGGGGTCGGACCCGGACTGCGCGGCGCGGTCCGCGGTGGCGGCGGTGTCCAGGGACAGGCCGAAGGCGGCGGGGGCCGCCCGCTCGGCGCGCTCGCCGATGCGCACCTCGATCGGGGCGGCAGCGGCGGGGCCGAGCGCGTGGTCGAGGGCCGCCTTGGCCTCCGTACGGCTCATGCCGCCGATGTCGACCCCGCGCACGTGGGTGCCGTCGGCTATGGCGTCGCCGGCGACGGCCAGACCAGTGAGGTAGAGGCAGCCGAAGCCCAGGACGGCGGCTCCGCCGACGAGGGGCAGGGCCGTCCGCCGGTTGATCGTCGGGCGGTGTACGCGTCGCATGTGTCTCGTCTCTCCCGGTGCCGGTGGCGCTGGTAGGTCGGTCTGGACCGGGAACCAGCATTCACCAATTCGGACTAAACAGGGCGAAAATGTGCCTGTTCTCACGAAGGGGACGGCGCGTAGCAACTCCGGAAACCAGGCCACCCGAACAAGGCCACTTACCTTCGATTGGCCCTGTTGAGCTGTTCGGTGGATGCCAGATCGTGGGATGCGTCAACTTTTGGCCTCCCGAAAGGATCCACCGGTGCCACTCGCCCCCGCCCGCCCCACGCGGCGTCTGCCCCGTCGGCTCCTCCAGCTCTACGCCGGCCTCGCGCTGTACGGCGCGAGCTCCGCGTTCCTGGTCCGCGCCGGGCTGGGGCTGGACCCGTGGGACGTGTTCCACCAAGGGCTCGCCCAGCGCACGGGGTGGAGCATCGGCACGGTGTCGGTGGCCGTCGGGGCGCTGGTCCTGCTGCTGTGGGTACCCCTGCGGCAGCGGCCGGGGCTGGGCACCTTCTCCAACGTCTTCGCCATCGGCCTGACCATGGACGCCACCCTCGCGGTGGTGCCGGACGTGCGCGGAGCCCTCGCGCAGGCCGCCCTGATGGCCGCGGGCATCGTCCTCAACGGTGCCGCGACCGGCCTCTACATCGCCGCCCGCTTCGGGGCGGGGCCGCGCGACGGCCTGATGACCGGGCTGCACCGGCGGACCGGTTGGTCGCTGCGGCTGGTGCGCACCGGGATCGAGCTGACCGTCCTCGTGGCCGGCGTCCTGCTGGGCGGCACGGCCGGTGTCGCCACCGTGGCGTACGCACTGGCCATCGGGCCGCTCTCACAGCTCTTCCTCCGGGTGTTCGCCCTCCCGCCCGAGGAGGACGCCTCCCCGTCCGCCGACCGGGCTGGCACCCCGTCGGCAGCCCCGGCACCGGCCCCGGCCCCGACCTAGGGGCCGACCTGGCGGCGGACCAGCTCGTGGAACGGTCCCGCCGCATCGGCGAGCAGCTCGGCGGGCGTCCCCTGCTGGGCGATGCGCCCGTCCGCCATGACGATCACCCGGTCGGCGTCCAGGACGGTGGACAGTCGGTGGGCGATCACGATGCGGGTGGCGCGCAGGGCGCGGGTGGACTCGATGACCACGCGCTGGGCTTCGTTGTCCAGCGCGCTCGTGGCCTCGTCGAGGAACAGGATGCGCGGCTTGCCGATGAGGGCCTGGGCGATCATCAGCCGTTGGCGCTGCCCGCCCGAGACCGTGCCACCGCCGTCGGACAGCACGGTGTGCATGCCCATCGGCATGGCCTTGATGTCCTCGGCGAGGCCCGCCAGCGCGGCGGCCTCCCCCGCCTCTTCGAGGGAGTAGGTTCCGGAGCCGCGGATGCAGTCGAAGATCGACCCGGAGAACGGCTGCGCGTTCTGGAGGACGACCCCGCACTGGCGGCGTACGGCCGCCTGGTCGAGTGCGGCCAGCTCCTGGCCGTCGTACAGGACGCTGCCGGAGGCCGGCCGGTCGAAACCGATGAGCATGCGCAGCAGGGTCGACTTGCCGCAGCCGCTGGCCCCGACGACGGCGACGAATTCACCGGGCCGCACCTGGAACGACACGTCGTCCAGTACGAGCGGGCCGTCGTCCGCGTACCGGTACGAGAGGTTCTTCACCTCGACGGCGCCGCTGAGCTCCCCGGGCCGGATGCCTCCGGCGAGCACCTCGGGGGTCGCCCGCAGGAGCGGCTTGACCTGTTCGAACATCGGCTGCACGGCTGCGGCCGAGAGCAGGGCGCCGGTCAGCTGCGTGGCCGAGGACAGCATCATGGTCACGGCGGTGCTGAACGTGAGGAACTCGCTCGCCGACATGCTGCCCCGCGCCGGTCCGGCCAGCAGCATGAACATCACGAGCGTGCACAGCGGTAGATAGACCGCGTTGAGCACGGTGACCACGTTCTTGATCCGGCCGATGCGCTGCTGCAGCTCGCGGGTACGGGCGAACTCCCGGGCCCAGGCGGCGTACGCGAAGCTCTCGGCCGCGGCCACCCTCAGTTTGGGCAGTCCGCGCAGCGTCTGGAACGCCTGGTTGTCGAGCTTGTTGCCGATCCGGATCAACTGCCGCTGGTAGCGCAGCTGCCACAATCCCAGGCCCAGGAACACGACGGCGATGGCGATCAGCATGGCGAGCGCCGCCAGCGCGAGCGGCACGCTGTAGAAGAGCAGCAGCACGAGGTTGATGGTGCCGACGGTGCCCGCCTGGAGGGTCACCGGGACGATGCCGGACAGCGCACGGCGGATGGAGCTGATGCCCATGGCTGCGCCGGCCAGTTCCCCGGTGGAGCGGCCGGCGAAGAAGGTCACCGGCAGCCGCAACAGCCGGTCCCACACGGCCGGCTGCAACGCGGCCTCGACCCGGCCCTCCATGCGCAGGATGGAGACGTTCTGGAGCAGCATGAACGCGGCCGAGACCACGCTGGTCGCGATGAGCGCCAGCGCGGTCTGCACGATGAGGCTGTCCTCGGCGTGCGGTACGTACGTGCCGAGCACCCGTCCCGTGGCCACGGGGACGACGGCGCCGAGCCCGACCGCGCCCAGCCCGCCGATGACGAGGCTGCGCAGGTCCTGGCCGCTGCCGCGCACGCCGAAGCGGACCAGATGCAGCAGGCCCGGCTTCCGGTCGGGCAGCGGGCGGTAGAACATGACGGCGTGCGGCGCGAATTCGGCCGCGTCGTCCCGGTGGATGCGCTGGTTGCGCCGGCCCCGCTCCCGCCCGCCGGGGGCGGGGTCGACGGCCTCGTAGCGGCCGCGGCGCCACAGCAGCGCGACCGGCGTGCCGTCATCCGCGCGCCGGCCCACCAGGGGCCCGCTGTACTCCCGCCACCAGTGCCCGGCGAGCCGGACGGGCCGGGCGCGGACCCGGGAGGCGAGCGCGATGCGTTCGACCGGGTCCGTCCGCCCGCCGGCCCCGTCCGCACCCGTCGGCTCGGTCAGGGCGATGCCCGCGTCGGCGGCGACCAGGCGGCACACGGCGAAGGTCGCGTCGTCGCCCGCGGCGCCGCCGGAGCCCCTGCGGGAGCGGCCGATGGAGGCGAGCAGGGCCCGGTCCGCCTGGCTGCGAGCGACCTCCCCGGCCTCGATGCCGGCCGCCGTGCGGTCCTCGTGGGCGCGCTCGTCCTGCTCGATCCAACGGTCCAGGGCGGACAGCAGCCGGTACTGCTGGTCCACCATCCCCTGCCACACGGCCCCGTCGACGAGGAGCGTGCCCGCGGCGGTGGCCGCGCCGTGGTGCGGCTCGTACACGGCGCCGTACTGCACGCTGCCCGGCGGGACCTGCATCCACAGGATGTCGTCGTCGGCCCCGCCCCGACCGGCGGTCGGCCGGCTCTCCAGCGGTGCCTGGTACAGCACGCGCAGACCGCGGCCGATGCCACGGGCGAAGGCGTCCTCCAGCGGGCTGGGCGCCCCGTCGGTGAATCCGTCGTGCCATGCCTCGGCGTGCCACCCCCAGGCTCCGTCCGCGGGGGCGCCCGGGGCTGCGTACGCGGCGCGGTGCAGCTCGTGCAGCTCGATGCGGCGCAGTGCGCAGCCCTGGAGCGGTCGGCCGGTCAGCGTGTGCGCGGGGCCGTCGGCCGGGCCCAGGAGCAGCGCGCCCGGCTCCAGCCGGCCGAGGAAGTGCCAGTGACCCGCCTGCGCGGCGTCGACGGCGAACAGGTCCAGTTCGCCCTCGACGACGAGCCACAGGACGAGCGGCCCCTCCAGGGACAGGCTGCGCAGGCCGGTGCAGTCGACCGCCGAGCCGAGGCCGCCCAGGGCCGCGACGACCGGATCGGGTGCGAAGTGGCTCGGGTGGGTCCCGTAGTCCTGGGCGGTCCCGTAGTCCTGGTGGGTCCCGTAGTCCTGGTGGGTCCCGTGGATCTGGGGGGTCTGGTGGGGGGTTGCCACCTCAGTGCTCCTTGACCAGTTCGGCGTAGGCGCCCCGCGCGGCGAGCAGCTGCTCGTGCCGTCCGCGATCCACGACCGTGCCCCGGTCGAGCACGACGATCTCGTCGCTGTCGCGTACGGTGCTCAGCCGGTGGGCGATCACCACGCAGGCGCAGCCGCGGCGCCGCAGGTTGTCGATGACGATCTGCTCGGTCGCCGCGTCCAGGGCGCTCGTCACCTCGTCCAGGATCATGACGCTGGGGCGGCGGACGAGGGCACGGGCGATCTCCAGGCGCTGGCGCTGGCCGCCCGAGAAGTTGCGGCCGTCCTGCTCGACGCGGCTGTGGATGCCGCCGGCGCGGCGCGCGACCACCTCGTACACGGCGGCGTCCTGGAGGGCGGTGACGACGGCCTCGTCCGGGATGGAGGGGTCCCACAGCGCGACGTTGTCGCGGACGGTGCCCTCGAAGAGGAAGACGTCCTGGTCCACGAAGGAGACGGAGGCGGCCAACGCTCCGCGGGGGATGTCCTCCAGCCGCATCCCGTCGATGCGGATCGCGCCCTCCCAGGGGGTGTAGAGGCCGGAGATCAGCCGGGAGACGGTGGACTTGCCGCTGCCGGAGCCACCGACGAGCGCGACCTGCTGTCCGGGGCCGACCGTGAGCGAGACGTTCTTGAGCAGGGGTGCGTCGAGCGGGCTGTATCCGAAGGTGATGCCCTCCAGCTCCACGTGGCCCTTGAGGCGGCGGGTACCGGCTGGTGCCCCGCCGCGCGAGTGCCGCGCGTCCCGCAGGTAGAGCGGGTCGACGGGGAAGTTCTCGACGTCCTTGAGGCGGGCGACGTCGGCGGCGAAGTCCTGGATCCGTCCGGCCACGCCGCCCAGCCGGGTGATCGGCGCGGTGAAGCTGGTCACGAGGGCCTGGAAGGCGACGAGCAGGCCGACCGAGAGGTGCCCCTCCACCGCCCGCAGGCCTCCGATCATCAGGATCAGCGCGCTGTTCAGCGCGGCGAGCGTCGGCGCGACGACGGCGAGCCAGGTACTGGGGACGCCGAGCCGCTGCTGTACGTCGAGGGTGACCGCGTGTTGACCGGCCCAGCGGCGGAAGAAGGCGTTCTCCCCGCCGGTGGCCTTCATCGTCTCGATGAGCTGGAGGCCGCTGTACGAGGTGTTGGTGAGCCTGGCGCTCTCGGCACGCAGCTTCTGGGTGCCGGTGGCCCGCACCCGCATCACGATCCGCACGGCCACGAGGTTGAGCAGGGCGATGAGCACCCCGACGGCGGTGAGTTGTGGGTCGTACGTCCACAGCAGGACCGCGTAGAGCACGACCACCACGGCGTCCACGCCCGCGGCGGCGACGTCCCGGGCGAGGGTTTCGGCGACCGCGTCGTTGGACTGCAGGCGCTGGACCAGGTCGGCCGGATTGCGCTGGGCGTAGAAGGAGACCGGCAGCCGCAGCAGGTGCCGCAGGAAGCGGGCGCTGCCGAGCGTCGAGGAGATGATGCGGCCGCGCAGCAGGTTGGCCTGCTGGAGCGAGGTGAGGACCGCGGTGAGCAGCAGGGCCGCCGCCATCGACGGGAAGAGCACGCCCAACAGGGACGTCTGCTCGCCGATGAGGAACATGTCGATGTACGTACGGCTCAGCGCGGGCACGGTCGCGCCGACGGCCACCAGCAGGAGGCTGGAGAGCACGGCGGCGAGCATGGTGCCCGAAGTGCCGCGCAGCCGGGCCGGCACGGCGCTCAGGACGCCCTGCCTGCGGCCGCTGCGGCGGAAGCCCGGGCCGGGCTCGAAGACCAGCGCGATACCGGTGTAGGCGGTGTCGAACTCCTCCATGGGGACGAACCGCCGACCCTTGGCGGGGTCGTTGACGTACACGCCCCGGCGGCCGAAGCGGCGGCCCGTGCCGTCGTAGACGACGTAGTGGTTGAACTCCCAGAAGAGGATGGCCGGAGGGCTCACTCCGGCGAGCGCGGCCAGGTCCATCTGCATGCCCTTGGCCGTCAGCCCGTATCCGCGGGCGGCCTTGAGGAGGTTGCCGGCGCGCGAGCCGTCGCGGGACACCCCGCAGGCGATGCGCAGCTCTTCCAGCGGTACGAAGCGGCCGTGCCGGCCGAGCACCATGGCCAGCGCTGCGGCGCCGCACTCCACCGCCTCCATCTGGAGCACGGTGGGCGTGCGTACGGGGCGGGGCGTTCGGCCCCGGGGAACGGGCGGTCGGCGGCGCCGGCGGCCGCCGGACGGGACGCGGGAGGCCTGTGGCACGGCGGTCACGGGAGCAGCCAATCGACGGGGCGCTGTGCGGGAAGGTGGACGGCTCCGGTGACCCGGGTCGTGGAGTCGAGGGCGTAAGGGGGCCCGTCCGCGGAGGACCACCGGTAGCCGGACGCGGTCGCGGAGGAGCGTTCGAGCTGTACGAGCACCGCTACGGGATCGCCCTGGCGCGCGAACTCGGCGGCGAGGCGGGTGTCGCCGAGGAAGCCGGCGAGCTGGGCCCCGGTCTGGGGGGCGCGGCCGACTTCCTTGACCCGGCCGCGCAGTACGCCGAACCGCTGTTGGGGCACGGACTGGACGTTCAGGTCGACGGAGGCCCCGGGGCGGATCTCCGCGCCGCTCGCTGCGGGCAGGTAGAGCACGGCCACCAGCGGGTCGTCCGCGTTCTTCACGCGTTCCACGGTGGCGACGTCGGCGCCCGTCGTGAGGACCGCGCCCGTCTTGGCCACCAGGCTCGTCACCCGCCCGCCCGCGACCACCCGTACGGTCCGCTCCCCCTGGTCCGTGGCGACCTGGAGCAGGGGCGCGCCGGGGGAAAGGAGCTGGCCCTCTTTGGCGACCACGGCGGTGACCTGTCCGGAGAAGGGGCTCTGCAGCAGATAACTGCCTTCGGCACGCGTGAGGATGCCGGGTGCGCTCTGCTTGGAGGAAACCGATCCGGTGAATGCCCAGAAACCCGCGGCGGTCATGACGAGGACGGTGACGGCGAGAACGAATCGACCCTGCGGGCGTGCGAAACGTACGGGCAGATCGAGTTCTTCGGGCGATTGCAGCTTGGAGAGCGCCTTTTGACGGAACTGCACGACCTGTCCTTCGACTGCATTTCATGAAACGGGCACCCGTGAACCCCGGAACGCTGACGTCCCGGGGTTCACGCGCACTGTTGTCCGGTTCGGCTCAGAGGCCGGCGACACCGGCGCGGACGCCGACGATGCCCTCGACCTGGCCGGGCAGGGACAGGGCGCCGTGGACCGTCTGGAGCGAGGTGACCTCGTTCACGACGTGGAAGACGTCGCCGGTCACACCGCCGAGCAGGCCACCGGAAATGCTGACACCGCCGGAAACCGCGTCCAGTTCGTCGTCGGCGATCTCACGGGTCTCGATGTCGTTACGCATGATGTGCGCACCCTTCAGTCGTCTGATTGCTTCTCACATGACGTGGGCGGCCCGCGACAAGGCGGTCCGACCACTTACCGGCATTGCTGCGGTGGGCAGATGTAAGCACGCGAACGGGCGGCCGGGCGAACCGTGTTGACGCCCTCGAACACGCGAGATGACGGTTCCCCCGGAGGGCTTCCCGATTGATTCGGCGGATCACCACGGGTTCTCCACGAGATCGAGTAACAAAGTCCGACGCCCCGCCGACCCCTGGCGCCAAATCGACCCAAACCGCCATCGTCTTCGAGGAGGAATGTAACGGGAGGCATCCCCTCCACTTTCACCGCGTGAAGATTTGCGACAGCGACACGACGTGACGGGCCGGTCACGCTCCGCACCGATCCGACGCCACCCGGCTACGGTCGACCCATGGAGCGGGTTCGCAGCCGAGTGGTCGTCCACGGCGTGGTGCAGGGAGTCTTCTTCCGCGACACCTGCCGCCGCACCGCCCTCGATCACGACGTGGCCGGCTGGGTGCGCAACCTGCCCGACGGCACCGTCGAGGCCGCGTTCGAGGGAGCCGCGACCGCGGTCGCCGGGATGGTCGAGTGGGCCCACCACGGCCCGAGCGCGGCGAGCGTGGCCCGCGTCGAGGTCCGGGAGGAACGGCCCGAGGGACTCGAAGGCTTCGAGGTCCGCGACTGACCGGTGGCGCCACGCGGCGCCACAGGGCATCGACCGGCACCGCAGGGGGCCATAGGACGCCAAGTGGCGCCACCGCGACTCACCATGGCGCCACCGATGCTTGCGATGGCGCCATGATGGTGCCACTATGGCGCACATGGACCTGACCCCCTACGTCGATCACCTCCGCCATGAGCTCGCGGTCGCCGCGAACGCCGGCGGGGACGAGGCCCGCGCCCTGGCCGAGCGACTGACCGCCCCGCTGGAGTCCGCCGCCCGACTGACCCTCCTCAACGCCCTGTCCGCCGCCTCGGACGAGATCACCCGTGAGCTCGCCCCGGGTTCGGTGGACGTGCGACTGCGGGGTCTCGACCCCGAGTTCGTGGTGACGGCGCCGCCCGGCCCGGAGGTCCCCGAGGAGGCCGGCCCCCCGGTGGCGCCATCCGTGGCACCCATGGCGCCACTCACCGTGGAAGGCGACGACGGCGCCACCGCCCGCATCAACTTCCGGCTCCCGGCGCCCCTCAAGGCCCGGGTGGAGGACGCGGCCGGGCAGGAGGGCCTATCGGTCAACGCCTGGCTCGTTCGGGCCGTGACCATCGCCCTGGAACCGGGCGGCGCGGCGGCCCGCCCGCCCGCCCGCGCCCAGCGCCACGGCCAGGGCTACCGGGGCTGGGTCCGCTAGCCCCGGTACCGCGCTCCGCCGCACACGCACGCACTCGTACTCGTACCCGTACCCGTACCCGCACTCGTACCCGTACGAGCGCCCCACCTGCGTCAACACCCTTCAAAACCAAGAGGACGGGACAGCCATGCCTTCTTACGAAACCGCCGGACCCATCACCGCGATCCTCGAATTCGAAATCGGCGACGTCCGCATCGTCGCGGGCAAGCGCCAGGACACCGTCGTCGAGGTGCTGCCGAGCAACGGCGCCGTCGACATCGACGTACGGGCGGCACAGGACGCGAAGGTCACCTACGCCAACGGCACGCTGACGGTCAGGGGACCCAAGAAGCGCTCCTTGTTCGGCAAGGTCGGTTCGATCGACGTGATCGTCGAACTGCCCGCCGGCTCGCAGGTCCGCGGCACCTCCCCCATGGGGGACTACCTCTGCGAGGGACCCCTCGGCGAGTGCCGCATCAAGACCTCGCTCGGCGACATCCGGCTCGACGAGGCCACCGTCGTGAACCTGCGGACCGACCACGGCGACATCCGCGTCGACCGGGCCGTGGGCGACGCCGAGATCCACGGGTCGGGCCGCGTCGACGTCGGCGAGATCGTGGGAGCGGCGACCGTCAAGAACGGGAACGGCGAGACCGCGATCGGCGAGATCAGCGGCCCCCTCAAGGTCAACGCGGCCAACGGCCGCATCTCGGTCGGCACCGCGCGGACCTCGGTCGAGGCCAAGTCCGCCAACGGCGCCATCAGCGTGAACCAGGTGGCGCGCGGCACGATCAACCTCCAGACCGCCGTCGGGGACGTCGAGGTCGGCATCCGCGAGTCCACCGCGGCCTGGCTGGACGTCCACTCCAAGTTCGGCACGGTCCGCAACGCGCTCGGCGCGGCCGAAGGCCCCGACGCCTCCGACGAGACCGTCGAGGTCCATGCCCGTACCCATGTCGGCGACATCGTGATCCGTCGCGCCTGACCCCGACCCGCCCGGCAGGACGAAAGGAAAGCGGAAACCCATGACCGCGATACCCACCGCCACGGCCACGACCGAGGCCGGAGCCACCGCCCCGCCCGCCATCTCCGCCGTCGGCCTGCACAAGTCGTACGGCGACAAGGTCGTCCTCGACGGCATCGACCTGAACATCCCCGAGGGCACGGTCTTCGCCTTGCTCGGCCCCAACGGAGCCGGCAAGACCACCACCGTCGAGATCCTGTCGACGCTGATCACCGCCGACGCCGGGCAGGCGCGCGTCGCCGGCCACGACCTCGCCGACCGGCCCGACGGCGTCCGCGCCGCCATCGGGGTCACCGGCCAGTTCGCCGCCGTGGACCACCTCCTCACCACCGAGGAGAACCTGCACCTGATGGCGGACCTACGGCACCTGCCCCGCCAGGAGGGCCGCCGCCGGGCGGCCGAACTCCTGGAGCGCTTCGAACTGACCGAGGCCGCCCGCAAGCCGGTCTCCACCCTCTCCGGCGGCATGCGCCGCAAGCTCGACCTGGCGATGACCCTGGTCGGCGCCCCGCGCATCATCTTCCTCGACGAGCCGACCACCGGCCTCGATCCCCGCAGCCGCCGCACCATGTGGGAGATCATCCGCAGGCTCGTCGCCGACGACGGCGTCACCATCTTCTTGACCACGCAGTACCTGGAGGAAGCCGACCAGCTCGCCGACCGCATCGCCGTGCTCGACAAGGGCAGGCTGGTCGCCGAGGGCACCGCGAACGAACTCAAGCGCCTCATTCCCGGCGGGCACATCAGGCTGCGCTTCTCGGATCCCACCGAACTCGACTCCGCCGCACGCCACTTCGGCACCGGAACCACCGATCCCGAGGAGCTCACGCTCCGCATCCCCAGCGACGGAGGCATCCCCATCCTGCGGGCCGTGCTCGACGTCCTCGACGGCGCGTCGCTGCGGGCCGAGTCGCTGACCGTGCACACACCCGACCTCGACGACGTCTTCCTGACCCTCACGGGCCACGGCACGACCGACACCACCACGGAGGTGGCCCGATGAGCACGCTCGCGTACGCCGTCAGCGACTCCATGACGATGCTGCGGCGCAACCTCAAGCACGCGCTGCGCTACCCCACGATGACGCTCTCCGTCGTCATCATGCCGGTGATGATGCTGCTGTTGTTCAACTACGCCTTCGGCGGTGCACTGGGAGCCGGGATCTCCGGAGCTCCCACCGGTGGCGGCGCGTACATCGACTACGTCGCGCCCGGCATCATTTTGATGGCCGCGACCGCCGGGGCCGTCATGACGGCCGTCGGCGTCTGCGTCGACATGACCGAGGGCATCGTCAACCGCTTCCGCACGATGTCGATCTCACGCGCCGCGTTCCTGACCGGGCACGTCGTCGGCAGCGTCATCCAGACCCTCATCGCCGTCGCCCTGGTGATCGGCGTCGCGCTCGCGATCGGTTTCCGCCCCGACGCCTCCCCGGTCGAGTGGCTCGCCGCGATCGGCCTGCTCACCCTGCTCATCCTGGCGCTGACCTGGCTGTCGGCCGGCATGGGCCTGGTGGCCAAGACCCCGGAGTCGGCGAGCAACGCACCGCTGCCACTGACCTTCCTGCCGTTCCTCGGCAGCGCCATCGTGCCGACCGACTCGATGCCGACCGGGCTGCGCTGGTTCGCCGAGTACCAGCCCTTCACGCCGGTCATCGAGACCCTGCGCGGCCTGCTGATGGGCACCGCGATCGGCACCAGCGGATACGTCGCGCTCGCCTGGTGCGCAGGCCTCGCCCTCGTCGGCTACCTCTGGGCGCGCTCCGCCTTCACCCGCCCGGCCCGACGCTGAGCATCCGCGTCCGCCCCGGCCCGCGCGGCCGCGCGACTCTCCAACGCGCGCTTCACGTCGGGCCATTCCGGCCGCGTGATGCTGTACACCGCGGTGTCGCGGATCCAGCCGTCGCGCATCACCATGTGGTGCCGCAGTACGCCCTCGTGCGTGGCGCCCAGCCGGGCGATCGCCGCCCGTGACTTCGCGTTCCGCACGTCGGTCAGCAGCTCTACGCGGTTCATCCCCATCGTCTCGAAGGCGTACGTCAGCATCAGCTGCTTCGCCTCGGCGTTCAGGCCGGTCCGCTGCCAGGACTCCGCGAGGAACGTCCAGCCGATCTCCAGCCGCCGCTGCTCGGTGTTGATCACCATCAGCCGGGTCGAGCCGACGACCCGCCCCGTCTGCGCGTCCACCGTCGCGAACGGGATCTGCGTCCCCTCGGCGCGGGCCGCCATCGCCGTCTCGATGAAGCCGCGGACATCGTCCGGGTGCGGGACGAGGGTCACCGCGAGCTCCCACAGGCTGCCGTCGCGAACCGCCTCGCACAGCCCGTCGTGGTGCCGGAGCTCCAGCGGCTCCAGCCGCACCCGCTCCCCCACGAGCTCCACCGCCCCAGTGGCCCGCTCCATACCCGCCCCGCCCGTCCCCCGCATCCACTTCTACGGGCAGCCATTATCCGCCCGCCCCGGGAAACGATCAAGGGCCCTGCCCCGCGCGGAGCGGGGCGGGGCCCGCCATGGCCCTGACGGCCAAGAGGTACGCGCTTCGACCGGTTCCCGAGCAGCCCTCCGCACGCCCGCCCCGGACGGTTCCACCCGGTACCACCGCACCCGAGGCGAGCGAGGCGACCAGTACGTGCTCACGCTCCTGATCGCCTTCGGTGCCGCGGCCTTCCTCACCTCGCCCGCCCCCTCCCACCGGGTGGTCTTCCGCTGCGACGTGCGCACCGAGCTGGTCACGGTCTCCAACAGGCTGGCGCTGGTCGGACTCGTCCTGCTCATGCTGGCGATGAGCAGTTCGCTCCTCCTGGTGGTGACCATGGTGCTCGGCGCCGGGAAGTCCGCGGTGCTCGCGTCCGTGATCCTCAGCGGGGTGGTCTGGCTGTGGATCGGCATGCCGCTCTGGTGCCGCGTGCGCCACCGGCGATGACCGGCGATGACCGTCGGCGGGTTTCAGCCGAGGGCGCGGTCAAGGTTGAAGGCCGCGCTGATCAGCGAGAGGTGGGTGAACGCCTGTGGGAAGTTGCCGAGTTGTTCTCCCGTCAGGCTGATCTCCTCGGCGTAGAGGCCGAGGTGGTTGCCGTAGGTCAGCATCTTCTCGAAGGCCAGCCGGGCCTCCTCCAGCCGTCCGGCGCGGGTGAGCGCCTCGACGTACCAGAAGGAGCAGATCGAGAACGTGCCCTCGGCGCCCCGCAGGCCGTCCGGGCTGGCCTCCGGGTCGTAGCGGTAGACCAACGAGTCGGAGACCAGATCCGCGGTGAGCGCGTCCAGGGTCGAAAGCCACTTGGGGTCGGTGGGCGAGATGAACTTGGCCATCGGCATCATCAGCACGGAAGCATCGAGTACGTCGTCGCCCAGCCCTTGGACGAACGCCCCGCGGTCGGCCGACCAGCCCTGCCGCATGATCTGCCGGTAGATCGCGTCCCTGCTCTGCTGCCAGCGGGGAAGATCGGCCGGCAGGCCGCGTCGGTTGGCCATCCGGATGGCCCGTTCGATCGCCACCCAGCACATCAGTCGCGAGTAGACGAAGTTCTTCCGGCCGCCCCGGGTCTCCCAGACGCCCTCGTCGGGCTGGTCCCAATGGTCACAGAGCCATTCCACCACGGCGCCGACCTCGTCCCAGCGATCGCTGCTGATGGGCTGCCCCCACTTGTCGTACAGGTAGATGGAATCGATCAGCGCTCCGTAGATGTCCAGTTGGAGCTGCTTGGTGGCCGCGTTCCCCACCCGCACCGGAGCGGAGCCCAGGTGCCCCTCCAGGTGGGACAGCTCGGATTCGGGCAGGTCACTGCGCCCGTCGATGCCGTACATGATCTGCAACGGACCGGTGGGGCCGGCGCCCCGCATGATGCCCCGGTCGGACAGGAATCCCATGAACGCCTCGGCCTCCGAGGTGAAGCCCAGGCGGAGCATGGCGTAGACGCAGAAGGCCGCGTCGCGGACCCACACGTACCGGTAGTCCCAGTTGCGCTCACCACCGATCCGCTCGGGCAGGCTGGTCGTCGGCGCGGCCACGATCGCACCGGTGGGCACGTAGGTGAGCAGCTTCAGCACCAGCGCGGAGCGGTGCACCATCTCCCGCCACCGGCCGCGGTAGCGCGAGCGCCCCACCCAGTGGCGCCAGAACCGGACCGTCGCCTCGAACTCCGCCTCCGCTTCGGCGTGCGGACAGGCCCGCGGCCGGACGTGGTCGCTGATCTGGTCGAGGGCGAACACCACGGACTCGCCTTCGAGGAGCTTGAAGTGCGACCGCACGTCCGTGCCGTCGGATTCGAGCGGCGCGGTGGAGGACAGCGCCAGCGAGATCGACGGGGACTCGAAGACGGCCTCGTGGGCCTGCGCGCGTACGGTGTGCGCTTCGGCGCCGTAGCCGAAGCGGGGAGCTATCCGCGCCGCGAACGGAAGGGTTCCCCGCACACACACCACCCGCCGGATCAGCCGGTGCCGGGCCGCCTCGCGCGATTCGTCGACGACCGGCATGAAGTCCTCGATCTCCGCCACCCCGTCGGCGGCGTAGAACCGCGTGATCAGGACGTTGGTATCGGGGAAGTAGAACTGTCGGGTGCGCGCCGGTACGTCGGCGGCCAGCTCCCACGATCCGCCCCGGTCGGCGTCGAGGATGGACGCGAACACGCTCGGTGCGTCGAAGCGCGGGCAGCAGTACCAGTCGATCGTGCCGTCGGTCCCCACGAGCGCGGCGGTGCGGAGGTCACCGATCAGGCCGTGCTCGGAAATCGGCAGATAGCGTGAGCCGTCCACTCCCCCGGGTCCGCTCCCGAATTCCATGTCGGCCTCCCTACCGTTTCGCCGTTGGCAGGTGCGGAGATCAAGAAACCTCGTCTCTCATGGTAGATCGCCCCTGGATTCCGGCGCGGCGGGCCGGGAGAGACGGCGAACACCGGCCTCAGTCGAGGACGGCAGTGGCCTCGATCTCGACCAGGTGCTCGGGAACGTCCAGCGCCGCCACGCCGATCAGCGTGGCCGGCGGCACCGGAGTGACGTCCAGCTTCGCGGCCGCCCTGGCGGAGATGGCCGCTGACGTGGAAGAACGCACTTTTCGGTGACTGAGGAACCTCATGGTGACCAAGCAGCTCAAGGGCTCGGCCAAGGACGAAGCCGATGTGACCCGGGCGGACTCCCTGGCCCGGGAGATCTTCTCCGACATCGCCAACAAGTGAGCCCTCCTGATCATCGAAACGGTGGGCGACCGGACCCTGCGCTTCACCGAGCTCCGCAACGGGATCGAAGGCATCAGCCACAAGATGCTCACCCAGAACCTGCGACTGCTGGAGCGCAACGGCCTGGTCGAGCGCACGGTGCACCCCACCGTGCCGCCGCGCGTCGAGTACACGCTCACCGAGCCCGGCCGGGCCCTGCGCGCGACGGTCGACGCCATGTGCGACTGGACCCACCGCCACCTCGGGGCCATCGAGAGCGCCCGTCACCGCTTCGACGAGCGAGCACGACGCGCACGCTGACCGCCCTCGCGGCGCCCGTCCTTCCCTTCCGCTCGCTCGACCGGTGGCGAACGGCTACGCGTCGGCTCCTCTGCCGGTGAACCCGCCGTCGCCCGCCGCGGCGAGGAGGCCCTGTGCGCGGCGCTCCACCAGGATCGGGAGGTACTGCCGGAACGTCAGCGGGGTACGAGATCACCACCGCCGGGCTGCACGCCACGCCCGAAGGGCCGACCGGACATGCGAAAAGCCGTCCTCCCACGTGTGAGAGAACGGCTTCCGACCTGCTCAAAGCAAAGTCGGGACGACAGGATTTGAACCTGCGACCCCTTGACTCGCCGGCCTCGTCAGCTCGGTGGCCGGCGTGGT
Organism: Streptomyces sp. NBC_00045; assembly: GCF_045041095.1. Lineage (NCBI taxonomy): Bacteria > Bacillati > Actinomycetota > Actinomycetes > Kitasatosporales > Streptomycetaceae > Streptomyces > Streptomyces sp. NBC_00045. The sequence goes on along the minus strand of NZ_CP108271.1, from coordinate 6,883,606 downwards.
GGGCGCGGCGGTGGCCGTGTACGCCCTGGTCCGCGATACGGCAGGCACTTCGCGTAGGGGCGGGGACGTCGACGCCGGGGGCACGGGCTCGGTCGCGGCCGGCGGCAGCATCGGCCGGGCGGTCACCGGCGACAGGAACCGCCTGGGCTCCGCTCCCCCGCCGCCCGGCGAAGCCGGGGCAGGTGCCGCCGGGGCAGGTGCCGCCGGGGCAGGTGCCGCCGGAGCGGTGCGGGCCGGCGGCGACGGGTCCGTGGCAGCGGGTGGGCACATCGGTGACGCGGTCACCGGCGAGGACAACCGATCGTGACGCCAGGGTCGCAGCCCGACCGGTTACGGAAGCCGAAGAGGCGGTCGGGCGAGGATTCCTCGCACCGGGACGTCGCCGCCGTGGGCGAGCGGTCCGTTGCCGCGGGCGGGGGCATCAAGGTCGCCATTACCGGCGACCATGTCGTCTACCATGCCGCACCCGCACCGGTGGACGGGCCGGGCCCTCTCCACGGCTATGCCGTCGTTGCCGTCACGCTCCTGGCTGTCGGTGGCGTTCAACTTCTTCGCTCGTCGGTTGGGCTGGCAGCGGCGACGGCCCTCCTGCTGTCCGCCGCCTGCGTGCTGCTCGCCGGGGTGTACCTCGGCGCGCTGTCGGTGCGCCGGTGGTGGCGCCTGCGCCGTCGGGGGCTGCCGGCCGCGCGCTTGGACGAGGCGGTCGAGCTGCTGGGGCGCGATGTGGAGGAGCGTTACGGGCGCGAGGAACGACTGGCCAGGACGCATGACCCCATTCCACTGCCGGTCCGTTGGGCACGGGCGGATCCGCTGCTGCTCACGCAGGACTGGCCGGATGCCGATCAGTCAGGAGCCGATGGACCCTCCCTGGACGGCGAGTTCGGCGCAATCGCGGACCTCTTCCGGCGACTGCCGTCCGGCCGTCTGGTCCTGCTGGGGGCTCCCGGAGCGGGCAAGTCGGTCCTCGCACTGCACCTGGCGCGGGAGCTGCTGGCGATGCGGCGCCCGGCGTCATCCGATCCGGTTCCGGTGGTGTTGCCCCTTGCGTCCTGGGATCCCGGACGGCAAGGACTGTGGGGATGGGCCGCGTCCCGCCTCGCACAGCAGCATCCCCGACTGGCTTCCGTGGCGGCTCATGGCCTTCCTCCGGGACGCCCACCGTCGCGGCATGCTGAGGCAGAGCAGCGGGGTCTACCGCTTCCGCCACATCGAGTTGCGAAACCGCCTCGCGGACACCCATGGCACGACTGCCCCCGGCGCGGACGCCCCTGACGGTCCGGTCCGACGTAGGGTCGCCGCCATGGCCCGGCGGACCGTCGTCTGGGCCACGTCGCTCGCGCTGCTGGGAGCCCTCACCGCCACGGCAGGCGCGTACGGCCCCGGCGGCCCCCACGACGGTCTGCCGCCCGCCTGCGAGCTGCTGTCGGCGCAGCAGCTGGCTCCGCTGATGCAAGAACCCTCGATCAGGCAGGCGGGACACGACCAATGCGGCATCAACCCCGGCCCTGCGGATTCCGCGACCATCACTCTGGACACGCAGATCGTGCAGCCCGCACCCGGCAAGAGCGCAGTGGCGCAGGCGGCAGCGCACCTGCGCAGGTGGGCCGGCGGAGAGGCACAGTGGCTGGACGGACCGGGTGACGAGGCCCGTCTCGTCACCCGCGCCGACCTACCGAACTGGGCCAAGGTCACCGTGCGATCGGGCAACGTGCTCATCACCGTGGATCTCGTTCACCACAAGCCGCACATCGCTCCGGCCCCCGTGAGCGTGATGGCGCAGCAGCTCGCTCGCACAGCGCTGCGGAACGCGGCACTCCCCGCGCCGAGCGCCCCTTGGCCTTCGATGCCAAGGCCGAAGGCCCCGGGGACCGGCCTGGAGGGGCCGGCCACCGGGTCCTTCGGTATCGCTGTTCAGCCCGCCGGCTGAGCTCACTGGTGGCTTAGTACCAGTGGTGGGCCTGCCAGAAGTTCCAGGCCCCGAGCGGGGAGCCGTAGCGGGAGTTCATGTAGTCCAGGCCCCACTTGATCTGGGTCGGGGTTGGTCTTCCAGTCTGCGCCGGCCGAGGCCATCTTCGACCCCGGCAGGGCCTGGACCAGGCCGTAGGCGGCGGAGGAGGCGTTGGCGGCGGTGTGGTTCCAGCCGCTCTCGTGGGAGACGATCTTGTCGAAGGCGGCGAACTGGGCCGGGTCCTTGATCATCTGCTGGGCGACCGCCTGGGCGCTCGTGGGGGGGCGGCCTGCGCGGGAACGCCGGCCGGCATGGAACCGGCGGCCACAAGGCCGACCACGGAACCCGCGAGGGTCTTCTTCGAAGCGGCGATGCGGCGGATGACGGAGACGGACACGGAAACCCTTCCGTAGGCGACGAGGACGGTCGCGGCACGCCGGAGGCATGCGTGAGCCACTCACACGGGGGAGAGGGGATCGCCGGCGGCGGGTGAACCACCCGGGCCGCCCAGCGACGACAACCAGTTAGCCAGGCCCTCCGCCGCCTGGCAACGACCCCTATCTACGAGCGGCCATCGCAGCCGGGCCGACCGCCCCGGCACCCGACGCGCCGCCCTCCGGGCAGGTCGGGGCGGGTTTCCCGGCCGGTGCGGGGCCCGTCGGCGGCCTTCCGGCCCCTGAATCGAAGGAGACGGGGGCATCGAACGCCGCTATTGCGCGTCGGCCGACGGGCCGCACGGCGCGGCCAGGACGTTCGCGCTCACCGCCCGGATCAAGCGCGAGCAGGGTCGCTAGGACGCGGCGCCCGCGCACATGTCCGCCGCCGTCGAGCGGCTGCGCGCGCCGGGCGACCGCTGGCACCCGGCCCTCGCACTGGAAACACCCGCCCTGTCCCTTCCCCGAGCCAAGCACTTGCTCGTCCCGCCAGGAGGACCCCCGTGACCTTGCCCCCGCCGCCCTTCGGATCAGCGGGTGACACCAGCTGCAGCAGCGACTGGGGACCGCCGAGCGCGCCGTCCGGTTCTACGACCAGCAGGTGCGCCGCCGCCTCACACCCGAGATGCGGGACTTCATCGGCCGCCAGGCATTGGTCTTCCTGGCAACAGCCGACTCCTGGGGAGAATGTGACGCCAGCTTCCACGCCGGACCGGCGCTTCTGGCGCTTGCCGACGATCTTCGGCTCGAACGACCCGTCACGGTCCGCCCCGGCCCCCGCTCCGCCCCGCTCGGCTGTGTACCTGCCATGCACAGAGCCTTCGGTCCACACCGGACCACACCGACCCGGGGTGCGCGGCGCCACTGCCAGGACCAGCAGGTCGACGTCGACGACGACTCCCTGACGGTGTGTCCGAACCGCACCGGACGGCCCGAGACCCGGCCTGCACGATCCGCCGCATCGCTGTTGCCCGAAGCTCCGGCCAGTTCAGCAGCAGCCAACTCGGTGAAACGCGCAAAAGCCCCTCCGGTCCCGGGGCGGAGCCTCGTGGCCGATTTCGCAGGCCGCCGTGTCTACACCAGGCCTGGCCACGATCCGGAGTCCAACTACCCGCTGTCGGACACCCCCCATTTGCGTCGGAAGTCTGCCCGTAACCCGACCGTGTGACATGTCCGGCCGAATGCGGCTGCGTGGCGCGCCGGTCGGTGCCGCCCGCTGCGCAAGATGCTTTTGTCGGGGCGCCAGGCATGGAACGGCTCCTGTGTCTGGCCCGGCCGGCCGACCGACTCCCAGCCTACCCCGCGTACGTCGCCCGTTCCGGGCATGCGTGCCGTCCGAAACGCCGAAGGAGAGATCGTGATGGTAGGAAATGTCGACGAGAACAGCGGGACGGTGACCGCGCAGCTTCTCAGGGGTCAGAAGGCTCTGGTCACCGGTGCCAACTCGGGTATCGGCATGGCGACCGCCATCGCCCTGGGCCGGGCCGGAGCGGACGTCGTGGTGAACTACGTCGTCGGGAAGGACGAGGCCGAGAAGGTCGTTGCGCAGATCAAGGACTTCGGCGTCCGCGCCTACGCCCACGAGGCCGACGTATCCGACGAGGACCAGGTGGTCGCCATGGTGGCGCGGATGGTCGAGGAGTTCGGCACCATCGACATCATGGTGGCCAATGCGGGTCTTCAACGGGACGCGGCCGTGGTGGACATGACGCTCGCCCAGTGGCAGAAGGTCATCGACGTCAACCTGACCGGCCAGTTCCTGTGCGCGCGCGAGGCCGCCAAGGAGTTCGTGCGGCGCGGCGTGGTGGCGGAGGTCTCCCGGTCGGCCGGGAAGATCATCTGCATGAGCTCGGTCCACCAGATCATCCCTTGGTCGGGGCACGTGAACTACGCCTCCTCCAAAGGTGGCGTGGGCATGCTAATGGAGACCCTCGCCCAGGAGCTGGCTCCTCAGCGGATCAGGGTCAACGCGGTCGCACCCGGCGCAATCCGCACGCCCATCAACCGTGACGCCTGGGCCACCCCCGAGGCCGAGGCCGATCTGCTGCGCCTCATCCCGTACCGCCGCGTGGGCGACCCGGACGACATCGCCAACGCCGTCGTCGCCGTGGCGTCCGACCTGCTCGACTACGTCGTGGGGGCCACGCTGTACGTGGACGGCGGGATGACCCTTTTCCCCGGCTTCGCCACCGGAGGCTGATCCCAGATGGCGGATCACGTCACGCCCCGCCGGGTCGTGATCCTCGGCGGGGGGTTCGCCGGGCTGTTCGCCGCCCGCGCGCTGCGCCGGTCGCCGGTCGCGGTCACCGTGGTCGACCGCCCGCGCCCACCACGTCGTCCAACCGCTGCTCTACCAGTGCGCTTCAGGACTCCTGTCCGAGGGCCAGATCGCGCGACCGAAGCCACCGACGTGGTTGTCGAAGCCCGCGCGGTCGGCATGCGCCAGTCTTCCTTCGGGCATGACGGGTTTGCCGCGCGCGTCCGGCATGAAGACGCTGAACGACGCACTGGACATCCGTCGGCGGATCTACCGGGTGTTCGAGATGGCCGAAACGGCGGCAGATGCCAGGGAACGGCAGCGATGGCTCACGTTCGCGCTGGTCGGCGGCGGGCCCGACCGGTGTCGAACTGGCAGGACAGATCAGGGAGATCGCCGGTCAAGGCCGGCCCGCTGCACCCGTTGGGTGTGATCGGCTGGCGTGTGGCCCTTTTCATCCCCGTGGCCTTCCTCACGGGATTCCGCTGCAGGCTGGGAGCGGTGCTCAGCCGGTCCGTCGCTTTCGCCATCAGCTCGCGACGCGAGCTCGCCTTCACCTCGTCCGACGCCGCCGCGCCGCCAAGGGCTGACCCCCAGGCATAGGGCGCCCCCGCCGTCTCCCTGACCGCACACGTGGCCGGCATCTGCCGTTGCCACCCTTTCGCACCCCTGTCGTTCCTCAGCCCCCGCGCCCTGCGGGGCAGACCATCGAGGCGCACATGCTCAGCACAGCGGCCCTTCTGGCTGACACTCCGCCCCAACTCCTGCCGGCTCGGCAGCTGATGGCCTTCACCCTGGCCTCTCACATCCTGCTGGTGCCGTTCGGCGTGGCATTGCCGTTCATCACGTTGCTCATGCACCACCGGGCGCTGCGCCGCAACGACGCCGTCGCCCTTCAGCTCGCGCGGCGCTGGTCGGCGGTGATGGCCGTGCAATTCGCCATCGGCGTCGTCACCGGCACCGTGCTGTCCTTCGAACTCGGCCTGCTGTGGCCCGGCATGCTGGGCCGCTGGGGCGACGTCTTCGGCCTGGGGTTCGGCATCGAGGCCTGGGCGTTCTTCCTGGAGGCGGTCCTGATCGCCATCTACCTCTACGGCTGGCGCCGGCTCAAGCCCTGGACGCACTTCTGGCTGGCCGTACCGCTGCCGCTGGCCGCTCTGATGGGTGCGTTCGGCATCATCGCGGCCAACTCCTGGATGAACACCCCTCAGGGGTTCCGCCTCGACACGCAGGGCAATCCCGTCGACGTCGATGTGCGGCAGGCAGTCTTCACGCCGATCTTCGGGGCGGAGTACTGGCACTTCGTGGTCGCGATGTTCCTGACGGCCGGATACGTGGTCGCCGGCGTGTATGCCGTGGGCTGGTTGCGGGGGCGCCGTGACCGGTACCACCGGCTCGGCTTCACGCTGCCGTTCACCGTTGCCGCGATTCTCACCCCGGTCCAGTTCATGCTGGGCGACTCGGCCGCTCGTGCCGTCTTCCACAAGCAGCCGATCAAGTTCGCCGCCATGGAGATCGTCTGGGAGACGGACACCCACGTGCCCGAGTATTTGTTCGGGCGGTTGAACGGTGACGGGACGATCTCCGGCGGAATCAAGATCCCTCAGCTGGACTCCATCCTCGCCGGCTTCAAGCCCAGCACCCAGGTGACCGGGCTGACGACGGTGCCGGCCGCCGACCGCCCCACGACCGTCCAGGCCACCATCGTCCACTGGGCTTTCGACATCATGGCCACCATCGGCAGCCTGCTGATCCTGCTCGCGCTCTGGTACGCCTGGTCGTGGCTGCGGCACCGGGACCTTCCTCGTAGCCGCTGGTTCTTCCGCTGCGCGGCCGTCGCGGGAGTCGCGTGCCTGGTCACCGTGGAGTGCGGCTGGATCACCACCGAGGTCGGCCGCCAGCCCTGGATCGTCTACAACCACATGAAGGTCGCTGAGGCAGTGACCGACACCCGCGCCGGATCGCTGTGGGCGATGCTCGGCATCGTGATCGTCGTGTACGTGGCCGTTTTCGGCTCGTTCCTCGCGATCATTCTGAAGATGCGTACTCGTTGGCGGATCGCCGACGAGGGCTTGGCCGCATCGGGCGCTGTGCCCGCTGAGACCGACACCCCTTACGGGCCCAGAAGCGAGCCCGAGCCCACCTCGGCAGCACGCACGCCTGCCGACGGATCCGACCGTACCTCTGGTGGTGCCTCATGATGGCCGATGTCATCGCGTGGGTCTTGGTTCTCGCGGTCGCCGCCTACGCCTGTGCCGGGGGCACGGACTACGGTGCGGGCTTCTGGGACCTCATGGCTGGGGGTGCGGATCGCGGCAAGCGGCCGCGCTGGCTCATCGATCACGCGATGGCGCCGGTCTGGGAGGTCAACAACGTCTGGTTGATCTTCGTCTTCATCGTCATGTGGACCGGCTTCCCGACGATGTTCCAGGCTGTGTTCGAGGCAATGTGGCTGCCGCTCGCGCTGGCCGCCGTCGGCCTGGTGCTCCGCGGTGCCGGATTCGCTCTGCGCAAGCCGTCCCGCCGCCTGGCCCGACGGCGGGTCTACGGTGCGATGTTCGCCATCTCATCGCTGCTCACGCCGTTCTTCCTGGGGGCTGTGCTCGGCGGCATCGCATCCGGCCGGGTGATGGTCGGGACGACCGCCTCCGCGGACGCCTGGGCCAACCCGACCTCCGTCCTCGCGGGTCTGCTGGCCATCGCCGCCACCGCCTTCCTCGGGGCGGTGTTCCTCTGCGCAGACGCCCGGCGGTTCGACGCGGGCGACCTCGTGGAATACTTCCGTCGGCGCGCGCTGCTGGCCTTCTGCGCCGTCGTCGTCCTCGCGCTCATCGGCCTGCCCGTGACCCATAGTGACGCCCGGTACGTCTGGGAGGGCCTCACCGGGGGCTGGGGACTGCTGCTGGTCGTCCTGGCCGCGATCTGCGGTCTTGCGACGGTGCTGATCCTGCTGCGCCGGATCCACGGCTGGTCCCGCTACACCTCAGTGGCGAGCGTCGCCCTGACCGTCGGCGCCTGGGGCTTCGCACAGAGACCCTACCTACTGCCCACCTCGCTGACTGTGGCCGAGGCGGCCGGCGCAGCTCACACCATGCGCTGGCTGGCGTTCGTCACGCTCATCGCGATCGTGCTGGTCGGCCCGGCGCTGGTGGTGCTCTACCGGCTCGACACCATGGGTGAGCTGGAGCCGCTCACCGACGCCGATACCCGGGCCGCCCGTGCACCCGGGGACAACCTGTAGCAGCCGCGCTCTGCCGCAGCCTCGGTACCCCTTAGCGCAGCCGGGCGGCGATGTGGTCGCCGACCCGCAGGGCATTGGCGATGGCTGTCAGTGACGGGTTCACCGCGCCGATGCTCGGGAAGAAGCTGGTGTCCACCACGTAGAGGTTGTCGAGGTCGTGGGCCTTGCAGTTGACGTCCAGTGCGGAGCTGTTCGGGTCGTCACCGAAACGGACGGTGCCGGCCTGGTGCGCGGTGGCCCCGATGGGCATGCCCTTGTGCAGGTAGATGCTGTGCGACAGCAGATGGTGCTCGTGCATGCCCAAGTGGCCGAGCATTCCCTGGAGCTTGTGCTGGAGGCGCTTGAGGCCGGCGATGTTGTTCTTCTCGTCGAGAGCGAGGTGGATGGCGTCGTCCTTGTCGAGGGTGACGCGGGTCTCGGGCAGCGGGAGGTCCTCCCCGCACAGCCAGAAGTCGACGGCATGGTGCGCCAGCACCTCGAACGGCATGTCGGGCGAGACCGCGCCGGCCCAGCGCGGTGCCTCACCGCGGATCTGGTCGGTGTCCGACTTGCCGAGCATCTGGATGCCGCCGAGGGGGAAGTCCCAGTCGTCCGCCCCCAGGTACCAGTCGTGCAGTGCCAGGGTCTTCTGGAACCTCGTGGGATTCGGTTCTTTGGACACTGCCATCAGCGCCAGGTTGTTGTGGCGCATGTAGTGGCGTCCGACGACGTCCGAGCTGTTGGCCAGGCCACCAGGGTGCTTGTCGTTGGCCGAACGGAGCAACAGGACCGCCGAGTTGACCGCACCGCAGGCGACCACCACGATGTCGGCACTGAATCCTTCGGTCGTTCCGTCCCCGAGTTCGGCTACGACCCTGGTGACGGTGCGTCCGGTCGAGTCGGTCTCCAGGCGGCGCACGTGGGCTCCCGTCACCATGGTGACGTTGTCATACTTCAGCGCCGGGTCGACGCAGATCACCTGCGCGTCGGACTTGGCACCGAGCAGGCAGGGGAAGCCGTCGACCCGGTCGCAGCGAATGCATACGCTGGAATGGGTGGCCCGGCCGTTGTCGTCCTGGGTGAGGTTCACGCCGATGGGCAGGTGGAAGGGGTGCAGGCCCTTCTTCTCCAAGTCGTCGCTGAGCTGCTGGATGCGCGGCTCGTGCTCCACTGGGGGGTGCGGGTACTGGCCGCTGGCCGGGCCCTCGGTGGGGTCCTCGCCGTGCCGCCCGTGCACCAGGTAGAGCTGCTCGGCCTGCGTGTAGTACGGCTCCAGATCCTCGTAGCGGATCGGCCAGGCCGGTGAGATGCCGTCGTGGTGGCGCAGCTCGCCGAAGTCCTCGGGCCGGAGGCGGAAGAGCGCGGCGCCGTAGAACTTAGTGTTGCCCCCTACGTAGTAGTTCGCCTCCGGGGGGAACTCGTTGCCGTGCTTGTCGTACCAGAACTCGGGGGCACGGTACTTGGCTTTGACGAAGACGGCGGTGGAGTCCCAGTTGTCACGCTCCCGTGGCAGATAGTCGCCACGCTCCAGGATCAGGATCCGCTTGCCGGAGGAGGCCAGCCGGTGGGCGAGCGTGCCGCCGCCCGCTCCCGTACCGATGACGATGACGTCGTAGTGGTGATCATCAGCCATGCGAAGGGTCCCGTTCTAGAAGTCGGTCGCTGCCGTGGCCGCACCAGAGGGGCGGCGCTGCACCGTGCGGGCCGGAATCCGCGCTATCCGGATGTTCGGTATCATTTTTGAAGCTATCGGTTGATCCCGGCAGAAGCCATCCAACGAGAGCCGAACAGGTGCACAGTCGTCGATCGCCCGCACGGAGTTCGCCCCTCCTCGACGACGGCGTACATATGGTGACTTGAGTCGATCACTCGGGAAGGTACGCCGTTCGCGTGTATGCCGAGCCCGATCCGCAGGTCTGCGCATGGCTCCCGTTCCGGACGTGATTGAGTCGCCGGCATGACCAAGAGTGACGTCGCGGCTCTGTTCGGCAACCGTTTCCTGACCGTGCCCGCTCCCTCGGAGACCTTCCCCGTGGATGGAATGGCCGCGACGGACGCCATGAGATTGCTGGAGGGGGACCTCGTCATGGAGGGCGACCCGCAGCGCAATCTCGCCACGTTCGTCACCACGTGGATGGAGCCGGAGGCGCAACGGATCATCGCCGAGAACCTCCACCGCAACTTCATCGACCACGCGGAGTACCCCATTTCCGCCGAGATCGAGAAGCGCTGCGTTCGTATGCTCGCCGACCTGTTTCACGCGCCGGGTAGGACCACCGGATGCCGGACCCAGGGTTCATCCGAGGCGATCATGCTGGGCGCGCTGTCGCTGAAATGGAAGTGGCGGGAGCGCCGCCAGGCGGCCAAGCTGTCGGTCGACCGGCCCAACCTGGTCTTCGGCGGCGACGTCCACGTCGTGTGGGAGAAGTTCTGCCGCTACTTCGACGTCGAGCCGCGGATCGTGCCGCTCGCCGAGGGAAAGTACACGATCGGCCCGGAGGACGTGGAGCCCCACCTCGACGAGAACACGATCGGCGTCGTCGCCGTCCTCGGCACCACGTTCACCGGCCACAAGGACGATGTCGTGGGGATCGACAAGCTCCTGCGGGATATCCGCAAGGAGCGGGACCTCGACATCCCGATCCACGTCGACGGCGCCAGCGGCGGCTTCGTGTGGCCCTTCCTCTACCCGGACTCGAAATGGGACTTCCGGCTCGAACAGGTCCGCTCGATCAACGTCTCGGGACACAAATACGGCCTGGTCTACCCCGGCATCGGCTGGCTGGTCTTCCGCGAGGAATCCGACCTGGCCGAGGACCTCGTGTTCTACGAGAACTACCTGGGCAAGACCGACGCGACGTTCACGCTGAACTTCTCCACCGGTGCGTCGATGGTGCTCGCCCAGTACTACAACTTCGTGCGGCTGGGCCGCCAGGGCTACACCTACGTCATGGAGACGATGCAGCAGAACGCCCGCGCACTGGCGGACAACCTGCGCGACAGCGGCCGCTTCGAAGTGATCGGCAGCGACCTAGAGCAGCTACCGCTGGTCGCTTTCCGCCTCGCCGACAAGCACGCCTACGACGAGTCCGACATCGCCTGGCAGCTCTCGGCCGAGCGCGGCTGGATGGTGCCGGCGTACACGCTCCCGCCCAACGCCGACCGGGTGAAGATCCTGCGTGCCCTGGTCAAGGAAACCCTGAGCCGCGAGCAGATCGAGCGCCTGACCCAGGACATCGCCGACGCGTGCAGCACCTTGGATCACAAGGGTGCGACCCACGACGTCGAGCGGGCCCAGGTCCACCGCGGAACCGGCTACTGACGCCCTCAACCGGTACCCCCGGGGACGGGCGACGAAGCCGCTCCCTGGGGGCGAGGACGCACGGCACGGGCACGCAGCTTCGTCTGTACGAACTGCCATGCGTGCGGGCCGATGGAGGACGCCATCACACGAGCCTAAGAGGTCGTTTTCGTCCGGTGTTTCATCCCAGAATGGGTTGTGTATTGGCCTTCTTCGGGTCACGCCAGGAGATGGTGTTCTCGCCGGTGAGGCGTCGGGCCATGAGGTCGGTCATGGCGATGTGGATGACGGCTTCGGAGCGGGTGGGCAGGGTTTCGTAGTCCCGGGCGAGACGCCGGTGGAGCATGAGCCATCCATAGGTTCGCTCGACCGCCCACCGTTTCGGTATCGGGGTGAATCCCCTGGTCCCGGGGGTGCAGACAAGGCCTACGACGTCCCCCACCTGCGGAAATGGTTACGCGGCAAACGCATCGGCGTCCGCATCGCACGCAAAGGCGTCGAGTCCTCCGAACGTCTCGGCCGGCGAAGGTGGGTGATCGAGCGGACGATGTCCTGGCTGACCGGGTATCGCCGTCTCAACCACCGCTACGAGCGCCATCCCCGCAACTACCTGGCCTTTCTCGGCCTCGCCGCCGCCCTGTGCTGCTACAAGCGACTCGTCCGCCTCACCACATTGGACACGGTCTTATGCCAGGCCCGCGAAGAAATGGATTCCCGGGCCGAGCGTGCGGGCGTCGATCCGTCCGAAGCGAGTGCGCCCGTTTCGGACGTACGGGAAGACCACGGTGTCCCAATGCCACCTGATCGGCCTCACTCTGGCCGGCGTACACGGGGTGGGCGGGGTGGGCGGCAAGGCGTTGGGGATCTCACCCTCATCCCGGTCCCCGGACCCACTCGGGTCGCCCCTTTCGGGTGGCACCGGCCCCCATCTGAATTCCCTGTGTTGCATATTGCTGACCAGGCGTCAGAACGAAGGCATCCATGGCTGCGTCCGGTCCTGCACTCTCGACCCCGTACCGGCTGGTACACCAGGGACCTCCCCGATCCCTCGTATCCCCCGGCGAACGTAACGCTGTGCGGACCGCCGGATCGGCGGACCACACAGCATGATTCGGCGCGTCAGCAGCCGTCGTCGTATCCTCCGCCCCAGTCGTCGTCGTTGTCGTACCCACCGCCGTTGTGTCCGTAGCCGTTGTCGTCGTCGTCGTCCCAACCGCCGCCGTGGACGTAGGTGACGGAGGTGACGGGGTGTGTGGGCATGGCCGCGGAGGCAGTACCCGCGGCGCCGAGCGCGGCGCCACCGGCCATCAGGACACCGATGGCGGACACCGCGAAGAGCCGCTTCACTCTGATTGCCTGCATGATTAGAACCCTTCTCGCAGTTGTGCCACTCACTGCGGCACGAATTCGCTCTGCGTCCTCTCGCAAACCGTGGACAGAGCTTTCCGGTCGCCAGATGATTGTGATGTGCGCGTATCCGCCGTCAACGTGACCTCGTCGGGCCACGGACATTCTGGACTGGAACGCAAATTCTCAAGCCTCCTGCATCACTGCAGGCCAGAGTGCGGATCTCGCAGTTGCGGCCGTCTTGTATCTATGATAGCCACCTTCACGCGACTCGTCATCTGGGGTAGGGAACCAGGATGCGGGCGTTTCGGCTTCCGTGCGCTGCAAAGGAGGCTGCTGTTCACAGCGCCCGGCCCATGTGACCGCCATGGACGGCGAACCATCAGGAATCCGCTCGACGGAGCCCGACGTCACCGTTGCCGGCCACGATGATCCCCAGACACCGGATGAGACGCAATTCGCCGTGATCATCTACGTGCTGGTCAGCGGTTGTGCCTGGTGGGCGCTGCCACCCTGCTTCGGGACCTCGAAGTCCACTGCCCACCGCCGGTTCCTGATCTGATCGCGGGCTGGAATCCGTGGCCGGCTCCACGAGGAGATCCTGCACCGGCTTGACGATGCCGAGCTCCTCCATCTCTCCCGCGCAGCCCTCCACTATGCCCACTTAGACGTCGTTTCATTTGGTGAGGCGGCGGTGACAGATGAGGGCTGTGGCTATGCCGACGAAGGCCAGGAAGTGTTCTGCCTTGCGCTCGTATCGGCGGTGGAACCGACGGCAGCCGGCGAGCCAGGACACGGTACGTTCGACGGCCCATCGGTGGCGGCGGCGGTCCCAGACCAGCACGATCGGTGCTCTGACCAGCTGGTGGACGCCGTCGAGGAGCGCGATGAAGTCCCCTTCACCCATGCTGCGGCGTGTTCCCTTGCCCGCGGGATGAGATCGAAGCCGGTGGCACAGCCGGGTCCGGGAACCGGGCCGCATCGCGATCAGCCCGGCCACCGGCAGCCGTCACGAACGCCGGCCGCTGACGGACACGACCGGGGTGATGCCCCGCCGGCCCAAGGTCCGTCCCCGGGGCGGCCTGCGGGTGAACCCGGCTTCGTCCTCGAAGCAGACGTAGCCCCCGCAGGCCGCCCGTACTCTTTTACCTCCGCCCAGGTCGCCACCTTCCACGCGGTCACGGCCTGCTCGTCGCGTTCGGCGACCCGCCGCGCGGGGACCTGCTGGCTGAAGCCGAGCCGGTGCATCAACCGGGTGGCACCCGAGACTCTGTAGGAGACATGGAACTGCCTGCCGATCAAGGTCACCACCCTTGATGCGGTCCACACCTGGTCCTCCACCCAGCCGTGCGCGGCCGGACCTTCCTCCAGGAACCCCGCCAGCTCTTCGAGGCACCGCGTCGACAGGCGGCACCGTGACCCGCTCGGCCCCCGGGAGGCCAGAGCTTCAACGCCACCCTCCCGCCACAACTGGTGCCATTGATAAGCCGACTTCACCCTCACCCGCAGCCGACGTGCGACTTCCGCCACGGCGATCTGCTGCTCAAACAGTTCAGCCGACTGCATCCGTACCGTCTCGCGCCGCTGACGTCCAGTCGGAGTCAGCCCGCCCCCCATCCGCATATCTCACACACCATAGATACGGACACCCGCCCACACCCATCAGGAACTGCAACGATTCACCCCAACGGGCAGAAGTCAGAAACGCCATAGCGGTCCAACTTCACGCTCACAGCTCGTCCCGTTGTCCAACTTCGCTGGCGAACGGTCCAACTGTCACCGCACATCCCTCTGCGGGTGGGGGACAGCAGCCGCCGGGCGCTGGCGCCAGGGCACGCACGGTGCACCAGCAGAGCAGTACCTGCGGGGCAGCGGAAGGTGTCGGGCAGCGGCTGGGCGCAGACCGGGCAGTGGCCGGCCGCGATGACGGGGCCGAGTGCCACACACCGGCGCAGGACCGGTACGTTCGGAATCCGTCCGCACGACTTGCCGCCCACCGAACCCAGGCAAGAGGCTTACCAGAGGGTCCGGGGTCAGGCGGCGGCGAGACTGATCTGGTCGTTGAAGATCACCCAGCGCTGGCCGCGGTCGGCGCTGTCACAGGGCTTGGTCGAGAGGTTCGGAGTGTTCCAGGCGTTGGCGAAGCAGTAGGCCGGCGCGTAAGTGAGGGTGAGCTGCTGGCCCGAGACGGTCCAGTACTGGCCCTGGTCCTTGGGGTCGCACGGCTTCACCGAGACGTCCTGGGCATTCCAGGTGTTGGCGAGACAGTAGGCGGGGGCGTTACGGAGGGAGATCTGCTGACCCGAGATGGTCCAGCGCTGCCCGCGGTCGGCGGCATCACACGGCTTCGTGGACACCTTCGGGGTGTCCCAGGTGTTGGCGAGGCAGTAGAGACCAGGAGCACGCAGGGCCGGAGCCATAGCGCTGGTGGCTTCCGCCCCGGCCGCTGGCAGGAGGGAAGCGGTCAGGGCCAGCATCGCGACGGCGAGCGTCTTGCGGACTGCGATTGCCATGGGATGGGATCCGTTCTTGCTGTAGGCGTGGGATTCGCGAATTGACGCGAGAGACATCCCCAACTCGGTTCCGAACGCTGGGTAATTGGTAGCACCACCCACGGATTGACCAACGGTTTCTGCATAGTCCGTTCATTCCAAAGAGTCGCCACATGTGATGATCCGATACCGATGGCGGCTCGATATCCGCAGACAATGAGCGGCAGGTGACATGGGTCCGGTTCACCTTCGCCTGCATTTCGCGCGGGAACAGGGGATGGTCCTGCTCGGCAACCGGGTGCTGGTGCGTTGGTCCACATGGGGTGAGTCCCTGCAGGAGATCCTGGGCCTCGGCGAGGCTGCGTACGGCCGGGACGACGCTCTTGATTCACCGTCTCATTTCCTTTTCCGGGACCGCGTCGGGTGAACGACCCTGACGGGCGTCCCAAATTCTGAAACTCCGAGCTCCCCCCGCTCGTCCCTGGACTCTGGTGAGAGCGCGAGGCTAACTACCGGGTGAGGTCGTAGGCTCTATCCGGTCACAGGCGAGACGCACAGGGCACGCCACGCGCCTGCCGGAGGCGAGACCGGACCGACAGGGCGCACGGCGAACGGTGTTGCGGGATTGCGGTGGGTTCACACAGCGCAACCGCGCCCCACAGGGCGCGGTTGCCACCGGCGCAGACGATGGGCACGCGGTACGTCCCCTCCCAGAGGCTGGCGGTGTACCGGTAACCGTCGCCGCAGTCGACCCAGATGGTGAAGCGATACCTCCGCATGGAGGGCGGCGACGAAGCCGACTTCATCAACGGCAGAGAACCCTGATACTGGGCGCCGGCCCCCACGTCACCGTCGGCACCACCCACGCCGCGACGAGCGCGCGCTGGTGCGGCGGGAGTTTGCATCGTCGGTCACCCTCGCGGGTGAAGATGAGCATCGTGACCCACTCGACGAGGGTGTGGGGCAGGTCAAGTTCGGCTGGATGGGGAACTAACGAGGCTCCAGTGCCGATGGGTTGAGACTTCGAACACCTCCCTCAACGGCACGGGAGCCTCGTGCGTTGCGGCCACACCTCGACCTCGCCTACCTCACCCGATCGGTGGCCACGCTGAAAAGGCTCATTGAAGGACACCGCCCCCCTTCCTGACCATCACGACGCAAGGAGGACACCTACGGCTTCAAGCACTGGTACACCCTCAGGCCGTCATCGTCGACCGAACATGCTCGTCCGCGTCTCAGGCAGCCTCGTAGCTCATCCGGAGCAACGGCTCAGCGCGACTTCTCGTCGTGCAGTGCCAGGTCGAGGACGGTGTAGACCAGACGCCACTGGTCGTCCATGGCGAGAGCGACCGTGATGCCCTGGTGGCGGACCGTGGTGGTGTGGACGTAGGAGCGGTCGATGTAGACCTTGAGCAGATGCTGTTCGCCGGGCAAAGCGTCTCCTCGTGCAGGCGGTGCTGCGGTAGCGAAAGGGCGTCTGACCTGCGCCGCTGCCCTGCCGCGAGCGCGGACACACGATTCCCGGCGCGTGATCCAACGTCAAGGTGCCCCATCCGGACAACGGCCGGAAACTGGCTGCCCGCCCGGGGGCTCCTTCGGCGCCGATTACCCTCAAAAGTGGCCTATAAGCGACTGTTGACGGTATGTGTGTGCGTCGATAAAGCTTCTGGCCGGACCGATTCGAGGAGCCATCCATGTCGGGGCATGTCATCGACGCGTTCTTCACTGTCACCGATGAGAAGGAGGGGCTCAGGATCGGCTACGCCGTGCAGGGCGGCCGGATCGCCCGCTGGGACTGGACCGGGAAGCGGATGTACGACGTCGACGCGGTGCCGCTCGCACAGCGCTGGCCGCAGCTGCCGGAGGCATTCCGGCAGGGAATCGACGCCGCCCTCACCACGCAGGCGGACAACCCCTGGACGTGGGTGTTCCGGGGCCCGCAGTGCCTGATGCTCAATCCGCTGGACGGCTCCGTCGCCCAGGTCAGCACCATCGCCGCCCGCTTTCCCGGGTTACCGGCCGCCTTCGCTCAGGGCATCGACGCGGCCCTGCCCGCCCCCGGCGTCGGGGCGGGCGTCAACGAGGTGTACTTCTTCAGCGGCTCCCAGTGCGTCCGCTACGACCTGCGCGTACCGGCGCCGGTCGAGGTGAAGACCATCGCCCAGGTGTGGACCGGACTGACCGCTAAGGCGCCGGAGTTCGCCCACGGGCTCGGCGCGGCGACGGTGGATCCTGGCACCGGGAAGTGCTACCTCTTCCGGGGCGGCGACTACACCGAGGGCACGCTGGCCGACACGACCATCCGCGAGAACGCGGCCGCGGTGGGCAACGCGGCGTGGCCCGGACTGCTGCCGGCATTCACCCGCGGCCATGTGATCATCTGGGCAGACGGTAGGCCGGTCGCCCTCGACCTGGAGACCGGGCAGAGCGAACAGGTGCCGACCGGTGTCCTCGCCGGGGCGCCGGTCACCAGCCCGGACGGCCGCTACCTGTACCTGACCTACAACGATCGGTTTTCCTGCTACGACATGGCCACCGCGCAGGTCCGCTGGCACAGCACTCGCGTGACGGACGGGAGGCGCGCTGTCTTCAGCCGGGACGGCGGCCGTATGTACTTCGTGTCCAAGAGCACCTGGAAGCTCAATGTCGTCGATCCGGCCGGACCGGATCTGGTAGCCGAGATCGGCCTGCACGACTACGACGGCACGAGGGAAGGGGAGGCGAACGACTTGGACGGCGACGGTCCCGCGACCCGGTCCACGCCGCCCGATGAGGCTCAGGAGAACGGGCAGCCCCTCTCGGAGTTCCTCCCGGGCTGGCAGGACGCGCCACCTGTGGCGCTCTCCCCGGACGGTGCCATGGCATACGTCGGATTCCACTTCCGCAGGTTGGGCGACGACATCTACCGCATCCTCGAAGTCGACCTGGAGCAGCGGAAGGTACTGCAGACCTTTCACCTCCTCGACGCCGGTGCGCCTCTCGACGTGGCGATCGACGCGGGCGGGCGGATCGCCCATGTCGCCCAGGAGCGCGGCACGTGCGCGATCGATCTGTACACCGGCGCCATCGCCTGGCAGGACGTGCTCCCACCGTGCCGGGCGATGAAGCTCACGCCCGACGGCGGTGAACTGTGGTGTCTGCCCGCCGCAGACCGGGGCGGCGTGCTGGTCGCCGCCTCGGACGGCCATACCGTCCTGCGGCGCATTTCGCTCGGCGCAGGTAACGGCCTCGGCACCGGCTTGGATCTTGAATTCAACCACTTCGGGACATACGCCTTCGTCCTGCTGGGACCCGGAGGAGTGGCGGTGGTCGACGTCGCCGCCCGCCGGACGACCGTCAACCACTACGTCTCCTTCCCGTACCTCGGCCCCCGGTTCGCCTACACCACCTACTGAACAAGCGCCCCAGCCACCCCACCCCCTTGACCCGTACTGCAGAGGGAGTTCCGTCGTGCCCGAGGCCCCGCCCGTCATCGATGCCTTCTTCACCGTCACGGAGAACGGCCGGGAAACCGGTTTCGTCACCCGGGGCGGACGCGCCGCCCGGTTCGACTGGGACACGGGCCGGATGGCGGACGGCGCCCGTCCGCTGGAGCGGATGTGGCCCGCGCTGCCGGCCGCGTTCCGCTCCGGGTTCGACGCGGTGCTGGTCACCGCCGACCCGTGGTCGATGGTTTTCCGCGGCGCGCAGTGCCTGCTACTGAACCCGCTGGACGGCTCCGTCGCCGAGGTCAGCACCATCGCCGCCCGTCTGCCGGGGCTGCCGCAGCCGTTTCCGCAAGGTATCGACGCGGCCCTGGCGAGTGGTGCGGGGCAGGAGGTGTACCTCTTCGCGGGCGATCAGTGCGCCCGCTACGACCTGCGCGCCATGAACGTGGTGGAGGTGGCGCCGCTGGAGCGGATGTGGCCCGGACTCGCCCAGCACGCGCCGGCGTTCACCGCCGGGATCGACGCCGCCGTCAGCCGTCCCTCCCAGGGCGCCTTCCACTTCTTCCACGCTGCCGATTCCACCCGGGGGACGCTCGCTACCCGCACGGTCACCGAGACCGCCCGGCCCGTGGACGACACGACCTGGCCCGGTCTGGTACCGACGTTCGCCCCCGGCTTCGCCTATGTGCAGGTCGGCCGAAACATCGATGTGATCGACCTGGAAAGCGACCGGGATGTCGAAACCCTGGACATCAACCCGCACAGCGACTCGACCACCGCCCTGCAGGTGAGTCCGGACGGGCGGCTGCTGTACGTATGGACCCACACGCAGCGTCTGTGCCTGGACACCACCACTCGCCGGATCGTTGCCGACCTGCCCTTCGCAAGCGGCGAATCCCCGGCATGCGGAGTCACGTTCAGCGCCGGGGCGTCGCTGGTGCACGGCGCCACGAAGAACTGGGAGCAGGGCAAGCTCTATCTGGACACCTTCCGGGCCGGTACCACGGAACGCACCCAGCGCGTCGAACTTCGCGCCCAGGACCTGCGTGCCGCGCTGTCCGCGCAGGACGACGGCGCCGATCTGAAGGCCAGTGGCATCGGGGCCGACATGGGCTCGGCCGTGGCCTCTCCCGACGACCGGTTCGTGTACCTCGGCGTGGATCTCGACGGCCGGGGAGCGGTCGTCGAGGTGGACGTGCGGGCCGGCCGGCTGCGCCAGGCGTTCCGCATGCCTGCGGGCAACGCGTTTACCATCGCCCTTTCCCCGGACGGCGTCCATCTGCACGCCGCAGGCCGGGAAGGCGTCTGCACCTTCGACGTCCGGAACGGGGCGGTCGTCCGCCAGGGTGTGCTTCCCGGCTGCACGGCGCTGGCTGTCTCGCGCGGCGGCGACGGTCTGTACTGCCTGCCCTGGGACTGGGACACCAAGGAGGGCCTGCTCATCGCCGACCCGCTCAGCCATGCCGTCCGCCGCCGCATCCCGGTCGGCGGCTCGGGCGGCCCCGGCCACCCGCATGCCATCGCCTTCGACTACGCGGGCACGTTCGCCTTCCTCAGCGAAGAACACGCCAACGCCGTGGTGATCGTCGACACCGAGACGTACGACATGGTGCGGGCCATCCCGACGCGCGACGGCCAGCGCCCGATGAGCATCGCCGTCGGCCCGTACTGACCCGCGACCGGACCCGCCACCACTACCTCGACCCCGTAGACCCGGACCGGCCCCCACGGGGCCAAGGGGGAACGATCAACGTGACCATGGCCGCACCCGAACGCGTCACCCTCCGCGAGATGCTGGAGGAGATCGAATCAGTCGACCTGGAGCTCCCCGACGAGCTCGTCCCGTACCTGGAGAACGTCCACTTCTACGACGGACTGCCCGGCCGGGACAAGCTGATCACGGCCCAGTTCCCGGGATATCTCGACCAGCCGGGCGGCCCCAATCCGGTCGACGCCGTGTTCCTCAAGACGTACAGCCTCGGTACCGAAAAGATCAGTGCCTTCATTCTCAGCGTGCGGGTCGGGTTTGACGGCTCCACTCTTCCGCTAGTTGGCGAGGGCATTCCGGAAGGTGCCCTCACCTTCCCGCTGCTGCGCGTGCTGTACATCTCCCAGCAGTTCGACACGGCCCAGACCGACCATCTGAACACTCTGCTCGCCGAGTACGGTCTCGCCGAGCCCGTCTTCCCCCGGCCCAACGCGACGTCCGACAACGTATGGGAGAAAGGCGTCACTGCCGTCGTCACCTGGAAGGTCGACGGCGGCGAGATGCCGGGGATCGCCATCCGCTCAGACAAGGAGAAGAAGGAGGAGGAGCCGCCGGAGCCCGACAAGGAAGTCGCCCTGCCCGGGCTTCCCCTGTCGTACGGGCCGCTGGAGATCGCGGCCCTGAAGCGGGGCAAGGACAAGAAGGGCCTTCGCCTCTACTTCACCGGGGAAATCCGCATCGCCGGCTCGGTGTTCGCGCTCGACGGCCTCGGGCTGGTCATCCCGCTCAAGATGGGAATGAGGCCCCAGCCACAGCTGGCCGGTGCCTCGCTCGCGCTGCGCCGCAGCGCGCCGCCGATGGCCATCGACGCGGCGCTGCGCTGGGCGGGCGGCAAGGACGACGAGATCGCCGGCGGGCTGATGGGCCTGGTCAGGGTAACCACACCGATGGTGGAGATCATGGGTGCGGGCGCCTTCGCGCGGGCCACGGCTGGGTACAACACCGTGTTCCTCTATCTGGAGGCGTTGCTGGCGGGCGGACGGTCACTGTTCGGGCCACCACCGTTCACCGTCACCGGCCTGTCCGGCGGCTTCGGCTTCAACAGCCGGGTGGTCCCGCCCGAAATCCACCGGCTGCCCGACTTTCCGCTGATCGGGCGGCTCAACGCCGCCCCGGCCCTGCCCGGCGCGCCCGCGCCGGAGCCTCCCGATCCGATGGACATGCTCGACCGGCTCGCCGGGCCGAACGGCTGGGTGCGGCCCGAGGAGGGCTCGTACTGGGTGGCCGTCGGCGTGCGGTTCACCTCCTTCCGGTTCATCGAGACGCAGGCTCTCGCGCTCATCGAGTTCGGGAACCGGCTCAACCTGATGCTGCTGGGCCGTACGTCCATCAGCCTGCCGAAGAACACCGTCCCCGGGGCGAAGGAGCACGCGCGGCTCAACATCGACCTGCGGCTGGCCTATCTCTCCGACCGCGACCTGCTCGCCCTGGACGTGGCGGTCGGCGAGGGCTCGTACATCTTCGACCCGGGCTGCCGGCTCACCGGCGGAATCGCCCTGTACGTCTGGACGGGCGGCGACAGCGCCGGTGACTTCGTCATCAGCCTGGGCGGCTACCACCCGCAGTTCGCGAAGCCGCCCCACTATCCGGTGCCCGCCCGCCTCGGGCTGGAGTGGAACCCGTGCGGCCGGGTCACCGTCCGCGCCACCGGCTACACGGCGCTCACCCCGGGCGCCGTGATGTTCGGCGGAGCGCTCGTCGCCCGCTACGAGAAGGGCGCGGTGAGCGCCTGGTTCACGGCCCATCTGGACGCGCTCATCCAGTGGAAGCCGTTCTACCTCGACCTCGCCCTGGGCATCTCGATCGGGGTGGCCGCCACGATCAAGATCCCGATCGTGAAGATCAAGGTACGGGTGTCCTTGGAACTCGGCATCGACCTGCAACTGTGGACCCCGCCCATGGGCGGCCGGGTCACCCTCAAGGTGTGGTTCATCTCCCTCTCCTTCGACTTCGGCTCCTCCCGCAAGGGCGCCCCTCCCGTGCCGTGGGGCGATTTCCAGACGCAGCTGCCCGCGCCGGTGCGGACCAAGACGGAGAAAGGCGCCCTGCTGGACGTCGACCCGGAGGAGACTGCGGCACGCAGCGCGGCGCGGGCTCCGCTGCTGGTCTCCCCGGACGGCTTCGTGTTCTCCACGGAATCCGCGCTGCCCGCCTCCCAGGTTCTGGTCAACGGTGTGGAGTACGCCACCGGGGACCCCGTGGACATCCGGCCGATGCGCCGGAGCGGGGTCACCTCCAAGCACCTGGTGCGGATCCAGCGGGGCGTCGGGAATCCCGAGGACTTCGACCCGAAGTACAACGAGTGGGACGTCACCGTGATCCGCCGTGGGCTTCCCCGCTCCCTGTGGGGCAGCCCCTTGGAGGATCCGGAGGCGGGGAGGGACGAGCCCGGCCTGGTGCCCGACCTGATCACCGGTCTGCGCTTCGAGGTGCCCTCGCCCGAGCTCGTCGAGGGACTCGGCCCGGTCAGTTCCCGATCCCTCGGCTTCGACCCCTTGCGGAACGGCGTGATCCCGCTGCGGAACGCCGATCCCGCCGGGCCGGCCCCGCGTGACGAGGACGACACCATCACCGTGATCGCCGAAACCCTCGACGCCGCGGAGACCGTCGCCGGGCGCGCCGCCGTCCTCACGGCCCTGGGCCGGCTGGGCGTCTCGCCCGGCGCGGACGCGGACTCGCCGCTCACGGCCTACGCGGCCCTGGCCACGCGCACCATGACCAGCGTGCCGATGGCCGTCCACGCCGCCTGATCCCCCACCCCCTCACCCACCTCGGAGGTGACCACCGTGCGGGAGACCGACGGTCCAGAGCTCCATGTCTTCTTCCATGACCACCTCATCCCGCACGCGGGCGCCGGCGTCTACACGGTGGTCGCCACCCATGAGCTGTACGACGAGAACGGCGACCGCCTGGACACCGCGCCCCCGCTGCCGGTCAGTGAGCAGGCGTTCGAGGTCCGTCCGGCCCGGTTCGTCCTGGACGACGGCTCCGTGCACGCCTACTACCCGCCGGAGGGCAGCTCCGGCTCGTACGACAACGTGCTGCCGCACATCACCCTGACCCGGGCCGTCCTGCCCTGGGACCGGGAGCTGACACCCAATTCCCGGTCGCGCGCCCACGCGCCGTGGATCGCGCTGCTGGTCTTCCGCCAGGGTGAACTGCCCGACGACCCCGGCGCGCTCGGCGAGACCGTGACGCGCACCGTCGGGGAACTGCGGGTCACCGCTGATTCCGGCGTCATCGGCCCCGCCCTGCGCTGGCCGCTTCCGGCGGACGTCGAGGCGAGCAAGTGCCGGACCATCGACGTGCCAGCCGAGGTGTTCCGCGCGGTGGCGCCCTGGCAGGACGAGATGTACTACCTCGCGCACGTGAGGGACGTGAAGCCACCCGAGAGCCGCGCCGGGGAGGAGAAGATCGCCGAGGGCCGGTACGCGGTCGTCACCGCCAACCGGTTCCCCCGCGTCCCGGGCCGGTACGTGGCCCACCTGGTATCCCTGGAGGGTTACGAGCCGCATCTGACGCCCGACCCGCCCGCCGGGCACGACACCGTACGGCTGGTGTCCCTGCACGCGTGGTCCTTCCAGCACGACCCGTTCGGCGTGCTCGACACCGGCGCGCTGCTGAAGAAGCTCGTCGACCCGGGCCACCAGGACCCGGAGGGTGACGAGCAGCTCGCCCTCCGGCTCCCCGTGCCCCCGCCCGGCCAGGGCGAGGACGCGGCCACGGCGTACGCACGCCGCAGGCTCGCGCTGGGGCATGTCCCGGTGGCGTACCGCACCCTGTCCGGGGAGCTCACCTACGCCTGGTACCGGGGGCCGGCCGCTCCGGTCACCGCCCCCGAGGTCCCCGGCCAGGCGTTCGAACAGGGGCACACCACTTCCGACCACGCCCTGGTGTACGAGCGCGAGCACGGCCTGTTCGACGTGAGTTACGCGGCCGCGTGGACCCTCGGCCGTACCGCGGCGCTCGCCGATCCGTCCTTCGCCTCCGAGATGACGCGGGCGCGCCGGGAGCTGGCCAACCAGGCCGTGGTGATCCGGGCGACCGCCGGTGATCCGGCGCGCTCGCGCAGCGGCACCGGGCCCGGGGCGAGCGGGGTTCGGGGCCTCGGCGGGCTGCTGGAGCTCGCCGAACCGGCGGACGGACGCTCCCTCGCGGAGGCGTTCGCCGCGCCGCCCGACGACGAGGCGACCGAAGAGCCCTTCCCGGCCGAAACTCCGCGTCCCCGGCGTGACCGGGCCGCCGGGGAGGCCGCGCTCGTCTCCGCCCGCGCGGTGGAACTGCTGTCGGCGACGGCCGCGGGCTCGGCCCGCTCGCTCGCCGAGTGGCTGGACCGGCTCGCGCTGCTGCACGGCATCCCGTTCCACCACCTCGTCCCCGACGAGCGGATGCTGCCGGCCGAGTCGCTGCGCATGTTCCGCATCGACCGGGCGTGGCTCAAGGCCGTGGTCGCCGGAGCCTCCGACCTCGGGCTGCACACCACCACCGACCTCGACGTCGACCGGCATCTGCGCGCGGCGGTCGCGAGCCGCCGCACTCCCGGGCGGGAGCCCGAGGCCGGACTCCTGATCCGCTCCGCCCTGGTGCGGGCCTGGCCCGAATTCCTGCTCGCCGCGTACCTGAACGGGGAGAAGGTGACGATCCTGCGGCAGGACCGGCTCGCCGAGGACACCCTCATCGCGCTGTTCGACACGGTGCCCGACCGCGTGGACATCCTGGAACCGGGCCAGGGCATCCACTTCGGCATCGACGAAGGGGACGTCGTCTCCCTGCGCAGCATCGGCGGCGCGGACGCCCCGCCCCTGGGCGCACCCCTGGAGGCGTACTTCCCCGACCCCGAGGACCCGGACGCGGGCACCGTCTTCACCCGCTACCTGCGGTCCCGGCCCATCGGGGAGACCCCGGACGTGCTGCGGCTGCGCGGCGACGACGGTCTCGTGCCGGAGCTCGCCGGCGCGTTCGGCAGGGAGGGCGACGAGCGGGACCTCACCCCCGCCGAGTTCGCCGTGAACCTGGTCAACGCCCCGCAGTTGCAGCGGCTGACGCCAGGCGGCGCTCCGTACGTCCCGTCCGGTAGCGGCACCACGCCGGCAGCCCCCGTCCCCGCCACCGACCGGAGCCCCGCATGACCGAGTCCCCCCTCACTCCTCCCGTGGCACCGGACCTGATCGTCCCCGTGCAGCTGCACGCCCTGACCGTCAGCGAACCGGAGTCCGACCCCGGGTACTTCCAGCGCTTCGGGCCCAACTTCACCAAGATGCTTGAGGAGAAGAAGGCGGCCGAACCCGAGCCCGGCAGGGGCACCCAGGCCCCCGGTACCGGCGTCTATCTGCAGTGGCAGCTGCCCGAGGCGCTGGCCACGGCCCACTACGACCCGGACACCGAGGAGACGACCCTGCCCCTGGTGCCCAACCGGTGGCTGGTGGTCCGCCATCACCGGGTGCCTTCCGGCCGGCCCGGCGCCGGGGAGGTGCGGGCCGCCGCGTGGCTGATCCACAGCGACTACCTCGAGTACGCCCACTACGACAGCGCGCACGGACCCGGCGAAGCCGCCTTCCTGTCGGACGACCCGGAAACCGGCGCACAGCGTGAGGACTGGCTGGGCCGGGCCGTCGACCTGCGCGTCGAGGAGTGGCGGGAGCCCGACAACGCCCCGGACCTGTTCCTGACCGCCGCCGGCCCCGGCCTGCTGGCCTTCGCCGGCTTCCAGCCGTACCACCCGAACGTCTTCTCCTTCCACGACACCCTCAAGGACCTGGAGGGGTACGGGCACAACGAGCCCGCTCCCACCACCCTGAGCTACTGCGCGATCGGCTGGTACTCCGACGACGACGGGGACATCCTGCGCCGGGCCGCCGACATTCCCGGACTGCTGCCCCCGGTCGTCAACGGTCCCGCCGACGTGCTGCGCGCCCTGGGCTGGGCGCTGCCCGGCCTCACGGACCGCGACGACGACGGCGCTGATGCCGCCGAAGGACCGGCTCCCGGCCCGGTACGGACCGTGTACAGCGGCACCGCGCTCGGCATTCCCTGGGACTATTACGAGACGTACGCGTCGGCGCGGCCCAAGGACTACAAACCGAGGGTGGCCGTCGGGCACAGCACCGGCGACGCGTTCGCCGCGCTCACCCACCGCCGCACCCGGTCGGCCCGGACCGCCGGTCTGGTCAAGGCGCTCTACCACGGCTCCATCGACAGCCACGACCTCCCCGACGGCGCCGCCGAGCTGGAACGCGCCGCGCACACCGCGACGTTCGGCGCCGCGGCGGGCGGTACGACCTGGGTCCTCGTCCCCCGTCCGGGTGGTGGCGACGAGGGCCTCAACGGGCCCGTTCCCCCGCATCTGGTCGACCCGCCGGAGTGGCTGCACCAGCTCAACACAGACCAGCGGGAGTTCGACGCCCTCACCATCGAGCTGGCCGGGCTGCGCGAGCGGCTGCGCACCCTGTGGTGGCTGAAGGAGCTGCCGGGCGGCCACCCCGAGGGCTTCGACAGCGAGGCGGCCGCCCAGCTCGACCCGGAGGCCGACGGCAGCCCGGCCCGGCGGGCCGCGGCCGTCGCCCGGCGCCTCGCGGAGCTCGCCCTGGTCATTCCGCACGGCACCACCTCCGAGGAGGTCGAGGCCGCCATCGAGGGCTTCAGCCGGACCAAGCGCCTGCCGCCGGAGCTGGAACTGCGCCGCACCTTCGAGGAGTCGTACCACCGCACCAGCGACCCGGTGGTCGTCGTCGAGGGCGCCGGCGTCGGCGCACCCCTGACGCGCGACCCGGACGACCCGCTGCCCTGCCGCACGGTGGAGGGGCTCCTCGAGACGATCCGGGCGGGCGACGAGCAGTGGGCCCCGCCCGCCGCACTGCCCCCGCTGGACCTGGTCGAGGAGACCTCCCCGCTCGAACTGCCGGTGCTGCCCGCCCCCGGCCGGGCACTGCTCGCCGAGTTCGCCCTGCTGGACCGCGCCGCCCGCACCGCCGACCCGGACGAGCCGGGGCGCACCGTCCTGGACACCGCGCTCGCCGATCCGGAGCAGCGACTGACCGGCACACCCGCCGAGTACACGGCGGTGTGGATCCAACCCTGGCTGCCCATGTACCTCCAGTGGGACCTGCGCTACTGCCCCGCGCCCTATATGACAGGCGAGCGGGTCAACTGGACCTTCGACGGCGAGCGGTACACCTGGACGGGCGAGGGCGCGGACCCCGGCAACGGCCAGGACGGTCCCGAGTGGATCTCCTTCGCCAACCGGGCGTTCCTCACGCCCAGCGTGCCCCACGTGCTGGCCGCCCAGACGAAGCGGCTGGCCCGCACGTACGGGCAGGCCGGCGCGGCGGTGCTGTCCCGGCTGCGGGCCGGGCTCGGGAATCTGGACCTGCTGTCCCAGACGCTCGACGGTTTCAACGACCATCTGCTGATGCGGGACACCGGGGCCCGCCAGTTCACCCCGGACGACGTCCTCGCGCTGATCGGCGAGGCCGGGCACGTCGCCGCGCCGGGAACCCTGAACGACGACGCCCGCTTCCGGTTCCAGCCCCTGCGGGCCGGCCAGTTCTACTTCCGCGACCTGCGCATCATCGACCGCTTCGGCCGGTGCGCCGTCCTCACCGCGGTCGACGGCGAGGAGCATCTGAAGTTCAAGCCGGTGCGCAGCGCGGAGGCCACGCCGAGCGAGCCGCTCAGGGAGAACATCAACGCGCCCGCGCGGTTCGTCCAGCTGCCGCCGCGCCTGCTGCAGGAGGCCCGGACCCGGCTGCGCCTCACATCCGGGATGGACGGTCGTACGGCTTCCGCGCCGGCCGGACCGTCGGCGCTGTCCGGCTGGCTGCTCGTCAACCACCTCGACAAGACCCTGCTGGTGTACGGGCCCGGGGGCGAGCCCCTGGGCGAACTGCGGGTGATCCGCACCTCGCGGACCGAGCAGCGCACCGAGTGGACGCGCCTGCCGTCCTCCCCGTACGAGCACGCGTCGGACCTGGAAGCCCACCACCCGCACCTGGCCGGGATGGTCGCCGGGCTGCTCGGGCCCATCGGTCCCTTCCAGGCGCTGATGGCCACCATCAACGAGCGGCTCGGCGAGACGACGGACGCCGGCACCGGAGACACGGCCGTCCCCGCCCGGCTCGTCGGCCGCCCGGTCGCCGTCTACCGGGCCCGGATCGACCTGGAACTCAAGGGAGAACCGCTCACCAACCCCGGCTGGCACCACGCACTGGACCCGGAGCGGGAGGAGTACCCCGCCTACACCTGGCCGGTCCGGCTCGGCGACCCGTACCTGCTGACCGACGGACTCATCGGCTACTACGCTCCCGCCGACGGGTCGCCGGAGCGCGCCGACTACAGCACCCTGTACGTCACCGCGGAGAGGCCGGACGACCCCTATCTGACCTCGATCGGCAACGGGGCGTCGCTGGCGCTGCCGGCGCGAGAGCCCGGCAAGGAGGTCTCCCACCACATCACCGTCCTCGCCGACCCGCACAACCCCGTGCACGCCACCACCGGCATCCTGCCCGTGGTCGACCTCACCCTCCCCGCCGAACACGTCGAGACCGCGCTGCGCCGCATCCGGGCCGCCTTCCGGCTCGGCCCGCTGCTCGCCCCGGTCCGTACCCCGGCCGCTCCCGAGGAGGAGCGCCGCTCCGGCGACGGGGAGCACGAGGGACTCGTGATGATCCGGCCGGCCTCCTGGCACGGCGAGTGGACCTGGGCCGAACCGGAGGCGGAAGGCGGCGCCGTCCGCTGGACGGAGCGCCCGCTGCTCGCCGCCGACTCCGCGCCCCACCCCGACGACCCGGCACCGCAGGCCCGCGCCGGCTATCTGATGCTGCGCCCCGCCCTCGAGGAGGACCCCGCGTGACCCAGTACGCCCGCTCCCAGCAGGGCACCCTCCTCGACTACCGCTACAAGACCGTGCCGGCCACCGTCAACGTGAGTGACGGGGACGACGTACAGCCGCTCCGGCTGGAGGTGACCGTCAGCGGGCGGGCCGACGCGCACGCGCAGTGCGAGTGGGTCCGGATCACACTGCCGTACGGCGCGAAGGCCGAGGATCTCACGCTGACCGATCCGAAGGACCTGTGGACCAGTGCCGAGGGCGGGGACACCCCCGCGCACGGCGGCGGCTGGGAAGGCGACCCGCAGGCCGTGGAGAACGGACAGATCGTCATTCCCTTCACGCCCCGTCGCAAGCCCGTGCTGTTCAACGGCACCTTCGAGGTGACGCTGGTCGTCTCGTACATCGTGGTGAACGAGGCCCGCGGCATCGCCGAGATCGGCGTCACTGAGCGGACCCGGCCCAACGGGGCGGGCTCCTACGAGGAACGCCCGGCTCCGCCCTTCGTCGTCAAGAAGCACACCCCCGGGTTCTTCGTGGAGAACTTCCGCGCGTCGCACGCGTCCGTCGACAACGGCAAGTCCGTCACCCTGAAGTGGGACGGCAGCCGGGGCCCGACCTACGAGATCTACTGGGGCGAGGAGGGCTACGAGGACGTCACCAACCACGGGGGCAGCTGGGATTCCCCGTCCCTGACGAACACCACCGGCTTCATGCTGGTCGCCACCGACGCCGCCGACGGCTCGGCGCCGCTGATCCACGCGTTGACGACCGCCGTCACGGTCGAGCGCCCGCACCTCGTGGTCGGCGACCTGGAGGTGAACGGCGTCACCCGGATCCAGGGCGCCCGCGAGCGGGTGACCCTGCCCGCCGTGGGGTCCTCGCAGTACTACCGGGCCGGCACCGACGGGACACTGATCGGCTATCTCCAGGCGGCCAGCGGCGCGGCCGGCTCCGCCCTGGCCGCGACCGTCTACCGGGCCGAGACGAACGAGTACACGATGCGGTTCACGTCCGTGAACGAAAGCGGCGTGCCGCCGAAGGAAACGCCCGTCAGCGTCCCGGTGCCCGAAGGCGCGGAAGTACTGCTGTACTTCGGCGGGCAGACCGGCGACACCCTGGACCTGGTGTGGCTGCCGCAGGGCACGGGCACGTTCCAGGTGATCGACCGATGAGCGCCCCCCTGCTGTCCTACGCCCTGGAAACGGACCCCGACCCGTTCCCCGTGGGCGGCACCGCCACGCTGCGGCTGACCGCACGCGGCGGCGCACGGCCGGCATACTGCAAGCGGATCGTGGTGGCCGTGCCCACGGGAGCGGGCGCCGGCGAGCTCACCACGGCGCCGGGCTCGCTCGTCCCGGCGGTGACGGGCGGCGACGCGGCGGACCAGGGCGGCGGCTGGGACGTGGCCGTGACGACACCACCGGGAGAGGCGGTGTTCACCCTCACCCCCCGGGACGGCCGGGGCTGGCTCGCCGGCGTGACCCCGCTGACGTTCACACTCGGTCAGGTCCGGGTCAACACGGCGACCGGCACGGCACGACTGCGGATCACCGAGGAGACCTCCGCCGACGGCACGGCGTGGGCCAGCTCCGAGGCGGACCTTCCCGTGCCCAAATTCCCCGAGGGGTTCGTCTTCCGGGACCTGCGCGCGAAACGGCCCCATGTGAACAACGGGGACCGCGTCACCCTCACCTGGGAGGGCTCCCCCGCCACCTACACGATGGACTGGGGCCGCAGGCCCGTCGAGGTCACGGAGGACGGCACCTGGACCTCACCGTCGCTGCACAACACCACCGTCTTCCGGCTGGCGGCGACCCTGCCGGGCACCACCGCGGAACGGGTCCTGACCACGATGGTGACGGTGGCCCGCCCGCACCTCCGGGTCACCGACCTGCGGGCGGGCGGCCGGATCCGCAGGTTCGGGGCGAGCCGGCCCCTCGCCGCTCCCTCCCCCGGTGCCCCTGCACGCTACACGGCGCCCACCGACGGGGTACTGCTCGGCCACGTCCGGGCGCGCAACGGCGGAGAACCTGCCTCCCTCCGGGTCACGGTCCTCGCGGACGACACGCCCGTGTACGGGCAGCGGTTCGTGTCGGACAACCGGGACCGGGACCGGCTGCCCTCGGAGACCCCGTTCCATCTACCGGTGTCCGAAGGCTGCACGGTGGTCGTCTCCGCGGAGGGATCCGCGGACGACGACTTCGGCCTCACGTGGATGCCGTACGGCAACGGCCCGCTGGTGCCGCGGGAGTGACGGAGCCGGGGTGCGGCGCCCGGACTCGCGCGCCGCACCTCTCGTACCGCTGAGGTTTACCGGAGATCTCCATCGCGTGCGGTACGCCCCGCGATGTCCCTCTGTTTTACGGTCGTTGCCATGACAACCGCACTCGCTGGGGCTCGGACGGCTCCGATGGAGCGGGAGCTGGGATCCGCCCGGATATCGGTTCGACCCGCCGCGTCTCCACCGGAGCGAGAGCGCCGCAGGCCACTGCCCGGGACAGAAGCGATCACCACGTCCGAGCCCGTCAGGCAGCTGCGGCAGGAAGCCGGAGTAGCGGTCGGTGGTCGATGCCGCACTCGTCAAGCACGACGTCACCACGGACGGTCCGATTCACAGCTCGACCACGGAGCGCGATCTCCATACAGGCGTCGGCCAAAATAGGCGCCTGCAGGGCGAGTAGAGGACTGTCCAGCTACACAGAAGCCACCTCCCCACCCGGGGCACACGGCCCGGTACAGGAGGCGACTTCTGGATACTGACACCCACTCAGGAAAAATGCCTCCGTCGAGCGCCAAATGAACATCAGGATATCGCCCGTAACACCCATGGCGCACATCATGCACACCGACAAATTTGCAGGTCAGGAGCCCTTCGCGGCCGGTTCAAGGATCGCGACGCACTCCATGTGGTGGGTCACAAGAAACAGATCTACGCAAAACAGGTGGAAGGAAACCGCAGGTCAGCACCACGTGCGGCGTGCATCGGATGCATGAGCGGTGTGCCTTACGGGCACTACGCGCGGATTTCGATGCATACCTATAACTCGAACGGGCTGATCGCCGACTTCTCGAGACCAACGGCCTCGTCAAGCCGGAGGCTGTAGCTGCCAAGCGGGGCCGGACGACTACTTCCGAGCGGTCGTCGGCGGCGCGTCGTGGTTCAGGATCGCGCGTCGCTCGGATCGTCGTGCTTCTGGACGTGGTACGACTGTGTCCCGTGGGGGATTTACGCATGCATGCGGCCGCATGGGGCCTTGTTCGGGAGAGCTGTCGAAGGTGTGGAGCGGTGATCCCCGAGCGGCTTCCGGTCCGTCTTCCGGAGCGAGGGCAGGGGCAGTGACGAATCGAGCGGTCCCGGCGTCCGTCCTGGCGGGGGTCGGGTCGTACGTGCCGCCGCGCAAGGTGGCCAACGAGGAGCTCGCGGAGCGCCTTGGGCGGGCGCCCGAATGGATCTTCCAGCGCTCCGGCATCCGGTTCCGGCACGTCGTGGAGCCGGGTACCACCAGCGGGGACCTGGCCGTCGCGGCCGGTCGCGAGGCGCTCTCGCGGGCGGCGGTCGGTGACGTCGCGGCCGTGGTCGTCGCCACCACGACACCGGACAGGCCGTGCCCCGGCACCGCCCCGAGCGTCGCCTCGCGCCTGGGGATGGCCGGGGTGGCCGCGCTGGACGTCCAGGCCGTGTGCGCGGGCTTCGTCTACGGACTGGGTGTCGCCCAGGGCCTGATCGCCGCGGGCACGGCCGACAGCGTTCTGGTCGTCGGCACGGACACGCTCTCGCTGAGCGTCGACCAGGCCGACCCCACGAGCATGCTCTTCGGCGACGGCGCCGGTGCCGTCGTCCTGCACTCGGGCCACCACGAGGAACCCGGCGCCCTCGGGACCTGCGTCCTCGGCAGCGACGGCGGTGGCCGCGACCTGATCACCGTACGGGGCGGAGGGTCCGAGGAACGCTCGACGGCCGATGGCGTCCCGGCGGACCCGTACATGCGCCTGGAGGGGCGGGAGGTGTTCTGGCGAGCCGTGGAGCACATGACCTCCGCCTCGCGCGCGGCGCTGGACGCCGCGCGGTGGAAGCCGGAGGAGGCGGACCGGATCGTCGCGCACCAGGCGAACGCGCGAATCCTGGCCGTGCTCGCGCAGCGGTTGGGCGTCGCGCCGGACCGCGTGCTGTCCGACATCGAGCGGGTCGGCAACACCTCGGCCGCCTCGATCCCGATCCTGCTCGACCGCGCCGACCGCACGGGAGCCCTCGAACCCGGGCACCGGGTCCTGCTCACCGCCTTCGGCGGCGGCCTCGCCTGGGGTGCCACCACCCTCGTGTGGCCGCAGCTCTCCCGCCCGCACTGACTCGTCCCACTCATTCCGGAGGAACGGCATGTACGACACCTTGGTGAACATCCTCACCGGCAGGTTCCAGGTGCGGCCCGAGCTGGTGACCCCCGAGGCCGCCCCGCCGGCCCTCGGCCTGGACTCGCTGTTCGTGGTGGAGCTGTCCTTCGTGCTGGAGGAGGAGGCCGGTCTGAAGATCGGCTTCGACGAACTCGCGGAAGCGGACACCCTGGCCGAGATCACACGGCTGATGCAGGACGAACGGAACAGGCAGGGCAGGCAGGACGCGTCGGTCTGAGACCCGTCGGCCGTACTCGTGAGGGGCGTCAGCGGCGGGCGGCGCCCCGGGGACGCCGGAACAGCAGCGCGTGCACCGTGAAACGCGATCCGTCGAACTCCGCCCGGCCCTCCGCCCGCAGTTCCTTCAGCCGCAGCTGCAGGGTCTCCCGGTGCTCGGCGTACGCCAGCAGCGGGATGTCCATCTCGAAGACCTCCAACGTCTCGCACTCGTAGCCGCGCAAGGTGAGTTCCGCGACGGTCCGGGGGACGTCGGCGAGGGAGGAATGCGCCATGAGCAGGGAGCCGCCCGGCGCCAGGAGCCCGTCCACGCGGTCGACGACCGCGTCGTACACCGCGCGGCCGCCCCTCCGGGCGACGAGGGCCGTCTCCAGTCCGTCCGTCCTGGCGTAGCTCGGATCGTAGGGGAGGTGGGGTGGGTTGGTGATCACCAGGTCGAACCGCTCGTCCGTCGTGTACTCCTCCAGCGGCGACGTGACGCACGTGAGCCGTGAGCCGTCGAGCCCGTTGGTCGTCACGTTGGCCACGGTCTGTGCGGCGGAGGCGGGGTTGACGTCCAGGGCGGTCACCCGCTCGGCGCCGGCCGCGAGCAGGGCGACGCTGTAGAGGCCGGAACCGGCCCCGATGTCCAGGGCGTTGACGCCCTCCAGTACGGGAGCGCCGGCATCGTCGAGTGCGCCGAGCAGGCTCAGTCCGCAGTCGGTCGGGAAGAGGACCTCCCAAGGGTCGTCCACCGTGATCCGCAGACGCGTGCCGCGGAACTCGACGATCCCGCACGAGGGCCGGGCCTCCCACAGCGAACCGTTCTCGCCGGCGGGCAGGACACGGCGCCGTGTCGGCGTGCGGTCGGGAGCACTGGTCATGGGAACGGAACCTTTCAGGGGGAAGAAGGTACGGAGTTCGCCGTGGCCGGCGCGTTTCCGGTCCGGCCGGTCACTCGGCGAGGGCGGACAGCACGAGGCGTACGGAGTCGTCGGCGATGCGCCGCGCGCGTGACTCCGTAACCAGGCCCTCGACGTAGCCGAAGTTCCACGCGAGCCGTCCGTGAACGGTGGTCGCCGTCGCCACGACGGCGCCCATCACCGAGACGCCCGTGAGGAACTGGGCGCCGTCGATCCGCCAGGGACCGACCTGCTCGGGGCAGTCGTAGCGGCCGACGTTGGACAGGCACAGGTTGATCGGCCCCTCCTCGTCCATGAACCGCATGAACGACGCGCCGTCCGCCAGTGACCCGGGGCCCGCCACGCGCGGCAGGCTGATCGTGGCCAGGTGGTCCTGTCGTTTCCGGCGTCGGACGAGATCCTGGCTGACGGTCCGGGCCATGGGCCACAGCGACCCGCCCGGCTCGTACCGGACGCGGGTGGGGACCGTGGCCACGTAGGTGCCGACCTCGTCGGGGAGTACGGGCGGTTCCAGGTCGGCGCGGAAGTCGACCGGTGAACCGATCGAGAAGTACGCGGCGGCGGGGGTATCCGCGTCCCGGGCGACCGCCGACACCATCGCGGCGGCCAGGGCCCCGTGGACCGTGGTGCCGTGCCGCTTGGCGGCCCGTACCAGGCGTTCCAACTGGTCGGCGGTGAGGGACCGGTGCGTCATCCGGGTGCGCCGCCGCTCGAACGGGACGTGCTCGTCGGGGACGATCCGCTGGGCAGGCCGGGTCAGGGACGCCCGTTCCTCGCGGCGCATCAGGGCCCGGAACCCGCCGGCGCCCGCCGCGCCCCGGTGCCGGCGCGGGAGCAGGTCGTCCGTCGCGGGAAGGACCCGCCGCGAAGTGGTCGGCGGCGTTGCTCCGCGGTCCAGTTGTGCGGCGATCTCGATCCACTCGCGGACCAGGGACAGGCAGGTCTTGCCGTCGGCGATGGCGTGCGAGACCGTCAGCAGCAGGTCGTGGAACTCCCCTTCGTTCTCGGCTTCGTTCTCCGTCCCTCCCGATGTGATCACCACCGCGCGCAGAAGCGGTCCGGTGCGCCGGTCCAGGCC
Organism: Streptomyces sp. NBC_00045; assembly: GCF_045041095.1. Lineage (NCBI taxonomy): Bacteria > Bacillati > Actinomycetota > Actinomycetes > Kitasatosporales > Streptomycetaceae > Streptomyces > Streptomyces sp. NBC_00045. Next base: position 6,847,978 of record NZ_CP108271.1, on the reverse strand, counting down.
CTCCGCGAGTTCGTGATCGTCGACCTCCTGTTGCCACCGGATGTCGGCGGCGGGGTCGTCCGGTCGTACGCGGACGTGCCGGAACGGGATCTGGCGTCCGTCCACGGGGACGAAGGCCGGGTGTGTTCCGGTGCCGTCGTCCATGATCGCGACGCGCAGCAGGGGGTGCCGGAGCTGGAGGACGTCCAGGGCGCGGCGGTGCAGCGACGGGGACAGGCGCCCGTGGACCCGGGCGCGGGCGATGACGTTGAGCGGCGAGGTCAGGTCGGCGATCCAGTACAGCCGTTCCAGGGGGCTCAGGTCCCGGCGGACGTCACCGCGGCCGGTGAACCGCTCGCCCGGGTAGGTGAGGGCCTCCACGGTCTGCCGGACGAGGACGCGACGGGGCACCAGCCGGAAGTAGGCGTCACGGATCAGCCGCCGGTGCGGGCGGGCCCCCTGGGTCAGTCTGTTCATGCTGCGGGAGCCGGCCACCATCGCCCGTGCGCGGTCGCGGCGCAGTTCCTCGTACGCGCGCAGGGCCCGCACCGGGTCGTCTCCCGTCGCCGGATCGGCCAGCGCCCGGGCCAGGACGACGGCGTCCTCCATGGCCGTGCCCGCCCCCTGGGCGAGCGTGGTCAGCATGGGGTGGGCGGCGTCGCCGAGGAGGGTGAGAGGGCCGTCGCCCCACCGTTCCAGGAAGGCCCGGTCGCGCGAGGGGACGGTGAGGATGTCCGCTGCGGGGGTGGCATCGATCACCGCCCGCACCTCGTCGGCCCACCCCGCGTAAGCCTGTCGGACGGCGTCCTTGACGCGGTCGGGTGCGGGCGTCCCGGGGGTGGTGCTCATGGCGGCCCACCAGTAGCACCGGCCGTGGCCGATGTCGATGAGGCCGAAGCGCTGTCCGCGCCCCCAGTAGTGGCGTACGGCCCCCTCGGTGAGGCGCGGGTGCCGGAAGGGGACGATGCCGAGCCGGAAGAGGTGGTCGCAGTCCCGTGGCCCCTCGGGTCCGACGAGGTGGCGCCGTACGGCCGAGTGGAAGCCGTCGGCGCCGACGAGGACGTCCCCGCTCGCCGAGCGGCCGTCCGCGAAGCGGACGGTGACCCCCGGGCCCGTGGTGTCGAAGCCGGTGGCGGTCGCCCCCAGGTGGACCGGGCAGTCGCCGGCCTCCGTCAGCAGGGCCTCCTGGAGGTCAGCGCGGCTGAGGCAGAAGCTCCGCGCGCCCGCCTGCTCGCAGGCTTCCCCGAACGGCAGGTCCCGGATGAGCCGGCCGCGCCGGTCCATGATCCTGAACGACTCCACGGCCCGGCCGCGCTTGTCCAGGCCCAGGTCGATGCCGAGACCGGCGAGGGCGGTGACGGCATTGCTCATGACCGACAGGCCGGAGCCGGCTTCCCGCAGCTCGGTGGCGCGTTCGTACACCTCGACCTCGACGCCGACTCGCCTGAGCGCGACCGCGCACGTGAGACCGCCGATGCCGGCACCGATGACGAGGACTTTCGCAGGACGTCCCGATGGCATGGCGTCAGCCCACCCCGTGATCGCGGTCGGAGTCGTCGATCAGCTCGGCGAGGGTGTCCGCCAGCCGGGCCACGTGCGGCTCTTCCATCATGCTCAGGTGGTCCCCGGGGACACGGACCGTCCGGATCCGTCCCTCGGTCACGGCGCTCCAGCCGTTGCAGGGGTCCTGGTGGCGGGTGCGGGCGGCCCCGTGCATGGCGGACAGGACGGCAGGCAGCGGCTCGGCGGCCCGGACCAGCGTGAGGTCCTGCTCCTCGCGCGGGGGGCGGTAGGCCAGCGTCGCGTGCCAGTTCGCCCGGTAGACGTCGAACAGGCGGCGGACGACGGAACCGGAGCTGCCGGCCGGCAGGATGCCCCGCTCACTCGCGACGCGGGCCATGGACGCGAACCTCCCCTCCGGCGAGCCCGGCCCGCCCGGAACGGTCGGGGCGGGTGCCGTGCCGCCGTCGCGCGGCCAGAGCAGCTCGTGGAAGAACCACGCCAGCATGGCCTCGTCGTCGTGCGGGGAACGCGGCCCCTGTTCCAGGGCGGTGGTGTCGACCACCAGCAGGGTCACCCGCTCGCCCTCCGCCCGCAGCCGGCGGGCGATCTCGAAGGCGACGAAGCCGCCGAACGACCATCCGCCGACGGTGTACGGGCCGTGCGGGCGCACCCTCCGCAGGGCGGCGAGGTAGCTCTCCGCGAGCTCCTCCACGGTGCCCAGCGGGGCGGTGCCGGGGTCGGCCCCTGCGGCCTGGAACGCGTACAACGGCCGGTCGGCAGGGAAGTACCGGGCGAACGCGACGTAGCACAGCACGGTGCCGCCCATCGGGTGGACCATGAACAGCGGCGGGCGGTCGCCCTGCGGGCGGAGCGGCACCAAGGCGTCGAACGCGGCCTTGGCGCCGCCGTCGCGCAGCCGTGCCGCGAGCGCGGCGGGGGTGGGCGTCGCGACGAAGTCGGCCAGGCGGAGGTGCACCCGGTAGAGCTGTTCGATCCGGACCACCAGCCGCATCGCGGTCAGCGAGGTGCCGCCGAGGTCGAAAAGGCTGTCGTGCGTCCCCACCTCATCCAGGCCCAGCACGTCCGCCATCAGCTCGGCGAGCGTCTGTTCGTACGCGTCACGCGGACCGGTGCGGGGAGCGCGGCCGGCGGCGGCCAGCTGGGTGCGGCGCAGCGCGGCGTCGTCGCGCTTGCCGCTGGGGGTCAGCGGCCACCGGGAAACCCACTGCAGGTGCGAGGGGACCATATGGGCGGGCAGGACGGCGCGCAACCCCTCGCGGACGCCGGTCAGGTCCTCGTCGGTACCCTCGCCGAGGAGGAAGGCGGCGAGGAAGGTCTCGCCGTCCGCCCGCTCGCGGGCCACGACCGCGGCGTCGCGCAGGCCGGGAAAGCCGTGCGCCAGGCCGGTGACGGCCAGTTCCACCTCGGCCGGTTCCACACGGAAGCCGCGTACCTTCACCTGCGCGTCGTCGCGTCCGAGGAAGACGACGTCGCCGCCCGGAAGGACCATGCCGACGTCGCCCGTGTAGTAGAGCCGGTGGTCCCCGTCCGCGAACGGGTGCGGGAGGAATCGCTCCTTGGTCAGGTCCGGCCTGCCCTCGTAGCCGTCGGCCAGGAAGTTGCCGCCCAGGTACACGTCGCCCCGCGCCCCGATCGGCACCGGGCGCATCCGCTTGTCCAGGACGTGCACCTCGGCTCCGTCGAGGGCGCGGCCGATCGGCGGCAGCGCGGGGAAGGCGGCGGGGTCTCCGGTCATGGTGAACGCGGTGACCACATGCGTCTCGGTAGGCCCGTAGTGGTTCTCCAGGACCACGCCCGGGAGCTCGGCGCAGAAGGAGCGGATCTCCGGGGTGACGCGCAGCTGCTCGCCGCAGGTGATCACCGCCCGCAGGGCAGGCGGCGTGACGCCCAACGCCCCCGCGGCCTCCGCGAGCTGCTGGAGGGCCACCGGGGGGAGGAAGACCTGCTCGACGCGCTCGCGGTCCAGCAGGTGCAACAGAGCGGGCATGTCGCGCCGTTGCGCGTCGTCGGCCAGGCACAGGGTGCCACCTGTGCACAGGGTGGAGAAGATCTCCTGGAAGGAGATGTCGAAGCTCAGCGGCGCGAACTGGAGTGTGACGCCGCCGGGGACCGCGCTGGGCGCCGCAGCCTGCCAGGCCACCAGGGAGGCCAGGGTGCGGTGCGGCATGACGACGCCCTTGGGGGTCCCGGTGGAGCCGGAGGTGAACAGGACGTACGCGGTGTCCTCGGCGCCCGGTCCGCTCCCCGCCGGTGCATCCGGTACGCCTCGTGACGGCACGTCCGGCGTCGGTGCGGCCACCGACTCGGCGGGCAGTAGCAGCGCCGGGTCGCCGGCGAGGTGGGCGTGGGCGACCTCGGCCACGACGCGGAAGGGTCGGGCCTGCTCCAGCATGGTGGCCAGCCGGGCGGGCGGATAGCCAATGTCCATCGGGACGACCGCGCATCCGGCGCGCATGGCTCCCAGGAGCACCGCCATGGTCAGCGGGGACCGGTTCATGGCGACCCCGATCCGGGCGTTCGCCGGCGCGCCGAGCGCGTACAGCCGTCCGGCCACGTTCTGCGCGGCCTCGGCCAGCCGGGCGTAGCTCCACCGTTCCCCGCCCGCCACCACGGCGGTCGCGTCCGGGGTGCGGGCCGCCTGTTCGGCGAAGCGGGAGACGACCGTGGGATGTTCCGCCGGAGGGGCCAGGACGGGCCGGGGGGAGAGGAAGGCGAAGTCCGGCGCTTCGTCCGGGTGCTCCACCAGACGCCGTAGGACGCGCAGGTAGCAGTCCGCGTAGAGGTCGCCCTGCTCGGCCGGGAAGGTCTCCCCGTCGCAGTCGATCCGCAGCCACGTGCCGGTGCCGTCCGGTTCGGTGATCGCGTTCACCAGGAGGCGGAAGTCGTTCTCCTCCCAGGTGCGGAAAGCGGTGAGGCGCAGACCGGGCAGGTCGAGCACACGGGAGAGCTGGCGGAAGTGCACGTAGTTGAAGGCGGTGTCCAGCGCGGGGCCGCCGTGGTCCTCCTGGACGGCGCTCAGCGGGTAGTGGCGGTGGGGGTGGTCTTCCTGTTCCTGGCGGAAGCTCGCGCGCGCCACCTCCAGCCAGCTGTCCCGCGCGGTGTCCAGGCGTACGGGCACGGTGTTCAGGAAGAGCCCGGCGGTGCGCTCCGCACCGGCCGTCTCCGGACGGCCGTGGGTGATGAGACCCGTGGTGACGTCACGGGTGCCGGCGAGCGCCGCCAGCGTCAGGGCGTGTGCCGCGAAGAGCACGGACTTGACGGGCAGGGCGTGTTCGGCCGCGAGGCTCCGCGCCTGCTCGACGAGGGCGGCGGGCAGGTCGACCCGCCGGGAGGCCGGTCGGTGTCCGGTGCCGGGCAGGTGGGGAGAGAACGACTCGACCGGCAGGGGCTCGCAGCCGGCCAGCTTCTCGCGCCAGTACCGCCGGGACTCCGCCGAACGCAGGGCTGCCCGCTCCAGCCGCACGTGGGCCGCCGGTGAGGGGGGTGCCGCTCCTTCCACGGGGCCGGTGTCCAGGCCGAGGCCGTGCGCGTAGTCCTGGAGCAGCTCCTGGAGCAGGGTGGCGACGCTGCCGCCGTCGAGGAGCGCGTGGTGGAAGCTGAGGACGAGGTCGACGGCGGTGGCCCGTACGTGGGCGCGGAACAGGTACAGCGGCGGCCGGTCGAAGGTGTACGGATGGCGGCGGCGTTCCTCGACGTGCGCGGCCACCTCGGCCTCGGCCGCCGCGTCGTCCAGCGGACGCAGGTCGGCGATCTCCAAGCCACCGTGCACCCGGGGCAGGACGACCTGCAGCGGTTCGGCGCCGTTCAGGTCGAACGCCGACCGAAGCGCCGCGTGCCGGGCCGTCAGCTGGTCGAAGGCTCGGCGGAACTCCTCCTCGTCCCACGGCATCTCCAGGGTGTACCGAAAGACGTCCAGGTACCTGGCCGAGGACTCGTGCCGTCGGCTGTGGTACAGCAGGCCGAGCTGGAGCCGGGTCAGCGGGTGGGCGTCCTCGGCGTCCCGGAGCCGGGCCCGGTCCACGTCGGCCACGAGGGCGAACGGGGCCGGGCCGGTCTCGGCGCCGGACGCGTCGCATTCCTCGGCGTACGGGGCGAGGCCCGCCACCGTCGGGTTCCGCAAGATGTCGGTGAGCGAGAGGCGCAGTCCTCGGGCCTCCGCTTCGGCGCGGACCCTGAGCATGGTGATCGAGTCGCCGCCGAGGGCGAAGTAGTCGTCGTGCACCCCCACCATGTCGTGGCCCAGGACGCGGGCCCAGACCTCGGCGAGAACCGCTTCGGTGCGGTCGCGCGGCTGCCCGCCCCCGGAGGCTCCGGCGGTCCCGGCGGTGTCGTCCGGCGGGGGCAGCGCGCGGCGGTCGGCCTTGCCGTTGGGGGACAGCGGGATCACGTCGATCCGGGTGAAGGACGCCGGGACCATGAACGCCGGCAGCGTGCGTCCGAGCCGCTCGCGCAGCAGCGCCGCATCGATGTCGGTCGCGGTCTCGGCGACGTAGTAGCCGGCCAGGACGGTTCCCCGGTCGGCGGTGGCACGGCCCACCACGACGGCGTCGCGCACCCCGGGGACCGCGCGCAGGGCGGCCGCCACCTCGCCGGGCTCGACGCGCTGCCCTCGGACCTTGACCTGGTCGTCGATCCGCCCGAGGTACTCCAGGGTGCCGTCCGCTAGCCACCGGGCCAGGTCCCCGCTGCGGTAGAGGCGGCCGCCCGGCACGAACGGGTCGTCGCCGAACTTCTCGGCGGTCAGCTCCGGGCGGTCGAGGTACCCCCGGGCGACGCCGACTCCGCCGATGCACAGCTCGCCGGCGACGCCGACGGGTTGCGGCAGGTCGTCGGCGCCCAGCACGTACAGCCTGGTGTTGTCGATCGGCCGGCCGATCGGGACCCGTGCGACGGCGAGGGTGGGGTCGGTCGGGCAGTCGTACGACGAGACGTCGACCGTCGCCTCGGTCGGGCCGTACAGGTTCACGAGCTGCGCCGGCCGCTCGGTGCCGCTCTCGCGGCGGCACCGGTCGGCGAGGCGGTTGAACCGTTCGACCTGCTCCCGGGGCAGGGCCTCGCCGCTGCAGTGGACGTACCGCAGGGACGCGATGCCCCGCCGTGCCTCCCCTGACTCCTCCAGCAGGTCGAGGAACGGGCCGAGCATCGAGGGGACGAAGTGCACGGCGGTGACCCGGTGCTCGCGGACCGCCCGGAGTACCTCGCGCGGGTCTCGCTGCCCGTCGGGCGGAAGCAGGGCCACGGTCGCGCCCTCGACGGCCCACCAGAACAGCTCCCACACGGAGACGTCGAAGGAGGCCGGCGTCTTCTGCAGGAGCACGTCCCCTTCTCCGAGCGGGTAGCGGCGCTGCATCCACGCGAGGCGGTTGACCACGCTGTGATGTTCGACCATGACGCCCTTGGGGTGCCCGGTGGAGCCGGAGGTGTAGATGACGTAGGCGAGGTTCCGGGAGGTGGCGACCTGCTCGACCGGAGCCCCGTTGCCGGTCATCAGGTCGTCGATCCGCCGGGCCGGCACTTCTGAGGGGAGGACGGTGGGCGCGCCGTCGACGATCACCAGCTTGGCGCGGCTGTCGCGCAGCAGGAAGTCCACCCGCTCAGCCGGATGGTCGGGGTCCACGGGTACGTAGGCGCCGCCGGCCTTCAGGATGCCGAGCAGCGCGACCGGCAGCCGCGGTCCCCGCTTCATCATCACCGCGACGCGGTCGTCCGGGCCGACGCCGTCCGCCCGCAGGGCGCGGGCGATGCGGTTGGCCCGCTCGTCGAGCTCGGCGTAGCTCAGCGTCCCGCCGGACGCCGTGACCACGGCGGTCCGTTCCGGCTGGGCGGCTGCCCGGGCCTCGAACAGCCCGTGCACGGTCGCCCGGTCCGCGTAAGGGACCCGGGGACCGTGCGCGCGTCCGGCGGTGAGGTCCCGGTGCTCTTCCGGCGTCAGCATGGAGACATCGCGGAGCGGCCGGTCCAGTAGCTCCACACCGTGCTCCAGGAGTGTCCTGAGCTGGCCGGCCACGGCGGTGACGGGGAGGTCCTCGTCGAAGACGTCTCGGGCGTAGTCCAGGTCGACGCGGATGTCGGCGGTGTCGTCGAAGGCGGAGACCAGGACGCCCAGCGCGGCCTGGTCGTGCGAGGGAGCCATCAGGGAGCTGCGTCGGACGATCCCCGGGACGTCAGGCCGGGACCAGTTCACCGAGGAGAGCGTCACGTCGAAGAGCTGCCGCGGGTCCCCGGCCGTCGAAGACGTCTCGCGCAGGACCTCGCCGAGCGGAAGCCGTTCGTGGCGCCGGAGCCGACGGGTCGTGTCCTGGACTTCGGCGAGGAGTTCCCGGAGGGTCAGCCCACCGGAGGCCGTGATCCGCAGCGGAAGGGTGTTGGCGAACTGGCCGAGGACGTCCCTGTGCCGCTTCGTCGGGCGGTTGAGGAAGGGGACGCCCAGCACCACTTCCCCGCTGCGGTGCAGGCGCGTCAGCCACACGCCGAGCATGGCCGCGACGTAGGTGGAAGGCCAGTGGCCCACGGCGCGGATGCGATCGACGAGGGCGCCGTCGACGACGAACGAGTGGCGCCCCCGCTCGCGCGGGCCGTCGCCCGTCGTACGGGTGAACAGCGCGGGTGTCACGCCCGCGAGGTACCCCCGGTGGAAGGCGCGGTCGCGGTCGCCGTCGGGCCCCGCGAGGTAGGCGGCGTCCTCCTCGACGAACGCCAGGTAGGAAGGGGCTTCCCCGTCGCTCTCCCGCCGGTCGCCCTCCGGGGCGCCGCCGTCCTGCGGAGCATCGGCGTACTCCCGGAGGATCTCGTGGCCCAGCCGGTCGAGGGTCCAGCCGTCGGCGACGATGTGGTGCGCCTTGACGTGCAGGTGCGTGACGTCCGCGCCCTCCAGGAGGACCGTGGCCTCGGTCAGGGGGCCGCCGTCCATGGGCAGGGCGCGCCCCATCGACGCCCGCATCCAGTCGGCGCGGGCGGTGTCCGGTTCGGGCGCGTCCGAGAGGTCGACCACGGCGACCCGGACCGCCTCCGGTGCCACACGCTGGAAGGGGACGCCGACGCTGTCGGCGAACCGCAACCGGAACGTCTCGTGCCGGTGCAGCACGCGTTCCGCGCAGGCGGCGAGCCTGCGGTGGTCGACGCCGCCGTGCAGGCGTTCGTGGAGCACGCAGTTGAACTGCGGTGATTCCGGCGTTCGGGATCCTGCGGACCAGATGTCTCGCTGGTACGACGTCAACGGGTGCGGTGATCCGTGGTGAGTGCTCAACTGTGGAGGTTTCCTTCGAGCCGTACCGGGATCTCCCGGTGGCCGTTGAAGATGAGGGAGGGCAACGGGGCAAGGCGGTCGGAACCGACGGCCAGTCCGAGGCCGGGGAACCGGGAGAAGAGCGCGGACAGTGCGATGCGGCCTTCCAGGCGGGCGAGTTCGGCGCCCAGGCAGTAGGTGGGGCCGTGGCTGAAGGCCAGGTGATCGCGGACATTGGGGCGGGTGACGTCGAAGAGGTCGGCCCCCTGGCCGTGGACTCCGGGATCGCGGCCGACGGCAGCGTAGTTGATGACGAGGGCGTCGCCCCGCTCGAACGTCAGCCCCGTCGGTTCGTCGTGGAGGTCCTCGGTGGGGAAGCGCATCATGAAGCTTGCCACCGGGGCTTGGTGGCGCAGCGTCTCCTCCACGACCCGGTCCCAGCCGACCCGGCCCGACACGGCCAGGGCCAGCTGTTCCGGGTGGGTGAGCAGGTTGACCACGGCGTGGTCGAGCAGGTTCGCCGTGGTCCCGTAACCGGCGCCGAGCACCATCCAGATGTTGTCGCCCACCTCCCGCTCGTCGAGCAAGCCCTCGCGGTGCGCGTCGACCAGTGCGGTGGCGATGTCGTCGCCGGGCCGTTCGGACTTGAGCACGATCAGCTTCGCGAGGAGCCGCGCGGCCTCCGCCTCGGTGTCACTCGCCTGCTCCGCGCTCAGGTCGGTGGTGAAAACCATGTCGTTGACGGCCTGGAAACCGTCGTGCATGGATTCCGGCAGTCCGACCAGCGTGGTGACCGTCCGCCACGGCAACTGCGTGGCGAACCACTTCCGCAGGTCCACGACCCCGTCGGGAGCGAGGGCCGCCTCCCGTGCGAGGTCGTCGAGGAGTACGGCGGTGGTCTCCTCGATCCACGGGGCGAGCGCCCGCACGCGGCGGGCGCCGAACGCCGGCACCAGAGGGTGGCGCAACCGGGTGTGGTCGGGCCCGTACGCGGTCTGGACGGTGCGGATGTCGACCCAGATCCGCAGGGGCCAGTCGGCGGGGAGGGCGCCGTCGACGAAAGCGGGCCAGTGCTGGTGGGCGTCCTTGGAGACCCGGGGGTGGACCAGTAATCGCCGGACGAGTCCCGGGTCGGTCACCGACCAGGCCGTTACGCCGCCGGGCAGTTCGACCCGGGCGGCCGGACCCAGCGCGCGCAGCGCCCCGGCTTCGCCGTGGATGTCCGCGGCGCTGCCGTCCAGGCGATAGGGGCAGCGGTCGCGGGAGGGCGGGGAGGGCATGGCGGACGACCTCGGCGGCGGTAGGAGTCTCGGCGACGAACGGCGGTGCTCGGTGTCCGGCGATGGACGGCGGTAGACCGGTTCTCAGGGGCGGACCGCGGTCAACAGCCCGTAGCGGAGCTCCGCGACCTCGAAGAAGAACCAGTGGCCCAGGTCGGCCGCCGCCGCCCATTCGCGCGACGTCTCGCCGCTGGAGTTGTCCGCTGCGTTCCGCCAGCCGCTGATCATGCTGCCGTAGCAACGCCGGACGTTCTCGGTGATATCGGTGTGGTCCACCACCTCAAGACCGGCCTCGCGCAGCAGCTCGCCGTACATGTCAGTGGTCAGCGAGAACTTGAAGTACGCGTACGCGTCGGCCATGCGGGCCGCGTCCGGCCCGGTGAGCTCGCCCGCGAGGCTGTGCTCGGCGATGACCAGCCGGCCGCCGGGGCGCAGGACCCGCGCGATGTGCCCGAGGGCCGCCTTCTTGTCCTTCATGTGCATCAGGGACTCGATGGCGTACGCGCCGTCGAAGGTCTTGTCCTCGAAGGGGTTCTCCATGGCGTCGGCCAGCCGGAACGTGGCTCGCCCGGGGAGGTCCGGGGACAGGGGACGGCTGTTGGCCAGGTCCACCTGGTAGTCGCTGACGCTGATGCCGGTGATCTCCACGGCGTGACGGGCGACGATGCGCGCCGCGGTGCTGCCGTGGCCGCAGCCCACGTCGAGCAGGTGGTGCCGCTCGGTCGGAGCGAGGCGTTCGGTGACGAGGTCCGTCAACCGGTCGGTCGCCTCCCGCATGGAGCTGTCGTCCGCGTCGTCCTCCCAGTAGCCGACGTGGATGTTGCCGCCGAGGGCGTGGTCGTACACGTCCGTGTGACGGTCGTAGAAGGTCCCCACGTCGCCGGACGTATGGCGGTTCTGCGTCAGCATGAGGGAGCCTTTCACGGTTGGTCGAGCCACGCGCTGTGGCGAAGAAGGGGCCCGGTCGGCCTGTGCGACCGGGCCTCCGGGAGCGTGTCGATGGTGCCAAGCGCGCCGGCCCGAACGGGGCGAACGAGCTGCGGTTTCACCGTTTGGGGGACACGGATCTCACCTGTCCGGCGGAACGGACGACGGCGGAGCGGCGGACGGATCTGTGGGGGAACGCCGTCGGTCGGAGGGGGCGCGCTCCCGGCACACGCGGCCGCCGGGCACGTCCGTCACCCCCCGGAGGGGGCGCGAGGCCGTGCCCGGCGGAGTGGGTGCGGTGAGCGTGTTCACGCCGTCAACCCGTACGGGCCGACCGGATCCACTCAGACGCGCCCGAAGAACAGGCTGCCCGGCGCCTCCGGGTCGTTCGACAGGAAGTGCTCACGGACGGCGCGGATGAACTCGTGGCGCGAGATCGCGCCGTCACCGTCGGTGTCCAGCTTCGTGAACATGTCCATCGCGTCAGGGGCTTCGCTCTTCCACACGTCCCGCAGGAAGCGCTTGAACTCGTCCTTGCTGATCTCGTTGTCGCCGTCGACGTCGATGACGTCGAAGATGGCGTGGCCGCCGCCCTCGGTGACGTTGAGGCGGCTGGTGTCGACGACGGCGAGGCGGTTGGCGATGACGAACTGGTCCTTCGTCAGCCGGTCGCCGTCCACGCCCGCGTGGCGCAGCAGCTCCAGCCAGTAGATCTGGCAGAAGGTCTGCAGAGCCCTGGATCGGCGGTCGTTCTTGTCGAGCTTGTACGCCTGGATGTAGCGGTCGGCGAGCTTCTGGTAGTCCGACCAGTCCAGGTAGCCGTCGTTGTTGGCGTCCATGGTGTCGAAGGTGCGCTCGAGCTTGGTGGTGATGATGTCCTGTACTGCGGCGGTCACGTGTCCTCCTTGGGGAGAAAGGGGGGATGTACACAAGCACCCTTGCGCGAGGGACATCCCGCACAAAAGTGCCCATCCCCCCTTCCACTCCTTCGGCCCAGCCGGGCCACCCGTAGGAGTGCGTTCGGCACGGACCGACGCACATACTGAAGTCCCGCCCACGGAAGCGGTGCGCCGCGCACTGTCGCCGGACGCCGTCGGCTCCGAGAAGCCGAAGCCGCCGACCGTGCCACCGATGCCACGACGGCAAGGGGGCGGAACGCCCTGCCGTCCGGCCCGCGGAGCACGACCCCGCCCGCCTCCATGCCATCAACCGGAGTGAACACGTGTCGAAATCGTCGGGTCCGACGTCGCCCGCAGGCCGGGCCGTACTGATCACCGGGGCCTCCTCCGGCCTGGGGGAAGCCTGCGCGCTCCACATGTCCCGGGTCGGCTTCCACACCCTCGCCGGGGTCCGCCGCCCCGAGGACGGGGAACGGCTGCGCGCGGCTGCAGCCGGCCGGCTGACGCCGGTGATCGTCGACGTGACGGACGAGAAGTCGGTCCGGGCGGCCGTGGACGAGGTGACCGGGCTGCTCGGCGGCGCCGGACTGTGGGGGCTGGTCAACAACGCGGGCATCGCGGTCACGGCTCCGCTGGAGTGCGTGCCCATGGAGCAGATGCGCAGGCAGCTCGACATCAACGTGATCGGCCAGGTGCAGATGGTCCAGGGCTTCCTGCCGCTGCTGCGTGCCGGTACCGGGCGGATCGTCAACGTGTCCTCCGGCCTCGGGAACGTCGCCCTTCCCTACCTCGGCGCCTACGCCGCCTCTCAGTTCGCCAAGGAGGCCCTCAGCGACGCACTGCGCCGCGAACTCGCTCCACAGCGCATCCCCGTCGTGGTGATCCAGCCGGGCGCTGTCCTGACCCCCCTCTGGTCCAAGATGTCCGACACGGGCAACCGGGCTCTGGAGGGCGCACCCGAGCCGGTCCGTGAGCTCTACCGCGACTCGTTCCTCGGCTTCATGGAGGCGAACGAGACCTCGGCCCGCAGTAGCAGCACGACCGTCGACGACGTCGCCCGGGTGGTGTTCCGCGCGCTGGTCGCCGAGCGGCCGAGGACCCGGTACACCGTCGGCCGCGACGCCACCGGCAGCCGGGTCCTGTCGAGGCTGCTGCCGGACCGGGCCCTGGACCGAGTCTTCGGCGGGACGTCGGCCCTGAAGAATCTCAGGAACTGAACGCCCCCGACCGCCACCCACCCCACCGCATGAGAGGGCCCGGCGGCTACCTCGTTCTCCTCTGGTGCGCACGCGATGCGTGAGCGGATGGCCTTACACCACGCCGCACGAGCGGGAACGGATGCACCGCCGCCCCAGGCCGACCAGCACTCCGAAGCAGTACGCGGCTCAACCCGGCACGGATGCGAGCCCGCTCCTTCTGGGCAGGTCGATGAATCCGAATCCTGAGATCGGCTTGCGTAGAGGCCTGAGGGGTCCCGAACGGAAGCAGTCGGCGCCGTCGTCCGTCCGTTCGCCTGGACCCCTTGACCCGCAAGTCATAGCGCAGCGCGCGGGCTCCAGTGTCCGAGAAAGGGCCTGAGACCGCCGGCTCGCGGTTCGGGGATGCCGTGGCGGCCGGGGACGGTGCGCTCAGAGGGCCGAAGCCCTCCACGCGAGCCACTGTTCGGTCGACCCGCGCTTCGGCTTGGACCCTGGTCCGACCTGGAGGCACGGCGCGACCCGGGTGCGTACGGCGCTCGCATACTCCGCCAGCCCAACGGCATCCCGCCCCGCGTCACGGAACGTCACTACCCGGAACCGGATGGGGCAGGGGTCACCAACAGCTCGGCTGCCAGTGCCCCAGCCACTTCAAGGTCCCTACTCGCCACAGCTGAGGGCCCCGTCCAGCAACCGCCAATCAGGCATGACGACCCATCAGAATCCGCGCCGTCCGTGCGTCAAACGTGCGTCACATGCGTCGAACATGCGTCAAGATATCGCACCTAACGCACGTAACGCCCATAACGCACACTCGGAGAAACGCCAGGTCAGCGGCCCTTCTCGGCAGGCTCAAGGATCGCCACGCACTCGACATGATGGGTCATCGGAAACAAGTCGAGGCATCCGGCGCATGGGAGCTCCGTCGAAGCTGGCGCCCGGTGCAATCCAGTGACGGTCGTGGGGTCCAACATGGGGTGACATGACGCGCGGTTACCCTTCCGGCCTCCACTCGGGGCCGCAGCGAAACAGTCACGGTTGCGCGCCTGGGCGGAGCAAGATCCGGGCCAGTTACGGGCCAGTATCGCACCTCCGAAGGCCGATGCCTTCGTTTTGCCTGGCCAGGAGCGGTGTGGCGCGTGTACCACCAGCACTCCAAGAATCTTCTGGGCGTATGCGTGGCTAGGGCCTGTCCGATGGGTCGATGACAAGACGGGCCGCGGATCATTGAGAGCGGGGTGGGGCGGGGAGGCCTAACCGACATGGAATGGGGGCGGCTGGAGCCGCACTTGCCCAGGAACGTTCGACGGGGCGGGCATTGGAAGGATCACCGGCTATTCATCAACGGGATCTTGTTCCGGCAGCGGACCTGCGTTCCCTGGCGGGACCTGCCGACGCGATTCGGCAGCTGGCAGACCTGCTACGACCGCCACAGGCGATGGTCTGCGGATGGCACGTGGGAGAGGGGCTTGCGGGCCGTCCAGGCCGATGCCGATCAGCAAGGGCGTATCGACTGGTCGATGGTGAGCGTGGACTCGACCGTGTGCCGCGCCCATCAGCACGCCGCCGACGCCCGCAAGCATCCTGTAATGGTTGTCATGCCTCGCAGCGTTACATCAACCTGTCGGCATGCACTCCTTGACACCCAGCGCCCAGGGCACTGACTCTTCCCACCCCCACCAGCGAGACAGAGCGGCCACCGGTTCTACGGATGTTCCGTTCGGCTCGGGGAGGGCTGGCTGGTGACTGGCTGCCCGGTGACACCTTCCGGCTCACCCATCCTGGAGATGGCCCGCCGCGCGGCCGAGTATCGCGCGGAAGGCCGTCGCGTCATCGACCTCACGCTCGGCGAGCCCGACTTCGCCCCGCCTGCGCACGCGGTTCTTGCCGCCCAGGAGGCCGCCGCCCGCCCGTTGGGCTACACCCCTGCCAACGGGATACCGGAACTGCGCCAGGCCGCACGGCACGCGCTGGAACGAGACCGCGCCCTGAGTTACACGGATGCCGAGGTGGCCGTGGGATGCGGTGCCAAACAGGTCATCTTCAACGCGCTCCTCGCCACCCTGGGCCCGGGCGACGAGGTGATCATCCCGGCGCCCTACTGGGCAAGTTACCCGGACATGGTTCGCCTGTGCGGCGCCGTGCCCGTGATCGTTGCCTGCTCGGCCGAATCAGGGTTCAGACTCGCTCCCGACACCCTGGAAGCGGCCATGACCGAACGCACACGCTGGGTCGTGCTCAACGCTCCCGGAAACCCCTCGGGCGCCACCTACAGCCATGACGCCCTGACCGGTCTCGCCGAAGTCCTGCGACGGCGCCCCTCGGCGATGATTCTTTCGGACGAGATCTACGCCCACATCCGCTACGGCGAGGGCGAGTACTTCAGCATCGCGCAGGTCGCACCTGATCTGCACGAGCGGATCCTGCTCGTCGACGGCGTCTCCAAGGCGTACGCGATGACCGGCTGGAGGGTCGGCTGGGGGTTCGGCCCGGCCGAACTTGTCCGTCGTATCACCGCCGTACAGACACAGAACTGCACGCAGACGGCGACCGTCAGCCAGATCGCCGCTGTCGCCGCCCTGGAGGGGCCGCAGGAACTGCTGGCGGAACGGTGTGAAACGTACCGCCAACGGCGCGATGCGGCTCTGGCGATTCTGCGGCAGAGCCGGCACCTGGACACACTGGAACCCGACGGCGCGTTCTACCTCCTTCCGCGCCTTGCGAAGGGCGACGACCTCACGGCAGCGAACTCCCTCCTCGAAGCGGGATGCGCGACCGTCCCGGGCAGCGCCTTCGGTGCGCCAGGCCACCTGCGGCTCTCCTTCGCCACCGACATCGCCGCCCTGGAAGAGGGCTGCCGTATCATCGTCGCCACGCTGAACGGGATTCCGGCGTGATCGCACTGACCGTCAAGGCGCTGATCCCGGTCGTCCTGCTGATCGCGCTGGGCTACGCGCTCAAGCGATCGATGATCACGGCCGAGGGCTTCTGGTCCGCAGCCGAGCGCCTCAGCTATCACGTGCTGCTCCCGGCTCTGTTCCTGCACAGCCTGGCGACGGCCGACACCGACGATCTGCCGGTAGCGGCCCTGGCAGGCACTCTGGTCGCCTCCACGGTGACAGTCGCCGTGCTGATCATCGCCTTCAGGCCCATGATGCGACTGAAAGACGACGGCTTCACCTCTGTCTTCCAGGGCAGCGTCAGGTTCAACAACTACATCGGCGTAACCATCGCCGCCGGCCTGTACGGCACCCAGGGCATCGCCACCGCCGCGGTCTGCAACGCGGCGATCGTGCCCACGGTCAACATCTTGTGCGTGCTGGTCTTCGCGCGGTTCGGGAGCGCACGCCTGCGTCTTGCGGGCATCGTCAAACAGCTCGTGACCAACCCGCTCATCCTCGCCTGCGCGGGAGGCATCCTCCTTCAGGCACTCGATCTGCCCCTGCCGCCGGGCATCGAGCCCGCGCTCCAGGCACTAGGAGCAGCCTCGATGCCGCTGGGGCTCCTGTGCATCGGCGCCGCGCTGCGCTTCGGTGCGGCACGGTCGTGGGCGGCGCCGATCCTCACGTCGTCGTCCGTCAAGTTCGTCCTCATGCCCGCCGCGACCTTCCTGGCGGCTCAGATGGTCGGCCTGGGCTCCCAGGCGCTGATCATCGCCGTGCTCTTCCAGGCTCTGCCCACGGCATCGTCCTCGTACATCATGGCGAGACAACTCGGCGGCGACGCACCGCTGATGGCCGGCATCACCGCGACGCAGACACTTCTTGGGATCGCCGCCGTCCCGCTCGTCCTGGCGCTGGTCTCGGCATAGTGCTTACAACCGGGCGGAAGGCTAGCGCCGCTTCATGCGGTGGCGACGGACCGCATCGGTGTTGGCACAGCGCGCGCAGCAGTAGGCGCGGCGACCGCTGCGGCTGGTGTCGACGAAGGCGGTCCGACAGGAGTCCAGCGAGCAGACGCCCAGCCGTTCCCCCTCGGCCTCCATGGTGAAGATGGCCAGAGCTCCCGCGGTCACGGCTTTCACACGGCTTTGGACGTCCTGGCCGTCCGGTGCGAAGTGCAGATGTGGCCGCAAGTCGTCGTGCGTGGTCAGGTACACGCTTCCAGCGCCGTCCGCGAGCAGAGCGTTGATCATCTCGCACCGTTCGTCCTGCGAGGCAGCCTCGAAAACGGGCCTCAAACGCCGCGACCACACCCTGATCTTCTCACCGGCCGAGCCAGTGACACGCGAACGCCGGATCGCATGCTCCTGCAGTGCCCGTTCCAGTGCCTCAGACCCCCAGGAACCACTCGACTCGAGATTCACCAGCGACACGGCCAAGTGGACCCCGACCATGTTGTCATGTTCAAACTTCACTCAACCATTGCAACACATGCCAGGATCCGCCGGACAGAACCTAGCTAGGGCAGAGACCCGGGACACCCCATGGGTATCAGCGGCAGCAGGAGATCCCGCCCGGCGACACCGCCTCCTCACGTGTGACCACCGGCAGTTCGACTCCTGCTCCCATCGGCTTGGCCGCGCGGACGATCGCGGAGTGCATGCCGTCGGCCATCACGTGAGTCGGAGTGATCTCAACCTCGGTGAAGCCGTCAGCTGGGTACAAGGCAACCAAGGTCCGGACCATTCACGGACCATCCACTGGCCGGCCGTTCCACTTCACCATTTCGGCTGGTCAGCGTCAGTGCGACCCCTACACCCGCAGGAGAGGAAGAATCTGCTGGGCGTATGCGTGGCTAGGTCAGAGCGCTGCCCTTGGCGCAAAGACAGGGGGAAAGCGCAGGTCACAGGGGGCGCATGGATCGTGGTGGTCGCAGGTGGTCGCAGGTGGTCGCACGAGACTGGAGGTGTCGACCTTTCTTCCGCCTCCTGGAGGCGATCCCCATGCGTACCACCGGCGACCGCGGCCGCATCTACCGCAGGTGTGGCTGCCGCGACACATTGCGTCACCAGCTCGGAGCGCACTGCCCGCACCTGTTCGCCGACGGTGACCACGGGACGTGGACCTTCGCCGTCGACGTCCCGGCACCGCGCCACCGCCGGACGACCGTCCGCCGTGGCGGATTCGTCAGCCACGACGCGGCCGAGGGGGCGCTGCGGAGGTTCCTGGAGGGCGAGGCCGGCGGGTTCAACGCCGACCCGAACCAGAACGTCGCCGACTACCTGACCACCTGGCTCGCCGCCAAGGCGCTCGTGCTCAAGCCGACCACCATGGCGCGTTACCGGGACTACGTCCACAACGATCTCGTCCCGGCCTTCGGGACTATGAAGCTGGACGAGCTCGGGCACCGGCACATCGCCGCGTTCGTCACCGGCGAGCTCGCCGCCGGCCGCGCTCCTCCAGCACTGCCATCAGACAGACCCGGACATGGCCGACCTGTTCGAGTTCCTCATCGGCACCGGCATGCGCAAAGGAGAGGCCCTCGGTCTGCACTGGGACGACGTCCACCTGGCCGAGCGTGTCCTCTATGTACGCTGCACCCTCTCCGCGATCGACAACAACCACCTCGTCATCACCACGCCCAAGACCCGTACCAGTCGGAACTGAGTCGCCGTCTCACCCCGCGTCGCCACCGCACTCCAGCACCGGGCCCGGTCAAGGGCCCGCCGCCACAGCGATCCCAGCGATCCATTCACCGGACTCGTCTTCTGCAGACCCGACGGCCGACCCCTGCGACCCCACACCGTCCTCGACCGGCTCCGGCAACTCTCCAAAGAGGCTGGTGTACCGCGGGTGACCGTTCATGACCTGCGGCACCTGGCCGCCACGATCACCGTCACCGCAGGCGTCCCGCTCACCGTGGTCTCCAAGACGCTGCGGCACTCCACCCTGTCGACCACCGCCAACATCTACAGCCACCTCACCCAACAAGCCGCCCGCGAAGCCGTCGACACCATCGACCACACCCTCACCCGGGCCCAGAAACGAAACGACCGACGGGCCTGGCTGGAACGGCTGCGACCACCACGCGACCACGTCCAGCGCCTCCGCGAAGCCCTCCACCGGTTCAGCTCCCCCGCCCCGCCTGTGTTCAGCACCATGGCGGACCAGTCCCGAACCGGGCGTGCGACCACGCTGCGACCACCAGCACTCCGGGCACGGAAAAGGCCGTCCTCCCATGTGTGAGAGAACGGCCTCCGACCTGCATGAAGCAAAGTCGGGACGACAGGATTTGAACCTGCGACCCCTTGACCCCCAGTCAAGTGCGCTACCAAGCTGCGCCACGTCCCGATGCCCGCTGACCTGGGGTTTCCCCTGGTTGAACGCGCACGAGAACGATACCGCACTTCGCGGGGTGGTCGCGCGCACCTTCCGGGCCGGTGTCGGTCCCTCCGGGGGCGCTTGACCTCAAGTTGACTTGAGGTTGCACGATCGGTGCATGACACAGGCAACCGCGGACCCACGGTTCCGCTACGAGGATCTGAGCCGGCTCATGGCGCTCATGACCGGCGCCGAGAAGCACGGACCCGCATCGACCTCCACCCTCGACGTGCTGTGGGTGCTCTACGACCGGGTGCTGCGGGTGGGACCGGCCACGGCCGAGGAAGCCGGGCGGGACCGGTTCCTGCTCTCCAAGGGGCACGGGCCGATGGCGTACTACGCCGTACTCGCCGCCAAGGGCTTCTTCCCGGTGGACTGGCTGAGCGGCTTCGGCTCGTACGAGTCCCCCCTCGGGCACCACCCGGACCGCACCCTGATCCCCGGAGTGGAGATCGGCAGCGGCTCCCTCGGGCACGGGCTGCCGCTCGCCGTCGGCAGTGCGCTCGGGCTGCGGGCGCAGGGGCTGGACGATCCGGCGGTGTGGGTGCTGATCGGGGACGCCGAACTCGACGAGGGCAGCAACCACGAGGCCCTGGCGTACGCCGGGTCGGCCGGGCTGGAGCGGCTGCACACGGTGGTGATCGACAACGACTCCGCGACCCACGGCTGGCAGGGCGGGATCGCCTCCCGCTTCGAGGCGGCCGGCTGGTCGGCGGTGACCGTGGACGGCCGGGACCACGCGGCGCTGCACGCCGCCTTCACCGCGCCGCATCCGGGCCGGCCGCACGCCGTCGTCGCCCGTGTCGAGAAGAAGCAGTAGAAGAAGCAGTAGGAGAGGCAGGGGGAGTCCGTGGACACCATGCGGGAACGCTTCATCTCGGTCACGTCGCGCGAGCTCGACGATGACCCGCGGCTGGCCCTGGTGCTCGCCGAGATCACCATGGACGGGTTCCGGCCCGCACGGCAGCGCCACCCGGACCGGGTGGTCAACGTCGGCATCAGGGAGCAGCTGCTCGTCGGGGTCGGCGGCGGGCTGGCCCTCACCGGGCTGCGGCCGATCGTGCACACCTTCGCCAGCTTCCTGGTGGAGCGGCCGTTCGAGCAGGTCAAGCTGGACTTCGGGCACCAGGGCACGGGTGGGGTCCTGGTCAGTGCCGCCGCCAGCTACGACTGGCCGGCCGGCGGGTTCACGCACATGGCACCCGGCGACGTGGCCCTGATCGACACCCTCGACGGCTGGACGGTCCACGTGCCCGGGCATCCGGACGAGGCCGAGGCGCTGCTGCGCCACGCCTACGCCGCCGGGGACGACAAGGTGTACGTCCGGCTGTCGCAGCAGTCGAACGCCGCCCCGCGCCCGGTGGACGGGCTGCGCACGCGGACCGTCCGGGAGGGCGGCCCCGGCGCCGGGGTCGTCGTCGCCGTCGGACCGCTGCTGGACAACGTCCTCGCCGCGACGGAGGGACTGGACGTGACCGTGCTGTACGCCACGACCGTGCGGCCCTTCGACGACGCGGCCCTGCGCGAGGCCGTCGGTCGCGGCACGACCGACGTCGTCCTCGTCGAGCCGTACCTGGCCGGGACCTCCACCACGGCGGCGGCCGAGGCCCTCGCGGACGTCCCCCACCGGGTCCTCGGCCTCGGCGTCGGCCGCGCCGAGCTACGCCGCTACGGCACGATGGAGGAGCACACCGCCGCGCACGGCCTGGACCCGCATTCCCTCCGCGGGCGGATCAGCGACTTCCTCCGCTGAGGACGGGGCGCCCCTTCACGGCCCGGCCAGTTCCGGGTGGGCCGCGGCCAGGCGTCGAGGGGCCGCCTGCAGCCAGGAGTCGATCAGGATCGCGCGCAGCTCGGCCGCGCCCTCCAGAGCTGCCAGGCGGACCCGGAGCCACGCGTAGTTGTCGTCGTGGCCGTCCCGGATGAAGAACTTCTCCGGCTCGGCCGCGATGAGTTCCGCGCGGTCCTCCTTCGGGCACTTCACCCCGATCGAGGCGTCGTCCTCGCCGAGCGCGGCGAACATCTTCCCGCCCACCCGGAACGTGGGCATGCCCCAGGCGAGCTTCTCGGTGCTGTCGGGGAGCGACAGCGCGGTCGTACGGACGTCCTCGGCGGTCACGGCCATCCCGCGACTCCTCTCCGGCCACCGGTCGGGCTCCGGGCTTCGGGCTCGTCGTCGACCGTAGCGCCCGGCACTGACAGCCGCCCCCGGGCAGCCCCGTCAGCCCGCGCGCAGGCCGTCCTCCCGGGCATGGATGATCTCCAGCAGCTCCGCCGCCAGGGACTTGGCCCTGGCCAGCCCCTGCATCCCCCACCGCCGCGGCTCCTGGTCCACCGCGCACACGGTGCCCAGGACGATCCCCGTCCGGTCGGTCAGCGGCGCACCCACGTACGACCGGACCCCGCTCTCGTCCACCACCGCATTGCCGGCGAAGCGCGCGAAGTCCCGTACGTCCTCCAGTACCAGCCCCCGCCGCCGCACCACCACGTGCGGGCAGTAGCCGTGGTCCCGGGGCAGCACCCGCGCCGGGTAGCCGCTCGCCGGGGCGTCCGGCGCGTGGTGCAGTCCGGCGAAGAACTGCCGTTCCTCACCGATGAAGTTGACCCCCGCGTACGGGGCGGCCAGTACGTCGGCGATCCGCCGGGCGAAGGCGTCGAGCTCCGTGTCCGTCCGTTCTCCCAGGCCCAGTTCGCGCAGCCGGACGGCGCGCGCGGGCGCCTCCCGGTCCACCGGTGTGAGCAGCAGGTGTCCGGTCGACTCGTAGTACGTCATCGCGGTGTCCCCCCATCCCCGTCCCAAGACTTCACTGAATGCGCTGAGTGCGCTGAGTGCGCCGACTTCGCCGACTTGTCCGTTGCCGCCGTGAAGAGCAGGTGGTGGACGAGCGCGGCGAGGGTCCCGGTCCCGGAGCTGGTCAGCCGTGCGTCGCACCGTACGACGGGCACGTCGGGCCCGAGTCCCACCGCCTCCCGTACCTCGCCGGCCGTGTAGCGGTGGCCTTCGTCGAACTCGTTGACGGCGACGATGAAGCCGATGCCGCGCCGCTCGAAGAAGTCGACGGCCGGGAAGCAGTCGGCGAGCCGGCGGGTGTCGGCGAGCACCACCGCGCCGAGCGCGCCCGTGCACAGCTCCTCCCACAGGAACCAGAAGCGCTGCTGCCCCGGCGTGCCGAAGAGGTACAGGACGTGCCGCTCGTCCAGGGTGATCCGGCCGAAGTCGAGTGCGACGGTCGTGGCCGTCTTCGCCTCGACGCCGTCGAGCGGGTCGGGGCCCTCGCTGAGTCCGCTGAGCAGTTCCTCCGTGCACAGCGGCTCGATCTCGCTCACCGCGCCCACGAAGGTCGTCTTGCCCGCCCCGAACCCGCCCGCGACCAGGATCTTCAATGTCGCGGGCAGAACGGCGGCGGGGCGGGTGTCACAGTCGTCGGCGTAGGCCATCGAGCACCGCCCGGAGCAGGTTGTGGTCGTCGGAGGCGACGTATTCGCCGCTCGGGAACCGCGGCGCCTGCGCCGTGACGGCCCCGTGTTCCATCAGGTCGGACAGCAACACCTTGACGACCACCGCCGGCAGCCGCAGCTGCCCGGCCACCTCCGCGACGGTGACGGCCGCGGAGCCCGCGCACAGGCGCAGCGCCAGGGTGTGCTCGGCGCCGAGGGGCCCGCGCGGGCGCACGCCCGTCGCGGTCACCAGGGACAGGAGGTCGAGTGCGACGGCCGACCGGGTCCGCCCGCCGCTGGCCGTGTACGGGCGCATCACCCGGCCCGCTGAGTCGTCGAGCCAGGGCGTGTCGCGCGGTGTTCCCATGGCGTACGCGGCGCGGGCGCGCATCACTCCGGGTCGCTGGCGGGCCGCCGCGGCGGGGCCGCCAGGTACGGTCGGACGCTCTTGACCAGCATCGCCATCTCGTAGCCGAGTACGCCCGCGTCGGCCTCCCGGTCGGCGAGGACCGCCAGGCAGGTGCCCGCCCCGGCGGCCGACACGAACACGAGGGCGGTGTCGAGCTCGACCACGACCTGCCGGACCTGCGCGCCGTCCCCGAACCGGGATCCGGCGCTGCGTCCGAGCGAGTACAGTCCGGACGCCAGCGCCGCGAGGTGGTCGGCGCTGTCGCCGTCGAGGCCGTGGACGCACGTGACGAGGCCGTCGGCGGTGAGGAGGACCGCGCTGCGCGTGTAGGGGACCCGCTGGACCAGGCCGCTGAGCAGCCAGTCGAGATCCGAGAGCCGACTGGTCTTCGTCGCCGCTTCGCCGCCCATGGTGGTGCGCTCCTTGCCGAGGTGAGTGGTCGGGGTCATGGCTGGTTCTCCGACTGGGCGAGGCCGAAGCCCCGTTGGAAGGCGGCCATCAGGCCCGGATCGTGCACGGGTCGCTCGGGTGCGTCGTCCCGCCGCGGGGCGGGGACGTCCCGCAGTTGCGGCGCGACGTGCTGCTGGGCCCGGCGGCGGGGCAGGGGCGGCCGGTCCGGATCGGTCCGGGCGGCCGGTACGGAAACCACCGGGTGCACGGGGACCGGGAGGGCGGGTTCCCGCACGGCCGAATCGGGGGCCGGCCGCAGGGCCGGGGGCATCGCCGACGCCGTGCCCCGGCCCGCGACCGGGCCCGCGCCCGGGGTGACGTCCAGCCCGAGGTCCAGGCCCAGGCCCAGGTCCAGGGTCGTCTCGACGGCCGACGCCCGTCCCGGCTCCCGGGGGTCGGGCGCCTGCCGCACGGCCCGCGGCCCCGGCCGCGTCTCCGCTCGGGGTACGGGCTGCGCCGCCCAGGTCGGGGCGGCCGGCGGCCGTGCGGCCGCCGGCTCCGGTTCGGGTCGCGGCCCCGGCCGAGGCTCCGGTTCCGGTCGAAGCTCCGGTTCCGGTCGTCGCAGCGGTTCCGGTCGCGGCTGCGGCTCCGGTCGCGCGTGCGGCTCCGGTCGCGGGTGCGGTACTGCCACCCGTACGGGCTCCAGCGGGGGCATGCCCGCGCCGGCCTCCCCCGTCCCCCACGAGGTGGCCCGGGAGCCGCCGAGCGCGTCGGCGGCGCCGGGCGCCTCCGCCCCCAGCAGTTCCTGGGGCAGGACGAGGACCGCGAGCACGCCGCCGTAGATGTTGGACTTGAGCTCGACGGCGATCCCGTGGCGGCGGGCCAGCGCCGAGACCACGAACAGGCCGATCCGGCCGTCCGCCAGCAGGTGCCGGACGCTGATCTGGTCGGGGTCGACGAGCAGGGCGTTCATCCGGTGCTGCTCGGCTGCCGGCATGCCCAGCCCGCGGTCCTCCACTTCGACGGCGATGCCCGCGGTGACCCGCTCGGCGCGCAGCACCACGTCGGTGTCGGGCGCGGAGAACACCGTGGCGTTCTCGACCAGTTCGGCCAGCAGGTGCACCACGTCGGCGACGGCGTGGCCGCGAACGGTGCCGCCGGCCGGGGGCACCACCTTGACCCGGGTGTACTGCTCGACCTCCGCGACGGCGGAGCGCAGTACCTCGCTCAGATCGATGGGCCGGGTCCACTGGCGCCGGGAGGCGGCGCCGCCGAGTACGGCCAGGTTCTCGGCGTGGCGGCGGATCCGGGTGGCGAGGTGGTCGACGTGGAAGAGCTCCTTGAGGAGGTCGGGGTCCTCGACCGTGTCCTCCAGCTCGTCGAGCAGCGAAATCTCGCGGTGCACGAGGGACTGGAGCCGGCGCGCGAGGTTGACGAAGACCTCGACCTTGCGGTCGCTGTCGGACGGCGCGGCCGGTCCGGCCAGCCGTACGAGGGTGGTGTGCGCGTGTTCGCGGGCGCCGCGCAGCTCCTGGGAGAGCAGCCAGAACTCGTCCACGCGGGCCTGGTCGCTGCCGGGCGGCGGCGCCGTCGGACCCCCGCGGACCGGGCGGACCGGCGGCTCGCCGCGTTCCAGCCGCTCGGCGGCGGTCCGCAGCTCCTGGCGTCCGCGCACGCTGGAGCGGCGCAGGGCTTCGCAGCGGTCCCGGACGGCCTTGGCGGAGCGCTGGGCGCCGAGCAGGGCCGCGGCCAGTGCGCCGACGACGAGCAGCGCGCAGCCGGCCAGGATCGGCCACAGCCGGGCGTCCCGCTGCCCCGCGCCCCCGCCGAGCTGGAGCGTGAAGATCACCGCGGCGGCTCCGCTGAGTGCCGCCGCGAGGGTGGGCAGCATGGCGGCGCGGACCAGCTGGGGGTGTATCTGCCGGCCGGGACCGGTGACGGCGTGTCTCGACGGGGCGTGGCGGGCGGCGCGGAGTCCGGACATCGGCGTCCTCTACGTGGGGCCCGGGCCCCCAGGGGTTCCGGGGCCCGGTGTTGATCACCAAATACCCACGCTAGACCGCACGATCCCTCCCCTAACAGCCAGTTGGGGAACTTCACGGGGGTGCTTCCCGCTCCCGGCGGAGCGCTCGTACGACAGCCCGAATCCGCCGGGGGCGTGCGTTCGCAGTGGCCTGTGCGACGCACGACCCCCGGCCTGTGGATGCCCCGGAGCGGCGCCTACGAGCCGACGGCCTCCGGTTCCTCGTGCGCCACGGCCGGAGGCCGCGAGGCCGCGACGGGGAGGGTGCCGGTCGCGGGTGCGGGCGGGGCCGACGCCACGAACGGGCGCCACCACGGCTCGCTGGGAGCGTCGGCGGCGCCCGGCTCGAACGGCTGGCCCGGGATCGGCAGCGCGATCGCCGCCCCGGTGGCCTCGGCGGCGGCCACGGTGCCTTCGCCGGGCTCGTCCCACGGGTGCGGGGCCAGGTTGAAGGTGCCCCAGTGGATCGGCAGCATCGTGCCGTGCGGGATGCCGCCCTGGAGGTCGAGGTGGGCGCGCATGCCCTCCTCCGGGGTCATGTGGATGTCGGGCCAGTACTCCGAGTACGCGCCGACCTGGATCATCGTGGCGTCGAAGGGGCCGTGCTCGGCGCCGATCTCCCCGAAGCCGGGGAAGTAGCCGGTGTCACCACTGTGGAAGATCCGGTGCTCGTCGCCCGCGACGACCCACGAGGCCCACAGGGTGTTCTGCGTGTTGCGCAGGCCGCGCCCGCAGAAGTGCCGCGCCGGGGTCGCCGTCAGCAAGAGCCCCGCGATCTTGGTGCCCTCGTTCCAATCGAGCTCGCGCAATCGGTCCGGCGGGACGCCCCAGCGCTCCAGGTGGGCGCCGACGCCGAGCGGTACCGCGAAGACCGTGTCCGTGCCGGCCAGCTGCTTGATGGTCGGCAGGTCGAGGTGGTCGTAGTGGTCGTGCGAGATCACCACGGCGTCGACCGGCCCCAGCGAGGCCAGCGGTACGGGGACGGGATGCAGCCGCTTGGGTCCGGCGAACGGGAAGGGCGAGCAGCGCTCACCCCACACCGGGTCGAACAGCACCCGCCGCCCGTCGATCTCCGCGAGTACGCCGGAGTGCCCCATCCAGGTCAGGCGCAGCCCGCTGACCGGTGGCTTCGCCAGCTCGGCGAGCGTCGTCGAGTAGACCGGGATCGGAGCGCCCGGGTTGCGCCTGATCCGCTGCTCCTTGTGGAAGTAGATCTTGGCGAACTCCAGCATGGAGCCGGAGGGCCTGGTCCGGGCCCCGACGGGGTTCTGGAACACGCCGTCGGCGAAGTTCGGCGAGCGGAGAATCCGCTCCAGGCGCGCGCCGGAGGGGTCCGCGCCGAAGGCTTCGGGCCGCAGGGCGCGCAACCGTGGACGCAGGGGACGGGAGCCGGTCAAAGCGCCTCCTGGGAGGGTGGGGCGGATGGTCGTGATGCCGTGCGTACGTGACACCGGTCTATCACCATCCCAACGCGCACCGGCGCCGAAGGATTCCGCCGCGCGCCCCCGGCCTCGCACCCCGCCTTCCGGCTCCCGTCCCCTCCCCCTCTTGCAGCCCGCCCCGGTCTCCCCCCGGCCTCTTCCCCCGGGCTCTGCCGCGACCGTCACCCGCCGGGCTACAGCGGCAGCAGGTCCGGACGCTTCGCCTCCACGTGGTCCCCGGAGGACTCCCCGCGCAGCCGCCGTCCGATCCACGGCACCAGGTGCTCCCGCGCCCACTGGATGTTGTCCCGGGTCACGTCCACCGAGCCGCGCGGCTGTTGCGGGGGCCACGGCTGGTCGGGGTCGGCCGGCACCTCCAGCCCCAGCACCTGGGCGGCGCGCAGCGCGACCCGGGTGTGCCCCTCCGGCGAGAGGTGCAGCCGGTCGAAGTCCCAGGCGCGCCGGTCCTGTACGGACTTCAGCGACCAGAGGTCGAGCACCGGGCAGTCGTAGCGGTCGGCGATGGCGCGCACGTGCGCGCTGTACGTCGCCACCTTGCCCCGGAGGTGTTTGAGGACCGGTACGCCGCGGGTGTCGAAGCCCGTAGTGATCATGACCTGGCCGACGGCCCCGGTGAGGTCGGCGACGGCCGCCTCGAACCGCTCCGCCACGTCGTCCGGGTCGCTGCCGGGTCGGATGATGTCGTTGCCGCCCGCACAGAAGCTCACCAGGTCCGGTGCGAGCTCCTTGGCCCGGGGGACCTGTTCGGCCACGATCTGGTCGAGGAGGCGCCCCCGCACGGCCAGGTTCGCGTACCGGAAATCGTGTTCTTCGCGCTGATCGGCCAGGAGTACGGCCAGCCGGTCCGCCCAGCCGAGAAAGGTCTCCCCGGGCCCCGGGTCCCCCACACCCTCGGTGAAGCTGTCCCCGATCGCCGCGTACGAGCCGATGGTCTTGAGTGTCGTCTTCGTCGCTGCCACGAGACCACATCCTTCACCCCGACACGTGACCTACGCCACCGTAGGAAGGGGTTGACGGACCGTGATCTTTACCACCCGTTCGGTACGGAATAACAGCGCGTGAGGCCGGGACCCCCCTCGGGTCCCGGCCTCACGCGTCCAGCTGCCTTCCGACGGCGCGAGCCGTCAGATGCTCACGCCCTTGGAGCGGAGGTAGGCCAGCGGGTCGATGTCCGAGCCGTAGGACGGCCCGGTGCGGATCTCGAAGTGCAGGTGCGGGCCGGTGGAGTTGCCGGTGGAGCCGGACAGGCCGATCGTCTGGCCGGCCGTGACGCTCTGGCCGACCGAGACGGACAGCTGGGACAGGTGGCCGTACTGCGAGTACTTGCCGTCCGCGTGCCGGATGACGACCTCGTTGCCGTACGCGCCGCCCCAGCCGGCGGAGACCACGGTGCCGGCGCCGACGGCGCGGACGGTGGTGCCGGAGCTCGCGATGAAGTCGACACCGGTGTGGTAGCCGCTGGACCACATGGCGCCGGGGGTCTTGTACTGGGTGGAGATCCCGGTGCTGCCGACGGGTGCGACGAACCCGGCGGCACTGACCGTGCCGGCGGCGGACTTGGCGGCGGTGTTCTTCTCGGCGGGCGCGGGAGCAGCGGCGGGGGCGGCCGCGGCCGCCGCGGCGGGGGCGGGGGCCGCGTCCGAGGACTGCTTGGCCGAGGACCGCTCCGCCGGGGTCCGGGCGGGCTTCTCGACCGGAGCCGCCTCGCCCTTCGCACCGAGGGTCAGCTTCAGCCCGGGGCGGATCAGCGACGGGTCGGCGCCGACGGCCTCGCGGTTGTCGGCGTACAGCTGCTGCCAGCCGCCCGTGAGGTGGCGGTCCTGGGCGATCTTGGAAAGGTAGTCGCCCGGCACGACGGTGTAGACGGCCGGCGCGGCCTGCACGGCGGCGGCCGGCGCGGCCCGGAGCGCCGCGGGAGCCTGCGGGGCCTGCACCGGGGCCGTGGCGGGTGCGGCGGCAGGGGCACCGGCCGCGTGGGCGCCGGCGGCACCCAGCAGCGGCAGCGCGAGGGCCGCACCGCCAGTGCCCGCGACGGCGAAACCGCGTGCCACGGAACGGGACTTGGGACGGCGGTGCTTACCCTTTGCAGGCATGGCGAATTCCTCTCCGTCGCCTGCGAGGTGAGCTGTCGGGTTGGGACTGGAGATGTCCGGCCGCACATGAGCGGAACATGTACGGCTTCACCCCTAGCTGCGCCGATACGAAGATCGGAAACAGCGGCTTACCTGGTTCCCCCGCTCCTGCCGCGCGCGTGAATAGTCGGGTGCGGTATCCGGACGGCGGCAGGATTCGGCGGTCCATCCGGATCGATCGCGAAGGTAATCGAGTTCGGCCACACGGAACAAGCCGCGAATTTCCTGACGCATTAACAGGGTGAGGGGCCCGACGGAATTCCGGTCACCCTCCGTCCATTCCTCGCCGTCAACAACCGCCCCGGCCGGGCCTTTCGGCTTTGGTGATCAGGCACTCACGGTCACCGTATGATCTGGCTCACGGGGCTGCGCCCGATCTCGCCTCCGGTTATGGCAAGTTGGCCCCAACTAGTGCAATTCGGACACCCCACGACGACGCGGAGGAGTTCCCGTGACCCAGCAGATACCCCAGCCCCCGCGGACCGAGCCCGTACCGGAGCCGGAGCTGGCCGGAGTGCGCAACTTCCGCGATGTGGGCGGCCTGCCGACCACCGACGGACGACGGGTCAAGCCGGGAAAACTATTCCGTAGCGGACATCTGGCGCATGCCACCGAAACCGATGCAGAATTCCTCGCTTCGCTCGGCCTGCACACCATCTTCGACTTCCGCAACGGCGCCGACCACGCCCTGGAAGGGCTCGACGTCGAGCTCCCCGGCGTCCGGAACGTCAACATTCCGCTGTCGGATCCGGCCGACGGCAAGGAATTCTGGAAGATGGTCCGCGACGGTGGCGTCGGGCAGCTCCGCGGACTGCTCGGCGACGGAAAGGCCGCCGCCCGGATGGCCAACTCGTACCGTTCGATGGTCGAGCACCGCACCGCCGAGCACGGCCGGGTCGTCCACGCCCTCGCCGAGGACAGCGTTCCGGCGCTCATGCACTGTGCGGCCGGAAAGGACCGGGCCGGCCTGTCGATCGCCGTCACCCTGCTCGCGCTGGGCGTCGAGCGCGAGGCGATCGTGGCGGACTACCTGGAGTCCAACGCCCCGCACCGCCGCTACCGGGTGCGCCGCGGCAGCGACGCGCCCGAAGCCCGCGCGCCCGAGGTGATGGAGCTGCTCGCGCCGCTCTTCGACGCCCGCGCCGAGTACCTGACGGCGGCGTTCGAGACCATCGACGGCCACTGGGGCGGGGTCGACCGGTACCTCGCCGAAGGCCTCGGGCTCGCGCCCGAGACCCTCGACCGACTCCGGGACCGGCTGCTCGACCGCTAGGTCGCGTCCTGCGGAGCAGGCCGTCAGCCGCCGCCGACGGCCTGCTTCACCAGCGTCCTGCCGAAGTCCCACATCAGCGAGCCCCCGCCGTGCGCCTCGTCCATGACCTCGCGGAAGGCCGTGACAAACCGGTCGACGTCCGCCTCGTCCACGATCAGCGGCGGGATCAGCTTGATGACCTCCAGATGGTCCCCCGACACCTGGGTCAAGATCCGGTGCTTCTGTAGCAGCGGCACCACGACCATCTGCGCGAAAAGCCCCTTGCGGGCCGCCTGGAGCACGGTCCACCGGCTGCGCAGCCCCAGCGAGGACGGCCGCCCGAACTCGATACCGATCATCAGGCCCCGCCCCCGCACCTCGTGGAGCAGTT
This sequence comes from Streptomyces sp. NBC_00045, assembly GCF_045041095.1. NCBI lineage: Bacteria > Bacillati > Actinomycetota > Actinomycetes > Kitasatosporales > Streptomycetaceae > Streptomyces > Streptomyces sp. NBC_00045. The sequence goes on along the minus strand of NZ_CP108271.1, from coordinate 6,817,208 downwards.
CGTACTCGTCCACGAGGGCGGCAAGCCGGCCGCGCAGCAAGTCGCCCGTCGCGCGCGCGTTCGCGACCACCGACTCGTCCTCCATGACGGAGAGCACCGCCAGCCCGGCCGCCATCGCCTGCGCATTGGATCCGAAGCTCGCGGAGTGCACCAGCACCCGGTCCATGGACGAGTAGACCTTCTTGAAGATCCAGTCCTTGCCGAGGGTCGCACCGACCGGCACGTAGCCGCCCGACAGCGCCTTGGCCACGCAGACCAGGTCCGGTTCCACGCCCGGCTCGTGCTGGTACGCGTAGAAATCGCCGGTCCGGCCGAGGCCCGTCTGCACCTCGTCCGCGATCAGTAGCGCCTTGTGCCGGTGCAGCAGCTCCTGCGCCGCGCGCAGGAAGCCGGGCGGGGCCGCCAGCACGCCCTTGCCCTGGATCGGCTCGACGACGAACGCCGCGACGTCGCCCCGCCGCAGTTCCCGCTCCAGGCCGGCCAGGTCCCCGAGGGCGACCTTCGTATCGGGCAGCAGCGGCGCGAAGCCGTCCCGGAAGCCGCCCTCCCCGTTCACGGACAGGGAGCCCGTGGTCAGGCCGTGGAAGGCGTGGTCGCAGTAGAGGATCCTGGGCCGCCCGGTGGCGTACCGGGCGAACTTCAGGGCGGTCTCCACGGCCTCGGTGCCGCTGTTGCCGAAGAAGACCCGGTCCAGGTGCGGGCTGTACGAGAGCAGTTTCTCCGCGAGCAGCCCGGGCAGCGGCTGGCAGTCGAAGCGGGTCAGATCGGCGAGCTGCGCGTCCAGGACGTCGTGCAGGGCACGCCGGACCACCGGGTGGTGCCGCCCCAGGCCCATCACGCCGAACCCGGCCAGCATGTCCAGGTAGTCGTTGCCCTCGGCGTCCCAGAAGTGCGCGCCTTCGGCCCGTACGTAGACCTTGTCGAAGCCGATCGTGTGCAGCATCCGGGGCAGCTGGTGGTTGAGGTGCCGCGCGTGCAGCTCGTACCGCTCCGCGCCGCGCTCGGCCAGCAGGGCGCCTAGGTCGAACCCGCTGCCCCGGTCGGCTCCCCCGCCCCCTCCCGACGCGGACGTCATGCCGACGCGTCCCGGTTGCCGCCGATGGTCTCCCGGGCCGCGCGCAGGGATTCCTTGAGGGAGCCCATGGTGGCGAGGACGGCGGTCGGCTCGTAGCCGCAGTGCGCCATGCAGTTCGCGCAGCGCGGGTCCTTTCCGCGGCCGTACTTGCTCCAGTCGGTGTCCTCGATCAGCTCCCGGTACGTCGGTACGTAGCCGTCGCTCATCAGATAGCAGGGGCGCTGCCAGCCGAAGAGGGAGTAATTCGGAATGGCCCAGGCGGTGCAGGGGAAATCCACCTTGCCTTCCAGGAAATCGAGGAAGAGCGGCGAGTGGTTGAGCCGCCAGCGACGCCGGTTTCCGCCCGCGAAGGCCTTCTTGAAGAGTTCCCTGGTCTGCTCGACTCCGAGGAAGTGCTCCTGGTCGGGTGCCTTTTCGTAGGCGTAGGCGGGCGAGATCATCATTTCGTCGACCTTGAGGTCGTCGTTGAGGTAGTTGAGCACCTCGATGATCGTCTGCGGGGTGTCGGTGTTGAAGAAGGTGGAGTTGGTGGTGACCCGGAAACCGCGCCTCTTCGCCTCCTTGATGGCGGCCACCGCCTCGTCGAAGACGCCTTCCTTGGCGACCGACTCGTCGTGGCGTTCGCGCAGCCCGTCGATGTGCACGGCGAAGGCGAAGTACGGCGACGGGGTGAACTTCTCGATCTTCTTGCGCAGCAGCATCGCGTTCGTGCAGAGGAACACGTACTTCCGCCGGGCCACCAACTGCCGGACGATCTCGTCGATCTGCGGGTGCATCAGCGGCTCGCCGCCCGCGATGGACACCATCGGCGCGCCGGATTCCAGGACGGCGCCGACGGCCTGGGCGACCGGCATGCGCTGCTTGAGCACGCCTGCCGGGTGCTGGATCTTCCCGCACCCCTCACAGGCCAGATTGCAGGCGTAGAGCGGTTCCAGCTCGACGATCAGCGGGAACTTCTCACGCTTGCGGAGCTTCTGTTCGAGAAGATACGTCCCGACCCTGATGGACTGTCGCAGTGGCATGGCCATCTGGCTCACCTCCTGGGGAGCAACAAAGAACGGTGCCAGTCATGAAACGCGGGCAGTACGGCACGCAGTACGCGGAAGGCCGATATTCCACCGCGGAACGTGCCGATGCGGACGAGCTCATGCTCCGGAGCGTCCACGATCACCCGGACGGCCGCAACCGGACGGTTCCAGCCACTTTCGGCGGCCCGGGCGGCGGTCCACAAGGTGGCCGCGGACTCCATGTCGACCGCGATGGCGCCGGTGGCGCGCAGCTGGGAGCGCTCCTGGCCGCGGACGACGTGGTCGGATCCGGTCAGTGCGCCGGTGTGCACGGTCCGGCCCGGAGCGGCCCGGGCCAGTGCCTCGGCGAGCAGGGCGGTGCCGTCGCACACGACGGTGCCCCGCGGATCTCGGGTCTCCTCGGCGACGACGAGGTCGCCGGGGCTCATGCCGGGGACCAGCCCGGCGCAGAACCCGGTGGCGAGGACGGGGGCGCGGCGCAGCCCCGGCTCGGCGAGCGTCCGGCCGACAGCGCGTTCGGCGGCGCGCGGGCCCATGCCGGTGCGCAGGACGCTGTAGCCCGGCTCCGGGCGCCCCGCGCCCCGGCCGCCGCCGCTGCGCAGGGCCGCCTGCTCGATGCGCAGGGCGCAGGCGACCAGCAGCGGGGCGGGCGGTTCGGGCCCGGCGGCCCGGTCGTCGGTCATCGGGGCTCCCCCGCCGCGAAGGGTTCCCCGTACAGGTAGCGGCCGAGCGCGGTGAGCGGGAACACCTGCCGGTACAGGTGGTAGTTGATGGAGAAGTCCCAGGGAAAGCCGGTGCCGGTGAAGTACGGCTCGTCCCAGGTGCCGTCCTCGCGCTGGGTCTCCACCAGGTACGCGATGCCGCGCTCGACGGCCTCGCCGTAGCGCTCCCCCGCCGAGAGCAGCGCCATCAGCGCCCAGGCGGTCTGGGAGGGGGTCGAGGCCCCCTTTCCCGCCCACGCCGGGTCCTTGTAGGAGCGCTGGTCCTCGCCCCACCCCCCGTCCTCGTTCTGTACGGATTCCAGCCAGCGCACGGCCCGCCGGATCGCGGGATGCGCCGGGGCGAAGCCCGCGGCGGTCAGGGCCGGGACCACCGACCCGGTGCCGTACACGTAGTTGGTGCCCCAACGGCCGAACCAGGCGCCGGTGGGCTCCTGTTCGGCGAGCAGCCAGGCGATGCCGCGGCGGGTCCGCGGGTCGGCCGCCTTTCCCTCGACCGCGAGCATCTCCACCACGTGGGCGGTGACGTCGGCCGACGGCGGGTCGATGACCTCGCCGAAGTCGCAGAACGGCAGCCTGTTCGGGAACGGGCTGGTGTTGTCGGCGTCGAAGGCGCCCCAGGCGCCGTTCCCGGACTGCATGCCGAGGTTCCAGGAGACCCCGCGGGCGATGGCCGCCTCGACCTTGGCCGGCTCCGGGTGCCGGATCCGGCGCAGGGCGAGGACCACTTCGGCGGTGTCGTCGATGTCGGGGTAGGTGTCGTTGTGGAACTCGAACGCCCAGCCGCCGGGGGCGAGTCCGGGCCGGCGCACCGCCCAGTCGCCGGTGCGGACGATCTCCTCGCCGAGCATCCAGTCGGCGGCCTTCACCAGGGCCGGGTGGTCGGGCGGCAGGCCCGCGTCGGCCAGGGCGATGGCGGCGAGGCAGGTGTCCCAGACCGGGGACTGGCAGGCCTCGATCATCCGGGCGCCGTCCTCGCGCCACACCGCGAAGCGGTCCAGGGACTCCAGGCCGGCCCGCATCACCGGGTGCTGCAGGTCGTACCCGAGCAGGTGCAGGGCGATGACGGAGTACACGGCGGGGGGCTGGATCCCGCCCCAGCAACCGTCGTTCTCCTGGCGCTCGATGATCCAGCGGGCGGCGGTGTCCATCGCGGCCTTGCGCAGCCGGCGCGGTGCGAACCGGCGGTAGACGTGCAGGGCCTTGTCCATCCGCCGGAAGACGCCTTCCCAACTGGCCAGCGGGGCCGGGCGGACGGCGGGGTACGGGCGCCGTGCGTCGGTGTGCAGCTCGTCGAGGGCGAACGGGGCCGGGCGGACGGGGCGCTTTGCGGAGACCACGGTCAGCGGGACGATGGTCTGGCGGGCCCAGCAGCCGAAGTCGTAGATGTTCAGCGGCACCCACGGCGGCAAGAACACCAGCTCGGGCGGGAGTTCGGGCAGGTGGTCCCAGCTCCACCAGCCGAAGAGGGCCAGCCAGATCCGGGTGAAGACGCGGGCGGCGGCGATCCCGCCGTGGGCCCGGATCCAGGCCGAGGCGCGGGCCATGTGCGGGGCGTCGGGTGCGTCCCCGGCGAGCCGCAGGGCGACGTACGCCTCGATGGTGGCGGAGAGTTCGGGCGGCCCGCCGTGGAAGGTGGCCCAGGTGCCGTCCGCGGCCTGCTCGCCGCGGATGAACAGGGCGGCGGCCTGCGTGGTGGCCTCGTCACCGATCCCGAGGAACTGGCGCAGCAGCAGGTCCTCGGCGTCCATGGTGACGTTGGTCTCCAGGTCGCCCTTCCACCACCCGGCCGCGTCCTGGCGCGCCAGCAGGTGCCGGGTCGCCCGCGCGGCGGCCTCCTGCGCCCCCCGTGCGGTGTCCGGCGGGCTCCCGGCCGTCCCGGCCGACCCGCGCGGCTGCGCCGTACCGGCGGGCTCGTCCGGGTGGAATCGGACGGCACCCCATACGCCCGGGTCGGGCATGTGGTCATCCGGACCGGTGCCGGGGGTACCGGCGCCGTCGGTCGTCGCTGTCATGGCTTCCCCTTACGTGGCAGTCGTCCTCTGCTGTGCTGGGGTATGCCGTCGGCCGGGCGCTCCTGTCAGGCCGCGCCGGCCGGCGACTCGCGAGTCATATCCGTGCTCGGGTGGCGATCACCTCTTGCGCACGACGACGAAGTCGGCGAGGGCGACGAGCTGTTCGCGCACCGTCTGCGGCATGTCCACGTCGTCCAGCGCGCGGACGGCGATCGCGTGCTGGCGGCGTGCCTCCTCGGCGGTCCACTCGCGGCCGCCCGCGGCCTCGATGAGCGCGGCGCGCGCCGCGAACTCCTCTTCCGAGAAGTTCTCGAAATCGTTGCTCTTGGCGTCGGCGGCGAGCAGCTGCGCGAGCTCCTCGCAGGCGGGGCCGCCCGCCGCGAGGGCGGCGACGACCGGCAGGGACTTCTTGCGCTGGCGCAGGTCGCTCCAGGTCTGCTTGCCGGTGGACTCCGGGTCGCCCCAGATGCCGAGGAGGTCGTCGACGGCCTGGAAGGCGAGGCCCAGGTGGTAGCCGTACTCCTCCAGCTTGTCGGCCGTACGGTCGTCCGCGCCGCCGAGGACGGCGCCGATGGAGACCGCGCAGGCGAGCAGGGCGCCGGTCTTGTTGCCCTCCATCTCCAGGCACTCCTCGACGCTGACGCGCTCGCGGTGCTCGTAGGAGATGTCCTGGGCCTGGCCGTCGATGAGCTTGCGGCTGGCGGTGGTGAGCCGGCGTGCGGCGCGGCCCGCCTCGACGGTGCCGAGTTCCAGCAGGACCTCGTTGGCGAGGGCGAAGAGCGCGTCCCCGACCAGGATCGCGAGGGCCGGGCCGTGCACCTTCCACACGGTGTCGCGGTGGCGGCGCTGCTCGTCGCCGTCCATCAGGTCGTCGTGCAGCAGCGAGAAGTTGTGGACGAGCTCGACGGCCACCGCGCCGGGGATGCCGACCTCGGCCGCGGCTCCCGCGGCCTCGGCGGAGAGCAGCGCGAGGGCGGGGCGCACGGCCTTGCCCCCGTCCCCGTCCGCCGCGTTGCCCTCGGCGTCGATCCAGCCGAAGTGGTAGGCGGCGACGGTGTCCATGGGCGCCGCGAGGCGGTCGACGGCGGCGCGGAGCACGGGGGTCGACAGCGTGCGGCCGCGCTCCAGGAGGGCGACCGTGTCCGCCTTCTCCGCGCTTCCTCCGGCTGCGCCGTTGCCGGCGTCCGTGTTCTCGACAGCCGGATTCCCCGGGTTCACTGGCTCTCCTCTGTGTCCTGTACGTGCTGTTCCGGTCGTGCTGGTGGTCGTCATGCCGCCTCCTGCAGGGGGTGCTCCCGGTGGCGGCCGAGGGCGGCGAGTGCGGCGTGCGCCGCGCTCAGTCCGCTGCGCACGGCGCTCTCCATGGTCGCGGGCCAACCGGTGGCGGTCCACGCACCGGCGAGGTAGAGGCCCGGCGTGTCGGTCCGCGCCCCGGGGCGCAGCCGGCCGACGCCGGGGGTGGGGGCGAACGTCGCCGTGCGCTCCCGGGTGACGAAGAAGTCCCGTACCTTGGCGCCCCGCGCGGCCGGAAGCAGCCGTTCCAGCTCGGGCAGGTACTTCGCGCGCAGCACCGAGACGGGCTCGTCGATGTCGTCCTGGGCGGCCGACTGGGACAGGGCGAGGTACTGGCCGCCGTCGGGCAGCCCGGAGGCGTCCGTACGGTCGAACACCCACTGGACCGGCGAGCCGAGGGCGGTGAAGAAGGGCTGCTTGACCACCTTGCGGTCGTAGACCACGTGCACGTTGAGGATGGGCGCGGTGCCGATGTCGAGGAGCTTGTCCGGGTCGGCGAGGGCCCCGTGCGGCATCAGGGCGTGGGCCTCGCGCTGCGGCACGGCGAGGACGACCGTGCCCGCGCCGAAGGACTCGCCCTCGGTGTCGACCTGCCAGTTCCCGTCCTGCGTACGGGAGACGGCGGTGACGCGGGTGCGCAGTTCGGTGCGCACCCCGGCGGCGTCCAGCTGCTTGCGGGCGAGGGTGTCGTGCAGGTCGCCGAGGGGGACCGAGGCCCAGCCGATGTCGGCGGCGCCGTTCTCGGAGAGCAGGCCGGTCTTGAAGACCATGACGGCCAGGCCCAGCGAGCACTGGTCGGCGGTGGCGTTGAGCGTGGCGATGCCGACGAGGTCCCACAGGGCCTCGATGGTGCGCGGGCTCTGGCCGTACCGTCCGAGCCAGGTCGCGAAGTCCAGGCCGTCCAGCGCCGGGTCGGCGGGGTCGAGCCGGCGCAGTGCGAGGGCGGCGCGGCCGACGCTCACCCGCTCGGCGAGCGAGAGGTGCGGGTAGCGGGCCAGGGATCCCGCCAGGTGCAGGGGGACGGGCAGGGCGCTGCGGCGCAGCCGGCCCAGGCGCGGGCCGCGGGGGTGGGCGACGTCGAGTACGGGTACGTCGAGCCGGTCCTGGATCGGGGCGAGCTCGGCGCCCTCGACGCGGTCGAGGAACCACCGGTAGGCGGTGCAGCAGCGCAGGTAGACGTGCTGACCGTTGTCCACGGTGAGGTCGCCGCGCTTGAAGGAGAAGGCGAGTCCGCCGAGCCTCGGGCGGCCTTCGAGCAGGGTGACCCGCAGTCCGGCGTCGGCGAGTTCGAGGGCGGCCGTCACTCCGGCGAGGCCGCCGCCGATGACGACGGCGCGGTCGTCGCTGCCGCTCATGCGGTCTCCCCGTTGCCGTTGCCTGCAGCGCCCGCCGGGACGGACGCGCCCGCCCCGGCGGGGGTTGCGTGGGGGGCCCCGCCGGACGGGGTCGCGGCGGCGGCGGTCGGGGGCGTCGGGCCGGTCGGCGCGGTCACGGCCGCCTCCGTGTGCTCTGGCGCGAGATGGTCCGCGCGTCGAGGCCGGACAGACCGCGGACGGCGACGTACGCCTTCTCGTGCGTGGGCAGCGAGACGCGGCCGCGCAGGACGGCCTCGGGCTCTCTCTCGATGCGGTCGAGGAGGCGCCGGTAGATGCCGGCCATGGCGGCGACGCAGGCGCCGCTGCGCCGGTCGAGCATGGGCAGCAACCGGTAGCCCTCGACGAACAGGGCGCGGGCGCGCCGGACTTCGTGGTGGACGAGCCCGGCGAAGTCGGAGCCGGCGGGCATCCGGTCGCTCGCGAAGCCGTCGGTGCAGCCGAATTTGGCGAGGTCCTCGGCGGGCAGGTAGGTGCGCCCGTTGGCGGCGTCCTCGCGGACGTCGCGCAGGATGTTGGTGAGCTGGAGGGCGAGGCCGAGGGTGTCGGCGTACTCGCCGGCGCGCGCGGCGTCGGACGCGCCGAGGCCGCCGGTGTTCACCGTGCCGAACACTCCGAGGGAGAGCCGGCCGATGGCTCCGGCGACGCAGCGGCAGTAGACCTTGAGGTCGTCCCAGGTCTCGTAGGTCTCGCCGCGGACGTCCATCAGGACGCCGTCGATGAGCTCGTCGAGGCCGCCGAGCGGGATGGGGAAGCGGCGGGCGGCGTGGGCGAGGGCGACGGCGACCGGGTCGGTGTCGTCCTCGTCGATCTCCTCGGACCGGATCCGGCCGAGGAGGGTGCGGGTGTCTTCGAGCCGGGCCAGCTTGGCGTCGGGGGCGAGGGTGCCGTCGCCGATGTCGTCGACCCGCCGGGAGAAGGCGTACAGCGCGGACATCGCCTGCCGCTTGTCGGAGGGCAGCAGCCGGATCCCGTACGCGAAGTTGCGCGCCTGTGAACCGGTGACGGCCTCGCAGTAGCTGTAGGCCGCCAGGACCGCTGCGGACGGCGCGGATGCTGCGGACGTGTGTGCGGAACCCTCCACGGTCGGGCTCACCCCTTTCTCGGCGCTGTGCGCAGGACGGCGGCCACCTCGCGGAGCAGGCCGCTCTTGGTGGGCTTGGGCGGGCCGGGGAGTACGTCGAAGCCGGCGGCGGTGACGGCTCGCAGGGCGGCACGCCCTCCTCCCACGAAGCCCGCGAGCAGCAGCCGGAGCCTGCCGTGCACGCTACCCACGAGCGGGGTGCCTTCATTCAGGAGGTCGCGGGCGCGTTCGGCTTCGAACGCGACCAGGGAGCGCACGGACGCGCCGGCGCGGTGGGCCTTGAGGTCGGCCTCACCCACGTGGAAGCGGCGCATGTCCTCGGCCGGGAGGTAGATGCGGCCCCGGCCGAGGTCCTCCGCGACGTCCTGTACGTGTTCGACGATCTGCAGGGCGGTGCAGACGGCGTCGGAGCGGCGGATCCGCTCGGGGGTGCTGGTGCCGGTGAGGGACAGCACGAGGCGGCCGACGGGGTTCGCGGACAGCTCGCAGTACGCGAGGAGGTCCCCGTACGTCTCGTAGCGCGTGACCCGCTGGTCCTGGCGGTTGGCCTCGATGAGCCCGAGGAAGGGCTCGGGGGTGAGGCCGTGGGCGCGGACCACGGGCTGGAGGGCCAGCAGGAGGGGGTGGCGCGGCGGGCCGCCGGGGCCCCCGAAGACGCGGTGGAGGTCGGCCTCGAAGGCGTCGAGCATCGCGAGCCGGTCGTCCACCGCGGCGGGGTCGAGGCCGAGGAGGACGGCGTCGTGCCCACCGGGGGCGAGGTCGCCGTCGCCGATGTCGTCGACCAGGCGGGCGTACCCGTACACCGCCATCAGGCCGTCGCGCCAGGCGCGGGGGAGGAAGAACGGGGCGACGGGGAAGTTCTCCGTCCGCGCCTTGCCGAGGGTGGCGTGCGCGTGGGCGTCGGGGGCTGTGGGGGCCTCGTCCCGCCGGGGCCGGATACCGTGCCCGCGGGTCACCGCCCGCCGCCCGCGCGGGGGACGGCCGTAATGCCTGGGGGCCGGAGAATTCCCGTAGCCATTGCCGTCACGTCTCCCGTTCTACACTGCCGACCCAATACATCCCATTTCGGACACGCCGCCGGACTTTCCCGGGGTACCCCAGGCCGTTCACCTGCGGGGAATCGTCCCCTCTGGCGTGATTCAGGACTGCTCCAGCTTACGCTGTACAACGCCGCGGCAGCCTCTCGGGTATTCGCTCCGCTACTGAATGTCGGACGCCGGGCGCCCCGGACATGCCGAAGCCCCCGCCGCTCTCGGGCGACGGGGGCGGGCGAAGAGCACGATCAGGCGCTGGTCGCCTTCTCGTAGGCCGAGACGACTTCTTCGGTGGGCCCGTCCATCAGCAGCTCACCCTTCTCCAGCCACAGCACGCGGCTGCAGGTGTCGCGGATGGACTTGTTGTTGTGGCTCACCAGGAAAACGGTTCCGGCATGCTTGCGCAGTTCGCGGATGCGCTCCTCGGAACGCACCTGGAACTTCCGGTCACCGGTGGCCAGGGCCTCGTCGATCATCAGAACGTCATGGTCCTTGGCCGCGGCAATGGAAAAGCGCAGGCGCGCGGCCATACCCGAGGAGTACGTACGCATCGGCAGCGAGATGAAATCGCCCTTCTCGTTGATGCCCGAGAAGTCGACGATGTCGTCGTAGCGCTCCCTGATCTGCTCGCGGCTCATTCCCATGGCGAGACCGCCGAGAACCACGTTGCGCTCGCCGGTGAGGTCGTTCATCAGTGCGGCGTTGACGCCCAGCAGCGAGGGCTGGCCGTCGGTGTAGACCTTGCCGGACTCGCACGGCAGCAGACCCGCGATGGCGCGCAACAGGGTGGACTTGCCGGAGCCGTTGGAGCCGATGACGCCGATGGCCTCGCCGCGGTACGCCGTGAAGGAGACTCCGCGCACGGCGTGGACCCGGCGGACGCCGGGCGCGTCGCCCTTGCCCCGGCGCATTATCTTGCTCAGCGCTGCGGTGGCACTGCCCCTGCCGGAGCTGCCGGTGTTGACGCGGTAGACGATGTGCACGTCGTCGGCGATGACGGTGGGGACGTTGCCCCGGTTGTTCTCAGCCACGGCCGTAACGCTCCTCAGCCTTCCAGAAGTACACGAAACCGCCGAGACCGATCACGACGGCCCAGCCGACGGCGAAGGCCCAGACGTGCGGCGGCAGGTTGTGCCGGCCGTAGTCGTCGATCAGCGCGTACCGGATCAGGTCCATGTAGATCGCCGCAGGGTTCCACTGGAGCACGTCCGTGACCCACTCGGGCACGTGCCTGTCCTTGAGCGCCCCGCTGATCGAGAACATGACGCCCGAGGCGTACATCCACGTACGCGTGATGAACGGCATCAGCTGCGCGAGGTCGGGGGTCTTCGAACCCATCCGCCCGAAGACCAGCGCGAGGCCGGTGTTGAAGACGAACTGCAGCGCCAGCGTCGGGATGACCAGCAGCCAGGACAGCTTCGGGTAGTTGCCGAACGCCACCGTGACGATCACCACGACGATCATCGAGTACAGCAGTTGCTGGAGCTGCTGCATCGAGAAGGAGATCGGCAGGGAGGCGCGCGGGAAGTGCAGGGCGCGGACCAGGCCGAGGTTGCCCGGAATGGCCCGGACGCCCGCCATCAGCGAGCTCTGGGTGAAGGTGAAGACGAAGATGCCCGTCACCAGGAAGGGGATGTAGACCCCCTTCTCCATGCCCCGGCCCGCGTTCATGATCAGGCCGAAGATCAGGTAGTAGACCAGCGCGTTGAGCAGCGGGGTCGCCACCTGCCAGATCTGGCCGAGCTTCGCCTCGCTGTACTGGGCGACCAGCTTGGCCCGGGAGAACGCCATGATGAAGTGGCGCCGGTCCCAGAGCTGGCGCACGTATTCGGCCAGGGTCGGCCGGGCGCCACTGACGGACAGGCCGTACTTCCCGGCGAGGTCCGCCGGGGTCAGCCCCGCGTCTTCGGACGGCGGCATGCTCGTGGCGAGGGCGCCATCCTGGGTTGTGTCACTCACAAGATGAAACTTTCCGTCTTCAAGATGCGGCAGAAGGTGGCATCGGGCCTGGGGCGCTCGGCCCGTGATCGCGTCATGTTCTCAGACACGGGCGTGTCAGATGACAGGCGGTCGGCCCAGCCGGGTCAGCCGCCAGACCGTGCGCCACTTCATGGGGCGCCGGGGACCGCAGGGGGTGGTCCATCCCTCTTTGAACCCACCGAACCAGGCCTTGAGCGCCGGTGCCGACGGTCTGCGCAGGAGCGTCAGCAGGAGCCAGACGCCCAGGTAGACCGGGACCAGCGGGGCGGGCAGGTTCCGGCGGGCGAGCCACACCCGGTTACGGGCAACCATACGGTGGTAGACCGCGTGCCGGGAGGGGGCGGTGGTCGGATGCAGGAGCACCATGTCCGCCCGGTAGTCGATCAGCCACCCTGCGTCGAGCGCGCGCCAGGCCAGATCGGTCTCCTCGTGCGCGTAGAAGAACTCTCCGGGCAGCGCTCCGACCTGCTCGAACACCCTGGTGCGGACGGCGTTGGCGCCGCCCAGGAAGGTGGTGACGCGAGAGGAGCGCATCGGGTCCGAGGCGCGCAGCCGGGGTACGTGCCGGCGCTGGGTCTCGCCGGTCTCCGGATCCGCGATCCGGAAGCTGACGATCCCGAGCTTCGGGTCCTCGGTGAAGGCCTGCCGGCACAACTCGGCGGTGTCGGTGCGCTCCAGCAGCCCGTCGTCGTCGAGGAAGAGCAGGGCGTCGACCTCGCTGCCGCCGGGTCCGAAGGCCTCGATGCCGACGTTGCGGCCGCCGGGGATGCCCAGGTTCTCGGGCAGGTCGACGGTGCGCACGCCCGGCGGCAGGTCGGCCACGTCGGTGACCTTGACGCCCTGGCCCACGACGACGACCTCGACCGGGTCCCCCTCCTGGCGGGCCACCGAGTCGAGGAGCGCCTTCAGCTCGTCGGGGCGGTTGCCCATGGTGATGATCACGGCGCCCAGCCGCATCGGCGTCGTCACTTGAGCCTGCTGGAGGCCAGGATCGACACCAGGTGCAGCACCGTCTGCAGCATCGCGATGCCGGCGAGCACGGCCACGCCGAGCCGGGAGAAGTACAGGTCGCCCCGCATCTGGTCCAGGACGGCCAGCAGCAGGATGAGCAGCGAGGCCTCGATGCCGAGGACGAGCCGGTGGAACTTCAGTGCGGACGCGGCCCGGCGGGCGAGCGCCATGCCGGAGGAGCGCGGCTCGGCGGCGGCTTCTGCGACGGGCTCCTTGCCGGTCTGGTGCCGGGCGACGCCGACCAGGTCGGTCTCGGCCTTGATCAGGATGGCGCCGAGGGCGGCGAGGGTGCCCAGGAAGGCCCACAGCCAGTCGATGCGCCCGGTGCCCCACAGGTCGCTGGCGCGCAGGCCGAAGCCGACGAGGACCGCCGCGTCGCACAGGTAGGCACCGACGCGGTCGAGGTACACGCCGCTCAGCGAGTACTGCTTCTTCCAGCGGGCGACCTCGCCGTCGACGCAGTCGAGCAGCAGGTACATCTGGACCGCCACCACGCCGAGGACGGCGCCCCAGATGCCCGGTACGAGCAGTGCCGGGCAGGCCAGGACACCGGCGAGGGTCATCACGTAGGTCAGCTGGTTGGGCGTGACCTTGGTGTTCACCAGGACTCGGGTGATGCGCAGGGAGATCTCGCGCATGTACAGGCGACCGCCCCAGTGCTCGCCACTGCGCCGGTCCTTGACGCCCGGCGGGTGAACGACGGGCCGGAGTTCAGCTACGGATGGTCTTGGCATAGTCGGCGTAAGCGTCCCTGATCTCGGCTGCGGACAGATTGAGGTGCTCCAGGATCGTGAAGCGTCCCGGGCGGGTCTGGGGGGCGTACTCGACGGCCGCGACGAACTCGTCGACGCTGAAGCCGATCTCGGCGGGCAGCACCGGCAGCCCGTGGCGGCGCAGCACCTGGACGAACAGCTCGGACTGCTCCTTGGCACCGCGCAGGTACATCGCGAAGGCGGCCCCGATGCCCACCTGCTCGCCGTGGAGCGCGGAGCGTCCCGGGTAGAGCAGGTCGAAGGCGTGGCTGATCTCGTGGCAGGCGCCGGAGGACGGGCGGGTGTCCCCGCTGATCGCCATGGCGATGCCCGAGAGCACGAGGGACTCCGAGAAGACGGTGAGGAACTCGTCGTCGCCGCAGTCGCCGGGATGGCGCAGGACGGCCTCGCCGGCCGTGCGGGCCATCGCGGCGGCCAGGCCGTCCACCGGCTCGCCGTTGAGGCGGTGCGAGAGCTCCCAGTCGGCGATCGCCGAGATGTTGGAGATCACGTCGCCGATGCCGGCGCGGACGAACCGGGTGGGGGCTTCCTTGATCACGTCGAGGTCGATGACCATCGCGATCGGCATGGGCACGCCGTAGGAGCCCCGCCCGTTGTCGTTGTCCAAGATGGACACCGGCGAGCAGATGCCGTCGTGCGAGAGGTTCGTGGCGACGGACACCATGGGCAGCCCGACCCGCGCCGCGGCGTACTTCGCCACGTCGATGATCTTGCCGCCGCCGAGGCCGACGACGGCGTCGTAGCGACGGCCCTTTATGTCGTCGGCCAGCTTGACCGCGGAGTCGAGGGTGCCGTCGACGACCGGGTACCAGTCGGCGTGCGGCAGCACGGGCTCCAGCTTGGCGCGCAGCACCTGGCCGGACCCGCCGCTGATCGCGATCGCCAGCTTGCCGGACGCCGAGATCCGCTGGTCGGCCAGGAGGCCGGCCAGGTCGTCCATGGCGCCGCGGCTGATGTCGACGACGACCGGGGAGGGGATGAGCCTCGTCAGTACTGGCATGCGATCGTCCGGCCCTTGGCGAGGTCGTCGTGGTTGTCGATCTCGACCCACTTGACGTCGCCGATGGGGGCCACGTCGATGACGAAGCCGTCGTTGACGAGCTGCTGGTAGCCGTCCTCGTAGTAGAGGTCGGGGTCGCGCTCGAAGGTGGTCTTCAGGGCCTCGGCGAGGGCCTCGGCGGCCTCCGGCTCGATGAGGGTGACGCCGATGTACTCACCGGTGGCGTCGGACGGCTCCATGAGCTTGGTGATCTTCTGCACGCCCTGGGCGCCGTCGACGACGACCTTCATCTCTTCGTCGGCCAGGCTCTTGACCGTGTCGAGGGCGAGGATGATCTTCTGGCCGTTGCCGCGGGCGTCGAGGAGGGTCCGCTCGACGGAGACCGGGTGGACGGTGTCGCCGTTGGCGAGGATCACGCCCTGATTCAGGACGTCACGGGCGCACCACAGGGAGTAGGCGTTGTTCCACTCCTCGGCCTTGTCGTTGTCGATCAGCGTGATCTTCACGCCGTACTTGGCCTCCAGGGCCTCCCGGCGCGCGTAGACGGCTTCCTTGCGGTAGCCGACGACGATCGCGACCTCGGTCAGGCCGACCTCGGCGAAGTTGCCCAGGGTGAGGTCCAGGACCGTCAGGCTTTCCTCGTCGCCTTCGGGGCCGACGGGCACGAGGGCCTTGGGCAGGGTGTCGGTGTAGGGACGCAGGCGGCGTCCGGCACCGGCAGCGAGTACAAGGCCGATCATGCTGGTTCTCCTTCGTCATGTACGGCGGGTGCCCCGGAGGAGACCCAGAAGCGGATGCTCTCCACGAGCACCACGATTGCCACGAACACGGCCACGGCCGTGAGCGCGACGGGGAAGTCCGTAGCGCGCGCCGCCAGGACGGAGGCCAGGACCGAGGTCAGCAGCACCCGGCCCTCGTGACCGCCGATCGTCCGCACCAGCCAGTGCGGGGGCGCGCCGGTGCCGCCGCGGATGCGGTACACCGTGTCGTAGTGATGGTAGGCGACCGCCGCGACCAGTCCGAATGCCGCGGGAAGGGCCCCGGGGACGTCCGCCTTGACAGCGAGGATCAGCACGGTGGTGTACTCGGCGGCCCGGAAGACGGGCGGGACCAGCCAATCGAGGGCGCCCTTGAGGGGGCGGGCGACCGCCGCTCCGGCGAGCACGGCGTAGAACACGGCGGCGATGATCACCTGGCGGGCGCCGAACTCGTACGCCCAGGCCGTCCACAGCAGGGCCACCGAGCCGATCACGGCGGCGGCGATCCCGGCGCCAGGAGCCATCCGCCCCACGACGCGGCCCGCGAGCTCGGCCAGCGGGCCCGAGTCGGCGAGGTCGGCCAGCGCCTGGGCGGCGCGATCGGTGCGCTTCGCCTTGCGGGTCAGCGAGCGCAGCACCCGGCCGGCGGTGGTGTAGAGGGCGCCGAAGGCGCAGCCGACGAGCAGGGCGTAGAAGACGATCCGGGGGGTGGTGGCCGCGGTCAGCACCGCGATCATGGCCCAGCGCTCGCCGATCGGCAGGATGATCATCCGCCGGACCCAGACCGTCCAGCCGACGCTGTCGAGCTTGTCGGACAGTGCGGCCGTCGGGCTGGTGTTGGCGGTCGCGTCGTGGTTGGCCTCGTTGAAGGAGAAGTCCACGACGTGGCGGCAGGTCATGAGGATCATCGCGCCGAGCGCGAGGGCCCATACGTCGTCGCCGTTCTTGGCCGCGCCGAGCGCGAGGCCCGCGTAGAAGGAGTACTCCTTCGCGCGGTCGAAGGTGGCGTCGAGCCAGGCGCCCATCGTCGAGTACTGGAGCGAGTAGCGGGCGAGCTGTCCGTCCGTGCAGTCCAGGACGAAGGAGACGAGCAGCAGCACGCCGGCGGCGACGTAGCCCCAGCGCTCGCCGGTGGCGGCGCAGCCCGCCGCGATCAGCGCGGTGATCAGCGAGGCGGTGGTGACCTGGTTCGGGGTCAGGCCGCGGCGCGCGCACCAGCGGGCGATGTAGCGCGAGTAGGGGCTGATGAAGAAGGTGGTGAAGAACCCGTCGCGGGACTTCACGGCGGTGCGCAGGCGCACGGCCTCGTCGTCGACGGCGGCGACGGCGGCGTCCGCGGCGGCGCGCTCCGCTTCGGTTGCGGGGACGGCGGCGACCAGGGTGCCGAGCTCGGGGCGCTGGACGGTGGTCCCGGCGGCCTCGACGGCGGCGGCGAGCCGGTCCGCGTACGGGCCCTCGCCGTCGGGGGCGAGGGCGGCGGCCTCGTCCAGGGCCGCGCGGGCGCCCGGCTGGACGGCGAAGGCGCCGGTCACGGCGCAGGCGTCGAAGCGCGGGTCCGTCAGCGCGAGCCGCAGCGCGTGGACGTGGCCGACGAAGGCCCCGTCGACGACGGCGACCCGCTGGTCGGCGGGTACGCCGGCCAGCACCGCGGCGGCGTCATGCGGACCGGTGGCGGGGCGGACGTCGAAGCCGAGGGAGCGCAGCTCGTCGGTGAGCGGTGATCCGGGGACCGGCAGGCCGGTGAGGATGACGGTCGACAGACGAACTCACTCCTTGAAGCGAACACTGGACGGGCGCCTCGTGGGGGCGGCGGCACGTCGGCAGAGGCTATCGGATGAACGGAAGAGGGGGTTCACCACCCGTTTGCTCCCCGATAAGCCGAATGTTCCGGGGCCTCGGGCTCCGGCTCGGCCATCATTGACGATCACGCCGACGTACCACAAACCGCGCGGTGATCCCCGCTTCCTTTCCCGCCTCCTTCGAAGGGATCCCGTTGACCGACATCACCGGTGACGCTCACGACACCGACCACCGCGCCGGCGTCTGGCACACCCGGACCGAGACCCCTGCCGACACCGCCGCCGTGCGGGCCGTCTACCTGGCGGCGTTCGAGACCCCGCAAGAGGCGGACCTCGTGGACGCGCTGCGCGCGGACCCGTCCTGGCTGCCGGGGCTCTCGTACGTGGCCGAGGGCCCGGACGGCTCGGTGGCGGCGCACGCCCTGCTGACCCGCTGCGAGGTCGGCGGGGCCCCGGCGCTCGCGCTCGCTCCGGTGGCGGCCGATCCCGCGATCCAGCGCTCGGGCGCCGGCAGCGCGGTCGTACGGGCGCTGCTCGCGGCGGCCCGGGAGCGGGGGAGGTGCTGGTCCTGGTCCTCGGGCATCCGGCGCACTACCCGCGCTTCGGCTTCGTACCGGCTTCACGGTTCGGCATCCGGGCACCGTTCGAGGTTCCCGACGAGGCCATGATGGCGCTGGTACTGGACGACTCCGCGCCCGTCCCGCAGGGCACGATCAGCTATCCGGAACCCTTCGGGATCTGACCGCCCGTGTGATCCGCCCCTCGTCACTTACCACGCGCCGGGGGCAGACATGCGCGGATCACCGAAGTGGGGACAAGCCTCTTTTGTACGGCAGACTGAAGGTCGAAGTCCGAAGCGAAGGATGGGTATGCCGACCACACCAGCCACCGCCGCGAACACCGCGTCCCCCGGCACCGGCACTCAGGAACCGATCATGCTCGAACTGGTCGATGAGTCCGGCAACACCATCGGCACGGCGGAGAAGCTCTCCGCCCATCAGGCGCCCGGTCTGCTGCACCGGGCCTTCTCCGTGTTCCTCTTCGACGAGCAGGGGCGCCTGCTGCTCCAGCAGCGGGCCCTCGGGAAGTACCACTCCCCCGGCGTCTGGTCGAACACCTGTTGTGGTCACCCCTACCCCGGAGAGTCGCCGTTCGCAGCGGCGGCCCGGCGCACCCACGAGGAGCTGGGCCTGTCGCCGTCGCTGCTCGCGGAAGCGGGGACCGTGCGCTACAACCACCCGGACCCCGCCTCCGGGCTGGTGGAGCAGGAGTACAACCACCTGTTCGTGGGGCTCGCACAGGCGCGGCTGGACCCCGATCCGGAGGAGGTCGGCGACACCGTGTTCGTGACCGCCGAGGAGCTGGCGAAGCGGCACGCCGAGGCGCCCTTCTCCGCCTGGTTCATGACCGTGCTGGACGCGGCCCGGCCCGCGATCCGGGAACTGACCGGTGAGGTCGCGGGCTGGTAGCCCGTACGTCGTTCAGAGCGCGGGGGCCGGCGCCGCGGCCGGTCCGGTGAGCGGCAGGGCCGCCCAGATGACCTTGCCGCCCGTCGAGGTGTGTTCGACGTCGCAGACCCCACCGGACTCAAGGGTGATCTCGCGCACCAGGAGCAGGCCCCGGCCGCCGGTCTGGCCGAAATCCGCTTCCAGCGCCTTGGGGCGGTACGGGTGGTTGTCCTCGACGGCCACCCGTACCCATGCGCGGCCGATGGCGACCTCGACCGCGACCTCCGGCGAGAGCAGGGCCGCGTGCCGCACCGAGTTCGTCACCAGTTCGGAGACGATCAGCAGCAGCGAGTACACGAGGTCCCGGTCGGCCGGGACGCCCTGGCGGCCGAGCAGGTCGCGCACGGCCCTGCGGGCCTGCGGAACGGATTCTTCAACAGCGGGAACGGTGAACCGCCACACGCCTTCGTACGCGAGGGGGTCGGCCGGCGCCTCCGGCTCCCCCTCCTTCGCTGGCGGGACGCTCCCGCTGACATCCATCTCCCGGCCCCCGTCTTCACGCTCGATCGTCTCCACGCGTCAAGAGTGGGGAGCGGTCCGGTCCGGACCGGACAGCTGACCAGAAGTCAGCGTCAATAGGACGCTTTCTGACCGTTGGCGTATGACAGCGTCAGTTGTACGACCGTTCCTGGTCTTCTGCGGGCCCCTTCCCGGCCGCGACGCGCGCCCCGCCGGCCGCCGCCGCGTCCGCCGGCACCCCGTCTTCCCTGACCAAGCCCGGAATGCGCCGGGCACCCGTGCCGAGGACCACTTCCCGCACCCCCGGAACGGGCTCCCCGCTGATCATCGGATCGGCCGGCCGGGATAGCATCCCGCGCATGGACGCAGCGCTCTTGCACACCGTCGCCGACGGGGTCGCCACGGTCGTCATCTCGCATCCCGCCAAACGCAACGCCATGACCGCGGCGATGTGGCGTGCGCTCCCGGAGGTCCTCGACGGGCTCGCGGCCGACCCGGCCGTACGGGTGCTCGTCCTGACCGGCGCCGGAGCGACGTTCTGCGCGGGGGCCGACATCTCCTCGCTGGCCGGGGACGAGGTCCCGCAGGCGCTGGCCGTGGCGGCCGAGGAAGCCCTCGCCGCGTTCCCGAAGCCGACGCTCGCGGCGATCCGCGGATTCTGCGTGGGCGGCGGCAGCCAGCTCGCGGCGGCCTGCGACCTGCGCTTCGCGGAGGAGGGGGCGTCGTTCGGGGTGACCCCGGCGAGGCTGGGCATCGTCTACCCCGCGTCCTCGACCCGCCGACTGGCCGCACTGGTCGGCCCTGCGGTCGCCAAGTACCTCCTCTTCTCGGCGGAGCTGATCGACGCGGAGCACGCGCTGCGGGCCGGCTTCCTGAACGAGCTGCTGCCGGCCGGACAACTGGACAAGCGGATCGCCGACTTCGCCCGCGTCCTCACCACCCGTTCGCAGCTGACGCAGGCGGCGGCCAAGGAGTTCGCGAACGGGCGGACGGACCGGGACGCGCACTGGGCGGAGCAGGCGGCCGGGAGCGACGACACCGCCGAGGGCGTCGCCGCTTTCCTGGAACGCCGTACGCCCTCGTTCAGCTGGACCGCCGGGGGGCCGGCGCGGGGTTGAGCCCGCGCAGCCGCGCCACGATCTCGGCCGGGGCCTTGTCCGGCGATCCCGCGTCATAGGGCGGCTGGGGGTCGTACTCGGTCATCAACTGGACCGTCTGGGCATACGCGTCACCGGCGATGCGGCCGAGCAGGCCGAGGCCCATGTCGATGCCGGAGGATACCCCGGCGGCGGTGACGTACTTGCCGTCGTACACGACGCGCTCGCTGGTGGGTTCGACGCCGAAGGCGGGCAGCCGGTCCAGGTAGAGCCAGTGGCCCGTGGCCTTCCGCCCCTTGAGCAGCCCGGCGGCGGCCAGCAGGAGCGAGCCGGTGCAGACGGAGGTCGTCCAGGTGGTGGTCGCGTCGACGGCGCGCAGCCAGTCGACGACGGCGGGGTTCTCCATCTCCAGCTCGGGGTGGGGGCCGCCGGGCACGATGACGATGTCGGGCCGGGTCACCTCGTCGAGTCCCTTGTCGGCGACGAGGGCCAGCGTCCCGTTGTCGGTCCGCACCGGACCGGGCCGCTCCGAGACGAACACGACCTCGGCGTCGGGAAGGCGGCCGAGCGTGTCGAAGGGACCGATGGCGTCGAGCGCGGTGAAACGGTCGTAGAGCAGGACTGCGATCTGCATGTTTCCTCCGGAGTGGTGGGTGGGTCAGGCCGGTCGGGCGTCGTCGGGAAGCAGGCGTCGTCAGGGGAGGGGGCGGGGGTGGCCGAAGCGGCGGCGGTATTCGGCCGGGGGCTGGCCCAGGGTCTTCACGAAGGCCCGCCGGAGCGCCTCCGGGGTGCCGTAGCCGCAGGCCCGGGAGATCTGGGCCACGCCGTCCTCCGTGTCCTCCAGCAGCCGCCGCGCGTGTTCCACCCGTACGCGCTCCACGTACCGCCCCGGCGTCACCCCCGTCTCCGCCTGGAAGGCACGGGCGAAGTGGCGGGGTGAGAGCCGGGCGCGGGCCGCCAAGGACTCGACGCTCAGGTCCGAACCGGGATGCTCCGTGATCCACTGCTGTACCTCACGCAAAGGATCCCGCTGCGCGGTCTGCGCCGCCAGCTGCGCGCTGAACTGCGCCTGGTTCCCGGGCCTGCGCAGGAACACCACCAGGTGCCGTGCGACGGCCAGCGCGAGCTCCCTGCCGTGGTCCTCCTCCACCAGGGCCAGCGCGAGGTCGATCCCCGCCGTGACCCCGGCCGAGGTGGCCACCCGGCCGTCCCGTACGTAGATCGGATCCGGTTCGACGGTCACCTTCGGGTAGTCCCGGGCCATCCGCTCGCACGCGTACCAGTGCGTCGTGGCGCGCAGCCCGTCCAGCAGCCCGGCCTCGGCCAGCAGCAGCCCGCCCGTGCAGACGGACACCAGCCGCTCCGCGCCTCCCCCGTGCGCCCGGAGCCACTCGGTGAGCCGCGGTTCGAAGTCCCCCCGGTACTGGCCCCCCGGCACCAGCACGGTGGTCCCCGGCCCCGGTCTCGCGCCCTCCAGGTCCCCGTCCGGGATCAGCGTGAGCCCGCTGCTCGTCCGTACGGGAGCCCCGTCCGGGGACACCGTACGGATCGTGTATCCGCTCCCCGCCCGCCCCGGGAAGCGGTCGACCGCGGCGAACACCTCCACGGGCCCGGTCACGTCCAGGCTCTGCACGCCGCCGTAGAGGAGGACGAGCACGTTTCGCAACGACATGACCCCATGGTGTGACCCGGAGCGGATGGCCGCAATGACGTTCCTCCCACCTTTACGGCCACGGCTCGGGGCGCGGACCGGCGCGGATAGGATCGACGGACCATGACTGCAACCCTCGTCGCCAAGAACCTCACCGCCGCGCACGGTGAGCGCACGCTCTTCGCCGGTCTCGACCTCGTCGTCGCGCCCGGCGACGTCATCGGCCTCGTCGGCGTCAACGGCGCCGGGAAGTCCACCCTGCTGCGCCTGCTCGCCGGCCTGGACACCCCCGAGACCGGTGAGCTGCGGCTCTCCCCGCCCACCGCCGCCGTCGGCCACCTGCCCCAGGAGCCGGAGCGCCGCCCCCAGGAGTCGGTGCGGGAGTTCCTGGCCCGGCGCACGGGCGTGGCCGCCGCCCAGGCGGCGCTGGACGCGGCGACGCAGGGCCTGGTCGACGGCACCCCCGGCGCGGACGACGCGTACGCGACGACGCTGGACCAGTGGCTGAACCTCGGCGGCGCCGACCTCGACGAGCGGGCCCAGGAGGTCGCCGACGAGCTCGGGCTGGCCGTCAGCCTGGACCTGCCCATGACCGCCCTGTCCGGCGGCCAGGCGGCCCGCGCCGGCCTCGCCTCGCTGCTGCTCTCGCGCTACGACGTCTTCCTGCTCGACGAGCCGACCAACGACCTGGACCTGGAGGGTCTGGAGCGGCTGGAGCAGTTCGTGAAGGGCCTGCGCGCGGGCACGGTCGTGATCAGCCATGACCGCGAGTTCCTGACCCGCACCGTCACCAAGGTCCTCGAACTCGACCTGGCCCAGCAGCAGATCAACCTCTACGGCGGCGGCTACGACGCCTATCTGGAGGAGCGCGAGCGGGCCCGTACGCACGCCCGCGAGGAGTACGACGAGTACTCCGACAAGCGCACGGCGCTCGAAGGCCGGGCGCAGATGCAGCGCAACTGGATGGACAAGGGCGTGCGCAACGCCCGCCGCAAGGCCACGGACAACGACAAGATCGGCAAGAAGCTGCGCGGCGAGTCGAGCGAGAAGCAGGCCGCCAAGGCCCGTCAGACGCAGCGCGCCATCGAGCGGCTCGAAGTCGTCGACGAGCCCCGCAAGGAATGGGAGCTGCGCATGGAGATCGCGGCGGCCCCTCGCTCCGGCTCGGTCGTCGCCACCCTGAACGAGGCGTCGGTGCGGCGCGGGGACTTCACCTTCGGCCCGGCCAGCCTGCAGATCGACTGGGCGGACCGGGTGGCGATCACCGGCGCCAACGGCGCGGGCAAGTCCACTCTGCTCGCCGTGCTCCTCGGCCGGCTGGCGCCCGACTCCGGTGCGGTCACGCTGGGTTCGGGGGTGCTGGTCGGCGAGGTGGACCAGGCGCGCGGCCTCTTCCTCGGGGACGAGCCGCTGCTGGAGGCGTTCTGCGCGGCGGTCCCGGACACCGAGCCGGCCGAAGTGCGGACCCTGCTGGCCAAGTTCGGCCTGAAGGCGGCCCACGTGCTGCGCCCGGCGGCCACGCTCTCCCCCGGCGAGCGCACCCGGGCGGCCCTGGCGCTGCTCCAGGGCCGCGGGGTGAACCTGCTGGTGCTGGACGAGCCCACGAACCACCTGGACCTGCCGGCGATCGAACAGCTGGAGTCGGCCCTCGACGCGTACGAGGGCACCCTGCTGCTCGTCACCCACGACCGCCGGATGCTGGACGCGGTGCACGTGACCCGCCGCCTGGAGGTCGCGGACGGCAAGGTCACCGAGCTCTGAGGACGGGCCGCCGGGCGGCTACCGCTGCGGTGCGCGCCGTTTGCGGGCCAGCCGCTCGGCCACGAAGCCGCGCGGCAGGTGCCGTACGGCGAGCGCGTACGCCTGGTAGCGCCGGCCCGTGATGCTCACCGGCCGGCGCAGGGCCAGGTCCCGCAGAGCCTTGGCCACCACGGCCTCCGGTTCCAGCCAGACCCCCTCGCGCAGCGCGCTGACGTCCATCCCGGCGCGCGCCTGGAACTCGGTGCGGGTGAAACCCGGGACCACCGCCAGCACCCGGACCCCGTACGGCGCCATGTCCACCCGCAGGGACTCGCTGAACGCGGTGACCCAGGCCTTGGCGGCCCCGTACGTCCCGGTCGGCAGGAGTCCCGCCACCGAGGAGACGTTCACCACCGCGCCCCGGCGGCGCTCGCGCAACCCCGGCAGCACGGCGTGGGTGAGCCGCAGCGGGACCTTGACCAGCAGGTCGAGCAGCCGTTCCTCGTCCTCGACCGGGCTGTGCGGGAACGGTGCGGGAAGGCCGAAGCCCGCGTTGTTGACCAGGATGTCCACCGGCCGCTCCGGGTCGGCGAGCCGCTCGGCGACGGCCGTGCGGTCCGCGGCGTCCAGCAGGTCGGCGGGCAGGACCTCGCTGGTCGTGCCGAACTCCCGGCCGAGCTCGCGGGCCACGGCGTCCAGGCGGTCCTTGTCGCGGGCGACCAGGACGAGCTCGCAGCCCTTGGCCGCGAAGCCCCGGGCGAAGGCGGCGCCGAGGCCGGCGCTGGCCCCGGTGATCAGAACGGTGGTCAAGAGGGGGTCACTTCCTACACGTCGTACCGGTTCGGGTCCTACGGGGTGTTCCGGAGTTGCGGGGTGAAGTCCGTGGTCGACGCCGAGCCGTAGGCCTGGGCCACGTCGACCAGGAACCGGGCCTCGTCGTCGAGGTCGCCGCCCTCGGTGGAGGTCTGCATCGCGGCGGGCAGCTCCCATGCGGCGTCCTCCCCCGGCTGTCCGGGCCGTCCGGCGAGCTTCGCCCGCCGCGCGTCCTTCAGTACGCAGGCCAGCGCTGCCGCGGAGCGGCGTTGCTCGGGGATCCCGTGCCCGGTGACATGGCTGCGGGCGAGCTCCGGGACGCCGGGGGCGACGTACTCACCGAGGATCAGGATCGCGTCGCGGGTCTCTATGACCTTGCGGTAGACGAGCAGGTTGCGCGGCACGGGCGGCCACAGCAGCTCCACGACCCGGCCGGCCCGCGGCTTGGTGAGGGCGACGTGCGGGACGGCCTCGACGAGGTCGTGCCAGAGCGGCCACAGCCGCCAGGCGGTGGCGATGTCGGCGCTCGTGCGGCGCAGGGTGAACAGGGTCGGCACGAGGATCGCGGCGGCCCGCAGCAGTCCGTGCAGGTTCATCATCAGGGGCAGTGCGGGCATCGCCCAGGTGCTGCCGAACAGGGCCTTGAGGAGGTACGCGAACCAGAACAGGCCGGCGAGCGCGGTGCCGAGGCCGAACAGCCGCAACCCGGCGGCGAGTCCCCCGCTCTCGGTGCGGCGGCTGTAGCGCCAGCAGAGGGAGACGCAGGTGGTGTTGGCGAGGAGGTGCGCGGAGATCAGGAACAGCCAGTACGCGAGGGAGGGCACGGGACCGCCGTGCGGCGGGATGGTGTGCGCGGTGTGCGCGGGGGCGGCCGTGTCCAGCACCACGAGGGTGGTGAGCCAGGCCACCGTGCCGATCCAGGAGGCGAGTTGGAGGGCCCGGCCGCGGGTCGCTGCGGCGACGAAGTAGAGCACGGTGCCCGCGGACAGGACCCCTATCAGGTTGCGGACGAGGCCGACGGTGTGCGCGTAGTCCGGGTCGCGCATCGCGTACGTGACGACGGCCGGAAGGTTGAGGGTCATCGCCGCGGCGGCGGTGGCGACGGCGAGCCACAGGCCGCGCTGCTGCGGGGAGCGCAGGGCCGCCGGGGCGCGGAGCAGGACCGCGATCCACAGGCAGACGACACTGGGCACGGCCAGCGAGTCGCCCAGGGCGGCGAGTTCAGCGGCGTCCATGACCGCCCCGCCTGTAGCCCATGGCGGATTCCAGCCAGGCGAGGGTGCCACGGGCCGCGGTGGCCGACTGCGGGCAGGGGCCCGTCGTGCGGATGCGGATCATGCTGGCCAGCATCTCCGCCTCCTGCTCCTGGCTGGTGGTGTAGTTGGTGCGGCCGAGGACGACGGGGGCCCGCCCGTCGGTGTCCTCGGCTTCCAGGGAGTTGTGGCCGAACAGGATGTGCCCGAGCTCGTGGAGCACGATGTGCTCGCGGTGCAGGGGGGTGGTCTGCGCCTCGTAGAACACGTAGTCGACGCTGGCGGTGCCCACCCACAGCCCGCAGACCCCGGATTCCGCCGCCTCCTTGGGCAGCGGGTGCAGGTGGATGGGGCGCCCGCGTTGCTCGGCCATCCGGTCGCACAGCCCTTCGAGGGAGAACGGGTGCGTCAGATCCAGATGGCCGAGAATCTTCTCGCACCGTTTACGGAGGCTGGGTTGCGAGTGGGGCATGTGATCCCTCTTCGGACCCTTTCGCGGGCAGCGTCGGTAGGCGTGCGTGGGCGTGGGCATGGCGTCCTGTGCCTTCAAGGCGGCCTCGTGGAGTGGGGTCCTGAGGGGAGAAACGGAAGCCCGTTCGCCAGTCGGCGAACGGGCGTTCCACCATGCCTACAGATCTTGTACGGGAGTTCGCAAGGCATGTCCCCATGTGGGGTGCCTATTCGGCCATCCCGGAACCCACCGGTTCCGACGCGCCGCGCCGCACGCGCTCAGCGCTTGCGGCGCTCCTCGGGGCCGCCCGTGAGGCCGGCCCTGCGCAGGGCGTCCGCCATCGCGCTGTTGGCCGGGGCCGGGGAGCCGCCGCCACCTTGGCGCTGGCCGCCGCCCTGGCCCCGGCCGCCGCCCTGACGCTGGCCGCCGCCCTGGCCGCGGCCCTGGCCTGCTTGGCCCTGACCTGCTTGCCCCTGGCCGCCCTGACGCTGGCCGCCGCCTCGCTGCTGCGGGGGCCTGCCGCCGCGCCGGTCCTGGCGGTCCTGGCGGTCCTGGCGGTCCTCGCGCTGGCGGGGAGCGCCCGCCGAGCGGTCGGCCTCGTCCTCCAGCCGCAGCGTCAGCGAGATCCGCTTGCGCGGGATGTCCACGTCCATGACCTTCACCCGGACGATGTCGCCCGGCTTGACCACGTCCCGCGGGTCCTTGACGAAGTTCGTCGACAGCGCCGAAACGTGGGCCAGGCCGTCCTGGTGGACGCCGATGTCGATGAAGGCGCCGAACGCGGCCACGTTCGTGACCACGCCCTCCAGGATCATCCCGGGCGCCAGGTCGCCGATCTTCTCGACGCCCTCCTTGAAGGTGGCCGTCTTGAAGGCGGGGCGCGGGTCACGGCCCGGCTTCTCCAGCTCGCGCAGGATGTCCGTGACGGTCGGCAGCCCGAACGCCTCGGTGACGAACTGCTCCGGCCGCAGCGAGCGCAGCACGCCGGTGTTGCCGATCAGGGCCGCCACCTCGCTGCCGGCCGTCTTGGCCATGCCCCGGACCAGCGGGTACGACTCGGGGTGCACGCTGGAGAAGTCCAGCGGGTCGTCCCCGCCGCGGATCCGCAGGAAGCCCGCGCACTGCTCGTACGCCTTCGGGCCGAGCCGGGCCACGTCCTTGAGCGCCTTGCGGCTGCGGAAGGGGCCGTTGGCGTCGCGGTGGGCCACGATGTTCTCCGCGAGCCCGCCGCTGATGCCCGAGACCCGCGAGAGCAGGGGTGCGGAGGCGGTGTTGACGTCCACCCCGACGCCGTTCACGCAGTCCTCGACGACCGCGTCCAGGGAGCGCGAGAGCTTCACCTCGGAGAGGTCGTGCTGGTACTGGCCGACGCCGATCGACTTGGGGTCGATCTTGACGAGTTCGGCGAGCGGGTCCTGGAGGCGCCGGGCGATGGAGACCGCGCCGCGCAGCGACACGTCCATGTCCGGGAGTTCCTGCGAGGCGAACGCGGAAGCCGAGTACACGGAGGCGCCCGCCTCGGACACCATCACCTTGGTGAGCTTCAGCTCGGGGTGGCGGGAGACGAGGTCCCCGGCGAGCTTGTCGGTCTCGCGCGAGGCCGTGCCGTTGCCGATGGCGATCAGCTCGACCGCGTGCTCCTTGGCCAGGCGGGCCAGCTTGGCGAGCGACTCGTCCCACCTGTTGGCGGGGACGTGCGGGTGGATCACGTCGGTGGCGACGACCTTGCCGGTGGCGTCCACGACCGCGACCTTCACGCCCGTGCGGAAGCCCGGGTCGAGGCCGAGGGTGGCCCGGGTACCGGCCGGGGCCGCGAGCAGCAGGTCGCGCAGGTTCGCGGCGAAGACCCGTACCGCCTCGTCCTCGGCGGCGGCGCGCAAGCGCATCCGCAAGTCGATGCCGAGGTGCACCTGGATCTTCGTGCGCCAGGCCCAGCGGACCGTGTCGGCCAGCCACTTGTCGCCGGGACGGCCGCGATCGGCGATGTCGAAGCGACGGGCGACCATTCCCTCGTACGTGGACGGTCCGGGGGTCTGGCCCGGCTCCTCGGGCTCCAGGGTGAGGTCGAGGACGTCCTCCTTCTCGCCGCGGAGCATGGCGAGGACGCGGTGCGAGGGCAGCGCGGTGAACGGTTCGGCGAAGTCGAAGTAGTCGGCGAACTTGGCGCCCGCCTCCTCCTTGCCCTCGCGGACCTTCGCGGCGAGCCGGCCGCGGCCCCACAGGCGCTCGCGCAGTTCGCCGATCAGGTCGGCGTCCTCGGCGAACTTCTCGGTGAGGATGGCGCGGGCGCCCTCCAGGGCGGCGGCCGGGTCGGCGACGCCCTTGTCGGCGTCGACGAACGCGGCCGCGGCGGCGGCCGGTTCCACCGACGGATCGGTCAGCAGGCCGTCGGCGAGGGGCTCCAGACCCGCCTCGCGGGCGATCTGCGCCTTGGTGCGCCGCTTGGGCTTGAACGGGAGGTAGATGTCCTCCAGCCGGGCCTTGGTGTCGGCCGCGTTGATCCTGGCCTCCAGCTCGGCGTCGAGCTTGCCCTGCTCCCGTACGGAGTCCAGGATCGCCGCGCGCCGGTCCTCCAGCTCGCGCAGATACCGCAGCCGCTCCTCAAGGGTGCGCAGCTGGGCGTCGTCGAGCATCTCGGTCGCTTCCTTGCGGTAGCGCGCGATGAACGGCACGGTGGAGCCGCCGTCGAGCAGCTCGACGGCGGCCTTGACCTGCCGCTCCCGTACGCCGAGCTCCTCGGCGATCCTGCCTTCGATGGACATCGTCACGATCGGGTCCCGCCTGCCTTCGTTTGCACTGGAAGGCTGCCAATTGTGGCAGGTGGCGGTGACGGCGGCGGGGAACCCCGCGCTCGGGCCCGAGTCCGGGCCCGAGTCCGGCTCGCTCAGGCCTTGCCGAAGGCGTCCGCGGGGAAGGCTCCGGCGGCGAGGGCCTTCATGACGAATCCGCCGCCGAGCTCGGCGAGGCGGGCCAGGCCCTCGGCGCCGAGGTGCTCGTACGGGTCCGCGTCGAGGCGGTCGGTGTCGGCTTCGAGGCGCTCGCGTACGGCCGCCCCCTCCTCGGTGAGCTCGCCGTCGGCGGCGAGGATCCCGCGCTCGCGCAGCCGGTCGGACGCGGCGTCGAGGTCGGACTGCTCCCAGCCGCGGATGGCCTTGATCCACTTCGGGGTCATGCCGCGGCCGGTGGCGGTGTGGCTGACCAGGGCCTCCAGCGGGTCCAGCCCGGCGAGCAGCAGGGCCGCGAGGTGGCCGTCGCCGCGGTGTTCGCGCAGCAGGGTGGTGGCGTGCCACAGGCGCAGGTGCGGCTCCTCGGGTACGGGGAGGTCGGCATGGGCGGCGTACAGGGTCCGGGCGTGCCGGGTGCAGCCCTCGGTGGCGCGCAGGGCGAGGTCGGCGGCCTCGGCGAGCTCGGGGGACTCGATGGTCTCCGCGCCGAGCAGCCGGCGCAGGGTGCTGTCGGCGGCGCGCAGTCGGGCGTCGAGGGCCTGCTCGGGGGTGATGGTGTCCCAGACGGCGGGCAGGTGACGGGCGACGAAGTCGTGGCGGTAGTTGTAGAAGGTGGCGGTGACCGTACCGGCCCCGACGGCGCCCATGGCGGCGGACCGCGAGGCGAGGTTCACTGCGGGCCGCTCGGTGACGCCGAGGGCGGCGAACTCCTTGCCCAGGTCGGGCGAGAAGTAGATGGTCGCGTGCAGCGGGTTGATCGCTGCATGCCAACAGTTACGGGCGGCGCGCGGAGGAATCGTCATGCCTGCCAGATTACCGACCGCTCAGTATGTTGGGTAGCCCGGGGGGGACCGGGCTCGGTCCGCGGGTCGTGAAGGTAACGTGAGATCGGCGACGACGGCATGGGCGGTGTGCAGTTGCCATGCATATGATCAAGCCGATGCCAACGGGGAGGCTTGAACGTGTCTAGTGACATCGGCATGCGGTTGAACCACGTACCGACGGAGCCGAGTGGACCGACCGGTCCCACCGGACCGATGGGTCCGTTCGCTCCGGGCAAGGGGCCCGGGGACTTCGCCTCGACGCCGGCCGAGAAGAAGGCCGCGGCGGGGACCATCGAGACCGAGCTGGAACCGAAGACCAAGAAGGCCGCGGAGCACGCGGACACCGACACCAACGCCGCCCAGAAGGGCTTCGAGGGCTGGGAGACGGCCGCCGGCCTCAAGAAGGTGTCGGACACCTGGGACCAGCAGGTCAAGACCCTGATGGGCCGCCTGTCGGCGGAGAAGACCGCCCTGCGCGGCGCGTCCGGCCTCTTCACGAGCAACGACACGGGCATCGGCAGCCAGTTCACGACCCAATCCGGACTCAACCACCTTTAGGCCCCGCCCCGGAAGCCCCCGTCCGCCGGCCCCGTCCGCAGGGCCGGTCGGCCGGGTGCGTGGCCCGGTTCTGGCCGTTCTTTTCGGGGGTTGCGGGGCGCGGGACGGCGGGACGCGGGGGTGGATGCGGCACTTCGGGGCGGCCGACCGACCCGCGCGGGCGGCGGGCCGTAACGGCCGAATGGCGATCGTGTGACAGCAGGGGCCATGGACATGACGTGGGAGACCGGGCGTGAATACGGTCGACGCAAGCCGTCGAACGGAACTGTCTCCCCTACCCCTTGGAGCTCTTCGTGCACCGCAAAGTCATCGCCCCGAGCGTGCTCGCCGCTTCCCTCCTGCTGGTGATCCCGGCGTCGGCGGCGAGTTCGGTCCAAGGTGCCCCGGGTATCGGTGATCCCTACTACCCGACCAGCGGCAATACGGGATACGACGTGTCCCACTACGACCTGCGCCTGCAGTACCAGCCCAAGACCGACCTGCTGGAGGGCACCGCCACCCTCCTGACCACCGCCAAGCAGGAACTCTCCCGCTTCAACCTGGACTTCGGCCTGAAGGTCAGCGAGATCCGGGTCAACGGCGCCAAGGCGAAGTTCGCCACCTCCGGGGCCCACGAGCTGGAGGTGACCCCCGCCCAGCCGCTGCAGAAGGACAAGCCGGCGACCGTCGTCGTCAAGTACGCAGGAAAGCCCTCGGAGTTCAAGATCGACGGCTGGTCGGCCTGGCAGCGGACCCCGGACGGCGGCGTCGCCGCGCAGGAGCCCGACTCGGCCGTCTGGTGGTTCCCGAGCAACGACCACCCGCTCGACAAGGCCACCTTCGACGTCTCGGTCAACGTCCCCGACGGCACGCAGGCGATCAGCAACGGCGTGCTCCAGTCGCAGAGTTCCCGGCTCGGCTGGACCCGGTACAACTGGCGCTCGAACAAGCCGCAGGCCACGTACCTCGCCACCCTCGCCATCGGCAAGTTCGACGTCACCACCGACAAGACGGCCAGCGGCCTGCCCGTCCTCAATGCGTACAGCAAGGACCTCGGCGACAACGCGGGTGCGGCGCGTGCGAGCGTGGAGCGGACCGGCGAGGTCGCCGAGTGGCTGGAGGGGGTCTTCGGGCCCTACCCGTTCAACGCCTTGGGCGGCTACGTGCCGAACGTGCCGTCGAGCTTCGCCCTGGAGACGCAGACCCGGCCGTTCTACAGCCCGAAGCAGTTCGCGAACGGCGCCAACGTGTCGGTGGTCGTGCACGAGCTGGCCCACCAGTGGTACGGCGACAGCGTGTCCGTCGACGGCTGGAAGGACATCTGGATCAACGAGGGCTTCGCCCGCTACAGCCAGTGGCTGTGGTCGGAGAAGGAGGGCGAGGGCACCGCGCAGGAACTCGCCGACTGGGCGTACGGGCTGCGGTCGGCGGACGACCCGTTCTGGCAGGTGAAGCCGGGCGACCCGGGCCCGGACAACCAGTTCCACGGGGCCGTCTACGACCGCGGTGCGATCGCCCTCCAGGCGCTGCGCAACGAGATCGGCGACGAGAAGTTCTTCGAGGTCCTCAAGGGCTGGCCGACGGAGCGGGCCTACGGCAACGCCAAGGTCGGCGACTTCGTCCGGTACGCGGAGAAGGTGTCGAACAAGCCGCTGGCGCAGCTCTTCGAGACCTGGCTGTACACCCCGGGCAAGCCGGTGTTCGCCCCGCCTGCCGCCGCGGCGTCCCCGGCCGGCCGGTCGCTCAAGGCCCCCGCCGTGAAGCCGGTGAAGCCGGTGGAGCCGAAGTCCTGGAAGAAGATCGCGGCGACGGACTCGATCCACGGGCACTGAGTACGACGGCCCGCGCGCCGGCGCCCCTCAGGGGGTGCCGGCGCGCCACCGGGCTCGTGCCGCCCGCGCGACGGGCAGGTACCGCAGACGCTCCGGCAGCAGCGGTACGAGCAGCCGCACCGCCGTGCTGAGCCGGCGGAGCCTGCGCTCCTGGGCCGGGCTCCACTCCAGCCCGATGGCGGCGCGGGCGTCGGGCGGCATGTACCCGACGGTCACGAAGGCCCGCAAGCGCAGGAAGGCCGTGCGGAGCAGCGGCCAGGTGAGCCGCAGCAGCAGCCGTACCGGCAGGGAGCCGCCCTCGGGCCGGGGCAGTGGTACGTCGGTGGCGACCAGTTCGCGGGCGACCTTGGTGGGTTCGATCTCCTCGGCCAGCATCCGGCGGTAGTAGACCCAGTACTCCTCGATGCTCTGCGGCATGTCCCGGTCGTGGATGCCGAGGATCCGGCCGACCTGGAGCCACTCCCGGTACAGCTGCCGCTCCTGGGCGGGGGTGAACCGGCGCAGCAGGTACCGCCCGGCGTACAGGTAGATCGGGAAACCGGTGGCGTGCACCCAGGAGTAGCAGGCGGGGTCGAGGGAGTGGTAGCGCCGTCCCCGGGTGTCGATGCCCTGGATCTCCTTGTGCAGGCGGCGCACGCGGCGGCCCTCCTCGGCGGCCTCCTCCCCGCCGTACACCCACAGCTGGACGGAGCGCAGCGAGCGCTCGCCGCGCCCCCAGGGGTCGGTGCGGAAGACCGAGTGCTCGTCGACGCCTGCGCCGATCGCGGGGTGGGCGACCTGCAGGGTGAAGGCGGCGGGCAGCATCAGCAGGGCCCGGATGTCGCCGGAGATGGTCCAGAGCACCCCGCCGGGGGCCGGCGGCTCGGGATCGGGGCGGCGCGCGGCCGTCGGTCCGGGTGCGGGGAGCTCTGTTTCTCGCATGGTTCCAGTATGCGAGTGCCAGACGTCCGCTCCCGGACAGAAAGTCTTGTCACGGGTGTTACCCAGAGGTAACCGCGGCTGCTTGGATGACGGAGTCGATCTCCCCCCGCGGAATGATGGAGACCTCATGCTGCCCACCAAGCTCACCTCCGGCCGCCGCGCCGCCGCCACGGCCGTTGCGGCGATCGCCGCCGGCGCGCTGGCCGCCACCAGCGCGCCGGCCGCCTCGGCCGCGGAGAGCACCGCGGCCCCGCGGCTCAGCGTCCTCACGTACAACACCTTCCTGATGAGCAAGAACCTCTACCCCAACTGGGGTCAGGACCACCGGGCTTCGGAGATCCCCAAGGCGTCCTTCTTCCAGGGGCACGACGTGGTCGTGCTCCAGGAGGCCTTCGACAACGGCGCCTCGGACGCGCTGAAGTCCAACGCCTCGGCGCAGTACCCGTACCAGACCCCGGTCGTCGGCCGCAGCAAGAGCGGCTGGGACGCCACGGGCGGCTCGTACTCCTCCACCACCCCGGAGGACGGCGGTGTCACGGTCCTCAGCAAGTGGCCGATCGTCCGCAAGGAGCAGGTCGTCTACAAGGACGCCTGCGGCGCCGACTGGTGGTCCAACAAGGGTTTCGCCTACGTCGTGCTGAACGTGGGCGGCACCAAGGTCCACGTGGTCGGCACCCACGCCCAGTCCACCGACCCGGGCTGCGGCGCGGGTGAGGCGGCGCAGATGCGCGCCCGCCAGTTCAATGCGATAGACGCCTTCCTGGACGGCAAGAACATCCCGGCGAACGAGCAGGTCATCGTCGCCGGCGACATGAACGTCGACTCGCGCTCCCCCGAGTTCGCGTCCATGCTCGCCAACGCCGACCTGGCGGACGCCGACTCGCGCACGGGCCACCCGTACTCGTTCGACACCGCGCTGAACTCCATTGCGAACTACCGCTACCCGACCGACCCGCGCGAGGACCTGGACTACGTCCTCTACCGCAAGGGCAACGCCCGCCCGTCGGGCTGGGAGAACAACGTGGTCAAGGAGCAGTCGGCGCCCTGGACGGTCTCCAGCTGGGGCACCTCGTACACCTACACCAACCTCTCCGACCACTACCCGCTGATCGGCCGCTAGTGCGCGCTCCCGGGTGCCCGCCGTACGAGGCACCCGGGGCCCGGCGGCCCGCAGGCTGGCCGAGTGATGCGTACCGTGGTGCTGGACGTGGGCGAGACCTTGACCCGCGATGACCGCTACTGGGCGTCCTGGGCCGACTGGCTCGGCGTGCCGCGACACACCTTGTCCGCACTCGTCGGAGCGGTCGTCGTAGACGGCAGGGACAACGCGGACGCGCTGCGCCTCCTGCGGCCGGGCCTGGACGTGGGCGCGGAGTACGCAGCTCGCGAGGCCGCCGGCCGTGGTGAGCAGCTCGACGATACAGACCTGTACGACGACGTCCGACCCGCGCTCGCGGCGCTCCGCGCGGCCGGCGTCCGGGTGGTCGTCGCGGGGAATCAGACGGTCCGCGCGGGGGCTCTGCTGCGCGCCCTGGACCTGCCTGCGGATCTGGTCGTGACCTCGGGCGAGTGGGGTGCGGCGAAGCCTTCGCCCGAGTTCTTCGCCCGGGTACTACAGGTCTCTGGCGCGCCTGCGGAAGAGACCCTGTACGTCGGTGACCACCCGGCGAACGACATCCTGCCGGCGCGCGCCGCCGGACTGCGGACCGCGCACCTGCGCCGCGGGCCGTGGGGATTCTGGTGGGCCGACGACCCGGCTGTCCGAGCGGCCGCGGACTGGTCGGTCGACTCCTTGTACGGTCTCGTCGACATCGTCAAGGAGTAGTCGCGGCAGGTTGGTTCCGGACCCGGTACGGTGCGCCCCTGGCCGACCGCATCGGGCAGTGCATCGCCACGCGTCGCCGAGCCCGCCGCATGACCCAACGCCCGTCTTCACGGCGAAGCCTGTTGGGACTGCGGCGCCGCGGACTCCGGCCCCGTCCCGAGCGGCGAGGCCAGGGTCCGCGGCTTCGAGAGGGTCTGGCCCATCGTGCGGTGCGACCCGAGTTGCCCGCAGGCGACAAGGGAACTGCTGTGAGCGCCGTGGGGCAGATCTGCTGCCGCTGCGACCACGTCATCCGTGTGGGCGGGCACGAACTCGTCCAACACTCCGCGTCCGGCGCGAAGCCGAATGTCTGGGCCCACGATATCCGTGACCCCTCCTGCCGTGGGTTCCGCTGGCACCGGGTACCGGACCTGGGGGCGCTGGAGCTGCTGCTCGCAGTCGCGCGGATAGGCAGCCTCAGCGGCGCGGCCAAGCGGATGGGCATCACCCAGCCCGCCGCGAGCAGTCGCATCCGGGCGATCCTGCCCACGGCGGGCGGCGGTGTCCAGCCAAGCGTGGGCGCGGCCGGTCGGCCCTGGATCTCCTCGCGGCTGAAACCGGGCTCCGGCATTTTCCCGGCCCCTCCGGTGGGCGCGCTCGCGCCCACCGGACGGAGTCTTTCGGGCTACGGGGCCACGGGGGATTGCGGGTCCTCGTAGAGCCCGTCGAGCAGAGCGCCGTACTTGTCCCGGACCACGCGGCGGCGCAGTTTCAGTGACGGTGTGAGTTCCCCGGAGTCGGGGCCCCATTCCTCGGTCAGCAGCCGGTACCGCTTGATCTGTTCGGTCCGGTTGAGGCGGGCGTTGGCCGCCTCGACGGCGCGGGCGACCTCCTCGCGCACGGCCGGGTGCGCGGCGAGCTCGGCGAGTGAGCCGGCCTCGATGCCGCGGGCCGCCGCCCATGCCGGAGCCAGCTCCCCGTCGAGCACCAGCAGGGCGACGAGGTAGGAGCGGCCGTCGCCGTGCACCAAGGCCTGGCCTATCAGCGGATGCTCCTTGACGGTGTTCTCCACCAGGGCCGGCGAGACGTTCTTGCCGTTCGAGGTGATGATCAGTTCCTTCTTGCGGTCGGTCAGCCAGAGGAACCCGTCGTCGTCGAGCCGGCCGATGTCCCCGGTCGGGAACCAGCCCTCGGCGTCGTGCGCGCTCTCCACCGAGCCGTCGGCCCGCAGGTAGCCGCCGAAGACGGTCGCGCCGCGCGTGAAGATCTCCCCGTCCTCGGCGAGCCTCAGCTCCAGGCCCTCGATGGGGCGGCCGACCGAACCCAGCCGGAAGTCGTCCGGGCTGTTGACCGTGCACACGCCCGAGGTCTCGGTGAGCCCCCATGCGTCCATGATGGTGATCCCCCAGCCCGCCCAGAACCGGACCACGTCGATCGGCATCGGCGCGGTGGCGCTGGCCGTCCACACCAGCCGGTCCAGCCCGGCCAGGCCCAGCAGCGGGTCCAGGACCTGCTCCTTGGCGCGGGCGTACGAGGCCTCCAGCGCGGGCGGGATGCGCTCGCCGCGCTCCCGGTGGCCCGCGCGGGCCCGGGCGAGGTCGTTCGCGGCCTCGATGGACTCCCGCTGTGCGGCCGGAAGTTGTGCGAGCACGGCCCGTACGGACGCGGCGAGCTTTTCCCACACGCGGGGCACGCCGAAGAACTGCACCGGGTGCAGCTCGCGGACGGCAGGCGCCACGGCTGCCGGGTCGGCGACCAGCCGGACGTGCGCGGCCCGCAGCAGCGGCAGGTAGATGCCGAGGATCCGCTCGGCGATGTGCGCGAACGGCAGGTAGCAGATGTGCTCGGCGTGCTCGGGCAACTCCGTGCGCCGGTCGAGGCGGACGGCCTGGAGCATGATGTTGCGGTGGGTCAGCCGCACGCCCTTGGGGTCCCCGGTGGTGCCCGAGGTGTAGACGACGGTCAGCGGGTCCTCGGGGCGGGTCTCCTGCCAGGCCTTCTCGAAGGCGTCCGGCCGGTGCGTGCGGGCGCCGCTCGCGTACAGGGAGCCGTACGTGCGGTGCGGGCCCGCCTCGGCGGCCTCGGCCACGACCAGCCGCTCCAGGGGCACCTGCCCGTCGGCGAGCAGCGGTTCCCACCGGGCCAGCTCGCGGGCGCCTTCGAGGACGGCGACCCGGGCCCGGCTGTGGCGGGCGATGTGGGCGATCTGCTCGGGCGCGGAGGTCCCGTACACGGTGACGGGGACGGCGCCGAGGTGGACGAGGGCGAGGTCGCTCAGCCAGTGTTCGGGGCGGTTGCCCATCATGATCAGGACGTGTTCGCCCCGTTCGATGCCGAGGGCGGCGTATCCGGAGGCGAGGACGGCGACCTTGCGGCGGACCTCGCTCCAGCCGAGGGTCGTCCATCCGTCGCCCTCGCGCCACGACAGGGCGGGGAGATCGCCGTACTCGGCGGCGTTGCGTGCCAGCAGGGTGGGCAGCGTGAGCTCTTCGGGTCGTCCGGGCAGTCGCAGTTTCATGGTCATGGGCAGCTCCTGGCCGTTTCACATCGTTGGTGCGACAGCAATACTGTTGAAGCGGTACCGACTCACGGGCAGCGTGGAACAGAGAGCGAGGCGGCGACCATGACCACCCAGGCACCCGAGCCCACGCTCACCGTCGACGAGCTGGCCGCCCGGGCGGGTGTGACCGTCCGCACCGTACGGTTCTACAGCACCCGCGGGCTTTTGCCCCCTCCCGTGATCGGACCCCGTCGGGTGGGCCACTACGGCCCGGAGCACCTTTCGCGGCTGGCGCTGATCGAGGAGTTGCAGCACCAGGGCATGACGCTGTCGGCGATCGAGCGGTACCTGGACGCGCTGCCGGCCGACCTGAGCCCGCACGACCTGGCGATCCACCGGGCACTGGTGGCGACCTGGGCCCCGGACTCCGCGCTGGAGTCCTCGCGGGAGGAGCTGGAGAAGCGGGCCGGGCGCCCGCTGACGGACACGGACATCCGGCGGCTGACGGCGATGAACGTGCTGGCGCCGGCCCCGCAGGGGTTCCGGGTGGACGTGGGGCTGCTGCGGCTGGGGGTCGCGCTGCTGGACGTGCCGATCGCGCACGAGACGATCCTGGTGGCCCGCAAGGTGCTGCTGGAGCACGCGCGGACGGCGGCGCACGAGCTGACGGCGCTGTTCC
Organism: Streptomyces sp. NBC_00045; assembly: GCF_045041095.1. Classification (NCBI taxonomy): domain Bacteria; kingdom Bacillati; phylum Actinomycetota; class Actinomycetes; order Kitasatosporales; family Streptomycetaceae; genus Streptomyces; species Streptomyces sp. NBC_00045. The sequence goes on along the minus strand of NZ_CP108271.1, from coordinate 6,779,252 downwards.
GGGACGAGGTGTGGGGGCCGTTCACCGAGGGCGAGAGCGACCCGGAGCGGGTGGAGTCGATGAAGGCGCTGTCCGCGCACATGCAGCCGATGGTGGTGCAGGCGCTGGTGACCGCGTTCCAGCGGTCGCTGAAGGAGGAACTGCGCGCGGCGTTCTCCTCCGAGGCCGGCTGACCCGCCCCGGGCCCGGCGCGGACTCCGTTCGGCCCCGTCGGCCTGCGCGGGCGGCCGGCCGGCCAGAGGCTGGGGGCAGCGCAGGCGGGCGGGCGGGCACCGGAGCGTGCGCGCCCCGTCCGGCCCCCACCGTCCCCAAGGAGCGTGATCGGCGTTGGCCCGCAACCGCTGTCTGATCCGGAGCTCGCCGTCGGAGGTCTGGCACCTGCTGTCCGACGGCCGCCGCTACGGGGAGTGGGTCACGGGGACCCGGGAGGTGCTCGCCGTCGATCCGCACTGGCCGCAGGTGGGCGCGCGCCTGCGGGTCCGTGTCGGGGTCGGCCCGCTCACCCTCGACGACATCTGCGTGGTGCGGATCTGCGAACCGGAACGGCGGCTGGAGCTGGAGGCGAAGGCCGATCCCTTCGGCGCGGCCCGCATCGCCATGAACCTGACGCCCTGGGGCGCCCACACCCTCTTCACCCTGGACTGGCACCCGCTCAGGGGCCCCGGAGCCCGGATGCACGGGCTCCCGGTGGCCTACGTCGTCGGCGTCCGCAACGGCATGATGCTGACGAAACTGGCCCGGATCGCGGTGCGCGAGCACGGGAACGCGACCGCGCGGACATGAGCGCACGGCCCTGAGCCAGCCGCTGTGAGCAGGTGGTCGACGGGTCCGGTCCGGCGGGGGCGGGACTCTCCCCACCGGACCGGACGCGCCGGCGGGGGCTCAGTCCGCGTACGTCTCGCCGCGCTCGGCCTTCTCGACCAGCGAGGCCGGCGGGGTGAAGCGCTCGCCGTACTTCTCGGCCAGCTCGCGGGAGCGGGCTACGAAGCCGGGCAGGCCGCCCTCGTAGCCGTTGATGTACTGGATCACGCCGCCGGTCCAGGCCGGGAAGCCGATCCCCATGATGGAGCCGATGTTGGCGTCGGCGATCGAGGTCAGCACGCCCTCGTCGAGGCAGCGGACGGTGTCCAGGGCCTCGGAGAACAGCATCCGCTCCTTCATGTCCTCGAAGGGGACCTCCACGTCCGGCTTGGCGAAGTGCTCGCGCAGGCCCGGCCAGATGCCGGCGCGCTTGCCCGCCTCGTCGTACGCGTAGAACCCGGCTCCGCCGCTGCGGCCGGGGCGGCCGAACTCGTCGACCATCCGGTCGATGACCGTGTCGGCGGGGTGCGCGGTCCACGTCCGGCCCTCGGCCTCGAAGGCCTTGCGGGTCTCGTTGCGGATCTTGCGCGGGAGGGTGAGGGTGAGCTCGTCCATCAGGGAGAGCACCTTGGCCGGGTATCCGGCCTGGGCGGCGGCCTGCTCGACGGACGCGGGTTCGACGCCCTCGCCGACCATCGCCACGCCCTCGTTGATGAACTGGCCGATGACGCGCGAGGTGAAGAAGCCGCGCGAGTCGTTGACCACGATCGGGGTCTTGTTGATCTGCCGTACGAGGTCGAAGGCGCGGGCGATGGCCTCGTCGCCGGTGCGCTCGCCCTTGATGATCTCCACGAGCGGCATCTTGTCGACGGGCGAGAAGAAGTGCAGCCCGATGAAGTCCTCGGGGCGCGAAACGCCTTCCGCGAGGCCCGTGATGGGCAGCGTGGAGGTGTTGGAGCACAGCAGCGCGTCGGGGGCGATGACGTCCTGGATCTCCTGGAACACCTTGTGCTTGAGGGAGGTGTCCTCGAAGACGGCCTCGATGACGGCGTCACAGCCGGCCAAGTCGGCGGCCTCGGCGGTCGGCGTGATCCGGGCGAGGAGTTCGGCGCGCTGGGCCTCGGTCGTGCGGCCGCGGGCGAACGCCTTGTCGAGCAGCAGCTCGGAGTACGCCTTGCCCTTGGCGGCGGCCTCGGGCGTGACGTCCTTCAGGACCACCTCGATGCCCGCGCGGGCGCAGGAGTACGCGATGCCCGCGCCCATCATGCCCGCGCCGAGGACGGCGACCTTGGTGACCGTGCGGGGCGCGATGCCCTGCGGGCGGCTGCGGCCGGCGTTGACGGCCTGGAGGTCGAAGAAGAACGCCTGGATCATGTTCTTGGCGGTCTGCCCGGTGACCAGCTCGGTGAAGTAGCGGGCCTCGATCGTCAGGGCGGTCTCGAAGTCCACCTGCGCACCCTCGACGGCGCAGGCCAGGATGTTGCGCGGGGCCGGGTACGGGGCCCCGTTCAGCTGCTTCTTCAGGTTCGCGGGGAACGCCGGGAGGTTGGCGGCGAAGCGCGGATTGGACGGCGTACCGCCCGGGATCTTGTAGCCGGGCACGTCCCAGGGCTGCTTCGACTCGGGGTTCGCGTCGATGAAGGCGCGGGCCTTGGCCAGCATCTCCTCGGGAGTGGCGGCCAGTTCGTGGACGAGGCCGTTGTCCAGGGCGCGCTGCGGGTTGTACTGGGTCCCCTGGAGCAGCACCTTGAGCAGCGCGTCGGCGATGCCCATCAGGCGCACGGTACGGGTGACGCCGCCGCCGGCCGGGAGCAGGCCGAGGGTGACCTCGGGCAGGCCGATCTTGGAGCCGGGGGCGTCGAGGGCGACGCGGTGGTGGGAAGCGAGGCAGATCTCGTAACCGCCACCGAGGGCAGCGCCGTTGATGGCGGCGACGACGGGCTTGCCGAGGGTCTCGATGCGGCGCAGCGAGCTCTTGATCGCGGTACCGGTGTCGAAGGCGATCCGTGCGTGCTCGGGGCGCAGCCCGATCATGTCCTTGAGGTCGCCGCCCGCGAAGAAGGTCTTCTTGGCGGAGGTGTAGATGATGCCGCGGATGGAGTCCTTCTCGGCCTCGGCGCGGTCGGCGATCGCCGCGATGGAGTCCTTGAAGGCCTGGTTCATCGTGTTGGCGGACTGGTTGGGGTCGTCGAGGACCAGGGTGACGACGCCGGTCTCGTCCTGTTCCCAGCGGATCGTGGTGGACTCGCTCATGTTCTCGCTACTTCCGTGTCAGAGAGGAGGTCTGGGGATCAGGACGCGGTTCAGAGCCGCTCGACGACGGTCGCGACGCCCATGCCGCCGCCGACGCAGAGGGTGACGAGCCCGTAGCGCTTGTCCTGGCGCTCCAGTTCGTCGATGACGGTGCCGAGCAGCATCGCGCCGGTGGCTCCGAGCGGGTGGCCCAGCGCGATGGAGCCGCCGTTGACGTTGACCTTGTCGAGGGAGACGCCCATGTCCTTGACGAAGCGCAGGACGACGCCGGCGAAGGCCTCGTTCATCTCGATCAGGTCGATGTCGTCGATGGTCAGGCCGGCCTTGGCGAGGGCCTTGCGGGTGGCCGGGGCGGGGCCGGTGAGCATGATGGTGGGCTCGGAGCCGGACACGGCGGCCGAGACGATCCGGGCGCGGGGCGCCAGACCGTTGCGCTCGCCCGCCTCGCGGGTGCCGATCGCGACGAGCGAGGCGCCGTCGACGATGCCGGAGGAGTTGCCCGCGTGGTGGACGTGGTCGATCTTCTCGATCCAGTGGTACTTCTGCAGGGCGACGGCGTCGAAGCCACCGAGGTCGCCGATGTCCGCGAAGGACGGCTTGAGCCCCGCGAGGGTGTCGGCGGTGGTGCCCGGGCGGACGAACTCCTCGTGGTCCAGGACGACCAGGCCGTTGCGGTCGGTGACGGGGACGACGGACTTCGCGAAGCGACCGTCCTTGATGGCCGCGGCGGCCCGCTCCTGGGAGAGGGCGGCGTACTCGTCCACGTCGCGGCGGGAGAAGCCCTCGATGGTGGCGATCAGGTCGGCGCCGATGCCCTGCGGGACGAAGCCGGTGTCCCAGTTGGTCATCGGGTCGTTGAACCAGGCGCCGCCGTCGGAGGCCATCGGGACGCGGGACATCGACTCCACGCCGCCCGCCAGGACGAGGTCCTCCCAGCCGGAGCGGACCTTGGCGGCGGCCAGGTTGACGGCCTCCAGACCGGAGGCACAGAAGCGGTTCTCCTGTACGCCGGCCACGGTGTCCGGGAGTCCCGCGGCGATGGCCGCGATGCGGGCGATGTCGGAGCCCTGGTCGCCGACCGGGCCGACGACGCCGAGGACGATGTCGTCGATGGTGGCGGGGTCCAGGCCGGGGTTGCGCTCGCGCAGCGCGTTGATGAGGCCGACGACCAGGTCGATCGGCTTGGTGCCGTGCAGGGCGCCGTTGGCCTTGCCGCGGCCGCGCGGCGTGCGGATCGCGTCGTATACGTAAGCTTCGGTGCTCACTGGTCAAGCCTTTCGGAGGGTTCCAAGGGGAGGCCGGCCGGGGAAGGTGGGCCGAGGGAGGGGTCAGGCGAGCAGCGAACGGCCGATGATCTCCTTCATGATCTCGGTCGTGCCGCCGTAGATGGTCTGGATGCGGCCGTCGGTGAAGGCCCGCGCGACCGGGTATTCGCTCATGTAGCCGTACCCGCCGTGCAGTTGCAGGCAGCGGTCGGCGACCCGCTTCTGGAGCTCGGTCGCCCACCACTTGGCCATCGACGCGTGGACGTGGTCCAGCTCGCCGTTGGAGTGGTCGACGATGCAGCGGTCCAGGAACGTACGGGTGACGGCGCACTCGGTGGCCATCTCCGCGATCTCGAACCGGATGTGCTGGAGCTTGGAGAGCGGCCGCCCGAAGGCCTCGCGCTCCTTCACGTAACGGGTGGTGATCTCCAGCAGGTGCTCGGCGGCGGCGATGCCGGCCATCGCTATGCCCATCCGCTCCTGGGCGAGGTTGGTCATCAGGTGGACGAAGGCGCCGTTCAGCTCGCCGAGCAGGTTCTCCTTGGGGACGCGTACGTCGTGGAAGAACAGCTCGGCGGTGTCCTGCGCCTTCTGGCCGATCTTGTCGAGGTTGCGGCCGCGTTCGAAGCCCTCCGTGCCGCGCTCGACCACCAGCAGCGACAGGCCGTGCGCCCCGCCCTCCGGAGTGGTCTTGGCGACCACGATCACCAGGTCGGCGAGGATGCCGTTGGAGATGAAGGTCTTGGAACCGTTGAGCACCCAGTGGTCGCCCCGGTCCTCGGCGCTGGTCCGTATCCCCTGGAGGTCGGAGCCCGCGCCGGGCTCGGTCATCGCGATCGCGGTGATCGTCTCGCCGGAGCAGAAACCGGGCAGCCAGCGCCGCTTCTGCTCCTCGGTGGCGAGCGAGGTCAGGTACGGGCCGATGATGTCGTTGTGCAGGCCGATCGCGAGCCCGGCCGCACCGGCCCGCGTGAACTCCTCAGCGATCACGGCGGCGTACCGGAAGTCGCTGTTCCCGCCGCCCCCGTACTCCTGCGGTACGGCCAGGCCCAGCAGGCCCTGCCGGCCGGCAGCCCGCCAGGCCTCGCGGCTGACGATGCCGTCCTTCTCCCACTGCTCGTAGTGCGGCAGCACCTCCTTGGTGAGGAAGGTGCGGACCGTTTCGCGGAACGCCTCGTGGTCGGCGTCGAAGATGCGGCGTTGCATCGGGGCCCCCTAGAGCCAGCTCTTGACGGTTGCGATCAGCCGGGCCGGCTCGGCGCCGACGGGTGTGACGTTGAGCATGGTGACGCCCGCCTCCCGGAAGGCCTCGACCCGCTCGCGTACGTAACTCTGCGGCCCGCACAGCGTCATGAGCTCGCAGAACTCGTCCGGGACGGCCGCCGCCGCGTCGCGCTTGCGGCCGGAGAGGTAGAGCTCCTGGATCTTCCGGGCTTCCTCCTCGTACCCGTAGGCGACGGCGAGGTCGTTGTAGAAGTTCTTGCCGACGGCGCCCATCCCGCCGACGTACAGGGCGATCTGGGGGCGCGCCAGGTCGCGTACGGCGGCCGCGTCCTCTCCGATCGCGAGCAGGCCCCCGGCCACGGTCTGCAGCGGGCCGAGCGCGGGGTCGCGGCGGGCGGCGCCCTCGGCGAGCGGCGCGCCCCACACGGCGTGCGCCTTCTCCGGGATGAACAGGGTGGGCAGCCAGCCGTCGGCGATCTCGGCGGTCATCCGCACGTTCGCGGGCCCGAGCGAGGCGATGTAGACGGGGACCGCGTCGCGCACCGGCCGGGTGAGGATCTTCAGCGGCTTGCCGTGCCTGCCGCCCAGCGAAGCCGGCAGCGGCATGTCGGTGATGCCGTGGTGGTCGATCGTCTCGCGGCGCCAGATCCGGCGGCACAGCTCGACGGTCTCGCGGGTCCGGCCGAGCGGCCTGTCGTACGGCTTGCCGTGCCAGCCCTCGACGACCTGCGGGCCGGAGGCCCCCAGGCCCAGCAGCGCCCTGCCGCCGGATACCGCGTCGAGCCCGGCCGCCGTCTGGGCGATGAGGGCGGGGGTGCGGGAGTAGACGTTGAGGATGGCCGAGCCGATCTTCATCCGCTCGGTGCGGGCCGCCAGGTAGCCCATGATCGTCGGGGAGTCGAAGCCCCAGGCCTCGGCGACCCACACGGCGTCGAGCCCGGCCGCCTCCAGTGCCGCCGCCTCGTCGGCGGCCCGGCGCGGGTCCCCCGAGTAGTCCAGCATCATGGACAGTTCCATCAGGCGTCCTTCGTGAGCAGGGCCGGTACGTCCCAGTCGGCGGCCACGGACTCGGTGTGCGCGCCCGGCCGGGCGGGTTCGGAGGTGACGCGGGTCGGGGTCGCGGAGAACCGCGGGGCAGGGGCGGGCTGGACGATCCCGCCGAACTCGGTGAAGGTCCCGCGGGCGGCGAGGTGCGGGTGACGCGGCGCCTCGCGCAGCGACAGTACGGGCGCCACGCAGGCGTCGGAGCCCTCGAAGACCGCGGTCCACTCCTCCCGGGTACGGGATTTGAAGCGGGCGGCGACCGTCTCGCGGAGCTCGCCCCAGCGGGCCGGGTCCTTGCGGGCCGGGGCCCCGTCCTTGATGCCGAGCAGCTCGACGAACGTGTCGTAGAACTGCTGTTCCAGCGCGCCGACCGCCATGTACCCGCCGTCTGAGGTCTCGTACGTGCCGTAGAAGGGGCAGCCACCGTCGAGGAGGTTGGCTCCCCGCCGGTCCTGCCAGCCGCCGGCCGCCATCATCCCGTGGATCATCGCGGTGAGGTGTGCGGTGCCGTCGACGATGGCCGCGTCCACGACCTGGCCGGCGCCGCCGGGGGTACGGGCGTGCTGGAGGGCCGCGAGGATGCCGATGACCAGGTAGAGCGAGCCGCCCGCGTAGTCCCCGACCAGGTTGGCGGGGACGGCCGGGGGCCCGCCCGGATCCCCGATCATGCCGAGGGCGCCGGTGACGGCGATGTACGCGATGTCGTGCCCGGCGGTGTGCGCGAGCGGCCCGTCCTGGCCCCAGCCGGTCATCCGGCCGTACACCAGCTTCGGATTGCGCGCGTGGCAGTCCTCGGGGCCGACGCCGAGCCGCTCCGCGACCCCGGGGCGCAGCCCCTCGATCAGGACGTCGGCCCGCTCGACCAGCTCCAGTACGCGGGCGGGGCCCTCGGCGGCCTTCAGGTCGATCAGGACGGACCTCTTGCCGCGGTTGGTGACGTCGTAGGCGGGATCGACCGCGAGGGCGCCACCGCCGGGCCGGTCCACCCGTACGACGTCCGCCCCCAGGTCGGCGAGGAGCATGGCGGCGAACGGGCCCGGGCCGATGCCCGCCAGTTCGACGACGCGCACGCCCGCGAGCGGGCCGCTGCCGGGCACGTTCCCTGTCACTGCCATCGAGCCCCCAGCATCCCTGGCGCCACCGCCGCCACTGTGTGACACAACCGATGTAACACCAGTGATGCTAGGAACGCGTTCCACTCAGCACAAGAGCAACCGCTTAGCCGGTTGGCGCGTTTCGCGCATCGAGCCGTCCGCCGAGCCGTGCGTCGAGTTCCTTCAGGTGCCGCTTGAGGGCGACCGTGCGGTAGCTCTCCTCCACCCACTCGCACAGCACGTCGAGGCGCGGCGCCCCCTTCTCCCCCAGCGGTACGGAGACCCAGCCGGCCTTCCCCAGCCCGTACCCGGTCGGCTCCGCCCCGGGCGCGGTCATGGCGTGGCCGTGCAGCGCCTCGTCCTTGAGCTTCACGGAGAGCCCGGGCGGTTGCGGGCCGTCGGTGTTGCCCAGGAACACGAAGATCTTCTTGTTGACCTTCACGACGCAGTCCTCGGGACCCCAGGGAAACTCCTCCGCCGCCTCCGGCAGCCCCCGGGCAAACTCCCGCACCGCCTCCCACTTGCGCACCGCAGCCTTCATGGACGCCTCCACTCAGCACAGGTCACACCTGCTCGCACTCGCAGTCGGTCCTCACGCTAGCGCCGACCCCCGGGCGTCGGCCGGAAAACCGGACCGCGTTCCTCCGACTAAACCCCTTCCCACCTGCGGAAACTCGCATGGCAAAGGGTGGGGCCGTCTGTACTCTGAGCGGGATTTCAGTCCTGATCAAGGACTCACCGACTTTTTGGGGGGCTCGGTGTCTCATCGCCGAATCGCAGCATCCGCGGCCGTTCTCGCGGCCGGCATCTCACTCGTACCCGTCGTGGCCCACGCGGCCGGCCCGGCCGCCGGCAAGACCCACGGGGTCGCCGCGCCGGACATGAGCAAGGCCGCCGCGCCGAAGTTCACCACGTTCACCAGCCCGGCCGGCCGATCGGCGCGGCAGGCCCCGGCGGCCGGCGGGAGCAAGGCCCCGGCCGCCCCGCAGGCTGCCGAGACCAACCCCGCCCTCGCGGTGGGGCTGCACGCCACGACCACCACCGGGCGCGGCCTGGAGCTGAAGGCCGACATCACGAGCGCGCCCACGACGCTCTCGGTCCACGTCGACTGGGGCGACAACAAGACGACGAACGACTACGCCGCCGGCGCCCAGACCGTCACCGAGTCGCACACCTACGACCAGCTCGGCACGTACACGGTCAAGGTGAGCGTCACCGACCAGGCCACCCAGACCGTGGTCTCCAACGACATCGTGGTCACCACGGAGGGGTCGAACTACACCCCGTACGGCCCGACCCGCCTGCTGGACACCCGCGACGGGACGGGCGCGCCGGCGGCCAAGGTGGCCCCGTACTCCTCGGCTCACCTGAAGATCGGCGGGAACGGCGGCATCCCGGCCGGCGTGACCGCGGTGGTCCTCAACGTCACCGCCACCAACACCACCAGCGAGGGCCACGTCACGGCCTTCGCCGACGGCGACGAGCAGCCGAAGACCTCGAACCTCAACTTCGGCCGCGGTCAGACCGTCCCGAACCTGGTCATCGTGCCGGTCGGCGAGAACGGCTACGTCAACCTGTACAACGGCAGCTGGGAGTCGGTCGACCTGGTCGCGGACGTCGCCGGGTACTTCACGCACACCGCGGCCAGCGGCTACACCCCGATGTCGCCGGTCCGCCTCGTCGACACCCGCTCCGGTCTCGGCACCACCAAGGGCCAGGTCCCCGGCCAGGGGACCTTCAGCACCCAGGTCAACGGCGTCAGCGGCGTCTCGGCCGGGGCCACCGCCGTGGCGCTCAACGTGACGGTCACCAACCCCAAGGGCAGCGGCCACCTGACCGTCTACCCGAGCGGGCAGCAGCCGCCGACCGCGTCCAACGTGAACTTCACCCCGGCCAAGACCATCGCCAACTCGGTGATCGTCCCCGTCGGCCCCGACGGCAAGATCAGCGTCCGCAATGGCGGCTGGGACCCGGCCGACGTCATCGTCGACGTCGTCGGCTACTACAGCCCGTACAGCGCGAACGCCTACCTGCCGGTCCAGCCGTTCCGGCTGCTCGACACGCGCGAGTGGGTCTACGGACCGCTGGGCGGCCGCGGCTACGTCCACATGCCCCTCGCCTCGGGGTACCCGCACACCAAGGGGTTCGCCTTGAACACCACGGTGACCAACACCCGCGACACCGGCTTCCTCTCGGTCGCCCCGGACCCGAACACGAAGGAGGACTACGAGAACCACACGAACACCTGGCCGCCCACTCCGACCTCCTCCACCCTGAACTGGACCTACGGCGACACGGTTCCGAACCTGGTCCAGACGAGCACCGGCTCCACCGGCGTCATCGATTACTGGAATCAGAGCGATGGCGACATCGACCTCGTCGTCGACCTTTTCGGTGTCTACACGGACAACTGATACGCACCAGCAAAATGGCTGGTCACAGCGGTTCGGGGGCGGTCTTCGGGCCACCCCCGGTCCGCCGGCGGCAGATCTGCGCGCTTAAGGCGGGGGCCCGTAAGCGGAAGCTCAGTGGCTATGTAATCTGAGCGGACTTTCAGCCCTGGCCAAGGGCTCACGGATCCATAGGGGGCTCGGTGTCCTACCGCCGACTCGCAGCTTCTGCCGCCGTCTTCGCAGCCGGCATTTCTCTTATACCGGGCATGGCGCACGCGGCTGGCCAGGCCACCGGCGATGCCCACGGCGTCAGCAAGCCCGACCTCACCCAGGCCGGCCCGACGAACGGCGCCAAGTTCACCAGCCCCGCAGACCGGTCGACCCGGCAGACCGCGCAGTCCGCGCCGGCCACCAAGAGCGGAACGGCGGCCGCCCCCATGACGGCCGCGCCCATGACGGAGACCGCCGGCGCGAACCCGACCCTCGCCGTCGGCCTGGAGGCCTCCCCCACCACGGCGCACGCGATCACGCTGGAGAGCTCCATCACCAGCGCGGCCACCCCGCTCGACGTCAGCGTCGACTGGGGCGACGGGGCCGTCACCGCCGCCTCGGCCGCAGGTACCCAGGTCGTGGTGTCGGAGCACACCTACGCGGAACTCGGCACCTACACCGTCAAGGTCACCGTGACGGACCAGGCCGCCAACACCGTGGTCACCAACGAGGTGGCCGTCAAGACCGGGGGCTCGGACTACACCCCGTACGGCCCGACCCGCTTGCTGGACACCCGCAACGGCACCGGCGCCCCGAAGACCAAGGTCGCCCCGTACAGCTCCGCGCACCTGAAGATCGGCGGCAACGGCGGCATCCCCGCGGGCGTGACCGCGGTCGTCCTCAACGTCACCGCCACCAACACCACCAGCGGCGGCCACGTCACCGCCTTCGCCGACGGCGACGAGAAGCCCAGCACGTCGAACGTCAACTTCGTGCCCGGCCAGACCGTCCCGAACCTGGTCATCGTGCCGGTCGGCGAGAACGGCTACGTCAACCTGTACAACGGCGGCTGGGAGTCGGTCGACCTCATCGCCGACGTCACCGGCTACTTCACGCAGACCGCGTCCAGCGGCTACACCCCCCTCGCGCCGCAGCGCTTCGTCGACACCCGCAGCGGCACGGGCACCGCCAAGGGCCAGCTCGCCGGCTACGGGTCCTTCAGCACCCAGATCAGCGGCCTCGGCAAGGTCCCGGCCTCCGGCGTCACCGCCGTGGCGCTCAACGTGACCGTCACCAACCCGAAGAGCGACGGCCACCTGACCGTCTACCCGAGCGGCCAGCAGGCGCCGACCGCGTCCAACGTGAACTTCACCACGGGCCAGACCATCGCCAACTCGGTGATCGTCCCCGTCGGCCCCGACGGCAAGATCAGCGTCCGCAACGGCGGCTGGAACCCGGCCGACGTCATCGTCGACGTCGTCGGCTACTACAGCCCCCAGAGCAAGGGCTCGTACCTGCCGTTCACGCCGGAGCGCATGATCGACACCCGCGACCCCAAGGACCCGGTCTACGGCCCCCTGGCCGGCCGCGACTACATCTACACGGCGATGTCCGAGCCCGGCTCCGGCGTCACGGGCTTCGTGCTGAACACCACGGTGACCAACACCAAGGACAGCGGCTTCCTCGCCGTCGCCCCGGACCCGAACACGCTGGACGAGTACGACAACGACGCGGCGAGCCAGCCGACCCCGCCCGGCTCCTCGACCCTGAACTGGACGACGGGCAAGACCGTCCCGAACCTGGTCCAGGCGAGCACCGGCTCCAGCGGCCTCATCGACTTCTGGAACCAGAGCGACGGCAACGCCGACCTCATCGTCGACGTCTTCGGCATGTACCAAGAGAACTGATCCACCGACAGGTGATCATTCGCACGCCGAAGAACAGCGCCCCGGGAACGGCCGTCCAGGCCCGACCCGGGGCGCTGTTCTTCCAGCACCGGCCGCGGGTTAGCCTCAGCCACCGACACGAGCGCGGAGGAGCCGTGATGAACGCACAGAACCGGCAGGCCGACGAGTCCGCGGGACGTGACCGGACCCCCGAACGGGCCCACGACCTGGTGCTCTTCGGGGCGACCGGATTCGTCGGGGCCCTGACCGCCGAGTACCTCGCCGCGCACGCCCCCGCCGACTGCCGGTGGGCCCTCGCCGGCCGCGACCTCGGCAAGCTGGAGCGGCTGCGCGAGCGGCTGACCGAACTCGACCCCGGGTGCGCGTCGCTGCCGCTGCTCCGCGTGGACGCCGGGGACGCGGCAGCCGTACGGGACCTGGCCGCCTCGACCCGGGTCCTGGCCACGACCGTCGGACCGTACGTCCTGTACGGGGCCGAGCTGGTCGCCGCCTGCGCCGCGGCGGGCACGGACTACGTGGACCTCACCGGCGAGCCGGAGTTCGTGGACCGGACGTACGTCCGGCACGACGCCCGGGCCCGGGAGACCGGCGCACGGCTCGTGCACGCCTGCGGCTTCGACTCTATCCCGGCCGACCTCGGCGCGTACTTCACGGTGGCGCAACTGCCGGAGGGCGTCCCGCTCCGGGTGGACGGGTTCATGCGGTCCAACGCGGCCTTCTCCGGCGGAACCCTCGCCTCCGCCTTGACCGCCATGGGCCGCGGGCCGCAGACCCTGGCCGCGGCGCACGAGCGCCGACTGCACGAGCCCCGGCTCCCGCAGCGGCGCGTACGAGGACCCCTGGGCGCGCCGCGGTACAGCCGGGAGACCGGCACCTGGGCACTGCCGCTGCCGACCCTGGACCCCCGGATCGTGACCCGCTCGGCGGCCGCACTGGAGCGGTACGGGCCGGACTTCCGCTACCGGCAGTACGCCTCGGTCAAGCACCTCCCGGTCGCCGTCGGCGGTGTGGCCGCGATCGGCGCGACTGTGGCGCTGGCGCAGCTCCCGGCCGCGCGGCGCCGACTGATGAGTCGCTGGGAGCCGGGCAGCGGCCCGGACGCGGAGCGCCGGGCCCGCAGTTGGTTCACGGTCCGCTTCGTGGGCGAGGGCGGCGGCCGGCGCGTGTTCACCGAGGTCTCGGGCGGCGACCCGGGCTACGGGGAGACCGCCAAGATGCTGGCGGAGTCGGCGCTGTGCCTCGCCTACGACGCCCTGCCGGAGCGGGCGGGCCAGCTCACCACGGCCGTGGCGATGGGCGACGCCCTGCTGGACCGGCTCCAGAAGGCCGGCATCCGCTTCCGGGTGGTGGCGGTGCGGTAAGGCCGGAGGCCGGTCAGGAGGCGGCTTCGCGCAGCGCCCGCCTGCACAACGAGTCGGCGTGCCGCGTGGACTCGGGGATCCGGAAGCGGGGGCTCAGCGCGAGGGCGTGGGCGCAGGCGTTGTCGAGCGAGACCCGGTGCCCCACGGAGACGTACACCGGCTTGATCCCGTCCTGCGTGCGCAGCGCCCGCCCGACGACGGCGCCGTCGGCCGCGACCAGCGGCGCGGCGTCGCCGCGCCGGGCCCCGGGCTCCTCGTAGGTGAACGTGAACGGGTTCTTGGCGACCCCGATGCTCGGCAGCCCGGTGACCACCCCGAGGTGGCAGGCGAGACCGAAGCCGCGGGGGTGGGCGAGCCCGTAGCCGTCGCAGACGACCAGGTCGGGGGCCGCGCCGAGCGCGTCCAGCGCGGCCAGCACGGTGGGCAGCTCCCGGAAGGCGAGGAGCCCGGGCACGTACGGGAAGCTGACGTGCCCGACGGCGGTCGCCTCCTCGACGACCTCCAGGGTGGCGGCGTCGAGGACGACGGCCGCGGCGGCGACCAGGTCGCGCTCGTCGTCGTAGGCGACGTCCACGCCCGCGACCAGCCCCCGCCCGGGCGGCGGGCCGGACTCGTCGAGTACGACCTGACTGCGAAGTTCGTCTTGTATCGCCCGGGCCTCGGCCTCGTCGGCGGGGGTCTTTGCGCTCGTCATGATGGTGCGAGAGTAGCCTGACGATCATGTTCGTCATGGAGCTCACCTACACCGCACCCATCGAAGCCGTCGAAGAGGAGCTGGACGCCCACATCGCCTGGCTGGACGGCTACTACGCCTCGGGCGTCTTCATCGCCTCGGGCCGCAAGGTCCCGCGCGAGGGCGGCATCGTCCTGGCTGCGGGCGTCTCCCGCGCGGAGATCGAGAAGATCGCGTCGGAAGACCCGTTCACCGTGGCCGGCGTCTGCTCGTACCGCATCACGGAATTCATCGCGACGAAGACGTCCGCGGACCTGGCGGCGGTACGGGAGAACCCGGCGGTGTAGGTCTTGGTGGCGGGTTGCGGGTTGCGGTCGCTCGGTGGTGGGTGCCGGAGGGCGGGGGTCGGGTTGGTCGGCGTCGGTGACATCGGGCGGGATCCTGGGGGCGGGGTCTGAGTGGGGCGGGGTCGGGAGAGTGTCCGGGGGGTTCAGTTCCAAGCCATTGCCGATCAGAGATGCTGGCCGGGGCCCCCTGTCATCCGTGTCCAACCCACCAGAATGACTGAGCAGGGCCGATGACGGGGGCGCGGGGAGGACCATGTCTCCCATTCGGGTCCCATAGAAGCCCGTCCAGAACCCAGGCCGGTTCAAGCCACACTCGGCAGCAGCGAGAAGCCCATGTGGGTAGGTGTGGGCCGGCAGACGCGTCAGATCGCTACGCGCTCCTCCCGGCTTAGCGTCCGGCGACCGTCCGTGGCCGCTCATAAGCCGCCCATGCGTCGATTGTGAAGCCCCTTGGGGGCGTCTGCGGGCTGCTTGGAGGCGAATAGACGGCGAGCCGGAGTCTGCTGCTGGATTTCTCGGCCCCTCACTCCGTCAGGGCGTCTTTTGTCTCTCAACCGGCCACCAAAGGGGCAAACGGGGCGCTGTCGCCCGCTTGGGGGGTCTGTGGCGGTCGTGGGCGGCCTATGACCGGGCGCCCCGATGGCGGGCATGGTCAGGCCGGCTGCCACAGTTCGATCCGATTGCCCTCGGGATCGGTGACCCAGCCGAATCGGCCGACGCCTTCCATGTCCTGAGTCTCCTGGGCCACGTCCGCCCCCTTGGCGCGCAATTGCGCCAACATCGCGTCCAGGTCGCGGACACGGAAGTTGAGCATGGTCTGTTGGGTGCGGGATCCGAAGTATTCGGTCTCGGACTCGAACGTCGCGAACACCGTCGCTCCCGCCTCCTGGCGCCACAGACTGTGCTCATCGGCATCCAGCCCCAGGCAATCGCGGTACCAAGCATTCAGGGCCCCCGGGTCGGTGGCTCGCATGAAGTACCCGCCGATTCCAAGCACACGTTCCATCCCGTCATCTAACCAGGACGGCGATCAGGCCCGTCTCGATCACGGAGGAAGTCGTCGTGTCCCACCCCGGACGGCCGCCGGACGCCAAGCGGAGAGAAGCGCGTAGCGATCTGATGCGTCTGCCGGCCCACACCTACCGGCACGGGCTTCTCGCCGCTGCCGAGTGCGGCTTGAACCGGCCTGGGTTCCGGACGGGCCTTCTGTCGGCCCGAACGGGGGGGGATGGACAGGGGGCCCCGGCCAGCATCTGTGATCAGGGCATATTGGAATCCGAACCCCCCGGCCATCCTTCGGGGGCTTCCCGACAGTCTTTGGCATTCCGGGACGTGACGGCCAGTCAAGGGTGGAGCGCAGCGACATCGTGAAGCGACGCGACGAAGGAGCGCCCTTGACGGGCCGGCACGGCACGGAAGGACAGTGGACTGGCGGGACGCCCCCGGACACTCTCCCGACACCGAGTCGACAGACCCCGCCCCTGACCCCGACCGACACCCACCAACCCCAACCCCCGGAGCCCCCGTGCACGACGCCACCGCCACCGCCGCGCCCATCCCCGCGCCCGTCCCGCCCCGCCCCGCCGTCCCCGCCGATGTTCCCGAGTTGGTGCGGCTCCGGGGGGTGGCTCTCGCTGCCCTCGGGATGGATCCCGGGCCCCTCGACGCCGCCTGGCGGGGTGTCGCCCGCGGATGGTTCCTCGAACGGATCGACGAACGCCCCGACGTGCACTGCCTGGTCGTCGGCGGGGCGCCCGGCGAGCCCCTGCTGGCCACCGGGATGGCCTGGATCACGTACCACCTGCCCAGTCCCCGGTGGACCGACGGGCGCCGCGGCTACCTCGACGGGATCGTCACCGACGACGGTGCCCGCGGACGGGGCCACGGCCGGCGGATAGTCGACGGGCTCACCGCCTGGCTGAACGGCAACGGGATCCACTACATCCAGCTGCACGCCAGCTCCGACGGTGAACCCGTCTACAAGGCGGCGGGTTTCGAAATGGGCCGCTACCCGGGAATGGACCTGTTCACCACCCCACGGGACGCCCGGCAAGGAACCCCGCACGCCTGACGGTTCGCCAGGAGCGTTACGGCCGTCGGAGCCGTTCCAGGCGCGCCACCCGTCCCTTCTCCCCCGCCACCCAACATGCGCCGTCGGCCGTGCAGTCGACCGTGTCGAACGATCCCCCCTCCAGCGGCCGCCAGTTCCGGCCTCCGTCGGTCGTCACGTCCGTGCCGGTCGGGCCCACGGCCAGGGCCGCGCCGCGCAGGTGCGGGAGCCAGGCCGCGCCCGAGCGGTACGCGGGCGGCGGGGTGGGGGCCGGGCGCCAGGTGCGGCCCGCGTCCGCCGATACGGCGGCGGCGTGCAGGGACGCCTCGCCGGTGCGGTAGTCGCCGCCGACTGCGAGGCCCGTCGTACGGTCGCGGAAGGCCAGGGCGAAGACTCCCTTGGCCGGGTCGCCCGCCGGGATGCCCGATTCGGCGACGCGCCAGGTGCGGCCGCGGTCCGCCGAGTGCAGGATCCGGGCGGACGCGCCGCCGCCCGTGGCCAGCCAGACGTCCCGTGATCCGGCGCTCACCAGGCACTGGCCGCTGGCCGCGAAGCCCGCTTCGCCGGGCAGGGCGTCCGGCATGCCCTGGCTCGGCAGCACCGCCCAGCTGCGGCCCCCGTCGTCCGTCGACAGGATCCGGAACCTGCCGTCCACCGGGTCGCTCATGGCCAGCCCGTGCCGGGAGTCGAAGAAGGTGAGGCAGTCGTAGAAGGCGCGCGGGTCGGCATTGCGGAAGGCTTCGGTCCAAGTAGCGCCACCGTCCTCGGTGCGCAGTACCCGCGACGCCTCGCCCTCCCCGATCGAGAGGGCCACCGCGCGCCGGGCGTCGAAGGCCTCGATGTCGCGCAGCTCCAGGCCCTCCCGGACCGCGCCCGGCGGTGAGACGTCACGCCAGGTGCGGCCGCCGTCGACGGTGCGCAGCACCGTGCCCTTGGAGCCGGCCACCCAGGCCGTGGAGCGGCTGACAGCCGCCAGTCCGCGGAAGCGGGCGTCCTTGCCGGTGTCCTTCACCGCCCAGCCCACGCCGCGCAATCCCTGTACGTCGCCCGCGTCCACCCCGTCCGCCCTGTCCGTCCCGTCCGTCCCGCTGTCCGCGTGGGCCGGGGCGGCCAGCAGACCCAAGGCCAGAGCCGCCGCGCACATGCCAACTCCCAGAAGTCTCATGGCGCCGGAAGCTAATGCACCCCGGATTCGGCGTCCAGGGTGCGTCCGTGCCGCCGCGTTCCTAGGCTGAGGCCATGCCCTCCAAGGAACCCAAGGCCTACGACGGCAAGCGGATCACCGTCACCTACGACACCGGGCGGTGCCTGCACGCCGCCGAATGCGTGCACGGCCTGCCCGAGGTGTTCGACTCGGGTCAGCGGCCGTGGGTCCAGCCGGACGGCGCCGAGCCGGAGCGGGTCGCCGAGGTGATCCGCCGGTGCCCCTCGGGCGCGCTGCAGTACCGGCTCGCCGACGACGGGCCGGCCGAGGAACCGGATCGGCCGACCACGGTCGTGCGGTCGCCCGCCGGCCAGCTGGTGATGCGCGGCGATCTGCGGGTGACGGCCTCCGACGGAACCGTCCGGCGGGAGACCAGGGCGATGCTTTGCGCTTGTGGAGTGAGCGGGAACCAGCCGTTCTGTGATCACTCCGGGGCGTGTGGCGCCGACTGAGACCCCTGCCCGCGCAACCCTCATGCCGTCACTCTGTGCGATCAAACGGACGCGTTCCAGCCAATCGGTGACACAGCTCACGTCAGTTCGCATGCACGGATTTGCCGATTCCGGCGTCTATCCGGTTGCCGGGTTCCACCCATGCCCGGCAGCAGATCCGCCGCAAGGGAGCGAGCCTTGATCACTGTTATCGAGCAGGCCGTGCAGGCCCGTCTGGTCGCCACCGCGCCGAAGGTCGAGACCGTGCCTGTCACGCTCTGCTACGACCGTGCGGATCCCTTCGCCGTGCGCATGGCCTTCCCCGCTCCGGCCACCCTTGAGGGCATCGAGGTTTCGTGGACCTTCGCGCGCGAGCTCCTCGAATCGGGGCTGGACCGCCCGACGGGCTGGGGCGACGTGCGGGTACGGCCCCACGACACGGACCGGACCACGATCGAGTTCCACGCGCCCGAGGGGGTGGCGATCGTGCTGATGCAGACGGCCGAACTCCACCGGTTCCTGGAACGGGCCGCGACGGTCGTGCCGCCGGGGCTGGAGCACCTGTACCTCGACATGGACCACAGCCTCGCCGAGCTGATGCGCGACCCCCACTGAGGCGGCCCGGTTTATTCGTTTGCGGGCGGCCCGGGCCGCCCGTAGCTTCGTAGGCGCCCCATTGCCGCCGAAACGGAGTAGGACATTGCTCGTCCGAGGTTGAGACACCGACCGACCCCCTTTCACCGTCACATGTGACCGTCCGTCGGCTGTCTCCCCGTGTTGCACGCACCACTCACGCAACCTGGAGGCCTCCATGAGCCATGCCCCTGTTTTCATCACTTGCTCCGCCCTGTCCTTCGACTGGCCCGACGGCACCCCAGTCTTCGAAGACTTCCAGCTGACCGCCGGCCCCGGCCGTACCGGCCTGATCGGGCTCAACGGCTGCGGGAAGTCCACCCTGCTGAAGCTCCTCGCGGGCGAACTGACCCCGTCCGACGGCCAGGTGGCCGTGGCCGGCTCCATCGGCTACCTCCCGCAGAGCGTCACCCTCGACACCGACCTGCGCGTCGACGAGGCGCTCGGCATCCGCGCCACCCGCGCCGCCCTGCACGCCATCGAGGCGGGAGAGGCCACCGAGGCGAACTTCGCCACGGTCGGCGACGACTGGGACGTCGAGGAGCGGGCCCTGGCCACGCTCGACCAGCTCGGACTCGCCCGGATCGGCCTGGACCGCGCCGTCGGCGAACTGTCCGGCGGTGAATGCGTGTTGCTGCGCCTCGCGGCGCTACTGCTCTCCCGGCCCGACGTCCTGCTGCTGGACGAGCCGACGAACAACCTGGACCTACGGGCCCGGCGCCGCCTGTACGCGGCGGTCGAGTCCTGGTCCGGGGTGATGTTCCTGGTCAGTCACGACCGGGAGCTGCTGGAGCGGGTCGACCAGATCGCCGACCTGCACGACGGCGAAGTCCGCTGGTACGGCGGGAACTTCACCGCGTACGAGGAGCAGCTCGCCGCCGAGCAGGACGCGGCCGAGCGGATGGTCCGGGTCGCGGAGGCCGACGTGCAGCGGCAGAAGCGGGAACTTTCCGACGCGCACGCCAAGTTGGCGCGGCGCAAGCGGTACGGCCAGAAGATGAACGACCAGAAGCGCGAGCCGAAGATCGTCATGGGTGCCCGCAAGCGTGCGGCGCAGGAGTCGGCCGGCAAGCACCGCATCATGCACACCGAGAAGCTGGCGCAGGCCAAGGAGCGCCTCGACCAGGCCGTGGATGCGGTCCGGGACGACGACGAGATCCGGATCGAACTGCCCGCCACCCAGGTCCCTCCGGGGCGCCGGGTGCTCACCCTGAGCAATGTGCACCTGGCGCACGGGGCCACGGTGGAGGGCGAGTGGGAGCTGCGCGGTCCGGAGCGGATCGCGCTGGTGGGCGGCAACGGCTCGGGCAAGACGACCCTGCTGCGCACGATCGCGGGGCTGCTCGCGCCGGCGTCCGGGGAGGCGGTGACGCACGTGCCCGTGCGGTTCCTGCCGCAGCGGTTGGACGTGCTGGACGAGAGCCGTTCGGTGGTGGAGAACGTGGCGCGGTTCGCCCCGCACGCCTCGAACAACCTGATCCGGGCACGGCTCGCGCACTTCCTGTTCCGGGGCGGCCGGGCGGACCGGCCGGCCGGCACCCTGTCGGGCGGCGAACGGTTCCGGGCGGCGCTGGCGGCGCTGCTGCTGGCGGAGCCGGCTCCGCAGCTGCTGATGCTGGACGAGCCGACGAACAACCTGGACCTGGCGAGCGTGCGGCAGTTGACGGGCGCGCTGGAGTCGTACGAGGGCGCGCTGCTGGTCGCGAGCCACGACGTGCCGTTCCTGGAGTCGATCGGGATCACCCGGTGGCTGTTGCTCGACGGTGAGCTGAAACCGACCACGGCCGAGGAGGTGCGGGAGGCCCTGTGGAACGAGTGACGGCGCGACCGCGGCCGCCGATCCGACGGCTAGGGCGACGGCGGCATCGGCAGTAGGGCCCAGGCCTTGGCGCCTCCCACGGGGGTGAGGACGGGGGTGAGCCCCCAGTCGCCGCCGCAGGCCTCGACGGCGGCGGCGAGCAGCCACATCCCCCGGCTGCGCCGGCCGCGGCACTCCTCGCTCGCCTCGGGCGAGGAGTGCGCCGGGTGCTGGTCGTAGAGCACGACGCGCAGGGCGTCGAACTGCCAGCGGACGTTCAGCAGCATCTCCTTGCCGGGCGTGAACCGGTGGGCGCACGCGACGAGCTCGGAGGCGGCGAGTGCCGCGGTGTCGCAGAGGCAGGGCAATCCGTGTCGGGTCAGCAGGGACCGCACGCCGGAGCGGGCACTGCCTGCGCAGTACGCGCTGCCGGGCAGGCGTATCGAATGGTTCAGCGCCGCCGCCTCGCGCGGGATCCGCCGGATCTCGCGGGCCGGTCGCAGGTCGCGGAGGGTGCCCGTCATCGTGCTGCTCCAGGATTGACGAATGCGTCGGGGCGGGCACCGGGTCGCCCGCTGTGAGACGTGCACTACCGACCGTAGCTCAACGCGGAACTCGGCGCGCCGGACGCTCCGCGCCGGTCCGTGCGTCAAGGCGGGTGTCGCCGACCACCTGCCGGCGTGACTTTCGCTCGGCGGCATCCTTCCGGCGCCCCCTCAAACTGCATAGATAACCGGATGTAACCGGTCATATGAACGCCTGGGGCTTGGCTGGCTCTCACGCTCCGCTTAACCTACGGAGTCGTAGGCTACGGAACCGTAGGTAATTCGCTTTGTCCCCAGGAGCACCCGTGACGATCACCTCTCCCCACCTCGGCAGCTCGGAGGCGTGGACCGACGCCAAGCTGCTGTACGCGCTGGAAGAGGTGGTCGAGAAGGAGCTCAACCGCCATCTGAAGGTCACCAAGGACTGGATGCCCCACGAGTACGTCCCGTGGAGCGACGGGCGGAACTTCCCGGCCCTCTTCGAGGACGGCGAGGCCTGGGACCCGCAGCAGTCCAAGGTCACCGATATCGGCAAGATCGCGCTGGTCGTGAACCTGCTGACCGAGGACAACCTCCCGAGCTACCACCACGAGATCGCCACGCTCTTCGGGCGCAACGGCGCCTGGGGCACCTGGGTGCACCGTTGGACGGCCGAGGAGGGCCGCCACGGCATCGTGATGCGCGACTACCTGCTGGCCTCGCGCGCCGTGGACCCGGACAAGCTCGAAGAGTTCCGCATGCAGCACATGTCGGAGGGCTTCGAGTCCGACAACCGCCACTCGATGCTGCACTCGGTGGCGTACGTGGCCTTCCAGGAGCTCGCGACCCGCATCTCGCACCGCAACACCGGCCACCAGTCCGGTGACCCGGTCTGCGACCGGATGCTGGCCCGCATCGCGCAGGACGAGAACCTGCACATGATCTTCTACCGCAACCTGCTGGGCGCCGCCTTCGAGATCGCCCCGGACCTGACGATGCAGGCCGTGCGGGACGTCGTGGTCAACTTCCGGATGCCCGGACACGGCATGCCCGGCTTCGAGCGGATGGCCGCCCAGATGGCGATCGGCGGGGTCTACAACCTGCGGATCCACCACGACGACGTACTGAGCCCCGTGATCCGCTTCCTGAAGATCATGGACATCGACGGTCTCGGCCCCGACGGTCAGCAGGCGCAGGAGGAGCTGGGCCTGTTCATGAACGGCCTGGACTCCGAGGCCCGCAAGTTCGACGAGAGGCTGGCCGCCCGCGCGGCCCGCATCGCGGCGCGCAAGGCCTGACCCCTGGCCGTCGGCCGCACCCGTCGTTGCCCGCTCGGGCGGCCGACTCCGAAACCCCGGCAGAGCCGTACTCTGCCGGGGTTTCGTGCTCTGCCGGGGCTCGCGCCGTCGCCCCGGTGCGGTCAGCTGCGAGGGCGCAGGGCCAGGCGCTCCGACTCGGAGAGGCCGCCCCAGACGCCGAAGCGCTCGTCGTTGGCCAGGGCGTACTCCAGGCATGCCGCGCGGCTCTCGCACGCCCCGCACAACCGCTTCGCGTCCCGCAGGGACGAACCGGGCTCCGGGAAGAAGAAGCCCGGCCCCGTCTGGGCGCACAGCGCGAGGTCGTACCAGGCGGGCGCGGCGGTGGCGGAGGCGGAGACGGTGGTGGAGACGGTGTTCATCGACATGCCGGAGATCCTCACCGCCGCGGATGGACGTCCGATCAACGACTGATCAACATCCGTTCAGCACGGCACCCGCCGCCGCCGACGGCCGCTCCGCATCGCGCTCGGTCCCCGCGCTCGGTCCCCGCGTTCAGTCCTCGTGCTCGGTGTCCTCGTGCTTGGCGCGGCTCGGCTGGACGCGCTTCGGCTCGCCCGGCATCTTCGGGTAGTCCGGCGGGTACGGCATGTCGCCGAGGCCGTGGTCGTGTTCGTGGCGCTCGGCCAGTTCCAGGGCCGTGTCGAGGGTGAAGGCGTGGTCGTCCATGTCCGCGTGCAGGTCGCCGAGTTCGGAGTAGCGTGCGGGCATCGTGGTGATGTCGAAGTCGCGGGGCTCGGCCGAGTCGATCTCGTCCCAGCGCAGCGGGGCCGACACCGGGGCGTGCGGGCGCGGGCGTACGGAGTAGGCGGAGGCGATCGTGCGGTCCCGGGCGGTCTGGTTGTAGTCGACGAAGATCCGCTCGCCGCGCTCCTCCTTCCACCAGGCCGTGGTCACCTTGCCGGGCATCCGCTGTTCCAGCTCGCGGCCGATCGCGATCGCGCAGCGCCGGACCTCGGTGAACGTCCAGCGCGGCTCGATCGGGACGAAGACGTGCAGCCCGCGTCCGCCCGAGGTCTTGGGCCAGCCGCGCATTCCGAGGTCCTCCAGTACGTCGCGCAGTTCGTGGGCGCAGATCACCGCGTGGTGGTAGTCGGTGCCCGGCTGCGGATCCAGGTCGATGCGCAGTTCGTCGGGCCGGTCGGTGTCCTCGCGGCGCACCGGCCAGGGGTGGAAGGTCAGGCAGCCCAGGTTCGCGGCCCACAGGACGGCGGCCGGCTCGGTGGGGCAGATCTCGTCGGCCGTGCGCCCGCTGGGGAACTCGATGTGCGCGGTCGGGATCCAGTCCGGCAGGTTCTTCGGGGCCCGCTTCTGGAAGAAGGACTCGCCCTCGACCCCCTCGGGGTAGCGCTCCAGGGTGGTGGGCCGGTTGCGCAGGGCGCGCGTGATCCCGTCGGCCACGGCCAGGTAGTACTGCGCCACGTCCAGCTTCGTCAGGCCCCGCTCGGGGAAGTAGACCTTGTCCGGGCTGGACAGCCGTACGGTCCGCCCGCCCGCGTCCAGCTCGATCGCATTACCGGATGCACCCATGTGCGCCACGGTAGGCGGCCCCCGCCAGGTGCGCATACCGGGCGGGGGCGGACGTACCACCGCAGAATCTAAGACATGGATCTGCCCGTGATGCCGCCCGTGAAGCCGATGCTCGCCAAGTCGGTGACCAAGATCCCGCCGGGTATGCAGTACGAGGCCAAGTGGGACGGTTTCCGGGCCGTCGTGCACCGCGACGGCGACGAGGTGGAGATCGGCAGCCGCACCGGCAAGACCCTGACCCGGTACTTTCCCGAGCTGGTGACCGCGCTGAAGGACAACCTGCCGGACCGCTGCGTGATGGACGGCGAGATCGTCATCGTGCACGCCGGGCGGCTCGACTTCGACCGGCTGACCGAGCGGATCCATCCCGCGCAGTCCCGCGTCGACATGCTGGCGCGGACCACCCCCGCCAGCTTCGTCGCCTTCGATCTGCTCGCACTCGGCGACGAGGCGCTCCTCGACACCCCGCTCGCCGACCGCCGCACCGCCCTCGTCGACGCACTGTCCACCGCTCGACCCCCCGTCCACCTCGCGCCCGCGACCACCGATCCCGCCCTCGCGCAGGAGTGGTTCGAGCGGTTCGAGGGCGCCGGGCTCGACGGGGTGATCGCCAAACCGCTCGATCTCCCCTACCGGCCCGATGCCCGCCTCATGTTCAAGATCAAGCACGAGCGTACGGCCGACGTCGTCATCGCGGGTTTCCGTTTCCACAAGAGCGGTCCGATCATCGGATCGCTGCTCCTGGGCCTCCACGACGTCCACGGGGCCCTCCAGCACGTGGGCGTCTGCGCCGCCTTCCCCATGAAGCGCCGCGCCGAGCTGGTGGACGAGCTCGCACCGCTGCGGATGGCCGACGCCACCGGCCACCCGTGGGCCGCCTGGGCCGAGGAGTCCGCCCACGAGAGCGCCCGGCTGCCCGGCGCGCAAAGCCGCTGGACCGGCAAGAAGGACCTCTCCTGGGTGCCGCTGCGCCCCGAGCGCGTCTGCGAGGTGGCGTACGACCACATGGAGGGCGACCGCTTCCGGCACACCGCCCAGTTCCGCCGCTGGCGGCCCGACCGGACGCCGGAGAGCTGTACGTACGCCCAGCTTGAGGAGGTCGTCGGCTACGACCTCGCCGACGTCCTCGGCCCGCCCGCCGGCGCGTAGGCCCGCCCGTCATCCCGCCGTCAGCTTCTCCCACGCCTCCCGGTCCGGGCCCACCGCGTTCGGCGCGTACCCGGGCCGGGCCGCCAGCCAGCGCGCCACCCGGGCCCGGACCTCCGGGTCCGCGTACGCCCGCTCCGGCGGCTCGGCCAGGTGCCTCACCCGTGCCCGCGCCCGCATCACCTCGGGGTCCTCCAAGGCGCACTCGAACAGCGCGGCCACCTCGCGCGCCGTCCCCGTCCGCCCCGCCCGGGTCGCGAACCGTTCGCCGATGGCCGCGTCGGCCACCACCTGGAAGTCGAACCACGGCTTCAGCGTGCGCACGGCCCACGCGTGGTACTCGGCCGCGAACCGTACCGATCCCGGGTCCCGGTGCGCCGTACGGGCCACCCTGCGGGCGGCCCACAGGGCGAGCGAGGTGCCCTGTCCGAGCGTCGGGTTCGTGTGCGTGATCGCGTCCCCGACCGGGACCAGCCCGGTCGCCACCGGCCCCTGCTCGTCGACCAGAGCGCTCCACCGGTTGTCCAGGCTCGCCGTGGCAAGTACTCCGGACAGCGGTTCGGCGCCCAGGTCCAGCCAGGCCGCACCGGGCGGGAAGGCCCGGGCGGCGGCCTCGAAGACGGCCGGGTCGCGCAGCGCGGAGCGGGTGGTGTCGGCGGTGTGGACGAACAGGGTCACGGCGAACACCCGGTTGTCGGCCGGGAAGACGGCGCACCCGGCGAAGGCGCCGCCGGTCACCGTCCAGGGCCGGCGCGGGCCCTCGTCCGTCCCCTCGGGCAGCCGGTACCAGCGGCAGAAGTACGCGAGCCCCGTGCGGTGCCGTTCCACGGCCGCCGGTCGACAACCCGCCGCGGCCAGCAGGCGTTCGACACCTCCGCGCCGTCCGCCCGCGTCCACGACGAGGTCCGCCGCACGGGCGCCGGCCGGGGTGGTCACGCCCGTCACCCGGACCGCGGCGGCTCCCGGCTCGGTCAGCAGCCCGGTCACCGGCTCCCCGTGGTGCATGACGGCCCCCGGTTCGCCGCGCAGGGCGGTGGCCAGCGCGCTCTCCAGCACGATGCGCCGGGCCTGGAGCATGACGAGGTCCTCGTCGCCGGGCCGCTCCGGCGGCCGTACGTCGAACCAATCCAGCTCGTGCCGTTCGCGGGCGCCGAGCCGCAGCATCTCCGCGTGCACGTCGGGCAGCTCGTCGCGCAGGAGGGTGCGGGCCGCACCGAGCAGGGCGTGCGGCTGCGTGGCCTGCGGGACGCCCGGCCGGTGCCAGCCGAAGAAGTCCCGGTCGAGCGCGGCGCCGGGAGCGCGCGTGTCGCGTTCGAACAGTTCGGCGGTGTGTCCGTGCCGCGCTGCGAGCAGCGTGGTCGCCAGGCCTCCCACGCCCCCGCCGATGACCAGCACATGTGCCATTGCGTGCCCCCCCGAGCCTCTGAGCCGATGAACGGTACGAAGATCAGACCGCTGAGAGCCTGCACGGACGCACCCTGGCCGAAACCCGCACACCTGTCCGACGCGTCCGCCCGACGCGTTACGCCGGGCCCGCGCCGCCCCGCCGCGCACGGTGGGCTTCGAGGGCCGTGCGGGCCTGCGCCTCGCACAGGTCGCTGTTGACCGACACCGCCGCCCGCACGCCGGCCGCCGCCGCACCGGCCAGCTGCTCCAGGGGGCCGGCCACGTTCCCGGCCGCCCAGACGCCGCGCAGCGCGGTGGCACCGGTCTCCGGATCCGCTTCCAGGCAGGTGCCGATCGCCACCCCGGCCCGCTCCACCGTGACGACGGGCAGCCCGAGGCTCCTCGGCACCCCGGCGCGGGCGGTGAACCGCGGGGCCACCACGAGGGCCGTACAGGCCACGGCCGCGCCGCCGGCCAGGGTCACTCCGGTCAGCCGGTCACCGACGACGTCGAGGCCGGCCACCTCGCCCTCCACCACCGCGACGCCCAGGGCGGACATCAGCTCCCGGTCCTCGCCGGTGAGCGGCCAGGTGTGGGCGAGCAGGGTGACCCGCTCGCTCCAGTTCCGCCACAGCTGCGCCTGGTGCACGGCGAGCGGGCCGGTGGCCAGCACCGCGATCGGCTCGTCGCGGACCTCCCAGCCGTGGCAGTACGGGCAGTGCAGCACGTCCCGGCCCCAGCGCTCCCCCAGCCCCGCGAGCTCCGGCAGCTCGTCCACCAGGCCGGTGGCGATCAGCAGCCGGTCGGCCCGCACCGCCGACCCGTCGGCGCACCGGACCAGGAATCCGCCGTCGGGGAGCCGGTCCACGGCGAGGGCGGTGCCGGCCGCCCCGGAGCGGAACGCGCCCCCGTACCCGGCGACCTCCGCCCGCCCCACCGCCAGCAGCTGCCCCGGGCTCGCGCCGTCCCGGCCGAGGTAGCCGTGCAGGTGGGCGGCGGGGGCGTTGCGGGGGCTGCCGGAGTCGAGCACCAGCACCGAGCGACGGGCCCGGACCAGGGTCAGCGCCCCGGCGAGTCCGGCGGTCCCGCCGCCCACGACCACGACGTCGAACGAGTTGTCCATACCGGCGAGGGTGCGGCCCGACCCGCCCGCTTGACAAACCCCGTTGCCGAACCGGCGAATGGAGCCGTGGCCGCCGGGGAGCGGCCGCAGCGGTGTCCGGGCCCCGCCCGGCACCCCATCGGAGCAGGAAGCGGAACACAGCGATGACGACGCCGAACGACCAGCCCGCGCGCCCGGTACGGGCCGTCCCGCAGCCCAACGCCGTCGTCGGCGTGGGGCTGGTCGTGGCCGACGCCGACGGGCGGGTGCTCCTGGGTCAGGCGCACGACGGCCGCTGGGAGCTGCCCGGCGGCAAGGTCGACCCCGGGGAGGGCTTCGAGCAGGCCGCCGCCCGCGAACTGGCCGAGGAAACGGACCTGCGGGTGGCCCCCGGGGACGTCCGGATCGTCGCGGTCCAGCTGTCGCCGAGGGCCAGGGTGACGCGCCTGACCGCGGCGGCGGTCACCACCGCCGCCGAAGGCACCCCCCGGGTCACCGAACCGCACAAGATCCTGCGCTGGCAGTGGTTCGCCCCGGACGAGATCCCGGACGCCCTGTACGCCCCGTCGACGGCGGTCCTGCGCGCCTGGCGTCCCGAGCTGGGGGCGACCCTGCCGCCCGAGCCCTCGTACGACTACCCGACGCCGTAGTACCGCCGGGGGACGCCGGTGATCTGTGACATCTCCCACCCCCTCTTGCCACGGGAAAGAAGGCATACCTAAGTTCTCCCGTATGGCCCCACACCAGCCCACATCGCCCACCGGCCCGGACACCCCCGCGCTGATCGACTTCACCGTCGACCTCACCGCACAGGAGGTCCTCCGGCGAGCCCAGGTCATGGAGGCCCTCGGCCCCGACTGGGACCCGATCGAGGTACTGCGCGGCGAGGAGGCGGCGTACGACCTGCTGTACTCCGGTCTCGACGCGGAGCAGCAGCGCGTGTACGACGGTCTCGTCGCGGCCGGAGTCCTCGCCCCGCGCGGAGACGGCCGTGCTGCCGCTTGACCCGCACGCGGACGTCGGTCGCCGTGCCTGGGTGGCCTGCCCGCGGTGCGACGACCACCGCGGATGCGCGCCGTGCGAGGAGCAGCGCACGTGCTCGGAGCACTGGCGCTACCTGCTGTCCAACACCGGCAGCCTGTTGCACCTGCAGTGCCCGTCCTGCACCCACGTCTGGGTGCACGAGAGCGGTTTCGGCGCCACGCGTTCCCTGTGGAGCCGCATCACCAGCGGTCGCACCGGACTCTGACGCCGGCGCCACCCCGGGCGGCGCGCAGTACCAGTAGCGGGCACTGCGCTGCCGGCTGCCGGCTGCCGGGGCATCACACCCCCGCGGGCGCCTTGTGCCCGAAGTAGCCCTCGCCCAGGTCCTCCGCGAGCAGCCGCTTCGCGATCGCGTCGGCCGCCGCCCGCAGCTCCTCGCTCCGCGGGCGGCCGCGGTCCTTCTCCAGCTGGTCGCCGAGCCAGTCACCCCATGCCCTGGAGATGGTCGCCGCCTCCCGCTGCCCCGCCGGGGTGAGGGTGAGGAAGGTGCCCTCGCGGCTCAGGTACCCCTCTTCCGTCATCCGGTCGAAGACGGGCAGCAGGACCTCCGGGGGCACGGCGCGGCGCGAGGCGATGAGTCCGAGGCTCGCGTGGCCCACCGTGCGGGTCAGGAGTTCGACCTGCATCACCGCCCAGGCGCCGGCGATGTCCAGCCGGGTGTCCGAGTCGTTCACGATGGCGCGGGCCGTCTCCGGTTGCATGTTCCGCACGAGCTTTCCGACCGCCAGCTCCAGCAGGTTGGCCGAGTCTCCGGAGGCGACGGGCGAGGAGAAGCCGTCGCCCATGTCCGTCGAGGCCGCCCGGGCGGTGTCGCGCAGCCGGACCTGCTTGAGGAAGAGCGCGACGACGAAGCCGATCCCGGCCACGGGCACCGTCCACAAGAACACCGTGTGCAGCGCGTGCGCGTACGCCTCGACGATCGGGCCCGCCGCCGCCGGGTCGAGCCCGTGGACCCCTTGGGGGCTCTGGGCCGCCTCGGCCAGCTGTGCCGGGTCGGCCCCGGTGGCCCGGGCGGCCTCCTCGACGGCCCTCTCCAGCGCGGGGCCCAGGCTGTTGGCGTAGATGGAGCCGAAGACGGCGGTGCCGAACGAGCTGCCGAGCGTACGGAAGAACGTGACGCCGGACGTGGCGGTGCCGAGGTCGGCGTAGTCCACGGTGTTCTGCACGGCGATCGTCAGGACCTGCATGCACAGGCCGATCCCGGCGCCGAGCACGAACATGTACAGCGATTCCAGCCAGGCGCCGGTGCCGGGGCCCATCCGGGACAGCAGGTACAGGCCGATGCCCATCACCAGGCAGCCGACGATGGGGAAGATCCGGTACCGCCCGGTCTTGCTGGTGACGTTGCCGCTGAAGACGGATGCGATCAGCAGGCCGATCACCAGCGGCAGGGTCCGTACGCCCGAGACCGTGGCCGAATCCCCGTCCACGTACTGGAGGTAGGTCGGCAGGAACGTCATCGCACCGAGCATGGCGAAGCCGACGACGAAGCTGAGCACCGAGCAGACCGTGAAGACCTGGTTCCGGAAGAGCCTCATCGGCAGCATCGGCTCGGCGGCCCGCGTCTCGACCAGGCAGAACAGGGCGAGGGCCATGACGCCGGCCACGAAGAGCCCGATGATCGTCCCCGAGCTCCAGGCGTACTCGTTTCCGCCCCAGCTGGTGGCCAGGATCAGGGCGCTGGACCCCGCGGCGACCAGGGCGATGCCCAGGTAGTCGATGCGGGCGCCCCCGGCGGCCCGGACCGAGGGGATCGTGCGGGCCGCCGCGACCACGACCAGGATCGCGATCGGGACGTTGACGTAGAACGCCCAGCGCCAGCTGAGGTGGTCGGTGAACAGGCCGCCGAGCAGGGGTCCGATGACGGTCGCGACCCCGAAGACGGCGCCGATCGCGCCCTGGTACTTGCCGCGTTCGCGCAGCGGGACCACGTCGGCGATCAGGGCCATGGAGGTGACCATGAGGCCGCCGGCGCCGATGCCCTGGACGCCCCGCCACAGGATGAGCAGGGACATGTTGCTCGCCAGGCCGCACAGGAACGAGCCGGTGATGAAGACGATCGCCGAGACCTGGAAGATGAGTTTCCGGCCGAAGAGGTCGCCGAACTTGCCCACCAGCACCGTCGCGACGGTCTCCGCGAGCAGGTAGGAGGTCACCACCCACGACATGTGGTCCCCGCCGCCCAGATCCGCCACGATCGTGGGCAGGGCCGTGCCGACGATCGTCTGGTCGAGGGCTGCCAGCAGCACGCCCAGCATGATCGTGCCGAAGACGACGTTGCGCCGCCGCCGGTCGAGCACGGGGGGCGCCGCGGCTGCGACGGCTTCGGCGGGGGCAGTGGTCACATCCCGCACTCTCACAGCGCCCCCGCGCCACCGCATGCCCACTGCGCCGTCCGGGGGACCCGCCACGGGCGCCGCAGGCTCCCGCCACGGGGCACCCGCCGCACGATCAGCGCAGGTAGGCGAGGCCCGGGTGCTCGGCGGCGTACCCGTCGAGGAGCCGCCGGGCCACCCCGACGGAGTCCACCAGCGGGTGCAGCGCGAAGGCCTTGACGGCATCGGCCCGAGAGCCGCTCGCGGCGGCCGCGAGGACCTCCCGCTCGACCGCCTTGACGGAGGTCACCAGGCCCACCGCGTGCAGCGGCAGCGGGTCCACGGCCACCGGGTGGGCGCCGTTCGCGTCGACCAGGCAGGGCACTTCGATGACCGCTCGTGCGTCGAGCACGGACAGCACCCCGCGGTTCGGGACGTTGAGGATCAGCGTGGCCCGCTCGTCCCGGGCGATGGCCCGCATCAGCGCGAGCGCGACCTTTTCGTACCCGCCGGACTCCAGATCGCTCTCGTCGCGCTCGCCCAGGCCCGCCGCCTCGCGGTTTTCGGCCATGTACGTGGCCTCCCGCTCGGCCCTGGTCCGGTCCCAGGCGGCCAGTGCCGCCCCGGCCGGCCGGTCCGCCCGGCCCGCCTCGGCGTAGAACCCGCGCTGCTGGTCGCGCAGGAACGCGCCGCGGGTCTGCTTCGCCTCCGTGTACGCCCGTACGGTGTCACGGTTGAAGTAGTAGTAGTGCAGGTACTCGTTCGGGACCGCGCCGAGCGAGCGCAGCCACTCGGCCCCGAACAGCCGGCCCTCCTCGAAGGACTCCAACGCCCCGGTGTCGGCCAGCAGGCGGGGCAGTTCGTCGCGGCCGCCGATGCGCAGCCCGCGGACCCAGCCCAGGTGGTTGAGGCCGACGTAGTCGATCCAGGCCTCTTCGGGCCGGGCCCCCAGCAGCCGGGCGAGGCGCCGGCCGAGCCCCACCGGCGAGTCGCAGATCCCGATCACGCGGTCGCCGAGCTCCTCGGCCATGGCCTCGGTGACCAGCCCGGCCGGGTTGGTGAAGTTGATGACCCAGGCCTCGGGGGCGGTACGGGCGATCCTGCGCGCGATCTCCCGGGCGACGGGCACCGTCCGCAGGCCGTACGCGATCCCGCCCGCGCCGACCGTCTCCTGGCCCAGAACACCCTCGGCCAGGGCGACCCGCTCGTCGGCGGCGCGTCCGGCGAGTCCGCCGACGCGGATGGCGGAGAAGACGAAGTCCGCCCCGCGCAGGGCCTCGTCGAGGTCGCCGGTGGCGGTGACGGCCGGGGCGTCGGACGCTGTGGAGGCGGCCGCCTGGTCGGCGAGCACCCGGGCCATGGCGCCGAGCCGGGCAGGGTCCTCGTCGTACAGCGTCACATGGGACACCCGGCCCTCTGCGTGGTCGCCGAGGAGTGCTCCGTAGACGAGCGGAACCCGGAATCCGCCTCCGCCGAGGATGGTCAGCCGCACGCCCTACCGCCCTTCACCGTGCCACGATCGGTGCCACGATCCGTGGCATTCGATCCGCGACCCGTGATCGACACATGATGGAGGGCTCCAGTGTCCC
This sequence comes from Streptomyces sp. NBC_00045, assembly GCF_045041095.1. Taxonomy (NCBI): domain Bacteria; kingdom Bacillati; phylum Actinomycetota; class Actinomycetes; order Kitasatosporales; family Streptomycetaceae; genus Streptomyces; species Streptomyces sp. NBC_00045. The sequence goes on along the minus strand of NZ_CP108271.1, from coordinate 6,746,831 downwards.
CCGCCGCGCGGCGGGCGGGGGCTCAGTCGTCCAGCGACGGCACGGCGCGCAGCCGGGGTCCCTGGTGGAGCGGGGTGGCGCCGGAGCCCCGGACCGGGCCCGTCGCGGCGCCCTGCGGCGTCGACAGGATCATGGTGATCCTGGTGAGGCCCATCGCGTCCAGCATGCGGCTGGATTCGGCCACCATCCGGCAGCGCACGTGGCCCCAGCGCGGGTCCCAGTGGCGGACGGTCCGCACGGCTCCGTCGCGCTCGGCGGCATCGGCCCCGTGGGTGCTCAGCCAGTGCGGCACGCCGTAGCGGTAGGCCGCCTCCATGAACGGGTCGCGGGCCACCTCCTGGCGGATGCTGCTCAGGCCCTCGTCGTCCGGGGTCGCGGCCAGCGCGTTCGCGAACTGGGCCAACAGCGGTACGCACCAGGCCGGTTCGTGGTCCTCCAGCACGGCGGCGGCGTCCGGGTGGAACAGCACGAAGCGCAGGAAGTTGTCGTCCGGCAGGGCGGTCGGGTGCGGGCGCACCGACTGGAAGAGCTTGTCGAAGGCCGAGTTGGTGAGCGCCACGTCCCAGCGGTGGTCCACCAGGAAGCTCGGGTAGGGCACGGACTCCATCAGGGCCGCGTAGTCGCACAGGTAGTCGCGCTGGGCGGGGTCCTGGGGCAGCCTGTTCTCCTCGGCCGCCCGCCAGGTCGGCGGCGGGTCCCGGTCGACCATGACGCGGAAGAGCCAGAAGCACTGCCGCTCGCTCATCTCCAAGGCCTCGGCCAGGGCGAGCAGTTTGCGGTCCGTCCACTCCTTGACCAGGCCGCGTTCCCAATTGCCGTAGGCGCGGACGCTGATGTGCAGCCGCGCGGCGACGTCCTCCTGGCTCAGGCCCAGCTCTTCGCGACGCTGGCGCAAAATCTCCTTGCGTCGCTCCGACCGCACTGCGCCGCGTGCGGAATCTTCGCCCGCCAGGCGCTCCTCACCGGCTCGGGCGAGGCCATCGGACGGGCCCACCGCTGCGAGATGTGGCACCGAGAGCTCCCCCTCTTCACGGTCTGGATCTTCAATTTCCTCTGGCGATCCTGCTACCGACTTCATTCGAGTGTCAACTATCGTGGCAATTCCAGCCTCTTGACAGCTCATTCCCGCCACAGCTGTGGCAAGTTCTGGCCCTGCGGCGGCTCCTCGGCTAGATTCCAAAAGCCGACCATGTGCCCGTACAGACCCCGCCGCGATCTAGGAGAACCACTGGTGACAGACGGCTTCCCGGCTCCCGTCGCGGTGGCCAACGCGCCCCTGGCAGCCACCGTCACGCGCGTCGCCGAACTCGCGGGCAAGATGGGCCACGACCTGAACAAGGTCTTCGACCTGCGCCGCCTCTCCGAGGCCTCCGGCGTCCCCGCCGACGTGGTCAGGACCCTGCTGGACGGCCGGCCCGCCGGCGAGCCCTGCCTGCAGACCCGATTCCTCCAGCGCCTCGACCTGCTCCGGCGCACCCGGTTGAAACCGAACGGACGCCGCTACACGCAGCAGGAGATCGCGGACGGCGCCGCCATGTCGCGGCAGCAGGCGGGCGCCCTGATCAACGGCGACCGCAGGCCCACCATGGAGCACTGCGACGCGATCCAGCGCTTCTTCGGTGTCCACGCCGGCTTCCTCACCGCGCACGACGCCGACGCCCTCACCGACGCGCTGCAGCGGACCGAACAGCAGCTGCTCCAGGACTACGCCGGCCGCGCGCGCGAAACCGTACCCGCCCCGGCCGCATCGACCGGCGATCCGCTGGCAAGACTTCTCCAGAACCACGGCGTCCGGGGCATCGCCTGGCGCGCCGCCCAACTGCCGAGCGACAAACACCGGGACAAGGTGACCGAATGGCTGGACATGCTCCTCGAAAGCGTCAAACCGAATGAATCCTGACCCAGTCGAGAGTCTGGGTCTGATCCTTGAGTCCTGATCCGGATCCGCGCCGACGGGGAGAACGGTGAGCATAGGCAGAGAGCAGCGCCGGTTGTGCGGCGAACTGGTGGCCGGGCTCCGGCTGACCGCGCCCGCGGAACCCGTGGACCTCTACGCCGCCCTCTGCGAGGGCATGAGCAGGCACCGCGGCCGCCGGGTGGACTTCCGGATGGCCTCGTTCCCGCCGGGGACGGCCAGCGGCCTGTGGCTCGACATGGCGGACCGCGACCTGGTGGTCATCGAGGAACGCACGGCGCCCGACCACCAGCTGGTCATCCTGGGTCACGAGCTGTGGCACATGAAGGCCGGCCACTGCAGCCACCACGTCGACGGAGCCGCCGTCGCCGCCCGGATGCTGTCCGACGAGGCCGACCTCGGCGAGACCGTCCGGAGCGTCGCCGCGCGCACGCGCGCCGACGTCTCGGAGGAGACCGAGGCGGAGACGTTCGGTTTACTGCTGGGCAGCCGCTGCCGCAACTGGCTCGCCGGTTCCACGGGCCACCGGGCGCCCGCACAGCGTGACCAGTTGGCGGGCCGCATCGAGGCCTCGCTCGGATACCGGGGGCACAGGAACGACCGTTGAACGGCCAGGACTACTACATACCGGCAGCCGCCCTGGCGGTCTCGCTCGCCTTCAAGCTGCCGGCGCTACGGAACAACTGGCGCGACCCGCTCCTGCGGTCGGTCTGCGCCCTGCTGATCCTGGCCGGATCGGTGTTCACCTTCGCCGCGCCCCCCACCATCGTGGCGGTCAACCACTGGACCGGCGTCACCAACGTCTCCGCCCCGCTCGTCTACTGCCTGATCACCCTGTTCAGCGCCGCCTGCCTGGTGCTCATCGTGAACTGGCGCGGCGGCCCGCCCGAAGAGACCCGGCGCATCTCGCGCCGCTGGATGCTCGGCTACGCCGGGGTCGTCGTGGTGCTGGTGGTGCTCTTCCTCCTCGGCGAGACCCCGGTCGAGCGGCTGCGCGACTTCGACACGTACTACGCCAACACCCCTTACATCCAGCAGATGATCGCCCTCTATCTGACGGCGCACCTGGTGGCGGCCGTCGTCATGGTGGCCATGTGCTGGCGCTGGTCCCTCCAGGTGCACGGCTGGCTGCGCATCGGCCTGATGATCATCGTGTCGGGCTACGTCTTCAACCTCAGCTACGACGCCACCAAGATCTCCGCCGTCATCGCCCGCTGGGCGGGCCACGACCTCGACGACCTGAGCACGTACATCGCCCCGCCGCTCGCCTCCGTCGGCGCACTGATCAGCGCGATCGGCTTCGTACTGCCCCTGCTGTGCCAGCGGTTGTCCGACAGCTGGCAGACCTGGACCACCTACCGGCGGCTCGGCGCGCTCTGGGACGAGGTGCAGATCGGCGCCCCCAGCGGTACGCCCTGTGTGCGGATGTCCTGGTGGGCCCCGGCGGAACTGCGGGTGATCCAGCGCGAGTCGGACATCCACGACGGATTCCTGCACCTGGGCCCGTACTTCGACCTGAGCCGCCGCGAGGACGCGTACGCGCGCGCCCTCGCGGGCGGGGCGGAGGAGGAGACGGCCCTCGCGGTCGCCGACGCGGCGATGGTCGCGGCCGCCGTCCGGGCCCGCTCGGCGGACCCGGAGGGTGCGGTCATCGGGGCCAGCGAGGAGAGCGTCCTCGACACCCTCGGCGGGCCGCGCGACCTCGTCCGCATCTCCCACGCCCTGCGGCATTCGCCGGTGGTGGCGGCCGTCCGCCGGCAGGTCGCGCTGACGGGCGGCGGCCCGGCCTGAGCGCCGGCCCTCCGGAGCCCGCACCGGGGCCCCCGCCCACCGGATCCTCACCGGGACCCGGGTGGGCTCAACGCTGGGCCGCGGCCAGCGCCACCTTCGGGAACAGGTCCTGGAACGGGCCCGCGGAATCGATTCCCTCCCGGCCGTAGGGTGCGTCGAAGCTCCACACCATGAACAGCAGGAACACGATCAGCGCACTGAACAGTCCCGCCAGCAGCAGCTCCCGGCCGGACCGGCGGATCTGCAGGGTGAAGATCAGCCCCACCGTGACCAGCCCGCCGACCAGCAGCCCGAACCACACCACGCCCGGCAGGGTCGACTCGTCGGCCTGCACGCGCGAGTGGCGGGCGTCGTCGGCGGCCGCGATGTGGTCCAGCAGCGGCTGGTAGGCCTGCGCCTGGAGTTCGTTCGCCGGGCTCTGGTGGGTGACGTCGGTGCGCAGCTTGCCGAGCAGCTCGGCGCCCTGCGGCGAGGCACCCTGGCCCGCGGTCAGCAGCGGCCAGTCCACGGCGACGGTGTGGGAGACGTACGCGTCGACCTCGCCGCGGATCCGGTCGCGGACGGGAGTCGGGTAGACGTCGGCGCGCTGGGTGACCTCGTACAGCGACTGGGCCTCGCGGCGCACGCTGTCCTCGGCGGCGCCGCGCGCCTCCCAGACGCCCGCGATGGCCAGGCCGAGCACGATCGCGTAGACCACGCCCACCATCATCGTCATGTACTCGATGACATCGGGGGTTTCGCTGGTGTCCTCGTCCTCCGCGACCCGGCGGTGCCGGAGCGCGGTGAAGGCGAGGACGAGGGCGCAGACGAGCGCCATGGCGACGGCCAGGACCAGCCATTCGGACACGAGGGTTCTCCCGTTGGTGGATCGGTGGGTGGATGCGGGGGCTCAGCTGCGGCTCTTGGAACGCGGCCGCAGCGCGGCGGCGGCGAGCACGGCCGGGGTGGTGACGACGACCATGAGCATCACGGTGGACATGCCGCCCGGGCCGCGCCGCTCCAGGGCGACGGGGCGGTACGGGCGCACGTGGAAGGCGGCCGCGGGCGCGGCCGCGGCTGCGGCCCGGGGCGGGGCAGGTGCTTCGGCCGGCGCCGGCGCGGCGACCGGCCCGGGATCCGGCGCGGGCGGCGCGGGCTCCGGCTGCGCGGCCCCCGCATTCGCCGCCGGCCGGGGCGGCGCCACCGGTGCGGGGGCTGCGACGGCCGGCGCGGGGCCCTGCCCGGGGTGGTGCACGGTCGGCCGGTCCGCGCCGGGCACGGGGCCCCGTACCGGAGGCCGGACCGCAGGGGGCACGACGGCGGGCGGTACGGCGGCGGGCGGCCGCGGCGGCTGCCCGGCCGGGACACATGCGTCGAGCCGGGCTCCGTGGCCGTGGCCGACGCCCGCGAAGGCTCCGGGGCCGTGGCCGACGCCCGCGAACGCTCCGGGGCCGCGCTCGTGGCCGTGCTCGGGGCCGCGCTCGTGGCCGTGCTCGGGGCCGGCGCCGACATCGGCGCTGGCCACGGCGCTGACATCGGCGGTGGTGGCGCCGTCGTCCGCGACCGCCACCTGGCACTGCAGCGGGCAGAGCGCCGCCACCAGGCCTGCTCCGGCGAAGTACTGCCAAGCGGTCACCGCGCGTCCTCCCGGTCGTGAGGGGTTCGGCTGAAGAAACGATCACGGCGGCGCTTCGATACGCCGCAGACGCGTCAAGATCTTCGACCGAGGGGCGAGTTCAAGCCATCGGCCGTACGAGCACCCCGCCGGGGGACGGCGCCGGACCGCGGGACAGCACGGGGCCGGTGGCCATGAGCGCGCGGTTCACCCGCCCGGCCCGTTCCCGTAAGGCAGCGCGGGCGTCTTCCTGTTCGTCCTCGCCATCGGCGGCGCGACGACGTGACGGCCCGCCAGCAGCCGTCCGGCACCCCCTACGCTGGAGCGCATGTCCGGATCCGCCTCCCCCCTCGTCCCCCCGGTGGCCGTGTGGGCGGTGATGCGGAGGCCGTGGCGCTTCCTCGGGTCGTGGTGGCCGTGGCGGTGCTGGGCCTACCTGGGCAGCGGGTTCCCCCTCGGGTACGCGGTGCTGGTGGTGCTGGTCCTGCTCGTGGGTCTCGGGGTGCTGCTGGCGGTCGCCGGGGTCGGACTCCTGCTCCTGCTCGCCGCCGTGGCCGGCGCCGTGCCGCTCGGCGAGTTGGAGCGGCGCCGGCTGCGGTGGGCCGATCCGGCGCCGGTCGCCGATCCGCACACCTCGCTCGCCGGGGCCGGCGCCGCCGCCTGGCTGCGCACCCGGCTGCGGGAGCGCGCCACTTGGCGGGAGCTCGGGTACGCGGCGCTGCTCGGGACGGTGTTCGGAGCGGCCGGGTTCGGGGTGCTGGCGCTCCTGGCGTTCTCGTTGCTCCTGGTGGCGGCCCCGGTCATCGTGTGGGCGCTCGCCCCCGAGACGGTGATGCTGATACCCGGCCGGGCGGTCACGGGCCCGCTGGAGGCGCTGGGCGCAACGGCCACCGGGCTGGCGGGGCTGGTGCTGGCCGCGTACGCGGGTGCGCTGATCGCCGGGGCGCAGGTGCGGACGGCCCGGCTGCTGCTCGGCCCGCGCGAGGAGGACGGCCGGGTGCTGGAGCTGACCCGGTCGCGGATAAGGCTCGTGGAGGCCTTCGAGGCGGAGCGCCGGCGCATCGAACGCGACCTGCACGACGGGGCTCAGCAGCAACTGGTGGCCCTCAGCATGACGTTGGGCCTCGCAGAGCTGCGGCTGCGCCGGATCCCGGAGGCGGCCGAGGCCGCGGCGCTGGTCGGGCGCGGACGCGCCGAGGCGAAGCTGGCCCTGGAGCAGCTGCGGGACCTCGTCCGCGGCATCCACCCCCAGGTGCTGACCGACCACGGGCTGGCGGCGGCCGTCGCCGAGGTGGCGCTGCGCCATCCCGTACCGGTCACGCTGGACCTCGCGCACCTGCCCCGACTGCCCGAACCAGTGGAGACCACCGCCTACTTCACCGTCACCGAGGCCCTCGCCAACGCCGCCAAGCACAGCGGTGCCTCGCACGTCGACGTCGCCGGTAGGGTCGAGGGGGACCGGCTCACTCTCACCGTCACCGACGACGGCCGCGGCGGCGCCGATCCCGGCGCGGGAGCGGGCCTGGCGGGTCTCGCGGACAGGGTGGCGATGTTGCAGGGCAGGCTGACGGTGTCCAGTCCGGTGGGCGGGCCGACGCAACTGCGCGTGGAGGTCCCGTGCTCCGGGTGATCCTCGCCGAGGACTCCGTCCTGCTGCGCGCCGGGCTGACGGAACTCCTGACCCTCGGCGGCCACCGGGTGCTCGCCGCCGTCGGCGACGCCCCCGCCCTGCTGGAGGCGGTGGCGGCCGAGCGGCCCGACGTGGTCGTCACGGACGTACGGATGCCGCCCGGGCTGCGCGACGAGGGACTGCGGGCCGCGCTCGAACTGCGTTCCCGCGACGCCTCGTTGCCGGTCCTGGTGCTCTCGCAGTACGTGGCCACGGCGTACGCGGCCCGGTTGTTCACCGGAGGTTCGGCGGCCGGGCTCGGCTACCTGCTCAAGGACCGGGTCGGCGAGGTGGCCGAGTTCCTCGACGCTCTGGAACGGGTCCACGGGGGCCAGACGGTCATCGACCCGGAGGTGGTGCGCGTGCTGCTCGCACCACCGACGTCGGCGGACCGGCCGCTGGCCCGTCTCACGCCCCGGGAGCGGGAGGTGCTCGCCCTGATGGCGGAGGGCTTCAACAACCAGGCGGTGGCGGCCCGCCTGTTCATCACCGAGGCCTCCGTCGTGAAGCACTCCGGCAGCATCTTCACGAAGCTGGACCTGGACCCGGCGGAGGGCAACCGCCGCGTCCTGGCCGTCCTGGCCCACCTGCGGGGCCGGGGCGGCGCGTAGGGGCCGCCTTCCAGATCATGCCGGCCGGCGCCCGGTCACCTCATCCGAAGGGGTCGATCTCTATGTGGCCGGGGGACGCCGAGCAGACCTCCCACACCGTGCCCGTGCGGCTCAGGTCGAGGGAGTAGGCGACGGCGGGGCCGTGGCCGGGCGTGAGGTCGACGTTGACCGTGGCCTGCCCGCCGCCCTCGGTGGAGGAGACGATCCGATGGCCGAACCGGGCGCCCTGACGGCGCAGTTCCGCCGCCGGGTCGGAGGTGCCCGCGCAGGTGGCGGCGGGCGCGCTGCCACCCGTACCGACCGTTTCCAGGTAGGCGTCCACGGCCCGGTGCAGCGGGCTGCGCCCGGGATCACTCGCCCGGACCAGCGCCGTCACGCCGAAGCCGACCGCCGAGAGCACCAGCAGCACGCCCGCGACGAGCACCGCCCTACCGGTGCGGACCGGTCGTCCTGTGAACACGATGCCTCCGTCGGCTCCGAAATCCCCTTGTCCCGGGAGGGACGCCACGCGGCCCGCCGCCGTTCCCGGGCGGGCGGTGGAATGCACCGCCGCAGGGACGCACGACGTGCTCCGTCACCACGGGCAGCGGAGGCCGGTCATCGGGAAGCCCTGCGCGCCGGGCACCGGGTGCCGTTCTACGGCGGTCATGCCCGGCCGCCTCACCGCACTCGGAGCCGCCGCACCCCGGGGGCCCGCGTGCCGGTCACGACCCGCGAGGGGGCGGTGGACGGCGGCGGGGTCACGGAGCGGGCCCACACCACCATCAGGACCGGCAGCGCCAGGTAACCGAAGCGGCCCGCCGGAGCCAGCAGGAAGGCCAGGGTCAGCCCCAGGGCGAGCCGGTCGGCGGCGGCGACGACCGTGCGCGGCGGGCGCGCCCACAGCGAGAGCGCCACCACCAGAGCGCCCAGGGCCAGCAGGGCCACCGTCAGGTACCAGCCCCACGGCCCGAGTGCCGCCAGCAGGTGCCCCGGCAGGGGGCTGTTCGCCGGGGTCGGCACTTGCGCCCGGCCCGTCGGGAAGGCGAACACCTGCCGCCACACCTCCGCCGGCTGGAGCAGCACCCCCGGCAGCACCAGCAGGGCCGTGACCGTCGCCGCCACCGTCGCGCAGCGGACCGCCGCGCGGGCTCCCCGGCAGGCCCCGAGGACCGCGAGGACCACCGCCACCGCGGGCAGCGCGGTCCACTTCACGGCGCACGCCGCCGCGAGCGCCGCCCCGGCCGCCGCGGGCCGGCCCGAGGCGGCGGCCGCGAGCGCCAGGCAACACAGCCCGGCCAGCGGCAGGTCCACCCCGCTCACCGCCAGCGGGAGGGCCACCACCGGAGAGGCCACCAGGACGGGGAGCAGCGGCGAGGCGGGGGCGCCGAGCATGCGGCGCCCGGCCCACAGGGCGGCGAACAGGACCGCCGCACACCAGATCCGGGCATCGCCGAGGAGGCGCACGGCCCAGCCGTCGCCGCCGCCCAGCAGGGCGTGCGGTAGGCCGAGGAGGGCCGTGCCGGGCAGGTACGGGGTGTACTCCTCGACCCCGGCGGGCCGGTCCACGTAGAGGTGTCCGGACTCCAGCAGGAGCCGCCCGGACCGTTCGATGACGGCGACCTCGGACTGGCCCTGCCCGGTCAGGACCAGGTACAGCAGGGGTAGTACGACGGCTCCGGTCAGGGCTGCGGCGAGCGCCGAGCGGGGGCGGCCCAGGACGGTGGTCCCGGCGGCGACCAGGTATCCGGCGGCCGCGCAGCAGCCCCACAGCCGGTGCGGGCCGAGCGAGGAGAGTAAGGGGAACGACAGCGCCCAGGCGGCCGCGAGCAGCCAGCCGGCGGTCCACCGGGCGGTGGGCGAGGCGGACGGGAGACGGGGGGCCGTGAGCGGCAGCGGGCGGGCGGAAGGGGTCATGGACCCATTCCAGCCGTGCGGCCCCCTCGGGTCTGCACGCCCAGGCGGAGCCTTCGTGGTGGGGTTTCCCCTACCCCGGCCGGTCCCGTAGCGGTCCCGTGGCGGTCCCGTGGCCGTGGTCGCGTCGGCGGCGCCGCCGACGCCGAAGGGCGCGACCTCGGGAGGTCGCGCCCTTCGGGGAGCCGGTGGTGACAGGGGCCGTCAGGCCTCCGGGGAACCGCCGAAGCGCTCGCGGTAGGACTCCAGGTCCTCCTCGGTGATCCTCGCGAAGAGCACCGGCGGCACGGTGAACGGCGTTCCCGCCGGGACCGCGTCGAGCGACTTGGCCTGCTCCGGGGTGATCCACGTCGACGTGTCGTCGGCGAGCGCGAACGCGGAGCGCATGGTGCGGGCCGACGCCGGGATGAGCGGCTCGGAGACCACCGAGTAGAGGTGGATGAGGTTCATGGCGGTGCGCAGGGTGAGCGCGGCGCCGTCCAGGTCGGTCTTGACCTCCAGCCAGGGGGCCTTCTCGTCGAGGTAAGCGTTGCCGGCTGACCACAGGGCGCGCAGCGCGGCGGCGGCCTTGCGGTACTGGAGGGACTCCATGTGGCCCTCGTACTCGGCCAGCAGCTCGGCGATCTGCTCGCCCAGCTTGGCCTCGGCCTCGCCGGCGGGGCTGCCGGCCGGGACCTCGTCGCCGAACTTCTTCCGGGAGAAGGTCAGTACCCGGTTGACGAAGTTGCCCAGGGTGCCGCCGAGGTCCTTGTTCACCGTGGTGGTGAAGTGCTCCCAGGTGAACGACGAGTCGTCGGACTCGGGCGCGTTGGCGATCAGGAAGTAGCGCCAGAAGTCGGCCGGGAGGGTCTCCAGCGCCTGGTCGGTGAAGACGCCGCGCTTCTGCGAGGTGGAGAACTTGCCGCCGTAGTACGTCAGCCAGTTGAAGGCCTTGACGTAGTCGACCTTCTTCCAGGGCTCGCGGGTGCCGATCTCGGTGGCCGGGAACATCACCGTGTGGAACGGGACGTTGTCCTTGGCCATGAACTGCGTGTAGCGCACGTCCTCGGCCTCGTACCACCAGGCCTTGTAGTCGCGGTTCGCCGGGTCGGCGTCCGCCCACTCCTTGGTGGAGGCGATGTACTCGATCGGCGCGTCGAACCAGACGTAGAAGACCTTGCCCTCGGCGGCCAGTTCGGGCCAGGTGTCGGCCGGTACCGGTACGCCCCAGTCCAGGTCGCGGGTGATGGCGCGGTCGTGCAGGCCCTCGGTCAGCCACTTGCGGGCGATGGAGGACGCCAGCTGCGGCCACTCCTCCTCGTGCTCCGCGACCCAGGCCTCGACCTCGTGCTGGAGCTTGGACTGGAGGAGGAAGAGGTGCTTGGTCTCGCGGACCTCCAGCTCGGTGGAGCCGGAGATCGCCGAGCGGGGCTCGATCAGGTCCGTGGGGTCCAGGACGCGGGTGCAGTTCTCGCACTGGTCGCCGCGGGCCTTGTCGTAGCCGCAGTGCGGGCAGGTGCCCTCGACGTAGCGGTCCGGCAGGAAGCGGCCGTCGACCGGCGAGTACACCTGCCGGATCGCGCGCTCCTCGATGAACCCGTTCGCCTGGAGCTGGCGCGCGAAGTGCTGGGTGATCTCGGCGTTCTGCTGCGAGGAGCTGCGGCCGAAGTAGTCGAAGGACAGCTCGAAGCCGTCGTAGACCGCCTTCTGGGCGTCGTTGGCCTGCGCGCAGAACTCGGCGACCGAGAGGCCGGCCTCCTTCGCGGCGAGCTCGGCGGGGGTGCCGTGCTCGTCGGTGGCGCAGATGTACAGGACGTCGTGGCCGCGCTGGCGGAGGTACCGGGAGTACACATCCGCCGGAAGCATCGACCCGACCATGTTGCCCAGGTGCTTGATCCCGTTGATGTAGGGAAGCGCGCTGGTGATCAGGTGTCGAGCCATCCTCGGATGCTCCATTTCATCTATGCGGTGACAACGTGACGTGACGGATTGTGATGCGGCTCATCGTATCGAACCGCCGAAAGGCCACGCGCCGCATTTCTCTGGGGTGGACGTAACGCAAAAGCGAGGGACGTGACCTCTCCGTCACGGCCCTCGCAAGGGGCCCATGCTACAGCCGGAGCGGATCATCGCGGACCGGTGTCCGCGGTTCGGTCGGGCGGGTTCGCGGAGGCCGTCATCCTGGCCGGTCGCACGGCGTGCGCCGGTGCACGACCCGCCGGCATGGCCCCGGCATATGCGTACGCGCGGACCAGGCTCCCGCCCGATCGAAGTCGATCACGGACCGATCACCACCGAACGTAATCCTTCGAGGTCTCTCTTCCGCGCCCCCCGGGTGCGCCCGCACTGCCAGGCTGTCCGCGCACAGGGGACGAGGTGAGGTGGAACGGTGAGCGATGGCGGACCAGAGGAGTCCGGCGGGGCCGTGGGACTGCCCAGCCGACGACGGCGGCAGACGCCCATGAGCCAGTGGGACCCGACGGCACGCCTGTCGTACTGGGCCTTCCACGCCAACCGGCGGCCCTCGTACATGCGTTTCGCGTACCTGCAGCTCGGCTCCGACACCGCTGCCGAGGACGCGGTGGACGCCGCCTTCGACTCGATCATGAACGAGTGGTTACGAATGCTCCACATGGACCGGCTCGACGCCTACGCCTGGACCATCCTCAAGCAGCGGCTCGTCGACCGGCAGCAGTGGCCCGGCACCTGGCCCGAAGCCATGGACATCAGCGCCTTCGAAGCCGCCCTCAAGGAGGCCCACGCCGACCAGTACGAGGTGCTGACCGACACCATCCGCTTCTACTCCGCCGTCTCCCGGCTCGCCGAACGCCAGCGCGACGCCGTGCTGCTGCGCTACGGGCTCCAGTGCACCCCCGGCGAAGCCGCGTCGGTGATGGGCGTCGACGAGGCCACCGTCCGCTCGCAGCTCGGCCAGGCCCACCGGCGGCTCGCCCGCATCCTCGACGCCTCCGCCGAATCATGAGGCGCCGCGAGGACATGGAGGAGCGCGGCGGCGACGCCACCCGCCGCTCCCTGGCCGATTTCCTGACCCGTGCCGGCGTCCGCGACCGGTACCCGCACTACGACCTCGGTGCGGCCGAGGCCCGGCTGCTGCGCGCCTCCCGGGGACGGACCGCCACGACGCCCTCGCGGCGCCGCGCCGCGTACGGGTGGAGCGACCCCGCGCGGGACTGCCCGCTCGACTCCGAACGGGCCCGGCGCGACCTCAAGGCCGTCTGCCTGGCCGCCGTGTGCACGCCGAAGGCCGAGGCCCAGCTCACCGCCTTCGTCGAGAACGGGCACGCCGAGCTGGCCGGAGCCGTGGTCTTCGGCTGCTTGCTGCACCTGGCCGGGCTGCGCGAAGGCGCCCGCTTCTGGTGGCAGTTCGCCGCCGGTTCCGGACGGGCGCGGACCGCATCGGCCGCGTACTGCCTGTTCCTGGACCACTCCCGACGCGGGGAACACCACGACGCCCGGTTCTGGGCGCGCGAGCTGGGCCGGCGCGGCTACCGGCCGAGCGGCCGGCGGGACCTGCGCGAGGTGCGGCTGTGCGCGCAGGCGACCGTCCTGCGCCACGTCGACCAGCGCGACGATCCCGATCTGGGCCCGGTGCCGCTGCCGAGGCCGGGACTGCCCTCGGTCCTGGAGGTGTTCCGGCCGCCGCCCCCGGTGGTGGCGCAGCCGGCGGAGCGGGCCGGTCCGCTGCGGCGCCCCGCGCCGGCCCCGGCCCCGCACCGTGGGCCGGTCCGGCCGCCCGGTACGAGCGAGGCCCTGGCACAGGCGGGTCGCGCGCTGGCCGTCGTACGGGTCCTCGAAAGGCATCCGCTGGGGGTGCGGGCCGCCCAGCTGCGGCGGGAGTCCGGCCTGGCCGAGGCGGAGCTTCGGCCGCTGCTGGCCATGCTGTGCGAGGAGGAGTACGCGTACCGGCCCGGCGCCGGCGTGTACGCGCGCGGGCCCGCCCTCGACCGGCTCGCCGCACACGGCGGCGGGGGGCTCGCGGGCCAGCTCCAGCGCACCCTGGCCCTGGCCCGGGACAGCGCGGGCGCCGCGGTCTACCTGAGCCGGTACGCCGAGGGCGAGGTCCGGATCACCCAGATGGCCGACGGGCCTGCCGCGCCACCGGTGCGGGAGTGGGTGGACTTCAAGGCCGCCGCGCACGCCAGCGCCGTCGGCAAGTGCCTGCTGACCCAGCTGGACCCCGACCGGCGCCGCGACCACGTCGCCCGGTACCGGCCGGCCCGGCTGACCCCTCGGACGATCACCGACAGCCGGGTCCTGTTCAACGCCCTCGATGCGATCGCCCCGGGGGCGCCGGTGTACGACCTGCGCGAGTACTCCCCCGGCGTGGTCTGCTCGGCGGTCCCGATCGCGACCGGCGACTGCGCCGGCAGCCTCGCGCTGTCGCTGCCCGCGACGCACGCCCACCGGCTGCACGAAGCGACGGAGGCCCTGCGCCGCAAGGCCGTCCCGGTGCTGCTGGCGCTGCTGCTGTCGGGGGCGATCCCGCCGGACGCCGCGCCGGCGGTCCCGGCGGCGGTCCCCGCGGCGGACCCTCCGGGGGTCACGCCCGAAACCCTCCGCCACCTGCGCATGCTCTTCCGCACCCCGCTGACCCGCTCCACGGCCTCGCCGGCCGACCCCCACCTGGTCAGCGACACCGCCGCGGAGGCCGCGTACTTCTTCGATCCCCTCCCCCGATCCGACACACCGCGCCTGTCCCTCCCCCGCACGTTCGCCCCGCTCACCCCGGGCAGCCTCCCCACGGCCGACCGCCTCCTGGTCCTGAGCACGTAGCCCTACCGGCGCCCGAGCCGCCCCCCGCCCGCGTGTGAGGCGTGCGGCGCCGCGCACGCGGGGCGGTCCGGGCGGAGCCCTGGGAAACGGAGAAGGGGAGGGCCGGGGAGAAAGCCACCGACCTACATGCGGACCCGACGCCGGCCCGAACGCCCCGTGCGCAAGCCGACGTCGGCAGCCGAGCCCGCGGCGAGCGGTACCGCACGGCCGGTGCCGGACCCGCAGGTCGATGGCCGGGCGTGGCTCGGGGCCGCCAGAGCCCGCACGCCGACGGGGCCGGGACCGTCAGGCCCGCGCCGGCGGGCCGGACCCGGAGCCCCGCGCCCCCCGGAGGGCTACGCCGGGCGGGTCAGGCGGTCCGCGCCCGAGAGGATCGCGGCCGCCAGGGCCTCCGCCGCCTGCGAGCTCCGCTCGCCCCGCAGCAGCGCGAACTCCACCGGCCCGAGCTCCGGCAACCCCTGGACCCGGACCAGCCCCGGCGGGATCAGCCCCCGGGTGTGGGCCATCACGCCGAGCCCGGCCCGCGCGGCCGCGACCAGTCCGCTCAGGCTGCCGCTGGTGCAGGCGATCCGCCACGCCCGCCCCTCGCGCTCCAGCACCTCCAGCGCCCGGGCCCGGGTGATCCCCGGCGGCGGGAAGACGATCAGCGGCACGGCCCGGTCCGGATCCACCCGCAGCCCCTCCGCCCCGATCCACACCATCCGGTCCCGCCACACCAGCCGGCCCCGCTCGTCCCCCGGCCCGCGCCGCTTCGCCAGGACGAGGTCGAGCCGCCCCGCGTCGAGCCGTTCGTGCAGGGTTCCGGACAGCTCGACCGACAGCTCCAGGTCCACTTCGGGATGCTCGTGCCGGAAGCCCTCCAGGATCTCCGGGAGCCGGGTCAGCACGAAGTCCTCCGACGCCCCGAACCGCAGCCGGCCCCGCAGCCGGGTCCCGGTGAACCAGGCCGCGGCCCGCTCGTGCGCCTCCAGGATGGTCCGGGCGAAGCCGAGCAGTGCCTCGCCGTCCTCGGTCAGTTCCACGCGGTGGGTGTCCCGCAGGAAGAGCGGCCGCCCGGTCGCTTCCTCCAGCCGCCGTACGTGCTGGCTGACGGTGGACTGGCGGACCCCGAGCCGGCCCGCGGCCTGGGTGAAGCTGAGGGTCTGGGCCACCGTGAGGAACGTGCGCAGCTGGACGGGGTCGTACATGGCCCCATGCTGCGCCACGGTCATCACGATCCGCAATGGCAGTGAGCACGGTGTGCGGGTTTCCCGATGACCGGGGCAGGCATGACGATGGAGGGCCCCACGCCCGTGCCGCCGACCGGAGAGCTCCCCGTACATGCGCCGCCCGTTCACACCCTCCCGGCTGCCCTTGGACCCGTACGTCCTTGCCCTCCTCGGGACCGTCGGCCTCGCCGCCCTGCTGCCCGCCCGCGGTGCGGCCGCCTCCGTCGCCGAGGGCGCCGCCACCGGGGCGGTGGCCCTGCTGTTCTTCTTGTACGGCGCCCGGCTCTCCACCCGTGAAGCCCTCGACGGCCTGCGCCACTGGAGGCTCCACCTCACCGTCTTGACCTGCACGTTCGTGCTGTTCCCCGTGCTCGGCCTGGCTGCCCGCGGCCTGGTCCCGACGCTCCTGACGCACCCGCTCCACAACGGGCTGCTGTTCCTTTGCCTGGTGCCCTCGACGATCCAGTCCTCGATCGCCTTCACTTCGATCGCCCGCGGCAACGTCCCCGCCGCTATCTGCGCGGGCTCCTTCTCCAGCCTCGCCGGCATCGTCCTCACCCCCCTCCTGGCCGCCGCTCTGCTCGGCGGCAGCGCGGGCGGCTTCTCCCTCGGCTCCCTCCTCAAGATCGTCGTCCAGCTGCTGCTGCCCTTCTTGCTGGGCCAGGCCCTGCGCCGCTGGGTCGGCGGTTTCCTGGTCCGGAACAAGAAGGTGCTGGGGTACGTCGACCGCGGCTCGATCCTGCTCGTCGTCTACACCGCTTTCAGCGCGGGCATGGCCGCCGGGATCTGGCACCGGGTCAGCGTCCCGCGCCTGGGCGCCCTGGTGGCGGTGGAGGCCGTACTGCTCGCCGTCATGCTGCTGGTCAGCTGGTACGGGGCGAAGCGGCTCGGGTTCGGCCGCGCGGACCGGATCGCCATCCAGTTCGCGGGCTCGAAGAAGAGCCTGGCGGCCGGACTGCCCATGGCCAGCGTGCTGTTCGGGGCCCAGGCGAGCCTCGCCGTGCTGCCGCTGATGCTGTTCCACCAGATGCAACTGATGGTGTGCGCGGTACTGGCGCGCCGCCGCGCCGGGGATTGCGCGCCCGGAGCGGATGCCGAACTGCCCGCCGGGCATGTGGTGGAGGTCTCCCCCGGGGTCCAACACCCCGCACCGCAGGCCCGGTAACGTGCGGCGGTGACCTGGATACGCCCGCTCGCCGCCCACGCCGAACGCCCCTGCACCCTCGTGGTCTGCCGCGGCTGCTGCTGCGGGGACCCCCGCAAGAATCCCGGCTCCGACCACGCGGGGCAGCTGGCCCGGCTGCGTGAGGCCGCCGCGGCGTCGGGGGGCCGACTGGCCGTCCGTACGAGCGAATGCCTCGGGCCGTGCGCGCAGGCCAACGTGATCGTCGTCCAGCCCACCACCGAGGCGCGGCGCCGGGGTGCCCGTGCGGCCTGGTTCGGCTGGGCCCTGGACGACACCGCCACGGACGAAGTCATCGCCTGGGCGGAATCCGGGGGCCCGGGCGTCACCCCGGTCCCGGCGACATTGGACCTGCACCGCATCGACCCGCCGAAGCCCGAGCCGACGCCGGCGGCCAAGCGGCGCACCCGCCGGGGCCGCTGACGGGGGCCGTCGAGCCGCTAGAGCGCGATCCGCTCCTCGCCGGCGTAGATGTTCATGTTCGGCCCCCGCAGGAAACCGACCAGGGTCAGGCCCGAGTCCAGGGCGAGGTCCACGGCCAGCGAGGACGGCGCGGAGACGGCGGCCAGGATCGGGATGCCCGCCATCACCGCCTTCTGCGCGAGTTCGAAGGAGGCCCGGCTCGACACCAGCAGCACGGCTCCCTCCAGCGGTAGGAGGCCGGCCTGGAACGCCCGGCCGATGATCTTGTCCACGGCGTTGTGGCGGCCGACGTCCTCCCGTACGTCCAGCAGCTCGCCCTCCGGCGAGAACAGCCCGGCCGCGTGCAGGCCGCCGGTGCGGTCGAAGACCTTCTGGGCCGCCCGGAGCCGGTCCGGCAGCTCCCCGAGGAGCTGCGCGGGAATCCGTAGGGCGTCCTCGGCGGTGCCGGGGCGGAGCGGGAAGCGGGTGGCCGTGCGCACCGCGTCCAGGCTGGCCTTTCCGCACAGGCCGCAGGAGGAGGTGGTGTAGACGTTCCGTTCGAGGGTGATGTCCGGCACCGGGACCCCGGGGGCGAGCTGCACGTTGACGACGTTGTACGTGTTCGTGCCGTCCTCCGCGGCCCCCTCGCAGTAGGTCACGGCCCGCACGTCCGAGGCCGAACCGAGGACACCCTCGCTGACCAGGAAGCCGACCGCCAGGGCGAAATCGTCGCCGGGGGTGCGCATCGTGATGGCGAGCGGCTTGCCGTTCAGCCGTATCTCCAGCGGCTCCTCGGCGACCAGCGTGTCCGGGCGGACCCCGGCCGCGCCGTTCCGCACCCGTATGACACGACGGCGCTCGGTGACCCGTCCCATGGTGATCAGCCCGCCCGTTCTTTCCTCGTCGCGCACCTCGTCGTGCAGCTGACGGGCCCATTCTCCCGGATTGCCGTCGCGCGGCGCTCCCGGCAGGAAGATCCTGCGGAATCTCCAAATTAAGGGGCGGTAATCCTGTTGGGTCACGTGCCCGTGTACCGACCGGTAGCAGGTCAAGCTGGGTGATCCTGACTTCCGTACGAGGGGGGACCCCGCCCATGACCGGTTCACGAGTGGTGGCGCTAGGGCACTACCAGCCCGCGAAAGTGATCACCAACGAGGACCTCGCGGCCATGGTCGACACGAACGACGAGTGGATCCGCTCCCGGGTCGGCATCAAGACCCGGCACATGGCGGGCGCCGACGAGCCGGTGGACGAGCTGGCCTACCAGGCCGCGGGCAAGGCCCTCGCCGGTGCCGGCCTGTCCCCCGACGACATCGACCTCGTCCTGGTGGCCACCTCCACCGCGATCGACCGTTCGCCCAACATGGCCGCCCGCGTCGCCGCCAAGCTGGGCATGGGCGGCAGCCCGGCCGTCATGGACCTCAACGTCGTCTGTTCGGGGTTCACGCACGCCCTGGCCACCGCCGACCATGCGATCCGGGCCGGTTCGGCCACCCGCGCCCTGGTCATCGGCGCCGACAAGATGACCGAGATCACCGACTGGACCGACCGGACCACCTGTGTGCTGACCGGCGACGGTGCGGGCGCCGCCGTGGTCGAGGCCTGCGAGGAGCCCGGCATCGGTCCGGTCCTGTGGGGTTCGGTCCCCGAGATGGGCCACGCGGTCCGCATCGAGGGCTCTCCGCCGGTCTTCGCGCAGGAGGGCCAGTCCGTCTACCGCTGGACCACCAGCCAGCTCCCACCGCTGGCGCGCAAGGTGTGCGAGAAGGCCGGGGTCGCTCCCGAGGAGCTGGCCGCCGTCGTCCTGCACCAGGCGAACCTGCGGATCATCGAGCCGCTCGCCGCGAAGATCGGCGCCGTCAACGCGGTCGTGGCCCGCGATGTCGTGGACTCCGGCAACACCTCGGCCGCCAGTATCCCGATGGCCCTCTCGAAGCTGGTCCAGCGCGGCGAGATCCCCACCGGCGCCCCGGTCCTGCTCTTCGGGTTCGGCGGCAACCTCTCGTACGCCGGCCAGGTCATCCGCTGCCCGTAGCCGCCGAGCAGCCCGGGGTCCAGCGGACCTCGGCTCCCAGCGCCCCCAGGAGCACGACGACCAGCGCCACGAGCTGCCAGAGCCCCGCGGTGCCGGTACCGACCGGTACCGTCGCCAGGGCGAGCACCAGCGCCGCCGCCCGGAAGCGGGCGGGGCCGATGCCGAGCACGGCCCGGAAGGCCAGGTCCCCGGCCAGGTAGACGGCGACCCCGCCCGCGAGGGCGAGCGCCGGGCCGGTGTGCAGGTGCTCGCCGAGGTGCCCGATGGTCTTCTTGACGCCCGCCGCGAAGGCGGCGATCCCGAGCAGCATGGGCAGGAAGGCGTAGTAGTACGCGAGCATCGCCAACTTGAAGCGGTTCTCGGGCGCCGTCTCGGCGAAGACCTCCTCGGCGCGACCCTCGTCGCGCACGAAGTACATCCACCACAGCGCCGACGCGACGGCGAGCGCGAGGAAGGCGCCCCCGGCGATCCCCACGGACAGCGGCAGCGAGCCGGTCCCGATGCCGATCGCGATGACGGACTCGCCGAAGACGATGATCAGCAGCAGCCCGTGCCGCTCCACGAGGTGCTCGGCGCTCATGCCGCCGAGCTGATCGCTGACGGTCGTCACGGTCGCTGCCTCGGCCACGGCCCCGGCGGACTCCGCCCCGCTCGCCGCCACCCGCTGCACGAGCTGCGGTACGGCGAACTGGATCAGCAGGGCGAGCATCCACAGCCCCCAGGCGGGCGGCCCGTCGAAGAACCCGGCGGCCAGCACCGACAGCGCACACAGCATGTTGGGCAGCGCGAACCAGAGCACCCCGGACCCGTGCGCCTGCGTGTAGAGCGCGCTGTGCACGAGGACGACGAACACGTACCCCAGGCCGAAGGCGACCCCGCCGGCGCCGAAGGCGGTCGGTACCGCCAGCGCGCACACCAGGAACGCGCCCATGGCCAGGATCAGCAGCAGCCTCCGCGCCGTGCGGTCGGGCGGCACCTGGTTGGTCAGGTGCGCGTAGCCCCCGTACATCCAGAACAGCACGGTGAAGATCACCAGCACCTGGCCGGCTCCCCGGAGGCTGATGTCGTCCGCGAGCAACACCGTCAGCTGGGTGATGGTGAAGACGAAGACGAGGTCGAAGAAGAGCTCCAACGTGCTGACGCGGTGCGGTGTTTCCATGCGTGACTCCCCCGGATGCAGACGTGCGGCGCTCATCCGACCGCCTCGACACCCGCGCTGTCCAGCGCGTATCAGAATCCGGGTGCCCTCCGGTGCCGTACGACCTGAGACGTACGTGGATCCCGCCCGGCGGAGGGACGCGCCGCACCCGGGTCCGGCCGGAGGATGAAGGCACGCCAGCCGCCGAGGGAAGCGAAAGCCGCATGATCCGCAGGTCCGTCATCCTGACCACCGCCGCAGTCGTCTCGGCGGTGGGGCTCGCAACCGTCGTCGCCCTGCCGGCGGCGGCCGACTGGTACGAGGACCGCCACCAGGAGACGGACACGTACGCGACGGGCGCCGAAGCGAAGTCGGCCCGGGCCTCGGTCCCGCGCTGGCTGGAGGACGAGGCGACGTCGGTGCGGTACGCACTGCGGACGACCGGCGGCGACCGTCTGCTGAAGGCGACCCTGCCGGACGACCGGCTCCCGACCGCCTGCACGACCGAGCCCCGGCCGAAGGCGCAGGAGGTCCCGCTCACGCAGGACTGGTTCCCGGCGGACGCCCGGGGGAAGGCCACCGCGCGCTGCGGCCTGTACTACGCCTACATGGACGGCACCACCCTCTACGCCTGGCAGCACAACGACGACTGGCTGCGGGCCGAGCGCGCCGAGCCCGCCCGCTAGCCCACGAGACGATGCGTCTCGCCGCCCCCTTTGGGACATGCGTGCAGGTCAGCGAGCGGCCCGGCCCGAATACCTGGTCGGAGGCACGCCGATCCTTTGCTATTGTTGTCCTTGTCGCCGCGGGAAACCGGGGCCGACCACCGGTCCGGGTGGCGGAATGGCAGACGCGCTAGCTTGAGGTGCTAGTGCCCTTT
This sequence comes from Streptomyces sp. NBC_00045, assembly GCF_045041095.1. Lineage (NCBI taxonomy): Bacteria > Bacillati > Actinomycetota > Actinomycetes > Kitasatosporales > Streptomycetaceae > Streptomyces > Streptomyces sp. NBC_00045. Next base: position 6,725,739 of record NZ_CP108271.1, on the reverse strand, counting down.
ATCGGGCGTGGGGGTTCAAGTCCCCCCTCGGACACACAGAGCGAAAACCCCACTTCGGTGGGGTTTTTTGCGTTGTCCGGCAGAGGCCGCGGGGGTGGATCCCGTGGTGCGGCATCATGGGCGCACGGGGTCGGAGGGGAAGCAACGTGTCGCACGACGGGCCGGACGGCAGCATGGTGATCGCCGGGCGCTACCGCCTGGAGAAGCGCCTGGGCAGAGGCGGCATGGGGACCGTCTGGCGGGCATCCGACGAACTCCTCGGGCGGCCCGTGGCCGTCAAGGAGCTCCACGTCGAGGGGGGCACGGACACCAGGGGCGCCCTGCGGGAGGCCCGGACGATCGCGCAGGTCAGGCATCCGCACGTCGTCGTGGTGCACGACGTGGCGGAGCACGATGGGCGCCCCCACATCGTCATGGAGCTCGTCGACGGCGGTTCGCTGGCCGACCGGCTCGGCAGCGAAGGGCCGCTGGGCCCCGCCGAGACCGCACGGATGGGGCTCGCCCTGCTCGGCGCCCTGACCGCGGCACACGCACGCGGGGTGCTCCACCGGGACGTCAAGCCCGCCAACGTCCTCGTGGAGGCGGGCACCGGGCGGGTGGTGCTCACCGACTTCGGCATCGCGCGGCTCGCCGGGTCCACCACGATCAGTGAGACCGGCGCGTTCGTCGGCTCGCCCGAGTACACCTCGCCCGAGCGGATGCAGGGAGCGGCCGCGGGGCCCGAGTCCGACCTGTGGTCGCTCGGGGTCCTGATGTGCGCGGCGCTGACCGGGAAGTCGCCGTTCCACCGCGATTCACTCGGCGGGGTCCTGCACGCCGTCGTGTACGACGAGATCCGCCCGCCGGCACAGGCGGGGCCGCTGGCTCCGGTGATCCGCGGCCTGCTGGAGCGGCTCCCGGAGCGACGGATGGGCGCGGCGGAGGCCGAGCGGTTGCTGTCGTCCTACGTGAGCACCGGAACGGTGCCCGACACGGAGCGGGACCTCGCCCCGGCCCCGCCGGCCGGAGCCGCGGCCGGCACCACTGCCCCGGTCGGCCATGCGCCGACCGAGCACGTCACCCGCCCGTCCGCCGCTCCCCCGGGGACGGCCCGGCGGACCCGGCCGGCCGTGCGGGCGGGCCTGATCGCGGTGCTCCTGGTCATCGCGGTCGGCGGCGCGGTGCTGCTCACCTCCCGCCCCGGTGACGGTGCGCGCGGGACGACGGACTCCGCCGGTGCCACGCCCCCCGCGCACTCCCCCGCGCCGTCGGCGACGCTCACGTTCAAGCCCACGCCCACGCCCACGCCCACGCCCACCGTGTCGGCGGCGCCCGCGACCGCGAAGCCCGCCCCCGCCGGGTACCGGTCGGTGTCCGACACCGAGGGCTTCAGCCTCGCCTTGCCCGCAGGCTTCCAGCGCACCACCGATGACCAGCGGGTCGTCTACGTCTCGCCGGACGGGGCCTTCCGGATCGGCATCAAGATGCAGGCGGCGGCGCCCGCCGGGCCGGTCGGCGTGATGCGGCTCTCGCACGCGAACGGCCCGGCCACCAACCCGGGCTACCGCGACGGCACGGTCGTCCCGACCACGCACAACGGACTGCCGGCCGCCCTCTGGGAGTTCACCTGGAACGGTTTCTCCGCTTCCGAGGGCGCCCGGCACACCTTCGACGTCTGCTGGGAGGACGGCGGGCGCCTGTACGACGTGTGGGTGTCGGCGCCCGTCGGCCGGCTCGCCGAGGCGCGGAGCCACTTCGACACGGCACTGGACTCCTTCGTTCCGGGCGGGCCGGCAGCCGCGGGCAACTGAGCGAGGCCGCCCGCAGCCGGGCACGCGCCCCGCCACCGCCGACCCCGCCCCCCGACCCGCCCCGGAGCTGCCGCGGGCCCGCTGCGGCGCCGCCCCCGAAACCGCGCACACGATCGGCGGGGCGATCCGCGTTTCCGGACCGGCGTTGCGGGGAGTTTCCTGGCGGCCGACCCTTCCCCCACCTGCCTGGGGAGGTCTTGTGGAGGTCTTCGCCCGGTGATCAACCGTGTGGAGGTGTGGGGTAGCGTCGCCGCGCTGCGCGGAGAGGAGCGGGGCATGCGCGAGATCACCGTCCCACCGGTCGTTACGGCGGCGCCCGTCGGCGGGCTTGCCGACGCCGTCTTCCGGCACGCCCAGGAGGATCCCGGCCGGGTGGTGCTCGGGCGCAAGGAGGGCGGGGTCTGGCGGGACGTGACCTCCGGGGAGCTCGCCGCCGAGGTGCTCGCGCTGGCGCGGGGGCTGCTGGCCCAGGGGGTCCGGTTCGGGGAGCGGGTCGCCGTCATGTCCCGGACCCGGTACGAGTGGACGCTGTTCGACTTCGCCCTGTGGGCGATCGGCGCGCAGCCGGTGCCCGTGTACCCGACGTCGTCCGTCGACCAGGTGCACTGGATCCTGCAGGATTCCGACTGCACCGCCTGCGTCGTGGAGGACGAGGACCAGGCCATGACCGTCGGGTCGGTCATCGAGCGGCTGCCGCACCTGCGGCGGTTGTGGCAGCTGGACGCCGGGGCGGTCGACGCGCTCGTCGCGGACGGCAGCGGGGTGGCCGAGGACCTGGTGCACCGCCACCGTGCCGCGGTCACGCCCGATGCCGTCGCCACGATCATCTACACCTCGGGGACCACCGGGCGCCCCAAGGGCTGTGTGCTCACGCACGGCAATTTCATGTACGAGGCCGACACGATGGTGGCCCGCTGGGAGTCGGTGTTCCAGGCCGGGCCGGGGGAGCAGCCGTCCACCCTGTTGTTCCTGCCGCTCGCGCACGTCTTCGGGCGGATGGTGGAGGTGGCGGCGGTCCGGGCTCGGGTGAAGCTGGGGCACCAGCCCGTGCTGGCGGCGGCCGAGCTACTGCCGGACCTCGCCGCGTTCCGGCCGACGTTCGTGCTGGGGGTCCCGTACGTCTTCGAGAAGGTCTTCGCGGCGGCCCGCCGCAAGGCGGAGGCGGAGGGGCGTACGGGGCCCTTCGACCGGGCGGTGGAGACGGCCGTGCGGTACGCGGAGGCCCGCGAGCAGAAGGCGTTCGGGGTCGGGCCGGGGCCTTCGGCAGGGCTGCGCATGGAACACCAGCTGTTCGAGAGACTGGTGTACGGGAAGGTCCGCGAGGCGATGGGCGGGCGGGTCCGGCACGCGATGTCGGGGGGATCGGCGATGTCGCGCCGCCTCGGACTGTTCTTCGACGGGGCCGGGATCACGGTGTTCGAGGGATACGGCCTGACCGAGTCGTGCGCGGCGGCCACGGCGAACCCGCCGGGCGCGACGAAGTACGGCACGGTGGGCCGGCCGATCCCGGGCAGTACGGTGCACATCGCGGACGACGGGGAGGTGTGGTTGCACGGGGGCCACGTCTTCTCCGGGTACCTGAACGACCCGCGTGCCACGGAGGAGGTGCTCCGCAGCGGCTGGCTGGCGACCGGGGACCTGGGGCGGCTGGACGAGGACGGGTACCTGACGATCACCGGGCGCAAGAAGGAGATCCTGGTGACGTCCAACGGCAAGAGCGTGGCGCCGACGGCTCTTGAGGAGCGGGTGCGTTCGCATCCGCTGGTCGCGCAGTGCGTGCTGGTGGGCAACGACCGGCCGTACGTGGCCGCCCTGCTCACCTTGGACATGGAGGGGGTCGCGCACTGGCTGTCGATGCGCGGGCGCCCTCAGCTGCCGGCGGCGCAGCTCGTCCACGATCCGGATCTGACGGCGGAGGTGCGGCGGGCCGTGGTGGCCGCGAACACGCTGGTCTCGCAGGCCGAGGCGATCCGCACCTTCCGGGTGCTGGCGGAGCAGTTCACGGAGGAACGGGGCCTGCTGACGCCCTCGTTGAAGCTGAAGCGGCGGGCGATCGAGAAGGCGTACGCGATGGAGGTGGCGGCCCTCTACCAGCCATGACGGCCCGCAGGGACTACGCGTAACAGTTGACTGACGATCCGTCATTTACGCTCGCCCGCAATATTGACGATCCGTCAGGTCGCACACAGAATGCGGGGATTCCGACCGGAGGGGATCCCACACATGTTGCGACCGATCCGCACCCTGGCCGCCGCGGCAGCCGCACTAGCGCTCGTCTCCGCCTGCAACTCCGCCTCCACCGCGGGCTCCTCCGGCAAGCCCGACGACGCCGCCGCGGCCGCCGACTCCCGCGGGGTGACCGGCGACTCGGTCAAGGTCGGCGGCATCGTCTCGATGACCAGCGCCGGCGGCTACAGCAAGAAGGACACCGACCTCGGGGCGAAGGCCCGGTACCTGCGGGCCAACGCGGAGGGCGGGATCAACGGCCGCAAGATCGACTACCTGGGCGCGGAGGACGACGGCCAGGACCCCGCCAAGAACATGGCCGCCGCCCGCAAACTCGTCCAGCAGGACAAGGTCTTCGCGATCGCCCCCATGAGCTCGGTCACCTTCTCCGGCGCCGACTTCCTGGAACAGCAGAAGGTCCCCACCTTCGGCTGGGGCACCCTCCCCTCCTTCTGCGGCCCCAAGTACGCCTACGGCTTCAACGGCTGCCTGGTCCCCTCCCCGGGCGGCACCCTGAACCAGACCTGGCCCGAGGGCATCGCCCAGATCCTCGGCGGGGCCGGGGGCAAGTCGGTCGCGATCATCGCCAACGACAGCGACGCCGGCAAGTTCGGCATCCGCACCTTCCAGCAGGGTTTCACGAGCGCCGGGTTCACGGTCTCCTACGCCAAGGCCTCGGTACCGGCCACCGCCGTGCCGAGCGACTGGTCTGCGTACGTGAAGGACCTCCTCGCCGGCAGCGGGGGCAAGGCTCCCGACGCGGTCGTGTCGGTCATGCAGACCCCGAACAACATCGGCCTGTTCACCGCCCTCAAGCGCGCCGGGTACAAGGGCCTGCTCTCCGACCCCACCGACTACGACCCGGGGCTGCTCGCCCAGGACACCACCCGGCAGGCCCTCGACGGGGTGCACGTCCTGCTGCAGTTCGAGCCCTTCGAGTCGACCGGCCCGGCGATGGCGCAGTTCAAGGCGGACATCAAGGCGGCTTCGGGCGGCCGGGAAGTCCCCCTGAACATGCACATGTTGACCGGCTACATGTCTGCCGACCTGTTCGTGTCCATCGCGCAGAAGGCGGGCAGGGACCTCACCGTCTCGCACTTCCAGAGCGCCGCGCAGGGCTACTCCGACACCGGGACCCTCGTCGGCGACCGGTCGGAGCCCAAGGGGCAGAAGGACAGCTTCGGCTGCGGGGCGCTGGTCCAGCTGAAGAACGGCGCGTACGAGGTCTCCGTACCGTTCACCTGCCGCCCTCCGATCCCCTTCAAGTAGGACCGGTCCCATGGGAGATCTGCTCGTCTTCGTCCTGAGCGGTCTGGTCTCCGGCGCCCTGTACGCACTGCTCGCCACCGGGCTGGTGCTGTCGTACTCGGCGTCCGGGCTCTTCAACTTCGCGCACGGGGCCACCGCCTACCTGTGCGCCCTGACCTTCTACGAGGTGCACTCCGGGCTGGGCTGGCCGGCCGTCCCGGCGGCCCTGTTGGTGGTGTGCGTACTGGCCCCCGGGCTCGGCTGGGGACTGGACCGGCTGATGTTCCGGCGGCTCGCCCGCGTCGGTGAGACGGCGCAGATCGTGGCCACGATCGGGCTGCTGGTGGCCCTGCCGGCGGCCGGACTGTGGGCCGTGGAGCTGCTGGCCGACGCGGGCGCACCCGTCGAACCCGCGGAGAACCGGTTCGGGCTGCCGGGGGTGGGGCCGAGCCCGGCACGGTCCTGGCAGCTCGCCGAGGGCGTCGGCATCGACTCCGACCAGCTGATCACCTGGGTGGTGACGGCGGTGGTGGCGGTGGCCCTGTGGGCGCTGATGCGGCACACGCGGCTGGGGCTGCACCTGCGGGCCGCCGTCGACGACCGCTCGCTTACCGAGCTGCGCGGGATCAGCGCCGACCGCCTGTCGTCCGTGGCCTGGATGATCGCGTCCGCACTGGCGGGGCTCGCGGGCGTGCTGGCGACGCCGCTGCTGGGGCTGTCGGCGCACGACTTCACGCTGTTCCTGTTCGTCTCGGCGACGGCGGCCGTGCTCGGGCGGTTCGTGTCCGTGCCGCTCGCGTTCGCGGGCGGACTGGGGCTGGGCGTGCTGCAGAACCTGGTCGCCGGGTACGCGTCCTTCGCCGATCGAATCACCGGGTTCCGGACGGCGGTGCCCTTCCTCATCCTGTTCGGCGGACTGCTGGTGCTGACCCGGCGGGCCCGGACGGCGGGGACCGCGGCCGCGGACCCGGCGCCCGCGGACCATCCGGCCGGCGCCCCGTGGGGCCGGCGGTGGGGGGTGTGGGCGGTGCTCTGCGGGGCGCTGTGCGTCGCGTTCTACACGGTGACCACGCCCTTCTGGAGCGGGCTGCTCGCCCAGGGGCTGGCCTTCGGCCTGCTGTTCATGTCCTTCACGGTGGTGACCGGGCTCGGGGCGATGGTGTCGCTGGCGCAGGGCACCTTCGTGACGGGAGCCGCGCTGGTCGCGGGGCTGCTGATGAGCCGCGGCTGGCCGTTCGCGGCGGCGCTGGCGGTGGGGACCTGCGCGGCGGCGCTGCTCGGGGCGCTGGTCGCACTTCCCGCACTGCGGCTGGGCGGGCGGACGCTGGCCCTGGCGACACTGGCCCTGGCGTTCCTCGCGGACCAGGTGTTGTTCCAGCTGCGGTGGCTGCGCAACGGGGACGCCGGATGGACGGTCCCGCGGCCCGTGCTCGGACCGGTGGACCTCGGCGACGACCGCGCGCTGGGGGTGGCGCTGGTGGTGGTCGTCGCCGTGTGCGCGGCCGGGCTGAGCGCGCTGCGGAACTCGCCGTCGGGGCGGGCGATGCTGGCTGTACGGTCGGCTCCGGCGGCGGCGATGGCCTCGGGGGTGTCGGTACTGCGCACGAAGCTGCTGCTGTTCACGCTCTCCGCGGGCCTGGCCGGGTTCGGCGGCGTGCTGCTCGCCTCGTACAACACCCGGATCACGGCGACGGACTTCACGGCGATGACGGGACTGGTGTGGCTGGCGGTCGTGGTCGCCGCGGGGCTGCGGCGGCCGCAGTACGCGGTGGTGGCGGGGGTCGTGTACGCCGTGGCCCCGCGCGTGCTGGCCGATTTCGTGACGGCGTCGGGGTACGTGCCGGTGATCCTGTTCGGGCTGGCGGGACTGGCACTCGCCAACGACCCGGACGGGTACTGCGCCGCGATCCCGGTACGGCTCGCCCGACGGCGGGCCGTGGCCCGGGCCGGCGCCGGAGCCCCAGCGGATCAGGGGACCGCCCGCGCAAGCCGGGCCGTCCCCGGGCCCCGGGCCGTCGGCGGGACCGCGGTCCCCGGGGGGCTCTCCCCCGCTCCGCCCCTTCGCCGTTTCCCGGGCACTGCCCGGACCCACGCCTCGAACGCCGGCGGGGCCGAGTCGGGCCGCCCGCCGTCCGAGAGCGCGGGCGCGGGCACGGGCACGGGCGCACAGCGCATGAACGGGGTCCGGGGCAGAGCCCCGGTTCCGGGAAGGGGCGGGGTGGCGGAAGGCCCCGCAGTTCCCGTGCTGGAGCTGCGGGGCGTCACCGCCGGGTACGACGGCGGCCTCGTACTGCACGGGGTCGATCTCGCCGTCCGGAAAGGGGAGATCCTCGTCGTGCTCGGACCCAACGGGGCCGGCAAGAGCACCGCGTGCCGGGTGGCCGCCGGGGCCCTGGCCGCCGGGAGCGGGCGGGTCCTCGTACGGGGGCGGGACGTGACCCGCGACGGGCCCGTGCGGCGGGCCGGCCGCGGGGTGCTGCTCGCTCCCGAAGGGCGGGGGATCTTCCCCTCCCTCGACGTCGAGGAGAACCTGGCGCTGTACCTGAGGGACCCAGCCGAACGGGACGCCGTCTACGCACGGTTCCCGCGGCTGCGGGAGCGGCGGGGCGTCGCCGCCGGGGCGCTGTCCGGCGGCGAGCAGCAGATGCTGGCCCTCGCCCCGCTGCTGCAGCGCCCGCCCGAGGTGCTGATCGCCGACGAGCCTTCGCTCGGGCTGGCGCCGAGGGTGGTGGAGGAGGTGTACGGACTGCTCACCGAGCTCCGGGACGCCGGGACCGCGCTGTTGCTGGTGGAGGAGAAGGCCGCCGGGATCCTCGGGGTCGCCGACACCGTCGCGTACCTCTCCCGGGGGCGGGTCTCGTGGTGCGGTCCACGCGGCGAGGTGGAGGCCGACCGGCTCGCCGCGGCCTATCTGGGGAGGACGCCATGACGGCGCCGTACGTGCTTGAGGGCTCCGGGATCGGCGTCCGGTTCGGTGGGGTGAAGGCTCTGACGGGGGTGGACCTCGGCGTCCGCGCCGGGGAGGTGTGCGGGCTGATCGGGCCGAACGGGGCCGGGAAGACCACGCTGTTCGACGTGCTGTCCGGGATCCGGCGGCCCGACCGGGGCCGGGTGCGCCTTCGGGGAGAGGACGTCACCCGCCGTTCGCCGGTCTGGCGGGCCCGGCACGGGATGCGCCGGACGTTCCAGCGCCAGCAGCTGTTCGGGCAGCTCAGCGTGGCCGACAACCTGCTCGTCGCGCAGGAGTGGCGCGGCGGCGGGGGCGGGCTCGCCGCCGACCTGCTCGGGTCCCCGGCCCGGCGCCGTCGGGAGCGGGAGCGGCGGGAGCGGGGGGAGCGCGTCCTCGCCGCCTGCGGGATCGGGGCGCTGGGGGCGCTGCCCGCGGCCGGGCTTCCGGTGGGCCGGGCCCGGATGGTCGAGCTGGCCCGGGCCGTCGCCGATCCGCCGCAGGTGTTGCTGCTGGACGAGCCCGCGTCCGGCCTGTCGGCCACCGAACGCGAGCAGCTCGCGGCGGTCGTCCGGCGGCTGGCCGAGGAGGAGGGCTGCGCGGTGCTGCTGGTGGAACACGACGTGGCCTTCGTGATGGACCTCTGCACACGGGTGGTCGTCCTGGACCTCGGAACGGTCCTCGCGCAGGGCCCGCCCGCCGAGGTCCGGGCCGATCCGCTCGTCCGGCAGGCCTATCTGGGGGTGTCCTGACGGTGTGTCCGGCAGCAGTCCGGCCCTGCCGGACTCTGGCGGGACTACGATCGCCGCGGCGGCCGGCCGTCGCCGCTCGCACCCGGTACCTGACCGCCCAGCCGGAGCGCGCCCCAGCCCGCCGACCAGAGGGAACAGCCAGACGTGAACCAGGTCCCCGCCATCTGGCTCAACAACGGCACGCCCATGCCCCAGCTCGGTTTCGGCGTCTTCCAGGTCCCGGACTCCGAAGCCGCGCAGGCCGTCGGGGCGGCGCTGGAGGCGGGGTACCGGAGCATCGACACGGCGGCCGCGTACGGCAACGAGAAGGGCATCGGCCAGGCCCTCGCCGCTTCCGGGGTGCCGCGCGAAGAGCTGTTCGTCACCACCAAACTGTGGAACGGCCGCTCCCGGACCTGGCGCCGCGACGACGTGCTGCGCGCGTTCGACCACTCCCTGGACAAGCTGGGCCTCGAACACATCGACCTGTACCTGATCCACTGGCCGCGCCCGATGCGCGACGACTTCCTCGCCATCTGGAAGACGTTCGAGGAGATCGCGCAGAGCGGCCGCGCCCATTCCGTCGGCGTGTCGAACTTCCGCCCGGCCGACCTGGAGCGGCTCGGCGCAGAGAGCACGCTGGTCCCGGCCGTGAACCAGATCGAGTTGCACCCGCTGTTCCCGCAGCCCGAGTTGCGCGCCCTGCACTCCCGGCTCGGCATCGCCACCGAAGCCTGGTCCCCGCTCGGCCAGGGCAAGGAGCTGCTGACGCTCCCGGCGGTCGCCGAGACCGCCGCCAAACACGGGCGTTCCGCCGCCCAGGTGGTGCTGCGCTGGCACCTGGACCTCGGGAACATCGTGATCCCGAAGTCGGTGACCCCGTCGCGGATCCGGGAGAACCTGGACGTCTTCGGCTTCGAGCTGGACGCTGCGGACCGCGCCGCGCTGGACGCGCTGGCTACGGGTCCCTCGGCGGGGCGGATCGGGCCGGATCCGGCCGTCTTCGACGTCTGAGCCGCAGGTGCCCGTGAGCGCCGGGGTCCACCGGATCCGCAACGCCGCCAGCGGCCTGCTGCTCCGGCTGGAGGGCGGCACCCGGGTGGGAGTGGGCCCGGACGGCCCGCCCTCGCCACCGGCGGCCGGGCTGTGGCGGATCGTGCCGGTCCACAGCGGAGGCGGGATCGTCCACGTCGTCAGCGTGCACAACGACAAGCTGCTGGACGTCGCCAACGCGTCCACGGAGAGCGGCACCCGGGTCCAGGTGTGGCGGGCGAACGCGTTCGGCGCGCAGGAGTGGATCATCGAGGAGCATCTCGACGATCCCGGGGTGGTGTCCTTGATCGCCTGCATCAGCGGCCTGCCGCTGGAGGCGGACGAGGAGGGCCGGGCCCGCGTGTGCGAGGACACCGACTCCCCCGCCCAGTGGTGGCACCTCGAACCCTCCTGAGGAGTCGCGGGCGGGGTCGCCCCAGGACCAGAGGGCCTCGGCTTCCCCGCCGTCCGTCGCCTCACGGTGGTTGCGCGGGCACAGGCGGGCGAAGTTGCGCACGTCGTTCGGTCGGGACCTCAGGGACGTCCTCACATTGCCTTCACCCCGTGCGGACTCCCGTTCACGGGCGCACCGCAGTCGCCGCCCCTGACGGCGGGCGTTCGTACCGGGCTTCGGGCGGGTGCGGGCCGAGCGCCGCGGCGACGGCAGCCGGGCGCACGGGGTGCCACCGCGGTGGCGTCGTGCGCGGCGGCCTCGGCGTGGTGGTCGAGCAGCGGCTTCGCCGTCGGCGTCAGCTCGCGCCGTGGGCGGGAGCGAGGGCCTCGACCCGTTCGGCCAGCGCGAAGTCGGCGCCGGTGACGGCGTCGCCGGCGCTGTGCGTGTTCACGGACACCCGGACCGTGTTGTAGCCGAGGGTCAGGTCGGAGTGGTGGTTCAACTCCTCTTGGACCGTGGCGATGTGGACGACGAGCGCGCTCGCCGCGAAGTGGGTGCCCAGCCGGTAGGTGCGGATGATCCGGTCGTCCTCGAAGGCCCAGCCGGGGAGTTCCCGCAACCGGTCCTCGATCTCCTTCTGCGAAAGCGGCTCGTCTGCCATCGGCATGCTCCTTCACCGTGGGGGCCCGTTTTCCGACGTGTGGTCAAGGTTCCCACAGCGCACGCCGGAGGGAAGGTTTCGCGCCATAGTGCGTGCGGGTGCTTCCGAGCCTTCCGGGTCCGCGGTGGCGCCCTTATGCTCCTGCGCCGAACGCCACTGTTACCGCCGGTAATGCACATCGGCCTCCGCTTCGGACCGGACACCAAAGGGGCTTCCTCATGACGCGCAGGCGCAGCACAGGCAGCACGGGCAGCACGGGCAGCACCGGCAGTTCGAGGCGCACGTTCATCGCCGGCGCCGCCGCCACCGCCGGGACGCTGGGAACCACCGGGGCCGTCGCCGCCCCCGCCCGCGCCCGGTCCCCGCAGCCGGTCGCAGACCGGACCCCCCGGACCGCCGCAGCCCCGAACGGCCGCCGGGTCGCCGTCCTCGGCGGCGGGGTCGCCGGGCTCACCGCGGCCCACGAACTCGCCGAGCGCGGCTACGCCGTCACCGTCTACGAGCGCCGCGCACTCGGCGGCAAGGCCCGCAGCATGGACGTCCCCGGCAGCGCCCGCGGCGGCCGCCGGCCCCTGCCTGCCGAGCACGGGTTCCGCTTCATCCCAGGCATTTACCACAACCTGCCCGACACCATGCGGCGCATCCCCTTCCCCGGCAACGCCCACGGCGTGTGGGACAACCTCGTGGCCCCGCCCGAGATGATGTTCGCCCGGGCGGCCGGCCGCGAGGACCTGCGCGCCCCCATCCCCTGGCCCGACCACTCCCCCGCCGCGCTGACGCCCGACGAGATCCGCCGCGCCCTGACCGGCCTCCTGCAGTCGCTCGTCCGACTGCCGGCGCACGAGAGCGCGTACTTCGTCGACCGCGTCCTGGTCTTCCTCACCAGCTGCGACGAGCGCCGCAAGGAGGTCTGGGAACACACCCCCTGGTGGGAGTTCGTGCGGGCCGCGCAGATGTCGAACGAGTACCAGCGCATCCTCGCCGTCGGCATCACCCGCAACATCGTCGCCACCAAGGCCGAGGAGGCCTCCACCCGTACCGTCGGCGCCCTCGGCGAGGCCTTCGTCTTCAACGCGCTGGGACGCGGCGCGGACGGGCCGCCGGACCGGATCCTCAACCTGCCAACCAACGAAGCGTGGATCGACCCCTGGGAAGCCCATCTGCGCTCGCTCGGCGTGGAGTTCCGGATCGGCTGGTCGGTCCAGGAGGTGCGGTACGGGGACGGCCGGGTCAGCGGGGTCACGGCCCTGGACCCGGCCGGGGCCCGGCAGGACGTCACCGCGGACCACTACGTCAGCGCCCTGCCCGTCGAGCACGCCCGGCGCACCTGGAGCGCGGGGCTGCGGGCCGCGGACCCGATGCTGGGCCGCTGCGACCTCCTGGAGACCGACTGGATGACCGGAATCCAGTTCTACCTCACCGAACGCGCACCCCTCGTCCACGGGCACCTCAACTGCATCGATTCGCCCTGGTCGTTGACGGCGATCCAGCAGGCTGAGCACTGGCCGGCCCGCGATTTCCCGGCCGCCTACGGCGACGGGGTGGCGGTGGACTGCCTGTCGGTGGACATCTCCGACTGGGACAAGCCGGGGATCCTGTACGGGAAGACGGCCAAGCAGTGCACCCGCGAGGAGGTCGCCCGCGAGGTGTGGGCGCAGCTGAAGGCTTCCCTGAACGACACCGGGAAGACGCCCCTGACCGACCGCACCCTGCACTCGTGGTTCTTGGACCCGGGGGTGGACGGGCTCGGCACCCCGAACCCCACCAACCAGGACCAGCTGCTGATCCACCCCACCGGCACCTTCCACAACCGGCCGAGCGCGGACACCCGCATCCCCAACTTCTTCCTCAGCGGGGACTACGTGGCCGTCGACATCGATCTGGCGACGATGGAGGGCGCCAACGCCTCGGCCCGGGCGGCCGTCAACGCCCTGCTGGACAGCGACGGTTCGACGGCGCAGCGGTGCGCGGTCCTGCCGATGTACCACGCCCCGGAGATGGAGTCCTTCAAGCGGCACGACCTGTGGCGCCACCGACTCGGCCTGCGCAACGTCTTCGACCTGGGCTGAGCGCCCCGGCCAGGGCCCGGTCCGGACGACGGGCCCTATCGTCGGGGCATGAACTCCACCCCGTCCGTCGGACCCCTGCTGCGCACCTGGCGGGAGCGGCGCGGCATCAGCCAACTGGAACTGGCGGGCCGCGCCGACTCCTCGTCGCGACACATCAGTTTCATCGAGAACGGTCGGTCCCGGCCGAGCAGGGACATGGTCCTGCGGCTCGCGGACCACCTCGACGTGCCCGTCCGTGACCGCAACGCGCTGCTCCTCGCTGCGGGTTACGCCCCGCACTACGCACAGACCCCGCTCGACGACCCGTCGATGGGGACGCTGCGCGAGGGCCTGGAGCGGCTACTGACCGGCTACGAGCCGTATCCGGCACTGATCGTGGACGCCGCGTACGACGTCGTCGCCGCCAACCGCGGTATCGCGATGCTGCTCGACGGCTTGCCCGGGCACCTGCTGGCCCCGCCGCTGAACGCCATGCGGATCACCCTGCACCCCGAGGGGCTGGCGCCGAGGATCCGCAACCTCGGGGAGTGGCGCGGGCACCTGCTGGCCCAGATGGAGCGGCAGATCGCACTGTCCCGGTCCGCGCCGCTGCGCGCGCTGTACGAGGAGGTGGCCGGCTATCCGGTCCCCGGGAGGCCGCCCGGCGACGCCGGAGCCGAGCCCGAGGAGGCCGTCCCGTACGTCGCGCTCCCGCTGGTGATCGAGCACGACGGGCAGGTGCTCTCCTTCGTGTCCTCAATCGCGACCTTCAACACGCCGATGGACGTGACCGTCGCCGAGCTGGCCATCGAGACGCTGCTCCCGGCCGACCCGGCGACGGTGAAGTACCTGCGCTCACTGGAGCCCTGAGGCGGACCGCAGCGCCAGCCGCTGGAAGAGGGCCAACGCGGCCACGGTGAGCGCCTGGAGCGGGATCCACACCAGCCCGGCGGTGGTGGGGGCGTCCCACAGGAACAGGGAGACCAGGCTGAGGGCCGCCCAGGCGTAGTTGGCCTCGATGACGAACTTCACCGGGCCGACCGGCGGCCGGCGGCGCGCGGCGAGCAGGCCGACGCCGGCCCCGTAGAGGGTCAGGAACAGGCCGAGTTCGAGCAGCGTGGTCGGGCCGACGCCGAGCAGTCGCCCGAGGGGGGCGCAGAAGACGGTGTACGCGAGGCCGTTCCCGGCGGTGACCACGGAGTCGAGGGCCAGGAAGCGGCGCAGCGCGGTCTGCGGGACGGTGGTGCGGGCGATGCTGCCGAGCAGGGTCGCGGACATGACGGATCAGCCTCCGGGGGCGGTCGGGGTGTTCGGGTGGCCGCGGTCGCGGTCGCCGTGGCGGTGCGGTCGCGCTCTCACGGTCGAACGTGCTGGTGGGACGGGTTCCGAGGCCGAGTGCGCGGACTCGGAACCCGATGGCTCCACTGTGCCGCCGGGCCGCGCCGCGGTCGATTACCCCTGGAGTCATGCCCGTTGGGGGCGCGGCGGCGGCGCCAACCTTCTTTGAGTCACATCGCAAGAAAGGTTGGGGTTCTCCTGTTTCGCCGGGGGGTCGACGGCTACGCTGCAACACAGCCGAAGCTCTCGAACGTCCTGTCGACATACGGAGAACCTCACGGTGCCAGCCGCTGCCCGACCCGATCTGGCCTCCACCTGGGCCCGCGTCGAGGCGTTGGCCGAGCGGAGCGGCCGGGACCCGGCCGAGGTGCTGTCCCCGGAGCGGCTGAGCCGCCTGTGCGGGGTCGAGCCCACGCTCGTCCCCCGGGTCGTGGCCGGGACCGCGCCCGGGGTCCCCTTGTGCCTGCGGGTGCACCGCCGCTTCCTGCGGCTGCGGGCCACCCGACGCGACAAGCACGGCCGCGAATGGTCCCTCGCCGCCATCGCGGAGGACTTCCGGGCGCCCGGCGCCTCCCTCGGCCCCCTCAACGCGGGCACCGGACTGCCCCGGCTGGGCCACGCGGCCGGCGTGCAGCGGTTCTTCGGGGTCTACGCGGGCTTCCTCCTCGCCGACAGCCAGTGCGCCGTGGAGCGCGCGCTCGCCGCCACCGGCTCCGGCTCCGGCGCCGCGCCGGACCTCGGGCACCTCTCGTACCTGACGGGCATGCCCCCGTACGACATCCGGCTCACCCTCGACGGCGCACCGCCCCGGCTCCCGCTGAAGGAGCAGGTGCACCAGCGGTTCGAGCACCTGCGCCGCACCCGGCCGCGGGCGGACGGCCAGCCCCACTCCCTCGCCGCCATCGCCCACTCCTTCCACGCGTCGGGGCAGTCCCTGACCCGCCTCGCGCGCGGCGAGGGCCTGCCCAACCTCGCCGCGGCCGCCGGGATCCAACGGTTCTACGGGGTGGACGGCGGCTTCCTGCTGGCCGACGACACCGAGGCGCTCGCCACCGCCCTCGCCGGGATCGGGCACGAGCTGGAAACCGCCGGGCGGAACGCGGAAAACCCGATGCTCGCCGTCCTGCGGGCGCACGATGTACGGAGCATCGTCACACGGGCCGGGCGGCTCTCTCCGGCGGGCTGGAAGTCGCTGGCCGACCACCTCGACGACCTGCTGGCACGCGAAGGAGTGCTGGTCCGTCCGGGCGCGGGCCTCGAACGCGCGCACCCGATGGCGGTGCCCGACGACCTGAAGGCTGCCGAGGGGGGAGCGCCATGAGGACCACACGGACCATGCGGAAACTCGGCGGATATCTGCTGGCGGAGGCGCGCCTGGTGCAACCGGCCGATGCAGCCGAGATCATCGGGAGCCTGTGCGCCGCGTACGGCAGGCGGCGCGGCGGACGGCAGGTGGATTTCCGGTTCGCCGGGTTCCCGCCCGACACGGCCAGCGGGTTGTGGCTGGAGATGGCGGAGCGCGACCTGCTCGTCATCGAGGAGCGCACCCGGCCCGAGCACCAACTGGTCATCGCCTGCCACGAGTTATGGCACATGGAGGAAGGCACCTGTGACAGCCACGGCCCGGGCATGGCCGTGGCGGCCCGGCTCACGGGAGACCGGGGCGACCTCGCGGAGCTGCTGCGCTCGGAGACCGGACTGGGCAGCGTGGTCCGGCAGGCGGCCGCCCGCGCCGACCGGGAGGACCCGGCGGAGATCCGGGCGGAGACCTTCGGCCTGTACCTCGGCCAGCTCCTGAAGGCGTTCCTGCCGGGGCCCCGCGAAGAGCGGTTCCCCGAGGCGATCGAGCGCATCAAGACCTCGCTCGGCTGGGGCCGTTGAGCGCACGTCCCCGCGAGGTACCGACGACGCCCCGGTGACCGGCGCCTCCCCTCCCGACGCACCTCACTGCGCCGCTGCCTCCGCACGGCCCTGACAGAGAGCACCACGATGACCCAGTCCTCCCCGCCCCGCCACGCCGTCGTCATCGGCGGGAGCATGGCCGGCCTGCTCGCCGCGGCCGTGCTCGCCGAGCACGCGACGGTCACGATCATCGACGCCGACACGCTGCCCGACAGCCCGGCGCCGCGGCGGGGACTCCCGCAGGCCCGGCACGTCCACGTCATGTGGTCGGGCGGGGCCCGTGCCATCGAGAAGATACTCCCGGGCATCACCGACGACTGGACGGCGGCGGGCGCCATCCGCCGCAGCCTGCCCACCGACCTGGTCACCAAGACCGCCCAGGGGTGGATCCCGCGCTGCGGGGAGAAGCAGTTCAACATCTCGTGCAGTCGCGACCTCCTCGACTCGGTGGTCCGCGCCCGGGTGACCGGCCTGCGCGGCGTCACCACGCTCCAGCAGAGCCGCGTACGGGCCCTGGAGGGTACGGCCGCCCGGGTCACCGGCGTCCGCGTCGACACCGCCGGCGAGGAGGGCCGGCTGTTGACCGCCGATCTCGTGGTCGACGCGAGCGGGCGCGGCTCCCGGGCCCGGGCCTGGCTGCAGGAGCTGGGGGTCGGCGGGATCAGACAGGCTCAGGTCGACTCCGGTCTCGTGTACGCGACCCGGATCTTCGAAGCCCCCGCCGGGGCCCACGAGATGGGCTTCCCGATCGTCAACGTGCAGTCCGATCCGCGGGTGTACGTGCCCGGCCAGACCGCGACGATCGTTCCCATCGAGGACGGCCAGTGGCAGGCCACCCTGTCCGGGACCCGCGGGGGCCAGCCCACTGGCGACCCCGACCTCTTCATCCCGTTCGCCAAGGGCATCCGCGACCCGATCGTCGGCGAGCTCCTCGAAGGCCGCAAGCCGCTGACCGACGTCGCCGTCACCCAGGGCACCGCCAACCGCAGGGTCTACTTCGAGAAGGCCGACCTGCCCGACGGTTTCTTCGCCGTCGGCGACTCCGTCGCCACCTTCAACCCGCTGTACGGGCAGGGCATGACCGTCGCCGCGCAGGGCCTGCTGGCCGTGCGCGCCCTGCTGCGCGCCAAGGGCCTCGCCCATCCCGGCTTCGGCCGCGAGGCGCAGTGCGCGCTCGTCCCGCAGGTGGCCACCGCCTGGGAGCTCGCCACCTCCCAGGACATCCTGTATCCGGGGGCCACCGGCATGAAGCCGCGGGCCGGGGTCGGGCTGCTCAACGCGTACGTCAACCGGCTGATGACCGGCGCCACCACGCGGGAGGCGCTGACCGCCGCGTTCCTCCAGGTCATCACCATGAGCCGCACGCCCACGTACTGGCTGCGCCCCTCGGTGGTCTGGCACGTGCTGCGCGCCTCGGACCAGGGGGCGCTGAAGGCGCCGCCGCTGACCGCGGCCGAGCGGGCCGTCGCGGGACTGGACCCCGTGGGCCCCGGCGGTCCCGTGGGCCCGGTCGGTCCCGTCGGCCAGGCGCGATGACCGACGGTCTCATCCTCTACGTTCCGGGGTCGGTGATGATCCTGGCGCTGCTGATCAAGGCGCCGACCCTGCGCCGGGGCTGGGACCAGCCGCTCATGCGGGCCGTGTGCACCCTGCTCGTCGTCGGCTGCCTCGTCATGTTCCTGGCGGCGCCGCCCACGATCGCCGCGGTCAACCGGCTCACCGGGATCGTCAACTTCTCGGCCCCGCTGGTGTACGGCGTGCTGACCGCGTTCTCGGGTTCGTGCATCGTCCTGGTCCTGCAGTGGGGCGGCGGCCCTCCCGCGGTGGTGCGGCGCGCGACCCGGCTGACGGTGGCCGCCTTCAGCGCCGTCACGCTGCTCATCGTCGTCCTGTTCGCGATCGGCGACGCGCCGGTGGAACGGTTGCGCGACCTGGACACCTACTACGCCAACACGCCCTGGCTGCGCGAGATGATCGTCTGCTACCTGCTCGCGCACACCGTGGGCAGCTCGACGCTGACGCTGCTGTGCTGGAAGTGGCTGCTGCGCGTACGCCCCTCGCTGCGCCCGCTGCGCACCGGACTGGCCCTGATCGTGCTCGGCGGGGCGCTGGACCTGGGCTACCTGATCAGCAAGTGGACGGCGGTGGGCGCCCGCTGGACGGGCCGCGACTGGGACGGCCTGTCCACGTACGTGGCCCCGCCGTTCGCCTCGGCCGCGGCCCTGATGGTGGGGTCGGGGTTCATCGTGCCGCTGGTCGGCGGCTCGGCGGCCTGGCGGGACTTCAGCCAGTACCGGCGGCTGCACCCGCTGTGGAAGGCGCTGCGCGGATTCGCCGCGTCGAGCGTGACGACGGTGCCGCTGACCTGGTGGTCACCGATCGGGATCCGGCTGATCCACCGAGAATCGGTGATCGACGACGGGATCCTGGCCCTGGGCCGCTGGTTCGACCCCTCCGTACGCGGCGCCGCGTACGAGGCCGCGCTGCGCCAGGGCCTGCCCGAGCCGCAGGCCTCGGTCGTGGCCGACGCGGCCATGCTCGCCGCGGCCTGCCGGCGCCGGGAAGCGGCGGAGACGGCCGAGGCCGCGGACCGGGCCGGGGCGGACGGCGACGGGCAGCATCCGGCCGGGGCCGACCAGGGGCTGCCGGAGCCGTACCGGCTCGACTCCCGGCCGCTGGCCGCGCTGGCCCGGGAGTTCCGCACGTCCCCCATCGTGGCAACCGCACGACGAGACCCGGCCCTGCCGTAAGCCGCACGCTCGACAGCCCGCAGTCGGCGTCAACCGACGAGGACGTCCCCCGGCTCGGGATTGCGGGCGAGCCAGGCCCCGTACGACCGTACCCGGCGCCAGTGCTGGAGCTGGTCGAGGGCGAACGCGGCCCGCGGCGAGGCCTCCGGGCGCGGTTCCAGGCCGCGGGCCAGCCGGTGCAGCTGGAACCGTACGAAGGCGAGCTGTCCGGCGCCGGCCAGGTCCCGGTCCTTCCACCGGAGCCGCTCCACCCGCACCCGTACGTCCTCCCCCGCGCGCCAGCGGACCGGCAGATCGGGCCGGAACGCCAGGGCGGAGGCGAGCCCCACGACGGACACGCCGCGCGCCAGGACCTTCCGCGCGGTCTCGTGGCGGCCTATCCCGCCGGTCAGCATCAGCGGCATCGTGGCCGCGTCCAGGAATTGCTCGGCGAAGGCGAGGAAGTACGCCTCCCGCTCAAGGGTCCGCAGATCAGCGGTGCGGCCCAGGGTCGCCGGGCTCTCCACACTGCCGCCGGACAGTTCGACCAGGTCGACGCCGAGGCCACCGAGTACGGCCAGGACCCGCGCCGCGTCCTCGGTGTCGAAGCCGCCGCGCTGGAAGTCGGCGGTGTTGAGCTTGACCCCGACCGCGAAGCCGGAGCCCACCTGCGCGCGGACGGCCGCGACGACCTCGGTGAGCAGCCGCACCCGGTTGTCCAGGCTGCCGCCCCAGCGGTCGGTGCGCCGGTTGACCAGCGGGGAGAGGAACTGGCTGAGGAGGTAGCCGTGGGCGGCGTGGATCTGCACCCCGTCGAAGCCGGCCTCCTCGGCCCGCCGGGCCGTGACCGCGAACCGGGCGACGGTGGCCTCGATGTCGGCCTCGGTCATCGCGGTGGGGCGGGCGAAGCGCTTGGTGTGCTTGCCGAGGTTCACCCCTATGTCGGAGGGCGCCCAGGCCGTGCCGGGCATCTCGGAGCCCACCTGACGACCCGGGTGGTTGATCTGCATCCAGACCCGCCCGCCGCCCGCGGACGCGGCCCGGGCCCAGCGGCGGAAGGGGTCGAGCGGGGAACTGGCGTCGAGGACGATCGTGCCCGGCGCGGTCAGTGCGCGGCGGTCGACCATCACGTTCCCGGTGATCAGCAGTCCGGCGCCGCCCTGCGCCCAGCGGTGGTAGAGCCGCTCGATGCGCTCGTCGGGCAGCTGGCCGGGCCCGGCGAGGCTCTCCTCCATCGCGGCCTTCGCCAGCCGGTTCGGCAGGACCGTCCCACCCGGCAGCTCCAGTGGCGTGAACAGGTCCATCAGCATTCCCCCAGGAAACGTGTTGCACGTGTCATCCCGCGCCCGGGCGCAAAGATACCGCTCCCTCCCCGGCCCCCGGCAGGCTCCGGCGGCGCAAGAATCCGGCCACCCGGCGGTGCCGGCACAGCCGCGTGCGCGAGCGCCCCGCACACGCGAAACGCCCCGGGCCGACCGGCCCGGGGCGTTCGCGTGCGGAGGTGGTGCGGAGCGGGTCAGAGGTCCGCGACCGCCAGCCCGGCCTGGGCGGCGGCCGCCTGGACGGTCTGCTCCAGCAGGACGGCGATGGTCATCGGGCCGACGCCGCCGGGGACCGGGGTGATCAGGGAGGCGCGGGCGGCGGCGGACTCGAAGTGGACGTCGCCGACGTTGCCCTCGTTGTAACCGGCGTCCAGGACCACGGCGCCCGGCTTGATGTCCTCGCCGCGGATGAACTCGGCCTTGCCGACCGCGGCGACCAGCACGTCGGCCTGGCGCACGATCGAGGGCAGGTCCACGGTGCGGGAGTGGCAATAGGTGACGGTGGCGTTCTGCTCCAGCAGCAGCATGCCGGCCGGCTTGCCCAGGATCGCGCTGCGGCCGACGACGACGGCGTGCTTGCCGGTCAGGTCCACGTCGTACTCGGCGAGGAGCCGCATGATGCCGCCGGGGGTGCAGGAGACGAAGCCCGGCAGCCCGAAGCCCATGGCGGCGAAGGAGTGCATGGTGACGCCGTCGACGTCCTTGCCGGGGGCGATGGCCTCGAAGGCGGCGCGCTCGTCGATGTGGTGCGGGACCGGGTGCTGGAGCAGGATGCCGCTGATCTCCGGGTCCTCGGAGAGGGCGGTGAGGGCGGCGACGAGCTCTTCGGTGGTGGTCTCGGCGGGCAGCTCCACGTGGCGGGAGGTGATGCCGGCCTTGGCGCAACGGTTCTGCTTCATCCGTACGTACGTGACGGACGCCGGGTCCTCGCCGACCAGCACGGTCGCGAGGCAGGGGGCGGTACCGGTGCGTTCGGTGATCTTCGCCGCGAGGGCGGCGGTCTGCTCCGAGATGCGGCGGGCGAGGGCGGTGCCGTCCATGAGACGGGCGGTCTGGGCCGGCTGAACGGTCTGGGCGGTCGTCACGGGGTCTCCTGGGCGTCGCTGCGGGATCGCGGTTCGCCCAGGCGCGCGGCAGTCGGCGTACCCGGGGTACGCCGGGCGCACGGGACGTGCGCCGGGCCGCTCCCCGGTGGTGATCCACCCGAACGCCAGTCACGGCCCGCCCCCACTGTAATGGACCTCGCCGACGGATCCGGAGCCCGCGAAGGCCCCGGGAGCCGGAGATCAGGCCAAATCGGTGGATCACCGACGCCGCGACTGGGAGGATCAAGACATGACGCGCACTTTCGATCATCTCGTCGCCGAGGCCGAGTCGGTCTCCGTCGACGGCTGGGACTTCTCCTGGCTCGACGGCCGGGCCACCGAGCAGCGCCCCTCGTGGGGCTACCAGAAACTCATGGGCGAGCGCCTGGCCCGGGTCCGGTCGGCGCTCGACATCCAGACCGGCGGCGGAGAGGTGCTCGCCGGGGTGGGGACCCTGCCCCGGCTGACGGTGGCCACCGAGTCCTGGCCGCCGAACATCGACAAGGCGACCCGGTTGCTGCACCCGCTGGGCGCGGTCGTCGTCGCGGACGCGGACGAGCCGCCTCTGCCGTTCGGCGACGAGGCCTTCGAGCTGGTCACCAGCCGGCACCCGGTGACCATCTGGTGGGACGAGATCGCCCGGGTCCTGCGTCCGGGCGGTACGTACCTCTCGCAGCAGGTCGGGCCGGCGAGCGTCTTCGAGCTCGTCGAGTACTTCCTCGGGCCGCAGCCGGAGCAGGTCCGCCGGGGCCGGCACCCCGACGACGCGGTCGCCGACGCCACCGGGGCCGGCCTCGAAGTCGTCGATCTGCGCTCCGAAAGACTGCGAACGGAGTTCCACGACATCGGAGCCGTGATCTACTTTCTCCGGAAGGTGATCTGGATGGTGCCCGGCTTCACGGTCGGGCAGTACCGGGACCGGTTGCGCGAGCTCCACGAACAGATCGAACGTGAGGGTCCGTTCGTGGCACAGACCGCCCGTTTCCTCATCGAGGCCCGCAAAACGGGCTGATGGGAAGGGCGGCGGGGCGCGGACGGATCCACGGCCGATCGGTTGCGCGCCCACAGCGTGGCGCAGGTCACTCAATTCAGCGCGTAACGAATCGACTCGGGCATGCGATGAACCGACAGGTGTCCTCGCGCGGCCCCGGAATACAGACCCCCCTCGGGTCTGTTTCCCGAGTCCGCGCGATGATGTCCCGCCCACTCCTTATCTGTTCGCAACGAGAGGCTCCTTGTGTCGCTCAGCCCGTCCCGTACGTTCCCTCCGGAGATCGCCGAATCGGAGGCCCTCGTCACGCTCGTCGAGCGCGGCCGCGAGCAGGGTCACATCAACGGTGACGACGTGCGCCAGGCCTTCGAGGCCGGCCGCATCCCGGTGGACCAGTGGAAGCGGGTCCTGCGCAGCCTGAACCAGGTCCTGGACGAGGAGGGTGTCGCGCTGCACGTCAGCGCCGCCCCCGCCACGAAGGCCGCCGCGAAGAAGCCCCGCAAGGCGGCCGCCGCGCCTACCCGCACCGTGACCAAGAAGGCGGCCGCCGCGCCGCGCCCCATCGGTGCGCGCAAGGCCTCGGCCACCAGCGCGGTCCCCGCCACCGCGGCGGCGATATCCACGTCGCCGGCCGCGGCCACCGAGGACGAGGTGACGGCCGATGCCGTCGCCGAGCCGAAGAAGCGGACGGTCAAGAAGACCGCCGCGAAGAAGACCGCGGTGAAGAAGACCGCCGCGGCCAAGAAGACCAGCGCCAAGGACTCCGACGAGGGTGAGAACCCGGCCGCCGAGGGGGAGGACTGGGCCGCCGAGGACCTCGTCGACGACGTCGAGGAGGGGGCCCCCAAGGCCAGCGGCACCCAGGGCTTCGTCCTGTCCGACGACGACGAGGACGACGCCCCGGCGCAGACGGTCATGGTGGCCGGTGCCACCGCCGACCCCGTCAAGGACTACCTGAAGCTGATCGGCAAGGTGCCGCTCCTCAACGCCGAGCAGGAGGTCGAGCTCGCCAAGCGCATCGAGGCGGGTCTCTTCTCCGAGTACAAGCTCGAAGAGGAGGAGGACCACAAGCCCGCGTTCAAGCGCGAGCTGGAGATCCTCGTCGAGGACGGCCGCCGCGCCAAGAACCACCTGCTGGAGGCCAACCTCCGTCTCGTGGTCTCGCTGGCCAAGCGCTACACCGGCCGCGGCATGCTCTTCCTGGACCTGATCCAGGAGGGCAACGTCGGCCTGATCCGTGCGGTGGAGAAGTTCGACTACACCAAGGGCTTCAAGTTCTCCACCTACGCGACCTGGTGGATCCGGCAGGCGATCACGCGTGCCATGGCCGACCAGTCGCGCACCATCCGCATCCCCGTCCACATGGTCGAGATCATCAACAAGCTCGCCCGCGTGCAGCGCCAGATGCTCCAGGACCTCGGCCGGGAGCCCACTCCGGAGGAGCTGGGCAAGGAACTCGACATGACCCCCGAGAAGGTCATCGAGGTCCAGAAGTACGGCCGCGAGCCGATCTCCCTGCACACCCCCCTGGGTGAGGAGGGCGACAGCGAGTTCGGTGACCTCATCGAGGACTCCGAGGCGGTCGTTCCGGCCGACGCGGTCTCCTTCACGTTCCTCCAGGAGCAGCTCCAGTCGATCCTGGGCACGCTCTCCGAGCGTGAGGCGGGCGTCGTCTCGATGCGGTACGGCCTGAACGACGGCCAGCCGAAGACGCTGGACGAGATCGGCCGCGTGTACGGGGTCACCCGTGAGCGCATCCGCCAGATCGAGTCCAAGACCATGTCGAAGCTGCGCCACCCGTCCCGCTCGCAGGTGCTGCGCGACTACCTCGACTAAACCGTCAGGTCAGCCGGAACACCGGCCCCCGGGGCGTGAACGGCAGGGAGGCACCCTGCGGAACCAGATAGGCGTGCTCGCGCCGGATCCGCAGGGTGTCGCACCCCCCGTCCGTGATCACCAGCACCGGGGCGCCCGGAGGGAAGTCCTCCGCGCGCTGGAGTAGGTCGATGCCCGGCTGGAGCGCGGTCCCGCCGCGCCCGCGCACCTTCACCCTGCCGGCGATGTCGACCGGAGGCAGATAGCCCGCGTCGTACGGCGCCGCGTCACAGAACACGACGCGTGCCGCCGGTACGTCGCGGGCTTCCGCGTACGAGGCGATGGCGCCGAGCGCCTTGCCGAGCAGGGCCGTGGGCATCGATCCCGAGGTGTCGAGGACCACGCCGAAGGTGCAGCGGGCGATCTCCTCGGGCGGGAAGTACCGGCCCGCCCGGGGGATGTCCGGGGTGGCGGCCTGACGGCGTGCCGGGCGCGCGTAGGACCGTACGGGCTCGGGGCGGGGGACGTACTCGTCGAACCAGCGGGCGAGCCGCGCGTCCCAGGGCACGGGCGGGTGGGCCAGCGCCCGGATCTCCTGGACCAGCCCGGCGGGCAGCAGCCCGCGCTCGCCGTACGCGTGCAGATCGAAGCCCTGGACCAGGCCGCGCCGGTAGAAGTCGTCCAGATCGGTGTACGGGAGGCTGCCCGCATGGGTCAGCGGCTCGCCCAGGACGTCCCCGAGGCCCTTGCCGCGCAGGGTCGACAGCCGGCGCAGTCGGCGCAGGTCGGTGGCGATCCGGTCGTAGACCTCCTCGACGGAGAGGTCCTTCAGCTCCGGGTCGTACAACAGCCCCTCGGGCATCTCGCCGACGCCCATCTCGACGAGCCAGCCGTTGACCACGTAGTCGGCGGCCACGTTGTGCAGGTACGGGTCGCGGGCTCCGCAGCGCTCGCCGTGACGCAGGGCGGCGTGCAGCATCTCGTGCGCGAGGACGAAGCGCCACTCCCCGTCGGTGAACCTGCGCAGCGGGTTGACGTAGATCTCCCCGGCGCTCGCGCTGACGGCGGCGACGGCGATGTCCTGGGCGCGGGCGAGCTCGGCGTCGGCGACGATCCGCAGGCCTGCGGCGAGGCCGCCGAGGAGCGGGTACGAGGAGACGAACCAGTTCAGGGCCCGGTCCCAGGGGTGCTGGCGGACCCGCTCCCCGGTGACGTGGTCGCGGCGGCCGCCGGCCGTGTCCATGGCGGCGGACACGCTGCGGGTCAGGGCGTGCGCGAAGGAGGTCTCCCAGTCGGGGGCCGTGTCGTGCTGCCCGCCGCCCCAAGTGACCAGGAACTGGTCCGGGTGCTCCCCGGCGGCGCCGCAGTGTGCGTGGGCGGCCGGGACGCCGTCGCGGCGCCAGCGGGCCGCGAGCTGTTCCTCGTCCCCACCGGGGTACTCGGCGGGGAGGTGGTCGGGGGTCCGGCCGACGGGGAAGGTCAGCAGGAAGCGGTTGACGACGGCGCAGCGGGCGGCGAGGTCGGCGGAATCGGGCTGCGGGCGGTCCTCGTCCTTGGCGGCGGGTACGTGGCCGAAGCCGAGGTGGAGCAGGCAGTGGGCGAAGGCCCAGGCCCACTCGCCCGCCTCGGCGCGGCGGGTCGGGTGGGCGTGGATCACCCCGTTGGAGGTGACGAGGGCCAACCCGCCGGCGGTGGCGGCGCAGGATGCGCACCGGGCGTCGCGGCAGAGGGTGGCGCAGAGCGCGCCGAGCGCCGGGTTCTGCCGGATCGCGGCCCGGCCCGCCTCGTAGGCGAGGGTGGCCGGGTCCGGGGCGGCGGGCTTCTTGGTCTTGCGGGTCACGGGATCACTTCCGGCTCACGGGCGGGGCTCGCCGGCAGGGCGGGCGTGCCGGGGAGGGCGGGATGCGGGGACGTGCCGGGCGGGGATGCGGGGGCCTGACCGGCGGGGCCCCGCCGGGCCGGGGGCGTGCCTCACCTGCGCGCCGCGACGAGCCGCGGCATGTCGCGGGCGGCCTCCACGAGGAACCAGGCGGGCAGTACCGGCAGGCCGTCGGCGTCGTCGGCGATGACCGTCTGCGCGACCTCGACGGAGATCTCGGCGAGCTGCACGAGCAGGGACTTCGCCCGGTACGCGGTCTGCCGGACGGCGGGCGAGACGTGCTCCTTGCGCTCCGGGAGCTCCTTGATCAGGCGGCCCCGGAAGGCCTCGGCGAGGTAGTAGAGAAGATCGCGGTCGGCGGGGCGGGTGGGCCAGGACGCGTCGCCCTTGATGATCGCTTCGATGCCGAAGGTGTGGCGGACGATCTTGGCGTAGCCGCAGAAGGAGACGGCGTGCGCCGGGGTGAGGGTGCCGTGCGCGACGATCTTCAAGGTCTGCTCGTCCAGGCCGGTCCCGAAGGAGTGCAGGGCGTCGGAAAGCATGTGCCAGGAGCGCGGCGTGGAGAAGGGCTCCTCCGTCTTGGGCGGCGCGGACCACAGGTGGTCGGGGCGGTCGGTGAGGTAGTCGGTGATCCAGGGGTGGATGCCGTTCTCCCCGGCCCAGACCAGCCAGTCCCCTGCGGAGGCCTGGAGGTGCACGTGGGTGAGGCGGTTGACCAGTGCGGAGGCGATGGGCCGGGCCAGCGCGTTGTCGGTGGCCCGGTTGCCCGCGCCGATGACGATGGAGCCGGCGGGGAGCTCGTAACTGCCGATCCGGCGGTCGAGGATGAGTGAGTAGAAGGCCTTCTGGACGTCCGGGGTAGCGGCGTTGAGCTCGTCGAGGAACAGGCAGTACGGCTCGTCGCGGGCGATGGCCTCGGGCGGGCAGAACACGGAGCGGCCGTCGCGGATCTGCGGTACGCCGATCAGGTCCTCGGGCGCGAGCTGCGTGCCGAGCAGGCTGACGCATTCCAGGCCGAGGGATTCGGCGAACTTCCGTACCAGCGACGACTTGCCGATTCCGGGTGCCCCCCAGAGGAACACGGGCCGCACGGTGGCGAGTCCCAGCAGCAGCTCGGGGATCTGGGCGGGGGTGACGGTGGCGGCAGCCTGCACGAGAAGCGGTCCTCAGGGGTGGGGTACGTGGCGCGCCCAGTGTGGGCGCACCGCGTACCCCGGAGCACCCGGTTTTCCGCGGCGGCCTTCCTTCAGTGCTCCAGGAGGTGCTTGAGCTTCTCCTCGTTGCGCGGCATCTCCTTGCGGGCGTACGGCTTGACCACGAGCGGCGCGATGACCCTGCCGACGCCGTGGCCCTCGAAGTCGAGGTCCAGGGTCACGCGTGAGCGCCTGCCGCCGTCGAGGGATACGACCGTGCCGCGCACGTCGCCGCGCACGAGTCCGTCGACCCCGCGCAGGCGCCAGCTGCGCGGCCGGTCGAATTCCTTGACCTCCATGGTCATCGGGAACCTCCGCTTGCCCACGCGCCGGGTGACGGCGACCTTCGAACCGAGGTGGAGGGGTGCGCCGTCGAGCGGGTGGGCGGAGACGGCGCTGTCCTGCCACTCCGGCAGGTGCCTGGGGTCCGTCATGTAGTCGAAGACTTCCTCGGGACTGCGGGAAATGTCGATGCTCTTTCTGATCGCGGACATCGCGACCCCTTACTGCCCCCTGCTTGTCCCCTCATTCCACGCTACCGCGCAGGTCAGGCGGTGGCGCGGTGCTTTCGCGCGGACATCACGGCGTAGCAGAGGACGCCGGCGAAGAGGAACAGGACGCCCTGGTAGACGGCTGCGTAGCCGGAGCCCGCGACCAGCCACATCGAGAAGGCGAAGGCCAGGCAGGCGAGGACGCCGTCGCGGATGAGGCGGCCGCGGTGGACGCGCTCGGACTGCCCGGAGAGCAGGAAGTGGATCTGCGCGGCGGTGGAGAGCAAGTACGGGACGGTCGCCGTGAAGGTGGTGACCAGGACGAGGACCTCGAAGACGCCGGCCGAGCCCCACGTGTAGTTGTAGACCGTCAGGCAGGAGGCCAGGGCGACGGTGACGAGCACGCCGGCGACCGGGACGCCCCGCTTCTTCGTCTCGAAGACCTTCGGGAAGAGACCGTCGCGGGCGGCGGCGTACGGGGTCTGCGCGCTGAGCAGGGTCCATCCGTTGAGGGCGCCGAGCATCGAGATCACGGCCGCGCAGGCGACGAGGGTGCCGCCCCAGGTGCCGCCGGACCCTGTGTCTGCGGAAAACATGGCGTTGACGGCGTCGGTGAAGGGGGCCTGGGAGGACACCAGTTTCTCGTGGGGGACGAGACCGAAGACGGAGACGGTGCCCAGCAGGTAGACGGCGGCGGCACCGATGGTGCCCAGGACCGTGGCCCGTCCGACGTTGCGGGCCGGGTCGCGGACCTCGCCCGCGCTGACGGCGGCCGACTCCACTCCGAGGTAGCTGAAGAGCAGGATCGCGGCGGCGGCGGAGACCGCTCCGACGGGGCTCTGGCCGGTGGCCGAGAAGGGGCCCAGGTTCGCGGGGTCGAAGAAGAACAGCCCGCCCACGGCCACCAGCATCAGCGGTGCGAACTTCAGTACGGTGGCGACCAGTTGGACGGCGCCCACGTACCGGGTGCCGGCCAGGTTGGCGAGCGCGGGGAGCCACTGCACGGCGAGGGCGGCCAGGCACATCGCCGCCTTGTGCCCGCCGATGGCGGGGAACAGCACGGTGAGGTAGCCGACGGCCGCCACCGCGAGGGCCGCGTTCGAGACCCAGGCGGTGATCCAGTAGCTCCAGGCCGCGAGGAAGCCGGCGAAGTCACCGAACGCGGCGCGGGCGTAGACGTACGGGCCGCCGGTCTGCGGGAGGCGCTGCGCGAGCCGGCCGAAGACGAGGGCGAGGGCGATCGCACCGGCGGTCAGCACGCCGAAGGCGACCAGGCTGATCGTGCCGAACGGGGCCACCGAGGCGGGCAGCAGGAAGATCCCGCCGCCGATGATGTTGCCCATGACCAGGCAGGTCGCGATCGGCAGGCCGAAGCGCCGGGCGTGGGGGCCGGCCGCCTCCTCGACGGGTGTCGGGGACGGTGTCGGGGTGGGGGTGGGGGTGGGGGCGTGCAGGGTGGAGCTCACGGGTGGTACGCCTCGGGTGTTTCATATGCTGGACAGGTCGACATATCGTCGGGCACGCCCAAAGCCGCACCAAATCAGCGGTTTTCGTCCTGCGCGGGCACCTCTGTGGAAGGAAAGCTTCCGCCATTTCCGCCCCTGAGCGGGGGTTCCTCCGCCAGCTGACCTGCGGGGACTGCCGTGGGGTCCGCGACCGACCCGCCCACCGGCGGAGCCACCGGCACCTGAGGGCCGTCCGCCTCGCGCAGCCACCGGCGCAGCACCTCGTGCACCGCCTCCGCGCCCACCAGATCGGGCTCCGGCTCGGACAGTTCCGTCGGCCACATCAGGAACGGGTGCCCCTGTTCCCCGCCCAGGCCCCCGTGCGAGCCGACCTGCTCCTCGAAGGCGTGCACCGACCCGGTCCGCGGGTCGTACGCCGAGTTCACCATGACGTCGGCCACGTGCGGGAACCTGTCGGTCCGGCGGACCGCCTGCGCCGCGCCCGGGCCGAACCGGGCCAGCAGCCCTTCCGCCGCACCGGGCTCGTCCAGGCGCGCGATCGCGCCGCCCGGGCCCAGCACCTGCCCGTCCACCAGCAGGAACCCGATGCCCGGATGGTTGGCCAGGGTCGCGAGCAAGGCCGGGTGCGCCCGGTCGATGTGCTCCCGCGAGGCCCGGCCCGGCACGTCCGGGAAGGAGATCAACCCGAGGTTGCCCGAAGCCAGCACCACCGGGTCCGGGCCCCGCTCGGGGTGGGCCTCCGCGCCCTCCTCCACCGGCCGGTGCAGGGCCGCGAGCACCGCCGTGCGGGCCTCGGCGCCGCTGCGGGTACGGCCGGCCCGGCGGGAGACCGGCAGCCCGCAGCCCGCGCGGACCAGGTCCTTCAGGGTCAGCCCGTACCGGCCCAGGAAGGTCTCCCCCGGGCTCTGGCCGTGGTCCGAGAGCAGCACGATCCGGTACGTGCGGGGCGCGTGCTCGGCGACCCGGGCGATCAGCGCGAGGCTCCGGTCGAGGCGGGCCAGCACCCGGTCGGTGTCCCGGCCCTGCGGCCCCGAATGGTGCGCGACCTCGTCGTAGGCGACCAGGTCCGCGTAGATCGCGGCGCGCCCCGCGAGCATGTCGCCGATCACCGCCGCCACGACGACGTCCCGTTCGACCACCGTCGCGAACGCCCGGATCAGCGGGTACAGCCCGCCCCGGGCCACCCGCGGCCGCTCCCCCCGCATTCGGGCCCGCAGCGACTGGCCGATCTCCCGGACGGCCTCGGCGGTGAAGGACAGGGCGGTGCGCACGGCGTTGGCCGGGTCGCAGAAGTACGCGAAGTAGCCCGCGCGGGAGCGGTTCGCCCGGCCCCGCCGCGCCGAGACCGACAGGACGAGGGCCAGCTGGTCGGCGCCGCCGCTGAACAGGTTGCCCCGGCTCGCCCCGTCGAGGGTCAGCAGCCCGCCGTCGTTGGTGCGCGCGATGGCCCGGCGCTGGAGTTCGGCGGCGCTGGTGGGCCGGTTGCAGACCATCACCTCGCCGGTGTCCTTCTCGTACCAGCGGAAGGCGGGCACGTCGAAGTTGGAGCCGTGCAGGATCCCGAGCTGGCTGGCGCCGGTCTGGCTGGACCAGTCGGTGCGCCAGGACGCCATGCGGTGGCTGCCGTCCAACCAGCCGGCCACCATCGGCATCAGGGCGTTGCCCGCCGCCCGGTGCAGGGCCTCGTAACCGACACCGTCGAGCTGGAGGAACACCAGGCCCGGCGCGCTCTCCCCGGCGCCGGGCGCGCCCTTGCCGGGCCGGCCGCGCAGTCGTCGGCGGCGGCGGTCTGCCAGCCGGTAGAGCCTGCGCCGATAGGCCTCGTCGTCGCGTACGGCGAGGGCGGTCGAGGTCGCCGAGGCGACGGCGGACATGACCGCCGCCACCACCACGGCGGTCTCCGGGGCCACTTCGCCGCGGCCGGAGGGGACCAGGCTGAGGGCGAGGAGCAGCAGCGAGCCGTTGAGGAAGAAGACGAGCACGCCGAGCACGAGGGCGGGCACCAGCAGCAGCGCCCGGACCAACACCGGCCACACGAGTGCGCTCAGCAGGCCGAAGGCCCCGGCGCCCCAGGCAGCGGTCAGCCCGATCTCGGTGATGCTGTCGCCGTCGCCGGACTGGAGCCGGAAGTCGGGCAGGATGCCGGCCAGCACGAGCATGGTGAGGGTGGACACCGCCCAGACGAGGATCACCCGCACCAGGGCGCTGCCCGTGGTCCGCCACCGTCCTCGCCGCACTGCGTACCGCCTCGTGTCTCCCCCGGAACCGCGCCCCGCCCGCGGTCCCCGCCGCCGCAGCCTCCAGCGTCGCACAGGGCGGCGGGCCCGGCCGGGTGGAACGGGTGGCGCACGGGCGTACGGAGCGGGCCGGTCGCGAGCCGGGGCGCCGTGAGGCCGGGGCGCCGT
The DNA here is from genome assembly GCF_045041095.1 of Streptomyces sp. NBC_00045. Classification (NCBI taxonomy): domain Bacteria; kingdom Bacillati; phylum Actinomycetota; class Actinomycetes; order Kitasatosporales; family Streptomycetaceae; genus Streptomyces; species Streptomyces sp. NBC_00045. Next base: position 6,694,046 of record NZ_CP108271.1, on the reverse strand, counting down.
GAGGCCGGGGCGCCGTGGGGCCGGGGCCGCCCTAGCTGTATTGCCCTGTGAGGTTGGGGACGCGGCTGGCGGGTGGTTTGCCTGCGAGCGCGGTGTGTCCGCGGTGGTGATTGTAGGTGTGCAGCCACTGCGGGAACGCTGCCCGGCGTTCGGCTTCTGACTGGTAGGGGCGTGCGTAGGCCCACTCGTCCAGGAGGGTGCGGTTGAGGCGTTCGACCTTGCCGTTGGTCTGCGGGCGGTAGGGCCGGGTTCGCTTGTGGGTGATCCCGGCCGCCGCCAGCAGGTCGCGCCAGGCGTGGGACTTGTAGCAGGAGCCGTTGTCGGTCAGGACGCGTTCGACGGTGATCCCGCAGGCGGTGAAGTAGGCCTGGGCCCGGGTCCAGAAGGCGGTGGCGGTTTCCTTCTTCTCGTCGGCCAGGATCTCGCTGTAGGCGAGGCGGGAGTGGTCGTCGACGGCAGTGTGGATGTAGCTGTAGCCGGCGCCGGACTTCTTCTTGCGGCCCGCCGGGCGGCCGAGGGCCTTGTGGCCGCCGCCGTCGGGGATGTTGCCGAGCTTCTTGATGTCGACGTGGACCAGTTCACCGGGCTTGTCGCGTTCGTAGCGGCGTATGACGCGGCCGGTGGCCCGGTCCAGGTGGGACAGGCGGGCCAGGTGGTAGCGGGTCAGGACGCGGTGGACGGTCGAGGGCACCAGTCCCAGGAGATGTGCGATGCGGGCCGGTCCCCACCTGCGAAGGAGGCGGATCTTGATGATCCGGCGTTCGGTGCGGGACGGTGTCCGGCGCGGGCTGTGGCGCGGGCGCGAGGACCGGTCACCCATGCCGGCTTCACCGTGCGCGCGGTAGCGGTCGGCCCACCGCTGGGCGGTCGTCGGTGAGACTTGGAAACGCTCGGCGGCACGCCGATACGGCCAGCCGTCCTCGACCACGCAGCGGGCCAGACGCAGCCGTCCGGTCTCGGTCAGAGGTGCATTACGGTGGGGCATGAGGGCCTTCTGTCGTTCGGTGGAGATGTCGCAATCCACACCGAACCCGGAAGGCCCTCACCCGTTCAAGAGACCTCAGCCGAGACCTCCATCACCCGTCCACAACCTCCCGGGGCAATACAGCTAGCGGGGCGCCGGAGCGGCTGCGGTGTTACGTGCCGTCGTAGCCGGCGGTCGGCATGGACAGGCGGCGGTGCACCTCGGCCTTCATGGCGGAGGTGTACTGCGGCTCGGCGAGCCCGGCGGTCTCCAGTCGGACGCCGCGCCGCCGGCACTCGGCGGTGAACTCCTCGACGGAGCGCAGCGCGCGGGCCAGTACCCGACGGTTGGGGGCGACGAACAGGTCGACCTGTCCGGCGTCGACGTCGCACCAGAGCCCGCAGTGGTCGGCGCGCAGCCCGTAGAACAGCAGTTCCTTCGTCACCACGTAGCCGTGGTCGGCGGCCCAGCGGGCGCACATGGCGTGCTGGCTCCGGGTGTCGACGGCGAAGGGGTCGGTATCGAGGTCTTCGAGCGGGGCCAGGCTGGCGATCGCGGCCACGCGCAGGTCATCCATGCCGCCCGACCCTACTCCGATCCGCCGCCCGGGAGGAGGGGGCTGCGGGCTTCGGTTCGGGGCGCACCGACGGGGCAGGATTAGGCTTCGAGGGTCCGGGGACGCGACGGCGACGGGAAGGCCGGATGCCGGTGGAGATCACCTGGTGGGGCCATGCCACCTGCACGGTCGAGGAATCCGGGGTGCGGCTGCTGACCGATCCGCTGTTCGCCCGGCGGCTCGCGCACCTGCGTCGGCGGCGCGGAGCGCTGCCCCCGCCGGAGGCGGCCGAGGCGGACGTGGTGCTGGTGTCGCACCTGCACGCCGACCACCTGCACCTGCCGTCGCTGGCCCGGCTGGCACGCGGGACCCGGCTGCTGGTGCCGGCCGGGGCGCGCCTGGCCGTGCCGGGGCTCGCACGGGTCGCGCAGGTGCGCCGGCTGGCGGTCACCGAGGTGGCGCCGGGCGACGAGGTGGGCGTCCGGTCCGGCGTACGGGTCCGGGCGGTCCGGGCGTGCCACGACGGGCGGCGGCTGCCGTTCGGGCCGCACCTGGCGCCGGCGCTCGGGTACGTGGTCCACGGCTCGGCACGGACGTACTTCGCCGGGGACACCGGGCTGTTCGACACGATGGCCGAGGAGGTCGGGCCGGTGGACGTGGCGCTGCTCCCGGTCGGCGGCTGGGGCCCGTACCTGGGGCCGGGGCACCTGGACGCGGGGCGGGCGGCGCGAGCGTTGGCCGCGCTGGCGCCGGCGGCGGCGGTGCCGGTGCACTACGGAACGTACTGGCCCATCGGGATGGACGCGGTGCGGCCGCACGAATTCCATGCGCCGGGCGAGGAGTTCGTACGGCAGGCCCGGCAGCTGGCGCCGAAGGTGACGGTACGGCTGCCGGACCACGGCGAACGGGTGCGGCTGCCGTGACGTGGCGCGGGCCGGCGGTGGCGGCTGCGGCGGTGGTGGTCGGCCAGGTGCCGCCGGAGACGACTCGGCAGGCGGTGGGCTACCCGGCGCTGTTCCTGCTGGTGGCGCTGGGGGCGCTGGTGCCCGTGATCCCGACGGGGGCACTCGTGAGCACGGCGGCGGTGGTGGCGTTCCACCAGTCACTGCCCTTCGGCCTCTTGCTGGTGTTCGTGGTGGCGGCGGTGGCGGCGTTCGTCGGGGACCTGGCGCTGTACTGGCTGGGGCAGCGCGGCGTGCGGTCGCGCAACGGCTCGCGGTGGCTGGAGGCCCTGCGCGGCCGGGCCACACCCGAACGGCTCGCCCGGGCACAGGTCAAGCTGGACGAGCACGGGGTCCTGGTCCTGGTGCTCTCCCGGCTGGTGCCGGCGGGCAGGATCCCGGTGATGCTGGCTTGCCTCCTGGCCCGGCTCCCGCTGCGCCGGTTCGCCCGCGGCGACGCCCCGGCCTGTCTCGCCTGGGCGGCGACTTACGGCCTGATCGGCATCCTGGGCGGCTCCCTGTTCTCGGAGCCGTGGAAGGGCGTGGCCCTGGCGGTGGCCCTGACCCTCCTGATCAGCGGGGCCCCCACCCTGTGGCGCCGCCTCAAACCCCACTGACACCGGCCCCACCGTCAACCAAGGCCCGGAGCCGAGCCCCCGCCTACAGCCCACCGGCACCCAAGGCCCGGAGCCCGGGGCGAAGCCCCCAGCCCCACCGCCGACCAAGGCACGAGGCCCAGGACGGAGCCCACCTACAGCCCCACCGGCAACCGAGGCACGGGCCCCGGGGGCGAAGCCCGCCGTACGGCCCCGCCGGCTATTGAGGCGGAGAGCCCGGGGCGGAGCCCCCCCCATACAGCCCCGCCGCCGATCGAGGCACGAGGCCCCTGAGCCGAGCCCACCCATACAGCCCCGCCGGCGATTGAGGCGCGGGGGCGGGGGTGGAGCCCCCGGGACGGTGCCAGGCCACACGCCGCCCCCGGAGGGAGTGGGCTACCACGCTCGGGAGCCGCCGATCGTGAGGTCCCACAGGTCGTCCCGGGGCAGACCGGCCCGGGCCCATGCCGCCCGCACCCGGTGCAGCGGCTCCATCACCGGCTCCGCGGACAGCACGAACGTGCCCCAGTGCATGGGCGCCATCCGCCGCGCCCCCACGTCGAGGCAGGCCCGGACCGCCTCCTCCGGATCGGCGTGGACGTCGCTGAGCCACCACCTCGGCGCGTACGCCCCGATCGGCAGCATGGCCAGCTCGATGCCCGGATGGCGGCGGCCGATCTCGCCGAACCAGTGCCCGTACCCGGTGTCGCCCGCGAAGTACACCTTCCTCGGCGTCACGGCCCGCGTGTCGGTGAGCACCCAGCCGCCCCACAGGGTCCGGCAGGTGTCGATCAGCGACCGCTTGGACCAGTGGTGTGCCGGGACGAAGTCGAAGCGTACGCCGCCCAGTTCCGCGGACTCCCACCAGTCGAGCTCGGTGACCCGGGTGAAGCCGCGGCGCCGGCACCAGCGGGCCAGGCCGGCCGGGACGAAGAGCGGGGTGTGCCGGGGGAGCCGCTTGAGGGTGGGGGCGTCGAGGTGGTCGTAGTGGTTGTGGCTGATCACCACCGCGTCGACGGGCGGCAGCTCCTCCCAGCGCACGCCGACGGGGGTCATCCGGGCGGGGGTGCCGATGATGCGCCGGGACCAGACGGGGTCGGTCAGTACGGTCAGCCCGCCGATCCGCAGGACCCAACTGGCGTGGCCCGCCCAGGTGGCGCAGAGGGTGCCGGGGCCGGCCGCGGGCAGCGGGGCCGGGGCGTAGGGCAGGTCGGGAATGCCGCGCAGCCCGTCGGGGCCGGGTCGGAAGGCGCCCTCGCGGGCGAGCCGGGCGTAGGCGCGGATGCCGGGCAGCGGGGTGGTCAGCCGGTCGGCGAAGGACCGCGGCCAGCTCCGCACCTCCCCCACGGGTCGCGGCGCGGCCGGAGCCGGTGGGGTGCCCCCGGGGGCGGGAGTCACCGGGGCGGCCCCCGCACGGCCGAAGCCCGGGCCGGGGGCCGCCGGAACGGAAACCGGTGCCGGGGGCCGGGGAGCGAGGGGGGAGGCGGGGGCGTCCGGCCGGGTCCCGGCCGGCGGGGTGTCCGTCTGGTCCCTCATCTAGAACTCTCCGTTCACCGCTCGGCGGGTTGCCGTCAGGAGGTCAGTCCGGCCAGGACCGATCCGAGGCGGTCCAGGGAGCGCCGTACGTGCGGGAGCACGAGGGGGTCGCGTACGGTCAGCGCGGCGAGCCGCTCCTGCGGGGTGGCGCCCAGCAGCGGGCCGGTCGACAGGCGGACCCGCAGCGCGCCCAGTTCGTCCGCGAAGCGCTGTCCGCCGGGGGTGGGCGCACCGAGCCGGCTGCCGAGGTAGTCCTCCAGTTCCATCGCGTCACGGACTCCCTGCCGGGCCAGCCCGGCGCGCAGCGGGCCCAGGTCGGCGTACAGGTGGCGGCCGGCCTGGGGCGGCCGGGCGAGGGCGCCGACGGCCAACAGCTCCCGGTGGGCGGCGGCGGCGATCACCCCGTGCAGTGTGGCCGCCGCGTGGGCGCGGGCGGTGACGGCGTCGGGTTCGTCGAGCGCGTGCGAGGCGGCCGCGGCGACCGGGCCCGCGACCGTGGCGCCGGTCGCGGTGAGGACGTCGAGGGTGCGGGCCCGCAGCCAGGTTCCGCGCGGCGTGCCGGGGAAGCGGACCACGGCGGCGGGCCATCCGGCGGGCAACAGCGCGCCGGACAGGTCGAGCAGTACGGCGGCCTGGTCGGGCAGCATCTCGGCCGGGCTCAGGACGAGCGTGTCGTGCGGCCGGTGGACGGTGTCGCGCCAGCTCTCGTCGCTGACGACGAACAGCCCGGCGTCCCCGGCCGCCTCGCAGGCCTCGCGCAGCAGTTCGGGCGGGGGCACGGTCGCCGTCGGGTCGTCGGCGACCGAGAGGATGAGCACGCGAGGGTCGCCGCCCTCTGCGCGCACCCGCCGTACGGTCTCCAGCAGGGCGTACGGGTCCGGGATGCCGCCGCATTCGGCGGGCGTCGGCACGTGGTAGGCCCGTCGTCCCAACAGTCGGACCTGTGGTGTCCACCAAGCGGGACAGGGCCTGGGTAGCAGCACGTCGCCCCCGAACGCGCCGAGCAGTGCCAGCAGCAGCGCGGGCGCGCCGGGCCCGGCGGCCACGTTCTCCGGCTCGGTGGGCATCCCGCGCCTCCCCCAGTGCCGGCAGGCGGCCTCGCGCACGGGCTGACCGCCGCCGGGGGGTTCGGGCGCGGACCGTTCGGCGGCGGCAGCGACGACGGCGGTGAGTTCGGGGAGCACGGGCAGGCCGGGTTCGGGCGCGGGCGGTCCGTACCGGACCGGACCTCGGCCCTCCGCCGTGCGCTGCATCCCCGACACCTCGCCCCGCCTTCCGCGGTCCGCACCTGCCGCCGTCCGGCCACGCCCTTGCGGCCGCACCCTGCCGACTGCACCTCCGACTGCACCCTTCTGAACTGCGCCCTTCCGGATGCACCCTTCCGGCTGCACCCTTACGAACATGCCCTTTATACGGTTATTTGCCGTGGTGCGCCTGTTCTCGCCTCGACCGCCGGGCTCTCGACCGCGGGGGCCCGGGGCCTCAGCCCTGCCGGCCCACCAGGGCCAGCAGTCGGATCTGGGCGTCCGCGCCCGCCGGCACGTCCAGCGGCGCGGCGAACATTCCGCTGGCCGCGAGCCCGTCGGCGTACGGCATGACCTCCTTGAGGGCGAACTCGACGAGACCGTCGGGGATCCGGTCGTCGGCGCCGATGCCGCGCGCGAGGTCCCAGGCGTGCACGACGCAGTCGGCGGTCTGCTCGGCGCAGTACGCCCGGCCCAGTGCGGGCCCGTACGAGAGCCGCACCGTGCGGTCCAGCGCCCCAGGAACAGTGAAGGCGGCCCGGGCGCCGGCCGCTGCCCGCTCCCAGGCGCCTGCCGGGTCCCGGCCGAGCACGTCGCCGGAGAACGCGTCGCCGATCTCCTCGACGGTGCGACCCTCGGTGACCATCGGCGGGATCCAGAGCAGTTCGCCGGTGACGTGGTTGACCAGGTCGCGCACGGACCATTGCGTACAGGGGGTCGGGGCGCCCCACTGGTCCTCCTGGACGGCGCGTACCCGCTCGCCGAAGAACCGCAGGGCCTCGGCGTGCCGTTCGAGCAGCGTGTCCGGCATGGCTCTCACCGTCCTCCGCCAGGGTGCCGGCCTCTGCAGCCCACTGTCCTCGCCCCCACCTCGACCTGCCACTGACCCGGGCAGTTCCCTTGCGTTGCAAGGATGCTGTCCACATATCAAAACACATATCTCATATCCCGAACTCATCCCCTACGGTGATCACAACGCTTCAACGACGAGGAGGAGTCGGGCCATGAGCGCCGAGGAAAAGGCTGTCTACACGCACGGGCACCACGAATCCGTGCTGCGCTCGCACCGCTGGCGCACCGCCGCGAACTCCGCGGCCTACCTGATCGGCGAGCTGCGGCCGGGGATGTCGGTCCTGGACGTGGGCTGCGGGCCGGGCACGATCACGGCGGACCTGGCGGAACTGGTGGCGCCGGGCGGCCGGGTGACGGCGGTCGACGCGGCGCAGGACGTGCTGGAGCAGGCCGCGGAGCACGTGCGGGGGCGGGGCCTGGACGGGGCGGTCACCTTCGCCACCGCGGACGTCCACGCACTGGACTTCCCGGACGACTCCTTCGACGTGGTCCACGCCCACCAGGTGCTCCAGCACGTGGGCGACCCGGTGCGGGCGCTGCGCGAGATGCGGCGCGTGTGCCGGCCGGGCGGGATCGTGGCCGCCCGGGACGCGGACTACGCGGCGATGACCTGGTACCCGCAGGAGCCGGTCCTGGACGAGTGGCTGAGCCTGTACCGCCGGGTGGCCCGCGCGAACGGCGGCGAACCCGACGCCGGGCGCCGCCTGCTGTCCTGGGCGAAGGCGGCGGGCTTCACTCGGGTGACCCCGTCGGCGACGGCCTGGTGCTACGCCACCCCGGAGGAGACCGCATGGTGGTCCGCCCTGTGGGCCGACCGCACGACGGCCTCGGCGTACGCGACCATCGCGACGGACGCCGGTCATGCGACCCCGGCCGGGCTGGCCGCCATCGCGGACGCCTGGCACCGCTGGGGCGCGGCCCCGGACGCCTGGTTCTCGGTCCTGAACGGCGAAATCCTGGCCAGGGCCTGACCCGGGCAGCCCCACCCGTCAGCCCGACCCGTCAGTCCGGATCCGCCGCCCGATCCGGGTCGGCCGATCCGGCGGGGAAACCGCGCCCTATGTCGGCGGGCGCATGCGGAAGTCGTACGAGGGGGGCAGCGGGCGGTCCGTCACGCGGGCCCAGACCTCCGAGAGGATCTCGTCACCCTCACGGAGGTCGGGCAGTTCGAAGCCCTCCTCGAACACCCTGCGGGCGGCGCCCACATGGCCCTCCGCCGCCAGCAGCCGCGCGGCCAGCAGGCGGAACCGGCCCTCCTCGCGGAGCGACGGCCGCAGCCGGTCCCACACCGCCCGCGCCGCCGGCAACCGTCCGGCGGCCAGCAGGGTCGTCATCGCCTCCCGCCCCAGCGCCGACTCGGCGGCCGTCCACGGCTCGCCGCCCCGGCTCTCCTCGGCCAGGTCTTCGAAGGCCTCGGCGAACCGCTGCGCCGCCCTCGCCGGGTCACCGGCCACCACGTCCGCCACCGCCAGGCAGCGCAGCAGCGGCCACCGCGAGGGGGCGAGCGCCAGGCCTCGCTCCCAGCTGCGCACCGCCTGCGCCACATCGCCCGCATGCCACTGGGCCACGCCCAGGTGGAACTCGGTCAGCGGATCGGCCTGGGCCGTCTCCAGCATGTCCCGCCAGTGCGGGGCGACCAGGCTGGGCCCGGGCGGCGTCACCCGCCGCGGGGCTGGGAAGACCCCGGTGCGCCACAGTTCCAGCCAGGGCGCCTGGGCGTCGCCGAGCCCCGATTCCGGGAAGGGGGTGCCGGGCAGCTCGTGCCCGGCGCACAGCACCTCCAGTGCACCCCATCCCGAGCCGGCGGCCAGCCGTTCCCCCGGCTCGGTGTCGGCGCAGCCGCGCCATGCCTCGTACGCCTCTTCGACCCGCTCCGGGGGCAGGGCGGCGGCCAGGGCCGTCTGTGCGGCGGACCGGGCCGCCCGCCAGTCGGGGCCGTGCACCGGCGCCGGGTCCACGGACAGGGGCCCGTACGCCTCCAACCAGCTGAACTCCGCCCCGGCCTCCAGCCGTACGTGCTCCAGCTGGGTACGGGCGAGGCCCGCCTGGATCTCGGCGTAGCCGCCCGTCCCGGGCTCGGTCAGCCATTCCTGCCAGCGCCGGCCGCCCTCCCCCGCACCCCAGACGAACAGCTTGCGCCCGCGCAGCTGGGCCGTGGACGTCTGGACGAGCCCGTGCCCCTCGGCGTCCAGCGAGGCGATCCAGGGCCGGGCCCCGTCCGCGACCTCGTAGAAGAAGTCGGCCGGGTAGGTGCTGCGCAGCGGGTAGGTGCGGTCCTCGCCCTCCCACTGCGGTACGGGGATGCGGCGCAGCGCGCGCTCGTACCCGAAGTGCCAGGCCTCGTCGGCGGGGGCGAGCACCCGCGTGCCCGGGTTCTCCGGTACGGCGGTGTTGGACCACCAGTACACGGGGGCGGGGCGTTCGTGCGGGTTGCGGACGCGGACGCCGACGTAGAGGAACTCCGAGTCGTCGGGCAGCCACAGGTCCACCTGGAACGGGAGGTCGCGCAGCCGCTCCCATTCCCAGAGGCGGACCATCACGCCCCCGTCCGGCGCCGGTACGAGCGCCGCGTGCAGCGGCGCGCAGGAGAGGGTGGTGTGGCCGGTGGCACCGATGTTCCACTCGATGCCGCCGGAGAACCAGGCGCCGTTGAGGGCGAAGTTGGCGGGCTGGAACACCGGGTTGCGGTAGAGCAGTTCACGGCCGGTGGGCAGGTGCACGAGGGAGTGGACCCGGCCGCCGAGCCCGGGCAGCACGGTGACGCGCAGGTGTGCGTTCTCGATGACGACGGCCTCGAACTCGCCTTCACGCCTGCGCCGCTGGTATCCGTCCAGCAGCCGGACGGGCAGCAGCGAGCGCAGCGGCTCGTACCCGATCTGCCGGGCCATGTCGCGCGGGAGTTCCTCCCGCGTGCGCTCGTCCAGGGTGTGCACGTCGGCGGGGGCGCGCAGGACGGGTAGCGGGTTCTCGGGGCCCAAGGGGGCTGCGGGCAGGGTCAGTACGGCACGGCGGACGGTGGTGGCCATGCAGGAAATGGAACACGCCACTGCGGCCGGTGCACAGGGGTTCCGCGGATCACCACCGGTCAGGATTGCGCAAAGCCCTGGCCGGAGCGCTACGCGAACGCCCCCACGACCAGGTCGGCGAGCAGCGCCCCGGCCCGCAGGTCCGGGTCGAGGTCCGGGTCGTAGATCGTGACGTTGAGGCCGACGCAGCGCGGGGAGCCGACCAATACGGAGAGCAGCTCGGCGAGTTCGCCGGGGAGCAGGCCGCGGGGGTCGGGGCTGTCGACCGCGGGCATCACGTCCGGGTCCAGTACGTCGGCGTCCAGGTGGACCCAGAACCCATCGGTGTCCGGCGGGTGCAGTCCGTCCAGCGCGGCGCGCGCCACTGCTGCGGCTCCGCGTGCGCGGATGTCCCCGACGGTGGCCGTGGAGATCCCCGCGGCGCGCAGCTCCGGCAGGTCCCCGTCGCCGTCGCGCAGCCCGAAGAGCCGTACGTCCTCGTCGCGGAGGTAGGGGCCCAGCCCTTCCAGGTCGGCGAGGGCGGCCTGGCCGCGGCCGGTGGCGAGGGCGAGCTCCTCACCGGCGGCGGCTCCGACGGGGCCGTTGACGGCCTCGTTGCCGGGGTGGCGGAAGTCGGCGGAGCCGTCGATCGCGGCCAGCCCGTACCGTCCCACGCGGCGCATGGCGAGGCTGGCGCCGAGCTGGATCGAGCAGTCCCCGCCGAGGACGACCGGGAACTCCCCGGCGCGCAGGTGCTTTTCGATCCGGTCGGCGAGGGCGACGGTGTAGGTGGCGAGCGGGCCGGAGTGGAAGACCCCGTCGCCCTCACGCCAGTTGCCGCGGTCGTAGCGCGGCGGCACCACGACCCCGCCCTCGCGGGCGCCGAGCCGGCTCAGCAGACCCTGGTCGCGCAGGGCGCCCGCCAGTTTGTAGACGCCGGGGACGGTGGCGGGTGCGGGCGGGCGCAGGCCCAGGTTGGACGGGGCGTCGAGGAGGACCAGGCTTCGCATCTCCTCATCCTGCGCGATCGGCGGCCGTGGGACCCGCCATTTCGACGGTGATCGCCCATCGCTCGTGGTCGCGCCACGCCCCGTCGACGAAGAGGAAGTCCGGCGAGAGCCCCTCCAGTCGGAAGCCGGCCCCGCGGACCAGGGCCAGGGAGGCCTCGTTGTCCGGCTGGATGTTGGCCTCCAGCCGGTGCAGCCCCAGACCGCCCTCGCTCTCGGGGGCGAAGGCGTGCGCCACGACGAGCCGAAGCGCCTCCCGGAACAGCCCCCGCCCGGCGGCGTGCGCGAAGGCGCCGTAGCCGAGCGCTCCGCAGTCGAAGGCGCCGTGGACGATGTTGTTGATGTTGACGAAGCCGGCGATGGCCCCGGTCTCGCGCTCGCACACCAGGAAGCCCACCCGGGTCCCGCCCTCGATCAGGGACGTCGCGTACGGCTCGTACTCCTCGATCGTCTCCGGCGGGGACAGCCAGGGGTGGTGGAGGTGCCGGCTCTCGTGCACGTGCGTGGTGAACTCGGGGCCGTCGGCGAGCCGGAAGGGCCGCAGTCCGACGTGCTCCCCCTCGCGCAGGTACGTGGAATATGGCATCTGCCCAGGCTAGGGGTTGTGGCAATATTCCCGGCGTGATCATCACCCCGGACATCGAAGAACTCCTGCACGCGGCGGTACGCAACAACGCCGCGTGGTGCGCGGCGGTCAGTGGCGGCGGCGTGTTCGCGCCGGCGGTGTGGACCAGCGCTCGCCGCACTCCGCCGTACTACCCCGACGGCGTGACCCTGACCCGCAACGCCTCGGCGGACGCACTGTTGGCGGGGATGGACACCGACTCCCCCGGCTGCTCGGTGAAGGACAGCTTCGCCTCGCTCGACCTGGCCCCGGCGGGCTTCGAGGTGCTGTTCGGCGCCGAGTGGGTCCACCGCCCGGCGGACGCCCCGGCTCCGGCCGCCTCCGCCCTGGCCTGGACCCGCGTCGACGGCGCCGGGGAGCTGGACGCCTGGGAGGCGGCCTGGGACGGTGAGGAGAGCACCGGCCTGTTCCACGGGGGCCTGCTCACGCCGGAGATCGCCTTCCTCGCGGGACGGGACGCCGACGGGCGCATCGTCGCCGGGGCCGCCGCCAACCGGACGGGCGGGGTCGTCGGCCTCTCCAACGTGTTCGCCGCGGACGGCACCCCGGACGACGAAGCCTGGACGGGCGCCCTCACCCTGGTCACGGCCCTGTGGCCGGGCCTCCCGGTCGTCGGCTACGAAGCCGGGGACGACCTGGACACCGCCGTCCGCCACGGCTTCACCCCGCTGGGCCCGCTCCGCGTCTGGCTGCACACGGCCCAGCCGTAGTCACGCTGCTAAAATTGGGTGATTCTGCCCGAAACAGGGTTGGGGTGAGTGCATGCGGACCTCCCGAACGGCGTCCCGCGCGACTCACCCCACGCACCGGCGCACGGCACTGCTCGCGCCATGCGTGGCCCTGTTGATCGCGGGCGGCGCTCTGCCGCCCGCCTCGGCCGTGGCGGCGCTCGCGGCCCCGTCGCCGACGCCCGCTCCCGCGGCGACGATGCCCCCGCCCGCCCCCACCCGCATCCCGTCGCCCCTGAAGCCGATCAAGCCGGCCGCCTTCCAGGCCGTGGTCGACCGGGCGGCGAAGGAAGCTGATGGTCCCCGGCGCGGTGGTACTGCTGCTGCCCCGCAGGGCACCTTCCGGGAGGTCACCGGCACGTCGGAACTGGGCGCCGCGAAACCGCCCGGCACCGGCGACCATTCCGGATCGCCTCGAACACCAAGACCATGACGGCGGCGCTCATCACGCTCCTCGCCCAGGACGGCAGGATCAAGCTGGGCGATCCGTGTCCGATTACGTGGCCGGGGTTCCGGACGGTACGCACATCACCCTCGCCGACCTGCTGAAAATGCGCAGCGGGCTGTACGACTACACCAGCGCACCCGCCCTCGCGATGATGCTGGACGCCGACCCGGGGAAGGCGTGGACACCGCAGGAGGCGCTGGCCCTCGCGTTCCGCCACGCGCCGCGTTCCAGGACCGCCTGCTCGGCCCGATCGGGCTGAAGGGGACCTCGCTGCCCGCCGCCGACGACCGTTCCCTACCCGAGCCGTACTCCCACGGCTACGTGTACGGCGGTTCGGCCACCTGCGGGGGCGCCCCTCGGCTAGGGCCCGGTCGGGTCCAGCGCGAGACGGGGGACGTCCGGCCGGTCGAACCCGAACACCTGGGCGTACAGGGAGAGTTCCGCCTCCAGCGCCCGGACCATGGTGTCCGCACGCCGGAACCCGTGGCCCTCGCCCTCGAAGGCGACGTACGCGTGCGGCACCGGGCGCCCCCGCAGGGCCGCCAGGAAGCGCTCCGCCTGGGCCGGCGGGCAGACCGGGTCGTCCAGGCCCTGGAGCAGTACGAAGGGGGCGGTGATCCGGTCGGCGCGGGCGACCGGTGAGCGCTCGCGGCAGCGCACGGCCAGGGTCTGCGGGGGCCCGGCCAGGCCGTCGATGTAACGGGACTCCAGGTCGTGGGTCTCCTCGGCGAAGCCCAGCAGGTCCAGGACGGGGTAGATGATCGCGGCGCAGGCGTACAGGTCGCCGGCGGCCAGCGAGGCCGCCGCCGTCCAGCCGCCCGCGCTGCCGCCCCGGATGGCGAGGCGATCCGGGTCCGCGGTGCCCTCGGCGGCCAGCGACCTGGCCACCGCCGCGCAGTCCTCCACGTCGACGACGCCCCACTGCTCGCGCAGCCGCTCCCGGTAGGCGCGCCCGTAGCCGCTGGAGCCGCCGTAGTTCACCTCCGCCACGCCGATGCCGCGCGAGGTGAAGTAGGCGATGTGCAGGTCGAGTACGGGCGGCACGTGGTCGGTGGGGCCACCGTGCACCCAGATCACGTACGGGGGCAGTTCGTCGGCGGGCGCCCGGCGCGCGGGGTGGTGCGGCGGGTAGACGTGGGCGTGGATCTCCCGACCGCCCTGGCCGAGGAAGGTCCGGGTCTGTGGTTCCGGATAGTACGAGGGGTCCACCGGGTCCACCCCGGCCGCGCCGACCACGCGGGCGTGTCCGTCCTCGGTGTCGAGCTCCACCACCTCGTAGGCGCTGCGCGGGCTGGCCGCGACCCCGTAGACGCGGGTGCCGTGCGCGGCGAGGGTGGGCTGCCAGGCCGTCCACGGCCCGGCGGCGTCCACCAGGTCGCCGCTCTCCGGGTCGAGGACGCCGAGCACCGAGGAGCCCTGGCCGTGCAGGACGGCCAGGAGCCCGCCGGGCAGCGGGGCCAGCCAGCTCAGCCCGGGTTTCCACAGGGGGCCGCCGAACTCCTCCTCGCGCGGGCACAGGTTGACGGCCTCGCCGGTCGCCGGGTCCACCCGGTACGGGTTCCACCAGCCGCTGCGGTCGCTGACGGCGAGGAGGTCGCCGCGGGGGGTCCACTCCACCTGGGCCACGGCCTCCTCGGGGCCGCCCAGTACGGTACGGGCCCCGCTCAGCTTCCCGTCGGGCCCGACCTCGGCGAGCCGCACCTCGGTACCGTCCCACGGCATCCGGGGGTGGTCCCACACCAGCCAGGCCGCGTGCAGCCCGTCGGGGGAGAGCCGCGGCCCGGTGGTGAACCGGTGCCGGTCGTCGGTGAGTTCGCGTACGCGGGAGCGGTCCCCGGCAGCGGCGCCGTCCAACGGTACGGCGGCCAGCACCCGGCGCACGTCGGTCGGGGCCGGCCCGGTGAACTCCTCCAGGACGCACCAGACTTCGTCCCCGCGCAGGACCGGATCGGCCCAGCGCAGTCCACCTCCGACCGCGGAGACGGGGGTGAGGGGCCGCGGGGGCGCACCGTCCGGGGCGTCTGGTTCGAAGGCGTACATCCGCTGGTCGGCGAAGTGGACGAACACCACCAGGGGTCCGCCCGCGGTCCGTTCGGTGCCGGCCCAGGGCCGGCCCCCGTACTCGGTGACGCGGCTGCGGACGTTCCACGGGGCGGGCAGCACCGAGGTCTCGGGGCCGCCGTCGGCGGGCCTGCGCACCAAGGTGCGGCGGCCACCCTCGGTCGGCCGGGGCTCGGTCCACCACACCTCGGGGCCGACGGTGGCGAGGTACTCGGGCCGCCCGTCGAGCGAGGCGGCGACAGCCGCGTCGATGGGCGAGGGCCAGCTGCCGTAGGGCCCGGTCGGCACCGCCATCACCGGCTCCCCCTCACAAGGTCCGCAGGGCGTGGTCGAGGACGCGCACCCCGAAGTGCAGGGCGTCGACGGGGACCCGCTCGTCCACGCCGTGGAACAGGGACCAGTAGTCGAAGCCCGGGGGCAGCTTCAGCGGGGAGAAGCCGTATCCGGTGATCCCGAGCCGGGAGAACTGCTTGGCGTCGGTGCCGCCCGCCATGCAGAACGGCACCACGTGGCCGTCGGGGTCGAAGCGCTCCACGGATTCGCGCAGGATCCCGTACGTCCGCCCGTCCACGGGGGCTTCGAGGGCCACCTCGCGGTGGTGGAACTCCCAGGTGACGTCGGGGCCGGTGAGGGCGTCGAGCGTGGCGATGAACTCGGCCTCGCCGCCGGGCAGCACCCGCCCGTCCACGTACGCGGTGGCCGTCCCCGGAATCACGTTGAGCTTGTAACCGGCGCTGAACATCGTCGGGTTGGCGCTGTTGCGTACGGTCGCCTCGACGAGGAGGCCTGCCGGGCCGAGCTTGCCGAGGACCGCGTCGAGGTCGAATCCGCGGGCGCGGGGGGCGACCGACAGGCCCTGGAGGGCGGCGAGTTCGGTGATGCAGGCGACGACCGTGTCGGTGAGCCGGACGGGCCACCGGTACTCGCCGATCCGGGCCACGGCGGCGGCGAGTCGGCTGACGGCATTGGCCCGGTTCGGCTTGGAACCGTGCCCGGCCGTGCCGTGGGCGGTCAACTTGAGCCAGGCGGTGCCGCGTTCACCGGCGGCGATCGGGTAGAGGGCCTGGCCGGGGCCGTTGTGCACAGTGAAGGCACCGGATTCGCTCAGGCCCTCGGTGCAGCCGTCGAACAGGTGCGGGTGCTGGTCGGCCAGGAATCCCGAGCCGTCGACCGCACTGTCCTCCTCGTCGGCGGTGTAGGCGATGACGACGTCCCGGCGGGGCTTGACCCCCGCGCGCGCCCAGGCCCGTACGACGGCCAGCACCATCGCGTCCATGTTCTTCATGTCGACGGCGCCGCGGCCCCAGACCACACCGTCGCGGACCTCCCCGGAGAAGGGGTCCACGCTCCAGTCGGCGGGTTCGGCGGGGACCACGTCGAGGTGGCCGTGGACGAGGAGGGCCTCGGCGCCCGGGTCGGTGCCCTCGATCCGGGCCACCACGTTGGTGCGGCCGGGGGTGCGTTCGAGGAGGGCCGGTTCCAGGCCGGCCGCGGCGAGCCGCTCGGCGACGTACTCGGCGGCGGGGCGCTCGCGGCAGTCGCCGCCGCCGCGGTTGGTGGTGTCGATGCGGATCAGGCCGGAGGTGAACTCGACGGCTTCGTCGAGCGCCGTCCGGTCCACCGGGTCCGCTACGGATCCGGGCTCCCCGGCGGGGCTCTCCTGGGTGACTGCGGGCATGTCAGCCATACTGCTCCTCCACGGCCGCCGAGACGACCGTCGTGACCGCCTTGAAGGCCCGGATCCCCTCGTACATCGTCTCGCTTGTGTACGCGACCCTGCGTTCCCCGGAGCGTTCGACGCCCGGGACGACGGTCGCCGTCGTCGCCAGGTGCTCCGCGTCGAACTCCAGCTCCACGGCGT
Source organism: Streptomyces sp. NBC_00045 (assembly GCF_045041095.1). NCBI lineage: Bacteria > Bacillati > Actinomycetota > Actinomycetes > Kitasatosporales > Streptomycetaceae > Streptomyces > Streptomyces sp. NBC_00045. The sequence goes on along the minus strand of NZ_CP108271.1, from coordinate 6,677,622 downwards.
ACGGGCCGCCGCGCACCGGCTCCCGGCGGACGGCGAGGGCCGTGGCCTCCTTGGCGGCGGCCCGGATGTCGGCGGCGGTGCGGGCCGGGGTGCGGCAGACCGCGGCGTAGCGGGAGACGTGGTCCTTGACGGCGACCTTGACCGCGTCCGGCGCGTAGCCGTCGGCGTCGACGCAGGTCAGGTCGTCGCCGGTGACGAGGACGACCGGCACTCCGTACTCGGCGACGACATGCGCGTTGAGCAGGCCCTCGCTCGCACGGACGCCGTTCAGCCAGACCCCGGTGATGGAGTTGGCGAGGTAGGTGTGGGCGAGGACGCCGGGCGTGCCGGCGCCGGTGTGGTAGCCGACGAACGCGACGCCGTCGACGTCGCCGTGCTGGACGCCCTCGACCATGCTGAGGGACTTGTGGCGGCCGGTGAGCATCTCGGCCCGCTCGTCGAGCTGTTCGAGCAGCAGGTTCCGCATGGTCCAGTGGGCCTCGTTGATGAGGACCCGGTCGGCGCCGCCGTCGAGGAAGCCGAGCACGGCCGCGTTCACGTCGGAGGTGAACAGGTGGCGGCAACGCTCCCACTCGGGGGTGCCGGGCAGGACGTCGGCGGGCCAGGTGACGCCCGTGGCGCCTTCCATGTCGGCGGAGACGAGGATCTTCATCGGGCCCCCCGGGGCGGTCGGCTGCGCACGGCGCGGCCGACACGGACGGACCGTCCACGCAGGCCCCCAGCCTAGCCGCCCGGGCCCGTCCCGGCCGGGGACCACGCCAGGGGCGCGCCGGGGAAACGGCCCCGGAGGCGGCGCCGGGCGCAGCCGCCGCGCGCCGCTGCGGACGAGGGGCGGGCCGGGGGCGCTGCCGGGGGCTCGGTCCGGCCGGAAACTCCACCCGATCCGGTGAGCCGCCCCACGCCGCGGCCGGGCAATGACCTTGCTCAGCCCTCGACTTCGGCGGCCAGGTTGGCCAGCAGGGTGTCGTAGATGCGGCCGAGGCCCTTGGGGGCGAAGGTGCGCTCGAAGAAACCGCCGATGCCGCCGGCGCCGTTCCAGACGGTGGTGACCACGGCCTTGGACTTGCCCTCGCCGGCCGGGGTGACGACCCAGGTGGTCACCATGCTGGACTTGCGGTCCTTCTCCACGAGCTGGCCGTCGGTGGGCTCGGTGACCTCCAGCAGGCAGTCGCGCACGCGCTTGCTGGTGGCCTGGAGCTTCCAGTGGACGAGGGTGCCCTCGCCGTCGCCGCCCTCGCGCACCTCGTACTCGCTGAAGTGCTCGGGCAGCAGCTTGCCCCGGGTTCCCGTGTAGTCCGCCAGCGCGTCGAACACCGTCTCCGCGTCGGCCGCGATGATCCGCTCCGTGGTGGCCTCGACCTGCGCCATAGCTGTTCCTCCAGCAGTTGTGTCCGCTCGTCGCGGCAAGCCAACCACCTCCGGGGCACGCGCCCAAATCCGGGTCAGACGTGACGGCGGAGAAAGACGAGGAGCGCGTCCCCGCGGAGAGCCTCCAAGTACCGGTGCGCGGCGCTCCAGGAGGGCTCCGTGAGCGGAGGCGCGTGCGGGCATGCAGCGCGGCTGCCGCAGGCACCGTGTACGGGCTCCTCGCCGCTCTCGCACCACCACCCGTCGAGGGTGAGGACACTGCTCGCGACCAGCAGCTGCGAGGCGTGCCGTGCGGCGAAATCCGCCCGACCCAGACGCATGACGCTCTCGGCGGCGCCCTCGTGGAGGAAGCTCCGGCCGTGCAGGCGCCCTCGGTGCGCGGCGCGCAGTGCGTCGACCCCCTCCCGGTAGGCGGCGACCAGGGGTTGCGCGTCGAACGCCGCGCGGCCCTCCGCCCCGGCCCGGCGCCCCGCCTCGCGCTCGGCCGGGGTGGTCCGGGGCCCGGTCGACGCTGCGCCGCGCGGCTGTGCCGGCGGGTGACTGCGGGACGGTTCCCGCCACAGGTCCCAGGCCGGGGCGGCGAAGGCGGCGGCCTCGGCCCTGATCCCGGCGAAGGCCAGCGCCTCGCGGGGGCCGCCGGGGCACGTGCCGGGCAGGCTCGGGGCCCGGGTGCCGTCCCCGCTCACGTCGTGCACGATCCGCGGGTCGTCCTCGTACCCGGCCGCCAGGTGGAAGCCACCCCCGTCGGATCCGCCGTGGACGGACCAGCCGTCCCAGATGTCGAGCTCCTCGCCCCGGCTGTGGTCGAGCTCGAACGGGGCCATGGCCTCGGCGATCGCCTCCTCCAGCCGGTTGCGGGCCCCGCCCGGCAGGCACACCACGATCCGCATCTTCGCCATGGCCGGAACCTGTCACAGCACCGCCGCGGCGATCGACACCTTTCCGCCCCACACGATCATGGGAACGTTTGTTCTATTCTCGGGGCGAGCTACCGAGGGAGGCGCTCATGCGCTGGGACAATCTGACGGACGGGCCCGCAGCCCCGGACATGACCGGGGCGCTCTTCGGGTCCGGCTCCGTCGTCGGTCCATCGGTCCAGACGAAAGACCCACAGGGCCCCGATTTCACCACGCTCCAGAGCCTGTAGAGCGAGATCCTGTTTCGGCACTTTCTTGGACCGGCGAAAGCGGGAGGCCGATCCAACCTCACGCCATACGTGGCGAACCGTCAGACCAAGCAGTTCGGCCGTCTTGCGGCCTCGGGCCTCCTGTGCGCTGACCGAGATTTCGCGGCGGCCGGTCTTGCTCTTGACCGCCTGACTCTTTCGGCACACCAAGTCGATGAGGTGGCCCGTGTCGTCCGTCTGGGTGCTCATGGCGGTCATATTTGCACGTCAGAGACACTTAGGGAGGTGTGCAACTTGCCTCGGGGACTCGCCGGAGCAACTGCGGGCCACCGTCCGGGCCGTCGCCGAGTCGGGGGCGACCTCCGTGACACCCCTGGTACTCCATCTGCGGCCGGGCGCCCGCGAGTGGTTCACGGCCTGGCTGCGCAACCACCACCCCCACCTGGTCGAACGGTACGAGCGCATGTACGCGGGAGGCTCGTACGCGCCGACCTGGTACCAGCGCCGGATCACCCGCCAAGTCCACGAACTCGCGGCGGAATTCGGCATCGGCCCCGCCCGGCCGGCCGAGGCCCGCAGGACACCCCTCCCCGAACGCCCCGCCGAGCCGGCTGCGGCCGGGCCCACACAGCTCAGCCTCCTGTGACCTCGTACGGCCCCTGAACGCTCATCACATCGGGCCAATCAGCAGCCCAATCCCGTCTTCCGGGCTCGGTTTCCGGGACGATTCCGCCCAGAACCCTCGGCTGGGAGGCCCCATGCTGCACCCCGCGAAGAAGCGCGGCCACTTCAAGAAGCGCGCCGTCGTCCTGCTGTCGATCGCCACGGCGACCGTGGCCGCCGCCGTCACGAGCCCGGCGGGCGCCGCCCCGTCGGCCGCGACCCCGGCCGGTACGACCCCGGCCGCCGCGCCCGCCGCGCTGCGCTGGACCGCCTGCACGACGCCGCGCTATCCGACGCTGCAGTGCGCCTCCCTCAAGGTCCCGCTCGACCACGACCACCCGGCCGGCCGGCAGATCTCCCTGGCCCTGACCAGGGTCCCGCACACCGCCGCCACGTCCCAGGGCCCGCTGCTGGTCAACCCCGGCGGCCCGGGCGGCAGCGGCCGGACCCTGGCCGGGTACATCGCGTCCGCGCTCCCCAAGGACGTGGCCGCCCAGTACGACGTGATCGGTTTCGACCCGCGGGGCGTCGGCAAGAGCGAGCCCACCCTGGACTGCGGGCCCGGCCACTTCACCCCGGTACGCCCGGACTCCGTGCCCCTCGACGCGCAGACCGAGCAGGCCAACCTGGACCGGGTGAAGTCCTTCGCCGAGTCCTGCCAGACCAAGCACGCGGACGTGCTCCCGTACATCGGCACCGTCTCGGCCGCCCGCGACATCGAGGTGCTGCGCGGCGCGCTGGGCGCGGCGAAGCTCAGCTACTTCGGCTACTCGTACGGGACCTACCTGGGCGCGGTGTACGCCAAGCTCCACCCGGACCGGGTGCACCGCCTCGTCCTGGACTCCGTGGTCGACCCGGGCGGGGTCTGGTACGAGGACAACCTCGCGCAGGACCAGGCGTTCGACGCCCGGCACAAGGCCTTCCTGGCATGGGTGGCCCAGTACGACGAGAAGTACGGGCTGGGCACCGACCCGGCGGAGGTCGAGGAACGCTGGTACGCGATGCGGGACTCCCTGCGCGCGACCCCGGCGGGCGGCAAGGTGGGCCCGGCGGAGCTGGAGGACACCTACATGCCGGGCGGCTACTACAACGGCTACTGGCCGGTGCTCGCCGAGGCCTTCTCCGCGTACGCGGAGAAGGCGGACCCCAAGCCGCTGGTGGCGGCGTACGAGCGGTTCGGGGCGGTGGAGCCCTCCGCGGGCAACAGCTACAGCGTGTACACGGCGGTGCAATGCCGTGACTCGGCCTGGCCGAAGGACTGGAACCAGTGGCGCGCGGACATGTGGCGCACCCACGCGAAGGCGCCGTTCATGACCTGGAACAACGCCTGGTACAACGCGCCGTGCGCGTTCTGGCGGACGGAGCCGCTGGCGGCGCCGGACGTGACCAACGCCGACCTCCCGCCGGCCCTGCTGCTCCAGGCGACGGACGACGCGGCGACCCCGTTCGAGGGAGCGCTGAGCATGAAGGGGAAGCTGAAGGGCGCGGCGCTGGTGGTCGAGGAGGGCGGCGGCAACCACGGGGTCTCGCTCAGCGGCAACAAGTGCCTGGACGAGAAGGTGGGGACGTACCTGCGAACGGGCGAGGCCTCGGACGCGACCTGCGCCGCCCAGCCGGCCCCGAAGCCGACCACGTCGACCCGGGCGGTCCCCCCGTCGGCGGGCGGCACGGCCCTCCACGGCCTCCTGGGATTCCGCGGCTGACCTCCGCCGGGCAGGATCATGGCCATGACCACCATGCCTGCGGCCACGCCCGCCCCCCACCACCTCACGCGCGTCTCCGCCCCCGAGGGCGTCGCCGCCAGCCCCCAGTACAGCCACGTCGTCTGGGGCACCGGGCGGTTCGTGGCCGTCTCCGGGCAGTGCGCCTTCGACGAGAAGGGCGAGGTGGTCGGCGAGGGCGACGCCGCCGCCCAGGCCCGGCAGGTGTTCGACAACCTGGGCCGGTGCCTGGCGGCGGCCGGGGCCACGTTCGACGACGTGGTGAAGCTGACCTACTTCGTCACGGACGTGGCCCACCTCCCGGCGCTGCGGCAGGCGCGCGACGCCGTCATCCCCGCCGACCGGCTGCCGGCGTCCTCGGCGGTCCAGGTCGCCGCCCTCGTCCGCCCCGAGCTCCTGCTGGAGGTGGAGGCCTTCGCGATCCTCCCGACGGGCGACTGAGCGCACTGCCGGGCCCGTGCCGGGGGCGGCGGGGTACAGGTGCGTTCAGCTCAGCCTGCGCAGCGCGGCGGTTGCCGCCCGTGCGAGGCGGGGGTGGGACTGGGCGCTGGTGAGGAGTTCGCGGGAGCGGGGGTCGGCGAGGGCGCCCAGGCCCTCGACGCAGGCCAGGGCCACCCGCCAGTACGGGTCGTGCGGGGACAGCAGCCGGGCCAGCGTGGCCATCAGGGCCGGCACCGATTCGGGGGCGCGCAGGGCCGTGAGGAGCCGGACCGGCTGGAGGGCGTAGGCCGTGCGCAGGGTGTTGGTGGCGAGTGCCGCCGCCGCCCGGGCGGTGCGCGGGTCGCCCAGTACGGCCAGGGCTTCGGCGGCGGCCGCGCAGCGGGGCGGGTCGCGGTGGTTGAGGAGCAGGACCAGGGCCTCGAAGGCCCGCCGGTCCCCGGCCAGGCCGAGACGGTACGCGGCCAGTTCGCGGGCCCACAGGGGCAAACCGGCGGAGGTCAGGGAGTCGGCCAGGGCGTCGGGGTCGGCGGCGAGCAGTTCCTCGTACCGGGGGGACGGTCCGGCTTCCGTACGCAGGCGCTCCAGCACGTCGTTCACCCGGCCACCCTAGGGCGGCGCGGACGACGCCACGCGGGGTTTCCACAGATGGCTGATCGATGATCGATGATCGGTACATTTGGGCGGTACAGGTCACATCTCCGTGCTCTGGCGCGCCAGTTACCGGCGGGTTACGCTCCCTTCAACGTACGAGGCCGGCCTGGTGACGCAGCCGCCCCGTACCAGTCGGTTCGGTACCTCAGGCATGTCAGGTACCTCGTGTGGCTCAGGCACCTCGTGCGCCTCGGCCGCCTCTCTCGTTCGGTGTGGCCCCGGGACAGGGTCCGCCGTTCTCCGCCCCGCCCTTCCCGGGCCGGGCCCTCCTGCCGCGTCGTGCGCCGCGCGCAGCCCTCAGTCGTCACCCTCTCCCACTGGAGTCCCGCGATGGACCTTCCGTCCACGTCCAGTCAGTCCACCCTCCAGACCATCGCCGTCATCGGCCTCGGCACCATGGGCACCGGCATCGCCGAGGTCCTCGCCCAGGCCGGCCGCGAGGTCATCGGCATCGACATCAGCGACGCCGCCACCCGCCGGGCCACCGCCGCCCTCGCGGCCGCCACGGCCCGGTCGGTGACCCGCGAGCGGCTCACCGAGCAGGAGCGGGAGGGCGTGCTCGCCCGCTTCCGCACCTTCACCGAGCTGTCCGCCGCCGCCGACGCCGATCTCGTCATCGAGGTCGTCCCGGAGGACTACGAGCTCAAGCAGCGCCTGTTCCGCGAGCTCGACGCGATCGTCCGGCCCGACACGATCCTGGCCACCGGCACCAACGCCCTGTCGGTGACCCGGCTGGCCGCCGAGTCCCAGCACCCCGAGCGCGTGCTCGGCCTGCACTTCTTCAACCCGGCCCCGGCGATGAAGCTGGTCGAGGTCGTCTCCAGCGTCCTGACGGCCCCGCCGGCCGTCGAGGCGGTCACCGTGCTGGCCCGCGAGCTCGGCAAGGAGCCCGTCTCCGTCGGCGACCGCCCCGGCTTCGTCGCGGACGGCCTGCTGTTCGGCTACCTCAACCAGGCCGCCGCGATGTACGAGTCGAAGTACGCCTCCCGCGAGGACATCGACGCGGCGATGCGGCTGGGCTGCGGCCTGCCCATGGGCCCGCTCGCCCTGCTCGACCTGATCGGCGTGGACACCGCCCGGACCGTCCTTGAGGCCATGTACGCCTCCTCCGGCGACCGCCTGCACGCCCCGGCCCCGATCCTGGGCCACCTCGCGGAGGCCGGCCTGACCGGGCAGAAGTCCGGCCGCGGCTTCTACACGTACGTGGAGCCGGGCAGCTCCACGGTCGTCCGTGACGCGCAGACCCCGCTGGACGGGGCGCGGCTCGGCGAGGGCCGTCCGGTCACCTCGGTCGGCGTGGCCGGCTCCGGGACCATGGCGAGCGGGATCGCGCAGGTCTTCGCGCAGGCCGGGTTCGCGGTGGTGCTCGCCGCCCGCAGCCAGGAGAAGGCGGACGCCGCGAAGGCCGCGATCGGCAAGTCCTTGGGCCGTGCGGTGTCCAAGGGCAAGCTGACCGAGGAGAACGCGGCGCAGACGCTGGAGCGGATCACCCCGGCCGGCTCGCTGGACGCCTTCGCCGACGTGGACCTGGCCGTGGAGGCCGTCGCCGAGAACCTGGCGGTCAAGCAGGAGCTGTTCGCGGCCCTCGACAAGGTCTGCAAGCCGGGCGCGGTGCTGGCCACCACGACCTCCTCGCTCCCGGTGATCGCGGTCGCCCGCGTGACCTCGCGTCCGCAGGACGTGATCGGCATGCACTTCTTCAACCCGGCGCCGGCGATGAAGCTGGTCGAGGTGGTCCGGACCGTCCTGACCTCGGACGACGTGCACGCCACGGTCCGCGAGATCTGCACGAAGGTGCGCAAGCACCCGGTGGACTGCGGGGACCGGGCCGGGTTCATCGTGAACGCGCTGCTGTTCCCGTACTTGAACAACGCCGTGAAGATGGTCGAGCAGCACTACGCCACCCTCGACGACATCGACGCCGCCATGAAGCTGGGCGGCGGCTACCCGATGGGGCCGTTCGAGCTGCTCGACGTCGTCGGCCTGGACGTCTCGCTGGCGATCGAGAAGGTCCTCCACAAGGAGTTCCGGGACCCTGGCCTGGCCCCGTCCCCGCTGCTGGAGCACCTGGTGGCGGCGGGCTGCCTGGGCCGGAAGACCGGCCGCGGATTCCGTGAGTACGCCCGCCGGTAATCAGCGCCCTGACCAGGGGCCCCAAGAGCCGGATGCGTGGGGAGGGCTGCTCGGGTCTGCCGGACCCTCACGGCAGACCGTACCCTCCGAGCCCAGTGCGGGCCCTCCCCCGCATCCACCCCCGTCCCACCCCCCTCAGGCGCGCTCACCCGCGCGAATGAAGTACTTTCGCTCTATGTCCCAGCCCGCCAAGTCCTCGCCCCGCGCCACCACGGCCTCCGACAACCCGGAGAGCACGGCCGGCACCAAGGCGGCCGCGCAGCGGCTCAAGATGCGGCGGGAGCTCGCCGCCGCCGCGATGGAGCTGTTCGCCACCAAGGGGTACGAGGCGACGACGGTCGACGAGATCGCCGCGACGGCGGGGGTGGCGCGCCGGACCTTCTTCCGTCACTTCCGGTCCAAGGAAGAGGCGATCTTCCCGGACCACGACGACACCTTGACCAGGGCCGAGGCGGTGCTGGACGTGGCCCCGGCGCACGAGCACCCGCTCGACACGGTGTGCCGCGGGATCAAGGAAGTCATGAAGATGTACGCCGCCTCGCCGGCGGTGTCGGTGGAGCGCTACCGGCTGACCCGCGAGGTGCCGGCGCTGCGGGAGCGGGAGATCGCCTCGGTGGCCCGGTACGAGCGGCTGTTCACCCGCTACCTGCTGGCCCACTTCGACGAGACCGACCACCACGACGGCAACGACGACCCGCTGCTGGCCGAAGTGGCCGCTTCGGCGGTGGTGACGGCCCACAACCACGTGCTGCGGCGCTGGCTGCGGGCGGGGGGCCAGGGGGACGTGGAGGCACAGCTGGACCACGCCTTCTCGATCGTGCGCAAGACCTTCGGCACGGGGATCGGAGCCGGCCGGACCCTGACCACCGGGCCGGCCCCGGCCGCGCCGGCGGAGGTCCGTACGCAGGGCGAGGTGCTGGTGGCGGTGGCCCGGACGGACGCCCCGCTGGACGAGGTCATGCGGACCATCGAGGAAGCACTGAGAAACAAGCAGTAGACGCACGAGTCACGCACATCACAGTGGCCGCTCCCATTCCGGGGGCGGCCGCTTTTGTTTGTCCGACTTGCCCCTACTCACCGGTAACAATGATCGATCATCGCTCATCTGTGCAGGTCAATAGGCAAATGAGAGAAAGTTTTGGCACGCGGTGCCTTGCTGAGTGACACGGGGTGCCATACGTTGAATCTCGTCCGGATGTCCCCGCGGTCCACGCCCACTCGGCACGAACCGCGCCCCGGATGCCTGCGTCACCAGGCACCGCACGCCCCACCACGGGCGTCGCCAGCACCACAGCTCCGCCGGACCGACGGCATCTCGCACCACCCGCAGCACCACACCACACCCGTACCGCGCACCCGCGTATCCCTCAGCGCACCCTCATCAGCGCTTCGCCGGAGGCAACACCGTGAAGGACATCCTGGACGCGATCCAGTCGCAGGCCGCTACGCCCGCCGACTTCGCGGCCCTGCCGCTCCCCGACTCGTACCGCGCGATCACCGTGCACAAGGACGAGGCGGAGATGTTCGCGGGGCTCACCACCCGTGAGAAGGACCCGCGCAAGTCCCTGCACCTCGACCAGGTCCCGGTGCCGGAGCTCGGCCCGGGCGAGGCCCTCGTGGCCGTCATGGCCTCGTCGGTCAACTACAACTCCGTGTGGACGTCGATCTTCGAGCCGGTGTCCACCTTCAGCTTCCTGGAGCGCTACGGGCGCCTGTCGGAGCTCACCAAGCGCCACGACCTCCCGTACCACGTCATCGGCTCGGACCTCGCGGGCGTCGTGCTGCGCACCGGCCCCGGCGTCAACGCCTGGAAGCCCGGCGACGAGGTCGTCGCCCACTGCCTCTCGGTCGAGCTGGAGTCCTCCGACGGCCACAACGACACGATGCTCGACCCCGAGCAGCGCATCTGGGGCTTCGAGACCAACTTCGGCGGCCTGGCGGAGATCGCACTCGTCAAGTCCAACCAGCTGATGCCGAAGCCGGACCACCTCAGCTGGGAGGAGGCCGCCTCCCCCGGCCTGGTCAACTCCACCGCCTACCGCCAGCTGGTCTCCCGCAACGGCGCCGGCATGAAGCAGGGCGACAACGTCCTGATCTGGGGCGCCAGCGGCGGCCTCGGCTCGTACGCCACCCAGTTCGCACTGGCCGGCGGCGCCAACCCGATCTGCGTGGTCTCCTCCCCCGAGAAGGCGGACATCTGCCGCGCGATGGGCGCCGAGGCGGTCATCGACCGCAACGCCGAGGGCTACAAGTTCTGGAAGGACGAGCACACCCAGGACCCCAAGGAGTGGAAGCGCTTCGGCAAGCGCATCCGCGAGCTGACCGGCGGCGAGGACATCGACATCGTCTTCGAGCACCCCGGCCGCGAGACCTTCGGCGCCTCCGTCTACGTCACCCGCAAGGGCGGCACGATCACCACCTGCGCCTCGACCTCGGGCTACATGCACGAGTACGACAACCGCTACCTGTGGATGTCGCTCAAGCGGATCGTCGGCTCGCACTTCGCCAACTACCGCGAGGCCTGGGAGGCCAACCGCCTGGTGGCCAAGGGCAAGATCCACCCGACGCTGTCCAAGGTCTACTCCCTGGAGGAGACCGGCCAGGCCGCGTACGACGTCCACCGCAACCTCCACCAGGGCAAGGTCGGCGTCCTCGCGCTCGCCCCCGAGGAGGGCCTGGGCATTCGCAACCAGGAGCTCCGCGCCCAGCACATCGACGCCATCAACCGCTTCCGCAACGTCTGAGACGTCCGAGGGCCCAGAGGGACAGCCTGAGATGACAGAGCGCCAGAAAGACCGTCCGTGGCTCATGCGGACGTACGCCGGCCACTCCACGGCCGAGGCGTCCAACGAGCTGTACCGCCGCAACCTCGCCAAGGGCCAGACCGGCCTGTCGGTCGCGTTCGACCTCCCGACGCAGACCGGCTACGACCCCGACCACATCCTCGCCCGCGGCGAGGTGGGCCGGGTCGGGGTCCCGGTCTCCCATCTGGGCGACATGCGGCGGCTGTTCCAGGACATCCCCCTGGAACAGATGAACACCTCGATGACGATCAACGCCACCGCCATGTGGCTGCTGGCGCTCTACCAGGTGGCCGCCGAGGAGCAGGGCGCGGACATCTCCCAGCTCCAGGGCACCACGCAGAACGACATCGTCAAGGAGTACCTCTCGCGCGGGACGCACGTCTTCCCGCCCGGGCCCTCGCTCCGCCTGACGACGGACATGATCGCGTACACGGTCAACCACATCCCGAAGTGGAACCCGATCAACATCTGCTCGTACCACCTCCAGGAGGCCGGGGCCACCCCGGTCCAGGAGATCTCGTACGCGATGTCGACCGCGATCGCCGTACTGGACTCGGTGCGCGACTCGGGCCAGGTCCCGGAGGACCGCTTCGGTGAAGTGGTCGCCCGTATCTCGTTCTTCGTGAACGCGGGCGTCCGCTTCATCGAGGAGATGTGCAAGATGCGCGCCTTCGGCCGCATCTGGGACCAGGTCACCCGCGAGCGCTACGGCATCGAGAACCCCAAGCAGCGCCGCTTCCGGTACGGCGTCCAGGTCAACTCCCTGGGCCTGACCGAGGCGCAGCCGGAGAACAACGTCCAGCGCATCGTGCTGGAGATGCTCGCGGTGACCCTCTCCAAGGACGCCCGGGCCCGCGCCGTGCAGCTGCCGGCTTGGAACGAGGCGCTGGGCCTGCCCCGGCCCTGGGACCAGCAGTGGTCGCTGCGCATCCAGCAGGTCCTGGCGCACGAGAGCGACCTGCTGGAGTACGAGGACATCTTCGCCGGATCCCACGTCATCGAAGCCAAAGTCGACTCCCTGGTCGCCGACTGCCTGGCCGAGATCGACCGGATCCAGGAGATGGGCGGCGCGATGGCCGCCGTCGAGTCCGGGTACCTGAAGTCCCAGCTCGTCTCCTCGCACGCCGAGCGCCGCGCCCGCATCGAAGCCGGCGAGGACAAGATCGTCGGCGTCAACTGCTTCGAGCAGACCGAGCCGAACCCGCTCACCGCCGATCTCGACGGCGCGATCATGACGGTGGACGGGGCCGTGGAGGCACTGACGGTCGAGCGGATCGGCCGCTGGCGCGCCGAGCGGCAGGAGTCCTCGGAGCGGCAGGGGAACGGCGACCCGTTCGTCTTCCCGACGGTGATGCAGGCCCTGGACCGGCTGAAGGAGGCCGCCGCCGGGACCGAGAACCTGATGGAGGCCACGCTCGAATGCGCCCGGGCCGGTGTCACCACCGGCGAGTGGGCGAACGCCCTGCGCGAGGTGTTCGGCGAGTTCCGCGCCCCGACCGGGGTCTCCTCGGCCCCGGTGGCCGTCACCGCGGAAGAGGGCACGCCGATGGCCCTCGTCCGCGAGAAGGTCGCCCGGACCGCCGAGGACCTGGGCTCCGGCCGGCTGCGCCTGCTGGTCGGCAAGCCCGGCCTGGACGGGCACTCCAACGGCGCCGAGCAGATCGCCGTACGGGCCCGCGACGCCGGGTTCGAGGTGGTCTACCAGGGCATCCGGCTGACGCCCGAGGAGATCTCCTCGGCGGCGCTGGCCGAGGACGTGCACTGCGTGGGACTGTCCATCCTGTCCGGCTCGCACAGCGCGCTCGTGCCGGACGTGCTGGAACGCCTCCGTACGGCGGGGGCGGGTGACATACCCGTCGTCCTCGGCGGCATCATTCCGAACGCCGACGCCATCGCGCTCAAGGCGGCCGGAGTCGCCGCCGTCTTCACACCCAAGGACTTCGGTATCACGGAGATCATCGGCCGTATCGTCGACGAGATCCGGAAAGCGAACAAGCTCGACCCTCTGGAGGTCCCCGCATGACCACGCCCACGTCTCCCGTGAACCGGCTGCGGCCGCGCCGCTCCTGCCTCGCGGTGCCGGGCTCGAACCCGCGCTTCCTGGAGAAGGCCCAGGGCCTGCCGGCCGACCAGGTCTTCCTCGACCTGGAGGACGCCTGCGCCCCGCTCGCCAAGGAAGGCGCCCGCCACACGATCGTGGACGCGCTGAACAACGGCGACTGGACCGGCAAGACCCGGGTCGTGCGCGTCAACGACTGGACCACGCACTGGACGTACCGCGACGTCATCACCGTCGTGGAGGGCGCGGGCCAGAACCTCGACTGCATCATGCTGCCGAAGGTCCAGGACGCCCAGCAGGTCGTGGCGCTCGACCTCCTGCTGACCCAGATCGAGAAGACGATGGGCTTCGAGGTCGGCAAGATCGGCATCGAGGCGCAGATCGAGAACGCCAAGGGCCTGGTCAACGTCGACGAGATCGCCGCCGCCTCGCCGCGGCTGGAGACCATCATCTTCGGCCCGGCCGACTTCATGGCCTCGATCAACATGAAGTCCCTGGTCGTGGGCATGCAGCCGCCCGGCTACCCGGCGGACGCCTACCACTACATCCTGATGCGGATCCTGATGGCAGCCCGCATGCACAACCTCCAGGCGATCGACGGCCCCTTCCTCCAGATCCGCGACGTGGACGCCTACCGCGAGGTGGCGGGCCGGGCGGCGGCGCTGGGCTTCGACGGCAAGTGGGTGCTGCACCCGGGCCAGGTCGACGCGGCCAACGAGGTCTTCTCGCCCTCCCAGGAGGACTACGACCACTCCGAGCTGATCCTCGACGCGTACGACTGGTGCACCTCCGAGGCCGGCGGCAAGAAGGGCTCGGCCATGCTCGGCGACGAGATGATCGACGAGGCCAGCCGCAAGATGGCCCTGGTCATCGCGGGCAAGGGCCGTGCCGCGGGCATGCAGCGCACCACCAAGTTCGAGATCCCGGAGGCGTAGGGCCATGCAGTTCGGACGCACTTACGAAGAGTTCGAGGTCGGGGCGGTCTACAAGCACTGGCCCGGGAAGACGGTCACCGAGTACGACGACCACCTCTTCTGCCTGCTGACCATGAATCACCACCCGCTCCACATGGACAGCAATTACGCGGAGAACACGACCGACTTCGGCAAGAACGTGGTCGTGGGCAACTACATCTACTCGCTGCTGCTCGGCATGTCCGTGCCGGACGTCTCCGGGAAGGCCATCGCCAACCTGGAGATCGAATCGCTGCGGCACGTGGCGCCGACCTTCCACGGCGACACCATCTACGGTGAGACCACGGTCCTCGACAAGACCCCGTCCAAGTCGAAGAACGACCGCGGGATCGTCTACGTGGAGACCAAGGGCTACAAGCAGGACGGCACCCTCGTCTGCGTCTTCCGGCGCAAGGTGATGGTCCCGACCGAGACGTACATCAAGGAGCGCGGCGGCGAGCAGCCCGGCCGCCCGCAGCTGAAGGAACAGGGGAAGTAGCCATGGCCCGACTCGCCCAGACCGCCGGGCTGACCGACGTCCAGCGGGAGATCCTCAAGACCGTCCGGGAGTTCGTCGACAAGGAGATCATCCCGGTCGCGACCGAACTCGAACACCGTGACGAGTACCCGCAGCAGATCGTCGACGGACTCAAGGAGCTCGGCCTCTTCGGGCTGATGATCCCCGAGGAGTACGGCGGCCTGGGTGAGTCGCTGCTCACCTACGCGCTGTGCGTGGAGGAGATAGCGCGGGGCTGGATGTCCGTCTCGGGCATCATCAACACCCACTTCATCGTGGCGTACATGCTCAAGCAGCACGGCACGCAGGAGCAGAAGGACCACTTCCTCCCGCGCATGGCACTGGGCGAGGTGCGCGGCGCGTTCTCGATGTCCGAGCCGGCCCTGGGCTCCGATGTGTCGGCCATCACGTCCAAGGCGGTCAAGGACGGCGACGAGTACGTCCTGAACGGCCAGAAGATGTGGCTGACGAACGGCGGCAGCTCCACGCTGGTGGCGGTCCTCGTGCGAAGTGACGAAGGACACCCCGAGGGCACGGCCCCGCACAAGTCGATGACGACCTTCCTCGTCGAGAAGGAGCCGGGCTTCGGTGAGGTCCGTCCGGGCCTGACCATCCCCGGCAAGATCGACAAGATGGGCTACAAGGGCGTCGACACGACCGAGCTCATCATGGATGGACTGCGCATTCCGGCCAATCGGGTCCTCGGCGGCCAGACCGGCCGAGGGTTTTACCAAATGATGGACGGCGTCGAGGTCGGCCGCGTGAACGTGGCGGCGCGTGGCTGCGGCGTCGCGCAGCGTGCGTTCGAGCTGGGTGTCTCTTATGCCCAGCAACGTCACACTTTCGGCAAGGCGATCGCGGAGCACCAGGCCATCCAGTTCAAGCTGGCCGAGATGGCTACCAAGGTCGAGGCCGCCCATGCCATGATGGTCAATGCAGCACGCAAAAAGGACTCTGGGGAACGAAACGACCTTGAGGCAGGGATGGCGAAGTACCTCGCCTCCGAATACTGCAAGGAGGTGGTGGAGGACGCCTTCCGCATCCACGGCGGGTACGGGTTCTCCAAGGAGTACGAGATCGAGCGCCTCTACCGGGAGGCGCCGATGCTGCTGATCGGTGAAGGGACGGCCGAGATCCAGAAAATGATCATCGGTCGACGACTCCTTGAGGAGTACCGACTGCAGGGCTGAAAGTCCCTTTTGCGGCGGATCCTCCATGGGTTCGTCGCAAAAGAATCACTGGCAGTCACTGGCTGGCGGCCATCGACTCGGCTTCTGGCTTGCCCAGTTGTTGCGTGCAACCGATAGCATTCCAGTAAAGCCGCCGTCCCGTCCCCCTGTTTGCGGCGCGGCAATCACCCGCTACGAAGGTCATTCATGCCCCACAGCCAAACCTCTGCATCTCGCGTCGGCATCCTCGGTGGACGTCTCGCACGCGGAGCATCGCCGTGGCTTCTGCCGACCGTCGCCACCGCTGCGCTCAGCCTCACCCGGGCCCGCAAGTCCGGACGCTGGGCGGCAGTGGCCGTGCCCACCACCGCTCTCGCGGCGGGCATGCTGTGGTTCTTCCGCGACCCCGAGCGTGAGATCACGCAGGGCCGGGTCATCTCGCCCGCCGACGGTGTGGTGCAGAGCATCATGCCGTGGAAGGACGGGCGGACCCGGGTCGCGATCTTCATGAGCCCCCTGAACGTCCACGTCAACCGCGCGCCCCTCGCGGGCACGGTGACGTCCGTGGAGCACATCCCCGGCGGGTTCGTCCCGGCGTTCAACAAGGAGAGCGAGAACAACGAGCGCGTCGTCTGGCACTTCGACACCGAGCTCGGCGACATCGAGATGGTGCAGATCGCCGGCGCCGTCGCACGCCGCATCGTCCCGTACCTGCCGGCCGGTACCAAGGTGGAGCAGGGCGAACGCATCGGTCTGATCCGCTTCGGCTCCCGCGTCGACATCTACCTCCCCGAGGGTGTCGAGGTCGCGGTCGAGGTCGGCCAGGCCACCACCGCGGGGGTGACCCGAATTGACCGTGACTGACCCTGAGACTCCCACCACACCGTCGGGTGGGTGGGTACCCGAGGCCGCGGAGGAGGAGTCCGTCGAAGACGACATGCCGCTCTCGCTGCGGCTGTCGATAGCGGACACCCTCACCCTCGGCAACGCGACCTGCGGATTCATGGCGGTGTACTTCACCACCACCGGGATCCTCATCCCGCACCTCACCGGCAGCGGCGAGTCGGGCATGGCCCGCAACAGCGCCGCGACGGCGGTGATACTGATGCTGCTCGCCGCGGTCTTCGACCTCTTCGACGGCATCGTGGCCCGCAAGCTGCGCAGCTCTCCGATGGGCGCCGAGCTGGACAACCTGTCCGACCTGATCAGCTTCGGCCTGGCTCCCGCGTACTTCGTGCTCGTGTACGGCATGGTCGCCGACGACGCGGTGCAGAAGATGTCCGCGCTGGCCGCGATCGTGGTGCTGCTGGCCGTGGTGCTCAGACTCGCGAGATTCAGCTGCGTGACCATGAAGGACGGCATGTTCCAGGGCATGCCGAGCCCCTTCGGCGCGCTGACGGTCGTCTCGATCGTGCTGCTGGAGCTGCCGTTCGTCCCGACGCTGCTGGCGATCATCGGGGTGGCCTGGCTGATGGTGAGCCGGGTCGAGTACCCGAAGCCGCGGGGTGTCCTCGCGGTGGCGATGCTGAGCTGGATCATCGGGGCCATGGGCCTGCTGGCGGCCTGGGCGTTCGACGCCCCGGGCGGTCAGCTGCTGCTCCAGGCGGGCTGCGCGCTGCAGATCGCCCTGGCGGCCACCATCCCGCTGTTCGCGACGACCCGTCGCGCGAACACGTTCCGCCACAACCGCCGCGAGGCGCGGGCGGCGCAGCTCCCGTAGGACCGCTTCCGAAGGGCCCCCGGTGCCGATCAGGCACGGGGGCCCTTTCGCATGTGCGGGAGCCTCGGAGGGGGCGGGGCGGTCGGCGGGGCGGACCCCCGGCCCCGCCGGCCGCCCCCGCCGCCGTGGCCCCCGTCCAGCCCCCGGAGGGCTACGCTTGATGTCGGAAAACCGCCAGCCCCGGCGACACCGGGCCAGGATGCTGGAGCCATGTACACCGACACCGACCGCTGCGTCAGGGCCGTGCAGTCGAAGGACGCCCGCTTCGACGGCTGGTTCTTCACCGCCGTCCTGACCACCCGGATCTACTGCCGGCCCAGCTGCCCCGCCGTCCCGCCCAAGGTCGAGAACATGACCTTCCTGCCCAGCGCCGCCGCCTGTCAGCAGGCCGGGTTCCGGGCCTGCAAGCGGTGCCGGCCCGACACCTCCCCCGGGTCCCCCGAGTGGAACGCCCGCGCCGACGCCGTCGCCCGGGCCATGCGGCTCATCCAGGACGGCGTCGTCGACCGCGAGGGCGTGCCCGGGCTGGCGGCACGGCTCGGGTACTCCACCCGACAGGTCGAACGGCAGCTCAACGCCGAGCTCGGCGCGGGGCCCCTGGCCCTGGCCCGGGCCCAGCGCGCCCAGACGGCCCGGCTGCTCATCGAGACCTCCGAGCTGCCGATGGGCGACGTGGCCTTCGCCGCCGGGTTCTCCTCGATCCGGACCTTCAACGAGACCGTCCGCGAGGTCTTCGCCCTCGCCCCCGGCGAGCTGCGCCAGCGGGCCGAAAAGGCCCATCGGCACGTCCCCAAGGTGCCCGGCACGATCAGCCTGCGGCTGCCCTACCGGGCCCCGCTCAACCCCGACAACCTCTTCGGCCACCTCGCCGCGACCGCCGTCCCCGGCGTCGAGGAGTGGCGCTCCGGCGCCTACCGCCGCACGCTGCGGCTCCCGTACGGCACCGGGGTCGTCGCGCTGAGCCCGCGGCCGGACCACATCGCCTGCCAGCTGGCCCTCACCGACCTGCGCGACCTCACCATCGCCATCAGCCGCTGCCGCTGGATGCTCGACCTCGACGCCGACCCCGAGGCCGTCGACGAGCAACTGCGCTCCGACCCGCTGCTGGCGCCGCTGGTGGACAAGGCCCCGGGGCGGCGGGTGCCGCGTACGGTCGACGCGGCGGAGTTCGCCGTACGGGCGGTGCTCGGCCAGCAGGTGTCCACGGCCGCGGCCCGCACGCACGCCGCCCGACTGGTCGCCTCGTACGGGGAACGGGTGGCCGACCCCGACCCCGAGGGCGGGCTGACCCACCTGTTCCCTTCGCCGCAGGCGCTGGCCGGCCTGGACCCGGAGTCCCTGGCGCTGCCGGCGAGCCGGCGCGCCACCCTCACCACCCTGGTCGGCGCCCTGGCCGACGGCTCCCTCCCGCTCGGCATCGACAGCGACTGGGAGGCGGCCCGCGCGCAGCTGAACGCGCTGCCCGGGTTCGGCCCGTGGACGACCGAGGTGATCGCGATGCGGGCGCTGGGCGATCCGGACGCCTTCCTGCCGTCCGACCTGGGGGTCCGGCGGGCCGCGAGGGAGCTCGGGCTGCCGTCGACACCGGCGGCGCTGACGGCCCGGGCAGCCGGCTGGCGGCCCTGGCGCGCGTACGCCGTGCAGTACCTGTGGGCCACCGACGCCCACCCCATCAACCACCTGCCCGTCTGAGGAGCGTTTCCGTCATGAGCACCAAGCAGCACACCGTCGTCGACAGCCCCTACGGCCCGCTGACGCTGGTCGCCACGGACGGCGTCCTCAGCGGCCTGTACATGACCGGGCAGCGGCACCGGCCGGTCGAGGAGGCCTTCGGGGAGCGCGTCGCCGCGACCGAGGGGCCGTTCCCCGAGGTGGCGCGGCAGCTGGCCGCCTACTTCGCCGGGGAGCTCACCGCGTTCGACGTGCCCGTCCGGCTGGAGGGCACCGAGTTCCAGCGCAGCGTCTGGGACCAGCTCGTACGGATCCCGTACGGCGCAACCTGGTCGTACGGGGAGCTCGCGGCCAGGCTGGGCAAGCCGAACGCCTCGCGGGCGGTGGGCCTGGCCAACGGGAAGAACCCGGTCAGCATCATCGTGCCGTGCCACCGGGTGATCGGTGCCTCGGGCAGCATGACCGGTTACGGGGGCGGAGTCGAGCGCAAGGTGCAGCTGCTGGCCTTCGAGGCCGGGGCGGCCACCCTCTGATCGCGGGGCCGCGTCAGACCAGTGCGAGGGGGACGAGCAGCGCGAACGCGGCGCCCGCCTCCACCGCGTAGCCGTACAGGGAGGGGTGCTGGACGGGGGCGGCGAGCAGCACCACGCTCTGCTGGGCGGTGGCCGCCGCCACCCAGTCGGCGTCGGCGCCGAGGTTGCCCTGGTACCAGCCCTCGCAGGTGCCGGGGCCGGTGACGGCGAGGAGGTCGTCCTCGCGGCGGTAGAACGCCTGCCAGCCGGCGGCGGGGACGGACCAGCCTTCGAAATCGGTGAACTGGGCCCAGCCGCCGTCGCGTATCGCGGTGTCGAACAGCCACACCGGCGTCCCCTCGGGGGTGAACTCGCCGCCCTCCTGCTGTTCGGTGGTGAAGTGGACCATGGGCAGCGCGTCGGGCCCGTCGGCGGTGCTGGGCCAGGCGTACATCGTGATCATCAGATGATTCTGTCCTGCTTCGAGTAAGTCCGGTGTCACGAGGAGACCGGGCGGCTGCCGTTCTCCAGTTCCGCGGCGCCCTCGCCGGACTCCAGGACCCGGTAGGCCTCTTGGGTGCGCCGGCCGAGCGATCCGGGGAGGTACGCGGTGAGTTCGGCGGGCTCGACCAGCCGCCAGGAGAGCAGTTCCTCCTCCTGGAGCTTGATGGAGTCGAGCTGCGCCCCGTCGAGCACGCCGCCGTCGTAGAGGTACGCGACCAGCGGCGGACGGCCCTCGCCGAGCGTCCAGTCGACGGCGAGCAGCCGGCCGAGCGGCAGGTCCAGGCCGATCTCCTCGGCGCTCTCGCGGCGCGCGGCCGCCCGCGGGGACTCGCCCCGGTCCGACTCGATGGTGCCGCCCGGCAGGGCCCAACCCGCACGGTAGTTGGGTTCGACGAGCAGCACCCGGCCCGCCGCGTCCCGGTAGAGGGCGGCGGCCCCGGCCAGCACCCGGGGCAGGCTCGCGATGTACGTGGCGTAGTCATCCGTGGTGGTCACCCCGCAACCCTACCCAGCGGCCCCGGCGGGCGGGATCAGGGCTCCGGGGTGCCGCGGGGCGGGGGGTCCTCGCGGGCGCGGCGGCTGGTTCCGGCGACGCTGCGGGGGTGGCCGGCCGGGCCCTGTTCGGTGAGGGCGTCGCCGACCATCGCCCGGACGGCGTCCCGCATCCCGTGCAGGGCGGTGCTCGACGCCGTGTCGAAGGAGTCCTTGCCCAGGGCTGCCCAGGCGACGACGGCCAGCACGGCGATCACACCGATGGTGACGACGGCACGGTCCGGGGTGCCGTCCGGGCCCCCAGGGCCCCACCGGGGGAATCCGGACGCGTCTCTTCCAGTGAATCCGCGCTCATGCGGCCACACTATGCAGGCGTATATCCGTATTTAGGGGCATGGCGCGCCGGGCGTGACCCAGGCCACCCATGGGCATAGGAGGATCCTCCGGATAGGCTCATGGGGGCGCGACTGCACTGTTCGATAGCAAGGGATTAGCAAGGTGACGAACGGAGCAGTAACTGAGACCGCGCGCGTGCTCATCGCCGCGGACAAATTCAAGGGCTCGCTCACGGCCGTTCAGGTCGCGGAGCGGGTGACGGCGGGCCTTCGCAAGGCCGTGCCCGGCGTGGAGGTCGAGACCCTCCCCGTCGCGGACGGCGGCGACGGCACGGTCGCGGCCGCCGTGGCGGCCGGGTTCGAACGCCGGGAAGTGCGGGTCACCGGACCGCTCGGCGAGCAGGTCACGGCCGCTTTCGCGCTCCAGGACGGCACCGCCGTGGTCGAGATGGCGGAGGCTTCCGGGCTGCAGCTGCTGCCGGCGGGTGTGTTCGCCCCGCTGACGGCGACCACGTACGGCTCGGGCGAGCTGCTGAAGGCCGCGCTGGACGCGGGCGCGCGCACCATCGTCTTCGGCGTGGGCGGCAGCGCCACCACCGACGGCGGCGCGGGCATGCTGGCCGCGCTGGGTGCGGTGTTCCTGGACGCGAACGGCGAACCGGTCGGTCCGGGCGGCGGCGCGCTCGCCGAGCTGGCGTCCGCTGACCTGTCCGGGATCGACCCGCGCTTCGCCGAGGTGGAGTTCGTCCTGGCGAGCGACGTGGACAACCCGCTGACGGGCCCGAAGGGCGCACCCGCGGTCTACGGCCCGCAGAAGGGGGCGACCCCGCAGGACGTGGCGACGCTGGACGCGGCACTGGCGCACTTCGCGGTGGTGCTGGAGAAGTCGATCGGCGAGAAGGCCGGCCGGCTGGCCGCCGCCCCGGGCGCGGGCGGCGCGGGCGGCATCGGGTACGGGGCACTGCTGCTCGGCGCGTCGTTCCGGCCCGGCATCGAGCTGATGCTGGAGGTGCTGGGCTTCGCCCCGGCGCTGGAGCGGGCGACGCTGGTCATCACCGGTGAGGGCTCGCTCGACGAGCAGACCCTGCACGGCAAGGCCCCGGCCGGTGTCGCGGCGGCGGCCCGCGCGGCCGGCAAGGAGGTCGTGGCGGTGTGCGGGCGGCTGCTGCTCCAGCCCGAGGCGCTGCAGGCGGCGGGCATCCGCCGGGCGTACCCGCTGACGGAGATCGAGCCGGACACGGCGAAGTGCATTGCCGAGGCGGGACCGCTGCTGGAGCGGGTGGCGGCGAACATCGCCGCCGACGTTCTCTGACCGTTCCGGTCGGCCGCGCGAGGCCCGGCACCCCCTGCGCGGGGTGCCGGGCCTCGGCGTTCGTGGCCGGTGCCGGTGGTGGGGGCTGGCCCCCGGGACCGGACGGGGCGGGGGATTTCGGGGCGCCGCGCGGCGCCGTTGTCGGGGCTCCGCCCCCAACCCCGCGCCTCAAACGCCGGCGGGGCTGAATCTGAGCCGGACTTCCGGGAGCTCGCCCAGCGCCACTGCCTCGTAGGCACCGCACCTGAAGCGCCAGCGGGGCTGGATTTGGCCAGGCCCTGTGCCCCGGGTGGTGGGCGTGCTGGCCGGGTCCGGGGACCCCGCACCGTTCGGGGCGTACGAGATCCGCAGGCGGGCCGATGGGCTGACGATCGGCGGCGCGGGCTTCCACGGCCCGGCCGACCCTGCCGGCGTGGTGACCGTCGGGTACGGGCTGGTCCCGGCCGCCCGCGGCCGGGGCCACCCCGCCGAGGCGCTGCGCGCCCTGCCCGGGCGCACGGGGCGAGCGGGGCGGCGGGCGACGCCGACCGGGAGAACACCGCCTCGCACCGGGTCATGGCCGCGGCCGGGATGCGGCTCGTCGGGGAGGACGGTCGGCCGCGGTACTACGCGGTGAGCTGGGCCGGGGACCCGGAAGCGGCGAGCAGCTGAGCGGTGCTCACCACGCGGGCGAAGCCGCCGCCGTGGAGGTTGACGGCGGTGGCGGTGGCCAGCTCGTCGGCCGTGAGGCTCAGCCCGTCGGGGCCCGCGAGGTCGAAGGTGTGGGTGGCGTCGAGCGGGACGAGCACGTCGTAGCCGAGGTTCCCGGCCATCCGCGCGGTGGTCTCGACGCACATGTTGGTCTGGATCCCGGACACCACGAGCTGGCCGATGCCCTCGGCGGTGAGCCACGCGGCGAGGTCGGGGGTGCCGTAGAAGGAGGAGTTCACCGTCTTGGTGACCAGCAGGGCCTCCTGTCCGGCCCGGTCCGCCACGAAGTCCTTGACGGCGTGGCCGGGGTGGTCGGCCGCCAGGACCGAGCCGGGGGTCCGCGAGGCGTGCTGGACGAGGACCACCGGGCGGCCGGACTCCTGCCAGGCGTCCATCAGCGCGGCGATGTTGGCCTCGGCGGCCGGGTTGTTGCGCGGACCCCAGTACGAGGCGTCGTCGAAGCCCTTCTGGACGTCGATGACCAGCAGTGCGGCGTTCGGGGCGAGTGCGATTTCGTTCTTCGTCATGGCTCAAGGATCTTCCGCGGCAGGGCCGGCCGACAGCGGCAACGGGGACCCGAACCGATGGGATCCTGCCAAGATGGCAGCATGCATCGTGTCGCCATCGTCGTCCAGCCCGGCATCCGCAGCTTCGACCTCGCCGTCATCACCGAGGTCTGGGGGCCCGACCGCAGCGCCCTCGGCGTTCCACGGTTCGAGCTGCGCCGGTGCGCCGTCGACACGGCTCCGATCACCCTTCCCGGCGGGCTCACCCTGGCCCCCGACCGGCCGCTCGACTGGCTCGGGGAGGCCGATCTCGTCGTCGTGCCGGCGCTGGCCGTGCCGTCCGACCCGACGCCCGAGCCGGTCCTGGCCGCGCTGCGGGACGCACACGCCCGGGGCGTGCCGGTCGCCGCGCTGTGCGCCGGGGCGTTCGTCCTCGCGGAGGCGGGCCTGCTGGCCGGCCGCCGGGCCGTGACGCACTGGTCGCTGGCTCCGGAGCTCGCCGCGCGCCACCCGTCCGTGCTCGTCGAGGACGCCCCGCTGTACGTGGCGGACGAGGGGTTGTGGACTTCCGCCGGGGTGGCGTCCGGGATCGACCTCTGCCTGCACCTCGTACGACAGGCCCACGGCGCGGAGGCCGCCGCCGCCATCGCGCGGTCCATGGTGACGGGCCCGTTCCGCACCGGCGAACACGCCCAGTACCTGGACCGGCCCACTCCGGCGGCAGACCGGACCGCCGAGGCCCTGGCCGCCGTGCGGGAGCAGGCCCTGCGCCGGCTGCACGAGCCGCTGTCGGTGGCCACGCTGGCCCGCTGGGCGGGGATGTCGCCGCGCTCCTTCGCCCGCCATTTCGTCGCCGCGACCGGCACCACCCCGCACCGCTGGCTCCTCGGGCACCGCCTGGACGAGGCCCGCAAGCTGCTGGAGCGCACGGACCACCCGGTGCCGGAGGTGGCCCGGCGCGCAGGCTTCGCCAGCGAGGTCACCTTCCGCCAGCACTTCACCTCGCACGTCGGCCTCAGCCCCCGCGCGTACCGCACCGCGGCGGCCTCCCCACCTGCAGCCCCGCCCAAATCGCGGTGACAGTGTTAGAAATGGCTCATGACCGGACGTTTGGGTCGACCCAGGGGATCCCCGCCCCGGCAGCCGTCCGGGCGGGACCCGGGCGTGCCGCCGCGCCTCTCCCTGGGGGCCCACAGCGTCGCCGGTCAGGTCTTCACGCTCATGGCGGCCATCGTGGTGCTGCTGATCGCCGCTGCCGCCTTGGCCCTCGTGTTCCAGGAGCGGTACGACACCGAGCGCGATGCGCGCCACCGCTCGCTCGCGGCCGCCGAGGCGTTCGCGCACGCCCCCGGCCTCCCCGAGGCCCTGACGTCCACGGATCCGACGGGCAAGCTGCAGTTCCTGGCGGATGCCGCCCGGCGGGCCGCGGGCGTCGACTTCATCGCCGTGATGACGCGCGACGGGGTCCGCTACACGGACTCCCGGCCGGACCTGATCGGCAAACGGGCCACCGGTGACCTCTCGCGCGCCGTGGCCGGGCAGCCCTTCACGGAGGTGTTCAGGGGTTCTCCGAGCGACGCGGTCCGTGCCGTGGTGCCCGTACGGGACGCGAGCGGGGCGGTCGTCGGCCTGGTCGGCACCGGGATCGAGGTCGCCAACGTCTCCGAAGTGGTCCAGGGGCAGCTGCCGCTGCTGCTCGGCGCCGCGGCGGGCGCGCTGCTGCTCGGCACGGGCGGCGCCGCCCTGGTCAGCCGGCGGCTGCGGCGCCAGACCCGGGGCCTGGGCGAGAGCGAGATGGCCCGGATGAACGAGCACCACGAGGCGGTCCTGCACGCGGTCCGCGAGGGCGTCATGATCATCAGCGCTGACCAGCGGCTGCTGCTCGCCAATGACGAGGCGCGGCGGCTGCTGGACCTGCCGCCGGACGCCGAGCGGCGTCACGTGCGCGAGCTCGGCCTCGATCCGCGCACCACTTCGCTACTGGTGTCCGGGCGGGTGGCGACGGACGAGGTGCACCTGGCGGGCGACCGGCTCCTGGCCGTCAACGTCCGGCCGACCAAAACGTACGGAGGGCACCCGTCCGGCAGTGTCATGACCCTGCGCGACACCACGGAGCTCGCCGCGCTGTCCGGGCGTGCCGAGGTGGCCCGGGAGCGGCTCCAGCTGCTGTACGACGCGGGGGTGCGGATCGGGACCACGCTGGACGTGGTGCGGACCGCCGAGGAGCTGTCGGAGGTGGCCGTCCCGCGGTTCGCGGACTTCGTCACGGTGGAGCTGCTGGAGCCGGTGCTCAAGGGCGAGGAGCCCTCGTCGCCCGTCGGCACGTACACGCAGATGCGCCGGGCGGCGATGAGCGGGGTGCGCACCGACCAGCCGTTGCAGCAGGTCGGTGAGGTCATCCGGTTCGAGGTGCCGACGGCTCCGATGGCGGCGGCCCTGGACGCCGGGCACGCGGTGCTCGCGCCCGATCTGACGGCGGCGATGGGCTGGCGGGCGCAGGACGAGCCCGGGACCCGCCAGGCCCTGGGATACGGGCTGCACTCGCTGATCTCGGTGCCGCTCCAGGCCCGCGGCGTGGTCCTCGGCATGGCCAACTTCTGGCGGGCCGCCGACACCCCGGAGGCCTTCGACGAGGAGGACCTGTCGTTCGCCGAGGAGCTGGGGGCCCGTGCGGCCGTGTCCATCGACAACGCCCGCCGCTTCACCCGGGAGCACGCGACGGCCGTGGCCCTCCAGCAGAGCCTGCTGCCCCGGGTGCTGCCGGACCAGAACGCCGTGGACGTGGCCTTCCGGTACCTGCCCGCGAAGGCCGGGGTGGGCGGGGACTGGTTCGACGTGATCCCCCTCGCCGGCGCCCGGGTGGCGCTGGTCGTCGGCGACGTCGTCGGGCACGGGGTGCACGCGGCGGCCACGATGGGCCGGCTACGGACCGCCGTGCACAACTTCTCCTCCCTGGACATGCCGCCGGACGAGCTGCTGGGGCACCTGGACGAGCTGATCCACCGGATCGATCAGAACGAGTCCGGGGCCGCCGGGGACGCCGGTGAGGGGGCGGGCGAGCCGGCCGGCGTCACCGGCGCGACCTGCCTGTACGCGGTCTACGACCCCGTCTCCGGGCTCTGCACGATGGCGAGCGCCGGACACCCCGGGCCGGCCCTGGTCCGGCCGGACGGAGGCGTGGAGTTCCCCGAGCTGCCCGTCGGGCTTCCGCTCGGCGTGGGCGGCATGCCCTTCGAGGCCACCCGGCTGCGGCTGCCGGAGTCGAGCCGGCTCGTGCTGTTCACGGACGGCCTGCTGGAGGACCGCGACCGGGACTTCGACACCGGCCTCGGCCTGCTGGCCGAGACGCTCTCCCACCCGGGTCGCAGCCCCGAGCAGGCCTGTGCGGACGTGCTGGCCACGCTGCTGTTCCCGGCGCCGAGCGACGACATCGCCCTGCTGATCGCGGACACCCGGCGACTGGAGGCGGACCGGATCGCGGAGTGGGACGTGCCCCCCGACCCGGCGGCCGTCTCCCGGGTGCGCAACGCGGGCTCCGCGCAGCTCGCCGGCTGGGGCCTGGGGGACATCGCCTTCACGGCCGAGCTCATCCTCAGCGAGCTGATCACCAACGCCATCCGGTACGGGAACGCGCCCATCCGGGTGCGGTTGCTGCGCGACCGCAGCCTCATCTGCGAGGTCTCCGACGGCAGCAGCACCTCGCCGCACCTGCGGTACGCGGCCACCACCGACGAGGGCGGCCGCGGTCTGTTCCTGGTCGCGCAGTACGCCGAACGCTGGGGCACCCGGTACATCGAGCGGGGCAAGGTCATCTGGGCCGAGCTGCCGCTGGGCGGCGGCCCGGAGCCGGACGTGCCCGTCCCGGACCTGGAGGCCCTGGAGGACCTGGCCTGGTGACCCGGACTCCGGCGTAACGATTCGCCGGGCGGCGGCCGTGCGGCCGAAAGCCGCTGCGGCCCGCACAGCAGCCTTCGGCCGTTACGGGGGGTCAGCGGGTCCGGGGGCCCGCCGTGCGGGCCAGCAGGACCGCCACGTCGTCCTGCGGGGCTCCGGGCAGCAGGTGGGCCAGGATGTCGTCGCACAGTCCGTCCAGGGGCCGCCCGGCGTCGCGCAGCGCCCACCCGAGCTGGGCCATGCCCTGGTCGAGGTCGCGGTCGCGGGCCTCGATGAGGCCGTCGGTGTAGAGCACGAGCAGGCTCCCGGGCGGCAGGGCGACCTCCTCGGTGCGGAACTCGCGCCCGCCGGTACCCAGGGGGGTGCCGGGCGGGCCGTCGAGGAAGGTGACCTCGCCGCGGGCGGTGACCACGGCCGGCGGCGGGTGGCCGGCGCGGGCGATGACGCAGCCACCCGTCGCCGGGTCGTGGACGGCGTAGACGCAGGTCGCCATCTCGTCCTCGCCCAGGTCGGCGACCGCCGAGTCGAGCGAGCGCAGCAGCTGGGTCGGGGGGACGCCGTGGCGGGCGAGGGTGCGCACGGCGGTGCGCAGCTGTCCCATGACGGCGGCGGCGTGGATGCCGTGGCCCATGACGTCGCCGATGACCAGGCCGGTGCGGCCGCCGGGCAGCTGGATGACGTCGAACCAGTCGCCGCCGACGTCGTGGTCGCTGGCGGGCAGGTAGCGGCCGGTGAGTTCGAGGCCGGTGACCCGGGGCAGGGCGCTGTTGGTGAGGCTGCGCTGGAGGGTGAGGGCGGCGCGCCGCTGGTTGGTGTACATGCGGGCGTTGTCGATGTTGAGGGCCGCGCGGGCGACGACCTCGTCGAGGAGCACGCAGTCCTGCGCGTCGAACGGCTCGCGTTCGCGGACCCGGGTCACGGTGACCGCGCCGAGGACGGTGCCGCGGGCGACGAGCGGGATCAGCCGGGCGGAGCCGAGGGTGGCGAGGTAGGCGCGCAGCTCCGCGGCGCGCGGGTCGGGGAGCAGCGCGTTGACGTCGGAGCTGTACAGGTTCATGGGCCTTCCCTCGCCGATGACCCGTTCGTAGACCGAGTCGGCCGGGATCTGGAAGGTCTGGCCGGGTGCCAGCCGGGCGGTGGGGGCGCCCGGGTCGGGGAACTCGACGGCGATGCGGCGGAGCACGCCCCGGTGGGTGGCCGCGGCGTCGTCGGGCGCGAGGACGGTCTCCAGCAGCTGCACGTCGGCCGAGTCGGCCAATCGGGGGACGAGGACCTGCACGATCTCCCGGGCGGTCTGGCTGAGGTCGAGGGTGGTGCCGATGCGGGTGCCGGCCTCGGCGAGGAGGGCGAAGCGCCGGCGGGCCCGCTCGGCCTCGGCCTGGGCGCGCTGGCTCTCGGTGATGTCGATGAGGGAGGCGATCACGCCGAGCGCGCGGCCGGAGCCGTCGAGGAGCGGTGCGTACGAGCAGGACCAGGTGTGGTCGTGATGGGGGTCGGAGGCGGTCCGGCCGGTGCGGCGGACGTCGACGACCGCGGTTCCCCGCTCCATGACCTGCTGCATCGTCGCTTCGAGCGCGACGGCGTTGACGCCGGGCACGACCTCGGTGAGGCGTTTGCCGAGGTGGGCCGCGGCGGAGACTCCGTTCATCCGGGCGAGTGCGTCGTTGACGCGCAGGAAGCGCAGGTCGGGGCCCAGGGTGGCGAGTCCGATCGGCGACTGGGTGAACAGGCTCTGGAGGGCCGCGAGCGAGTCCCGCATGCGCAGGACCTCGGAGGTCTCCACGGCGATCAGCATGGCGCCCGTGCGGCCCTGCGGGTCGGCGGCGGGGACGATCCACATCTCCATGGGTACGCGTTGCCCGTCGCGGTGGCGCACGGGGAGCGTGCCGACGACCGTCTCACCGGCCTGGACGCGCCGGGTCAGGTCGTCCGCGAGCGTCCGGTTGGCGTCGGGGACGAGTACGGAGCTGCCGGGGAGGCCGATGATGTCCTCGGGACGGTGGCCGAGCAGGTCCTGGGCGGCGAGGGACCATTCGACGATGATGCCGTCCGCGTCCTCCCGCCACAGGGCGATGGGTAGCAGTTCGCTGAGCACACCGGCGTATCCGACAGCCGCGGCCGGCTGATCCGGGACCTCGCTCGTCGACTGGTATGTGTCCACCGCACCGACCTCACCCCGGGGGGTCCGATTCCTACCGATTCACCCTATCCGAGCCATCGGCGCGGAGCGCTGCTCAGTCCGGTGCGGGCCGCGGCCTCGGGTACAGCCAGGGCAGGACGAAGGTGACCCAGAAGAGGACGGCGTAGAGGGCGAGGGCGCCCCACCAGCCGCCGAGCGCGGGGCGGCCGAACTGGATGAGGGCGGCGATCGCTCCCCCGATCGCGGCGGCGCCCGGCAGCAGCCGCCACCGGTCCGTGCCGACGTACAGCAGGGCAGCGGCCGCGAGGGCGAAGGCGGCCCCGACGATCAGCGTGCGGGCGCCGTCGCCGACGTCCGGCGCGTGCAGGCCGCGCAGCTGCCAGAGGGCGACGGGCGGCCCGGCCGCCGCGATCAGGAGCGCGGGGCCGCGCAGCCCGGCCGGGCGGATCCGCTGCCGGACGAGCGCCACCAGCGCGACCATCGCGTACACGCAGACCGGGACGTGGCCGAGGAGCGAGGACCACTGCCCGGTGACGAAGGCGATGCCCGTCCACATCAGTACGGCCGCGCACAGCGCGGGCAGCGGTGCCACCGCACCGGCCAGGACCGGCAGGTAGACCAGGGGTTTGAGCACGCCGAGGACGCCCTGTACCAGGCGGGCCCCCGCCTTGCCGCTGGGCTGGAGCGCCGGCCAGGCGAGCAGCCCGGTCCGCAGGGCCGCCCGGCGCGGGTCCCGGGCCCGCAGCAGCACGCCGACCTCCTCGGCGCCGACCTGGGCGAAGGAGTCCAGCGCGGCGTCGAACTCGGCCGGTGTGGCCAGGCCCGGTGGGTTCAGCGGGGCGTCGGGGGGCCGGTTGCCGCCCCGGAAGCCCTTGCGGTGCAGCTCGGCGAGGAAGGGCAGCTCCTCCCGGAGGATCTCGTGCTGGCGCACGGCGGTCAGTACGTCCCGCACCCGGTCCCAGCGCGCGACGCCGGGCCGCTGGGTGACGTCCTGCGCCCAGAGCTCGGTGAACACCGGGCCGAGCGCCATCTCCCCGGCGATCTCCTCGCCGAGCTCCGTGAGGTCGGCGGTGTCGCTGAACGCGTCGTGCAGGCGCTCGTCGGTGGCGACGACCGACACGAGGGAGGAGGCCCCGTCGAGCCGGCCCCAGGTCCAGTCACTCATTCGCCAGCGGGCGCTGAGGAACGCGGCGAAGTTGTTCAGCTGGTTGCCGCTCAGCTTGGCCCTGACCATGTCCTTCGGGGAGTTCTGGGCCACCTGCGGCAGCACCCTGCGCGTGGCCCAGCTGGTGTCGGCCGCCGAAACGGTGTGGAAGTCGATGTCCGCGACCTCGGCCAGCGGGTCCGGGCGCAGCGGGCCGAGCAGCACCTCGGCGTACGCCAGCGCCTCGGCCATCGGTGGGCCGGTGCCGCCCGCGGCCTGGTGGAGCGCCTCGTAGCCGTCCACGTCGGGGATCAGGTTCAGGCCGATCTCCGCGCCCAGTTCCGCCAGCCGCTCCCACAGGAGCCCGAAGCCCTCGGGTACGGGCTCGGGGCCGGGGCCCGGGCCGGGACCACCGGGGCCGGGCGGGGGGACGTCCGGCAGGGAACCGCCGGTGACGGCCGTCGCGAGGTTCGCCGCCCAGGTCTCCCACCGTGCGGGGCCGGCCCCGGGCGGGGGCACCGGCGGCATGAGGGCGCCCAGCAGCCGGGTCGCCTCGTGGAAGGGCGCCGTGGCGTCGGTGGGGACCAGTCCCAGGGACAGGGCGGCCCGGTAGCGGCCGAGCAGCAGCCGGTCCCGGGCGGCGCTCAAGGCGGCCACGGCGGCGCGGCACGCGAACAGCCGCGTGCGGTACGCCTCCACCAGTTCCGTGTCCACCGGCCCGGTCCGGGACTCGTACGCCCGCAGCCAGTCCATGAGCAGCTGTACGGTACGCGCCGGGACCAGCGGGGAGTACCCCGGTCCGGGCAGCGCGCCGGGCACCACCGCGAGGCCCTCCGACGCCCGGCGCAACCGCGCGAACAGGGCGGTCGAACCCTCCCCCGCGCTCTCGTCCAACGCCTCCAGCGGCCCCGGGCCCGCGGGCAGCGGCAGCGCGTCCGGGCCGGTCACGTCCGCCGGGTCCTCCAGCAGCCGGACGAGCCGCAGCGCCTCCGCCCGGCCCACCGAACGGGCGTACGCCCCCTGCCGGGCCATCGCCGTGTCGTACAGCTCGACGAGGGTCAGCGGCATCACCCCGGAGGCGGCACGCTTCTGCTGGGCCGCGGCTTCGGCTGCGCGCAGTTCGAGTGCGTCGTCGCGCAGGGACTCGGAGCCGGCCTTCACCGCCAGGGACTTCGCGGCCATCCGCACCAGCCGGGTCACCCGGCGGCTGGTGCCGGGCTCGGGGGGCGGCGGGAACGGCGGGACGGGCTGGAGGAACAGCAGCCAACGGTCGGTCTTGCGGGCCACCGGGGACCCGGCGACGGCCCGTACCGCCCAGGCGACGGGGATGTTGTCCAGCAACCCGCCGTCGACGAGCTCGACGCAGCCGTTCAGGTTGTCGTCGGGGTGGCCGGTCTCGCTGCTGACACCGCGCATGTCCACGCGGGGCGGGTCCTCGACGGGCTGCGCGCCGTTGCCTACGTACACCCGGGCGGGCTCGAAGGCTCCCGGGAACGAGGAAGAGGTGCGGGCCGCGTACGCGAGCCGGTTCAGCGCCGCCTCCCGGGCCGCGCCGGTGACGTCGTCGGGGAAGTCCGTGAGGGCTCCGCGGTGACGGAAGCGGAAGTAGGCGTTCGAGCGGCCGACGAGGAGCGGCCGACCGAGGGTGGGCCGCACCCGGTCCCGGCGGGGACGCAGCCGCGTGGCGGTCAGGATGAGCCGCAGCGAGGCCGGGGGCTCCCAGTCGGGCGGGGCCTCGTCGAGGAGCCGGCCGATCGAGCCGCGAAGCTCCTTGTAGAAGACCTCGTCGCCGCGCATCAGCGAGGCCGGCACGTGGAAGGGCGTCGAGCGGCGCAGCAACCCTTCGAGGTCGCCCAGGCGCAGCCACACGTCGCGCACGCCCCGCCCGAAGGGCATCCCGTAGACGAGGTGACAGGCCAGCAGTACGCCGTTGAGCCCCCCGGCGCTGGTCCCGACGAGGACGTCGACGTCGACGTCCTCGTACCCGCAGGTTTCCAGCAGCCCCGCGTAGAGGCCCGATTCCGGGGCCGGGTCCTGCCGGGCCGCCGCACGGAGGGCCGCCGTCTCGCAACAGGCCCCGCCCATCCATACGGCGAGACTGACCCCGCCGCGCATCGCGAGGGCCAGGCGCAGCTCCGTACTGCGCTGACCCGGCCGGTCGTCGCTCATGCCTCCAGCTTGACCCCGGATCAGGCGTGCCGCACCCGGGCGGCCGGCACCTCGCGGGAGCGGGTGGCGGAGCGGCAGAAGTTGCGTATCAGGCCGGAGAGTTCACATCCCGGTTCGACGCCGAGTTCGCGTTTCACGAGGCCGCGGTACGCGTCGTAGGCGCGCATCGCCTCGATGAGGTTGCCCTCCGCCAAGTGGGCCTCGATCAGGGCCCGCTGGGCGCTTTCGCGCAGCGGTTCGGTGCTGACCGCGAGCAGCGCCGACTCCACCGCCTCGGCGTGCCGCCCGGCACGGACCAGCTCGCGGCTCAGCGCCTCCAGTGCGTGCAGCAGCCGTTGGCGGACCCGTTCGCGTTCCAGCAGCACCCAGTCGTCGTACCAGCCGGGCAGTAGATCGAGCGCGTCGGTACGCCATTTGAGCGCCGACAGGTCATGGGCGGTGGCGGTGCCGCCGATGAGCCGCCCGGCCCAGCCGTACAGGACGTACAGGTCGACCACCGTGTGCTCGCGCACGGCGAGCGAGCACTTGTCGGAGTCGAGCAGGTCGATGCCGGCGGCCTTGAGCCGCCACAGCGCGGAGCGCAGGTTCCCCGCCGCCCTCAGGTCGTCACCGGACGGCCACAGCGCCCCCGCGGCATGGCGGCGTTCGACCCGGCCGCCGTGCAGTGCGACGAACGCGAGCAGCCGCTTGCCCCCCTCCGGCACGTCCAGCCATCTCCCCTGATGGACGACGCGCGGGCCGCCCAGGAGGTGGAGCGCCGGCGCCTCCGCCCGCCCGGGAACACGGACCGGTGACGTGAGGAACTGCTGGTTCATAGGCGGTCCTCCTGCATAGAAGTCCGACCGCACATGCTATGCGCGCACCGTCACGAATCAGTCACCGAGTGCTATTTTTTCATTTGGGCGACTCGCCCTGCCGGTCACTGCCGCCTCCCGGGTCGTAGCAGTGCCGCCGCTCCCTCCTGACGAACGCGACCCAGTCGTCGACCGGCGCCTCCCGGTCGTCGACGGGCAGCAGGACGTCCACGCCGACCGGCTCGTCGAGCCGGATGCGGTCGCGGTGCCGCGCCTCCGCCACGGCCCGGGCGATGTCGGAGAGCGCGCACGAGCAGTACCTCAGGTCGACCTGTTGTCCCAGGTGATGGCGGAGTACACGCGGCTGTGCCCCCCGTGCGGGGCGCACACCGACGGGGCCGGGGAGGAGGACCCGGACGAAGACGACAGCGCCGACGCGGCCTGACCGCGGGTCCCTCCTCCCGGACCGCCGGGCCGGGCTACTGCCAGTCGTCCCAGGGCGGGTCCGCGTCCTCGAAGTCGAAGGGCGGTTCCTCGTCGGTGTACGGGGCCGGGGGCTCGGGCGGTGCCGCCTGTGACGGCGCCGATGGCGTCGGCGAGGGCTCGGGGGCGCCGGTCCCGGCCAGGGCCTCCAGGATCCCCTCGGCGTACTTGGCGAGCTTGGCCTCGCCGACGCCGCTGATCGTGCCCAGTTCCTCCACCGTGCCGGGCAGCCGGGTCGCGATCTCCCGCAGCGTCGCGTCGTGGAAGACCACGTACGCGGGCACGCCCTGCTCCCGCGCCGTCGCGGCCCGCCAGGCACGCAGGGCCTCGAAGACGGGTACGGCTGCCGCCGGCAGGTCGACCGGGACGCGCCCGGCCTTCCCGGAGCCGGATCCGGAAGTCTTGCGGGCCGCCGCGGCCGGAGCCGTCTCCTTGCGCATGGGGACGCTGCGGCGCCCGCCCAGCACCTCGCCGCTTGCGTCCGTGAGCACCAGCGTCCCGTACTCGCCCTCGACCGCCAGCAGCCCCGAGGCCAGCAACTGCCGTACGACCCCGCGCCATTCCGCGGTGCTCAGGTCCGCCCCGACCCCGAAGACCGACAGCGCGTCGTGATCGAACTGGATGACCTTGGCCGTCTTCTTGCCCTGGAGGATGTCGATGATCTGGCCGGCGCCGAACTTCTGCCGGCGCTCCTTGGCCAGCCGCCACACCGTGGACATCAGCTTCTGCGCCGCGACCGTGCCGTCCCAGGACTCGGCCGGCGTCAGGCAGGCGTCGCAGTTGCCGCACGGCCCGGCCGCCTGGCCGAAGTACGCCAGCAGCCGCACCCGGCGGCAGTCGACCGTCTCGCACAGCGCGAGCATCGCGTCGAGGTGCCCGGCCAGGGAGCGGCGGTGTGCCTCGTCGCCCTCGGAGCCCTCGATCATCTTGCGCTGCTGCACCACGTCCTGGAGGCCGTACGCGAGCCAGGCCGTGGCCGGCTCGCCGTCGCGCCCGGCGCGGCCGGTCTCCTGGTAGTAGCCCTCGACGGACTTCGGCAGGTCCAGGTGCGCCACGAAACGCACGTCCGGCTTGTCGATGCCCATGCCGAACGCGATCGTGGCCACCACGACGATCCCGTCCTCCCGCAGGAAGCGCGCCTGGTTCGCGGCGCGCGTGCGGGCGTCCATGCCCGCGTGGTACGCGACGGCGTCGATGCCGTGCTCCACCAGGAACGCCGCCGTCTTCTCCACGGACGCCCGCGACAGGCAGTAGACGACGCCGGCGTCCCCGTCGTGCTCGGTCCGGATCAGCTCCAGCAGCTGCCGCGTCGGGTTGTTCTTCGAAGCGATCCGGTACTGGATGTTGGGCCGGTCGAAGCTCGCCACGAAGTGCCGGGCGTCCCCCTCCGCCAGGCCCAGCCGCGCCGCGATCTCGGCGTGCGTCGCCTCGGTGGCCGTCGCGGTCAGCGCGATCCGCGGCACCGTGGGCCAGCGCTCGTGCAGCATCGACAGCGCGAGGTAGTCGGGCCGGAAGTCGTGGCCCCACTGGGCGACGCAGTGCGCCTCGTCGATCGCGAACAGCGACACCTTGCCCCGGTCGAGCAGCCGCTGGGTGCCCTCGGTCCGCAGCCGCTCCGGGGCCAGGTACAAAAGGTCCAGCTCACCGGCGAGGAAGGCCTGCTCGACGGCCTGCCGCTCGTACGGGTCCTGCGTCGAGTTCAGGAACCCGGCCCGCACCCCGAGCGCGGTCAGCGCGTCCACCTGGTCCTGCATGAGCGCGATCAGCGGCGAGATCACCACACCCGTACCGTCCCTGACCAGCGCCGGGATCTGGTAGCAGAGCGATTTGCCGCCACCGGTCGGCATCAGCACCAGCGCGTCGCCGCCGCCGGCCACGTGCTCGATGATCTGCTGCTGCTCGCCGCGGAAGGAGTCGTATCCGAAGACGCGGTGCAGCACCTCCAGGGCATCGGGGGTCTCGGTGGGGGCGTCGACAAGGCTCATCCCAGAAGCCTATCGACCCCCACGGACACCCCTGGCCCGATCCACCGATCAAAGGTCCCCGCCGGTCGGCCGGCCCGCGGGGGTCAGGCGTCCAGCGCGGCCCGGAACGCGGCGTGGGCGGGCTCGTCGAAGAGGACGAAGCGGACCTCTTCCACCGGTGCGATCGCAGCCGCCCGGGCCGTCTCCACCGCGATGCGGGCGCCGTCGTCCATCGGCCAGCCGAAGATGCCGGTGGATACCGCCGGGAAGGCGACCGTACGGGCGCCCAGCTCGGCCGCGACCCGTAGGGACTCGCGGTAGCAGGAGGCGAGCAGCGCCGAGCGGTCCTCGTCCCGGGACCAAACGGGGCCCACCGTGTGGATCACCCAGCGGGCCGGGAGGCGGCCCGCCGTCGTGGCCACGGCCCGGCCCGTCGGGAGGCCCTTGCCGTAGTGGGAGGCGCGCAGCGCCCGGCAGGCCTCCAGGATCTCGGGCCCGCCCCGCCGGTGGATGGCCCCGTCCACTCCCCCGCCGCCGAGCAGCGAGGAGTTCGCCGCATTGACGATGGCGTCCGCGTGCTCGGTGGTGATGTCGCCGCGGACGAGGGTGATGCGCACCATCAGGAGGCCCTTCGCAGGTGGCGCCAGACCGCCTTGGCCGCGTTGTGGCCGGACATGCCGTGCACTCCGGGGCCGGGCGGGGTGGCGGAGGAGCAGAGGAAGACGGCTGGGTGGGCCGTCGTGTACGGGGACAGGGACAGCTTCGGGCGCAGCAGCAGCTGGAGCCCGGAGGCGGCGCCGCAGGCGATGTCGCCGCCGACGTAGTTGGGGTTGCGGGCGGCCAGTTCCGGCGGCCCCGCGGTGGCGCGGGCCAGCACCAGGTCGCGGAAGCCGGGGGCGAAGCGTTCGATCTGGCGTTCGACGGCATCGGTCAGGTTGCCTTGCCAGCCCGCGGGGACGTGCCCGTAGGCCCAGAACACGTGCTTGCCCTCGGGTGCCCGCCCGGGGTCCGCCAGGCTGGGCTGGGCGGTGATCAGGAAGGGGTTGCGGGGGGCCCTGCCGCCGGTGGCCAGCTGGAGGGCGGCGTCGATGTCGCGGGCGCGCGGGCCGATCTGGACGGTGCCGGCCCGGCGTGGCGCCTCGGCGGTCCAGGGCACGGGTCCGGACAGGGCGTAGTCGAGCTTGAACACGGCTGCGCCGTAGCGGTAGCCGTCGTAGGCGCGTCCCAGCCGGGCGATCCGGGCCAGCGCGGTCGGCGAGGTGTCGAAGACGTAGGCCCGGGCCGGCGGCAGGTCGTCGAGGCGCTTGACCTCGAAGCCGGTGTGGATGGTCCCGCCGAGGTCGCGCAGGTAGCCGGCGAGGGCGTCCGAGACGGACTGCGAGCCGCCGCGGGCCATCGGCCAGCCTCCCGCGTGCGCGGCGAGGGCGAAGACGAGGCCGACGGCGCTCGTGCCGATCCCGTCGAGCGGGGCGATGACGTGTGCGACGAGCCCGGCGAACAGGGCCCGCGCCCGCTCCTCGTGGAAGCGGCCCAGCAGCCAGGTCGACGGAGGCAGTCCGGCGAGCCCGAAGCGGGCCAGGGTGACGGGGTCCCGGGGCAGGGCGGTCGACGGCAGGGACATGAAGTCCCGGGCCAGGGTGTCCCATTTGCCGAGGAAGGGCTCCACCAGCCGCCGGTACGTACCCGCGTCGCGCGGGCCGAGGGAGGCCGCCGTCTCGGAGACGGAGCGGGAGAGCACGGCGGCCGTGCCGTCGTCGAAGGGGTGGGCCATCGGCAGCGGGGCGTGCAGCCACTCCAGGCCGTACCGCTTCAGCGGCATGGTGGCGAAGACCGGCGAGCCGATGCCGAGCGGGTGCACGGCCGAGCAGGGGTCGTGCCGGAAGCCCGGGAGGGTGAGCTCCTCGGTGCGGGCCCCACCGCCGACCGTCTCCGCAGCCTCGAACACGGCCACCGAGAAGCCGCGCCGGGCCAGCTCGACGGCGGCCGTCAGCCCGTTGGGCCCCGCCCCCACCACGACCGCATCGAGAATCGACGACACCTTGAGACTCCTTCGTCCGGCGGCGGCTGCCCTCCCAGGATATTCGGCCCGCCCGTGCGGACCGCTGCCCGTGCCGGGCTACGCGCCGCGCAGCAGGTCACGGATCCGCACGACCGTGGCCTCGTCGCGGCCCACGGCGAACGGCAGCTCGTTGTCGCGGTCCACCCGGAAGGGGACCCCGGCGACGGTGCTCTGCGCCCCGCCCGCTTCGGAGACCAGCAGCAGTCCGGCCGCGTGGTCCCACGCCGAGGGCCAGGTGAAGGCGAGGCCGTCCATCTCACCGCGGGCCACCTTCAGGTACTCCAGGCCGGCGGAGCCGCACGGCCGGGCCGCGACCCCGGGCACGTCGAGCCGGGCCAGGGTCCGCTTGTCCGCTTCGGAGGTGTACAGCGGGTGGGCCATGGCGACCCGCAGCTCGGCGCCGGGCTGCGGCGAACCGCTGCGGATCCGCTCGCCGTTGACGTACGCGCCCTGCCCGCGCACGGCGGTCGCCAGCTCGTCCAGGGCCGGGGCGAAGGTCCAGGACGCGAGGATCTCCCCGCGGTGGGCCAGGGCCACCAGGGTGCAGAAGGCGGGGTCGCCGGAGACGAACTGCCGGGTGCCGTCCACCGGGTCGACGATCCACACCGGTGCGTCGGCGCGCAGCGCCCCGTACACGGCCGGGTCGGCGTGGACGGCCTCCTCGCCGACGACGGCGGAGCCGGGCAGCAGGTGCATCAGGGAGGCGGTGAGGTGCTCTTCGGCCTTGCGGTCGGCGACGGTCACGAGATCGTGCGGACCGCTCTTCTGGTCCACCTCGTGCTCGGCGAGCTGCCGGAACCTCGGCATGATCTCAACCGCCGCCGCCTTGCGGACC
The DNA here is from genome assembly GCF_045041095.1 of Streptomyces sp. NBC_00045. Classification (NCBI taxonomy): domain Bacteria; kingdom Bacillati; phylum Actinomycetota; class Actinomycetes; order Kitasatosporales; family Streptomycetaceae; genus Streptomyces; species Streptomyces sp. NBC_00045. Next base: position 6,638,793 of record NZ_CP108271.1, on the reverse strand, counting down.
GCTTCTTCCACCGCTGACAGGTCTTGGGCCAGGAACTCTTCGATCATGCCCCCATCACACCACGCCCGGCTGACAAACCCCACCGCCCATCACGTCCACCGGCCGGCCTCCAGATGGACTCCGGGTGCCGCCGGCCCGCGCCGGAGGGCGGCTGCCGGGCCGGCGGGCCGCGCGCCGGGCTGTCAGGGGTGGGCGGGGCGCCGGCGGCTCATGAGGGCCGTGTACAGGAGGAGGGACGAGGCCAGGCCCACCGCCCAGCCGTAGTCGGCGAGGGGTTTCAGGACGGGGATCAGGCCTTCTTCGGGGAAGGGGCCTTGGCCGGGGGCCGAGTGGGAGCCGCCGATGGCCAGGACTCCGCCGACCACGAAGGCGAGAACCGCACGGATGTTCCACCCGCCCGTGTACCAGTACGGGCCGCCCTGCCGGTACAGGTCGGGCAGGGACAGCCGGGTGCGCCGCACGATCCAGTAGTCCGCGATGAGGATGCCGGCGACCGTGCCGAGCAGTCCGCCGACCAGGCCGAGCCAGGTGAAGATGTACAGCTCGGGGGTGGAGGTCAGCTTCCACGGCATGATCAGTACGCCGACGACGCCCGTGATCAGCGCGCCGCGGCGGAAGTTGATCCGCCGGGGGGCCAGGTTGGCCAGGTCGTACGCCGGTGAGACGACGTTGGCCGCAATGTTCACCGAGATCGTCGCGACGAGCACCGTCACCAGGGCGTACAGCAGCCCGAAGGTGCTGTCCGCCTTGGCGACCAGCTCCACCGGGTCCCAGATCGGGGCCCCGTACACCGCCTCAGAGCCGGAGGTGACGAACACCGACAGCAGCGCGAAGAGGGTCATCGTCGTCGGCAGCCCGAGCGTCTGCCCGAGGATCTGGGAGCGCTGCCCGGCGCCGAAGCGCGTGAAGTCCGGGATGTTGAGCGAGAGGGTGGACCAGAAGGCGATCATCCCCATGAGGGCGGGGAAGAAGACCGTCCAGAACTCCGCGCCCCAGCCGAGCCGGGAGGGCTGGTCGAGCAGTTCGCCGAAGCCGCCCGCCTTCATCCCGATCCACACCAGCAGGGCCAGCGCGCCGACGATGACGAAGGGCGCGGCCCAGTTCTCGAACCGCCGCAGGGTCTCCATCCCCCGGTAGATGATGGCGAGTTCGAGGACCCAGAAGAGGGCGAAGCACAGCCACAGCGGCCACGGCTCGCCGCCGATCTCCGCGGCTCCCGCCCAGCCGCCGAAGATCTCACCGAGCAGCACGAAGATCCCGGACCCGCCGATCCAGGTCTGGATCCCGAACCAGGCACAGGCCACGGCCGCCCGGATCAGCGCGGCCAGATTGGCCCCGCGCACCCCGAACGGGGCCCGGGCCAGCACCGGGAACGGGATCCCGTACTTGGGGCCGGCGTGGCCGGTGAGCAGCATCGGCCCCAGCACGATGATGTTGGCCAGCGCGATGGTGAAGACGGCCTGTTTCCAGTCCATCCCCAGGGCCACCAGCCCGGAGGCGAGCAGCCAGGAGGGGATGTTGTGCGCCATGCCGACCCACAGGGCCGCGAAGTTGTACGTGGTCCAGCGCCGGTCCGCGACCGGTACGGGGAGCAGGTCGGGGTTGGTGAAGCGGCCGTCGGAGGGGACCGCGCCGGGGGCGAGCTCGACGCGGTCCCCGGTGTCGCCGATCGGGTGGTCCAGCATGTGCGCACGCCCCTTCGGGTCGGTCGGCGGGGATCTCGGTCAGGGTCTGAGCGCCGGGATGACGTGCTGCCCGTAGGCGTCGATGGTGGCCTCCTTCGCGTCGTGCATGTCGTACAGGGCGAACTGGTCGACGCCCAGCTCGCGCAGGGCGCGCAGCTTCTCGATGTGGGCCTCGGGCGGGCCGAGCAGGCAGAAGCGGTCCACGATCTCGTCCGGCACGAAGTCGGCGGAAGGGTTCCCGGCGCGGCCGTGGTGGCTGTAGTCGTAGCCCTGGCGGGCCTTGATGTACTCGGTGAGCTCGTCCGGGACCATCGAGGAGTGCTCGCCGTAGCGGCCGACCAGATCGGCGACGTGGTTGCCGACCATCCCGCCGAACCAGCGGCACTGGTCGCGGGCGTGGGCCAGGTCCCCGCCCACGTACGCCGGCGCCGCGACGCAGATCGTGACCGCGCCCGGGTCGCGGCCGGCCCGTTCGGCGGCCTCCCGGACCGAGCGGACCATCCACTCGGTGAGGTAGGGGTCGGCGAGCTGGAGGATGAACCCGTCGGCCTTCTCGCCGGCCAGGGCCAGCGCCTTGGGCCCGTACGCGGCCATCCAGACGGGGAGCTTGCCGTCCCGGACCCAAGGGAGCCGCAGGGGGTTGCCGTCGACCTCGGCCTCCCGGCCCTCCGCGAGGTCCCGGATGACGTCGATGGCCTCGCCGAGGCGGGCCAGGGTGTTGGGTTTGCGTCCGGCGACCCGCATGGCGGAGTCGCCGCGGCCGATCCCGCACACCGTGCGGTTGCCGTACATGTCGTTGAGGGTGGCGAAGGTGGAGGCGGTGACCTCCCAGGTGCGGGTGCCGGGGTTGGTGACCATGGGGCCGATGTGCAGCTTCTGCGTGTTCGCGAGGATCTGGCTGTAGATGACGAACGGCTCCTGCCAGAGCACGGCGGAGTCGAAGGTCCAGCCGTAGCGGAAGCCGTTGCGCTCGGCCCGCTTCATGAGGCTGATCACCTGTGAGGCGGGCGGGTCTGTCTGCAGGACGAGGCCGAAGTCCATCACGGTTCCTTAGAGGTACTGGCAGGTGGAGCGGGGGATGAACACCCCGTGGCCGGCCCGGCCGGTGTACTCGCGCCGGTCGATGACGAGTTCGCCGCGGGACAGCACGGTGTCGACGCGGCCGGTGATCCGCTTGCCCTCGTACGCCGAGTAGTCCACGTTCATGTGGTGCGTCTCGGCGGAGATGACCTGCTCGGCGTGCGGATCGTAGAGGACGATGTCGGCGTCGGAGCCGGGCGCGACGGTGCCCTTCTGGGGGTAGAGGCCGAACATCCGGGCCGGGCTCGCGCAGGCGATCTCGATCCAGCGGCGGCGGCTGATGTGTCCGTCCACCACGGCCTGGTGGAGGAGGTCCATGCGGTTCTCCACGCCCGGCAGCCCGTTCGGGATCTTCGAGAAGTCGCCGCGGCCGAGCTCCTTCTGGCCGCGGAAGCAGAACGGGCAGTGGTCGGTGGAGACCACCTGGAGGTCGTTGGTCCGCAGGCCCCGCCAGAGGGCGGCCTGGTGTTCCTTCGGCCGCAGCGGGGTGGAGCAGACGTACTTGGCGCCCTGGAAGTCGGGCTCCGCGAGGTTGTCGGTGGACAGGAACAGGTACTGCGGGCAGGTCTCGCCGAACACCGGCAGGCCCTTGTCGCGGGCGGCGGCCAGCTCGGCGACGGCCTCCTCCGCCGAGACGTGGACCACGTACAGCGGCGAGCCGGCGACGCGCGCGAGCTGGATGGCGCGGTGCGTGGCCTCGGCCTCCAGCAGGACCTTGCGGACCTCGCCGTGGTGGCGGGGGTCGGTCTCGCCGCGGGCCAGGGCCTGTTCGACGAGGACGTCGATCGCGATGCCGTTCTCGGCGTGCATCATGATCAGCCCGCCGTTGCCGGAGGCCCGCTGCATGGCGCGCAGGATCTGTCCGTCGTCGCTGTAGAAGACGCCGGGGTAGGCCATGAACAGTTTGAAGGAGGTGACGCCCTCCCCCACCAGGTGGTCCATCTCCTTCAGGGTCCCCTCGTTGACGTCCGAGAGGATCATGTGGAAGGCGTAGTCGATGGCGCACTTGCCGTCGGCCTTGTCGTACCAGGTGTCGAGCCCCGCCCGCAGGGCCTGGCCCATGCTCTGCACGGCGAAGTCGACGATGGTGGTGGTGCCGCCCCAGGCGGCGGCCCGGGTGCCGGTCTCGAAGGTGTCCGAGGCGGCGGTCCCGCCGAAGGGCAGCTCCATGTGGGTGTGGGCGTCGACCCCTCCGGGGATGACGTACTTCCCGCTCGCGTCGATCGTGCGGTCGGCCGTCCAGGCCTCGGCGGCCGCCGAGCCGTGGGCCGCGAGGGCGGCCACGCGGCCGTCCTCGACGAGGACGTCGGCGTGGAGCTCGTCGGCGGCCGTGATGACGAGGCCGCCGCGGATCAGGGTGCGGATGGACATGTGCGGCGCCTCCCGGTTACACGATGCTACGCAGGGCCCGTTCGAGGATCTCGGCGCCCTCTTCCGCCTCGGCGACGGTGAGGGAGAGCGGCGGCGCGATGCGCAGCACGCTGGTGTTGTGCCCGCCGCCCTTGCCGAGCAGCAGGCCCCCTTCGCGGGCGGCCTCCAGTACGGCGGCGGCCGCGTCCGGGTCGGCCTCGTCGGTGCCCGGCTTGGTCAGCTCCAGGCCGGCCATCAGGCCCCGGCCGCGGACCTCCCGTACGGCGGGCACGGTGGCGGCGATGGCGCGCAGCCGCTCCAGCAGCATGCCGCCGACGCGGCGGGCGTTGCCCTGGAGGTCGTGCTCCAGCAGGTACGCGAGGTTGGCGACGCCGGCCGCCATGGTGACCGGGGAACCGCCGAAGGTGGAGATGGAGTTGGTGTCGATGCAGTTCATCACCTCGGCACGGGCCACGACCCCGCCGACGGACATGCCGTTGCCGATGCCCTTGGCGAAGGTGAGGATGTCCGGCGGCCCGTTCTGTGCGTGGGCCTGCCAGCCCCAGAAGTGGTCGCCCGTACGGCCCCAGCCGGTCTGCACCTCGTCGCTGATCCACAGGATGCCGTGCCGGTCGAGCACCTCGCGGAACGCCCCGTACAGGCCGTCGGGCGGGGCGGTGAACCCGCCGACGCCCTGGATGGGCTCCGCGATGAGGGCGGCGACGCCGCCGCGGGCCTGGCCGAGCACGTCTTCGAGGTCGGCGACGGCGGCTGCCGTGAACTCGGCGTCGCTCAGGTGCGCGAAGGGGCCACGACTGCGGACGGCGCCGTGCACGTAGTACGTCTGGAGCGGCGAGAGGCTGGTCGGGGACCAGCCGCGGTTCCCGGTGATGGAGACGGTCGAGAAGGACCGGCCGTGGTAGCTGTTGCGCATCGCCAGGATCTGGTTGGAGCGGCGGTACGCGGTCGCCAGCAACAGGGCGGTGTCGTTGGCCTCGGTGCCGGAGGTGGTGAAGAAGACCCGCGCGTCGGGGATGCCCGACAGGGCGGCGACCCGCTCGGCCAGCTCGACCATCGGGCGGTTGAGGTACAGGGTGGAAGAGTGGATGAGCCGGCCGGCCTGCTCGGAGACGGCCTTGGTGACCTCGGGCAGGGCGTGGGCGGTCATCGTCGTGAGGATGCCGCCGAAGAAGTCGAGGTAGCGGTTGCCGTCGGCGTCCCAGACGTGGCGGCCTTCGCCGTGCGTGAGCTCGATGGGACGGCTGTAGTAGAGCGCGAGCCAGTCGGGCAGGACGGCCTGGTGCCGGCTGTGCAGGGGGATCGGGTTGGTCACGGCTGTACGAGCCCTCCGTAGGCGTCGGGACGGCGGTCGCGGTAGAAGGCCCACTGGTCGCGGACCTCCTTGATCAGGTCGAAGTCGAGGTCACGGACGAGGAGTTCCTCCTCCTTGTCGCTGGCGGCCTCCCCCACGAACTGGCCGCGCGGGTCGACGAAGTAGCTGGTGCCGTAGAAGTCGTTGTCGCCGTACTCCTCCTGGCCGACGCGGTTGATCGCGGCGACGAAGTACTCGTTGGCGACGGCCGCTGCGGGCTGTTCGAGCTGCCACAGGTGGGAGGACAGGCCCCGGTGGGTGGCGGAGGGGTTGAAGACCAGCTGGGCGCCGGCCAGGCCCAGGGCGCGCCAGCCCTCGGGGAAGTGGCGGTCGTAGCAGATGTAGACGCCGACGCGGCCGACGGCGGTGTCGAAGACGGGCCAGCCGAGGTTGCCCGGGCGGAAGTAGTACTTCTCCCAGAAGCCCTTGACCTGGGGGATGTGGTGCTTGCGGTACTTGCCGAGGTAACTTCCGTCGGCGTCGATGACGGCGGCGGTGTTGTAGTAGAAGCCCTCGGACTCCCGCTCGAAGACCGGCACGACGATGACCATGCCGGTCTCACGGGCGAGTTCCTGCATCCGCTGGACGGTGGGGCCGTCGGGGACGGGCTCGGCCCAGCGGTAGTGCTCGGGCTCCTGGACCTGGCAGAAGTAGGGGGCGTTGAACACCTCCTGGAAGCCGATGACCTTCGCACCCTCGGCGGCGGCCCGCCGGGCGTACACCTCGTGCTTTGCGATCATCGACTCGGTGTCTCCGGTCCAGGTGGCCTGGACGAGTGCGGCGCGGACGACTTGGGCCATGAGCTGCTCCTCGCGACGGGAACGCCGAGTTCTACGCACGTAGACGATATGCGTAGGGAGTAGAACGTAGGCCTCGTCACACCGTGGGGCAAGAGCGCCTTGCACGGTTGGCGTAGTCGATCGAATTACGCCGTCTCCCGGTCGATTGCGATCAGGAGGCGGATGGTTTCGCAATCCGCAGGGCGTGTACGAGGTCACGGTGGTGCGTGGTGGACAGGGCCTCGGCGGCCCGGAGCAGCCGGGGAGTGAACCACTGCGGGTCGCGGCGGGCGAGCCGGACCGCCTCCTCGGCGGTGCGGACCTTGACGAACGCGCCGAGCAGGGCGTCGGCCTCGCGGGTCCGGCCCGCCCCGGCCAGGGCCAGGGCGGCATCGGCGATCTCGGCGGCGGGGCGGGCGGCCCCCTGGCGCAGCAGCGCCTCGCAGTCGGCGCGGCGCCCCGCCTCGCCGAGGGCGGCGGCCGCCGCGGCGAGCCGCTCGGGCGGGAGCGAGGCCGCCTCCCACAGCAGAGTGGCCCAGTCCGCGCCGAGCCCGGCCCGCAGCAGCTCGTCGGCCAGCCCGGGCAGCCGCTCGGGGGGCCAGGCAGCGGCCTCGCACAGCAGCACGTGCGCCTCCCCGCTGCGCCCCTCGGCCCGCAGCCCCGCCAGCTCCCGCACGAACTCGGCGATCCCGCCGCGGGCCTGCCCGTTGGGCTCCGGCGGAGCGATCCGGGCCCCGCCGACGTCCTGCACGTCCTGCACGTCCGGCACTTCCGGCTCCGGCGGGGCGGGGCGGCCCTCCGGGGCGGACTGCCCGTCGGGCCTCGGCGGGGTGAAGCGGGCCCGGCCGAGCGGGACCTCCGGCTGGGCGAAGCGCGCACCACGGGGCGGGGTGGCGGGCCCGTCCGAGTGCCCGGGCGGCGGGGTGAAGGCCGCGGGGGTGCCAGCGCCCGCGTACCGAGCCCCGCCGGCCCGCCGCGCTGTGCGCAGCCGCCGTCCCTCGGCCGGCCCGACGGGCGGCTCGGCCCGGTCCTCGCCCGCCTCCCGCTGGCGCGGCACTCCGGGCAGCGACCCGCCGTTCCCGCCCCCGGGCAGCGACCCGCTCCCCACCGGGCCCGCCGCCTCGGCGGCCCCGTCGCCGGGCGGGACGAGGGGCGAGTGCTCCGGCCACGGGGAGGCGGGGCGTCCGGCCGGCTGCGCCGTCGGCCCGTCCTGTCGAGCGGGGGTGTGCTCCGGTGCGCGTGACCGTAAGGCGTTGAGGCGGGAGGTCAGGTCGTGGTGGCGGGCGGCGGCCCTGGCCGCGTCGTCCCGGGTCCAGGCGAGTTCCGTGGTCAGCGCGTCCGCCTCGGTCCGGTCCGCCGTCGCGGCCAGCCGCGCCGTCAGCGCGTGGGCCGCGGCCTCCGAGACGGCCCGTTGCTCGGCGGCCGCCGCGTACAGGGTCCGCAGTTCCTCCGCGCCGCCCGGCAGCCGGTCCCACGCCGTGACCGCCGCGGCCCGCAGCCCGGCCGCGTACCGCGCCTCCCGCGCCGCGAAGTCGTCCCCCCTGGCTTCCGCGAGATCGCCGAGCAGCGATTCCACCACGTCCCACGGCGGCATCGCGGCGCCGTCCAGGCAGGCCCGCAGGCCCTCCGGGTCCCGCCGCAGGAACTCCCCGTACCAGCCCGTCCCCGGATCGAGTCTCTGCGTCAACCCCCGCAAGTAGTCCGAGAGTTGACCGATCGCCAGCGAAGTCGCGGTCTCCATGGCCGCATTGGATCCCACCGGTGTTACGGGCGGGCTACGGGAATCTCAAAGCTTGACGGCGATCGCGGTGTGCGGACGCTTCCCGCCCCGGGCCAACATGGCCGGCACGTCCAGCGCCCAGAACTGCCACGTGTACTTCCGCAGCATCAGCCTGCGCACCCGCTTCAGCCCCGCCTCGTCCAGCAGTCGCGCCTCGCCCTCCAGTACGACCGCCCCGGCGGCGACCCGACCGCGGACGTCACATGCACTGACGGTGACCCGCCCGTTGTTGCGGATCCGCTTCACCTTCCAGGAATCGCTGCGCGTCCACACGTACAGCTCGCCGCCGTCGGCCACCGCCCACACGGGTGTCGCGACGGGCGTGCCGTCCTTGCGGAACGTGGTGAGGCTGACGTACTTGCCCTGGTTCAGCTCATCGAGAGTCATCCCGGGAGCCTACGACGGCACCCGGATTCCTGGCCCGGTCGGGCCCCTCCGGCACCGTGCAGGTGGCGAGCAGCAGACCGGCCGCGAGCAGGGCACCGAGGAGTGCGAATCCGAGCTGTTGGGATGCGTTCGAGGCTGACACGCCTTCACGCTTGCCCCGCTCCCGCCCGACCCCATCGCCGATTGGGCCGTTCGGCCCGCCGGCCCGCCCGAAAGAACCCGCAGGTCCGCGGGCCGGACGGGCGTCAGGCGGGTATGAAGGAGCAGCGGCGCAGCACATCGTCGAGGGACAGACCGAGCGCCTCGGCGAGGGCGGCCACGGTGAAGAACGCCGGAGTCGGCGCGCGGCCGGTCTCGATCTTGCGGAGGGTTTCGGCGGACAGCCCGGCGCTCGCCGCGACCTCGACCATGCTGCGGCCGCCGCGGGCCTCGCGCAGTAGTGCGCCCAGGCGCTCGCCGCGCTCGCGCTCTTCGGGGGTGAGTGGGGTGCGGACCATGTCCACCATCCTACCCCCTCCCCCAATAACTATCCCGTTAAAGTTATACCGGTATAGTTATTGGCATGGTGGAACTGAAGACGACAGAATCGATCGAAGCAATGCGTGCCCCGGGCCGGGTGGTCGCCCGCACCCTGGCCGCCGTACGGGAGAGCGCCCGGGTCGGGGTGTCCCTGCTGGACCTGGACCGGGCGGCCCGCGGGGTGCTGGCGGAGGCCGGCGCGAGCTCGCCGTTCCTCGGCTACCGGCCGGAGTTCGCGCCGGTGCCCTTCCCCGCGGTGATCTGCACCTCGGTCAACGACGCGATCGTGCACGGCGTCCCCGACGGCTACCGGCTGCGCGACGGCGACCTGGTCAGCATCGACTGCGGAGCGAAGCTCGGCGGCTGGGTCGGGGACGCGGCGGTCAGCTTCACGGTCGGCCGGCCGCGCCCCGCCGACCTTCGGCTGATCGAGACCGCCGAGGCGGCCCTCGCCGCCGGCATCGCCGCCGCGCTGCCCGGCAACCGGATCGGCGACATCGCCCACGCCATCGGCACGGTCTGCCGCTCCGCCGGCTACGGCGTCCCGGACGGGTTCGGCGGCCACGGAATCGGCCGCAGCATGCACGAGGACCCGGGCGTGCCCAACGAGGGCCGGCCGGGACGCGGCATGAAGCTGCGCCCCGGCATGGTCCTCGCGATCGAGCCGATGCTGGTCGCCGGCGGTACGGACGACTACCGGTGCGACGGCGACGGCTGGACCCTGCGGACGGTCGACGGCAGCCGCGCCGCGCACGCGGAGCACACGGTCGCGATCACCGCCGACGGTCCGAGGATCCTCACCACCCTCTGACGGCCCCCGTCAGCCCCGGCCGGCCCCGGTTCGGCCGTGGCCGGCCCCGGTCCTACGGTTTGCCCTGCGGGTGGACCACCATCGCCGAGCCCCCGCCCCGCCGGCTCGTCTCGGCCGCGGCCAGCCAGCGCCCGTCCGGGAGCCGCTCGACCCCGGTCGCGGCGCCGATCTCCGGGTTCTGCCGGAACGCCTGCCCCAGCGCCTCCAGTTGGGCGCGCAGCGGGCTGTTCCACAGGGCCGGCTCCAGCTCGGTGGTGGTCTGGTTGCGCTGGCTGGCCCGCGGCGCCGCGATGGCGTCGACCAGCGGCAGCCCCCGGTCCAGGTGTCCGATCAAGGTCTGGAGGACGGTGGTGATGATGGTGGCGCCGCCCGGCGAGCCCACGGCGAGCACCGGGCGCCCGCCGTCGAGCACGATCGTCGGGGACATGGACGAGCGCGGCCGCTTGCCGGGGCCGGGCAGGTTCGGGTCGGGGACCCCGGGGACCGCCGGGGCGAAGGAGAAGTCGGTCAGCTCGTTGTTGAGGAGGAAGCCGCGGCCGGGGACGGTGATCGCGCTGCCGCCGGTGGACTCGATGGTCAGGGTGTAGGAGACGACGTTGCCCCAGCGGTCGGCGACCGTCAGGTGCGTGGTGTTCTCCCCTTCGTACGTGGTCGGGGCGGCCTGGCCGGAGCCGCCGCAGGCCGCCGGGTGGCGCGGGTCGCCTGGGGCGAGCGGGCTGGTCAGCGTCCGGTCCGGGGCGATGAGGCAGCCGCGCGAGTCCGCGAACTCCTGCGAGAGCAGTTCCCGCGTGGGCACGTTCTCGGCGGCCGGGTCACCGACCCAGCGGCCGCGGTCGGCGAACGAGATCCGCGATGCCTCGATGAACCGGTGCAGGTACTGGGTCTCGGACAGCTTCGAGAGGTCGGTGCGCTCCAGGATGTTGAGCGCCTCGCCGACGGTGGTGCCGCCCGAGGAGGACGGCGCAATGCTGTACACGTCGAGGCCCCGGTAGCCCACCCGTGTCGGGGCCTGGCGCTTGGTCTCGTACGCACGCAGGTCGCCGCCGGTCAGGTCGCCGGAGCGGACGATGCGGGTGGCGGCCGGGTCCACGGGGGGCTTGCGGACGGCACGGACGATGTCCTCGGCGATCGGGCCCCGGTACACGGCGCCGGTGCCCTTGCGGGCCAGTTCCGCGTACGTCGCCGCCAGGTCGGGGTTCTTGAAGGTGGAGCCGACCACCGGCAGGGCTCCCCCGGGCAGGAACAGCTTCCTGGTGTCGGGGAAGTCCTTGAAGCGGTCCTGGTTGAGCTCCGTCTGGGCCCGGAAGGTCTGATCGACGGTGAACCCGTCGCGGGCCAGTTTCTCGGCGGGCCGTAGGAGTTGGCCGAGCGGGCGGGTGCCCCAGGCGTCGAGGGCGCTCTTCCAGGTGGCCGGCGTGCCGGGCACGCCGACGGAGCGGCCGCTGGTCTGGCCCTGCTCGAACGGGATGGGGACCCCGTTCTCCTGGAACAGGCCGGCGGTGGCCGTGGCGGGGGCGGTCTCGCGGCCGTCGATGGTCTGCACCCGGCGGGACTTGGCGTCGTAGTAGACGAAGTAGCCGCCTCCACCGATACCGGCCGAGTACGGCTCGGTCACCCCGAGCGCTGCGGCCGTCGCGACGGCGGCGTCCACCGCGTTGCCTCCGGAACGCAGGACGGCGATGCCGGCGGCCGACGCGTCGGCGTCGACACTGGCGACCGCCCCGCCGTACCCGACGGCTACCGGGACCTTGGCGGGAGCTCCGCCCGGCGTCTGCGACGGCGGGGCCGCGGCGCCGGTGGACACCAGCGCCCCGGCGAGGGCGGCGAGCGCTAACTGACGTGTGGCGGAACGACGCATCCAAACCTCCAGTCGACGGCCTGTCGGACCCCACCGGACAGGCCTGAACTCGGCACTGTAACTTCACCGCACCCCCCGCGTCAGGAACACCGCGTGCGGGCTAGCATCCGGCGCATGAACGACGACGTGCGCAACATCGTGCTCGGGGTGGTGGCCACCGCCATCAGCGGTGGCTTCGGCTGGTTCAGCCGGACCTACCTGTGGCGCCGTACGCTGCGCCGCAAGCAGGCCTTCTTCGGACTGCCGACCGGATCCGACTGCCTGTTCGTGGTCAACCGGCAGATGGGCGGCACCGAAGGGTCGGTGCACCGCAACGACGCGTTCGCCCTCCTGGAGATATCCGCCCTGATCAAGGACTGCGGGGCGAACCTCCAGATCGTCTCGCACGACTCGGTCCGCCAGGGCTTCGGGGAGCGCGCCGAGTTCTGCGTGGGCGGCCCCGTGTCCAACGCGCGGACGGCGGCCCATCTGGCGTCCATGCTGCCGGGCGTCCGGGTCGACCTGTCGACCGAACCGGGTCCGGACCGCGGTGCGATCCGGGTCGGCGAGGAGACGTACCGCTGGCAGAAGGGCCAGATCGACCACGTGCTGCTGGCCCGGCTGACGACCGGGCCGGGCAGCCGGCCGGTGTTCCTGGTGTCCGGACAGACCGCGATCAGCAACCAGGCGGGCGCCCGATTCCTGGCGCGCCACCACACGGACCTGGCGCGCCGCTACCGCGGGGACTCCTTCTGCGTCGTGCTGAAGGTCAACAACTCGGATGCGTACGGCCCGGACGTGGTCGAACTGCTGGCGGACGTCACCCGGCAGGCCCGGACACCCGCAGCGGCAGCCGCGTGATCCCGTTGATGAAGTTCGACACCAGCCGGCGCGGCGGGCCCGCGAGTTCCGGAGCGGGCATGGCCGCGCGCCACTCCTCGTAGAGCACGCGCAGCTGGAGCCGGGCGAAGTGGGCGCCGAGGCAGACGTGCGGGCCGTCCCCGAAGGAGACGTGCGCGTTGGGCGTCCGGCCGAGGTCCAGGCGCTCGGGGTCGGTGAAGACGCGCTCGTCGTGGTTGGCGGAGGCGTGGAAGACCACCACCTTGTCCCCGGCGCGGATCCGCTGTCCGGCGAGTTCGGTGTCGGCGGCGGCCGTGCGGCGGAAGCTGAGCACCGGCGGGTGGACGCGCAGCAGTTCGTCCACGGCGGTGTGCAGCGGGACCCGGCCGTCGGCGAGGCGCCGGTACGCGTCCGGGGCGCCGGCCAGCGCCAGCAGGCCGCCGGGGGCGGCGCTGCGTACGGTGTCGTTGCCCGCGACGGTGAGCAGGAAGAAGAACATCTCCAGTTCGGCGGGGTCCAGTCCGGCTTCGGCGAGCGCGGTCATGACGTCGTCGCCGGGGTGGGCTCGTTTGTGGGCGGCCAGTTCCCGGGCGTACGAGAACATCTCGCCGAGCAGCGCCGGGGAGCGCGGATCGAGGGGCTTGCCGTCGGCGCCGAGCAGGGGCTCCGGCGCGTCCTCGGGATCCTGGTAGCCGATGATCCGTACGGTCCACTCCAGCAGCAGCCCCCGGTCGGCCGCCGGAACGCCCAGCAGGTCGGTCAGGTTGAGCAGCGCGTACTCGTCGGTGACCGTGCGGACCAGGTCCGCGGCGCCGTCCTCGGCCTGCGTCCGGGCGGCGGCGAGCAAGGTGCGGGCCCGGTCGCGGACCCGGCCGGCGAAGGCGTCGACGCGGGCGGGGGTGAACGCGCGGGAGACCAGCCGGCGCAGCCGCCCGTGGCCGCCCGCGGTCTTCGCCGGATCCTGGTTGAGCATGGTGCGCCGCAGGAACGGCAGGTCGGCGGGGTCGGGGTCGCGGATCTGGGTGGCGCCGAGCCAGGAGGAGTACGTGGTGTGGTCGCGCAGCACCCGGACCACGTCGGCGTGCCGGGTGACCGCCCAGAAGCCGGGGCCGGCGGGCCAGCCCAGGACTTCCGGCTCCGCCTGCCAGGCGACCGGGTGCCGCTCCCGCAGCAGCCGGTAGCTCTGGTAGGGGATCCCTTCGGCGTAGATCCGGGGGTCGAAGACGTCGGGCACGCGGGGGTCGGACGCGTGGGCGGCGGGCACGGCGGCGGGGTCCATGGGGTCACCGTGGCCGGAGCACCGGCCCCGCCGCAAGGGGACGATCAGCGGTCGAGGTCGCAGCGGGCGGGTCCGGCCGAGGTGTCGGGGCCGCGCAGGACCACCGCGTAGTTCGGATTGGGGGAGGCCGCCGTGCACACGAGTTGGCGGCGGGCCGTCTCGGACAGGCCTGTGACCGCGAACGGCACCCGGACCTCCATGGTCTCCCCGGACACGATGTTCACCGAGAGGCCGAAGGGGGGCTTCTTGTCGGCCGGCGCGGGCACCCGGGTCTCCAGACCCGCGGCCTTCTCCGGGTCGAGGGGGCCCATGAGCAGCCGCGCGAGGAGGAACAACGCCGACTCCTCGGGCTGATCCGTCTCCGGTACGGGGGCGAGCCGCCCGTCGGACGTCACGTAGTACACGGTCCCCTTGGTGCCGGGGCCGGGCACGAGCACCTTCGCGGCGGCTCCGCTCTCGATGACCCCGGTCGGCTTGATCCCGCAGCCGGCGAGCAGCGGCCCGCCCAGCAGCAGGGTGGCGGTGGCGGCCGCGGCCGTCCGCATGCGACTCATGCGTCGGCCTCCAGCGGCATGTCGAGCGTGAACACGGCTCCCTTGGCCGGCCCGTTCGCGGCGCACAGGGTACCGCCGTGCAGCCGGACGTTCTCCAGGGTGATGGCGAGGCCGAGGCCGCTGCCCGCGGAGCGGGTACGGGCGGCGTCGGCCTTGTAGAACCGGTCGAAGATGTGCGGCAGCACCTCGGGAGCGATGCCTGGCCCGCTGTCGGCGACTTCGATCAGCAGGCGGGGCCCGCCGGGCCGTGGTTCGGTGCGCACGGTGACGCGGACCGGGGCGCCGCCGTGCCTGAGGGCGTTGCCGACGAGGTTGGCGAGGACCACGTCGAAGCGGCGCGGGTCGAGTCGGGCGCGGACCTGCGAAGGCAGTTCGGTGATCACCCGCTCGTCGTCCCAGTGCCGCAGCTCAAGGGTCTTGCGCACGGCTTCGGCCACGTCCACGTCGTCGAGGTTGAGCTCGGCGGCGCGGGCGTCGAAGCGGGAGATCTCCATGAGGTCCTCGACGAGCACGGCGAGTTTGCCGGTCTCGGCACTGACCAGCCGAAGGGCGGCGGCCGTGTCGGGATCGAGGCGCTCGGCGTCCTCGTCCAGGACCTCGGTGACGGCAAGCATCCCGGAGAGCGGGGTGCGCAGTTCGTGGGAGACGTCGGAGGCGAAGCGGCGGGCCCGGGCCTCCGCGTCCCGCAGTTCGCTCACGGACCGTTCGAGGGCGCGGGCGGTCTCGTTGAAGGTGCGGGCCAGTCCGGCGAGCTCGTCGGCGCCGCGGACCTCGATCCGGGTGTCGAGGCGGCCGCGGCCGAGGCGCTGGGCGGCGCGGCGCATGTCCCGTACGGGGCGCAGCACGCTGCGCGCGGCGAGCAGGGCAGGGATGACGGCGATGGCGAGGCCCGGGACGGCGCCGCGCTTTGCGGCTTGGACCATGGCCTCGACGGTCTTGCCCTCGGTGGTGAGGGGCATCGTCGCGAAGAGGACCAGGCCGGTGGGTTCCCGGACGTCGTTGTGGAGCCAGACGGCGGGCATGCCGACGGCGAGGTAGGGGTTTCCGGAGGCGTCGGTCACCCGCTGGAAGGCGCCGTGCGGATGGGCCGTCACTTGGCGGCGGAGCTGCTCGGTGACCACGGTGGAGGTGGGCGCGGTGGTGTTGGAGGCGCGCAGGGTCCCGTACTCGCCGAAGATGCTCCACGGGTGCGGCTTGCCGCGTTTGCCCAGGTCGTTGACGACGCGCTGGAGCTGCGCCTGGTCCAGCGGCAGTTGGAGGGGCTGGGTCTCCACCTGGTCGCGCAGGGTGCTGACGGCGGTGTCCTGGCTCTGTTTGAGGACGGCGGTGCGGGCCTGCTGGTAGGTCAGCGCGGCCGTGGTCACCGCGGTGATCGCGGCGACGAGCAGGAAGGCCGCGATCAGCCGGGTGCGCAGCCCGAGGGGCGCGATGCGCCTCACAGCGGCCCGAACCGGTAGCCGAATCCGCGCACGGTCTGGATGTAGCGGGGGCTGCCGTCGACGTCCTCGATCTTGGTGCGCAGGCGGCGTACGCAGGCGTCCACGAGCCGGGCGTCGGCGTGGTAGCTGTGGTCCCACACGCATTCGAGGAGCTGCTGGCGGGAGAAGACCTGCTCGGGCGAGGCGGACAGGTGCAGCAGGAGCTTGATTTCGCTGGGGGCGAGGGGGACGCGTTCGCCGTTCTTGGCGACGGCCAGCCCGGCGCGATCGATGGCGAGCTCGCCGTGGAACTCGATCTCGGGTCGGCTGCCCGCCGGGGTGCCGAGGCGGCGCAGCACGGCCTTGATGCGGGCCTCTATGACCTCGGTGCGGGCGGGTTTGACGATGTAGTCGTCGGCGCCGGCCTCCAGGCCGACGACTATGTCGAAGTCGTCGCCGCGGGCGGTCAGCATGATGATCGGGAGCTGGCTGGTCTCTCGTATGCGGCGGCAGACCTGGACGCCGTTCATCCCGGGCAGCATGAGGTCGAGCAGGACCAACTCGGGGACGAAGCTCGCCATCAGCGCGAGGCCCGCCTCGCCGGTCTCGGCGGCGGCCACCTCGTGGCCGCGGCGGCGCAGGCCGAGGCCCACCCCTTCCCGGATGGAAGGGTCGTCCTCGATCAGCAGTACGCGTGGCATCCGTTCATTATCCAAGGTGACTCGAACTCTTCTGCTCCTGCCGACGGCCGAGTTTCCGGCGCAGTGGGTCCAGCAGGTCGGTGATCTCCGTCAGGCCCAGCGGCCTGGCGAGGACGACGACGACGAGCGCGAGCGCCGCGGTTCCCGCGCCGATCGCGGCGAAGTCGCCGAGGCCGTCAGCGGCCAGGGCGGCCGCGTACCCGGCGGCGGCGCCGGGCAGGCAGGCGATCAGCAGCCGCAGGTGGGTGCGGACCGCGGTGGTGCGCCGCTCGGTACGGGTTCCCGTGCGCGGGCCGAGCCGGCGGGCGAGGGTGTGCGCAGTCACGGCGAGGCCGGCGAACAGGGCGACGGAGTAGGCGCCCGCCATGCCGGTGACCGCCCAGCGCGCCGGCAGCAGGAAGTAGGCGGCGGCCGACAGCGCGGCCCACAAGCCTGCGATGACCAGGTTCAGGAAGAACGGGGTGCGGGTGTCGGAGAGGGCGTAGAAGGCGCGCGAGAGGACGTACTGGCCGGAGAAGGCGATCAGGCCGGGTGCGAAGGCCGTGAGCATGCCCGCCATGACCTCGATGTCGGCGGCGCCGGTGCGCCCGTACCCGAAGACGCTGCCCATGACCCAGGGGGCGAGCGTGGCGAACAGCACGGCGGCGGGGACGACGAGGGCGGCGCTGGAGCGCAGCGCGTACGAGACGTCGCGGCGGACGGCGGCGAGGTCGCCCTCGGCCGCCGCGGAGCTCATCCGGGGCATCAGGGCGGTCACGAGGGAGACGGTGATGATGCCCTGCGGGACGATCCACAGCTGGTAGGCGTTGCTGTAGGCGGTGTAGCCGGCGCCTCCCGCGAGGCCGGCCTCCACGGCGTGCCGTCCGGTGGCGGTGGAGAGCCGGGTGACGACCCAGTAGGCGATCTGGTTGGTGAGGACGAGCATGACCAGCCAGCCCGCATTGCGCAGCGGGCGGGCGAGGCCCTGGCCGCGCCAGTCGAAGCGGGGGCGCCAGCGGAAGCGGGCGGAGCGCAGCGAGGGGAGCAGTGCGAGGGCCTGGATGACGATGCCGGCGGTGGTGCCGAGGCCCAGCAGCCGGGTCTCGTCGGCCGTCAGGCCCTGCGCACCTCCTTGACCGCCCTGGGAGAGGTAGAGGAAGAGCCCGAAGACGCCGATGATCACGAAGTTGTTGAGGACGGGGGTCCACATCATCGCGCCGAACCGGCCACGGGCGTTCAGGACCTGGCCGAGCAGGGTGAACAGCCCGTAGAAGAGGATCTGTGGGAGGCAGTACCGGGCCAGGGCTACGGTGGTGCTCGCCTGGCTGCCGGTGTAGGGCGTGTACGCGGACACGATCAGCGGTGCGGCCAGCACGGCGACGGCGGTCAGTACGACGAGCGCCGCGGTGCAGGCGGTCAGCAGCCGGTCGGTGTAGGCGGCCCCGCCGTCCTGGTGTTCCTTGGCGGCCCGGACCAGTTCGGGGACGAAGACGGCGTTGAGCGCGCCCCCGATGAGCAGCATGTACAGGATGTTCGGGACGGTGTTGGCGACGGCGTAGCCGTCGCCGAGCAGCCCGGTGCCCAGTGCGGCGACGACGACGGCGGAGCGGACGAAGCCGGTGGCGCGGGAGACGATCGAGCCGGCCGCCATGAGCGCACCGCTGCGCAGCACCGAGGTCTTCGCCGGTGCCGGGCGGGTCGCGCCCCCGACGGACGGGCCGGGGGCCTCTTTGGTGTCGGTGGTGGTCACCGGCGGGCCATGTAGGCCTGGAAGGCCTTGTACAGCGCCGTGTTGGTGTAGCCGTCCATCGGGGTCTCCCACTCGCCGAGCGTTTCGACGACCTGCCCGCCGGTGCCGAGCTTCCAGCGCAGCAGCCCGAAAGATCGTTCGTCGGGGTCGAGAGTGGAGGGTACCCCGCGCATGTCGTACTCGTCCGCCCCGAGGATGTGTGCGTCCCGCATCATGCGCCACTGCAGGGCGTTGCTGGGGCGGACCTCGCGGCGGTGGTCGGCGGAGGCGCCGGTCTGGTACCAGACGCGGCTCCCTGCCACGATCATGGTGTGCGCGGCGAGGATCTCGCCCTGGTGGATGCCCAGGTACAGGCGCATCCGGCCGGGCGACTCGGCGTTGAGGGCCTCGTACTGCTGCTGGTAATAGGAGAGCGCGCGGCCCAGACGGAAGCCGTCGCGCTCCTCGGTGATGCGCAGCAGCCGGTAGAACTCGGGAAGGTCGGCGGCGGTGCCGAGGATCGTCTCCACGCCGGACTTCTCGGCCTTGCGCACGTTGCGCCGCCACTCCTGGTTGAGGCCGGACCACAGCTCGTCGACGGAGCGGCCCGCGAGCGGCACGCGGAAGACGTGGCGCGGCTGGGCGTCGCCGTCGTCCTCGCCGCCGCAGCGGGTCCAGCCGCGGGTGCGCAGCCGGTCGGCGAGGGCCGCGCCGACCGGGTCGACCTCGGTGGCGAGCACGTCGGACACCTGTCGGCCGGGGCCGGTGCCGGACTTGACGGCGGCGGCGTCCCAGCGCCGGTAGGCGGGCGTGGGCCCGATCCGGACGGCGAACGCGCCGGCCGCGCGCAGGTGGCGCTTGAGGGGATCCAGCCAGCGGTCGATGTGGGGGTCGGACCAGTCGGCGACGGGACCCTCGGGGAGGTAGGCGAAGTATTTCCGGGTGCCGGGGAATTGGCGGTAGAGCACCAGCCCTGCACCGGTTATCTCCCCGTCGGGGTAGTGCCATCCGACCCGCTCCGAGCGCCAGAGGTCCTTTACCTCGGCCCAGGACGGGTACTGGAGAAAGCTTGCATTCCGGTTTCGTGAAAGGAAGGCGTGGTATTCCGGAACGGACAGCGAACGCACACTCAGCTCCCGCTCGGGGGACTGGTTTCGCTGGGCGGGGGTCACGAGCAGTGCGCACATGGCGGATCGGCCTTCCTGTACGTCCGGGAAGCAGGACGCACAGGACTCTCACAGGCGTCCGTGACCGCCGTGCGCGGCGATTATGACCGGACGATGACCGTTTTGCTGCGGTCCACGTCACAACCGAAAGTCAGATATTTTCGGCGGATTGCGCAACCTACAGTCGTGCCGTTCGCATCTCCTTTTGCGAACGATCATTACTTGGAGGGGTTTCGTTGAGCCGCACACGCCGTATCGCACGCAGTCGCCACGCCATGCTGGCCGGGACCGCACTCATGGCCGCCGCGCTGACCGCCTGCGGGGGCGGAAGCGGCGGCGGGAACGACTCCGGCAAGGCGGAGATGAAGAAGAAGCCGGACATGGCCATGTCCGTGAACCTCACGGGCGATCAGGCCAAGCCCGGCGAGCCGGTGAAGGTGACCCTCGCCGAGGGCAAGCTGGCCCTGGTGAAGGTGTCCGACGGCAAGGGCAACGAACTGCCCGGGAAGATAGCCGACGACGGCAAGTCGTGGACCTCCGAGCGCAACGCCTCGCCGGGCACCGACTACAAGGTCGAGGCACAGAACACCGACAGCCAGAGCGCGAACGCCCAGTTCAAGACCGTCGCCGCGGACAAGGTGAACAAGGTCACGATCAACCCGGGCAAGGCCAACCCGGTGGTGGGCATCGCCCAGCCGGTCTCGATCGTCTTCGACAACCCGGTGAAGAACAAGGCCGAGGTCGAGAAGCACCTGAAGGTCACCACCTCGAACAACACCGAGGGATCCTGGGGCTGGTTCAAGGACTACACCGGCAACGACCGGGTGGACTGGCGGCCGAAGGAGTACTGGAAGTCCGGCACCGAGGTCAAGGTCGAGATGAACCTCAACGGGGTGGACTCGGGCCAGGGCGGCGGGATGTTCGTCAAGGACTACGACACCGCGTTCAAGATCGGCAAGGACCGCCGGCTCCAGGTCGACCTGGACACCCACAAGATGACCGTGACCGAGGACGGCCAGGCGGTGAAGACCATCCCGATCTCGGCGGGCACGCCCGGCGGCCAGAAGGCCTCTTGGTCCGGGAAGATGGTGCTGATGACCAAGGAAGGCACCATCCGGATGGACTCCCAGACGGTGGGCCTGGGCGACTCCTACGACAAGATGGTCGACTACTCGATGCGGGTGACCTGGTCGGGCATGTACATCCATGCCGCGCCGTGGAACAACGGCAACTTCGGCCGCGCCAATGCCAGTTCCGGCTGCGTGGGGATGAGCGACTCCGACGCGAAGGCGCTCTTCGCCATGGCCCAGGTCGGCGACCTGGTCGAGGTCACCGGGGACGGCTCCAAGGGCAAGGCCGAGATCGGCAACGGCTACGGCGAGTGGAACCTGTCCTGGGACGAGTGGAAGGCCAAGAGCGCCCTGGCCGCCGCGGGCAACGCCACGCCGCAGAACGGCTGATCCGCGGCCGTACCGGCGGCAACCGCCCTGGACCCGGCCCCCGACCGGGCGACGCCCGTAACCCACCACCCCGCCCCCGACCGGCGCCCCGTCGGAGCTGGTTTCCACGGCACCCCCGGCTCCGGCGGGATCACCCTCAACCGATGCGTCCGCCGTCATCGACCGGGGCCCGGCCCACGCCCCCGTCGAGGCGGACCACATCGACCCGGGCGGGCTCTCGTACGGCGCCGGCATCAGCCCGCTGGCCTCCGCGCACGACCCGCGCACCAGGGCCGTGGGCGCGCTCAGCGGCTGGGCCGACCCCATCGAGTCGATCTGCTCGGGCCGCACCGAGCACCTCCGGGCCGCCGCCGCGCTCGGCGGCGCCGGCTACCCGGCCGGCCGTCCCGGCCCCGAACTGAGGCAGGTCCTCGGCCACTTCCTCGGCTCCCGGCCGGACCGGGAACCGCAGACGATCGAGCTGGGCAACGTCTGGGGCGACGCCGGCTTCCCGCCCCACCCGTACGCGCGTACCCGTACGACGTCGGCCCGCTCGGCATCGACAAGCTCGCCAGCAACGCCCCGTACACCTTCCACGAGGAGCCGCGGGGCAGGGCCCACCTCGTCATCGACACCGTCGACCCCCTCGACATCGAGCACGACCCCACCGGCGCACAGCTGACCTTCTGCTCGCCGCGCACCGATCCCTCGTACGTCTCGGTACCTCTGCGCGAGCAGTGATCTGCGGCTGCTGCCGGACGGGGCGGCTCTTCGGAGCTACCGTGAACCGCCCGGCAGCACCGTTCCGGGTTGCGGCGCGGGCAGGTCGACCGCCTCGGTCTTCACGCTGCGCCGCTCGAACCGCGCCACCCAGCCGGCGAACCAGGAGAGCAGCATGCACATGCCGATGTAGATCGGAGAGATGATCATCACGACGGGGATGAACGGCAGGTCGTAGTCGAGGTTCGAGGCGATCAGCTTGCCCGCGTGCAGGAACTCCTCGTACGTGATCAGGTAGCCGAGCGAGGTGTCCTTCAGCGCCACCACCAGCTGGCTGATGATCGTCGGCAGCATCGCGCGGACCGCCTGCGGGGCGAGCACGAACGTCATCACCTGGGTCTTGCGCATGCCCAGCGCGTACGCCGCCTCGCGCTGGCCCCTGTCGACCGAGTTGATGCCCGTACGGAAGACCTCGGCGAGCACCGAGCCGTTGTACAGGGTCAGCCCCGCCACCAGCGCCGGCAGCGGCTGGACCTTCAGCGCGACGAAGATGAAGAAGATCATCACCAGCACGGGCATGGCCCGGAAGAACTCCACGCACAGCGTGGCCGCCCAGCGCAGCGGCCGGTGTACGGAGAGCCGCCCGGCCGCGAGCACCGCGCCGAGGACTACGGAGAACACCGAGGCGTACAGGAAGGCCTTGAGGGTGTTGCCCAGCCCCCTGAGCAGCAGTTCCTGGATGCCCTTGTAGGTGAAGGGGCCCCACTTGGCGGCGGTGAACTGCGCGGTGTCGAACAGGAGGTAGAGGATCCAGGCGAGCAGGCCGAGGATCACCACCGTGGAGATGATCCCGTAGAGGAAGTGCCGGCGCCGGGCCCGCGGGCCGGGCACGTCGTAGAGGGCGGTGGACTCCAGCTCCCCGTGGAGCGCGTGCGCGGTCATCGGGTGATCCCCCAGCGCTTCTCCAGCACGTTGAAGAGCGCACTGATGGACAAGGTGATGATCAGGTAGCCGACGGCGATCCAGACGAAGGTCCACACGATGCTGTAGCCCAGCTCGCTGAGGGTCTTGTAGGTGCCCAGCAGCTCGTTGACGCTGAACGCGCCGGCGATCGCCGAGTTCTTGGCGAGGGCGATCAACGTGGAACCGATGGGCGGGATGACGCTGCGGAAGGCTTGCGGAAGGACCACCCCGCCGAGGGTTTGGGTGAAGGTCATGCCCAGGCTGCGGGCGGCCTCGCCCTGGCCCTTGGGGATGGTGTTGATGCCCGAGCGCAGGACCTCGCAGATGAAGGCGGAGGTGTAGCAGCCCAGCGCGAGGATCGCGAACACCTGGAAGGGCAGGACCAGCCCGAAGCGCGGCAGGCCCAGCAGCACCGCGAAGAACAGCAGCGTGAGCGGGGTGTTGCGCAGCACGGTCACCCAGACCGTGCCGAAGACCCGGAAGGAGCCGACGGGCGCGACGCGGAAGGAGGCCATCACGAAGCCGAGGACCAGGGCGAGGAGCGAGGCGTAGACCGTGAGCTCGACCGTCCCGAGGAAGCCCTTCCCGTAGAGAGCGAAGTTCTCCGTGAGTACGTCCATGGTGGTGGGCTCTCCCTCAGCTCGCCGGGTAGCGGTCGATGGCGGGCGGTTTCGGGGCGGGCACGCCGGAGAGGCCGAGCGTGGCCTCGTACGCCTTCTTCCAGTCGCCGTTCTCCTCGTGCTCCGCCAGGGCGTCGTCGAGGGCGAAGCGCAGGGCGTTGTCACCGCGCGGGACACCGATGCCGTAGGGCTCCTGCGAGAAGGGCTTGCCGACCACCTTGAGCTCGTCGGGAACCTTGGCCGCGTAGCCGAGGAGGATCGAGTCGTCGGTGGAGACGGCGTCCACCTGGTAGGTCAACAGGTTGTCCACGCAGACCGAGTACGTGTCGTACGCGACCAGGACCGCCCGGGGGTAGTCCTTCTGCAGCCGCTGGTACGGGGTGGAGCCGGCGGCGGAGCAGACCCTCTTGCCGGCGAGGTCCTCGGGGCCCTTGATGTCCTGCTCGTCCTTGCGGACGAGCAGGGACTGGCCGGCCATGAAGTACGGGCCGGCGAAGCCGACCTGCTTCTTGCGGTTGTCGTTGATCGTGTAGGTGCCCACGTAGTAGTCGATCTGACCGTTCTGCAGGGCGGTCTCCCGGTTGGCCGAGGCGATCGTCTTGAACTCGATCGTCTTGGGGTCGAAGCCGAGCGAGGCCGACATCATCTTGGCGATCTCGACGTCGAAACCTGAGTATCGGCCGCTCGCGGGGTCCTTCTCCCCCATGTACGGCTGGTCCTCCTTGGCTCCGATCACCAGGTGGCCGCGCTTCTTGGCCTTCTCCCAGGTGGGCGACTGCGGCAGCTGGAAGCCCGTCGCGACCTTGTACACGGGCAGGTCCTCGGGCTGCGGGCCCTTGACGGGAGGGCTGCCTTCCTTGCCGCAACCGGCGAGGGCCGCCAGCAGTGCGGCGACGAGCAGGAGGCGGGTGCGCAGCAGCGCGCCGCGTGTTCGCTTCATCGGCCCCGCCCCTCAGTGCTTGAGGATCTTGGAGAGGAAGTCCCTGGCCCGCTCGCTCTCCGGGGCCGTGAAGAAGGCCTCCGGGGCCCGGTCCTCGACGATCCTGCCGTCGGCCATGAACACGACGCGGTTGGCGGCGGACCGGGCGAAGCCCATCTCGTGGGTGACGACGACCATGGTCATGCCCTCGGCGGCGAGCTGCCGCATGACCTCCAGCACCTCGTTGATCATCTCCGGGTCGAGGGCGGAGGTGGGCTCGTCGAACAGCAGCGCCTTGGGGTTCATGGCGAGGGCGCGGGCGATCGCCACGCGCTGCTGCTGGCCGCCGGAGAGCTGGGCGGGGTACTTCGGGGCCTGGTCGGCGAGTCCGACGCGGGCGAGCAGCTCCCGGGAGCGCTTGTCGGCCTCGTCCTTCTTGCGCTTCCTGACCTTGATCTGGGCGAGCGAGACGTTGGCGAGGACGGTCTTGTGCGCGAAGAGGTTGAAGGACTGGAAGACCATCCCCACGTCGGCGCGGAGCGCGGCCAGCTCCTTGCCCTCGTCGGGCAGCGGCTTGCCGTCGAGCCGGATCGTGCCCAACTCGATGGTCTCCAGGCGGTTGATGGCCCGGCACAGCGTCGATTTCCCCGAACCGGACGGACCGATGATCACGACCACCTCCCCGCGGCCGACGGTGAGGTCAATGTCCTGGAGGACGTGCAACGCCCCGTAGTGCTTGTTGACGTTCCGCAGCTCGATCAAGGGATCGACGGCCATGCCTGCCCTGCCCACCTGTCGGAGTGTCGAGGTCAGCGCAAACTATCCAGCGACGGAAGGGCACTTCCGCTCGACACGCCTAAAGGCGACATAAAGATCAATCGGGGCAGTGGGAGGTCAGCCCTCGGAGGCTTCGGCGTAGGCCTGGGAGAGCTCGGGGGAACCCGTCATGGCCCAGGACACCCCCGACTCCACCACGTTCAGCTCACGGCCCGAGGCCAGGCGGATCACCGGCTGGCCGTTGGGCCACACCTGCCAGGCGGCGCCCAGCCTGGTCCGGATGATCACCGTGCCGAGGTAGAAACCCGCGTCGTTGCCGAGCCAGGGCACCACCTCGGGGTCCCGGCGCCAGCGGGGCATCAGCTGGTCGAGCGCCTCCAACGAGGCCGGACTCCCGTCGAGTTCCAGCCCGGCCGCCCGCGCGTGGACGCGCAGCATCTCGCATTCCGAGAACAACTCGTTGACGTTCTCGGGGTCGTCCGCGAGGGCCGCGGCGAGCCCCGCACCCCGTTCCGTTTCGTGCCGGTTCAGCCAGTTGTCCAGGAAGGGGATGTTCATACCGACCAGCCTGGCACCAGGATCCCGCGCTGGCCACAGGGCGCGCGGGATCCGTCCGCGGACCCCCTAGGCGTCCAGCGCCAGGTCGACGACCACCGGGGCGTGGTCCGAAGCGCCCTTGCCCTTGCGCTCCTCGCGGTCGACGTAGGCGTCGGTGACGGCCTTGGTGAAGGGCTCGTTCCCGTACACCAGGTCGATGCGCATGCCGCGGTTCTTGGGGAAGGCGAGCTGACGGTAGTCCCAGTACGTGTACGGGCGGTCGTACTTGAGCGGGCGCGGCAGCACGTCGGCGAGCCCCGCGGCACGCAGTGCCTCCAGCGCGGCGCGCTCGGCGGGGGTCACGTGGGTCAGACCCTCGAAGACCGCCGGGTCGTACACGTCCTCGTCGGTGGGGGCCACGTTGAAGTCGCCGAGCACGGCGAACGGGCGCGGGCCGGCAGCCTCTTCTGCGACGGCGGTGGTCAGCGAGCGGAACCACTCCAGCTTGTAGCCGTAGTGGTCGTGCTCGACCTCGCGGCCGTTCGGCACGTACACCGACCACAGGCGCACCCCGCCGCAGGTGGCGGAGATCGCCCGGGGCTCCTGGACGCCCTCGTAGTCGGGGCCGCCGGGCAGGCCCAGCACCACGTCCTCCAGGCCGACCTTCGAGATCAGGGCCACCCCGTTCCACCTGCCGGTGGCGTTGACGGCCGACTCGTATCCCAGCTCGCGCAGCTCGGCGTGCGGGAACTGCTCCGCGGAGCACTTGGTCTCCTGGATGCACACGACATCGGCGGCGGAGCTCTCCAGCCAGGCCAGCAGGCGGGGCAGCCGGGCGGTGATCGAGTTGACGTTGAACGTGGCGATACGCATGTCGACCAACCTACCGCCCGGCACCGACAGTCACAGTTCGGCCGTGTCCCCGGCGGCGAGCCGGCCGTGGTCGGTGCCGCCCAGGGCGGCCAGGGTGTGGTCGTAGACGGGCCGGGCGATGTCCGAGAGGTAGGCGTCGTGGATGTCGATGGCCCTGCGCGGCTTGACCTCGCGCAGGTAGTCGATCACCTCGGCGACCTTGTTCCAGGGCGCGTGCACCGGGAGCATCAGGGTGTCCACGGGCACCTCGGGCACGGTCAGCGCGTCACCGGGGTGGAAGAGCGAACCCTCCACGAGGTAGCCGACATTGGTGACCCGCGGGATGTCCGGGTGGATCTCGGCGTGCAGCTCGCCGTGCACCTGGACCTCGAACCCGGCGGCGCTGAAGGCGTCCCCGTGGCCGACGGTGTGCACCCGGCCCGGGTAGGCCGGGGCCAGCCGCTCCGCGACGCTGCGCAGCGTCCACAGCGCGGCCGCCGGATTCGCGTCGAGGGCGGCGCGCAGCCGGCCCTCGTCGAAGTGGTCGGGGTGCTCGTGCGTGACGAGCAGGGCGTCCGCCCCGAGCCCCGCGTCGGGCTCGCTGAAGGCGCCCGGGTCGATGACGAGCACGCGCCCGTCCTTCTCCAGTTGGACACAGGAGTGCAGCCGCTTGGTGAGCTTCATGATCCCAGGCTAGCGGCGGGCGGAGGCGCGGCGGAGGGTTCCGCTACGGGGTCGCCGTGGACACCACGTAGACCCGGGGCTTCGCCGGGTCCGTGAGGTCGACCGTGACGTCCCGGGTGGGGCGCGGGCCGGGCTGCTCCAGGGTGGTGCCGTACCAGGCGTTGTTCGGGCCCCAGCTCCAGCCCGCGACCGCGGCGTCGTGCGCCCCGATCGAGACCTCGCGGGTCAGCCCGGCCCGGCTGGTACCGACCTCGGCGAGGAAGGCGTCCAGGTCGGCGGGGGTGACCGCGAACTGCACGTACAGCCGGCTGGTGCGCCAGTTGTTGGTCTCCAGGAATCCGACCCGCCAGGCCTTCGGCGGGATCGGCACCTCGTAGATGCTGCGCTGCACCTTGGAGGGCCAGCCCGGGCGCACCTTGGTCGCGCCGACCTTGGCCGCCTTGTCGCGCCCGCTCTCGCGGCTCTGCTGGGCGGACACGGCGAGGTAGCCCGCGGGCACGCCGACCAGCAGCAGGATGATGATCGCGGTGATCCAGCGGCGCCGGACGACGTGCTTGCGGTCCTCCACCGGGAGGGGGCTGCCGGGAGTGCCCCCCTCGTCGGGGGCCGGTGCCTGGTGGGGCAGGGAGGGCGGTGTCACTGCGCGCCTCCGTCGGGGAGGTCCGCGGGCCCGGGATCGGCGGCCTCGGCGGCTTTGAGCTCGGCGGCTTTGAGCTCCGCAGCCTTGAGCTCCGCAGCCTCGGCCGCCTTGCGCTCCGCCGTGGCCGGGGAATCGATCAGGCCCCACTGCGCGTAGCGCTCGTAGCGCTCCACCCGCCGGCGCGTGGCACGGCGGAAGCGGCGGGCGACGAGCCGGGCCAGGTCGGCGGCGCCGACCATGCCCGCCTCGGGGCCGAGCTGGGCCTTGGCGATCCGGGCCTCGGGCCGGTAGCCGCGGCCGGTGAGGTGGCGCCGGAAGGCGTCCCGGGCGGGGCCGATCAGCAGGTCGTCGGCGGCGCTGACGCCGCCGCCGATGACGAAGCAGGACGGGTCGAGGGCGGCGGCGAGGTTGGCGATGCCGACGCCGAGCCACTGGCCGATGTCCTGGAGGAGCTCGATGCACATCGCGTCGCCGTCGCGGGCCAGCTCGGTGATGAGCGGCCCGGTGATCTCGGAGACGTTGCCGCCGACCTTGGCGATGATGTTGTACGCGACCGGGGAGTCCGCGGCGGCCAGCTCGCGGGCCTCGCGGACCAGGGCGTTGCCGGAGCTGTACTGCTCCCAGCAGCCGCGGTTGCCGCACGGGCAGCGGTGCCCGCCGGGCACGACCTGCATGTGGCCGAACTCGCCGGCGACCCCGAAGCGGCCGCGCTTGACCTGCCCGCCTTCGAGGATGGCGCCGCCGATGCCGGTGCCGAGCGTGATCATGACGAGGTGGTCCTCGCCGCGCCCGGCGCCGAAACGCCATTCGGCCCAGGCTGCGGTGTTGGCGTCGTTGTCCACCATGACCGGGACCGCGAGCCGGGACTGGAGCGCGTCGCGCAGCGGCTCGTCGCGCCAGGCCAGGTGGGGTGCGAACAGGACGCGCGAGCGGTCGGCGTCGACCCAGCCGGCCGCACCGATGCCCACGGCGTGGACGTCGTGCCGGTCGGACAGGTCGAGCACCAGCTCGACGATGGTGTCCTCGACGACCTTGGGGCTCTTGGACTTGTCGGGGGTCTCGGTGCGGATCTTCTCCAGGATCACCCCGTCGGCGTCGACGACACCGGCCATCACCTTGGTGCCGCCGATGTCGATGCCGACGGTCGGGACGCGCGGGGCGGTCAGGTGCGACCGGCGCTCACGGGTCCCGATGGTCCGCAGGACGGTGCCTCGCGCCGACCCCCGGTGGGAGAGCGTGAAGTCCCGGTACGTGCTCATCGAGTCGTGTCGTCCCTCAGGGTGTGGTGGTGCCGGATGCCGAATCGGCTGCTCCGGCCGGGTGGTCCGGTCCTGATTCTGCCACCCGCTCCAGTTCGTGGCTCAGCTCGTCCAGCTCGGAGCCTCCCGCCATCTGCCGGGTGAGCTCGTCCAGGGTGATCGAGTCGCGGGTGTGGCCACCGGCCATGGTGCCGCGCTTGAGCAGCACGAACCGGTCCCCGACCAGGTAGGCGTGGTGCGGGTTGTGGGTGATCAGGACCACGCCGAGACCTGCGTCACGGGCCGCGGCGACGTACTTCAGGACCACGCCGGACTGCTTCACGCCGAGGGCGGCGGTCGGCTCGTCCAGGACGAGGACCTTCGCGCCGAAGTAAACGGCGCGGGCGATGGCCACGCACTGCCGCTCGCCGCCGGACAGGGTCCCGATCGGCTGGTCGACGTCGCGCAGGTCGATGCCCATGCGCAGCAGCTCGGCGCGGGTGGTCTCCCGCATGAAGTCGACGTCGAGGCGGCGCAACGGGCCGCGGCCCTTGGTCGGCTCGGAGCCGAGGAAGAAGTTCCGCCAGACGGGCATGAGCGGGACGACCGCCAGGTCCTGGTAGACGGTGGCGATGCCGTGGTCGAGGGCGGCGCGCGGGTTGGCGAGCGCGGTCTCCTCCCCCTCGATCTCGAAGCTGCCGGCGTCGTGCCGGTGCAGCCCCGCAATGATCTTGATGAGGGTGGACTTGCCCGCGCCGTTGTCACCGAGGACACAGGTGATCTCGCCGGAGTGGACCTCCAGGGAGACCCCCTGGAGGGCGCGGATGTTGCCGTAGAACTTGCTGACGTCGGTCAGCTTCACGAGGGCCGGGCCCTCGCCCTTGGTCACTGCGCTCACGGTCACTTCGCCTCCGCCCGCTTGCGGACCCATGCGTTGAGCAGCGTCGCGAGCAGGAGCATCGCGCCGAGGAAGAACTTGAACCAGTCCGGGTTCCACTGGGCGTAGACGATGCCGTTGCTGGTCATGCCGAAGATGAAGGCGCCCACGGCCGAGCCGATGGCGGAGCCGTAGCCGCCGGTCATCAGGCAGCCGCCGATGACGGCCGCGATGATGTAGAGGAACTCGTTGCCGACGCCCTCGCCCGACTGGACGACGTCGAACGAGAAGAGGATGTGCTGCCCGGAGATCCAGGCGCACAGGGCCACGCCCATGTAGAGGCCGATCCGGGTCTTGACGACCGGGACGCCCGTCGCGCGGGCCGCGTCCGCCCCGCCGCCGACCGCGAAGATCCAGTTCCCCGCGCGGGTGCGCAGCAGGATCCAGGTGGCGACGGCGACCAGCGCCAGCCACCACAGGATGGTGACCTTGAGGGTGACCGAGCCGATGTTCCACTGCGAGGCGAAGAGCGCACGGGCGGAGGAGAAGCCCTCCATGTCGGCGATCGTCTTGGTCGACACGGAGCCGCTGATCAGCTTGGTGAAGCCGAGGTTCAGACCCGTCAGCATCAGGAACGTGCCGAGCGTGATGATGAAGCTGGGCAGCCGGGTACGGGTCAGCATGAGCCCGTTGAAGAACCCGATGGCCAGGGTGACCAGCAGGGACACCCCGACGCCCACCCACACGTTGGCGGTCATCTGATAGCTGAACATCGAGCTGACCAGCGCAGACGTGGTGACCATGACTCCGGCGGAGAGGTCGAACTCGCCGCCGATCATCAGCAGGGCCACCGGGCAGGCCATGATCCCGATGGTGGAGGCCGAGTACAGGATCGTGCTCAGGCTGGACGCCTGCAGGAAGCTCGGCGCGGCGAAGGAGAAGAAGACGAAGACGGCGGCCGCGCCGACGACCGCGCCCAGCTCGGGGCGGCCGAGCAGCCTGCGGACCAAGGAGGTGGGGGCGAGCCGCTCGTCGACGGCGCCTGCCGTGCTCATCGGCTGCCCCGCTTGATGAACTCCTCCAGCTTGGCCGCCTCGTCGGCGGTCACGATCTGCGGGCCGGTGAGCACCGGGCGGCCGCCGCCGAGCACGTCCGCGTTGTAGCGGTACAGCCAGAGCAGGTCGATGGCTTCGTAGCCCTGGAGGTAGGGCTGCTGGTCGACGGCGAAGCCGAGGGCGCCGGACTTCAGGTCGCGGGCGACGGACTCGTTGAGGTCGAAGGTGTCGACCTCCGCCTTGCTGCCCGCGGCGTCCTTCGCCTTGACCGCCGTCGGGGCGAAGGGGGCGCCGAGCGTGACGATCGCGTCGACGGAGGGGTCGGCCTGGAGCTTCGCCTGGATGGCCGCCTGGACGGAGGGCATGTTGGTGCCCTCGACGTACAGGTTCTCCATGGTCCCGCCGAACGTCTTCTTCGCCCCGGCGCAGCGCTGCTCGTGGCCGACGTTGCCCTGCTCGTGCAGGACGCAGACGGCCTTCTTCTTCCCCCGCTTGGTCAGCTCGCTGCCGACCGCCTCGCCGGCGATCTGCTCGTCCTGGCCGATGTGGGTGAGGGCGCCGTACTCCGCGGACTGCGCGGATCCGGAGTTGACCGTGATCACCGGGATGCCGGCCTTGACCGCCTTGCCGATGACGTCCTTGAGCGCCTCGGGCTTGGCCAGGCTCACCACGATCCCGTCGACCTTCTGGTCGATGGCGTTCTGCACGAACTGGGCCTGCTGCTGCGCCTGGTCGTCGTGGGCGTAGACGAAGTTGATGTTGTCCTTCGCCGCGGCCTCCTTGGCGCCCTTCTGGACGATGTCCCAGAAGGTGTCGCCGTCTCCCGCGTGGGTGACCATCGCGAAGGTCCAGCGCGGGGTGGACACGGCGGGCCGGCCCGCCTGGGCGGCCTTGGCCCGCTCCTCGGCGCGCTTGCCGCCCGTACTGCTGCAGCCCACGAGGGAGGCTCCCAGTACCGCCGCGAGCACGGCGCCCACGACGCGCACCCCTGTCCGAACCCTAGCCACGTCTGCGTGCCCTTCCCTCGTGCGGTGTCTTCTGCAGTGTCTTCTGCGGTCCCTGCCGCGGTCTGCACTCCGGTCCGTGCCGCGGCCCGCCCCTACCAAAGCGGTCATTACGGTTCCAGCCGCTCAGTATCCGCCACAGTGGACCATGTGCGGTCATCGGGGGCTTCGAGGCCATCCGGCCCAACTGTGCCATCGACGGTCCCTCCGGGCAGATTGACAGCGCCCCCGTGCAGGTTCAGGTTGATTGCATGCGCATCGGGGTGATCGGAACGGGCCGGATCGGCTCCTTCCACGCGGCGGCACTGGCCCGCCAACCGGACGCCGGCTCGCTGCTGCTCGCCGACGCCGATCCCGCGCGGGCGGCGCGGGTCGCCGACCGACTGGGGGCGACCGCCGCACCGTCCGTGGAGCAGGTCTTCACGTGGGGCGTGGACGCCGTCGTCGTGGCCTGCGCCACCGACGGGCACGCGGGGCTGGTCCTGCGGGCGGTACGCGGCGGGCTGCCGGTGTTCTGCGAGAAACCGCTGGCCACCGACCTCGCCCGGACGCTGGCCGTACTGCGCGAGGTGACCGCCGCGGACGGAGTGCTCCAGCTGGGCTTCATGCGCCGCTTCGACGCGGGCTGCCGCACCGCCCGGGAGCTGGTGCGCGCCGGAGCCCTGGGCCGGCTGCACACCGTACGGACGATGACCGCCGATCCGGCGCCGCCGACCGCCGCGTACCTGGCGACCTCCGGGGGCCTGTACCGGGACTGCCTGGTGCACGACTTCGACATGGTCCGCTGGGTGACCGGGCACGAGGTGACGCAGGTGTACGCGACCGGCTCCGACGCGGGTCCGGCGGTGTTCCGGCAGGTCGGCGACGTGGACACCGCCGTCGCCGTCCTCACCCTGGACGACGGGACCCTGGCCACCTGTACGGGCACCCGGTGCAACGGCGCCGGGTACGACGTGCGGATGGAGCTGGCCGGGGAGCTCGACCAGGTCTCCTCCGGGCTGGACGACCGGACGCCGATCGCCTCGACCGAACCGCACGGCCCGCCCCCGGCGAGCAAGCCGTGGGCGGGGTTCCTGGAGCGGTTCGGTCCCGCGTACGAGGCGGAGCTGGCGGCCTTCGTCCGGCTGGTGCGCGGCGAGGGCCCCAACCCGTGCGACGGCCGGGAGGCACTGGCCGCGCTGCGGATCGCGGAGGCGTGCGAGGTGTCGCGGCGCGAGCAGCGCCCGGTCCGCATGGCGGAGCTGCCGGACCTGTGAGGCCTCCCGCGACGCCGGGAGCGGGGGCGGCGGGGGCGACGCCGGGGGCGGTACGGAGTCGGGCATGGGCGGCGGCTACCAGCGCACCGGCAGCCGGGTCACGCCCCGGATCAGACTGCCCCCGATGTGGTCCGGCGGCCCGGCGGCCGGGTCCTCGGCCAGGTCCGGGAAGCGCTCCAGCAGGCCGCGGATCGCGATGCGGCCCTCCATCCGGGCGAGCGGGGCGCCGATGCAGAAGTGCAGCCCGTGCCCGAAGGCGAGGTGGCCCTGCGGGGCGCGCCGGATGTCGAAGGTGTCGGGGTCCCCGTAGCGTTCGGGGTCGCGGTCGGCGCCGGCCAGCGACACGAGGACGGTGGCGCCGGCCGGGATGGCGGTGCCGCCTATCTCCATGTCCTCGCGGGCGTAGCGGTAGGTGGAGTTCTGCACCGGCCCGTCGTAGCGCAGCATCTCCTCGATCGCGCCGTCGAGCAGTCCGTCGTGGTCGGCGCGCAGGGCGGCCAGTTGGTCCGGGTGGGCCAGCAGGGCGCGCGTGCCGTTGGAGATGAGGTTGACGGTGGTCTCGTGGCCGGCGATCAGCAGCAGGAAGGCCATGCCGATGAGTTCTTCGGGGGACAACGCGTCGCCGTCCTCGTCCCGGGTCCGGATGAGGGCGCTGAGCAGGTCCTCCCCCGGGTCCTTCGCCTTGGCCGCGACGAGTTCGGTGAGGTACTCGCCGAGCTTCTGGTGCGCGGTGGTGCTCGGGGCGACGGAGGTGGGGGCGAGGACCTCCTTGGACCAGTAGCTGAAGCGCTCGCGGTCCAGGTCGGGGACGCCGAGCAGTTCGCCGATGACGGTCATCGGGAGCGGGAACGCGAGGGCCTTGACCAGGTCGGCGGTGCGCTGCGGGCGGGCGGCCATCGCGTCGAGCAGTTCGTCGGTGATCTGCTGGACGCGGGGACGCATGGCCTGCACGCGGCGGGTGGTGAACTCGCGGGCGACCAGGCGGCGGAGCCGGGTGTGGTGCGGCGGGTCGGCCTCCAGCATGTTGCTGTTGGCTTCGGTGACCGTGATGCCCGGCAGGACCGCGCCGCTGCTCCAGTCCTTCGCCAGACCGGGGTGGCTGAGGGCCTGGCGGGCCTCGTCGTAGCCGACGACCAGGAAGGCGGGTGCGTACTCGGCTGCCGCGACCTCGACCTGGTGCACCGGGCCCGTCGCACGCAGCCGGGCGTAGTACGCGTAGGGGTCCGTGTGGAAGTCCGCGTCGTTCGCGCTGATGTCCGGTTGTGGCATGCGGTCACACTAATGTGACCGCTCAGTACGGGACCCGGCGATTTTCGGTCACTCGTCAGCGTCTCCCGGACACCTGTCGGACACCCACCCCGGTCATCCGGTCACGGCGCGGCGGCCCCAGGCGGTGCCGCCGAGGACGAGTGCGGCTCCCGCGAGGCCGGCCGCGCCCAGGTGTTCGCCGCCGATGACGGTGCCGGCGGCCGCCGCCCACAGCGGCTCGGTGCCCAGCAGCAGGCTGACGCGCGAGGGCGAGGAGCGGCGTACGGCCCACATCTGCACGAAGAAGGCGAAGAGCGTGCAGAAGACGGAGAGGAAGGCGAGTCCCGCCCACTCGGCGGGCCCGAAGGCGGCGGCCGCCGCCCAGGGGCTGTCACCGGTGCCGGGCAGGGCGGCCAGTGCGGCGAAGACGAGGACGGCGCCGCCGAGCTGAACGGTCGTCAGCGACAGCGGATCGGCTCCCTGGACGGCCTTGCTCCGGGCCATCAGCAGGACGTGCAGGGTCCGGGCGAGGGCCGCACCGAGGATGAGCAGGTCGCCGGTGCCGGGGACGGTGATCCCGGCGCCCTGGGTGAGCAGGACGACACCGGCGACGGAAGCCGCGGCCGCTGCGAGGAAGGCGCCCGAGGGGGCCTCGCGCCGTACGGCGGCCTCGGCGAGCGGGGTGAAGATCATGGTCAGGCTGATGATCAGCCCGGCGTTGGTGGCGGAGGTGTGGACGACCCCGTAGGTCTCCAGCAGGAAGATCCCCCCGAGTACGAGGCCGAGCAGGCCCGCACCGCGCAGCTGCCGGGCGGTGAGCGCCCGCAACCGCTGCCGTCCGGCGACGACCAGGACGGGCAGCACGAGCGCGAAGCGCAGGACGAGCACGGCGATCACGGTGTGGGCGGTCGTGATGCCCTTGGCGGCGAGGTAGCTGCCGCCCCAGACGACGGCGACGGCCAGGACGGGCAGATCCGCGAGCCAGGCCCGGCGGGGCGCGGCGGTGCGTGCGAGGAGGGCGGACGAGCTCACCAGGGACTCTCCAACGGCGTGAAGCGGTGGAGACTTCGGCGGCTCCCACGGGCGCGGCTCACCGTACCGGAGCCGATCATGGCGGTCGAGCGGTTTCACCCCGCCCGGCGCCGCAGTCGTCCGGCGTCGCAGTGGCCCGGCGTCCCGCACCCGGCGCCACCCGGCGCCACCCGGCGTCACCCGGCGTCACCGTCCGCCGGGGCCGCCCTCCCGGGGCCCGACGGACGGCCGCGGCTCAGGCGAAGGTGCCGAAGGTGGCCCGGCCCGTGGGGCGGTAGGTGAGGATGGCCGTGCCGTTCGGCGTCGTGCGCGAGGCGGCCAGCTCGTAGGCCGTCGGCAGCCCGCCCGTGGGGAACAGCCGGCGCCCGGCGCCCAGGAAGACGGGGAACACCAGCAGGTTCAGCTCGTCCACGAGGTCCCGCACCAGCAACCACTGGGCCAGCGCTCCACTGCCGTGCACCTGGAGTTCCCGGCTCCCCTCCAGCGCGTCCTTGACCTGCATGATCTCGCCCTGGAGGTGTTCGCCGTCGATGACCGTGGTCCCGTCCCAGGCCGGTTCCTTGAGCGTGGTCGAGGCGACGTACTTCGGCAGCCCGTTGAGCCGGCTCGCGATCGGGTTCGTCGGGTCGGTCACCTTCGGCCAGTAGCCGGCGAAGATCTCGTACGTGCGGCGCCCGAGCAGGAAGGCCCCGGCCCGGTCGAACACCTCGGTCATGAACGCCTCCATGCCCTCGTCGTCGAACGGCACCAGCCAGCCGCCGTACTCGAACCCGCCGCCGGGGTCCTCGTCCGGCCCGCCGGGGGCCTGCATGACGCCGTCGAGGGTCACGAAGGTGGTGAGGGTCAGCTTGCCCATCGCTCTGCGCTCCTTGCGTCCGGTTCCTGCTGCACGTGTTCAGACTCCCGGGCGCCCCGGACCTCATCGGGGCGGCGCGCACGAACGCGAGGTCCGATTCCCGCCAGCGCCCGCCCCTCCCCGCCCGTTTCATTGAACCCGCAACGAAATATCGGACGAGAGCAGGGAGAAGACGATGAACAGCAGCGGCACGGTGGCACTGGTGACCGGCGGCAGCCGGGGGATCGGGGCGGCCACCGCCCTGCGGCTGGCGCAGGACGGCCTCGACGTCGCCCTCACCTACGTCGACGCCGCGGACGCCGCCGCCGGGGTCGCGGCCCGGATCGAGGCGCTCGGCCGCCGCGCCCTGGCGGTCCGGGCCGACGTGGGCGACCCCGCACAGGCGGTCGCCGCGGTGGAGGAGACCGTACGGGGTCTGGGGCGGATCGACGCGCTCGTCAACAACGCGGGCGTCGGCGTACTGGGGCCGCTGGACGCCCTGGCCCTGCCCGACGTGGACCGGGTGCTGGCGGTCAACGTGCGCGGCGCGTTCCTGACCGCGCAGGCCGCGGCGGCGCGGATGGGCTCCGGCGGACGGATCGTCACCATCGGCAGCTGCATGGTCCAGCGGGTCCCGGGCCCGGGCGGCGTGCTGTACGCGATGAGCAAGGCCGCCCTGACCGGCATGTCCAAGGCGCTGGCCCGGGAGCTCGGCGAGCGCGGGATCACCGCGAACCTCGTGCACCCCGGCCCGGTGGACACCGACATGAACCCGGCGGACGGCCCCGGCGCCGCCCCGCAGAGCGCGCTGACGGCCCTCGGGCGCTTCGGCACCGCGCAGGAGGTGGCGGCCCTGGTGTCCTTCCTCGCCGGCCCGGACGCCGCCTACGTGACGGGCGCCGAGTTCGCGGTGGACGGCGGCTTCGGGGCGTAGCGCCGGGCCCGGACCTCGCGCTGGCGGCCCTCAGACCAGCCAGCGGCCGTCCTTCATCAGGTCGCGGCCCTCGATCTCGTTGACCTCGCGCCAGGCTTGGATCCACACCGGCGCGACCCGGAAGTACGGGTAGGGCGTCTTGAGGCCGCTCGGGTCGAAGCCGGATTGGGCCGCGAAGGCCTCGACCTCGCCCGGCGCGAGCTCCGCCGCCTCCAGCCGGGTCACGGCGCCCTCCACGAGGACCACGTCGCGGGTCGAGCCGAAGGCCAGCCGTACCCGGCCGCCCGAGGCGAGGTTGCGGCCAGTGGGCAGGTTGCGCCCCGTCGACATCAGGAACGTCTCGCCGTCCCACCGGAAGGACAGGGGTACGAGGCAGGGCGCCCCGTCGGCGTCCGCCGTGGCCACCCAGACGTCGATGTCGTTCTCGAACCGGCTCAACGCGTCCTCGCGGCGCTGCTC
Organism: Streptomyces sp. NBC_00045; assembly: GCF_045041095.1. Classification (NCBI taxonomy): domain Bacteria; kingdom Bacillati; phylum Actinomycetota; class Actinomycetes; order Kitasatosporales; family Streptomycetaceae; genus Streptomyces; species Streptomyces sp. NBC_00045. The sequence continues at coordinate 6,601,438 of NZ_CP108271.1, read as the reverse complement.
CCTCGTGCGCGGCCCTTCGGCTGCCATGCCCTCGCCCTCCCCCGGGTGACTGCGACAGCCGAAGGGTAGCGGGCCGGGAGCGCCGCAGGGGCGCACCGTCCAACGGTGCGCCCCTGCGGGCTTGTTGCGCATGCCCCGGAGGTGTCGGCCCCCGGGGCGGTCTTGGAGGTGGCGTCAGCCGCCCAGCTCCTGGTGGCGGGCGGTCAGCGCGGCCTCGCCGGCCTCCGTCAGCGAGCCGAACAGGCGCAGGCGGGAGAAGCCGCCGTCCGGGAAGATGTCGATCCGGACGTGGGTGCCGACCGCCGGGGTGTCCAGGACGAACCGGTGGTTGGTGTCGGGCTGCAGGCGGGTGCGCGGCAGGAACTCCGTCCACTCGCCCTCCTCGCCGGACTTGACGGACAGCGAGGCCCAGCCGGCCGAGTTGCCCTTCAGGTAGGCGGTGTCGATCTCGACGGCGCGGATCTCGGAGTCGGCCACCAGCTGGTAGCGGATCCAGTCATTGCCGTTGTCGCGGCGGCGGGCGGTCTCCCAGCCGTCGTCCATCTTGCGGGAGCGGCCCGGGTTGATGGTGTTGGTCGGCGGGGAGTAGAAGCGGTTGGAGGCGTCCTGGACGGAGCCGCCGTTCTCCAGGGCCACGACGTCGAAGGAGCCAAGCGCGGCGAGCCACTTCGGGTCCGGCAGGACCTCGCCGTAGACGCGCAGGCGCGCGATGCCGCCGTCGGGGTGCTGGTTGACGCGCAGGTGCGTGAAGCGCTGCTCCACGTCCACCTCGAAGCCGTTGGCCGCGTGGCCGCCGACCGGGGTGCGCGCGACCAGGGTCGTCCACTTGACGTCGTCGCCGTGGAGCTCCTCCGGGGTCGGCGCGAGGGCGCCCGCCCAGTTGGTGCCCTCGACGGAGACGGCCTGCGGCATGTTGCCGCGGAAGTGGGCGGTGTCGACGACGATGCCGCGGATGACGCCGGGGGCGCCCAGGCGCACCAGCGCCCAGTCGTGGTCCTCGGCCGTCGGCCAGGGCTGGGTGGCGGAGACGCCGCGGCGGCGGCGCGTCTCCCAGCCGTCCATGATCTTGCCCTTGTGACCGAAGTGCTCGGGGTCGAAGTGCCCGGCCTCGGCGATCAACAGGTTCTCGCGCTGGGCGAAGAACTCGTCGTTGGCGGCGATGACACCGGCGCCCAGCTCACGGGCGGCGAGGTTCGCGTACTGGGTGAAGGGGAAGTCCGCGGTGCGGTAGTCCGCGTACGGGTCGCCGCCTCCGTACGGGTTCGCGTTACCGGTGAAGGATTCAATCGCCACTGGTCAGTTCTGCCTTTCAAGGAGTCGGCCCGTGGGCTCGGTCGGGGTGCCGTGGTCGGCGATCTGCGTACCGCGCAGCCAGGTGGACTTCACGACGCCGTGCAGGGTCTTGCCCGCGTACGCCGTGACCCGGTTGCGGTGGTGCAGTTCCGCGGGATCCACGGTGAAGGTCTCTTCGGGGGCCAGTACGGCGAAGTCGGCGTCGCGGCCGGCCTCGATCGCGCCCTTGTCGGCGAGGCCCGCGAGCGCGGCCGGGGCGGCGGACATCCAGCGCACGACGTCCTCAAGGGTGCGTCCGCGGCGGCGGGCCTCGGTCCAGATCGCCGGCAGGCCGAGCTGGAGGGAGGAGATGCCGCCCCACGCGGTGGAGAAGTCGGCCGTCTTCAGGTCAGCGGTGGAGGGCGAGTGGTCGGAGACGATGCAGTCGATCGTGCCGTCGGCGAGCGCGTCCCAGAGCAGGTCCTGGTTGGCGGCCTCACGGATGGGCGGGCAGCACTTGAACTCGCTGGCGCCGTCGGGCACTTCCTCGGCCGTGAGGGTGAGGTAGTGCGGGCAGGACTCGACGGTGATCCGGACGCCCTCGGCCTTGGCGGCGGCGATCAGCGGCAGCGCGTCGGAGGAGGACAGGTGCAGCACGTGGACGCGCGCGTTCAGCCGCTTGGCCTGGGCGATCAGGTTGCCGATCGCGGTGTTCTCGGCGTCGCGCGGACGGGAGGCGAGGAAGTCGGCGTACTTGGGCCCCGGCACGACGGGCGCGGAGTCCAGGTGGTGCGGGTCCTCGGCGTGCACGATCATCAGGCCGCCGAAGCCGGTGATCTCGGCGAGGGAGGTGGCCAACTGCTCCTGGTCTAGTTCGGGGAACTCGTCGACGCCGGAGGGCGACAGGAAGCACTTGAAGCCGTAGACGCCGGCGTCGTGCAGCGGGCGCAGGTCCTTGACGTTGTCCGGCAGGGCGCCGCCCCAGAAGCCGACGTCCACGTGCGCCTTGGCCCGGGCGACCTCCTGCTTGACGCGGAGGTTGTCGACCGTGGTGGTCGGCGGCAGGGAGTTGAGGGGCATGTCGAGGATCGTGGTGACGCCTCCGGCCGCGGCGGCGCGGGTGGCCGTCCAAAAGCCCTCCCACTCGGTGCGGCCCGGGTCGTTCACGTGCACGTGGGTGTCGACCAGGCCGGGGAGCAGGACGTCGTCGCCGAAGTCTTCGAGCCGGGCGCCGGCCGGCACCTCGGCGTCGTGCGGCAGTACGGCGGTGATCTTCCCGGCGGCGACGGCGACCGAAGCGGCGCGCGTCCCCTCGGGGGTGATGACGCGAGTCGAGCGCAGTACCAGTTCCACGTCGTCGGACACGCCGGAACCTCCCCATCTACTTCCACAGAGCGAAATTCAACGTTCTGTTGACGGAGTCTCGCCGCCGATCCGGAGCCAGTCAAGAGCGCCCGGACAGAGCACTGACACACCGAAGCCGCAATTGGATGTTTCCACAGGATGGAATTAAGATTTCACTATCCAGAATGTAGCTATCACCACCGGGGGGTGGGCAGGTAACTTCCCGAGGACATCCGCCACCCGGACAAACCCCCTCTGACCGGCGGGGACGGCTTCGACCCAGCTCTAGGGCCGACGCCGACCGACCGGTAGGCTGCTCCCTTGCCTGCCAGCACCGAAAGGACCGCGCCGTGCCGACGTCCAGCGCCACCGACGCTTCCGCCAAGCCCACCGCCGCCAGCGGTGGCGTCCAGTCCCTTGAGCGCGCCTTCGATCTGCTCGAACGCATGGCCGATGCCGGGGGCGAGGTCGGCCTGAGCGAGCTCTCCACCGCCAGCGGTCTGCCGCTGCCCACCATCCACCGCCTCATGCGCACCCTCGTGGCATGCGGCTACGTGCGGCAGCAGCCCAACCGACGGTACTCCCTCGGGCCCCGCCTCATCCGCCTCGGCGAGTCCGCGTCGCGCCTCCTGGGGACCTGGGCGCGGCCGTACCTCGCCCGTCTGGTCGAGGAGACCGGCGAGACGGCCAACATGGCCCTGCTCGACGGGGACGAGATCGTCTACGTCGCCCAGGTGCCGTCCAAGCACTCCATGCGCATGTTCACCGAGGTCGGCCGCCGGGTGCTGCCGCACTCCACCGGCGTGGGCAAGGCCCTGCTGGCCTACACCCCCGCCGACGAGGTACGGGCCCTGCTGGCGCGCACCGGAATGCCGGCCGCGACCGAGAAGACCATCACCACGCCGGAGGGCTTCCTGGAGGCCCTGGAGCAGGTCCGCAAGGTGGGCTACGCGGTCGACGACAACGAGCAGGAGATAGGGGTCCGCTGCCTCGCCGTGTCGGTGCCGAACTCGCCGACCGCCGCCGCGATCTCCATCTCGGGTCCGGCCGGCCGGGTCACCGAGGCCCTGACGGACTCGATCGTGCCGATCCTGCAGAACGTCGCCGCCGAGCTGTCGGTGGCCCTGCAGAGCCAGAACCCCGCGTAGGTTCCGTACGTACGAACGCCCCGGCCCCCTCTCGTGTGAGGGGGCCGGGGCCTTCGTACGGGCCTTCGCTCGCGGGGCGGGCGCGGCCGCTCAGGCCGCCGGGACGGACTGCGGCTCCGCCTCCGACGCCCTCAGGGTGCCGTCCGTCATCGTGGCCGTCCGGTCCATCCGCTCCAGGTGCGCGTGGTCGTGGGTGACCAGCACGGTCGCGGTGGACCACTCCCGGGTCAGGGTGATCAGCAGGTCGAGGACGGCCGCGCCGCGCTCGTGGTCCAGGGCGCTCGTGGGTTCGTCGACCAGGAGCACGGCCGGCTCGTTCATCAGGGCGCGGGCGATGTTGACGCGCTGGCGCTGGCCGCCGGAGAGCTGGTGGGGCCGCTTGTCGGCCTTGTCGGCGAGGCCCACCGCGTCCAGCAGTTCCAGCGCACGGCGGCGCAGCGTCCGCGCGGGGCGGCCCGACAGGTGCGCCATCACCTGGAGCTGCTCGGCGGCGGTGAGCGAGGCCAGCAGGTTCGGCTGCTGGAAGACGATGCCGATCTCCTCCCGGCGCAGGGCCGCCTTCTCGGCCGCGCTCAGCCGTGCGGTGTCCCGGCCGGCCACCACCACCTGCCCGGAATCGGGGGTGACCAGGGTGGCGGCGACGGCCAGCAGACTGGACTTGCCGGAACCGGAGGGTCCGATCACCGCGGTCAGGGTGCCGGCCGGCACCTCCAGCCGGACCCGGTCGAGGGCGGTGAGCCGGCCCTCGCCGTCCGGGTAGGTGAGCGTCACGTCGTGCACGAGCAGGGTCATCGGGCGCTCCCGAGGGCGGTCAGGGGGTCGACGGCGGTGATCCGCCGGATGGACAGGGCGGCGCCCAGCGCGCCGAGCACGATCATGATCGCGGCGGGCACCAGGACGGTCGCGGCGTCGAGGACGAAGGGCACGTCGCCCCCGCTGATCAGCGCGCCGAACCCGGAGGCGAGCGCCGTACCGAGCCCGGTGCCGATCGCGAGCATGACCACGGCCTGGCCGAGGGCGTCCTTCAGCAGGTACGGCGTGGAGGCGCCCAGTGCCTTCAGCACGGCGATGTCGCCGCTGCGCTGGATCGTCCACACGGTGAAGAAGGCCCCTATGACCAGGGCGGAGATGACGAAGAGGAAGCCGCGCATCAGCTGGAGCGAGCCGTTCTCGGCTTGGTAGGACCCTATGGCGCCGAGTGCCTCGTCGACGGTCCGGGCCTTGGTCGCGGCCGCCGCGTCCCCGGCGGCGAGGTCGGCGGAGGTGGTGGTGTCGAGCGCGATGACGGTGGCGAGGGTGTCGATGGAGGTGCCGGGATTGCCGATGCGCTGCCAGTCGTTCAGGTCCATCCAGACGACCGGGGTATGGCTGTAGGCGGCGGTACCGGAGACGGCCGCCACGGTCAGCTCCAGCGGGCCGATCTTCAGCTTGCCGCCGGCCGTCAGGCCGCCGAGCTCCTTCGCGGCCTTCTCGGTGAGCACCACCTGCCCCTGCACGAGTCCGCTGCCGCGCGGTGCGAGGGGGCCCGCCGGGTCGACGCCGAAGACGGAGACCGCGGCGGTGCGCCCGCCGGCCGCCGCGTTGGTGGTGCGGATGCCGAGCGGCTCGGCGGACTTCACGCCGGGCTGCGCCCGCCAAGCCCGCCATGCCTTCTCGGGCACCTGGGAGTTGGTGAAGGACACCCCCTGGTCCCCGGCGGGCGCGGCGAAGGCCAGATGGCCGGCGGGCAGACCGGTGACGGCCGAGACGTTCTCCCGGGCCAGGCCGGCGGTGAGCCCGGACAGCAGGCCGACCAGCAGCGTGATCAGCAGTACGACCGAGCCCATGAGGGCGAAGCGGCCCTTCGCGAACCGTAGATCTCTCCATGCGACGAACATGGTCCCCACCCTGGTCTCCCGCGTGGCCACAGGGCATCGCGCCACGGTAGCGATCCTGGTATCGAAGGACGCATCCCGACATCAAACTTTCGATTGACCGGTGGCCGCGGGCCCGCCTTTACGCTGGTCGGGCCATGGCTGCTGCTCCGCAATCCCCCGCTCCCCGCCCCCTCACCCCCGTCTCGCGCGTCCTGCGCCTGTGCCTGCACGCGCTGCTGTTCGGGCTGCTCGCGCTCGCCGCCGGGCGGGCCGTCACCGACTCCGCGCCGCGGGCCGGCTGGGTCGTCGCCGCCTGCGCGGTGCTGGCCGCCGTCTACGCGGCCGGCGTACTGGCTCCCGTGGTGCGCCGCTCACCGCGCGCCGGGGCGGTGTGGCTGGCCGCTCTGGGCGCGGCCTGGGCGGGGCTGCTGGTGGTCTCCCCCGACGGGCTGTGGATCGCGTTCCCGCTGTACTTCCTGGAGCTGCACCTGTTGCGGCTGCGCTGGGGCGTGACGGCCGTCGCGGTGACCGCGTGCGCGGCGATCGGCGGCTTCCTGGCGCACAGCAGCACGGTGACGCCCGGAGCCTTCCTCGGGCCGCTGCTCGGCGGGGCCGTCGCGGTGGCGACCGTACTGGGCTACCAGGCGCTGTACCGCGAGAGCGAACGCCGCCGCGAGCTGATCGAGGAGCTCATCGCCACCCGGGCCGAGCTGGCCGCGGCCGAGCGGAACGCCGGCATCCTGGCCGAGCGGGAACGGCTGGCGCGGGAGATCCACGACACGCTGGCGCAGGGGCTGTCCTCGATCCAGCTGCTGCTCCGGGCGGCGGAGCGGTCGCTGGCCGAGCCGGCCCCGGCGCCGCACACGGACGCGCCCACCGGCCCGGGCACCGCGACGGCGCGGCCGCTGAGCGGCGCGGCGAAGCCCGGGTGCGCGGCCGACGCCGCGGCCGACGCCGGGGCCGGCTCGGCCGGAGCGGGTCCCGCCGACCCCCGCGCGGCAGCGCTGGCGCACATCGGCGCGGCCCGGGAGGCCGCCCAGGAGAACCTCGCCGAGGCACGTCGCTTCGTACGGGCGCTCACCCCGCCGGACCTGGAGCACGGGTCCCTCGCCGCTGCGCTGGAGCGGCTGTGCACGGCGGCTCCGGGGCCTCGCGTCCGCTTCTGCCTGAGCGGCGCGCCCCGCGTCCTGCCCACCCCGTACGAGGTCGCGCTGCTGCGGATCGCGCAGTCGGCGCTGGCCAACGTGGTGCGGCACGCGGGGGCCGGGCGCGCCGAGATCACCCTGACCTTCATGGACGCCTCGGTGACGCTCGACATCGTGGACGACGGGAACGGCTTCGATCCGTCCTCGGCCCCCTCCGGCGAAGGCGGGTTCGGGCTGCCGGCGATGCGGTCCCGGGCCGAAACGCTGGGCGGGCTGTTCACCGTGGAGTCCGCACCGGGCCAGGGCACCGCCGTGGCCGTCACCCTGCCGCTGCCCCTGGAGGCACCCTGATGACGATCCGCCTGCTGCTGGCCGACGACCACCCGGTGGTCCGGGCCGGACTGCGCGCGGTGCTGGACACCGAGCCGGACTTCGCGGTGGTCGCGGAGGCCGCCACCGCCGAGCGGGCGGTGGAGCTGGCCGCTTCCGAGCCCGTGGACGTGGTCCTGATGGACCTCCAGTTCGGCGCGGGCATGCACGGCTCGGCGGCGACGGCGGCGATCACCGCCCGCCCCGGGGCGCCGCGGGTCCTGGTGCTGACCACGTACGACACGGACGCCGACATCCTGGCGGCGGTCGAGGCGGGCGCGTCGGGCTATCTGCTGAAGGACGCCCCGCCGGAGGAGCTCGCGGCGGCGGTCCGCACCGCGGCGGCGGGCCAGTCGGCGCTGGCTCCGGCGGTGGCGCTGCGGCTGATGGACCGCATGCGCACGCCCGCGGAGGCGCTGACGAAGCGGGAGCTGGAAGTGCTCCAGCTGGTCGCGGACGGGCTGTCGAACCAGCAGATCTCGAAGAAGCTGTTCCTGAGCCAGGCCACGGTCAAGTCCCACCTGGTGCACATCTACGCGAAGCTCGGCGTCGACTCCCGCACCTCGGCAGTGGCCGCCGCCGCCACCCGCCGCCTGATCCGCACCCCGTAGGCCACGGGCCCGACCGCCGCGCCGTCGACCGTCCGCACGCCCACGCCCACGCCCTCCGGCTCACCGCGGTCGCGGCCGGCGCCTTGTGTTCAGCGCCGCGGTCCTCGTCGCCGCATGCGCACCGGCGACCGCTGGGCCCGGCTCACCCTGGCCGGGCCGTCCACGTGGCGGTCGTCCTCACAACCGTGTTCCCGGTGCCCTAGGCAACCCAGTGCGGCCGTTCCACCGCGGGGGTCAGGGGGACGCCGTCGTGGAAGGCGGAGGCCAGGTGGCGGACGGCCTCGTCCAGTCGGTGCGCGGGCAGGGTGTACGGGATGCGGAGCCGGTGTTCGAAGGTGCCCGGGTCCACTCCGAAGCGGGCGCCGCGCCCGATGTGCACCCCGCCGGCCGCCGCCCGCTCCGCCAGCGCCGAGCTGACCGGCTCCCCCAGGTCCACCCAGAGCGACAGGCCGCCCGGCGGCAGCTGCCACGACCACTCCGGGGCGTGCCGTTCCAACGCCCGCACCAACGCCCGCCGCTGCTCCCGCAACTGCGCGAGGCGGGCCGGCAGGGTCCGTTCGAGGCCTGCCAGCAGGGGCATCGCCACCAGCTGGTCCAGTACCGAGCCGGTCATGTCCGCGGCCACCTTCACCGCCGCCAGCTCCGTGACCATCTTCGCGGTGGCCCGTACCCATCCCACCCGCAGCCCGCCCCAGTGCGTCTTGCTGAGCGAGCCGATCGTCACCACGTGGTCCGCGCCGCCCCGGGACGCCAGCGAGGCCAGCGGCGCCGGCGCCGGCACGTCCAGGGCGATGTCGGCGATGGTCTCGTCGACCACGAGCCAGGTCCCGGTCCGCCGCGTCGCCGACAGCAGCCGCAGCCGCTGCTCCGGAGGCATGAGCAGCCCCGTCGGGTTGTGGAAGTCCGGGACCGCGTACGCCAGCCTCGGCACGGTCTGCCGCAGCGTGGACTCGGCGATCTCCATGTCCCAGCCCGTGGCCGAGACGGCGATCGACCCGGTGCGCAGCCGTGCGTGCCGCAGGGCGTCGAGGGCGTTCGCGTAGGTCGGGTTCTCGGTCACCACCCGGTCACCGGGCCCGCACAGCAGGCTCACGACCAGCGAGAACGCCTGCTGGGCGCCAGCCGTGACGAGGATCTGCTCGGGGCGGGTGGCCAGCCCGCGGCGGGTGAACCGCTCGGCGATGGCGCCGCGCAGGTCGGGCAGCCCGAAGGGGTGGTAGCCGGGGCTCCGGGCGAGCGCCGGCAGCCGTGGCGCGGCCCAGGCCAGGGCCTCGGCGAGGCTGTCCTCGGGGGCACCCATGGCGGCGATGGCCAGGTCGATGCCGGGATCGCCGTCGGCCTGGTAGCCGCCGGAGCCGACCAGCAGGTGCGCGCCGACCGGGCCGTGGCCCTCGGGGAGTTCGGTCCAGGTGCCGGAGCCGCGCCGGCTGCGGACGTAGCCGCTCTCGCGCAGCAGGTCGTAGGCGCCCGTGACGGTGGCCCGGCTGGCGCCGAGCGCCTCGGCGAGTTCGCGTTCGGCGGGCAGCCGTACGCGCAGGGCGATCCGACCGTCGAGGATCAAGGTCCGCACTGCGTCGGCGAGGGACCGGTAGCCGGGGCGGGCCAGCACCTCGGAGGGCAGCAGTGCCGTGAGCTGGCGACTGCCCAAAGTCCTGTCCGCCGTCTGGACCACTCGCCCGTTCGCCATGCCAACCTCCCCTGATTGGCTCTGCCAACCAGACCAATCGAGGTCCAGACTCGCGGTATTGGCCCCTGATTGGCAAGGAGACAGCCATGCCGAACCCGCTGACCGACCGTGAAGAGCGCGCCCTGGCCGCTGCCGCCGAGCACCGGATCTGCGAGCCGCTGCGCCTCGGCGCCGGGCTGGCGGCCGTACGGCGCCTGCTGGCGCGGCGGGCTCGCGCCGCGCCGCAGGGGCGAGAATCGCTGTCATGTCAGCCAACGCGACCCCAGCCCCCCAGCCCCCGGCCCCTGGCCCCGTGATCGCGGGCCTGCTCCTCGCCGCCGGCGGCGGGCGCCGGCTGGGCGGGCACCCCAAGGCCCTGCTCGCCTACCGCGGCCGCCCGCTCGTCGAGAACGCCGTACGGGTGCTGCGCGAGGCGGGCTGCGGTCCGCTCCACGTGGTGCTCGGCGCCTCCGCGGCCGAGGTCCGCGAGCGGGCGGACCTGACCGGCTGCGTGGTCGTGGACAACCCCGACTGGGCGCAGGGCATGGGCTCGTCCCTGCGCGTCGGCCTCGCCTCGCTCGACGGTACGAACGCCTGCGCGGCCCTCGTGTCGCTGGTGGACCAGCCGGGCATCGGACCGGCGGCCGTGGCCCGGGTCCGGGAGGCGTACCGCTCCCCCGCGAGTCTGGTGGCGGCGGCCTACGACGGGGAGCGGGGCCATCCCGTGCTCTTCGGCGCCGACCGCTGGGCGGACATCGCGGCGACGGCGACGGGGGACAAGGGCGCCCGGGTGCACCTGACAGAACACGCGGACGAGCTCACGCTGGTGGAGTGCGCGGACATCGCCGAGCCCTTCGACATCGACACCCCGCCCGACCTGGCACGACTGGCCTGAGCGGCGGTCGAGCGGCAGTTGAGCGGGCAGTGACGAAGGTGGCACTGAGGGCCACTGGGCGCCACGGTCTGTCGACTCAGAGAATCTCGACATCAACAAACCATTGAACTTCCACCATAAGGAAATTACTATCCACTGGTCAGAAGCGCCCTGAACCCCCAGACGGCGCCCGCGACCGTATCCCGGAACTCTCCACACCCGACGGCACTGCGTGCCGTCCTGCGCGAGCATTCCCCGCGGCCGCCAGGCACCGCCGCTGAAGGAGTGACAGATATGTCCGCACCAGCGCCGTCATCGCTGGCCATCGTCGACGCCGAGCCCCTGCCCCGGCAGGACGAAGTCCTGACGGAGGCGGCCCTCGCCTTCGTGGCCGAGCTCCACCGGCGGTTCACGCCCCGCCGCGACGAGCTCCTCGCCCGCCGCGGCGAGCGCCGCGCCGAAATCGCCCGCACCTCCCACCTCGACTTCCTCCCGGACACCGCACAGGTCCGCGAGGGCGACTGGAAGGTCGCGCCGGCGCCGGCCGCGCTGAACGACCGCCGTGTGGAGATCACCGGTCCGACCGACCGCAAGATGACCATCAACGCCCTGAACTCGGGCGCCAAGGTCTGGCTCGCCGACTTCGAGGACGCCTCCGCCCCCACCTGGGAGAACGTCGTACTCGGCCAGCTCAACCTGATCGACGCCTACGAGCGCCGCATCGACTTCACGGACCCGCGCACGGGCAAGTCGTACGCCCTGAAGCCCGCCGAGCAGCTGGCGACCGTCGTGATGCGCCCGCGCGGCTGGCACCTGCAGGAGCGCCACCTGCAGGTCGACGGCCGTGCGGTCCCCGGCGCCCTCGTCGACTTCGGCCTGTACTTCTTCCACAACGCCAAGCGCCTGATCTCGCTCGGCAAGGGCCCGTACTTCTACCTCCCGAAGACGGAGTCGCACCTGGAGGCGCGCCTCTGGAACGAGATCTTCGTCTTCTCCCAGGACTACGTCGGCATCCCGCAGGGCACGGTCCGCGCCACGGTCTTGATCGAGACCATCACCGCCGCGTACGAGATGGAGGAGATCCTCTACGAGCTGCGCGACCACGCGGCGGGCCTGAACGCGGGCCGCTGGGACTACCTGTTCTCGATCGTGAAGAACTTCCGCGACGGCGGTGAGAAGTTCGTCCTGCCGGACCGCAACGCGGTGACGATGACGGCTCCGTTCATGCGGGCGTACACCGAGCTCCTGGTCCGCACCTGCCACAAGCGCGGCGCACACGCCATCGGCGGCATGGCGGCCTTCATCCCGTCCCGCAAGGACGCCGAGGCCAACCGGGTCGCGTTCGAGAAGGTCAAGGCCGACAAGGACCGCGAAGCGGGCGACGGCTTCGACGGCTCGTGGGTCGCCCACCCCGACCTGGTCCCGATCGCAATGGCCTCGTTCGACGCGGTCCTCGGCGAGAAGCCGAACCAGAAGGACCGGCTCCGCGAGGACGTCGCGGTGGCCCCCGGCGAGCTCATCGCGATCGACTCGCTGGACGCGAAGCCGACGTACGAGGGCCTGCGCAACGCGGTCCAGGTCGGTACCCGCTACATCGAGGCCTGGCTGCGCGGCCTGGGCGCCGTCGGCATCTTCGGCCTGATGGAGGACGCGGCCACCGCCGAGATCTCTCGCTCGCAGATCTGGCAGTGGATCAACGCCGGCGTCGTGTTCGAGAACGGCGAGACCGCCACCGCCGAACTGACCCGCAAGATCGCCACGGAGGAACTGGCCGCCATCCGTGCCGAGATCGGCGAGGAGGCCTTCGCGGCCGGGAAGTGGCAGCAGGCCCACGACCTCCTCCTCCAGGTCTCACTGGACGCGGACTACGCGGACTTCCTCACCCTCCCGGCGTACGACCAGCTCGTCGGCTGACCACCCCGCTTCGACTGATGCGCACCGCAGTCGAACCCGGCTCCGCCCCCGCTGCCACCAGGCACGGGGGCGGAGCCGTTGCCGGGCCCTTCACCGGGTCAACCGCCGTGCCACGTAGGCCAGGTGCTGGCTGTGCCCCGCCCGGATCCACGCCTCGGCATTGCCGGCCCCCGGGGTTCCCCCGCCCGTGGCGCACGCGTGCAGCCAGCGGTCGCCCTCACTGAAACCGGGCCCCCGGAAGTCGGGCTCACCGATCATCCGGCGGGCGATCTCCCGGGCCCGCGCCGCGTGCCCCTCGCCCTCCGTCGGCGCCTTGGCCAGGAGGAACGTGCGCTCCGTGGTGTAGCGCAGGACACCCCACGGTGGGCCGCCGCCCGATCCCGCGTCGGCCGCGTGCGCGTGATGGGCGCCGTAGTCGCCGTAGGTGATGTCCACGGGGAGCCCCGGCTGGGCGTTCCGGACCATGTGCCAGACGTCCCAGTCGTGCCGGTGCGCCTCGACCGGGGGCCAGCCCTCCTGCTCGGGCGCGGAGCCCGGAAAAGATCCGGCCAGCAGCACGATCGACCGCCACACGGCGAGCGGACCCAGTAACTCCAGTGCGCGCAGGGCGCACTTGTCCGCCTGGTGCCACTCCTCGGTGACCGCTTCGAGGTCCAGCAGCAGGTCCAACAGCGGCTCCCGGGCGAGGTCCGGGCCGCCGAGACCCTCGACGAACCGGCACACCGATTCGGCGCCCCGTTCCGACGCGGCTTCGTCCGCACGCACGCGCACTCCCAGGCCGTTCCCACAGGCCCTGGCGAAGTCCGCACAGGCGGACCGCTGCCAGTCGGGCCGCCCCGGGCCGGTGACCGGTCTGACCGGCGTGTGCAGGAGGTACGGCCACAGGCCCTGCGTGACGGCGCGCGGCTCACCCTCCAGATGCCGGGCGTCCAGCCAGGCGGGCATGGCCCGTTGGGCGGCGGCCACGGCTCCGGGCGGTGCGGCCGGATCGGTACCCGGCGCGATCGTCCACAGCGGTGAGACGGCGGCGCGGAGGGACGGTGTCAGCCCGGAGTACGCCGCGAGCGGGCCGCGGCGCACCGGCAGGACGGGTACGTAGAGCAGCTCGACCATGGTGGCTCCCCCGTTGACCGCCTTGGTTGCGCTTCTGTTCACAGGGTGGATGCGAACGGGCGGTTCGGGAACGGCGGAATTCGGCCACCGTTGGGGCCGACCGGTCCCGAACGACCGGTCGGTCGTTACGTCATCGTAATCTGCGGCTACCTAGCGGTAACAACGTGCTCCGTGTCACCTTTCCGATGCCACCGGCCGGCGGTACCCCCACTTCCCCAGCCATGCACCGGAGTTCACTCCGGCTTTCGCCATGGCCGACCGCAGGAGTTCCGCAGTGATCGGATTCCGCAACGCCAGCAAGGACCGGGCCCGCAGTCGAGTGCGACGATTCGCCGGGGTCGGGATGGTTCTGCCGCTCGCCGTCGGCGCTCTGGTCGGCGGTTCCGCGGGGACCTCCGTGGCCAGTCCCGGGACCGGGCCCACCGCCGTGGTGTCCATGGGCGACAGCTACATCTCCGGTGAGGCCGGCCGCTGGAAGGGCAACAGCCTGACCAACACCGGCAATCGCACCGGGACCGACCGCGCATGGGTCTCCGGGAGCACCTACGACCCCGCCAAGGTGTACGGCAGCACCGCCGACGGCTGTCACCGCTCCGACTCCGCCGAGGTCAAGAGCGCCGGGGCGATCGCCGACGTGGCCGTGAACCTGGCCTGCTCCGGGGCGACCTCCGAGAACGTCTTCCGCGCCTCCAACGGCGGCGTGCCCTTCAAGGGCGAGGCACCGCAGGCCGATCAGCTCGCCGCCGTGGCCGCGGCGAACAACGTCAAGGTCATCGCCCTGTCCATCGGCGGGAACGACCTCGGTTTCGCCGACATCATCAAGGACTGCGCGCTCGACTTCGTCCTGTGGAACTCGTACTGCTACGACGACCAGCAGTACGGGGTCGACGAGAAGATCGACGGCGTCATGGCCAACGTCGGCAAGTCCGTGGACGAGATCCGCGCCGTGATGCGGGACGCCGGGTACACCGACTCCTCGTACCGGATCGTGCTCCAGTCCTACCCCTCGCCGATCCCCCGCGGCGCGGAGAACCGGTACACGCAGAGCGACTGGAGCCGCCTCAACACGGGCGGCTGCCCCTTCTGGAACCGGGACTCGGACTGGGCGCGCGACTCGCTCGTGCCGCAGCTCGCCAACCGACTGAAGGGCGTCGCCGCCGCCAAGGGCGTGCAGTTCCTGGACCTGCGGGACATGCTGCAGGGCCGCGAGGTGTGCGCGAAGGCCAGCAAGCAGGTGACCACCTCGGCGCCCGCGTCGGCGAAGACGAGCGAGTGGGCGCGCTGGATCGACAGCAGCGAGACGCAGGGGCCGGTCCAGGAGTCCATGCACCCGAACTACTTCGGCCAGCTCGCGGTCGGCCGCTGCCTGAACCTGGCGCTAGCCCAGCCGGCGACCTCCGCCTCCAGCTGCAAGAACACCGCGGGAGCGGACCACACGGGCATGTTCCTGACGTCCGCGCCGTAGCACCCGTCCCCGCCTTCCCGCTCCGGTACGCCCGCGGAATCCTTCCGCGGGCGTACCGGCGTACCGGCGCATCCGGGCACCGCCTGTGCGGTGCGGGGGCGGGGATCAGCCCCGTACGGCGGCCAGGGCCTCGTCGTACAGGGTCGCCAGGTCGGCGCTGCCGCCGCTGCGCACCCAGACCTCGGTGGCGGCGTCCACGCATGCGAAGACGGTGGCGGTGACCGCCGCGGCGCGCACCTCCGGGACCGGGCCTTCCCCGGCGGCCATGCGGGCCGTTACGGCGGGCTGGACCAGCTCCTGCCAGCGCAGCCTCTTCTGTGTATAGCGGGCGCGCAGCGGAGGGGTGTCGAAGATCAAAGCCGTGATCTCCAGCAGCTGCTCGCGGTCGCCGTGCGCTTCCATGAGCACTTCGAAACCGGAACGCAGGGCCTCCCACGGAGTGGCGGCGGCGGGCTGGTCCTCCACCGTCGCGCGCAGCAGCTCCCCGAGCTCCTCCTGCTCGCCGCAGACGATGTCCTCCTTGGTACCGAAGTACCGGAACAGCGAACGCTGGGAGATGCCCGCTTCCTTGGCGATCTGCGCGATCGTCGTGGCCTCGTAGCCCTGCTCGGCGAAGAGCCGCATGGCCGTGTCGAAGATGCTCGCGACCACGGCCTGGCGGGAGCGGTCCCACAGGGTCTGCTGCGTTGCGGTGGTCCCCATCGGGTCAGCATATAGGCGGGCCGCCAATCTGCGTTCAACTGCCCGGTTGGCAGTCACTGCCAACCGGGCATACAGTGATGGCCCACGACGTCATCCCACATGCAGGAGCCACTGTGAACGCGGTCGACTACCGGAGCCGGACCACCCTGATCACCGGCGCCAGCTCGGGCCTGGGCGCCGAGTTCGCCCGTCAGCTCGCGGCACGGGGTTCCGACCTCGTGCTCGTCGCCCGCCGCGAGGACCGGCTGAAGGCGCTCGCCGCGCAGCTGTCCGAGACGCACGGCGTCGCGGTGGAGACGATCGCCATGGACCTGTCCGTCGACGGATGCGGTGAGCTGTTGGCCGCCGAGGTCGAGCGGCGCGGGATCTCGGTCTCCGGCGTCGTCAACAACGCCGGCTTCGGCACCTACGGCCGCTTCCACGAGGAGGACCCGCAGCGGCTCCGCCAGGAAGTGGGCCTCGACGTGATGGCCGTCGTCGACATCAGCCGCGCCTTCATCGGCCCGCTGCGCACCCGCGGTGACGGCGTTCTGGTCAACGTCGCCAGCGTGGCCGGCTACCAGCCGGTCCCGAACATGGCCGTCTACGCCGCCTCCAAGGCCTTCGTGCTGAGCTTCACCGAGGCCCTGTGGCAGGAGTCCCGGGGTACCGGGCTGCGCGTCCTCGCGCTGTCGCCGGGCGCGACGAAGACGGAGTTCTTCGAGGTGGTCGGCACGGAGGACGCCGCCAGCGGCACCAAGATGCAGACCTCCGAGCAGGTCGTGCGCACCGCCCTGAAGGCCCTCGACCGGAGGAACCCGCCGCCGAGCGTCATCTCCGGATCCCTGAACCGCGTCATGGCCTTCGGCGGACGACTCGCGAGCCGCCGCACGGTCGTCCGGATGGTGGACCGGATGTCCTCCCCCCGGACCCCCGCCTAGGACCGTCGGGGCCGGGCGGCGGTGGCCTCGGGGCCGGGCGGCGGTCGACCGGCCGCGGGAATTCGGATGGTCCGAGCGGCGCGGACTGACATGATCGCGCCCATGCCGGCCCGCACCGCACGTCCCAGCCTCTACATCTCCGTCGACATCGAGGCCGACGGCCCGATCCCCGGCCCGTACTCGATGATCAGCTTCGGGGCGGCCGTCGCGGGGCGGCAGGACGGCGCTTCGTATACGGCCGCGGACCCCGAGCGGCACACCTTCTACCGCGAACTCCGCCCGATCAGCGACCAGTACGTACCCGAGGCGCTCTCCGTCAGCGGGCTCGACCGGGACCGGCTGCTCCGGGAGGGCGCCGAACCGGCGGCGGCCATGGCCGAGTTCCGCGCGTGGGTACGGGAGGTCTCCGCCGGGGCCGGGGCGCAGCCCGTCATGTGCGGCTACCCGGCCTCCTTCGACTGGACGTTCCTGTACTGGTACTTGATGCGCTTCGGCGGCGACAGCCCCTTCGGGCATTCCGGCTGCCTCGACATGAAGACCCTGTACGCGGCGAAGGCGGGGGTCCCGCTGCGCGCGGCGGTCAAGGGCCTGATGCCGCGCGAGCTCCTCTCCGCCCGCCCGCACACCCACCACGCGCTGGACGACGCCGTCGAGCAGGCGGAGCTGATGAGCAACCTCATGCTCTGGACGCCTCCGGCCGCGCCCGATCCCGGCGCCGTCGCGGTGTCCCCGCGCATCGCCCACCTCTCCTGGGGGCGCATGGAGGTCGAAGGGCTCACTCCCGGCTAAGACTTCAAGCTCTACCCCGGCGGCGGCCGGGCCTGGGACTGGTCCGAGCACGGCACCCGTCACGATCCCGGCATCCGGGCGGCGGAGGTACGGGAACTGCTCGATCGCGGCGCCACCACGGTCGTCCTGAGCCAGGGCATGGACGACCGGCTGCTCGTCATGGAGGAGACCCTGGCGGCCGTCCGGGAGGCCGGGGCCACCGCGTACGTCGAGGACACGAAGGCCGCGGTGGCCCGCTACAACCGCCTCGCCGCGACCGAACCGGTGGCCGGCCTCTTCCACTCCACCTGCTGAGCCGCCCCGCCGTGCGGCTGCCGGCGCAGCCTCTGAGGGCTCTCAGCGGCGTCGCGCGGCCCAGGCGCCGGTGAGCTCCCACAGCATCGCTAAGATCGGCGGGCCCTTTCGCCCGAAACACACCGGTGTCGCGACACCGCAGGAATCTTCAGAGGTGTCATGTCCGACAGGTTCGTCCTTGACGGGGACCGAGTCCCGGTGCCCGTCGAGGCTCCGCAGGCGGCCCCCGGCCCCGCCCGCCGCCGGGTGTGGTCGAGAGGTACCGGTTCCCTGCGGCCGTCCGGAGCCACCAGGGCTGCGCGGGCGCCACGAATAGCCGTGCTGGACGGTCTGCGGCTGCTCGCCGCGCTGTCGGTGGTCCTGTTCCACTACCTCGCCGGGTCGGGGAGGATTCCCTGGCAGCGGACGGCGGTCGCGCTGTTCCCCACCCTGCACAAGGTCGCCGAGTTCGGCTGGCTGGGTGTGGTCTTCTTCTTCATGATCAGCGGCTTCGTGATCTGCATGTCCGCCTGGGGCAAATCGCTCCAGAAATTCTGGCAGGGCCGGATCCTGCGGCTATTCCCGCTGTACTGGGTGGCGGTCGTGCTCTCCTCGGCAGCCGCGCGCCTGGGCCCCCAGGTTCCCGGCGAGCCGAAGGTCACGGTCGGCCAGATGCTCACCAACCTCACGATGCTCCACGAGCCCCTCGGGGTGAACAGCGTGGACAACGTGTACTGGACCCTCTGGATCGAGCTGCGCTTCTACCTGATCTTCTCGCTGGTCGTCCTGCTAGGTACGGGCTATCGCCGGGTCGCGACCTTCTGCTGGATCTGGGCGCTGGGCTCGGTGCTGGCACCGGCGTCGGGCATCCCGCTGCTCGACCAGCTCCTGGTGCCCCGGTGGGCGCCCTTCTTCATCGCGGGAATCGCCTTCTACCTCGTCCGCCGGGCCGGCCGGATCGAGGGCGAGACCCTGGGCATCCTGGCCCTGTCCTGGCTTCTGATGCAGCACCGCCTTCCCGCCATCATGGAGGGCGAGGGGCACGGCATCAACTGGAAGGTGTGCCTGGCCGCGATCACCGTCATGTACGCGCTGATGGGCCTGATCTCGCTCGGGAAGCTGGACTGGATCCAGTGGCGCTGGCTACCGGTCGCGGGCGCGATCTCCTACCCGCTCTACCTCGTCCACCAATCGTTGGGCGTACGGGTCATCTGGCGCTGGAACGAGCAGTGGGGCCCTTGGCCCACCCTGCTCGGCGTCATCGCGGGCGTCGTACTGATCGCCTGGCTGCTCCAGCGCCTACTGGAGCGCCCCCTCACCCGCCTGCTGCGCCGCCTGATGGATCCGCCGGCCGAACGTTCGCAACACCTCCCCGCATAGGGAAACGATCGGACCCGGGCGGGTCGTGGCCCGGGTCCGACAGCATCATGTCCTGCAGGCTCGCTGTACAGGCCGGCCGAGAGGGCGGTCCGCCGGGCGGTCGACCGCCATGTTGCAGACGAACCGCAAACCTCCGCCATGGGTAGCCAGCGTGCGCTCCGTATCCGCCCTGCGGCCGGTACCGACACGCCCTTCGGCACAGCGGCGACTTTAGCGAGATCGCCGTACGAGTCAGGCGTTCGCGCACCGTCTCGTCCAGCCCCACCACGACCGCCCCGGCCATCCCCACCGCACCCTCCGCGCCCCATGGCCAAGGCGATGATCATGGCGTGTCGGGGTGGCGCCCGGCAGGATGGACCCCGTGCCGAAGAACCCGCCCGAGTCCATGCAGCACCACCTGCGCCAGCGTCTGGACGCACACGCCAAGGAACGCTGGCCCCAGCTCAGCGGCATCCAGGTTCGCTTCCGCGCCGGATTCGCCTACGTCGCGGGCGAGTTGACCGGCGATGAGGAACCGCTGCCGCTGTGCCGCCTGCGGTTCACCGGTGTCCTGCATACCTGGGGCTTCGCGCTCTACCTGGCCAGCAGCGGCAAGTACGAGGAGAATGTCCTGCCCACCGGGCTCCCCTTTGGCTCCCCTGAAGAGGCCCTGGACTGCGCCGGCGGCCTCTACCTCGACAGCTCCCGCACCGTGACCGACGCTCCCGCGCATGCCGGCATCGGGCTGATCCGGGTACCGGTGGGACTCGTCATCCTCGTCGGAGCACCGGCCTCGGGCAAGACCAGCTTTGTCCGGGCACTGATCGCGCGGCGGCGGATCGATGCCGAAACCGTGGTGTCCAGCGACGAGATCCGCGCGGAGCTCTTCGGCGACCCGCCCGCTGAAGCGGACTCCGATGCGGTGGACGCCCGCATCTTCGAGGAACGTGACCGCAGGATCATTGCCAGGCTCGCCGCAGGACGAAGTGCAGTCGCCGAATCGACGAATGTCACCCCGCAGGCCCGCGCACGACTCCTCACCATCGCCAGGCGCTTCAATGCCCCGGTGACCATGCTGCGATTCACCGATGAAGTCACCGACCTCCTGCAGCAGCATGTCGAGCGGGGGCGCCCAGATGTCACTGCCGCGGATGTTCGCGCTTACGCCGCGATCATGACGAGGGACGCCAGTGCCGGCCAACTGCGCTCCGAGGGTGCAGCAGCCGTCCACGATGTCCCCGGGCGCAGACAAGGGGTCACCCCCGCCGAAGCCGCCGAACGCTTCACCTTCTGCTGACTGAACATCGAAAGCATTCGGACTCGCGTTCTAACGCCCCTCCACGAACTTCCGCGGCGCTGCACTAGGTCGACGCCTCGACCGTGGACCGCTGGCGGGCGAGGTTCGTCGTCGAACGTCTTGACCGTCTTGACCGTCTTGACCGTCTGCACGATGGACCTCGGACGGGGCCGGCCGCCGTGCCCAGTTCGCGGCAGCGGCCTGGGTGGAGGTGGGTGACGCTGGTGCATCCTGTGGCGAACCGGCTCTCCAGGTAAGGCCCGTGGGGAACGACTGTGTCGGACCGGGGTCGGTTCTCGCGGCCCGTCGACCGGCAGGTTCCGAGCCGTCCTGTGGCGGGCCGGGATCCGGACAGGTCGACGCCAGTGGGGTGCCGCTGGGTGAGGGTCTCGTAGACAGTCGCGGTGGGCAGCGACGCAGGTCTCCACGGGCTACCCGGGCCATGCCGGAGATGGAACCGATCGGCTACGGGCGAAGCGGTTGGAGCACCGCTCCGGGCCCCGGCCTGCCAGCGCGAACTCCAGCCGCTCCAGGGCGTGGTTGAGCCGAGTGGTGAACCGCGCGTACGGAACGGTCACTACGGGAAACGGTCACTACGGGAGACGACACGGCGACGTCCTGCGCAGACAATCCGCCGACGCACGGCGACGTGATGGGGCGCCACTTCCTGCGATTCGGCTGCACGGCGTACGCGGGCTCACTCGAACCCACCACCCCGCAATCGAACGCAGCACACTGTCGATGATCGACAGCTGGTCCCCCGTGGGCCGGGAAGCGGACGGCGGTGCGTACGCCACGCCCGCAGTGGGTGGCGTACGCACCGCCGTGAGCGGCCGGGCGACCGGGCGACCGGGCGACCGGGTCAGTGCACCGGGACCGGTTCCGGCGCGGCCGCCGGCGCCCGCTGGGTGACGAAGTGGTTGAAGGCCAGGTTGAGCACGATCGCCACCACGCAGCCGGTGCTGATGCCGGAGTCCAGGACGACCAGCAGGTCCTTCGGGAACGCGTGGTAGAACTCCGGCGCCGCGATCGGGATCAGGCCGATGCCGACCGAGGCGGCGACGATCAGGGCGTTCTCGCCCTTCTCCATGGCCGCGCCCGCCAGGGTCTGGATACCGCTGGCCGCGACCGAGCCGAACAGGACGATGCCGGCCCCGCCGAGCACCGGCAGCGGGACCACGCCGATGACGGAGGCCGCCATCGGGCACAGGCCCAGCAGGATCAGGATGCCGCCGCCCGCAGCGACGACGAACCGGCTGCGCACCTTGGTCATCGCCACGAGCCCGATGTTCTGCGCGAAGGCACTGCACATGAAGCCGTTGAACAGCGGGCTGAGCGCGCTGCCGAGCGTGTCCGCGCGCAGTCCGCCCTCGATGGTCCTCGCGTCCGCAGGCCGGCCGACGATCTTGCCGAGGGCCAGGATGTCGGCAGTGGACTCGGTCATGCACACCAGCATCACGATGCACATGGAGACGACGGCGGCGACTTGGAACTGCGGGGCGCCGAAGTGGAAGGGGGTCGGGAAGCCCACCAGGGAGGCGTTCTTGACCGCGTCGAAGCTGGTCATGCCGAGCGGGAGGGCGATCAACGTGCCGGCCACCAGGCCGAGCAGGATGGAGATCTGCTGGAGGAAGCCGCGCAGGAACTTGCGCATCAGCAGCACGATGACGAGGGTGACGGCGGCCATGCCGATGTTCTTCATCGAGCCGTAGTCGGTGGCGGTGCGGTTGCCGCCCTGCGACCAGTTGAAGGCCACCGGCAGCAGGGACACGCCGATCAGGGTGATGACCGTACCCGTGACCACGGGCGGGAAGAACCGGACGAGTTTGCCGAAGTAGGGGGCGGCGAGGAAGCCGACGACCCCGGCGACGATGATCGCGCCGAAGATGACGGGGATGGCGTCCGCGCCCTCCCCCTTGCCTATGGCGATCATCGGGGTCACGCCGGCGAACGAAACGCCGTTGACGAAGGGGAGTTTGGCGCCGATCTTCCAGAAACCGAGGGTCTGGAGGAGGGTGGCGAGGCCGGCGGTGAAGAGCGAGGCGCCCATCAGGAACGCGGTCTCGGTGGCGGAGAGTCCGACGGCAGGGCCGACGATCATGGGCGGGGCGACGACACCCGCGTACATGGCGGCCACGTGCTGGAGGCCGCTCGTGAACATCTTCAGAGGAGGCAGGGTCTCGTCGACCGGGTGCTTCTCCTCCGGTACTGCGACTGCATCTTTGCGAAACCTGGGCGTGAGTGCCACGGCTTCCTCCGGTCGGGTAACACGTCGGCAGGGACGTGGGTGTCTTGGAGGTGGTGCGAAAGCTGTGCGAGTCGAGCCTGTATGGAGTTGTGGGTGGTGCGGGTGGTGCTCGTTCTTGTCCCAAGAGGCGCAGAAACGATTCGCCCAAACCGTTCCGGCCAAGCAGTGGCACGAGTCACCGCCCCGGGAACGCCCTCGGAAAAACCTCGGGCGCTTCCCGGGAACGGCTGCCGCGGACCCCGCTCGGGCCCGCGACGACCGGCCGGGGGCCGTCCCCCCCGGCCGGACTCCGAGGGGATCAGCCCTGCGCGGTGATGCGCGCGAGGCGCTGAGCCTCTTCGCGGGTGGACACCGCGATGGCGTCCTCGTCGGCGAAGAGGAGCCTGTTGTTCTCGACGATCTGCTTGCCGTTGACGAACGACGCGGTCACCGGGGCGGCCGCACCGAAGACCAGCGCGGTGACCGGGTCGGCGATCGAGGAGTGCAGGAAGGTGCTGATGTTCCAGAGCACCAGGTCGGCGCACTTGCCGACCTCCAGCGAACCGATGTTGTCGCTGCGGCCGAGGACCTGCGCGCCACCGTACGTACCGAGGCGCAGGGCCTGGCGGGCGTTGAGCGCGGCCTCGCGGTGGACCGGGTTCAGCCGGTTGATCAGCAGCGCGTTGCGCAGCTCGGTGTGCAGCTCACCGGACTCGTTGGAGGCGGTGCCGTCCACCCCGAGGCCGACCGGGACGCCGGCGGCCAGCATGTCCGGGACGCGGGCGATGCCGGCGGCCAGACGGGCGTTGGAGGACGGGCAGTGCGCGACACCGGTCTTGGTACGGGCGAACGCGGCGATGTCGGAGTCGTTCATGTGGACGCTGTGCGCCATCCACACGTCCTCGCCGAGCCAGCCGGTCGACTCGAAGTAGTCGGTCGGGCCCATGCCGAAGAGCTCGTGGCAGAACTTCTCTTCCTCGACGGTCTCGCTGCCGTGCGTGTGCATGCGCACACCGAGGCGGCGGGCGAGCTCGGCGCCCTGCTTCAGCAGCTCGGTGGAGACCGAGAAGGGGGAGCAGGGGGCGACGGCGATCTGGGTCATCGCGTCGAAGGAGGCGTCGTGGTACTTCTTCACCGTCGCCTCGGTGTCGGCGAGCGCACCCTCAAGGGTCTCGACGGCGTGGTCCGGCGGCAGGCCGCCGTCCTTCTCGCTGCGGTCCATCGAACCGCGGGCGAGGGTGAAGCGGACGCCCATCTCGGACGCGGCGCGGATGATCGAGCCGGAGAGGTCGCCGGCGCCCTTGGGGTACACGTAGTGGTGGTCCATGGCGGTGGTGACACCACCGCGGGCCATCGCGGCGAGGGAGCCCTGGGCGGCCGTGTAGGCCATCTGCTCGTCGATGCGCGCCCACGTCGGGTACAGCGCGACGAGCCAGTTGAAGAGGTTGTGATCGGTGGCCAGGCCGCGCGTGATCCACTGGTAGAAGTGGTGGTGCGTGTTGACCAGACCGGGAGTCACGAGGTGCCCGGTGCCGTCGATGCGGCGGACGACGTTGTCGAGGTTCTCGGGGGCCCTGCCCGCACCGATGGACTCGATCTTGTTGTCGGCGATGACGATGTGACCCGAGGCGTACTCGGTGTCGTTCGCATCGACCGTTGCAATCGCACAGTTCTCGATGACGATGCGCTCTACTGCGCCGTCCTGGGCTGCCGATGCTGCCATGGGACTTCCTCGTGCTTTCAGTGGCGGTGCGGGCACGGCAGAACCCAGGGGATTTGAGTGCCGGAGCCGGGGACCTGACAGCTGACAGTACTGCCGCCCCGCGTGATGCGTCCGGGTGCCGATTCAGGAAGCTGGAACGTGTCGTGCGGTGGTCCCGGGGCCACTGCGGTGCCCCGGGACGCGCATGCCGCGTCAGAGGTTGGTCATGTCCACGGGGATACGGGCGTCAGCGCCGTCCCGCAGGACCGTGGCCTCGATCAGACCGTACGGGCGGTCCGCAGCGAAGTAGACTTCGTTGTCGTTCTTGAGGCCGAACGGCTCAAGGTCGACGAGGAAGTGGTGCTTGTTCGGGAGCGAGAAGCGGACCTCGTCGATCTCCGAACGGTGGTTGATGATCCGCGAACCCATCTGGTACAGGGTCTGCTGCAGCGAGAGGGAGTAGGTCTCCGCGAAGGCCTGGAGCATGTGCTTCTTGGTCTCGGCGTAGGACTTCTCCCAGTTGGGCATCCGCTGCTCGTCGTCGGTCCAGTTGAAGCGCCAGCGACCCGACACCTGAGTGGCCAGGATGCGGTCGTACGCCTCCTGGAGGGTCGTGTACTTGTCCTTCACGTAACCCCAGAACTCGGAGTTCGTGGAGTTCATGACGATCAGGTCCTTGAGGCCGGAGATGACCTCCCAGTTCTGCCCGTCGTACGTGATCTGGGTGACGCGGGTCTCCATGCCCTTGCGGACGAAGGAGTGGTTCACCTCGTCGGAGCCGATGAACTTGGAGTTGGCGTCCGAGGTGGCGATCCGGTCCCAGCCGTACTCCTCGATCCGGATGCGCGCACGCTGGATCGGCTCCTGGCTGTTCACGAACCAGCGCGCCAGGTGGATGCCGAACTGCTCGGCGGACTCGATGCCGTACTCCTTGGCGAACGCGTACACCGTGTTCTTGGTGGTGTCCGTCGGCAGGACGTTGGCGTTCGAGCCGGAGTAGTGGACGTCGTCCATGTCGCCGGAGAGGGCGACCGAGACGTTGAGGTCCTTGATGTGGTGGGTGTCGCCGTCCCGCGTGATCTTGACGACGCGGTTCTCTGCCTTGCCGTACTGGTTCTGGCCCAGAATCGTGGCCATGCTAGCTCCCTCGGTAAACGGAGTAGCCGAACGGGTTGAGCAGCAGCGGTACGTGGTAGTGCTCGCCCGGGTTCACCGCAAACGTGATGGTGACCTCGGGGAAGAACGCACCGCTGTCCCTTACGCGGGGGGCGTCCTGCTGCGCCTCGGCTTGCTTCTTGGAGAAGTACGTCTCGGTCTCGAAGTCCAGACGTACGTGGGTGGTTCCCTCCGGCAGCGCCGGCAGGTCCTTGCATCGCCCGTCCGCGTCGGTGGCGGAACCACCCAGGGCCGCCCACTCGCCGTCGAGTCCCTCGCGGGCCGACAGGGAGATGGCGACGCCCTCGGCGGGGCGTCCGATGCTGGTGTCCAGGATGTGCGTGGACACCGACGCGGTGGTCTCGGTGCTCATGCTCACGCTCCTTCTTCTGCGAGTTCGACGAGGCGGGTCAGGCGGATCCGGTTGATCTTCACCAGTTCGCCGCGGGCGATCTCCCGCTCCTGTTCCGGCGAATTGTCGATCCGGACCTTGACCGCGTCCCGCATGAACTCACCGGTCGCACCGGTGGCGCAGATGAGGAAGACGTGGCCGAACTTCTCCTGGTACGCCAGGTTCAGTTCGAGGAGCTCGTTCTTGAGCTCCTCCGAGGCTCCGGCCATGCCGCGCTGCTCGCGGGCGGAGGTCGGGTCTCCCGGCTTCGGCCGGCCGATCGGCGCGTGGCCTGCCATCGCTTCGGCCAGGTCCTCGGCGGTGAGCTCGGCCATGGCGGCCTCGTTCGCGGAGAACAGGGCGTCGGCGCCGGCGAAGGGGCGCTGGGCGAGCAGCTTGCTGCCCCATGCCGAACTGGCGCACACCTCGTGCAGTTCGGCCGTGGCCGCGCTGTCGTCCAAGGCGTTGAACCGGGTGAGACCCGGGGTCGGACTCGAAGTCACGGTAGGCCTCCGTGGCCTGTTGTTGCTTTGACGGGCTGCGCATAGCTAACGCCCTCGGCAACACGGCGTCAACACTTTGTTGAAACTTCCCGTACACAAAAGCCGCCGCCCGGATGAATGGGGCGGCGGCTCGTCACTGTGGGCCAGCAGGGATCACGCTTGGTTGTTCTTGTTGGGGTTTTCCCTGTTCAAGTAGTTGTAGACCGTGAAACGGCTTACGCCCAGGGCGCCCGCGACCGTCTCCACGCCGTGTCGCACGGAGAAGGCGCCCCGCGCCTCCAGTATCCGCACGACGTCCTGCTTGGACTTCCGGTCGAGCTGCGACAACGGTACGCCGTGCCGGCGCTCCAGCGCCGCCAGGATGTGATCCAGCGAGTCGGACAGCTGGGGCAGCCGCACGGCCAGCAGGTCCTCGCCCTCCCAGCTGAGCACGACGTCGTCGGGCTGCGCCAGGGCCGGATCCATCAGCTCGCCGCCCATCGCGTCGACCAGCGGCTTGACCGCGGTGACGAACGGGTGGTCACGGGGCTCGGTCATGGGGTTTCCTCCCCGATCACGTTGACCTGGAGCGAGACGCGCGTGGCGCCGGACTCCAGCGAGTCGCGCAGCAGCGCGGTCACCGCAGTCAGCACCGCGTCGGCTTCACCCTCGGCGGTGTTGCCGAACGGGCCGACGTCCACCGCGTCCAGCTGGGCCTTCTGGATGACCTCGCGAGCGGCCACGGCATGGGCAGGGGCCTCTTCGAGATCGAAGGGCTCGGTCGTGAACTCCACTCTCAATCGCACGCTGGTCAAGCTACCTGCCAGTCGTGATTTTTCGGCAGTCCGGGCTTGACAAGTGCGGCGCCCTGCTTGCAGTCTTCCATCAAGCAGAAACTAACTTCCGCAATACGGAAGGAGCGCACACCCCTCATGGGATACACGGACCAGCGCTTCGATGTGAACCTTTCGATCCTCTTCACGGAACTCCCGCTCCTGGAGCGTCCCGCGGCCGCCGCCGCGGCGGGCTTCACCGCGGTCGAGCTGTGGTGGCCCTGGATCGAGACCCCCACTCCCGCCCAGGAGGAGCTCGACGCCCTCAAGAAGGCTCTTGAGGACGCCGGCACCCAGCTGGTGGGCCTGAACTTCTACGCCGGACAACTTCCGGGCCCGGACCGCGGTGCGGTCTCGGTACCCGGTGAGGAGTCGGACCGCTTCAACGCCAACATCAACGTGGCTGCGGACTTCGCCGCTTCGGTGGGCTGCAAGGCACTGAACGCCCTCTACGGCAACCGCGTCGAGGGCGTGGACCCGGCCGTGCAGGACGAGCTCGCCCTGGAGAACCTGGTCGTGGCGGCCCGGGCCGCCGACCGCGTCGGCGCGATCCTGCTCATCGAGACCCTCAACAAGCCCGAGTCGCCGCTCTACCCGCTGGTGAGCGCCCCGGCCGGCATCGAGGTGGTGGACAAGGTCAACGAGGCCACCGGCCTCGGGAACGCCAAGTTCCTCCTCGACCTGTACCACCTGGCGATGAACGATGAGGACCTCTCCGAGGTCATCGAAAAGTACGCCGCCAAGACCGGGCACGTCCAGATCGCGGACAAGCCCGGACGCGGTGCCCCCGGCACCGGCGAGCTGCCCCTCGAAGAGCTGCTCGACCAGCTGAAGAAGGCCGGATACGAGGGCTACGTAGGCCTGGAGTACAAGGCCGCCGACGCCGCCGCCTCCTTCGCGTGGCTGCCGGCCGAGGCCCGCGCCGCGAAGTAGGCGGACAAAGTCCGGGCGATCAGCCAGGCACCCCACGAACTTTTCGTACAAAGCATTAAGAGAAGGACCCTCATCATGAGCAACCCCGCTGCGCTCCCGTCGATCGCCTGGGTCGGACTCGGCATCATGGGCTCCCCCATGGCCGAGAACCTCCTGAAGGCCGGCTACTCGGTCACCGGCTTCACGCTGGAGCAGGACAAGCTCGACCGCCTGGCGGCCGCGGGCGGCACCGCCGCCGGCTCGATCGCCGAGGCCGTCAAGGACGCCGACGTCATCATCACGATGGTGCCCGCCTCCCCGCAGGTCGAGGCCATCAACTACGGCCCCGCCGGCATCCTTGAGAACGCGAAGTCCGGCGCGCTGATCATCGACATGTCGTCGATCACCCCGCAGACCTCGGTCGACCTCGCGAAGAACGCCGCCGAGAAGGGCATCCGCGTCATCGACGCCCCGGTGTCCGGTGGCGAGGCCGGTGCCATCGAGGCCGTCCTGTCGATCATGGTGGGTGGCGAGAAGGCCGACTTCGACGCGGCCCTGCCGATCCTTGAGACGCTCGGCAAGGTCATCGTGCTCTGCGGCCCGCACGGCTCCGGCCAGACGGTGAAGGCCGCCAACCAGCTCATCGTCGCGGTGAACATCCAGGCGTGCGCCGAGGCCGTGGTCTTCCTGGAGAAGTCCGGCGTGGACCTGGTCGCCGCCCTGGACGTCCTCAACGGCGGTCTGGCCGGCTCCACGGTCCTGACCCGCAAGAAGGACAACTTCCTGAACCGCGACTTCAAGCCGGGCTTCCGGATCGACCTGCACCACAAGGACATGGGCATCGTCACCGACGCCGCCCGCAACGTCGGTGCGGCCCTCCCCGTCGGCGCGGTCGTCGCCCAGCTGGTCGCCTCGCTGCGCGCCCAGGGTGACGGCGGCCTGGACCACTCGGCCCTGCTCCGCGCGGTCGAGCGCCTGTCCGGCGCCCAGGTCTGATACCGGTTCCACCACCGCGGCCCGCTCTCCGGGCCGCCCCTCCCCCTCACGGGGGCCTGAGTTTCCGGATGGTGCCGGTGCTGACACCTGTCCTGTCGCGCCCAAGCGCCGGCACCGTCCGGATCACCTCCCTCCATCTTTGTTCAACAAACTGTTGACGCTGCGTTCGGCCTGAAATTAGGCTGTTCCGCATGACGGAAGACGCTTTCCGTCAGCAGGTTCCCGTACGGAAGGTCACCATGTCGAAGCGCACGCTGACGACCGAGTCCGGCGCCCCGGTCGCCGACAACCAGAACTCCGCCACCGCCGGCGTCGGTGGCCCGCTGCTGGTCCAGGACCAGCAGCTGCTTGAGAAGCTCGCCCGCTTCAACCGTGAGCGCATCCCGGAGCGCGTGGTGCACGCCCGCGGCTCGGCCGCGTACGGCTACTTCGAGGTGACCGACGACGTCACCGCCTACACCAGCGCCGCGTTCTTGAACACGGTGGGCAAGAAGACCGAGACCTTCCTGCGGTTCTCCACCGTCGCCGACTCGCTCGGTGGCGCGGACGCGGTCCGCGACCCGCGCGGCTTCGCCCTGAAGTTCTACACCGAAGAGGGCAACTACGACCTCGTCGGCAACAACACCCCGGTGTTCTTCATCAAGGACCCGATCAAGTTCCCCGACTTCATCCACTCCCAGAAGCGCGACCCCTTCACGGGCAAGCAGGAGCCGGACAACGTCTGGGACTTCTGGGCGCACGCCCCCGAGGCGACGCACCAGATAACCTGGCTGATGGGTGACCGCGGCATCCCGGCGTCCTACCGCCACATGAACGGCTACGGCTCGCACACCTACCAGTGGACGAACGAGCAGGGCGAGGCCTTCTTCGTCAAGTACCACTTCAAGACGAACCAGGGCATCCGCTGCCTGTCGGGCGACCAGGCCGCCGAGCTCGTCGGCAAGGACGCCAACTCGCACCAGACCGACCTGCTCCAGGCGATCGAGCGCGGCGTGAACCCGAGCTGGACCCTCCACGTCCAGATCATGCCGGCCGCCGAGGCCGCGGACTACCGCTTCAACCCGTTCGACCTCACCAAGGTGTGGCCGCACAGCGACTACCCGCTGCAGCGCGTGGGCCGTCTGGTCCTCGACCGCAACCCGGACAACGTCTTCGCCGAGGTCGAGCAGTCCGCCTTCTCCCCGAACAACTTCGTCCCGGGCATCACCGCCTCGCCGGACAAGATGCTCCAGGGCCGCCTCTTCGCGTACGCCGACGCCCAGCGCTACCGCCTCGGTGTGAACCACACCGTGCTGCCGGTCAACGCCCCGAAGGCGACGAAGGCCGACAACTACGGCCGCGACGGTGTCATGGCGCTGCGCAACGGCTCGCGCCACGACAAGAACTACGAGCCCAACTCGTACCAGGGCCCGGCCGAGACCGGTCTCGCGCTCGGCGCCCCGAAGGCCGTCTCCGGCTACACGGGCACCCACGAGGCCCCGGCCCACACGAAGGACGACGACTTCTTCCAGGCCGGTGAGCTCTACCGCCTGATGTCGGAGGCCGAGAAGCAGCGTCTGGTGGCGAACATCGCCGGCGGTCTGTCCCAGGTCACCCTTGAGGACGTCATCGAGAAGAACTTGGCTCACTTCCACGCCGCGGACGCCGACTACGGCAAGCGCGTCGAGGAGGCCGTCCGCGCCCTGCGCGACGCCTGAGCCTGAAAGCTGCACCGGGGACCTGGCGGGAGGTCAGGTCCCGGGTGCCGAGCCCGAACCGCGGACCCGGATGAGGGGTGGTACGCGGCGAGGGCAGGACGAGGACCGCGACGGGCGTGTGAGCCAGTGCGGTGGTAATGGGTGCCGAGGCCCGTCTCTTGACCTGAGGGAGACGAAGCCGGAGCTCTCGTCACCGCCCGTCGCGGTCCCAGCCAAATCTTCTCCTCTATGTACGGGGGCCGCGCACAGGGTCCCCGTAGATGGAGGAGCAGTCTCCTCTATAGAGGAACGACCTCCCCCAAGACTCCGCCCGGCGGTGCGAACGTCCTGTCGCGCCAGCCTCGCTCCGTCGGGCGGTCACACTCAAAGCGCCGAGTCACGGACGGTCCCGTGACTCGGCGCTTTGGCTCGTGCGTGGTGAGCGGGCGCGCCGGTCGTCGATCTCGACGGACAGGTGGGGCCAGGACGCGGTCAGCGCGGGCAGCACGGTCAGCGCGGGCAGCGCGGGCAGCGCCTCGGCGGGGCTGAAGTGGACGGTCGTACCGGTCGTGCCGTCGTCGGCGACCGGTGTCAGGCCCGTCGCGGGAACCCCGTGTACGTAGCGCTGGGCCCACGCTCCGCCCGCGCGGCGGTTGGTGTGGACGAGCCACTCGCTGAGCGCCGCGACGACGGACATGCCGCGACGCGGGTGGCCGTCGGGAAGGACCTGCGCGTCGGGGTGGTCGAAGAACCGGAGGTCCTTCGTCGCCATGACCGGCTTCTTCACCGGTCGGCCGTGATCGTCGAAACGGGTGTCCGTGCCCCGGCCTTCGTCCGCGACGGACACCGAGCCGTCTGCGTACAGCGTGACGGTGCACCGTCCCCCGCCCAGGCACTCCGCCTCGTCGGCCGCATAGGCGAGCACTTCGAGCAGCAGGTGGGGAAGGCCTCCGGGGGCGAAGAAGGCCCCGTTCTCGCGGACGAGGGCCAGGTGGTCGGCGTCCACGGAACGGGCCCAGTCGTGCGTCGTGTTGCGCCACGACACCGTTGATCTGTCCATCGGAGCAGTATGCCGACCCGGACCGGCCGTTCCGTCATGCCGGGGCAAGACGGGGAAGGCGTGCGGAGAGGGCCAGGGCGCCCGCCAGGAGGGCCACCGTCACCAGGGCCGTCGTGGACAGGGCGGCGGCGGGAGTGCGGCCGTGGTCCGTGAAGGCCGACCAGAGCGTGACCAGCAGGGCCACCCCGACCGCGTTGGCCAGTTGCTGCACGGCATTGAGGACTCCGGACGCGGAGCCCACCTCCGGTTCGGACACGCCCGCCAGGATCACGTCGAACAGCGGGGGGATCACCAGGCCCATGCCGAGCCCGGTGGCGAACGTCCCCGGGACCAGCCGCCAGCCGTCCGTCGCGCCGTCGGCCGAGGCGGCGAGCAGCCCCAGCCCCAGGGCCGTGAGGACGATTCCGCACTGGATCACCACCCGGCCGCGCCGGCGGGCGAGGGCCCCGGCCGGGACCGCGGAGACGGCGATGCCCAGGGCCATGGGGGCGATCGCATACCCCGCGCCCTGCGGTGAGAGGCCGAGCGGGCCCTGAAGGAAGAGCGACAGCACCATCATCAGGCCGGTGAACGAGGCGAAGAAGGCGACCGCGACGAGGATGCCGCTGGTGTAGCCCCGGTTGGCCAGCAGGCTCGGCGTCATGAGCGGTGAGGGCCGCCGGTGCTGGAGGCGCGCGAACAGCAGGAAGCCGGCCGGCCCGGCGGCCAGCAGCACGAACCCCCAGACGGGCCAGCCCAGTTCCCGCCCCTGGACCAGCGGGTACACCAGGGCCCCGGAGGCCGCCCCGGCCAGCAGCATGCTCGGTACGTCGAGCCGCAGGCCGGCGTCGGACGTGCCCCGCGGGATCCACCGCACCGCGCCGGCCAGCGCCGCGAGTCCGAGCGGCAGGTTGACCAGGAACACCATCCGCCAGCCGGTGCCGAACAGGTCTGCGCCGGTGAGGAGTCCGCCCGCCACCGGGCCGCCGACCGCGCACAGGCCCATCACCGGGCCGAACAGTCCGAAGGCCTTGCCCAGTTCCGCCTCCGGGAAGGTCTCCTTGATGATCCCGAAGCCCTGCGGCAGCAGCAGCGCACCGCATGCGCCTTGTAGTGCCCGGGCCGCGATCAGCACGCCCGGCCCCGGGGCCGAGGCGCAGAGCACGGAGGCCAGGGTGAACCCTGCGGCGCCGGCCAGGAAGAGCGGGCGCCGCCCGAACCGGTCCCCCAGCCGCCCGGCGGTGATCAGCAGGACCGCGAACGGCAGGGTGTAGGCGGCGCCGAGCCACTGGGCGGTCTCCCGGCCCCCGCCGAGGCCGGCGGTGATGGCGGGGGCGGCTACTGCGGTGATCGTGGCGTCGAGGAGGTCCATGACCTCGGCGATGAGGACGACGGCCAGCACCGCCCAACGCCGTGGATACGGATCCGGATACGGGTGTGACATGGCGGGGCTCCCCCTTGGAGACGAGAACGGATGCATGACGAACAGCGTTCGTTACGAACAACGTTCGTCGCGAACACTGTTCGCTGTCAAGTGCTAGCCTGGCGCCATGGATTCACCGGCCCGCCGCAAGAGCACCCGCGCCCGCCCCGCCAAACCCCCGCTCAGCGAGCGGGCCGTCATCGACGCCGGCCTGCGGGTCCTGCGCCGCGAGGGCTTCGACGCGGTGACCATGCGGAAGGTCGCCGCCGAGCTGGACACCGGGCCCGCGTCGCTCTACGTCTACGTCGCCCAACGCGAGGAGCTGCTGCGCCTGATGCTCGACGCGGTGGTCGCGACGGTTCCGCTGCCCGCGCTGCCGGCCGCGCCGCCCGGGGACTGGCGCGACCGACTGGCCGCCCTGATCACCGACGTGGTGCACGCCCTCAACGCCCACCCCGGCATCGGCCGGGTCGCGCTCGGCGCCATCCCGACCACCCCCGCCTGGCTCGACCTCTTCGACCGCGTCCTCGGCCTCCTGCTGGCCGGCGGGGTCGACCGGCAACGCGCCGCATGGGGCTGCGATCTGATCGCCCTGCACATCGGCGCAGTCACGTACGAGGTCTCCGTCGCGCACCCGCCCGCCGGCGACGGCCCGGACGCCCTCCAGGACGCCCTGGACAGCCGTCACGCCCAGGTCTCCATCGAGGACCGGCTCGCCTCGCTGGACCCGGAGCGGTATCCGCATCTGGCGGCGAGCGCAGCCGAGTTGGCGGCCGGTCCCGCCGCCGCCCGGCTCGCGCTCGGCATCGAGGTGCTGATCGGTGGCCTGGCCCCGTAACACGGGAACGGCCCCCGTTCCTCCTCGCGGAGGGACGGGGGCCGTGACGTGCGGCAGCCGGTGCCGGCCCGGTCGTCAGACCGACAGCGGGCGGATCGCGGTCGGGGCGTGGCCCGGCTCGGTCGCGAGCTCCTCGAACTCGGTGACGTCGCTCATGTCGACCGTCTTGCTCATCGCGATGTTCGTGATGCGCTCCAGGATGGCCTCGACGACGACCGGGACCTGGAACTCCTGGGCCAGCTTCTTGGCCTGCTCGAAGGCCTCACCCAGCTTCTCCGGGTCGGTGACGCGGATCGCCTTGACGCCCAGGCCCTCGGCGACCTTGACGTGGTCGACGCCGTAGACGCCGATCTCCGGGGTGTTGATGTTCTCGAATTCGAGGTTGACCTCGAAGTTGATGCCCAGGCCGCCCTGCGCCTGACGGATCAGGCCGAGGTAGGCGTTGTTCACCAGGACGTGGACGTAGGGGATCTTGTGCTGGGCGGCGACCGCCAGCTCCTCGATCATGAACTGGAAGTCGTAGTCGCCGGAGAGGGCGACGACCGGGGTCTCCGGCTGCGCGGTGGCGGCACCGATGGCGGCCGGGATGGTCCAGCCGAGCGGGCCGGCCTGGCCGCAGTTGACCCAGTTGCGCGGCTTGTAGACGTGCAGGAACTGCGCGGCCGCGATCTGCGAGAGACCGATGGTGGTGACGTAGCGGGTCTCCGGACCGAACACCTTGTTCATCTCCTCGTAGACGCGCTGCGGCTTCATGGGGATGTTCTCGAAGTGCGTACGGCGCTGGAGGGTCGCCTTGCGCTCCTGCGCGGAGGCGGCCCAGGCGGAGAAGTCCGGCAGCTTGCCCTCGGCCTTCCACTCCTTGGCGATCGCGACGAAGAGCTCCAGCGCTGCCTTGGCGTCGGAGGCGATGCCGTAGTCCGGGGCGAAGATCTTGCCGATCTGGGTGGGCTCGATGTCGACGTGGACGAACTTGCGGTCGCCCCGGTACGCGTCCAGGTTGTAGCCGGTGTGGCGGTTGGCCCAGCGGTTGCCGATGCCGAGGACGAAGTCCGACTCCAGGAACGTCGCGTTGCCGTAGCGGTGGGCGGTCTGGACGCCGACCATACCGGCGGCCAGCTCGTGGTCGTCCGGGATGATGCCCCAGCCCATCAGGGTGGAGATGACCGGGATGTTGGTCAGCTCGGCGAACTCGACAAGCAGGTCGGGGGCGTCGGCGTTGATGATGCCGCCACCGGCGACGATCAGCGGGCGCTCGGACTCCAGCAGGAAGCTCAGGGCCTTCTCGGCCTGGGCGCGGGTCGCGAACGGCTTGTAGACGGGCAGCGGCTCGTACGTCTCGGGGTCGAACTCGATCTCGGTCAGCTGGACGTCGATCGGGAGGTCGATCAGGACCGGGCCCGGACGGCCGGAGCGCATCAGGTGGAAGGCCTGCTGGAAGACGCCGGGAACCTGGGCCGCCTCCAGCACCGTCGTGGCGGCCTTCGTGACGGGCTTGGCGATCGTCGCGATGTCGACGGCCTGGAAGTCCTCCTTGTGGAGCTTCGAGACCGGAGCCTGACCGGTGATGCACAGGATCGGGATGGAGTCCGCGATCGCGGAGTACAGACCGGTGATCATGTCGGTGCCGGCCGGGCCCGAGGTGCCGATGCAGACGCCGATGTTGCCCGCCTTGGCGCGGGTGTACCCCTCGGCCATGTGCGAAGCACCCTCGACGTGGCGGGCCAGCGTGTGGCTGACGCCACCCACGTTCTTGAGCTCTCGGTAGAACGGGTTGATCGCAGCGCCGGGCACGCCGAACGCTTGCGAAACGCCCTCGCGCTTGAGGATCTCCACTGCAGCGGCGGCGGCTGTCATACGAGGCATCGAGTTCTCCTGCGGGTCTGGCGGTCAGACTGTTCCGGTTTCCAGGGCGTTTCCGCAATCCGGAAGTTTTGTTCTGCTATACGGAACAAGCTAAGCGGCCAGTC
The DNA here is from genome assembly GCF_045041095.1 of Streptomyces sp. NBC_00045. Classification (NCBI taxonomy): domain Bacteria; kingdom Bacillati; phylum Actinomycetota; class Actinomycetes; order Kitasatosporales; family Streptomycetaceae; genus Streptomyces; species Streptomyces sp. NBC_00045. Next base: position 6,565,680 of record NZ_CP108271.1, on the reverse strand, counting down.
CCCGCACGTCAAGGAGCATGAGCACCCCGGAACGCACCAAAAGCCGCGTCTCGCGCAAGCGACTTGTACGAAAGACCGGGACTCCGCGGATTGCCAGCGGAAAATCGAGGGCATGCGCGCCCCGCCGGTGGCAGGTGGTGGAGCATGGACCCACGCACAGCGAGGAGGGGGCCGACACTCATGGCGGATGCGGTACCGGTGCGCTGCCCGGCGTGCCTGCGCGAGAACGACTACGCCGCCCCGGTCTTCCCCTGTGCCTGCGGCAGCCCGGTCACCCCGCCGCTGGACTTGGCGACGGCGCCCCAGCCGCTGACGCACCGCACCTGGTCGGACACGTGGGTGGCCGTGCGCTGCGCGGCCTGCACGCGGGTGAGCGAGTGGCCGCATCCCGAGGTGGGGTGTACCTCGTGCGGGACGGTGGTGCGGATTCCGGTGCACCCGGTGGGGGCCGAGCCCGGAGCCGGGGCACTGGACGGGCTGCTTCCGCGCCCTGGCGTACGGGGCCCGACGGGGGCGGCGGGGTCGGCGAACGGCGGGCGGGCCGGGTCGGCGGGCCGGGCGGGTTTTTCGGGTTCGGCTGGCGCTCAGGGGACGGCGGGGTCTCCGGGGACTGCGGGGTCTCCTGGGGCGGGTGGTCCCGCGGACCCCGGCCCGGTGCGGCCGGGGGCGGCGCCCGTGCCGCGGCCCGCCTTCCGCCCGGTGACCATCCGTACCGCCCGGGACGCGGTGTCCACGGCCGCCCTGTACCTGCGGTGGCTCGGCTTCCAGGACGTCCGGCAGCCCGACGTGCCGCCCATTCCCTCGGCGGCCGTGGACCTGCGGGCCCCCGGGCTGGTGGCACAGGTGGACCCGACCACCGCCCCCGCGGGGCTGCGGGCCGTGGAATGCGTCTGGCTCAACGGGCTGACGGCCTCCGCGACCAGCGTCTACTTCGCGCTCGCCGGATACACCCAGGACGCCCGCTCCCGCGCGGACGACCTCGGGATACCGCTGTTCGTCATGGACCTCACGGGCATGCCGCAGCCGGTCAACGACCCCGCGGACGCACTGGTGGGAGGGGGCGCGTAGGAGCCGCGGAGGCTGCGGGTGCCCCTGGTCGGGGCGATCGATCGGGCCGCGGGGCAGCACGTAGGCTCGGAACAAACATCCGTGTCCATTGGTTGCCGCATGCTGTCTGCCCTTTCCCTGCCGAGGAGCGCCCGATGAGCCTGTACGACATCCCGCTGACCACCCTGTCCGACGAGCCGACCAGCCTGGCGGCCCACAAGGGCAAGGCGATCCTGCTGGTGAACACCGCCTCGCAGTGCGGTCTCACCCCGCAGTACTCGGGACTGGCCCGGCTCCAGTTCAAGTACGAGGAGAAGGGCTTCACCGTCATCGGCGTGCCCTGCAACCAGTTCGGCGGGCAGGAGCCCGGCAACGCCGACGACATCGCGACCTTCTGCGCGGCCGGCTTCGGGGTGACCTTCCCGATCCTGGAGAAGACCGAGGTCAACGGCGAGAACCGGCACCCGCTGTACCAGGAGCTGGTGAAGACCGCGTACGCCGACGGCGAGGCGGGCGACGACATCCAGTGGAACTTCGAGAAGTTCCTGATCTCGCCCGCCGGCGAGGTCGTGTCCCGCTTCCGGCCGAGCGTCGAGCCCGAGTCGCCCGAGGTCATCGCCGCGATCGAGGCGCAGCTGCCGGCGTAACGCCCCACGGGGTCGACGGTACGTGGATCCCGCACGGCGGGCCGTACCGTCGGCCCGCCCCGGCCGTACCGGGGCGGGCCGACGGCCGGGCCGCGGCCTCCTCAGCCGAGGAGCTCGGACTCGTCGTACTCCGCCCCCGAGCCGGCTGCCGTGAGCTCCCGCAGCTCGACCCGGCGGATCTTGCCGGACACGGTCTTCGGGAGCTCCGCGAACTCGATGCGGCGGATCCGCTTGTACGGGGAGAGCACCGCCCGGGAATGCGCGAACAGTACACGGGCGGTCTCCGGCCCGGGCTCCCACCCGGCGGCGAGCGCGACGTACGCCTTCGGCACGGCCAGCCGCAGCGGATCGGGCGCCGGGACCACGGCGGCCTCGGCGACGGCCTCGTGCTCCAGCAGGGCGCTCTCCAGCTCGAACGGGCTGATCTTGTAGTCGGAGGCCTTGAAGACGTCGTCCGAACGCCCGACGTAGGTGAGGTACCCGGCCTCGTCGCGCGAGGCGATGTCGCCGGTGCGGTAGATCCCGTCCGCCATGGCCTCGGCGGTGCGCTCCGGGTCGTCCCGGTAACCGGTCATCACCCCGGCGGGCCGGGGGCGCAGGTCCACGCAGAGCTCCCCCTCGTCCGCAGACTCCTTGCCGGTGACGGGGTCGAGGAGCACGATCTCGTACCCGGGCGCCGGACGCCCCATCGAGCCGGGCTTGACGGGGACCCCCGGGAAGTTGCCGATCTGGAGGGTGGTCTCGGTCTGGCCGAAGCCGTCGCGGATGGTGACGCCCCAGGCCTCGCGGACCTTCTCGATGACCTCCGGGTTGAGCGGCTCGCCCGCGGCGACGGCCTCGCGCGGAGGGGTGCGGAGCTTGGTGAGGTCGGACTGGATCAGCATCCGCCACACGGTGGGCGGGGCGCAGAACGTGGTCACGCCGTGCCGGTCCATCTCCGCCATCAGCCGCTCGGCGTCGAAGCGGGCGTAGTTGTGGACGAAGACGGTGGCGCCCGCGTTCCACGGGGCGAAGAGGTTCGACCAGGCGTGCTTGGCCCAGCCGGGCGAGGCGATGTTCAGGTGCACGTCGCCGGGTCGCAGCCCGAGCCAGTACATGGTGGAGAGGTGCCCGATCGGGTACGAGGCGTGCGTGTGCTCGACGAGCTTGGGGCGGGCGGTGGTCCCGGAGGTGAAGTACAACATCAGCGGATCGGTGGCCAGGGTCTCGCCGTCCGGCGTGAAGGAGCCGCCGGCCGCGTACATGTCCTCCAGCCGCCGCCATCCGGTGGGCACGTCCGGGCCGGCGGCGATCCGGGTGTAGGTGCCGGGGACCTCGTCGAACTTGCCGGTGTCCTCGACGCGCACGATGACGTGCCGTACGCGGCCGCGCTCGATGCGGTCGCGCAGGTCCGCCGGGCCGAGCAGCGGGGTCGCGGGGATGACGACGGCGCGCAACTTCATCGCGCCGAGCATGACCTCCCACAGCTCGCGCTGGTTGCCGAGCATGACCAGGACCCGGTCGCCGGCCGCGACGCCCTGCTCGCGCAGCCAGTTGGCGGCGGAGTCCGAGCGTACGGCCAGCTCGCCGAAGGAGACGGACCGGCTGGTGCCGTCCTCCTCGACGATCCGCAGGGCGTCGGCGCCATTGCCGGCGGCGATGTGGTCGAACCAGTCGAGGGCCCAGTTGAAGCGCTCGGGCCGCGGCCAGGTGAAACCGCCGTGGGCGGCTGCGTAGTCACCGCGGCGTTCGAGCAGGAAGTCGCGTGCGGCCAGGAACTCGGCAGTGGCGTTCTGGGCGCTCTCGGCGAAGTTGTGCGTCATGGAAGGCATCGTGCCGTGCCTGCCGTACGGCCCACCAGAGCGGCGTCAGCCGCGGATTGACCCGAAGCGCACGGAGCCGGGGCCCTCCGTCTCCGTCATCTCCGCGAGCAACCGCTCCCCCTCGGCGACGATTTCGTCCTTCTGCGCCTTCGACGGGGCGTCGAAGAGCTCGACGGTGAGCGTCCCCCGGGCCAGCCGCCATAGGCCGCCGAGGAATCCGTCCACGAGGAGGGTGCAGTAGGCCTGGTTCCCCGCCCAGGAACGCCCCTTGGCCTCGGGGGCGATCACCCGGGTGCGGTCGGAATGGGAGAGCAGCAAGTTGTCGAACTCCGGGAGGAAGCGGGGCGGTGCGGGGGTGCCGGCGTCGGGCCGGGGCGCGTCGGGCAGGTCGAAGAGCTCCACGCCGTTCTCGTCGCGGAACACGGCCAGCCGCGGGCGCAACCGCTCGAAGGCCTCCCCCAACCGGGTCAGCCCGGCCCAGACCTGCATGTCCTTGACGGAGGCGGGCCCGAAGGCGCCGAGGTAGCGCAGCACGACATCGTCGAGGGCCTGCTCCGCCTGCTCTGCCTGCTCTGCCTGCTCCACCTGCTCCGCCTGCGCTGCCTGCTGCGGCGCGGCTTCGTCCTTCGCGGGCGCACCGAGCCACTGCCGCACGGTCGTGAGCCGTACCTGCCCGCTGCGCCCCCAGACCCCGCGCGGGGTGACCTGGACGAGCGGGAGCCGGCACCGGGCGGCGACGGACAGGGCCTGCGGATCGGCGTCCGGCCAGTACCCGAGCAGCTCCTCGCGGATCTCGCCCATGGTGCGGGGCTCGGCCTCGACGAAGGTGCGCGCGAGCTCGCCGAGCCGCTCCAGGTCGACCCCGACGAGGCCCTTGCGGAAGAGGGTGACCTCCCGGTCCCGGGCGCCCTGGACCAGCGGCCGCAGGGTCAGCGCGTCGTGCGCGGTGTGGGTGTGGATGGTGGACCGCATGGTGACCATCCGCACCACCCGCCGGGACTCCATCAGCTCCGCGAGCTCGGCGGGCCGGAATCCGGCGAGCCGGGCGTGCAACTGGAAGTAGGGCGGCTTCACGTTCTGCGCCTGGAGCCCGAGCAGGTGCGTGACGGCGTCCTGCGCGGACATCGCGGCGCGGCTCAGGAGCAGCTGGCGGGCGAGCGTGGCACGGTTGAGTGAACGGGTATCGAGTACGGGATCGCGATGCGTCGTCCTGGAGGCCATGACAGCAAGCTATCCCCGGTTGCGGACACCCGTTGTCCGCAACTCCCCGCCCTTACGGAACGCATTATCGACCGGGAGCTGACCTGCGATGTCGGAGCGCCCAGACCGCCGCCCCCCACCGTCCGGGAAGCGCCCGGGATGGCGCCGCCCCACGCCCCCTCCCGCCACGCCCCCCGCTTCCGGGGGCGCGGCGGGCGCCCGGCCGACGCCGGCTCCGACCGGGCCCCCGGACCACCGCAGCGTGATCGACTCCGCCGTCTACCGCGACGGCCGACGCATCGCCTCCCCCACCACCCTCGCCGAGACCTTCCGCCGGCTGCGCGAAGAGCCCGACGGCATGGCCTGGATCGGGCTGCACCGCCCCACTGAGCCCGAACTCCATTCCCTCGCGGCCGAGTTCAACCTCCACGAGCTCGCCGTCGAGGACGCCCTCGAAGCCCACCAGCGCCCCAAGCTGGAACGCTACGGCGACACCCTCTTCGTCGTCCTGCGCGCGGCGCGCTACCTCGACGCCCCGGAGGAGGTCGAGTTCGGCGAGCTGCACGTCTTCGTGGGCCCGGACTTCCTGATCACGGTCCGCCACGGCGCCGCCCCGGACCTCTCCGCGGTCCGCCGCCGCATGGAGGAATCCCCGGAGCTCCTCTCCCTGGGCCCCGAGGCCGCCCTGTACGCGATCCTCGACGCGGTGGTCGACGGGTACGCCCCGGTCGTCGCGGGAGTCCAGAACGACGTGGACGAGATCGAGACGGAGGTCTTCCGCGGCGACCCGGAGGTCTCCCGCCGCATCTACGAACTCTCCCGCGAAATGGTCGAGTTCCAACGCGCCACCCGCCCCCTGGTCGGCATGCTCCACGCCTTGATGGCCGGCTTCGCGAAATACGGCACGGACGAGGAACTCCAGCGCTACCTCCGTGACGTGGCCGACCACGTCACCCACACCAGCGAACGCGTGGACGGCTTCCGCCAGGCCCTGACGGAAATCCTGACGGTCAACGCCACCCTGGTCTCCCAACAACAGAACGCCGAAATGCGCGCCCTGGCCGAAGCCGGCTTCGAACAGAACGAGGAGATCAAGAAGATCTCCTCCTGGGCCGCCATTCTCTTTGCACCCACACTCGTGGGAACCATCTACGGCATGAACTTCGAGGACATGCCGGAGTTGAAGTGGGCCGGGGGCTACCCCTTCGCGATCCTGCTGATGGCGGTGGTCTGCGTGAGCCTCTACGTCATCTTCAAGAAGCGCGACTGGCTGTAGAAAGTCGGCAAGAGCCCCTGATCGAATTCGCTACAGCGAACGTCTCCGCGGGGTCAATCCGGGGCCCTGGGGAGAATCTGGGGAGAATGCGCAGTGCCAGGGAGCGAGCCGCGCCTCTCCCACCTGCTGCTCCACGCGTTCCGTGCGCTTCTGCTTGGGTCGGACAGCCGCTGTTTACCGTCACCGAGAGTGCTGGCGAGCACCACGCCAGCGCTTCCCTGGGAGCCGCCGAACGGCCCGCAGAGCATCCACCACACCGGCGTGCCCTGGACCAACTCCATCGGCTCCTGCGAGTGTCGAGTCACCCGTGGCGATTCTGCTCCCGTCGCCCTGGGCAGCGCGAAAACAAGCAACCGTTGAGGAAGCTCCTCAGCGACCGTCTCGGAGACTTCGTGCTGGTAAGCCATACGGCTGGCCAACGGGCCTGCAATGCTTCTCGGATGACCAGCAAGAGCAGGGGGCGTAGCAAGCGGGCCCAGCTCCCCGTGCCTGTGCAGCAAAGCGAACCGAACAGCGGACCTGGCGAGGCCTTGTGGGTGTCGACGCGTTCGGGAGCACGCGCCGGCCGTGGGTTCCACTACCAAGACGCTGTAGGGGCGTGGCTGTGCGGCCGCATTCTGTCCGGCGCCCTCGACTCCGATCGCATCGTCCCGGAGGGCCTGGAAGACCTCTCGTGTGATGGACCGACACCCTGGCACGTCCAGGTGAAGTCCCGCCAGGAACGGATCGGCGACTTCACCGCACCCGAGGTCGCCGAGCACCTCGTCGCCATGGCCCTGGCGCACGCGAAGCGTGTACAGGCTCGACTGGAGGGTCGGCCCCTTCTTGTCCTCGAGCGGCCGGTTGAAGGGGAATGGTTCACCCAGTGGGGCGACCCCTTGAGTGACCTACCGCGAGGCCACCGGTTGCTACAGGCATTCAACGCGAAGGCCTCGAAGGCCGGCCTGACCAAAGATGAAATCGACGCATGGTGCAATGCCGCCAGTCTCTACGTCTTGCCATGGCGTGCCGCCGCCGACGACACCCGCACCGCTGTAGCCCAACGGCTCGGGCTGCTGCCGGTAGCTGCGGAGGCAGTCGTGCTGGCCCTGCGCAGCGCCGTCGCAAGACGGGCCGATGCCAACGCTGAGACGACCCTGTCGGGAGCGGCAGGACTGAGTCGAACGAACATTGCAGGGATTGCGACCGAGGTCGCGGAAACCATCGACCGTGCATCGCTGGAGGAGGCACTGGCCACGGGCCTCTGCGAGCCTGTCGACTTCGACCGGCCGCTCCAGGCCGCCGGCTTCCACGAAGGCGTCAACGTGCAGCCCGGCCACATCACTGCCGGGCTTCCGGCCCCCAGGCCTGTCCTGACCGGGCGGGTGGCGGATGCGATCCATCGGGGGCAGAGCGTCCTCGTGACCGGCCCGTCGGGCTGAGGTTCCCCCGAGATGCGGGGATGAGTGACGGATGGTCAGATGGGTCTCGCGAGAGGAGCCCAGACGATGCCCGCACCGAGGAAGTACCCGTTGGAGTTGCGTGAGCGTGCGGTACGGATGTATCGGACCGCCGAGCCGAAGCCCGTGATCCGCCGCATGGCCGAGGATCTCGGCGTGCACCACGAGGCCCTGCGTAACTGGATCCGGCAGGCCGAGGCCGACGCCGGCGAGCGAGGAGACCTGCTCACCACCGCCGAGCGCGAGGAACTGGCCGCCCTGCGGAAGGAGAATGTCCAGCTCAAGCGGGCGAACGAGGTCCTGCGGACGGCCTCGGCTTTTTTCGCGGCCCAGCTCGACCCGACCCGGCCCAGGTGACGGCGCTCGTCGACGAGCACCCGCACCTGGGGGTCGAGCCCGTACTCCGGGAACTGAACATCCCCTCCACCACCTACTACCGTTGGCGCCAGGCCGAGACCGAGCCGTGCGAACGGCACCGTCGGGACGCCGAGCTGACCAGCAAGATCCGTCAGGTCCACGACGAGTCCGGCGGGATCTACGGCTCACCCCGCGTGCACGCCGTCCTCAAGCGCGAGGGCACGCGCGTCGGCCGCAAGCGCGTCGAACGGCTCATGCGCCAGGCCGGCCTCGCCGGGATCAGCCCTCGCCGGAGCAAGAGCTTCACCCGACGCGACCCGGACGCGGATCTGGCCCCTGACCTGGTGCAACGCGACTTCACCGCGAGCGGGCCGAACCGGCTGTGGGTCACCGACCTGACCATGATCACGACGCTGGAGGGCCCGCTGTGGCTCTCCGCGATCCGCGACGCGTTCTCCCGCCGGGTGGTGGCCTGGGAAACCTCTGCCCGCGCGGACGCGGACCTGGTCCTGACCACCCTGGAGTACGCCCTGGCCAGCCGCGAAGCCACCCCCGGCGAGCTCATTCACCATGCGGACCACGGCTGTCAATACACCTCCGTGAAGCTCACGACACGCCTGGTCAGGGCAGGGATCCAGGCATCCATGGGCTCGGTCGGCGACTCGTTCGACAACGCCCTCGCGGAGAACCTGTGGATGCTGATCAAGACCGAGGGCGTCCGCGGCCGCACCTTCGCCACCCGGGCCGAGGCGAACCTCGCGCTCTTCGAGTACATCGACGGTTTCTACAACCCCCGCCGCATCCAGAAACGGCTCGGCTACCTCAGCCCGATCGAGTACGAGGAGAAGCACTACGCCGACCAGGCAGCAGCCGAACAAGTGAACCTGACACCACGTCAACCCGCCCTGGCCAGCTAGTCAACCGCTCCCGCACAGCGGGGGAACCTCAGGCATCGGCAAGTCCGCCGTGATGTGGACGGCTGCCTACGTGACCAGACACGTGCTCTGGTACCGCATCAGGCGGCTCCAGGCGGACGATGCGGTCCCGCTCGTAAGGCTTGCGAGGGCGTTGCAACCCACGACCCGCTCTCCGGTCGGATTCGTGGTGGACGGCATCGGTATCGGAGCGGCCGAGGCATGGGATGTCCTCTACCGCGAGCTCGCCCCGATCCCCGGTGTCCTGCTCCTCGGCTCGGTCCGGAGCGAGGACCTTCTGCCCCTCCGAAGCCGGGTCGACTGTACCCAGATCGAGGTCACCCTCGATGAGGAGGTCGCCGAGCAGATCCACGCCGGGTTGTCGGCCACCGGCACCACGGCTGCCGCGCATTGGCGGGAAGCGTACGACGCGGCAAACGGCCTGACCCTGGAATTCACGCATCTACTCACCCGCGGACGCAGGCTCTCGGATGTCCTGTCAGAGCAGGTCGAGCGGCGCGTGGCCGAAGGACGCCAGGCAGAGATCGAGATCCTGGCCAGGATCTCGATCGCCCACCAGTGGGGCGTCGATCTGCCCGTACGGGCACTTCAGCAACAGCTGGGCCTTGGAGACACGGACCTTCGCACGGCGTTGTCCCGCCTTGCCGATGAGCATCTCGTCCACGAACGGCGGGGACTCCTGTCCGGGCTGCACCAACTGCGCTCGGCGCATCTGGCCGACGCCGTACACGCGATTCCGCCGCCGATCTTGGACGAGACCGTACTCGCGGTGATGCGCATACTGACGGACTCACAGCTTCAGCCGTTCATCGCCGGCGTCCTCACCGAACACCCCGTGCTGGATCCCGTCGTACTGGACCAGCTCGCGGTCGAACTCGGCCAGCGCCCCTCCGTAAAGGCGACCACCGGCGTTCTGCAGGCTCTACGGCTGGTCGACGTCAACCGCACTGCGGCCGACTGGCTCCGGACCCTCGACCGACACCGGATCCCACCCGCGTTGCGCCGCACCACCCTTCAGTTCGCGCTCGTGGACGGGGACCTGCTGCCGCAGCTCAAACCCGAGATCGCCGCGGCCATCACCGAGATCCGAGCGGCGGATACCTCCGGTTCGCCGCTGCGCAACGCGCTCGTGGAACGGCTCGGCAAAGCAGCGATCTGCCTCCTCCTGTCCCAGTGCGAGGAGCCCGTCGAATCCCAGCGGTTGCTCGCCGTCCTTGCCGGGACTGGTCTGGATCTCGCGGGTGGGCCGAAGGTGCTCGCCGATTCGCCATTCGGCCAGCTACTCGCCAGCGCACCGGTCGATCTCCTCGGGGACATCCTCTCCACAGCCCGGACCGCATCGGTGCCCCTGGCCGAACAGCTCTTGCAACTCGCAGGCGGGGAGGAACGTGTGCTGGACACCCTCGTGGCCCGTTCACCGTGGGTCACTGAGGCGTCCATCGTCGATCGCGAAGGGAGCCGGGTCGCATACGCCCGTCTCCTCCACGTATCGGACCAGGCACGACCGGACGCCGAACAGGAGGTCAGGGAGCTCGGGCGGATGCTGCTGCGCTGCCTTCCACAGTGCGAGAGTGCCGACATCCAAAATCTGCTACCCGGTGGGCTGCCCCTGACCATTGGTGACTTCACCAGCGGGGTCAGCCTTCTGAAGCGGCAATACGACAGATCGCCCGCCACGGTGGCGTGGACTCGCACCCGCACACTGATCGGCGCAACGGTGGCTGGCCATACCGACTGGACCACCCGCACCGCAACCGCAGCCTCCTCACTCCCCGTGCTCCACCAATACCTGACGGATCTGACCCAAGCCTGGTGCGTCGGTCGCGGTCGACCCAAAGAGGTCGAAGGCCTACGCACGACGCAGGCAGCGCTACTGGACTGGGCCGCGTCACTGACGCTCCCCGTCGACACTTCGTTCCTGTCCACGCTCCCCGTCGGCGACGACGTTCCAGGAGGTGGAAGCGACCACCTGCAACACCTGGTGAACGGGATCGCCGAGAACCTCACGCGAAGGCTCGCCGACCCCAACGGGTATGCAGCGCTCGCCAGCTACGTCGGCGACAGCCTGCCAAGCCTCGCCATGCAGGTGCGGGATGAGGAGCGCTGGCACCTCATCGGCCAGGACCCTCCGGATGTCCTCGATCACCTCGTGAGGAACCTCGCAGACCTGCATGCCGTTCTGGCCGAACTCGCCTGGGGCACCCTCGGACACAAGGAGCTCAGGGCCGCGGCGCGATCAGGACCATCCGCGCAGGCACTCTCTCGGGCAGCAGACCTTGCCCGCCGAGCCGCCGGCGCACGAGCAGAGGCCCTGCCCCTGAAACTCCAGTCCAGCGCCAGGGCAGCAGGGATCCGCATGAGCGTGTACACCAGACCTGTCTCAGACGCGGACTCAACGGAGTGGCCTGCCGCGGAACTTGCGGTGGGTGTGGAGCTCGCCGAACTCACTCAGTGGCCGACGGCAGTGGAACAGCTGTGCTCGCTGCTGAAGCACGATCCCGGCTCCCAGGGCAGCCGCAGGGCCGTCCTGCTCGTTCCCTTTGTCGACGGCAAGCCAGTCAGGCTCATGGCGCAACAGCTTCAGACGGCCCTGTGGCCGGGGACCGGCCTCTTCGACGCTTGGAGCACCGAGCTTCCTGAAGGACACCCGACCCCACTCACCGACGCTGCCATCGACGCCCACCAGGCCCTCCAATGCCTCTCCGGGCTGGCTCACCTCGCGACGCTCAGGGACACAGACGCGAGGCACCAGAGCACCGCCGACGAGGCGGTGGCGCAGTTCCAACAGGCACGCAGCGTGGTTGGTGGACTACGCCAGGGGGATCCGGTCATCGCTGCGATCCTCGACTTCCTCGACACCCTCGCTCGTCGGGTGGAGAGAGAGATCGCCGAGGGCCCTGCCTTCCAGGACTCTGGCGTGGCGAACCTCGCTAGCGCCATCGCCCAAGGGGCGACCGCGCATCCAACAGAGGACTACCTCCAGCTGGACGGCATGACGGCCATCACCCTGCAATGGGACCTCGACCCCGACCATGCGGCGCGTCTCCTCGCTGCGACCGACGGTTGAGGGCATCGGCGGGTCGAGGTGGTTCGTCACCCTTCGGTGAGACCGGTAGTGCTCCGGTGCGACGAAACCAGGTCCTCAGGTACGTACTCGGGCACCGTGCCGAGTAGTGCGTCGATGGCCGCGCGGCCCTTGCCGCCGGCCTCCGGCATGAAGTGGGCGTAGTGGTCGAGGGTGATGGTCGGACTTGAGTGACCGAGCCACCGGGCGAGCGTCACGATGGACTCCCCCGCTTCGAGGAGGACCGAGGCGTACGTGTGCCGGAGCACGTGGAAGCCGTCCTTGCGTGAAGCCTTCCACCGCGCACCCTTCTCCCGTACGGGAATGATTCCAGCCGCGGCGAGGGCCGGCTTCCAGGCCTCGTCGTTGAAGATGTTGGCGCGGATGGCGTTGCCGTACGTCGTCGTGAGGACGAGCGGGAAGCTCTGCTTCTCCCGGTCGGGCTCCGGTCCGCCCCAGGGGAGCTCGACGTCGACCGCCGGATGGTCGGGGAAGTACGCGGCCAGTTCCGCAGCCACCGAGCGGGGCATGTCGACGATGCGCGTCTTGCCGCCCTTGGGCAGGGCGAAGTAGAGGCGCCCGGAGAGAAGTTGCACCTGTCTGCGCACTCGGATGACGCCGCGTTCGAAGTCGATGTCCTTCGGCGACAGCCCGAACACCTCTCCCTGGCGCAGCCCACACCCCAGCGCGACGACGACCGCGATCCGGTACCGAGGATTGATCACGTCCCGTACCCGCTGCGCCGTTGCCAGCGGCCACGCGTCACGATCCTCGTCTGGGGCCTTCGGCCAACGCACCGTCTTGGCCCGCATCGGGTTGCGGACGAGGCGCTTGTCGTCGATCGCGGTCTCGAAGATGTTCGATAGAGAGGTGAGGATCTGCCGGGCGTACCGTGGAGAGCACTCGCCTTCGAGCGTGGCTATGTAGCCGCGCAGGACGGTCGCCGACACGTCGCGCAGCGCCACCGCACCGAGGTGCGGAAGGATGTGGAGTCGTACACGCTCGTCAACTCGTTTGACCGTGCCCGGCGCGCCGCGAACGCCGGCGCGCCAGTGGCGCGTGACGAAGTCCGTCAAGGTGATGGAGCCGTCGCGCGGGTCGACGAACTCGCCCCGCTCACTGTCGGTGCCGGACCGCCGGAGCCACCCCTTGGCGTCCTCCAGCACATCGAACGACATGTCCCGGACGCCCGGGATTCCAGCGACACGATACCGAGACCCCTTGCCGTAACGGGTCGTACGCTCACGCTTCCCTGTGACGGGATCCTTCTTCTTTTTGATCCAACGGTCTTCGATATAGCCAGCCAAAGAATTCCTCGGATTAAGGGTTGCACGTAGGGCGGGTGGTAAGGCCGGGTAGATCGGTCAGGCCGTGGCCGAGTACCCGGCGCGGCGCTGAGGGGCGGCATTCACCGGATTTAGGGAAGTGTTACTGCGGGAGTCCGCCTGCTCCTGTTCCCGGATCCACTCGTCAAGCGTTTCGATCCGGTACATCACGCGTCCGCTCCGCCCCATACGAAAACTCGGCGGACCCTGGCGACGGTGCCGCCACACGTAAAGGGTGTCGGGTGACAGACCCAGGTATTCGGCGGTTTCACGCACGTTCAGAAACCCCCTCCGCAGCGGCGACACACGGGGAGACATACGGACATTCGCCAGCAATTCACTGTCACAAGCAGCACTTCGCACGTATCGAAACCTTCGGGGTCTTCCGTCGACAGCCTGTGGCGACGGACATCGGGCATGACGAGTCCGCCCCCACTTGCTGTCAGGCAGGTGGAGCGGACTACTTCAATGGTCTGGAGAATCCCCGGTTTGGCTGACCGGGGATCGTCGGGTATAAGCCGGGGCGGCATCACGGCGCACCCACCCCGGACCCCTACGTCGCGGGCTGGAGCAAGGCGAGTGGGGAGACACCGAGGGCGGCCGCAATGGCGACGAGGTCATCCACGTCGCAGCGCCGGCGGGTGCGTTCGATGCGGGACAGCATGGTGTTGGTCATGGGGTGGCCGAGCTCGGTGACACGGGCAGCGAGCTCTCGCTGGGCGAATCCGCGCGAGGTGCGCAGCCGCTCGATGGCGTGGGCGGTCCGCTCTCCGGCGGGACCGATTTCCGTAGCTCTCCGGGGCATGCGTCTGTTGTAGCTCGGGTTCCCGGGTTCTCGTAATCACGGAAGCCCAGACATGGGACTTTGGAGCCCGTTTCGCGGAGAACGAACTGGCGATTCGCGCATAGGCGGCCATTGCGGAACTAGGACCCATCTCGGACCACAGAGGTACGCACACCATCAGTGGCTCCGGCGGCGGAAACATAGATCGGCTCGCCTACCCCGGTCAATGGCTTTCGCGGTGCGATCTCCCTCGCTCTCCCCACGCCGTCGACTTTTTGGTCAACCGGGGATTCGCCCTTACTGTGAAGACGTTCGCGATCAGCGATGCGATCTGGCGCTTTTCGAGTGCGGATTCGCTGGACTTGCGCGGGCCGGGTGTGGCTGTCTTGGCCAAGCACCCCCTGACAAAGGAATCGGCTCCCGGCGTTGCAGCGCCGAGAGCCGATGGGAGTCCCTTGTCCAAACCGCCCACTCCTGAACGGATCTGAGGAACGTCTATGCCCAACAGTACGGCCGAAGCAGCCGTCCGCACACCCGCGCCCACCCCGGCGTCGCCGTCCCAGCAGCAGGCGAAGGCGGGGCGATAGGCATGGCACGCATCCGCACCATCAAGCCGGAAGCCTTCAGCTCCGAATCGCTGGCCGCCGTCAGCATCACCGCGGAGCGGACGTTCTTCGGCCTGCTCACCCAGGCCGACGACCACGGCCGGTTCCGAGACCAGTCCGCCGTCATCGCGGGCCTCTTGTGGTCCCTGCGCCCCGAACACGGCCCCATCGAGGTCGAGGACGACCTCACCCAGCTCGCCGGCAATGAACTCATCTGCCGGTACGAGGGCGAGGACGGCAAGCGGTACCTGCACATCGTGACCTTCTCCAAGCACCAGAAGGTCAACCGCCCCAGCGGTGTCCGGCACCCGAACTGCCCCTACCACGACGGCGGCCGGGTACCCCTGACTTCACCGCTGGCGCAGGGAGGGCTCCGGGAGGCGTCCGTGCACCATCCGGCACCCGTCCCGGAGCTCGCACCCACACCTCATGCCGCTTCGATGATCCCAATAGCCGCAGGTCAGGACGGTTTCAGTGAGCCCTCCGTGCAGCATCAGCAGGAAGTCCGGGAGCCTGCGGCGAGCCCTCACGGTCCGGATCTAGGACCTAGGATCATGGATCTAGGATCTCCGTTGGGAGGCGCGAGCGCCCCCGCCACACCCCAGACCGCAACGGCCCAGAAACTGGTCGCCGAGTACGCCGCCGCGTGCGGGAAGCGCCCTCCGGAGAAAGTCCTGGGCCACGTCGGCCGGGAGATCAGCAAGCTGCTGCACGAAGGCATCGACCCGGACCACATCCGCGCCGGGGTCGATCGCATGCGCCTCAAGAGCCTCTACCCGAGCCTGCTGCCCAGTCTGGTCAACGAGGCCATGAACCCGCCCCAGGCCAGTGCTGGCGCCCGCCGGGCCCCTCAGCCGTACACCAACCCCGTTGACGCCGAAGCCGCTTACGGAGGCCAGCTGTGACCACCGCGACCCGCGAACCCCAGCGTGCTGGCACCCTGGCAGCCCGTCTCCAGGCCATTCTCGCTGCCAAGGGCATCGACCCCGACACCGCACCCGCCGGGCCCACAGTGGAGCCGGTGACCGCCCTGGATCTCGCCGACCGTCGCATCCCGCCCCGCTACCGCGAGGCACTCGCCACCCAACCCGAAGTCCTGGGCTGGGTGGAGGCGGTCACCCGCGCCGGGCGGAACGGACCGGCCGGTACCCGGGGCATCGCCTACGGCCCCTCGCTGCTGATCGCCGGACCCACCGGCATCGGCAAGACCCATCAGGCCTACGGAGCCGTCCGCTCGCTGCTGGCCGCCGGAGTACGCCTACGCTGGCAGGCGGTCACCTCCGCCGACCTCTACGCCCAGCTCCGGCCCCGGCCCAACCACGACCCCGAGCGGGAGATCCAGGAGCTCGGCCGGTGCCCGCTGCTGATCCTGGACGACCTCGGCGCGGCCAAGCAGTCCGAGTGGACCGAGGAGCTGACGTACCGGCTGATCAACCGCCGCTACACCGAGATGCTCCCGACCCTGATCACCACCAACCTGCCGATCGCGGAACTCCGCAACGCAGTCGGGGACCGCGTCGCCTCCCGCCTGGCAGAGATGACCACCCGCGTCATCCTCAACGGCCCGGACCGCCGACGCACCCAGCCGTCGGGCTCCTGACCACCACGGTCCCCGCCCGGGCCGGTCCCCGTCATCGTGAGGACCGAACCACTGACCCGAGCCGTCCGGGGACCGTCCCCACCCCGCTCCCGGTCCCGTCCCCATGACGGTCCCCAACCCGGTCCTGGTCCCCAAACGAGCCCCGGTCCCGTCTGACGACGCCCTCGCCCAGGAGGGGACCGACAGCTGTCGATCGGGGACCGTCCCCTGATTGCGCTGCTCGCGCCGACCGCCACGGGGACCGGTCCCCAACTCTGTTTCCGCAGGTCACCCCCGCCTGACGTCCCCCGACTCAGTGGGGACCGTCCCTACGGTCCCCACCATCCGGGACCGCCCTGCGGCGGTTCGGGGACCGTCAGGTCACCACGTAGGGGACCGTCCCCACCCACGACTACGGGGACCGAGACGGGACCGGTCCCCCACGTACCTACGGCCGGGGACCGAGCGCCTCCCCGAAACGGGACCGTCCCCGCCCGGTCCCCGGACAGCACCGGCAGCGTCTCGCGTCACGAGCGAGCGGTCCCCAACCGGTCGACCCCGCCCAACAGCCCCTTCACACGACCAGCCTCTACCGCTTCAAGGACACGCATGCACAACCCACCGCACGACGGTCCCAGCCACGACGAGCACATGCCCTCGCTTCCAGCCTCAGGAGGAGCAAGTTGTACCCAGAGCATTGCTCCCGTCGGGAGCAATGCTCTGGGCTCCCCCGCCCCAGGGGTGGCGGGAGCAGACCGGCACCAGGGGGTGCCGGTCCTTCGGGACGCGGCCAAGGCCGGATCGCACCACGAATCGGAGGGACAACACACCTGCCACACACCCCGCTGCACGCACACCGCCCCCACGACATCGCACGCGCGCCAGCGTGAACGCCTGCTCGCCGAGAAGAAGCGCATGCACCAGCCCAGCTGCCGCATGAACGACGATGAATTCCAGCTCCTCACCCACGCTGCGTCTGCCTGCCGCATGAGCATCGCCAGCTTCCTCGCCCACTCTGCTTTGAAGGCCGCACGCGACCTCGACCACACCGAAGCCGAGATCGCCACCCACCGGGAGATGGCCAGAGAGCTGTTCGCGCTGCGCAGGGCCCTCGGCCAGATCGGCAACAACCTCAACCAGGTCGCCACCGTCCTGAACTCCGGCGCCGACGCCCCGCACGCCAAGGCGGTCCTCGACGCTGTCCAACGGACCGCCGAACGCGTGGAGGACTTCACCCAGCGCTACTTGGAGACGGAGACTCCCGCCGGATGATCCCCCGCGTCCACAAGATGGGCACCCGCACCATCGGCCTGATCCACTACCTCTACGGCCCCGGCACCCACGAGGAACACACCGACCCGCACCTCGTGGCGGCCTGGGACAGCCTCGTCCCCGACCCCGGACGCAACCCGAAAGCCACTTACGCAGACCTGCAAAGGCTCCTCGACCAGCCCGTCGAAGCCCTGCCCAAGTCACGGCGCCCTACCGAGCACGTGTGGCACCTGTCCATACGTGCCGCACCCGAGGACCCGATCCTCAGCGACGAGCAGTGGGGCAACATTGCCCGCCGCATGGTCGCCGCCACCGGCATAGCCCCCGACGGCGACACCGCAGCCTGCCGCTGGGCAGCCGTCCGTCACGCCGACGACCACATCCACATCATCGCCACCACCGTCCGCGAGGACGGCCGGCGGCCCCGCCGCCACAACGAAGCCAAGCGCTCCCAGGCCGAAGCCCGTCTCATCGAGGCCGACTACGGCCTGCGCCGTCTCAACACCGGCGACGGAACCGCAGCCCAGCGCCCCACCAGCGCCGAGCGCCACAAAGCCACCCGCCACCAGCGGGAACGCACCCCGAGGGAGGAACTGCGCGAGAGCGTCCGACACGCGGCGGCCGGCGCCCAAAGCGAGGAGGAGTTCTTCGACCGCCTCACCCATACCGGTCTCCTCGTCAAGCGGCGTGTGGCGCCGTCCGGGGACCTCCTCGGCTACACCGTGGCCCTGCCCGACGACCGCAACAAGAACGGCGAACCGGTCTTCTACTCGGGATCCAAGCTCGCCCCCGACCTCTCCCTGCCCCGCGTCCGCGAACGCTGGACCCTGCCTGCAAAATCCCCCTCGGACGAGGGCGTCTCGCCGGAGCAGCCCGCCCTCCCGCCGGTGACCGGCCCGGCGTACGCCCGCCGCCGCGCGACCACGGCGACCTGGCAGGCACTGCTGCTCATCGAGCACGGCGACGACGGCACGGCAGCAGCCCGGATCGCCGCAGCCGGCGAGGTCCTCGACGCGCTCGCCGAGACCTCCGCCGCCCATACCCGACGAGAACTCCGGGATGCAGCATTCGCGTTCGAACGCGCCTCCCGCTCCCACGTCCGCACCGCACGCGGGCACGACCACGCCCTGCGCCAGGCCGCGCACGACCTCGCCCACAGCGGACCAGCCCTCGGCAGCGGAGAGGACGGCGCCACCACCGCCATGCTCATCGACACCGCGTTCTTCCTCGTCACCGCGGCGGCGAACTGGCATGCCAGGAAGCACCACGCCCAGCAAGCCGAAGCCGCCCGCCAAGCCGCCGAACACCTGCGCGTCGCCTACGAGATCGCGGCCGCCCAGCCGATGTCCGTGCTCCACCAGCGGGGCCGCTCCCTGTCACTGCAGCGACGACAGGCAGCCGTCCTACGCCAGGCGCTGCCCGAGATCGCCGAACAAGTTCTGGCCGAGCCGGGCTGGCCCGCCCTGGCGGCCACACTCGCCGATACCCGGGCCGCAGGCCACAACCCGGCCCACCTCCTCGCAGAAGCCACGCGGCACCGGGAGCTGGACAGCGCCACCTCCGTCAGCGACGTCCTCGTCTGGCGTCTCCGCCGTCTCGCGCACCTGCCTGCCGATCCCGCAGCATCACTCCCCCGGCGCGCGGCGACCACACAACCGGTTCCGAAGGCCGCGAACAACGCCTCCCGTCGGCGCTGACGCCAGGACGCGTCCGTCCCTACCTAGCCGACGATCCCCGGTCAGCCAAACCGGGGATTTTCCGGAGCATTGAAAACATCACCACCGACCCCATCCCGTAAGGAACCCCCGCATGCCCGAAACCGAACTGCGCGTCGAAATCATCGCCCTGCTGCTGGACGCGGACTTCAAGCTCCGGCCCGACACCAACACCTGGTCCCACAGTGACGGGCGCCCCTTCACACGGGCCGAACAGGCCACCGCCTTCCAGGCCACGCGCGCGCCGAACTCGAAGCCGTGGCAGCACTGAGCGCCCGCAACGCTGCGGCTGCCCTCGAGCAGGACACCGCCGTGGAGGCCCTCATCGAGCTCTTGTACTCGTACTTCGCCCGGCACCCCGAAGCCCGCATGGTCATGGACGTACTCCCGCACATGACCGAGAAAGACCGCACCGAGTACGAGCGCCTGTGCGCCATCGCCGCTCCGGACGGCGGCATATACCTCCCCTACGAAGACTGACGGGCCCGGAACAGCACTCTGCGACCGGTGACCGGGTACCTCCCGGTCACCGGTCGCAGGCATTCCCGATGTGAAAGGCCGGCAGGCCTTACCCGCTGGCAGTCGCAGGATCAGTGGTGGGCGGCCCCTGCCGCCAGCAACGGAGCCAGGAGGTCAGCGGCTTCCTCCCAGCGGAAGCGGTCGGCACCGCCGCCGGACTTCGGGCGGTGAGGCTCGTAGCTGCCGACCAGAACACCCATCTCCCGCAGCTCTGCGAGGCTCCGCTGGTACGCGCGGTGGGCCGCGAGGGCGGTGTTCACGTAGGGCAGGACGGCGGTGGGGATGCCCATGCCCGGAGCCTCGCAGAGGATGCCGAGGGCGAGGTTGTCCGCGAAACCGGCCGCCCACTTGTTGACCGTGTTGAAGGTGGCCGGGGCCACGGCGATCGCATCGGCGGGTGGGAAGGACCGTGCGTCCCCGGGCGCGCGCCAGGCGGAGCGGACGGGGTAACCGGTCCGCTCCTCGACCGCGGCGACGTCGAGAAAGGGAAGCCCCTGCGGGGTGGCGACGACACCGACGTCCCAGCTCCGCTCGTGCGCGGCGTCGATCAGCTTGCCGACGTCGCCCGCGATCCCGGCCGCGCAGACGACGACGTACAGGAAGGGCTTGCGCTGCGGCTCGGTCACGCGGGTACTCCCAGTCGGCGGCAGAAGTGGTGGAGCTCTGGCAGCGTACGCCGACGGTCCCGGGCTGCCATGTCGGCGACCAGGTCCCGGACGGCTGGTCGCCGTACGTCCTGGGCTGCGCAGGTCTCCGCGATCCGCAGGGCCTGGTAGCCGTCGGCGAGGCGGCCCTGCTGTGCGTAGGCACGAGCGGTCTCCACCCATAGGGCGGCCCGGCGCTCGGGAACCGGGATGTGTCGGCGCATGAGCGGACGGGCGATGTCGATGGCGACGCCCGCGTCGCCGAAGGACACGGCCGCGCTGACCTCGTGGAGGGCCACGTTGGTGGGGCTGAAGTTGGCCCATGCGTCGGGGTGGTCCAGGGCGACGTACTTCGCCACCTCCTTGGCCTCGGCCAGGAACTCTGCGGTGGCAGCACGGTCCCCGGCCCTGCTGGCAGCCGTGACTCCGCGCAGTAGCAGCAACCCGAGCACGGAGAGATGGTGGCGGGGCTGCCGGTCGTACGCACCGGCGAGTTGTGAAGCCGTGTGCTTGATCAGCGTGACGGCCTGGCCGGCGTGCTGTTCGCGGACCAGGACGTGCGCGTGGAGGCGGACGCTGGCGGCGAGGACGAGCGGATCACCCGAGCGTTCGGCCTCGGCCATCGCGCGCCCGACGGCGAGCCAAGCCGTGCCGGGGTCTCCCTGCTTCAGCAGGAGGCTGGCCGAGGTCTGGTAGGCCGTGGCCAGGAAACGGGGAAGCTCCTCGGCCTGCGGGGAGTCGGCGATGCAGCGGCGAAGATCGGCGATCAGGCCGGGAAGGGTCCGCTCCAACTCCGCGTAGTCGCAAGTGCTCCAGAGGCGCCGGATGGCCGTGGCCCGGTTTCGCAGTTGCCCGGACGCCGGCGCTTCCGCCGTCGGAGTCGTCGGCACCCCCGGCAGGAGTGCCTGGACGAGCGCGGGGTGCGCAGCAGTCGGCGCGACCGAGGCTGTGAACGCGGTGACGCTGGCGGCAAGGAGGGTACGGCGGCGCAGCATTTCTTCTGTCTCCGGGTCGTGGGGATCGGCTTCCGGGTCGGCCTCCGCCAGACCGAGTCGGGCCGGAGGAATGCGCAGGATGCGGGCGACGTCGCGCAGGACGCGGATGTCGTCCGTTCCACGTCCGCCCTCCAGCCGACTGATCTTCGACTGGTGATACCCCAGCTCGCCGGCCACGTCCGCTTGTGAGCGGCCCTGTAAGACCCGAGCCCGGCGGATCAGTTCACCGATCCGGTGCACCTCGCCCTGCGTGTCGACCATCTCCGCCACGGCCCCTTCTGCCGAGACCGATCCTGCCTGCTCAACCGAGCCTAGCTGCAACGAACTTGCCAGCCATGCACAACGTGCATGAACGATGCAGGGGCTGCGCGGCCCGTCGCGAGGCCGCCTCCTGACCCGCTTGCCTGGTGGAACCGCACCCCTCCAGGAGGCTGCTCATGGAAGTGCACGAGGTCACGCTGGCCGTCACGAGTACGCCCGAGGGCGCCGCTCGTGCCCGGCACCAGGTGATGAACGAGATCAGGGGCTGGCGCTCGGTCATCGGCGCCGACGGCATGTACGTAGCAGAGGTCGTGGCCGGCGAACTGCTGGCGAACGCCGTTCAGCACACGGGAAACGAAGCTGCTTCCGTAACCGCTCGCCTGCGCGGGAGCCGACTGCGCTTCGAGGTCCGCGACCGGAGTTCCGCCCTCCCCCACGCACGCCCGCCCTGTACGGACACCGAGGACGGCCGCGGGCTGCTGATCATCGACGCCCTCGCCGACCGGCACGGCGTCGACCACAGCGCCGGCGGCAAGTCCTGCTGGGCCGAGCTCGATCTGTCCGTACCCACCTCGGTCACGCCGTCCATCACGCAACCTCCCCTGCAAAGGAGTTGAACGCATGGCACCCCATCGAGCTCTTGCGACGAGCGCGGAGGTCATCGCCGTACGTCCGGGGAGTCCCCTCTCCGGTTCGGTCACCGTCGACGGCTCCAAGAACGCCGCCCTGCCGCTGCTGGCCGCCGCAGCAGCCGTGCGCCGGACCATCCAGCTGGAAAACGTCCCCGCCAGCGCCGACGTCCACTGGATGCTCACCTTGATCCAAGGAGCAGGCTGGCACGTCGCCCGAGCTGTGGGACGACCCGACAGCGTGGTGATCATGGCCCCTGACGCCGTACCCGCGGAACCCGACCTGGCCCCGGCCGCACGGATCCGCGCGTCGTACTACCTGGTGCCCGCAGTCCTCGCCCTACAGGGGAACGCCCGGCTGCCCTGGCCCGGGGGATGCCGGATCGGGGAGCGCGGCATGGACCTGCACTTCAGGGTGTACGAGGCGTTCGGTGACCGTGTCGCCGTCCATGACGAGGGCTATGACGTCGCGGCCGGTCGACCCGCGACCGGAACGGTTTCCCACGCGCTCCCATTCCGGTCGCGCGGTGCGACGGTCGTCGCCGTCCTGCGTGCGGTCGTCGCGGGCCGTGCGCTGCGCCTCGGTCGGCCGAACCTGTCGCCGGAAGTTCTCACCGTGCTGGACGCCCTGCGCTCGGTGGGATGGGAAACCCGAGCCGGCGAACAGGTCCTGGACCTCAGCCCGGCACCGGCATCACCGGCCGAGGCTCCGGCGTGGCGCGTACCAGGCGACAAGATCGAGGCAGGCACCCTGGCCTGCGCCGTCGCCGCCACCGGTGGGACCGCGCGCATCGAGGGCGTCCAAGGTCGGGATGTGGTGCCGTTGCAGGCAGCCCTGCAACGGCTCGGCATCCCAACCTCGGTAAGGGAGGACGTCCTTCTGGTCGACGGGAGCGCCGCCCGGCCGACGGCCCGTCCCCTTCGCGCCATCGCCACGCTCGCCGTCGGCGGCCTGGACGCCGATTTCGAGCCTCCCCTGATGGCACTGGCCCTCGGCCAGCCCGGGACACACCTGTTCGCCGACTCCATCAACCCCGGCCGCCACGGGAACCTGCTGCCCCAGCTGGCCCGGCTCGGCGCGAAGATCGAGGAGATCTCCCCCACCGAATGCCGGCTGACCGGCCCGCAACGCCTCACCGGAGCCGGGGTCGAGGCCACCGACATCCGCACCGGCTCCGCGCTCATGGTCGCCGCCCTGACCGCCCGCGGCATCACCACCCTCGGCGGAGTCGACCAGCTCCGCCGCGGCCACGCCGACCTACCCGGCAAGCTCCTCCACCTCGGCGCCGACATCTGCGAGGTCGCGCCATGACCACGTCCCGCTCCCTACGACAGATCATGGCCACCACCGACGTCCACTCCGCCCTCGGTGCCGGCGGCCCGCTGCTCGGGCACCTCCACCAGGCACGCACGGACAGCCTGCTGGTGGACTGCGGCGACTTCTTCGAGGGCACCGGGTACTACCGCCTCGGCCGGGGCGCGCTCGAACGGGACATCCTGCTCGCCCTGTACGACGTCGTCGCTCCCGGTAACCACGGCTGGCCGCACTACTTCGAGCCCGCCCTCCACCAGCGGACCGTATGCGCGAACGTCGTCGAGTACTCCACCGGCAACGCGCTCTTCCGACGTCTGCGCATCGTGGACATCGCGGGCCGAAGGACGGCCGTCACGGCCGTGATCGGCCAGCAGGCATTCAAGTCGATCCCGGTCGGGCAGCGGTCCGGCCACCGCATCACCGATCCAGTCCACGCCCTGCGCGAGCTGATGCTCGCGCACCACCACGAGGTCGACTCCTGGGTCCTCCTCAGCCACTCCGGCTTCGAGCAGGACCTCCAGCTCGCCGAGGCGTGCCCCTTCCTCGACGTGGTCTTCGCCGGCCACTGCCACACCGAACACACCGGACCCGAACGGGTCGGCAGCACCATCGTGCTCAAGGGGCAGGAACTCGCCGTCGGCTACGCAGTCGCCGAACGCTCCCTCGAAGGCTGGATCGGACGGACCGCCCGTTTCCCCGACGCCTCGGGATCCGTCCTGCCGACTGCGCTCGACTCTGTCCGTGAACAGATCGCCTCCATCGACGCACAACTGGCCGAGCCGCTGGGTCGTCTCGTCGCGCCCTATCGGCACAAGCCGCTCGACCGCCACGCCCTGCTCCGAGAACTGGCCGACCGGCTGCGCAGCGGACTGGGTAGCGAGGCCGTCGTCCTCAACGAGACCGCCGTGCGCACGACGCTGCTCGGCGAAGTCCTCACCGCCGGAGATCTGCTGGCCATCGAGCCGTTCGACAACAGCCTGGTCGAGGCCCAGGTCACGCCGGCCTTCCGTAACGACCCCGCTGCACTGCTGACTCACCTCACCGAGCAGGCAGGACCCCTGATTGCCTCCCCCGATCCGCTCCCCGTCGGTCTGACGAGCGTGCTGACCACCGACTACCTCGCCGACACCTGTCTAGGCATCCGAGCCCACCCCGCCGGCCTCAGCCTCGGCTCGGCGATCAGGAGCATCCTGACCCACGGAGACGACCAGTGATCCTCACCGGACCCGAGATCACCTCCGCCGCGCTGGACGGACGACTGCGGATCTCCCCCTTCATGCCGGCCCAGGTCAACCCGAACAGCTACAACGTCCGCCTGGGCGGGACCCTGCTCACCTACACCGACCAGGTACTCGACACCCACCGACCAAACCCCACCCGTCGCACAGAGATCGGCGACGAGGGCCACGTCCTGCAGCCCGGCGAGCTGTACCTCGGCCACACCCTGGAGGAGGTGGGATCCGACCTCTTCGTCCCCCTGCTCTTCGGTCGCTCCTCCGTCGGCCGACTGGGGCTGTTCGTCGAGATCACCGCGCCCATCGGTGACATCGGCTTCCACGGCCAGTGGACGCTGATGCTCACCCCGACCCGTCCCGTGCGCGTCTACGCCGGGATGAAGATCGGGCAGATCATGTTCTTCGTCTCCGAGGGCGCCATCGATCTGTACGAGGGCAAGTACCAGGCTGCCTCCGGGCCCCAGCCCTCCTCGTACTGGCGCGACCTCGACGGTACGGCGGTGACCTCGTGATCCTCACCGGACCGGCCATCGCCGCCGCCCGCCAGGCGGGCCGCATCACCATCGACCCGTACGACCCGGATCGCCTGTCCCCCAACGCGTACGACTGGCGCCTGGGCAGCACGCTCCGCGTCTGCGAGGGCGACCTCGACGCCGCCAGTCCCACCGCCTTCTCCGAACTCACCCTCCCCGACCACGGCTACGTCCTGGCGCCGGGCCACCTCTACCTCGGCCACACCCTGGAGCGGACCGGCTCCGAGACGTACGCCCAGCTCCTCAACGGGGACCGGACCATCGGCTCCCTCGGCATCTGGGTCCACGTCTCCGCGCCGCTCGGGCACCAGGGCCACGCGATCCGCTGGACCCTGGAGATCCGAGCCACCCGCCCCGTACGCGTCCGGCCCGGCATGACCTTCGGCAAGCTCGTCTTCCTCCGCACGCACGGCTCCCCGGCCAGCTACCAGCAGCACGGCCTCAAGTACCGCACCAGTGAGGGCATCGAGACGTCCCGCCTCTACGAAGAGAACCCCGGAGGTCGCCGGTGAACCGCGTCGTCGCCACCGCCCTCGACCTGCCGTTCCCCAGCCCCGGCGGAAGCGTCGAACTCTTCCTCGACCTCTACGCCGGCGCCCAGCCCGCCATCCCAGCCCGCGCCTTCATGCTCGCTCCCGACGGCCCCCAACCTCGCACCCCGGCCGGCATCGACCTGCTGCACGCGTCCGGCAAATGCATCGCCGGCCACGCCTTCAGCCGGTACGTCACCAACCTGCGCCACGCCATGACGGCCGCCCTCGACCCGCGCCAGATCAGCGTGCTGCACCTGCACCACCTGGCCTTCGGCGCCACCCCCGCCCTCCTGCGTGCCCTACCCGCCCACCCCCGGATCGCCTTCGTCCACGGCACCGACCTCCTGCACGCCGAGAACCACACCACGCAGCTACGCGTTCTCCGCGAGACCGCCTCCGCTGCCGACGCGATCGTCGTCCCCACCGGCGCCATGGCCGACCGCCTGCTCAAGCTCGCCCCCAAGACGGACAGGCGCAAGATCGAGAAGATCCCCTGGGGCATCCCCGACCGCCTCCTCACCGACCCACCGCCCCGGCCCGCCCGACGTTCCACCAGCCACCTGCGGATCCTCTTCGCAGGCCGCCTCAGCTCCGAGAAGGGCCTCGAACCCCTCCTCCAAGCCGTCGCGGCCACCCGCTCGGTCGAGCTGAGCATCGCCGCCCCGCGCGCCCAGTTCCTCGACCTCGCCCCGGTCGTCCGCAAGCTCGGCGTCCGCGTCCGCTACCTCGGCTGGTTCCGCCGCCCCCAACTCTGGAAGGCCTTCGCCGACCACGACGTGCTCGCCGTGCCCTCCACCACCCTGGAGGCCATGGGCCTCGTCGCCCTCGAAGCCCAGGCCTGCGGACTCCCCGTCCTCTACCAACCCGTTCCCGGACTCAGCGAAGCCCTCTCCGGCACCGGCCTGGCCACCGACTTCACCAACCCCACCACCGCCGCCCACGACCTCCACCGCCTGCGCACCACCCCAGGCCTCTTGGAGATGCTCCGCGCATCCGGCCGCACCAACGCCGCCCGCTTCCCTCTCAGCGCCACCGCCACGGCCATCGCCGATCTCGGACGGCGGCTCGCCTGACACCACCCGTGGCACAGCCGGCACCGCCCCGGCCGCGTCACTAACCTAGCCAGCGGACCACCCGCGGCCCACGACGATCGGGAGACCATGACCCACACCACCGACCGGATCGAAGACCTCCTCCAGACCGGCGTCCGCGACGAGGTCTACCCCGGCGCGGTGTGGGCGGTCGGGAACGCCGACGGCATCGAGGCCAGCGGAGCCGTCGGCCTTCTCGACCCCGACCACCCGGACGAGCCCATGCGGCTGGACACCGTCTTCGACGTGGCCAGCCTCACCAAGATCCTCGCCGTCTGGTCGACGATCGGCACCCTGGTCGAAGAGGGCAAGCTCCAGCTCCACACTCCGCTGGGAACCTTCTGGGACGAAGTCGCAGGCCACCCCCTAGCCCGGGCCACGGCCCACCACCTGCTCACGCACACCGCCGGCCTGCCGCTGCGCGCCAACCTGAAGAACCTCTACGGCACCGACCCCCAGGACATCCGCGACGGCGTCCTCCACGAGGCCCTCCACCGCCCGCCGGGCGAGGCCGTCGAGTACACCGACCGAGCCGCCCTCGTCCTCGGCTACCTCGCCGAGCACCTCTCCGGCCAGCCCCTGGACCAGCTCGCCACCGACCGCATCTGGAACCCCCTGGGCATGACGCAGACCCGCTTCGGCCCCCTCCCCGATGCCGAGGCAGCCCGCTGCGCCCCCACCGAGTACGACGAGACCACCGGCACCCACCTCAAGGGCACCGCCCACGACTTCTCCGCCCGCCTCCTCGACGGCGTCTGCGGCATCGCCGGCACCTTCTCGGCCCTCGACGACCTGGCCCGCTTCCTCCGCCACATGCTCGCCCCCACCCAAGCCGCCTTCGGTCCGGCCTGGATCAAGGAATCCCTCCGCGTCCAAACTGGCGGCCTCACCCCCGCCCGCGGCCTCTTCTGGCACCCCGCCCCCGGCACCGACCCCACCGAGGACATCTGGGTCCACTACGGCTTCACCGGCACCGGCATGTGGATCAGCCACACCCGGGGCCGCTGGGCTGTCCTCCTAACCAATAAGCTCCGCTTCAACCGCGACCGCGAGCCCTTGGCTGGGATCCGCAACACCTACTGTGCCTCCGCCTTCTCATAGACGAGGTGTACGAAAACCCCAACTGTCGGCGGCCAGTGGCACAATTCAGCCATGTGGAACAACGAAGAGTTCCGTATGCCAGAGGGTGCCCACGTAGTCGGACACCAAGGCGATTCCTTCGAGATCCAGGTCACCGTCCCCACCGACGACGACGGGTTTCTCGGCCGCGAGTGCCCGCACTGCACGATGACCTTCCGTATCGACGCAGACGATTACGAACGGCTTCCAGACAATCTGACGCTGTGGTGCGTCTACTGCGGCCACCACAGCGGCCATTCAGACTTCATGACTACGCAGCAGCGGGAACGTCTGCTGCGTGTCGCCGAGGACCTGGGCACCCAGATCGTCAGCCGGTCACTTCACGACATTCTCGGCGGCCTCGCCCGCAAGAGCTCGCGAGGAAGCCCGGTGACCTTCTCCTACAAGCCCGGGAAGCCCTTCTACCCCAGGCCTCTTCCGGGTATCGACGAGGAGCGCCTGGTACGGATCCGAACCTGTCCCGGCTGCCGGGTCAAGTACGCCGTCTTCAGCGAGCACCGCTACTGTCCTGTCTGCGGCGAATTGCCAGCGGCGTCGGTCGCGTTCGATGCTCTACAGGCCGATACCGCTCGCCTAGTGTCCTGCGCCGGAGATCCGTTGGCAGAAGCGGGCGAGTGAGTCGAGGATCTCTTCGGCTGTCTTGGTCCAGGTGAACGGGGTCGGGTTTTCGTTCCACTGCTTGACCCAGGCTCGGATGTCGGCTTCCAGGGAGCGCACACTCTTGTGGGCGCCACGGCGGATCTTCTGGTCCGCGAGGAAGCCGAACCATCGCTCAACCTGGTTGATCCAGGAGGAGCCGGTGGGTGTGAAGTGCAGGTGGAACCGTGGGTGTTTGGCCAGCCACGTCTTGATGGCCGGGGTTTTGTGGGTGCCGTAGTTGTCGCAGATCAGGTGGACCTGAAGGTGTTCGGGGACCTCTTTGTCGATCTTGATGAGGAACTTCTTGAACTCCGCGGCCCGGTGGCGACGGTGCAGTGAGGTGATGACTTCACCGGTCGCGACGTCGAAGGCCGCGAACAAGGTGGTCAGCCCGTTGCGAACATAGTCGTGAGTGCGGCGCTCGGGCATGCCGGGCATCATCGGCAGCACTGGCTGAGAGCGGTCAAGAGCCTGGATCTGGGACTTCTCGTCCACCGACAGCACCACCGCTCCTTCGGGCGGGTTGAAATACAGCCCCACCACGTCGTAGAGCTTCTCCACGAACAGCGGGTCCGTCGACAGCTTGAACGTGTCGCTCAAATGGGGCTTGAGCTGGAACTTCCGCCAGATCCGGCCCACTGTCGACTTCGACAGGCCACTGCGGGCGGCCATCGATGAACGCGACCAGTGAGTGGCGTTCTTCGGGATCTCCTCCAGCGTGCCGACCACTACCGCCTCCACCTGATCAACGCTGATGGTGGGTGGCCGGCCAGGCCGGGGCTCGTCGACCAGCCCGTCCAGCCGGGCCGCCAGGAACCGGCGACGCCACTTGCGGACCGTGTCGGCCGCGATATGCAACTCCCGTGCCACCACGACAATCGGCGGCACATCAGCACCGGCACACGCCAACACGATGCGGGCCCGCAAGGCCACCGCCTGCGCAGATGACGCCCTGCGGACCCAACGCTCCAACACCACACGCTCATCGGAAGACAACAACAACGGTTCCAACTTCGGACCACGACGAGGCACCGGCACATCCGCAGAAGCAGTCATACATAAACTAACGACGGATCTCCGGCGCAGGACACTAGTGCTGTGACCGGCAACGTTTGCCGGGTTGCTCGTTGTGCTGGTTGGAAATGAGTTCTCCAAGCAGCGTGGGGAGGCGGGATGGCGAAACCGGTCCGGGTTCGCAGGCTGACCGAGCAGGAGGGGCAGAAACTCCAGCACATCGTCCGGAGAGGCAGTACCAGCTCGGTGCGGTTTCGACGGGCGATGGTGCTGCTGGCTTCGGCCGGCGGCAGCACGGTCCCGGTCATAGCCCGCCTGGTCCAGGCGGACGAGGACACCGTCCGCGACGTGATCCACAAGTTCAACGAGATCGGGCTCGCATGCCTCAACCCTCGTTGGGCGGGAGGCCGTCCCCGCCTTCTCAACCGTGACGACGAGGACTTCGTCGTCCAGACGGCCACCACCCGACCCACCGTCCTGGGCAAGCCCTTCACCCGCTGGTCGATCCGCAAACTCGCCGATCACCTGCGCAAGAACATCGACCGGCCTGTCCGGATCGGCCGGGAGGCGCTGAGGTGCTTACTGGCCCGCCGCGGTATCTCCTTCCAGCGCACGAAGACCTGGAAGGAGTCCCCGGACCCGGACTTCGACGCCAAACTGGCCAGGATCGAGTACGCGATCAACCAGCGGCCTGACCGCACGTTCGCGTTCGATGAGTTCGGACCGCTGGGAATCCGCCCCACCGCCGGCTCCTGCTGGGCAGAACAGGGCCGGCCCGACCGGCTTCCGGCTACCTATCGCCGCACCCACGGAATCACCTACTTTCACGGTTGTTACTCCGTCGGTGACGACCAGATGTGGGGGATCAACCGGCGCCGCAAGGGCACCGACCACACCTGGGCGGCCTTGAGAACGATCCGGGCAGCCCGCCCGGACGGCGCCCCGATCTACGTGATCCTCGACAACCTCTCCGCCCACCTGAACTGGAGAATCCGCAGGTGGGCGGCCCGCAACAAGGTCGAGCTGTGCTTCACCCCGACCTACGCGTCCTGGGCCAACCCGATCGAAGCCCACTTCGGACCCCTGCGGCAGTTCACCCTCGCCAACTCGCACCACCCCAACCACACCGTCCAGACCCGGGCCCTGCACGCCTACCTACGCTGGCGCAACAAGAACGCTCGCCACCCCGACGTCCTGGCCGCCCAACGACGCGAACGCGCACGCATCCGCAGCGAGAAGGGCATCCGCTGGGGCGGCAGACCACTACCCATCGCGGCCTGACCGCTCAACCCGGTGAACCTTCCCGGTCACAGCACTAGACGCACTCGAAGCGATTCCCTCGGATGTCAAGGCTGCCCTTCGTGAGCAGGGAGTGTTCTCACGCAACTGGGTGGACACCATCGAGAACGTGGTGGGAGTCGTCGAAATCCTGGCGTCCTCCCTGTTCAAAGCTTCCGTGCATGACGCAGATGCCCGGCTCCGCGGAAAAGGCAACGTCTTCCAGCGGTTGGAGGACATGGCCGTGCTCTTCACCGACGCCGGCTTTCCGGATGTACGGGCCGCGCTCGCATCGGACACCTGGGACCGCCTCCTCTCGACCTGGGCAGCACGTCACGTCTTCACGCACAACGATGGCGTGGTCGACCCGAAGTACCTGACCCGCGTCCCCCGCACACCCCTCCGTGTCGGACAGCGCCTCACCCTCGACGACCCGACATGCCGCCGCGCGATCGAGGACACGACCTTGTTGTGCACAGCGCTGACCGAGCTGACATCGTGAAACCATGGCCACTCTTCGTGGGGACTGGCTTCAGCGCCCGGCTACCAGGGGGAGTTACTCGTACGTCTCTTTGCGCAGGGCGCGATGACGCCGGTCGCCCTGACCAGCGCCGTTCACCGCGTTAAGAGACGGGAGCGCCGCACCGTTGTTCCACAGTCCAAGATGATCACGGTGGACGGCCACGACATCGTTCTGCAGGGCACAGCGTTCGGCAGGTCCGCTGAAGTACGCGGTGGTGACGAAGACGGCAACTTCGGCCTTGAAGTGCACCTGCGAGCCAAGGAGGTTACGGACCTCTCCATTGGAGATCTTCCGTTTTGGGTTGTACCGCTTGCACTGGATCACCATCGTGCGGCCATCGGGCAGCCGTCCGCGCACGTCGGCACCGTTATCCCCTGTGCCGCCGACGCGGCGGACATCCGTACAGCCGTCCCGCCTG
Source organism: Streptomyces sp. NBC_00045 (assembly GCF_045041095.1). NCBI lineage: Bacteria > Bacillati > Actinomycetota > Actinomycetes > Kitasatosporales > Streptomycetaceae > Streptomyces > Streptomyces sp. NBC_00045. The sequence goes on along the minus strand of NZ_CP108271.1, from coordinate 6,533,866 downwards.
CAGAGGTCGGCCACGAAGTCCTCGAACTGCGTGCCGTCCATCACGTCGACCTCGGCGAGCGTCCGATGGCCCGCCCTGACGGCGTCCTCGTGGCGCCACCGCCGATCGTCGCCCCGGACCATGCGGTCCGTCTTCCACAACCACCGGCCTCCACCGCCGACCGCGCCGAGGACCAACAATCCCACTGCATAGGGCCAGATCGTCGACCAAAACGTCACGAGCAGCGCCAATGCGATGACGCCACTCCAGGCACCCGCCTTGAGCCAGGCTTCCCGGCGCTTCCGCGATGCCGACCGACGCTTCTTGCGTGCTGCCACCCAATTCCTCCCCGCCTCCGAGTAGCAGTCTCGGCAAGACGACGCGTGTCAGTAAGGGCGCCCGTCGGCCATGGCTCGTTCCCCGCGATCTCCCGCGATGCAGCCCTGCGGCCAGCGAGGCAGCCCTGGGGGAGACGGTTGCCAGCGCGCCACGCCCGGCGATGGGGACCTGCATCGCCATGTGCCCGCATACGCCCTGTGTGCGCCCCTCTTGCAGCACGTAGCTTGCGACGTCGGTCTGACCCGTGGAAGCCGTAGGGGGAACAGGTTGAAGCCAGCCGCTGACGTACTCAAGGATCTCGTCCAGCCGTCGAACATCTCGATCCACTCCAGTTCGGCCCTGGTCGGCAGCGTCGACGACGCCGCAGCCGAGGATGACAAGGCGCGCGAGCAGAAGGAACTCGACCAGCTCCGGCGAAAGCCCGAACTCAGGCCCATCCCCGCGAAGGAGCTGGACCGGACCGTTCAGCTGACGCCCTGGGATGTGCTACACATCCTCGGCCAAGGCATCGCCCTCTCACGGCGGGGCGCCAGCCGTGGACTCGCCGAGCACTGGGGTTCCCTGAAATACAGCCAGGCTCTGGCCGGCAGCATCAACTCGTTCATGACGCTCTCCGCGGAGGGCCGGGAAACGGCCGACTACTACAAGGCGATCCAGTCCGGGGAACTCGGGACCGGCTTCGCCCTGACCCTTGCCCGGCAGCTCCTGAGCCGCCGCTACCCGGACCACTCGGTCTCGATCGTCCCCGCGGACACTGCGCTGCGGGCCGGCTGGGCTTTGACCAGTCGCGACGCGGGCCATCGATCTGGCTACCGCTACCGGCCACAGTTCTTCGCCGAGATATGGAAGCCCGGAGAGGCGCCGAGGGTCCTTCCGATCGCCTGCAAGGGCAACCACAGCAACGCCGCCGCCTCTCACATCCAGCTCGCGTCCGCTTCTGCGCACGTCGAGGCGGTGCACATCGGCCCGTGGAACGAGACACCGGCCCTCGTGTTCAGTACGGAACTCCCCACCGAAGGCGTGCTCACGGTGCACGCCTTGCAGGCCCAGGGAACTGGTGGCCGACTGACCGGCTCGATGGATGCCCCCGATACCTGTCTTGACCACCGTCTTGAGGACGCGAACAACTTCCCGGGCATCCAACCGCCGGCCGAGGGCGAGCGGAAACCGGAGTCGCAGCTCGGCTTCCACGTACAGCCCGAGCACTATGCCTGGTTCCGGCAGGTCCTCGCCCGAACCGCGGCGGCCGGACTGACCGCCTTCGCTGGCGATGGCGCCGCTACGGCCCAGTACCTGACCAAACGGCAAGGCCAGCGCCACTTCACCGACCCCACCCACGCCGCCACCGACAGCGTCCAGGACGCGAACCAACGACTCCTCGACATCGACTTCGTTGGCACCGACCACGTGTTCCGCCTCAACAGGACCCGGGTCGAGGCCTTCTCCGGGGTCGCGAACGACCTCTTCCGCCACCTCGCGAAAGGCCGCGTCGAGCAGTACCGCACGGAAATCCACGCCCAGCGGAAGAGCTGGCCCCTCCTAGCCTGGGATTCGGAGTGGGACGGCCCCGTATCCGTCCACCAGGACGGCTCTGTGCTCGCCATGCGGGTGTTGCCACAGGCCTGAGGGCCCGCATGGCCGGTGTCGCTCCCTAGAAGCAAGGGGGCGACACCGAGGGAGGGGATGACGCCGACGACGCTTCGCGTCCTGCTACCAGCCCTCGACTGTTCAGAGTGCCGCCCGCCGCCTTGGTAAGCACCCAGAAGGCCCTACTCCGTCAACCGAGCCGCCTTACGCCCTGTCCTCCCCACCCATGCGCCTTTAGATGGACTAAGCCATCGGGGCTGCCTGGAACTCGCTCGCGCAACCAACTCTCCCGAGCTCCCGGCTTGATTGCCCCCAGATACGTAGAGCGTCGGGGCACCGCTACCGAAGGTCGACGGATCTCCACGAGGAACTCGCTGGGATCAAGGTGATTCAGCCCAGATGAAGCTCATATTTCGCCATTTTCCAGAGACAGGTTGCCCCTGCCACTGCTCATCCCGATCCTGGAACGTTCGCCACCAGCCGGGAGGAGAAAAGTGAACGTACCGCGACGTCACGCGAAGAACCCCGACGTCATCGGCCAGACTGCCAGTCTGATCGGCTTCCTCAAGGAGGTCGTGCAGAGCAGCAACCAACGACTTCGTGATGACCGCCGCTCAAGGGAGCGGTTATGGCTGGTCGCCATGCCCCCCTCGGTACGACGCCCGTCCGACCGACTCGACGGGCTGCTGTTCACGCTTGACCACGTTCCGCAGACATCGCCGCCCCCACTCCCGGATCTGCTGGATGGATGGGTGTCCACGGAACGCTGCCAGGACGCGGACGGCGGTGACCCGCCGCTTGAAGATGAAGGACCGGGGCAGGAACTCGTGCCCGCAGCGGACGGCAGCCAATCCTGGGAACAGGCAGCGGAGCAGACCGTCCGCCGAGAGGATGCGGACGAGGTACTCCGAGCCTACGGTCCCTGGCTGACGCGCTGGCGGAAGTGGGCGGAGAGGGAGCGCGCGGAGCGAGCCCTTCGGGAGCTGTACGACCAGGTCTACGGGTGGCACCAGAAGCTGACCCAGCAGGATGATCAGCTAGAACTCGTGCTCGCCACAGGGCTCTTGACTTGGAGCGATCCGCGTGGTGACGCCATTCACCGTCACCTGCTCACCCACCGCGTGGAGACCTTGGTAGACCGGAAGACCGCCAGGCTCACAGTGCGGCTCATGGCCGAGGGAGCCGTGCGGCTAGAGGATCAATCATTCCTCGACACCGATGACGGCTGGGCGCCCGAACGCTCGGCCGCGCTCACCGAGGAGATCGCGGCCCAGTCACTGCACCTGCTTGGATCTGAGGCCTTGGAGCAGTTGGCCCAGTGGCAGGAGCGGGTACTGCAACGGCCCGTGTCCTTCAGTGCCGAGTGGCAGCCGCCCCGCGAGCCCGAAGCAGGCGCGCGTCTCACGTACGCTCCCGCACTTGTGCTGCGTCCACGGGACCGCAATGCTCTGCTGGGCTTCTACGACCGGATCGCGGACAGCGTGTCCTCCGAGGGACACGCGCCTCTGGGCCTCGCCCAGCTGGTACTGCCGCTGAACTCCGAAGAGCGCGTGAACTGGGACGGCCGCGAGATTCCGCCCCTATTCGGGGACGACCCGCTCTTCCCAGGAAAGACCAACGAACGTCAACGCAGTGTCCTGCGGCGGCTGGAGCACGACACGGGCGTGGTGGTTCAAGGCCCACCGGGCACCGGCAAGACCCACACGATCGCCAACCTGGTCTCCGCGCTGCTGGCGCAGGGGCAGAGGGTCTTGGTGACCAGCGCCCGCGACCAGGCCCTGACGGTCCTGCGGGACAAGCTTCCTCCCGCCGTACGGGACCTGTGCGTCCTCCTGCTGAGCTCGGCACGGCAGGACGGGGCGGACGAGCTGGAACGCACGGTCAACGCTCTCACCGATCAGGTCGCCGCGAGTGACCCTGAGCAGCTGCAGGACGAGATCCATCGACTCTCCGCCCGCCGGGAGGAGGTGCGGGGAAGGATCAGCACGCTCACCGAGCAGGTGATCGCACTGCGGGAGGCCGAGGTCTACCGGCACCCGGAGATCGCACCGGGATACGCCGACACTCTCGCCGCAATTGTGCAGCGTGTGCAAGAAAGCGCCGGACATCACTCCTGGATCGGTCTTGTGCCGGCTGACGGCCCGACCCCGTCTGTCCCTCCGCTGTCCCCCACGCAAGCGGTGGAACTGCTGAGCCTGCTGCGCGACGGTGCGGCTGAGCCACGCGCCGGTGGCACTCTGCCAGACCCCGACGGCCTCCCCTCCCCCGAAGCCTTGGCCCAGGCACTCTCAGCCAGCCGCGTCACCAACGAGGGCCTGTCCTCTGGGGCGGTCCGCATCCGCGGCGATCTCGCCAGGCTCGACAGCTCTGTCACCGATGAGCTGACCTCTCTCGTGGATTCCTGCCGTACGGCTCTGCACCACCTGGGTCTGTCTCCGCAGGCCACACAATGGGATGAGGGCAAGTGGGCCACCAAGGCCCTCACCGACCGACTCTCCCGTGAGAACCTCGCACTGTGGCGTCGCGTGTCCGGACTTGCCGATCAACTCGTCGACATCTCAGAACGGCTGAACGAACAGGGGATGACGCGCGTCACCGTGCCCGGGCAGCTCTCCACGGAACAAGGGGATGCGATGCTCACGGCGGGTTCTGCGCTGCGCGAGCACCTCGTCTCGGGTGGCAAGCTGCGAGTCCGCGGCAGCTTCCGTGCCTCGCGGGCGCAGAAGGCCGCGCAGGACCTCCTCGACTCGTGCACTGTGAACGGTCACTCACCCGAAACCCTGGAGGATCTCGACGCCGCCCTTGCTCACCTCCGCGCCCGCTCCGCCGTTGCCACGCTTGCGGAGCGGTGGGGCCAAGTGCAGGTACCCGTATCCGAAGGGCCGCTGGAAGTTCGGCTGGCGTCGCTGACGGAGGCGTACGCACGCCTGGAACATGTCGACACGTTCGGCGCCGGCCGCGAGCGCATCGACGAGCTGCTCGTACATCACGGGATGCACATCGCTCTCACTTCTAAGTCGGCATGGCAGGACTTCGCCGGCGCCCTCTCTGCGGTCTCCGACCGACGAGCGGCGGACGAGGCTATGGCCCAGTTGCTTGCTTGGGAGGAGCAACTGCGCACACCGGTAGATGACTCCCACCCCACCACCGAAGCTGTGGCCGCCGCCCAAGCCGTTCGGGAGCAGGACGTCGACCGATACGCCAAGGAACTTGAGGCGCTGCGCGAGGCTCACCGGCGTGAACACCGCCGGCGTCGGTGCGCCGTGCTACTCGAAAGCGTCCGCCGGGCCCACCCGCTGCTCGCGGACCAGCTGACGCACGACCCTGGCGACCGGGCATGGGAAGCTCGCCTGGAGTCTCTGGCGGAGGCGTGGGCCTGGGCCGTGGCCTCGGCCTTCGTCCACCGTCAGCGCACACCGGGACGCGAACGTCAGATCGAAGGCGAACTGGCTCAGTGTGAACGTCATCTGGAGGACATCACCGGTGAACTCGCTGCCACCTGGGGAAGGTGGCACTGTCTGCACCGCATGACGCAAGAGCAGCGGTCAGCGCTCCAGGCGTACCGCAACCACATGTCCTCGTACGGCAAGGGCAAAGGGCGCGGTGCGGGCCGCTACCGTGCCGCGGCATACGACGCCATGAAGACGGCGCAGGAAGCGGTTCCCGCGTGGGTCATGCCCATCTCCCAGGTCGCCGAGATGGTGCAACCGAGGCGGGACGCGTTCGATGTCGTCATCGTCGACGAGGCTAGTCAGGCCGGCATGGACGCCTTGTTCCTGCTGTGGCTGGCGCCCCGCGTCATCGTCGTGGGGGACGACAAACAGTGCGCGCCCCCACTCAGTGGCATGGGCCGGCACCAGGCGATCCATGACCGGCTCGTCTCACACCTGCCGGACATGCCGCCGAGGCTGCGCACGCTGTACGGACCTTCCACCAACCTCTACCAGCTCCTGTCCACCTTCTTCCCGAAGGTGATCCGGTTGGAGGAGCACTTCCGTTGCATGCCGGAGATCATCGGCTGGTCTTCGCAGACCTTCTACAACAACAAGCTGCAGCCTCTGCGCCAGTACGGCGGTGAGCGCCTCGACCCCCTCGTGACCCACTTCGTCGAAGGGGCCGTTACCCAGGGGCGCGACAGCAGGATCCGCAACCCGAAGGAGGCCGAGGCCATCGTCGACTGCCTGGCCAGGCTCGTAGCGGACCCTGACTACCGCGACCGGACCATGGGCGTCATCACCCTTCAGGGGTCGATCGGTCAGGTCAAGCTCCTGGAAAAGCTCATCCAGGAACGTATCCCGGCGCCGATGCTTGAGCGCCACCAGATTCGTGTGGGCAGCCCGGCGTCGTTCCAGGGAGACGAACGGCACGTCATCCTGCTGTCGATGGTCGTCACCGATCCGCCGCGCATCACGGGAGGTGCCCGCAGCGAACGACAGGCATACAACGTCGCCGCGTCCCGGGCACAGGACCAGATGTGGCTCTTCTACTCGGTACCGCCGGACCGATTGAAGAGGGAGGACATGCGACTCAACCTCCTGTCCTATATGGAGAACCCGCCATCGGCACTTGCCGGCTCCGAAGACATCGGAGAGGTGGTGGGCGATGTGCCGCAGAAGCCCTTCGAATCGCTCTTCGAGCAGCAGGTCTACCTGCACCTGAAGGCCCGCGGATATCACGTCGTCCCGCAGTATCCGGCAGGGAACAAGCGCCTCGACCTCGTCGTCGTAGGGGCACGTGGGCGCCTGGCCGTGGAGTGCGACGGCGACCGGTATCACTCGACACCCGAGCAGATCCGGCATGACCAACGGCGCGACCGTGAACTCCAACGCGTCGGCTGGACGTTCTGGCGGATTCGCGAGAGCGAGTTCCGATTCGACCCTGAGGAGGCATTGTCCGGCCTATGGGATGAGCTCGAACGACTTGGCATCCATCCGGCCACATTCGAGGGGACCAGTGACCGGACCCGTTCGTCCGCCACACCCACCACCGTGCAGTGGACCCCCTTCGACCTCTCCTCCGACGAGGGCCTGGCCGACGACATGGCGGAGGCACCCGAGGACCCGGGTACGGACGATCTGGCCAACACGCTCCACAAGGCAGAAGACAACGAAGTAGACGACGAAACCGACGACAGCACGGAAGGCTCGGCATGACTGCGCAGTCCCCACTCGGCATCCTCGATGCCAACACCCTGGAGGAGCTCGCGCGCGTCATCTGCGGCGACGACCACCTCTACTACCGCAAGGGCTTCGAGATCGCGCGCTTCCTGGAACACGCCGGCTGGCAGCGGGTGCCGGAGTACAACGGCGAGTACAGGATGGAATGGACGCTCGCCCGGCTCAACGAACGCCGAGAAGAGCCCACCGAGCTGGAACGGGTCCTGCTTCGCCTGGCCGACCCTCGCGAATACCTTGACGAGCCGGACCAGCTCCCCGCTGTCGTCTCCGCGGTCAACGCGTTCCTGGTCTACGAGGGAGCACGCCTGGAGAATCCTGGCGGCCGCCCCCGTCTCGTCGCCTGCGACCCCTCCCTTGCCCACCCGGGTAGCCAGGGTCCTGCCGAACTCAGCGCAGCCATGACCGATCTCATCAGTGACCGGAAGATGGCCGCCTTGCTCCAACACCGCTTGGACGAGGCACGCACCTGCTACGCCAATGGCGCTCACGTGGCCGCCATCATCATGCTCGGCAGCCTGCTGGAAGGCGTCATGGTCCATGTGGTGCGCGAACGCGACGCCTCGCGACTCGGCAGTACGTCTGCAGACAGGGTGACCCTCGACACTTTGATCAAGACCTGCCACGACGCAGGATGGATCGGTGCCGACGTGGAGCGCTTCTGTCACGAGCTGCGCAAGTACCGTAACTTCGTCCATCCGCGAGCAGAGATCCGCGAGGCCCACACCCCGGATCGCGACACGCTGGACATGTGCTGGCCCGTGGTCAACGCCGTCCTGAACGACCTCGCCGCCTCCCAGCCGAAGACGGCCACGCCAAAGCCAACCGCCGCGCCTGTCCGACCCGTGCCCCGGCCATCGCCAGCGCGACCAGCACGCCGGCCCTGACACCAGGGCGCGGTTGGTTCGACCACCGCCCTGCGCTCAAGAGCAGGGCGCAGTGGCCGAACCAACGCCTTGCCCGGCGGCTCATCGAAGTCCATCCAGGAAATCGGCTCCGGTGGCCTGTACGTCGCGATCGTGGACGCCCCGATTCCGGGCAGCGGTTACACCGTCCGCTGGGAAGCCACCGAGAGCTTGCCGACCCAGGACGTCGGCAAGCTCGTCGATGGCAGCGGGCTTGGTGGGGTCGAAGTCCGCTTCTTCCTCGTGCAGCAGCACGTCACCTCCTCCAAGGCCTACGACTGGGATCACCTGGCGCTGCTCTGGCAGGAGTACCTCGCCTACGAGGGCTGGATTCCGTGGCGACTTCATCCGCCGCGCAAGAGGTTGCAGTGGGAGAAGGATGGCGTGGCTCGGCTCAAGGAACTCGGCGCTCCGGTGTTCCTCGGCTATGGCTACGGCGAGGGGCAGGCCAAGCTCAGCGGTGAGGTCGAGTTCGGCGCGCGCTTCGTGCTGCCGCCTTCAACCGAACTCAAGGAGGCCGCCGAGGTGCTCAGTAGGGTGGCCGTGATCGGGTCCCGGATGGCACAGCACGCGACGCAGCCGCAAGCCAAGGAGGCTGTGATCGCGCTGATCGACGGAGAATCTCATGGCAGCGGCGATGCAGGGGTGGACGGATAGATGACGGGCGACTTCGGACCGGACCGCTTGCGGCAGCTCTTCGGTGACCCGAACGAGGACGGGGTCTACCTCGTCGGCGTGGTGGAGTTCTCCGACGATGCGAGCGAGGACCAGTGGTCGTACGTCGGGAACACTCAGATGGGGACCCTGGAGTCAGTTGTCAGCAGACTCGGCTACGAGCGGCGTGACATCAGGGTCGCGGAGCCTTACCGAGAGCCCGGCCGGGGGGTGCTGCCGGACGGCACAGAGCTGGCGGTCACGTCGACCACCGTGCGAGGGAGCGCATCCTGGCATCGGATCAGCAGGGAGCCAACGCCGGAGGAACGCCTCCGGTGGGCAGGGCATCCGGTTCCACCGCCGCTTCCGCCCGAGCCGGTGCCGGTCGGTCCCAACATGGAGACGGCGAGGCCTCGGATCGAGGAGCACCAGGGAGAGGTCTTCTACACGAAGACCGGCAAGCCCTTCACCTACCGGACCGACCGCTACACGCTGGTCATCGTCGAGAGCCGGCGCAACGTGCAGTGGCACGAGATCAGGTCAGCACTGGAGGAATGGCCGATCGGGGGGCCGTCGGAGATTCCACGATGCCCCGAACGTTCTGGGCGGTACGTCTACGGGATCGTGTCCGACGAGCGGATCCGGCGAGGGGACTGGTGACAACCTTGGCCCTGAGGCTCTGTGGCGCCTGATGCGACGCTCGCCGAACCTGCCGACTTGTCGGACGCCAAAGCTACGGTGGCGGGTGAGGTTCGGTTCCACTACCGCGACTTCCTCGTCGACCGAGCGCCGAGGAAGCCCCGAGCACTGACGAGGACGCATGGCCGAGGACCCGGAGTACGACCTGTTCAACGCACTTATTCGCATCCCCAAGGGCGAGAGTCTCGCCGACTCGCGGGAGAACGAAGGCTGGAAGCGTGGGTTCACTCCCAAGACGAGTGACAAGGGACCGAAGCACGTCGAGATTCTCCTGAAGACCGAAGCCAAGCCCAAGATCGTCTACGTCACCAAGTACGTGAAGGAGCAAGGTCCTCAGCTCACCCCCGCCCAACAGATCGTGGCTGACATCGCGGGCCAGATCACCGAAGGTCTCGTAGAAGCCACGAAGTCTGTGGTTGTCCACTTGTGGCACACCCAGGCCGTGCCGGCCCTCGCTGCCAAACGCGAAGCCTTCGTGCTGAAGCAGCAGGCCCGCAGAGCCCAGAAGAAGGCCTTGCGGGCTGGGGTCACGACGACACCTCCTGTTGCTGTCCCGGGGGTCGAGGCTGACGCGCCTTCCCAAGATGCGGCCACCGCGCCCAGCGACCCGAAGGTCACTGTGACAAGCGAGCAGTTCCAGCAGATGTTCATGACTTGGCTCGCTCGTGAGGACGCCCAACAGGCGCTCTGGAGCCTCATCGTGAATGCCGAGGTCGAGGATGGCGGTGCTGCCACCCTGGCATGGCAGCAGGAACTGAAAGAGCTTTCGCCTGAACAGCGAACCGAGCGGGCCATGGAATTCCTCGCTGCCAACCCCTCGATCCTGGAGGACTTCGCTCGTCAGCTCATGGGCAGCATGGCCCTCGGGCTCGGCGAATAGATCACGCCCCGCCACAGACCTTGAGCGCACGGTCCATGGCCGGGCTTGGACTGCCCGGCGAAACAGCCGCTGGCGCAGGTCGTAGCGCGATCCGATGTCCTCCCACGGCCCCTGCTCGGAGCCGGGGGAACCGACACTCGTCGGCCGGCTCGTACGACCCCTCTACACGCGACTGGACCTCCTCACCGACACCCTCCCAGCCGCACCTAGCCCTTCAAGGGCAGCAGCCCAGGACCCCAGGGCCTACACACACTCCAGTTCACCGCTGCCGCCTCTGACACAGGGTGTTGCCTTCTCGCCGCAGATCCCAACCACTCGGCAGCACCACGAACTCGTCGCCACCATCGCGGACCGGTAAACGGAAGGCCCAATGTCGGACCCGCTCCGTACCCTTGGCTGAGGTACCTGAGACAGGAGGCCAACGTGGCCCGCATCAACCAGCGCGCGATCGACAAGCACCTCAAGGACATCGTCAAGGGCTATGAGCGGGCAGCCAAGCGGAACCCCATCCGGGTACCGATTCAGACCGAGGCGACTGGAACAGGAGGCACCATGCCTGGCCGCGACACCGCCGAAGGCGACCCGACCTTGGCACGGCTCCTGGTGTGGCTCGACGAGCAAGCCCAGCAGAACCCCTCTCACTACATCGACCTGACCCGGTTCGTCGAAGAACAGCAGCTGCCGGACGAGGACCCGGCCGTGCTCGCGTTCGAGCTGGAGCAGCGGGATCTGGTCACCGTCGTGCGCGGCATGGGCGAGCTTCCCCAAGTCCACCTCGCGGACGCTGGCCGCGCCGCGATCCACCGGCTGAAGAAGCTACGCCTGGACCGCGCCGCCCGCCTCCGCTACACCATGGACGCCTTCCACCGGTGGCTATTCGACACCGCCGGCGACCAGAAGCCCATTAACCCGGTGCTGTTCCTCGCCACGCCCGCCGCCTACTTCGCCGGATCCGAGATCACCGGCACCGAGCTGTTCGAGGCACTCGCCCACCTGGCACAGCACCAGTTGATCGAGCACATCGACACCGAGCCCCCCACCGTCGCCATCACACCCCAGGGCGTCAGCTGCGCCCTGACTGGAGGAAGCGTGCAGGATCACGTCAGCCAGCCCCGCCCCGGCACCACGTACAACAACTACATGCCGAACGCCAAGGGCGTCATCATCGGCGAGCAGCAGCACTTCGCCCAGAACGTCACCGAAGGCATCGACCCGACGCTGTTCGTCCAGCTTGCCGGGTACATCGGCCAGGTCAGTCCCATCCTGGGCATGCCCGATGAGGACCGCGTAGAACTGGAGCGCGTCGCCGAAGACCTCCACGCCGAGGCGACCTCGGGGAACCCTGAGCCGGGCCGCCTGCGCCAATTCGCCACCCAGCTCAGAGACAAGCTGCTGGAGGGCGCCTCGACCATGGCGGCAACGCAGGGCATCCAGATGGCTGAGCAGGCCCTCGGCGGGCTCATGCAGTAGCTCGTCCAGCAACACTACGGGCCCCGGGGTACCAGCCCCCGGGGCCGCTTGATCTTCAGCGGCTGGTATGCGCCGGGTCGGCGGCCTGAGCTTCGGCGAATGTGCCGTAGTCGGTCGATCGGCCGAGCAGGGTGAAGTCCATATCGCCGGCAGTAAACCGGCTAGTGAAGTAGTGCCCGGTCGCGGCCTTGGGTTGGAGGCCGGTGACCGCGATCCGGCAGGCCCCTTCGTGCCGCGGGCTTCGAGGCTGGTGTTCCACGCGGGGCGTGTTGTCGTACAGGAACCCGATCTCGGCGGTTCCCGAGTTCTCGGGGGCGCCGATGGTGGCGTTGCTCGACCGCGAGGTGCTCTCCTTCGTGCGGAGCGTGGCGTGCAGGCTCCAAAAGGTCTGCTCGATGGTCATGTACGTGGTGATCGGGCCCCGGTTCCCTCCCTCCGGTATGTGGCTCTCCGGGCTCGGGACAAGCACGACCCGCCAAGTGCCCGTGACCCAGGCACGGCCGGTGAAGCGGTGGACCACGGGCCAGCGCCAGGCCCACTTGTCGAAGACGACGGTGCCGTAGCCCACGAGGGCCGGGATGTACGCGAAGAGGTACCGGAACTCGGACGGGTACAGGCCCAGGACGAGCAGGACGACGGTGTAGAGGGTGGCGGCGATGGTGGCGCCGGTGCGGATGGTGGTCGCGGTGTTCATCGTCAGCCTTCGTAGTTGAGGTAGTGCCACGCGCCCTCGACCAGCTCGCGGGCGTCCTTCTCCGTCCACTTCTGACCCTCGCCGAACACCTTCTTGATCCCGTTCGGCTCCACCATGCGCTGGGAGCTGAACCAGGCCCCCGTGAGCTGCCGGTAGACCTCCCGCAGACTCTCGCGGACCACAGCGTCCAGGCTGCCGTCGAGACCCAAGACGTCGTCCGGGACGTTGTAGATCAGGCACTCGGAGAAGTACGACGGCAGGGCCGTGATCACGCCGTCGGAGGCGAGGACGTTTTCCACGTTCTTCAGCACCCGCACCACGAACTTGTACCGGTACTTGGTGGCGTTGTTTTTCGCCTTGCCGTTGGCCAGCTGGAGCTCGGGCCAGTTGATGACTCGCTTCCCGTTGCGCCCGTAGACGACGCTGCCCACGTACTCGCCGCCGGGCACCGTGCTGTCGTAGGCCACCCACTTGAAGCACGGCACCACGTCGATGCTGGGACGGCTGCCCACAACCTCCGGAACGTACAAGGCGAGGTTATGGTCCGTGTCCACCGAGCCGAACTGGTTAGTGAGCGCGTCCTCGACCTCCCGGCGGAGCTTCTGCCGGGTCCACGGCCCCGCGTAACTGGCCTGCTGCCCAAACCACCAAGCCGCCAGTCCCTCCGTATGGAAGGGGTCGTTCAGTTTCACCATGATGTCGACATCGCTGTCACCGCGAACGTTGGTGTTGTTGGGGTACGAGCCCTTCGACGCCACCGTGATGTCGAGCCCCTGGAACGGCTCGTGTCGGAGCACCGCCTGTTTCACCATGCGCTCGGCGCGCTCCAGCCGGAGCTGTTCGGAAGCACCCGGGGGGTTCTTCCATTTGTTGATCAAAGCGATCCGCTGTTCATACGTCAGCTGTCGTGCCATGAACGCCTCCAGGCTCCGGCGCGCCTGCGCCGGCCAACAGCGTACGAGCGGGCACCGACAGCGGCACACCTATGAATCCACATGGCCGCCCAAGTCAGAGGCGACCAGGGCGGGGCTTGCCACCACGGCGTAGACAGGGGGAGCGGCTCGGCATCCCAGGGCGCAGTGCCCCGACCAGGGTCAGCGAAAGGCCCCGGGCCGCCCAGCGCGCCCGGGGTTCCGCCTGCCAACGTCGCAGCGTCACCAGTCATCGGCGTTGACCACCCACGCGGCCGGCCCTCGCTATAGCGGCCCCAGTGCGGTTCCTCCATCAAGGTCGCGTGATCGTCGGACAGGACGCAGATCCGCCCCCAGCGGCCGGTGCTTGCCGGGACAGATCCCGGTGAGCCGGGCCGCGTCGCCGTCGCGCACGGCCTGGTCGTGGCGGTCCTGGAACGGCTGGAGCTGGGCGCACAGCTCCATGCCGAGCTCAGTCTCCGCCGCCTCGCCCCTCGCCCTCGCCTCCTGCCCCCGGGATCGGACAGCACGAACGAGACGACGTCCTGCGCCTCCGCGCGGTCACCAGTCACGGTCCTGCTGCTCTCCTTCGGAAGGGGCACCAGCGGGTCCGCCGCGGCGGACTGGTCCTCAGCCATGAGCCGGTAGTGGAGGATCTCCCCACCGATCAAAAGGACTTGCCCTGCGGCTCCGTCACGAGGCGCTCCCAGCCGACAGCTGAAGTGGTGGAGCTCTGCCAGCGTGCGACGGCGCCCCAGGGCAACAGCAGCCTCGCCGAGCTCCTCCAGCCCCGCTGCGCCTCTTGCCCCGCCCCGCCGCCACTCCCCTGAGTAGCCGGTCGTGAGCGACGGAGGACGGCCCCCGAACCTGCGGTGCCCTCTTGGCGAGACAGTCCCGCTGGGGGAAATCTGGGGGGAATGAGGCCTCGTTGGGGGGCGGGTGGGGGGAACCGGCTGCACAAACGCGGAGCAGGGTGAAAGACTCTGAAAGGTCGATTGCTGCAGGTCAGACCGCCCGCACTACCGATTCCCGCAGGTCAGACGTGTGAGGGTGACGACTTCAAGAAGATTTCCTCATGGGCTGCCATTTTGTTTGCTCCCACACTCGTGGGAACCATCTATGGCATGAACTTTGAGTCCATGCCTGAGTTGGGCTGGACCTTCGGATACCCCCTTGCGATCTGCCTCATGGGGGTGGTTTGCGTCGGTTTGTACGTGATTTTCAAGCGACGGGACTGGCTCTAAGCCCCTCACGTGACGCTCAGTAATCCTTCGTACTTCACTTTCGCATCACTCACAGATCGGCCCAGAAGCGGCCGTGGGGGGTTTCTGGGGGGAATAGATGCGGGTGATCTCGTCTACCTGCCTCCAGCAAGGCCCTGACCAGGATTTTTGCCCTCCTGTAGGCGTTGGGGAGAATCCGGGGAGAATCGACTGGCGATCCACGTCCTGTATCCGCGGCTTCGCCTCTTCGTACTCAACATCTCGCGGCGCCCTTGCTGCACGCGCAACTGATCACAGAAAGTGACATCGGCACGGAGCCACACCTGGCTCACTTTGGGCGCAGGCCCGCGCATCACGGCCCGCATCGCTTCTGCGGCCGCCATAATGGAGGCATGTCCTCCAGCCCACAGCATCCTGCACCCGCGCCGAGGGAGCTCTCCGGCGCGGAAGCCGAGGACCTCGCGTTGTACCAGGAGAAGTTCCGGCGCCGTCTGCCGGAATCGCTGGACGAGCTGCACGGGCCGGCGCACGGTGTCGTAGAGCTGCCGCTGCACCTGGCCTGGTCCGGGATGACCTCGTACGACCTGGGCAAACCTCGCCAGCGCGTGGGCCTGTACCGCACCGTCCTGCACGAGGGCCTGCACGACGACCTGCCCCTCTACCTCAATCAGGATCTACTCCTCCAGCTGTGGCCCGTGCTGCGCACGCTCGTCGGTCGCACCGTGCGCACTGTGTGGGAGGACGCCTTTCCCCAGCTCGCCTCCCGCACCCGGGCAGCCGCGTGACAGACATGCCGGAGCTGCACACGCGGCTCCTGGCGGATGTGATCGCCCTCGGCTCGCCGTATCCCTTGGTCCTCACCGGCGGGTATGCCGTGAGGGCGCACCGCCTCGTGAACCGTCCCAGCCAGGACCTCGATGTCGCCACCGAGAACCCGGCGCCCATGGCTGACATCGCGGCCGCAGTCTGTCGCGGCCTCGAGGTCCGGGGCTGGAAAGTGCAGGCGCTGGAAACTGCCCCGCTGTCCGCTCGCTTCACCGTGACCGACCCGGTCACCGGGCAGGACTGTGAAGTCGACATCCTGAAGGAAATCTTCTGGCGGCCCGTCTCCCAGAGCCCGTACGGGCCCGTCCTCGCGGAGGAGGACGTGATCGGGACCAAGGTTCGCGCCCTCGCCGACCGCGGAGCGCCCCGCGACCTGATCGACGTGTTCGCTGCCTCCCGCCGCTGGACGAACTCTGAACTCGAGGAGTTCGGCCGCCGCCACGCCCGTGGCCGCTTCGAGGGCGAGGACTTGCAGGCGAACCTCACGGGCGCCGAGTGGACTGACGACGAAGCCTTCGGGGCCTACGGCCTGGATGAGACCACCATCGCCGCTCTTCGTACCTGGGCCGTGGAGTGGGCCGATGACCTCGCGGCCCGACTCCTCGAAGAGTCCGGTGATCCGGACATCGACTGATCGAATCCGGACGAGACCGCATCTGCCTGCCGACAAGACCTACCAGCCCCAAGAACTTCAGACACCGGACGGGCTACGAAACCCGGCATCGCGCCGCGTCCGCGCATGTCGAGGGCTGCGACAGCCGTGGCCGGTAGGGCCATGCGCTCCCGAGCGCTTGTGCCGCCCTGCGAAAGGTCGCGAGGGCAGAGGATGTCCGCATCGGGCGGCGTCGGGACCGTGTGTTCCCAGAAGGACGGTGGCCGCCGCAACCGGGTTTGAGCTCGGCACACCGGCAGCGCCATGATGGGGCCGTTCGAGTGGCACCGGTGCGGTAGGAGCGGCAGATGCGGCGAGACGGGAAGACGGCCCCGTCCGATCTCCAGCTGAAGATCGTGCTGCACGGCACAAGACCGCCCCTGTGGCGGCGCCTCGTGCTGCCGTCCGATGCTTCGCTCGGGACGCTGCACGACGCCATCCAGGTCGCCTTCGGATGGCAGGGTGGCCATCTGCATCTCTTCACCGACGAGTTCGGCCGGGGGTACGGCGAGGCGGCCCGACTCACCGGCATCGATCTCGGCTTCGGCCACGAGGTCGGCGACGAGGACGCCACCGCGCTCGGCGACGTGCTGGCCGAGGAGAAGGCACGGCTGCGCTACGTCTACGACTTCGGCGACGACTGGGAGCACGGGATCACGCTGGAGAAGACACTGCCGCGCCCGGTCGGCGCGGAGCGGGCGGTGCGCTGCGTCGGCGGGCGTCGCGCCGACGTACCGGCCGAGGACATCGGCGGCGTGTGGGGGCTGGCCGAGGTGCTGGAGTTCCTCGACGCCCCGGGCGGGGCCGGGGATGGCCCGCACGGTGAGCTTGTCGCCGAGCTGCGGGCGGCCGGATACGATCCGGCGGCCTTCGACCGGGACGGGATCACCGCGCGGCTGGCCCGGCTGACGCCGGACACGGTGTCCGGCAAAGCGAAGCCGCCGACCGGTGATGGGGCCGGGCGCGGCGGTGTCCGTCCGCTGACCGCCGAGGACGTGGCGTTGTGTACCTGCGGGCAGTGCGGGGTGGGCGGTCCAGTCGATGCCGGAGTCGACGGACCGGCTGAGGATGTGCCTGTGCTGCGCCCGGTGACTCTGGCTCCGCGGGAGGACCTTTTCGCTGCCGTGCGGGGTGTTCCGCTCTTCGACGCTGCGCTGCGGCTCGCCGCCTGGTGCCGCGAGGGACGGCAGGTCACCGCCGGCCGGGTGCTTCGGCCCGCGCTCGCCCGTGCGGCCGTCGAGGAGCTCCAGCTGTGGAAGCTGGCCGGCGACGACTCGCCGTATGCCGATGCCGTCGCGCGGGCTCGTGCGTTGAAGTCGCTGCGCAGCGCCAAGGACGTGGCCGTTCTCGATGATCCGTGGTGGCTCGCCGTGGACGGCGGGTTGATCACGGTCAGCGGGGGCCGCGCGTGGGGTGGCGCGGCAACCGACTTCACCGGTGAGGGCCTCCTGGAGTTCTGGGCCGCCACGATGGGCGATCTGCTGGAGGAGATCGGTGAGACGGGGGTGCTGGACGGGTGGCACGGTGAGCTGGGCGAGCTGACGGCCGAGATCGCCGACGGACTGGTCGGCCTGCTGTACGACGCCCCGGACGACGCCTGGGTGGATGTCGACGGCCTGCGTGCGAAGGCCCGCGAGGTGGGCGAGAACGGGCCGGAGTTCGATCTCTTCCAGGCGCTGTTCGCGGCGTCCTTCCAGGGACTCGGCGAAGGGCTCGCCCTGCTGGGCGCGGTGGAGTACGAGCCCGGTGACGGCGTCGATTCGGCCGAGGAGAATCTGCGCACACTCCAGAACGCCCTGGTCGGACAGGAGCTGGGCGGCGGTTCGGGAACCTCGACGGCGGCGTCGGACCGGTCGTGGGACGACCAGCGCGGGCACCGCATGCGGCTCACCCCACTCGGCCGCTACGGGCTCCGCGCGTACCTGATGGAGTGCGGTGTGCCCGCGCCGCTGCTCGGTGAGTACGCCGAAGCGGACGCCGACGCTCTGCTCCAGGGGCTCCTGGGCTACTCCCCCGAGGAGATGCGCCGGGAGGTCGAAGGGTGGCTGGCACACCGTTCGGCGACGGATGCCGCGGTAGGGCTGCTCGACGCATGCGTGGGAGACGGCTGCGAGGCAGCGGCGAAGCGCGCCGTGGCCCAACTGGTGCTGGCCGACCTCGACGACCCCCGGGCACTGCGCGTGCTGCGCAAGGCAGCGGACTCCGACGCCGAGGGGTGCCGCCAGGTGGCCACCGCGACCCTGGGCGCACGCCTCGGGGCAGAAGCAGACGTGGACCCGGCGCGGGCGGAGCAGTCGGAACTGTGGCTGCTCATCGACGGACTGTCGATCCTCGCCGGTGCTCAGGAGAGGCAGGAGCTGACCCGGGGCTTCCTGGAGAACTGGAACACGGCGCCGGAGTCGCTCGAACAGCGGGTGGACGAGCTGTGGCGAGTGGAGCACCCAGCCACCGCCCAGGTGCTCGCCGAACTGGGCGAGGGCTTGCGCGGCGTCGACAAGCGGCTGGCCAAGCGCATGCGTACCGCGGCGAACAAGGCCCACTCCCGCCGGTGACGGCGGGGTCGGACCCTGCTGGTGGACGAAGACGCGGTGAAGACCGCCTGGACGACGGTGAGGCGAAAAGCGAGTGGCACGAGTCCTAGTACGGGAGCAGGGCACAGGCACGCGTAGCCTGCCGCCATTGGCCACACCGGAGTCGGCTGCCTGGGCCCGGAGCCTGCTCGACGACGGCTGGGCGGCGGTCTTCCTGCCCGGCGAGCCGTCCCGCCTCGGCCGGTTGCTGCTCTGGCAGCCCGCCGGGGCAGCCGCCGCCAAGGGCACGGCACCCGCGGGCATCGAGACCGAGGCGGCGGAGCTCGTCTTGCCGCACGGCCGCTCGGTCAGACGGCGCAAGGCGGAGGGTTACGCGCTGCCCGTCGCCCTCGCTGTCGCCGCGCTGTCTGGGGCACAGCCACCGCACCCGTCCGCCGCCGCCTGGCAGACCGCCGCCCGATTCGCGCTCCGGCTGCTCGCCGACGGCCGTCTTCACCCGGCCCTCACCCCCGCCGGCTACGACACCTGGCAGGCGGGCCCCCTCAACGCGGCCCAGCGTCGGACGCTGGACGCCCTCGCCGCCGCCTTCCCGCCCCACGGCCACTGCCTGCCGGAGCCAGGTCCTGCCCCGCTGCGGATCGCCGAACCGGCCGCGCTGGTGCGCCGGTTCTGCGACGCGGTCGCCGACGCCCTGGTCCGCACCCCCGCCGCTCCGCTCGCCATGGGAGCCCTGCCGTACGCCTGGCGCGAGACGCGTGCCGTGCCCACCCTGCACGAGTGGGCCGAGGAGGCCGCTGCCGCGTTCACCGCCGACGTCCGAGTCTCGCTGCGGGTCGACGTACCCGAGGGACGCCGCCGGCACTTCCGGGCCGTCCTCCAGCTGCACACCGCTGCGGATCCGGCGCTCGTCGTGGAGGCCGCACAGCTGTGGAGCGAGCCGGCCGAGACCGAGCGCCTGCTCGGCCCGCGCGCCGAAACCGAGACGCTGCTCGCACTGCGCCGCGGCGCCCGCGTCTGGCCACCGCTCGACCGGCTGCTGAAGGACGCTGCTCCGGACCGGCTGCGGCTGACCGACGACGAAGCCTTCGACCTGCTGGGCGACGCCACCGACACCCTGCGCGCCGCCGGTGTCGACGTGCACTGGCCGCGCGAGCTCGTCAAGGCATTCACCGCGACCGCGGAGATCGGGCAACGCACCGCGCCCGGCTCCAGCGCGGGCGGCATGCTCGACGCCGGCACCCTGCTCGACTTCCGCTGGCAGCTCTCGCTCGGCGGAGACCCGCTCACCGAGGCCGAGATGGACGCCCTCGCGGAGACGCGCCGCCCCCTCGTCCGGCTGCGCGACCAGTGGGTGGTCGCCGACCCGAAGCTGGTGGCCCGCGCCAAGCGCCGCCGGATGGAACCGCTCACTCCCATGGAGGCGCTGGGCGCTGCGCTGACCGGCGAAGCGGAGCGGGACGGGGAGACCTTTCGCTGCACGGCGGTCGGTGCGCTCGGCGACCTCGTCGCCCGTATCCGCGACCCCGAATCCCGCGCCCCCGCCCCACAGCCCACCGCACTGAATGCCACGCTGCGCGACTACCAGAAACGGGGCCTCGCCTGGCTGGCCGAGATGTGCGAGCTCGGTCTCGGCGGCTGTCTCGCCGACGACATGGGCCTGGGCAAGACCATCACCCTGCTCGCTCTGCACCTGCACCGCCAGACCGACCCCGCCACTGCGGGCCCCACACTCGTCGTCTGCCCCGCCTCGCTGCTCGGCAACTGGCAGCGCGAGGCAGCCAGGTTCGCGCCTTCCACCCCCGTGCGCCGCTACCACGGCGGCGACCGCCACCTGAAGGACCTCGCCGACGACGAGATCGTCCTGGTCACCTACGGAGTCCTGCGCCGCGACCGGGAGACCCTCGCCGAGAACGCCTGGTCGCTGATCGCCGCGGACGAGGCCCAGCACGTCAAGAACCCGTACGCCGTCACCGCCCGCGAGCTGCGCGCCGTGCCCACCCGCGCCCGCGTCGCCCTCACCGGCACCCCCGTGGAGAACAACCTCTCCGAACTGTGGGCGCTCCTCGACTGGACCACCCCCGGACTCCTCGGACCACTCGCCGTGTTCCGCGACCGCCACGCCCGCGCGATCGAGTCGGGCGAGGACCCGCGGGCCGCTGAGCGTTTGTCTCGTCTCGTGCGGCCCTTCCTGCTGCGCCGCAGGAAGTCCGACCCGGGCATCGCGCCCGAACTGCCCGCCAAGACCGAGACCGACCGCGTCGTGCCGCTGACGGCCGAACAGGCAAGCCTGTACGAGGCTGTGGTCCGCGAAACCATGGCGAAGATCGCCGAAGCCGAGGGCATCGCCCGCCGCGGCCTGATCCTGAAGCTCCTCACCGCGCTGAAGCAGATCTGCAACCACCCCGCGCAGTACCTGCGCCAGTCCACACCGCTGCACGGCCGCTCCGGCAAACTGGCGTTGCTCGACGAACTGGTCGATACCATCACCGCCGAACGCGAGTCGGTGTTGGTCTTCACCCAGTACAGGCAGATGGCGAACCTGCTGGAGAAGCACCTCGCGGAACGAGGCGTCCCCACCCTCCTCCTGCACGGCGGCACCCCCGTCAACGCGCGCGAGGAGATGGTGGACCGCTTCCAGCGCGGCGAGGTGCCGGTATTCCTGCTCTCCCTGAAGGCCGCGGGCACCGGCCTGAACCTCACCCGTGCCACCCATGTCGTGCACTACGACCGCTGGTGGAACCCGGCGGTCGAGGACCAGGCCACCGACCGCGCCTACCGCATCGGCCAGGACAAGCCCGTACAGGTCCACAAACTCCTCGCGGAGGGGACCGTGGAGGACAAGGTGTCGAAGCTTCTCGAATCCAAGCGCGCGCTCGCCGACGCCGTGGTCGGCTCCGGTGAGGCCGCTCTGACCGAACTGTCCGACGCCGATCTCGCCGAACTCGTCGCCCTGGGGAGGCAGGAATGAGCCCTTCGATCCCCGGCCCGCGCCGCACGCCCGCCCGCGGCAGGCGTGCCTTCGCCGAGACCTGGTGGGGCCAGGCATGGGTGACGGCCCTGGAGGACTCCACCATGGACTCGGGGCGCCTGTCCCGCGGACGCACCTACGCCCGCCAGGGCATGGTGGGCCCGACCACCATCGCCCCCGGCCAGGTCAAAGCCGCCGTCCAGGGCAGCAGGCCCCGCCCCTACCGCTCCACCGTCCACCTGCCCGTCCTCACCGACGCCCAGTGGGACACCCTCCTCGACACCATCGCAGCCCGGGCCGGGCATCTCGCCGCACTCCTCGACGGCGAGATGCCCGCCGAACTCGTCGACGACGCCCGCCACGCCGGTGTCCCCCTGCTCCCGCAGCCCACCGAACTCGACCCCGAATGCTCCTGCCCCGACTGGGGCTACCCCTGCAAACACGCCGCCGCACTCTGCTACGCCACCGCCTCCACCATCGACGCCGACCCCTTCGTGGTGTTCGCCCTGCGCGGCCGCGGACGGGAGGAGGTCCTCGCCCAGCTGCGCGCCCGCCGTACGGCCGCCCAAGCGACCTCCACCCCACCGGCGCCGACCGGCCTCCCGGCCGTCGGCGCCTACGCGGCCTGGGCCGCCCTGGCCGAACACACTCCACCCCTTCCAGATCTCCCCGAACCGGCCCCCCACACCGCCGCACTGCCCGCCGCCCCGCCACCCGGCACCGGTCTGTCCACCACGGACCTCGAACGCCTCATGACGGACACCGCCGCACGCGCTGCCCGGCTGCTCACGGGCGACACCACCAGCCTGCACCTGACCCAGCGCGAGGACGCGGCACGGATCGCCGCGAGCAACTGCGGACCCGAGTGGTTCCACCACCTCATCCAGAACACCGGTGCCAGACCGACCGCGTTCGCCCGCCTCACCCGCGCCTGGCGGTATGGCGGCCCAACCGGCATCACCGTCGCCGAACAGCCCTACACCCCCGACCCGACGGCGATGACAGCCGCCCGCAGCGCCCTGACCGGGGCCCTCACCGAAATGACCACCGCCCCGGCCGCCCTCAGGGCCTGGCGCAACCGCCTCACTCTCACCGACCACGGCATCCAGCTGCGCCTGGGCCCTGACGCCCGCTGGTACCCCTACCTCCAGGATGACGACGGCGACTGGTGGCCGGCAGGACCGGCCGACAGCGACCCCGTCACGGCGCTCACCTCCGTCTGGCAGGAGGCCGAGAGGTGACACGTACGACAGCCCGTGAATCGCCTCCTCGGCCCACACGCCGCCGCCTCGACTGTGCGAAGCGGCTCAGCAAGCCCCAGGAGGGCCGTCTCACCAGCGGAAGCACCGTCGAGAACCCGCTGCGGCTGGGGAGAATCTGGGGAGAATGAAGCAGCGCTGGGGAGCGGCTGGGGAGAATCGACCGCACAATTCGGCCTCACCATGAAAGCGTCGGAACATGCAACGCCGCAGGTCAGCACGCCTCACACAGCGATCTGCGCAGGTCAACGCGTTGAGGACGACATCTTCAAGAAGATCTCCGCCTGGGCGGCCATCCTCTTCGCCCCCACCCTGGTCGGCACCATCTACGGCATGAACTTCGAAGACATGCCGGAACTGCACTGGGCGGCGCGCTACCCCTTCGCGATCCTGCTGATGGCGGTGGTCTGCGTGAGCTTGTACGTCATCTTCAAGAAGCGCGACTGGCTGTAACGATCCATGGCGCGAGCTTGATCGACTTAGCGCAAGCGAACCATGGATCACGCCCCCAGAGGCCCCGTGGGGAGAATCTGGGGAGAATGCGCGGCAGAGGGTCGACCACGCTCAGCGCCGCTGCCTCAACGGGGGCGGCGCCCGGCGCAGTCGCCGCTGACCGCGCTCCGCGGGAACTGGCCATTCGACACACCCTGCATTTCCGCAGCGTGACACACGGCCGGGAAGCCTCGACGCAGGCCAGCGGGCCGTGCAGTCGGCCAGGCACTCCCGAAGACATGGCCGACTCGCACCCTTGCCGTTCACACGGTCATGACGGTGCATCAAGTTCTGTCAGTGGCCACCGCTACAACCGATCTGTAGGTCAGCACAGCGCAGACCGATGGGGAGGGAATCAGCATGCCGAAGGCTCCGGACGGATACGTGAGCGTGCGCAGCTACATCCGCCGCAAGCCAGGCCCCAGGAAGGCCAAAGGCCTGAGCGTCTGGGCCATCGCCGGCCTGTGCGCGGTGGTCTGGCTCTGGGGCCAGGTCTTCGGATTCGGCGACAGCTCCGCCGAGCAGCAGCCCGCGCCGAAGCCCGGTGTCTCCGCGCCAGCGGGCGGGCAGTGACGGCCCGGCGGCGGCGAAGCATCCGGTGGCGACCGCGCAGTACTGCAGACGTCCTGGGTGCGGCAACCGTTGCCCTCGCGCTCGCGGTCGCCCTGGCACAGGCCGCATCGCGCCTCCTTGCGAAGGCCGCCGAGAACTGGCCGCTGCTGATCGTGATCGGTCTGGCCCTCGCCACCTGCTTGGCCTGCCTCCGGATACGGCGCTCCCACCGAAACCGCGCGGACAGCGAGAGGCTGGCTCGCCTGCGCATCACCTTGGCCGAGTTGGACGCAATGGATGACCAGCAGTTCGAGTACGCGCTACGCGATCTCCTCGTCCGCGACGGCTGGGTCGCCACGAAGGTGGGCCGAGGCGGAGACCAGGCCGCGGACGTGATCGGCGACCTGGTCCCCCTCGGACGGATAGTGGTGCAGGCGAAGCACACCCGCGTCGGCGGCAAGGTCGGCTCGTCGGTGATGTACGAGGTGAACGGCACCGCGGGGCCCGCGCACAGGGCGGACCACGCGGTCGTCGTCACCAACGGCTCCTTCACCCGCGACGCCATGGCCTGGGGTGACCGCCACGGAGTCCACTGGATCGACCGCGACCGACTCGGCCAATGGGCCCACAAGGGCAGGGCCCTGCACGAACTGCTCGGACTGCCATCCCGGCGCTCCCGCCTGCCCTGGCGCCGAGCGGCATGAGACGCAGAGCCTGATCCACCAACGAGAAAGGGTGGCACGGCATGAGCTGTGCCACCCGTTCTCAGGCAAGCGCAAGATCGTCTGGAACGTACTGAGGGGCCACACCGAGCAGCGCATCGACTGCCGCGCGGCCCTTGCCGCCGGCCTCGGGTTCGGGCCCCCAGGGCAGCTCGACCTCGACGGCCGGGTGTTACAGGAAGTGTGCAGTCAGTTCAGCAGCCACCGACGGCGGCATGTCGACGACCCGGGTCTTCTCACCCTTGGGGAGAGCGAAGTACAGGCGGCCGTAAAGGAGCTGGACCTGGCGGCCGACCCGGATGAGGCCGCGCTCGAAGTCGACGTCCGCCGGCGACAGCCCGAAGACCTCCCCCTGGCGCAGCCCACACCCGAGGGCGACGACGACGATCCGGTACCGCTGGCTGATGACGTCCCGCACCCGCTGCGCCGTCTCCAGCAGCCACGCCTCCCGCTGGTCCTCGGGAGCCTTGGGCCAGCGCACCGACTTGGCACGCATCGGGTTGCGAACCAGCCGCTTGTCGTCGATCGCCGTCTCGAAGACGTTCGAGAGGGTGGTGAGGATCTGCCGGGCGTAGCGCGGTGCGCACTCGCCTTCGAGCGTGGCAATGTAGCCGCGCAGGACGGCGGCGGAGACGTCCCGCAGCGCCACCTCGCCGATGTGCGGAAGGACGTGGAGGCGCACGCGCTCATCCACTCGCTTGACCGTGCAACAAGCGCCGCCAGTGCCCCAACGTGTGCAGCGTCCGTATGAGCGACGCCGAGCACAAGTTCGTCGCGACCGCCGCCAAGGCCGTCGGCGTCACCCTCGCCGGCTTCTTCGCCCGCGCCGCCCTCGGCGCGGCCCACAACCCGCACACCAGCGCCGCGGCCATCGCCGGGCGTCGCGAGACCGTCGCCGAGCTGTTCGCTGCCCGCAGGCACCTCGGACCGATCGGCAACAACCTCAACCAGCTGACCCGCGCCATCAACTCCGGCGCCCAGCCAACCGACACCCGACTCGACGCCGTACTCGAATCAGTACGCCTGGCCTCCGCCCGGGTCCAAGGCGCCACCGACCAACTCCTCAGAGACGGCTAGGACTCACCACCATGGCCCCCAAAATCCACAAGCGGGAGACGCGCCCGGGATCCCTATCCCGGGTCGCAGGTCCCGCTCGTAGGCAAACTGCCGCTACCCGAGGGTGCGGAGCATGGTGGTGTACACCGGGGCGTCGGGGAACGGCTGCTGGTCACCGATGTGCTGGTACCCCCACCCCTCGTAGAGGGCTTTCACCTTCGGGTGGCCGGGCTCGACGAGCAGCGTGACGCGTTCCTCGGTGCGGCCGGCCAGCAGTTCCTCGTGGATGCGGTGCGCCAGGCCCGTGCCCCTCCAGGGAGCACGGGCCATGATCTCGAAGAGGGCGAGGGTGCGGGTGCCGTCCTCGGTCGTGTCCGCCTCGGGAAGCGGCTGGAGCATGTGGGCCCACCAGCCGGTGTTCTGGGGCAGGGCCGCGGCGTAGGCGTAGCTGGCGGCCTCGCCACCGTCGTAGGCGACCACGGCCTCCCAGGACGGGCGGGAGGAGTGGCCGGTGAGACGACCCTCGAAGCGGTCGACGGAGAAGAACGGGTCCTCGCCGATCTCCTTCTCGTACACCTCGGCGTACACGCCGACCAGGGTGGGACGGATGGTGGGCAGCTGGTCGGCGCCATAGCGGTGAAGGGTGATCTCCGGGGCGGGCATGGTGCTCCTTGTCGCGTGCGGGTTCAGGCAGTACGGGTGCGGTCGTTCCACTGGCGGGTGACGACGGCCCTGGGGGCCGCCTGGTTGAGGGCGGAGGTGAAGCTGCCGAGCAGATGGGGAACCCGGCCGGCGTCGGCACCGTTCGGGGCGATGACACGGGTGGCGGTGGCCACGGCCTGCTCGACATCGCCCTGTGCGACCTGCGCGAGGGCCGCCTGCGACAAGTAGTAGGCGCGGTTGCGGTGCTGGTCGACACGGAGGTCGGCGATGCACCGGTGGGCATGGAACTCGGCCTTCTCCGCTTCGCCGAGCCGGTAGTGGGTGATGCCGGTCAGGCCGTGAAGTTCGCCCCGGGTGTAGAAGGCGACGGAGGACGGACGGGCCTCGGCGGGATCGGCTCGGTCGTAGGCGCCGTGGGCCCGGTCCAGGGCTCGGAGGGCCCTGGTCTTGTCGCCGAGGCTGGCGGCGGTCAGGGCGATGCGGGAGTGGGTCAGCGAGGCATAGAAGGGGTCGGTGCGGTGCGCCCGGGTGCCGGTGCAGGCTTCGGCGGCGGCGAGGGCGTCGGCGTACCGGCCGCGCTGTCCGGAGAGCATGGCGGCGTACCGCCAGGTCTGGTGCTGGACCTGGCCGTCTCCGGAAAGCCCTGCGAGGGTGACGGACTGTTCCAGGTAGCGCTGGGCCTCCCCCAGCCGGCGGGCGTCGATGGCAGAGAACATGGCGAAGGCCGTGAAGGACGCGGCGACGGCGTAGAGGCGGGAGCGGACGCGTTGGCTGGCGGAACCGTGCTGCTGGAGGCGAAGCGTGCGGGCGGCGAGGTCGGCGGCGCGCTTCTCCAGAACGGGGCCGCCACCGTTCTGGTCGTCTAGGAGCCACAGTTCGGCCAGCAGGACACGCAGGCGGTCGACGTCGGAGTGCCCGACGATGGGTCGAGGGGCTGCGGTCGCCGTGCCGGTGGACACGGCCACGGCGGCGCCGGTGGCTACGGAAATGAAGCTTCGACGGCCAAGCACAGGGTCCTCCAGTCGTGCTGAGGGCGTTGTGGGGCGGGGGCGGGCGCGGGGCACGAACCCCAGGTCGGTCGAGGGAAGCCCGGAGACGACCTCCAGGGCCTGCCACTGGCGGTCCTGGGGCGAGCGGTTCTCTCCCGACAGCCACCGGTAGACCGTCCGTTCGGTGACGGCGCCGCGGTGGCCGGTGAGGTCTGCCATGGCGTCGTTGACCTGCTCGGCAAGAGCGCCCGCACTGAGCCCGTGTTCCTTCATCCAGGTCTCTAATTCCGCGTTCCGCTTCCGCACCATGCAGTCACGGTAGGGGTGGGGCCGACGTCCGAGGTAGCGGAGGTCGGGACTTTTCGTCAGTGGTCACGCGAGTAGGCACGAGTCGATTCGTCATGTCCAACGCGGCTCGGACGCCGGTTACTTGTCCGCACAGCCGAACTGGCAGCAGCCGGATGGGAGCGGAATCGTGACCGTACTCGCGCACGAAGTGGCAGCAGTACCGAGCGAGGCAGCCACGGTCACCTCCGCCGGCCAGGAGACCGCGATCGCCTCTGCGACTGCCGCCGTCGCCGGGGACGTCGAGGCCGCCCTCGCCCTCGCCGACCACCAACCGGCCGGGGAGGTAGCCGTTCGGCTGCGGGAGCGGCTGCGCGGGCACGTCCGCACCCTCGCGGTACCCGCCGAACGGTACGCGGACCTGCTGCCGGAGAGCCGGGGGAAGGACATCGCGTCCAGCACCGTGCGGTTCGCCCGCAAGGTCGCCCGGGACTGCGGGAGCGATCCGGCGATAGCGCTGCGACTGCTGGCCAAGTCGGTGGCTCATCTCGCCCGTAACACGGATCTCCTGCGGCGTACCTGAACCGCTTCCGGTGCCGGCCTGCCAGGAGGCGCCGGCACCGGAAGCCCTCCACCTGCCCGGCCGCGGCAGGTGACAACAGCACCTCGCCGACACCGGTGAGGCCGGTTGCCTCCCCCGAATACGGGCGAGGCGGCCACCATGCCCGGGCCCGGCACCGGGCCCCGTCGAACCTCGCCCTGGAGGCACCCGCGTGTACGCGATCGGCATGTGCGTCGATGCCCGCTACCTGTTGCCTGCCCTGGTCACGCTCGGGTCGGTCGCCGACCACCTGCCGGCGGCCGACCGCCGCGAGAGCGCGGTACGGGTACTGACCAACGGCCTGTCCCCGGGGCAGGCCGCCGTGATGGAGTCCTTCGCCCGCCGCTGCGGGTTCGGCTCCTTCGACCTGCGCTGGCAGACCCCGCCGGCCGAGAGCATCATGGCGGACACCGCCTACATCTCCGTCGCCACCTACCTGAGGTTCGGGTTCACCCCCGGCTTCCTCGACCGGCCGTTCCTGATCTACGTGGACGCCGACGTACACGTACGCGGCGACGTCTCCGCACCTCTGGACGCGCTGCCGGCGGACCGGATCGGCGCTGTGCAGGACGAGTTCAACCCGGCCGTCGGGCAGTGCCCGGCACTGCCGGGGGTCGCCGAGCGCTGGCCCCACCTGGTGGGGCGAACCTACTTCAACGCCGGGATGCTGTGGGTCCCTGCGCCGATGCTCGCCCCCATGCGGGTCGGGGTCCAGCGGGCCTTGGTCAACGGGCGGCAGTACATCAAGCACAACGACCAGTGCGCCCTGAACCTTTGGCTGTTGTCCTCCGGGGCCGTGCATCCGGTCGGGCCGGTGTTCAACCGGTTCGAGGTGGACCGGTTCCTCCAGCGGGGGGACTGGGTCCGCAGGGTCCTCCGCCGCCCGGTCACCCGCCGGGACGGGCACGTGGTGCACTTCGTCGGGGGCCACAAGCCGTGGATGCGCTCGTGCCCCGGCACGGAGGACGTGCGTGCCTACCGGCAGCAGATGCACCGCACGCTGCGGCACGTGGCCGGGGCGGGCGCACGGTGACCGGCAGTACGGTCCTGGCGGTAGAGAGGGCCTGCGCGGAGCTGACCGGGGCGGCGCCGGCCGAGACTGTCCGGGTCCGCCCCGGGCCGAAGACGGCCGTCTACCGCGTCCGTCTCGCCGACGGCCGCCCGGTGGTGGTCAAGCTGTTCGCGGCCGACACCACCCACGGAGCGGCCGACGAGGCCCGCCTCCTGGCCGCCGTCGCCGCCGCCGGGCGGGTGCGGGTACCGGCCGTGATCGGGTACGGCCCCGTTCCCGGCCTGGCCGTCTCCGCCCTGGTCACCGCCGATGCCGGAACGAGCACCTTGGGCGACGCCGTCCGGGTCGGGCAGATGCCGCGTCCGGCGGCCCTGCTGAGGCTCGCCCTGCTGATGGCGGCCTTCCACAGCACCAAGGCCCCGGCCGGGGTCCCCCTGGCACCGGGCATCGGCCAGCAGGTCAGCGCCCTGGCCGCCCACTGCCCCAAACAGGTCTTCGTCCGGCTCGCGCCCGCTCTGGATTCAGCCCAGGCACGGAAGCTGTGTTCCAGCCGCGAGCCCTTGCGGTCGGCGGATCCCGCGAGTGCGCGGGAGAGGCTGTAGTTGAAGAGGACCAAGTCGGTGGACCCCACGCGCTCAGCCCGGCGGGCGTAGTAGCCGGCTAGGGCTGTGGTGACTGCGGCGGCGCACAGCGGAGCCTGGCCCGCACCCCCGATGACACGTAGGCGATCACGGATGTGGCCACGACCTCGGCCACCACGTACGACGCCCGGGCTCTGCCCGGCATCCATTCCCGGCTGGGGCGTCGCGGCCAGCTGCCGGGCAACCCCATCCGTCAGCACCGCCAGAACGAGAGCTTCAGCCGGGACGACTTCCACATCGACTTCGGCTGCTGCCAACTGACCTGCCCCCAGCGCCAGGTCAGCAAGGGATCGCACGGCCCCTACCCGACCTCCTCGCCCACCGCGGCACCGCTGATCACGGCACGGTTCACCAAGGGCAGTGCCAGCCCCGCCCAGTCCGCACCCGGTGCACCAAGCGTCCGGAACGTCGGCTTCCGCCTGCGCGAACTCCGAGACCTACAGATCCGAGTCCGCGCCGAGCAGCAGACGCCCAACTGGCGGGCTCGCTATGCGGTCCGCTCCGAGTGAAAGACACCGTCAACGAATTCGCCCATGGGCACGGCATACGCCGCTGCCGGAGACAGGCGAAGGCCCACCTGCAGCATGTCCTCACGGCCATCGCCGTGAACATCGGGAGACTCAGCAGCCTCCCGCCGACCGGCGAAAGCACCTCTGCCACGGTCACCAACCGCCTTGCGGAACTTCCTGGACCAGCACGAAATCCAGCGGCCAAAGTCCTGACGAACCGCCAGCGACTGACGTCGACAACTGCAAGATCCTCGACAGTGTCTAGAATTGCGATTCGCGGTCGGTATCGGCGGAGGCATCACGCGTGGGTGACGGCAAGGACAACGGCAAGGTTCTGGACATCAGTACGGCCGATATCAAGTTGACGGCGCCGGTCTTCCACACGCAGGGCCAGAACTTGAGCAAAGCGCTCACGGCGCTCGTCACCTCCCTCGACGGGCTCGGTAAGCCGTGGGGAGATGACGAGCAGGGCAAGGCATTCGACGACGCCTATAGCCCCCAGCAGAAGGCCATCGAGAAGGCGGCCGGCACCCTCGTCCTCGGTCTGGTCAGCATCCACGAGGCGATGACCGACATGGCGGACGGGCACGTCGACAACGACGAGCTGATCGCCGGGATGTTCACGAAGGTGCTGTCGAAGGACGGCGAAGGCCACGACAGGGGCGACAAGTGAGCATCGAGGACGAGGCCAAGGACCTCCTGCTCACGCTGGGCCTGTGGTGGCCAGATGCCAATTCCGGCACCCTGCGGCACGCCGCCGATGCCTGGCGGACCTTCGCCGACGCCGTCGACGATGTACGTACGCCCGTCAACAACGCGGCCTCTTCCCTGATCACCAACAACACGGGTGAGGCGATAGAGGCGTTCGGGACCTTCTGGGGCGGTACGCCAAGGGCAACGACGCGGGCTGGCTCAGCGACCTCGCCGAGGCGTCCCGCCAGATGGCCGAGGCACTGGACAAGTTCGCCAAGGCTGTCGACGACGCCATCAACAAACTCTGGACGCAGATCGGCATCGATGCCGCGATCACCGTGGGTGGCATCGCGCTGGCCTTCGTGACCGCGGGTGCTGCCGCGGGTGCTGCCGCCCTGGCCACCGAGGCCCTCATCGAATTCGGCGCCACTATGGGCATCGCCGTCACCACCACCGTCGCCGAAATCGCCGCCGGCACGCTGGTCGCGGCGGCCTTCGGGAGCATGGAGTCGGTGACCATCGACCTCGCGGTCGCCCAGCCCCTGAAGATCGCCACCGGCATGCAGAAGGGTTCAGCCTCGACGAGATCAATGCCGCGGCAAAGGACGGCATGATCTACGGCGGCGTGTTCGGTGCCGCCGGTGGTGTCACGAAAGCCGGCATCGAGGGGAGCCTGTTCACCAAGACCGAGGTGCCGCTGATGCTGCGGCCGCCGACGCTCCGACCCGACCTGGTCGAACTCGGTCCGGCGGCCCGGCAGTGCAAGAGCACTCCGTGCGTCGGAGAGCCGATCGACGTGGCGACCGGCGCCATGCTGATGACGCAGACCGACCTCACACTCCCCGCCGACCTCCCCCTGGTCTTCGAGCGCACCCACCTGTCCTCGTACCGTGGTGGGGTGTGTTTCGGCCCCACCTGGGTCTCCACCCTGGACGAGTGCCTTCAGATCGACGGGGAAGGGGTGGTGTTCGCCGCCTCGGACGGCATGCGCCTGGTCTACCCCGTTCCTCAGCCCGGCGAGCCAGCCCTGCCCGTCAAGGGCGCCCGCTGGCCGCTGGAATGGGACGGCAAGCCCGACGGCGTCATGACCATCACCGACCCGGACTCCGGAGTCGTCCGCGCCTTCGGTACCCCCCTCCCTTCCGGCACCTTTGGTGTCTTCCACCTCCCGCTGGACAGCTGGCACGACCGCAACGGCGCTCGCATCGACATCGAGCGCACGCCCGACGGCATCCCCACCGCGCTCCGCCACTCCGGCGGCTACTACCTCGCCGTCGACACCCAGGGGCCGCGCATCACCGCCCTGCGCCTGCTCGACCAGGCCCCGTCGCGGTACGAGCCCTCGCCGGGCGAGGACGCCGGTACGGTCGTCATGCGGTACGGCTACGACGAGGCGGGCAACCTCACCGAGGTCATCAACTCCAGCGACGAACCACTGCGTTTCACTTACGACGCCGAAGGGCGGGTCACCTCCTGGACCGACCGCAACGGCACCTCCTTCGCCTACTTCTACGACGCCCGCGGCCGAGTCGAGCGCACCGAGGGCAGCGACGGCTTCCTCTCCGGCACCCTCGCCTACGACGACACGGCGCACACCACCATCTACACCGACTCCCTCGGCCGCCGCTCCACCCACCGGTACAACTCCGCGGGCATGGTCGTCGAGGAGACCGATCCGCTCGGCCACACCACCCGCACGCAGTGGACAGAGCGGGGCGACAAACCCGTCTCGGTCACCGATCCGCAGGGCCGTACGACGCGCTACACCTATGACGAAGCCGACAACCTCACCGCAGTCACCCTGCCGGACCAGACCGTCGCCCGGGCCACGTACAACGCGCTCGGCCAGCCGGTCGAGGTCGTCGAACCCGGTGGTGCGACCTGGCACCACACCTACGACGAGCTCGGCAACCTGGTCACCACCACCGACCCGCTCGGCGCCGAAACGCACTGCGCCTACGATGAGTCGGGCCACCTGGTCACTGTCACCGACGCCCTGGGCCATACCTGCAGGGTCACACCGGACGCGGCCGGGCTGCCCGTCGCCGTCACCGATGAACTCGGGCACACCACGGTGGCGCGCCGCGACTCCTTCGGCCGTGTCGTCCAAGTGGTCGACCCACTGGGCGGGACCACCCGCATGGGCTGGTCGACCGAAGGCAAGCCGACGTGGCGCGAGCATGCGGACGGCAGCCGCGAGTCCTGGACCTGGGACGGCGAGGGTAACCCGCTCACCCACACCGACCCCGCGGGCAACGTCACCCGCCACACCGCCACGCACTTCGACGTACCCGCCACCCGCACAGACCCGGACGGCACGGCATACGCCTTCGCGTACGACACCGAGCTCCGGCTGACCGGAGTCACCAACCCGCAGGGGCTGACCTGGACGTACGCGTACGACGATGCGGGCCGACTGGTCACGGAGACCGACTTCAACGGCCGGACGCTGACGTACACGCACGACGCGTCGGGCGCTCTGGCATCCCGCACGAACGGCGCGGGCGAAAAGCTGAGCTTCACCAGGGACGCGCTGGGCCGCGTCGTCGAGCAGCGCACCGACGCGGGCGCCGTCACCACGTACGCCTACAGCACATCGGGCCATCTGATCCACACAGCCAACGCGGATGCGGCGGTCTCCATCGCGCGGGACGCCCTCGGCCGTACGCTCACGGAAACCGTCAACGGCCGGACCATCACCTACGTGTACGACGTGCTCGGACGTCTCGTCCGGCGCACCACCCCGTCCGAGCTGAACTCGCAGTGGACCTACGACCCGGCAGGGCGCCCCGCGGCGATCAGTACCGAGGCTGGTTCCCTGACCTTCGCGTACGACGCCGCGGGCCGTGAGACCGAGCGCCGCCTCGGCGACGGAGTCACGCTCACCCAGTCCTGGGACGCCGCCCACCGCCTCACCGAGCAAACACTTTCGGGTTCGGGCCGGGTGAACGAGGCCGACCGTCTCCTCCAGCACCGCACCTACGCCTACCGCGAGGACGGCTACCTGACCGAGATCCGCGAACTGACCTCGGGGACCCGTCGGTTCGACCTCGACCGACTGGGCCGGGTCGCCGGGGTCCGGGCCCACGGCTGGACCGAGGCGTACGCCTACGACGCAGCAGGCAACCTCACCCACGCCACGGCCCCCGCGCACGAAGCCTCTGGCGACCGCGCATTCAACGGCACCCTCATCCGCGGTGCCCGCCACACCTCGTACGAACACGACGCCCAGGGCCGCCTGATCCGCAAGACTCGCAAGCTCCTCAACGGGCAGCAGCACACTTGGACGTACGCCTGGAATGCGGAAGACCGCTTGACCGAGGCGGTGACGCCGGACGGCGACCGCTGGCAGTACACGTACGACCCACTGGGCCGCCGAATATCCAAGCGGCGCTTGGCAGAAGACGGCTCGACCGCCGACCGCACGGACTTCACCTGGGACGACACCCGCCTGGCCGAACAGAACACGTCCGACGGCCAGGTCACCAGCTGGGACTACGCCCCGGGCACCCACCGCCCCCTCATCCAGACCGACCACAGACCGCTGGTCCGGGAGCAGGGCGCGTCCCTGCTGGTCACACTGGCCCAGGACGCCTCGGCGGACTACAGCACCCGCTTCCACGCCGTCATCACGGACACGGTCGGCACGCCGACCGAGCTGGTCACCCCTGACGGTGAACTGACCTGGCAGCGCCGCACCACGCTGTGGGGCGCGCACTTCCCCGCCCCGACGGACACCACATCCGTAGACTGCCCACTCCGCTTCCCCGGCCAATACGCGGACCCGGAAACCGGCTTCAACTACAACTACTTCCGCTACTACGACCCCGAAACCGCCAGGTACATCAGCCCGGACCCGCTGGGCCTGGAACCGGCACCCAACCACCACGCATATGTTGTGAACGCGTTGGGCTGGACCGACTCGCTGGGGCTTGCGGCACGGGGGCCGAAGGATCCGCTTGACCTTGGGAAGGGGTATCGAGGGCGATTGGACACCTGGTAGGAAGGGATGAAGGGAAAAGACTTTGAGATCCACGTCTACGACAAATCTGGCCGCGAGGTGGGTATCTTTGGCAGCGACGGCTGGTTCAACAAGCACCGGAAAATAGGTGCAGATGTTGAAGTTCCGCCAAGTGTCGAAAATGCGCTGAAGGGGAAAGCCATCGACACCATGCGGCGGCATGGACGCATTGGCCCGAGGGGGACCGAAGACGTCACCGGAGATAAATGGCAGCGACCCCGTCTTGCCTCGGAAGGCTGTAAATGAAATATGTGAAGGCGGACTGGGATTCAGAGATGCACGGGTTCAACCTGGACCCGAGTGCCTATCTCGTCGAACTTCCGCAGATGCGGGACGCGTTGCCAGCCGGAGCCTGGGCTTTTGCTTCCGATGCCGAGCACTACAGCATGCGCAGTGCCCGATCTGTAAAAGACCTCGAACTGGCAGGAATCTTCGTGCCGACGGACAAGCGTGGGGTCTTGACCCTGGAATTTTCCGCCAACCAGTGGAAGCATGAATCCGGTCTTCGGATTCGGTACTCCGGGGTCTCGCATTTCTCGATCGACTACGACCAGTCGATCGACTGGATGCAGGCCGATACGGTGCTCCTCGACGAGATCCTTCCGCGGCATGATGGTTGTAGCCACGAAATTGTGCTGACCGATGCGTCGATCACTGTTCACTGCCAGGACCTTGAAGCCGTATGGGGTGCCGCGTGATGAGCAGTCTTGCACCGGGACGCAGGGGCCGTCGCCCATCGTCATCGGAGTCTTCCTTCTGGCCGGGCTGGCCGGCGTCGGGTGTGGTGCGAGCTGGGCGTTCAATGTGCGGGGCATCGCGGTGCGGCGGGCCGAGGGCATTCGGCAGCGCCAGCAGCCGGTAGGGCTGCAACTGGCGCAGCCGGCCGGTTCGATGTGGACGCAGTCCTGGTACCACCGGGTCCTGGGGGCGGCCATGACGGGCGCCGGACTGGTGATGGTGGTCGCGGGGTATGCGCTCTGGCACCTTCGCTGACGCGTCCCGGCCCCGGCCCGGGGGCCGACCCAGGGCTGGGGCTGTCGGCAAGGTGAGGGGGAGCGCTACGGGAGGTAGCGCTCGACGACCTGCGGGCCCTCCTTCTCGATCAGCTCGCGTGCCTCTTCGAACTGCTCCGGAGCGGGCTCCTGGCCACGCGCCAAGTGGGGCCCCTGGAGGATGCCGCCGGAGCCGCGGGCGTGGTATGGGTGGCGCATGATCGCCCGGACGGGCGGCGGGGTACCCGTTCGCGATCCTGCTGATGGCGGTGGTCTGCGTGAGCCTGTACGTCATCTTCAAGAGGCGCGACTGGCTGTCAGAGTCCGTGGTGCGCCCGTGTCGTGAGGAACGGGGCTAGGAGGTCGTCGGCTTCCTCCCAGCGGAAGCGGTCGGCGCCGCCTCCGGACTTCGGGCGGTGGGGCTGTAGCTCCCGACCAGGAACCGTTCGGCGAGGCTCCGCCGGTACGCGTGATGGGCAGCGAGGGCGGTGTTCGCGTAGGGCAGGCGGTGGGAATGCCCATGCCCGGAGCCTCGCAGCGGATACCGAGGGCGCGGCTGTCCGCGAATCCGGCCGCCCACTTGTTGAGCGTGTTGAAGGTGGCCGGGGCGACGGCGAGCGCATCGGCGGGCGGGGAGGACCGTACATCGCTGGGCGTGCGCCACACGGACTTCATGGGTTGACCGGTCCGGTCAGGAAGGAAACCCCTGCGTGATGGCGACAACGGCGACCTCCCAACTCCGCCCGTGCCGTGGTCAGGGCGACCGTCCGTCCAGGTGGCGGGCGGTCCCGAAGTCGACGACCTTCACGTGAGGCCGCTGGGCCCGACGTCATGTCGGGCCCATCGGTCGTTTTCACGGAACCCCCGGCGGGGTTCAGCGGCACAGGGCGGTGTCCACGGCGCGTTCGAGATTTCTCCGGCCCGCCTCGTCGGTGAGCTGCATGGTGACTGCGACGTTGGTGGCGCGGCCGTCGTCGGTGGCGCCGCCCCGGGTTTCGTACCCCGGGAAGCTGCCGCCGTGGCCCCAGGAGAGGCCGCCGCACGGCAGCGGCCTGCTGACGAGTCCAAGTCCGTAGCGGGCGGCTGGGCCGAAGGTCGCTTCGGCGGGGACGGTGGAGCGCATCTGGGCGAGCTGGGCCGAGGGCAGGAGGTGGCCCGCCAGGAGTGCGCTGAAGAAGCGGTTGAGGTCAGAGTTGGTGGAGACCATCTGGCCTGCCGCCCAGCCCCAGGAGGGGTCGATCTCCGTGATGTCGCGCAGCGGTCCGTCCGCCGGTTCCCGGTAGTAGCCGTGGGGGTGGGGCTCCCGGATGCTCGCGTCACCGGGGGCGGGGAAGTAGGTGTGGCGCAGCCCGATGCGCTTGATGATGCGCCGGTCCATCTCCTCGGCCAGGGGGCGGCCGGTGACCTTCTGGACGATCAGGCCGGCAAGCACGTAGTTGGTGTTGCTGTACTTCCAGCTCGTCCCGGGGGCGAACTCGGCCGGGTGCTGGAGGGCTGTGTCGAGCAGTTCGCGGGGGGAGTAGTACCGCACGTCGTCCCCGAGGTAGTTGCTGTAGCTGGGAAGTCCGCTGGTGTGCTGGAGGAGCTGGCGGACGGTGATGTGGCGTCCGTCGATCCCCTCTCCGCGGACGAGTCCGGGCAGGTAGGTGTCCACGGTGGCGTCGAGGCCGATCTTCCCTTCGCCGACCAGCTGCAGGACGACGACCGCGACGAAGGTCTTGGTGTTGCTGCCGATCCGTACCTGGCCGTCCCCGGGCACCTTCGAGCCGGTGGCCAGGTCGCCGAGCCCTGCGGTGTAGGTGCGGGTGCGGCCGTCACGGTCCTGGACGCTCGCCAACGCGGCGGGCATCCCGTCGTCGCGCACCAGCACGTTCAAGCTCTGCTGGACGGCGTCCGGCCCGGCAGCGGCAGCGGCAGCGGCAGCGGCAGCGGCAGCGGCGGAGGCGGCTGAACCGGAGGCGGAGGCGCTGGACGGGGCGAGGACGCCCGTGGTCATGACGCCGATGACCAGCGCGGCCGCGGCCGACACAGCTCGTCGCCGCCCGCCGCCCTGCTGCTGCCGGGTCGGGGAAGGAAGGCCCTGCCGGGTCTGTGCTCGCATGAGTCAACTCCTGGGGAATCGTTCGGTCGGAGCACGAATCCTGGTTTCCAGGGCCCTTCGACCGCATCGCGGGAAGGCGGGAGAAATCGCTCCCCCGATCGGGGGAGGCTGCCGGTGGGCTGCCCGGCGATACTGGCGACCATGATCAGGGGAATTCGGCCGCTGTTGCACGGCTCCACGTATTCGGGTGTGCTGTTCGCCTATTGCGGCGCTCTGGCGAGCCTTCCGCTGCTGCCTTTCGCCCTGTTGCCGGCGCTGTCGTGGCAATCCGCTCCCGAGAGCGTGCAGATCGTCCTGGTCCTGCTGGTCTGGGCAGCACTGGTCGGCGTGGCCGGACTGGCGCGCCCTGTACGGCGGGCGCTGGTCGTGTCCGCCCGCCGGCTGCTGCGGGTGCCGCTGCCGATTCCCGTGGCCGGTCGCCGGACCTCTGGTTCCCCCGGCCTCGACCACTGGCGGACCCCGCTCTGGCTGGTGCTGCACGTGGCACTGGGGTGGACGGGCGCGCTGGTGAACGGCGTGCTGATCATCGCGGGCCTGACCCTGCCGGGGGGCTGGCTCCGCTCCAAGGCGGAGCTGAGTCTGTTCGGCTGGTCGGTGCGGGCGGAGGGTGGCTGGGGCAGCTGGGCGGTGGCACTCGGCTGCCTGCTGCTGGCGGCGGCCGTCTGCGTGGTGGTGACGAACGCTCTGCGGTGGCTGGCGCCGAGGCTGTTGGGGCCGTCGTCGGCCGAGCGGCTCGCGCTGGCGGCCGAGCGGGAACGGCTGCTGGCCGAACGCAACCGACTGGCCCACGAGTTGCACGACTCGATCGGGCACACACTGACCGCTGCCACGATCCAGGCCGCCGTGGCCGGCGAGGTGCTCTCCGCCGACCCGGCGGCGGCGCGAGCCGCCATGCGCAGCATCGAGGAGTCGACGCGGGCCGCGCTGGAGGACCTGGACTACGTGCTCGGAGTGCTGCGCGAGGAACAGTCGGGAACGGCCCCGACCCGGACCCTGGCCGACCTCCCCGAGCTGCTGGACCGCCTGCGGCACGCGGGCGCGGTAGTGGAACCAGAGTTGTCGGGCGAGCTGGCACAGGTCCAGGGGACGCTCTCCCGGGCGGCGTACCGGATCCTCCAGGAAGGGCTGACGAACGCGCTGCGCCACGGGTCGGGCGGCCCGATCGAGGTCCGGGTGGCTGCCGGGCCGGACGGACTGGATCTCACGGTGGTCAACCGGACCGGGGCACGGACGGGCCCGGGCCCGGGTACCTTCTCGACCTCCGGCCACGGTCTGCCCGGACTGGCCGAGCGCGTCAGGCTGCTGCACGGCGAATTCCAGGCCGGTCCGGACGGGACGCAGCACTGGCGGCTGGCCTGCCGGCTGCCGGCACGGGCGTCGGCGTGAGCGGATCCGACGCGGGCGAGGGCACGGCCCTAACTTCCGTCACCAGCCCCTGCATCACCCTCCTGATCGCGGACGACGACGAGGTCACCCGCAGCGGCCTGCGCATGCTGCTCGCCGCACAGCCGGGGATCACGGTGGTCGGCGAGGCCGCCGACGGCGTCGAGGCGGTCGAACGGGCGAGGATCCTGCGACCGGACGTGGTCCTGATGGACGTCCGGATGCCGCGTCTCAACGGGATCGAGGCCACCCGCCAACTCGTTGCCGAAGCGGCCGAACCGCCGAAGGTCGTGGTGATCACCACCTTCGAGAATGACGGCTACGTCACTGCCGCCCTCAGCGCGGGCGCCAGCGGCTTCGTCCTCAAGCGCCTCCCGGTCCGCCGGATCGCCGAGGCGGTCCGGGTGGTGGCGGCGGGCGAAGCGGTACTCTTCCCGGCCGCACTGGGCCGCATGGTCGCCCCCCGCCCGCTGGGCTCCGCAGAAGCCCTGCCGCGGGCCGCCCTGACCGGCCGGGAGGAGGAGGTGCTGCGCCTGGTGGCCACCGGGCTCTCCAATCCGGAGATCGCGGAGTCCCTCACGGTGAGCCTGGAGACGATCAAGACGCACGTCGGAAATGTGCTGACCAAGCTCGGCGCGCAGAACCGGACCCATGCGGTGGTGATCGCGTACGAGTCCGGCCTGGTGGTCCCGGGCTTCGCCGGCTGACCGGCTTCAGTACGGGCCGCGACGCAGCTCCGCCCTGCAGTCCACGGTGCCGCGGATCTCCGGATCGCCCTCCAAGACGCGGATGTCTACGGTCACTACGTACGTCGCTGCCACTACATTGCGTAGCCTGCCCCGCCACTCGGATCGGGAACTGGCCAGCGGGGATCCGTCTTTCCGAGCAGCCGCGGCTGGGGAGAATCCGGGGAGAACGAAGCCGCCTCAGGGAGCGGCTGGGGAGGATCGGCCGTACAAACGGGTGGCACGCTGAAAGAGCTGGAAAGGCGAGTCTTCGCAGCCCAAGATGATTCTCCAGCCGATTTCCGCAGGTCAGCGCCGCGTGGGTGACGACTTCAAGAAGATCTCCAGCTGGGCCGCCATCCTCTTCGCCCCCACCCTGGTCGGCACGATCTACCGCATGAACTTCGCCACCATGCCGGAACTGAGCTGGCACTTCGGCTACCCCTTCGCCATCCTGCCCATGGCCGTGGTCTGCGTCAGTTTGTACGTGATTTTCAGGCGGCGGGACTGGCTATAGAGGGCAACCTGGGCTTTCGATGTTCCGTCTACCGCGCGCCCTCCACCCAGCGAGGGCCTGGCCAAAGCCGTGCAACGCGACCGCGAGGTCCACGAGTGGCTCACCGCCGCACGTGACGCCGATCTTCCCGTGATCACCTCGGCCGCGGTACTCGTCGAGGTGATCCACCCCCGGATCAACGACGCCGCCCTGAAGTGGACGCTGTCCCGGCTGCAGGTCGCACCGGTCACCCAGGCCATCGCCCAGTCCGCCGCCGCCCTACTGCGCGCGGCCGGACCGCATGGCCACGAGTACGCCATCGACGCGGTGCTCTGCGCCACGGCCCTGACTCAGCCGGGCCGCGTCACGATCCTGACGTCCGATGCAGAAGACATCGGGATGCTCACCGCCCCTCACATCCGTGTGGTCACCGAGAAGGTCTGATCCACATGCGCGCTCCCGGCCCGACCGAGGGGTGGCGCCCCGACCGGCGCGGTCCCACTCGTGTCGTCGCGGAGGTCGGTCGGTCAGCTCGTCGCCCGTACGGCGTCCCTGATCAGGTCGGCGACCCGGGTGGGCTCGGACAGGACGACGGCGTGGGAGGCGTCCGGGAGTTCGACGACGACGGCGCCGGCCCGTGCGGCGCCGAAGCGCTGGACCTCGGGGCCGATCGTGCGGTCGGCTCCGGCCACCAGGGCCCAGCACGGTTTGGTCCGCCACGCCGCCGCGGACGCGGTCTCGGTGAAGGCGGCGGTGGCGAGCGGGCGTTGGGCGGCTGCCAGGACACCGGCAACATCCTCGGGCACGTCCGCCGCGAAGACGGAGGGAAAGGCCGTCTCCTCGATGGTGACCTCGACCGCGGAGTCGCCGTCGAGGAGCGGGTACGTCCACTCCTTCAGGTTGCCCGTCAACGGGGACTCGGGGAAGCTCCCTTGGAGCTGGCCAAGGCTCTCGCCCTCGTGAGGCACGTAGGCCGCCACGTAGACGAGCCCGACGACGTTCTCCGCGGCGCCGGCCACGGTGATCAGCGCACCGCCGTACGCGTGGCCGACGAGTACGACCGGGCCGTCGACCTGCGCGAGGACGGAGGCGAGGTAGGCGGCGTCCGACGTCAGGCCCCGCAGCGGGTTCGACGGAGCGATCACCGGGATGCCGCTGCTCCGCAGTTCCGAGATGACGCCTATCCAGCCTGTCGCGTCGGCGAAGGCACCGTGCACGAGGACGACGGTGGGGTTGGTCATGCGAGTTCTCTTCTCGGTGTCGGGCCACGCGTGGGTCGTCGTCACGACGGTCAGGGCCTGGCCCGGAATTCGGCAAGAGGTCCCTGCAGCTGTTGCTCACGGTGGAGCCGTGGAAGCGGCACCTCTTGTAGTGCGCGCATTCACGCCGTCATGACGGCGCACACGCGCCTCAGCGCCTTCGCTCGTCCTGGGCGCCGGGAGCCGGCGGTGCGAAGGCCGAGGTCGCCAGCGCCTGCCATTCGCTGGGGCTCATGCCGTAGGCGCCGCGGAACGTGCGGCTGAAGTGCGAGGGGCTGCTGAAGCCCCAGCGGTGTGCCACCGCGGCCATGGTGATCCTCCGGTTGGAGCGGCCCAGCTCCAACCGGCAGAACTCTAGCCTGCGCTGCCGCACCCATTGGCTCACCGTGCTGCCGTCGTTCTGGAAGAGCTTCTGCAGGTACCGGACGGAGATGTGGTGGGCGCGTGCGATCGACTCCGGTGAGAGGCCCGGGTCCATCAGATGCTCTTCGATGTAGCCGTGGATGCGGGACAGCATCTCGTTGACAGCCCCTGACGCGTCGTCGGCCTCGTCCGTCGTGTCCGCATCGAGGAGCTCCATGACCAGGACGGAAAGGAGGTGTACGGCCGTCCTGGCCCGCCGGTCCCCGATCGTGGACCGGCGGAACTCCGCCTTGGCGGCGAGCGCGGTCAGGAAGTCGGACGTCAGCGCCCCGAGCCCCTCCCCGCCGCGT
Organism: Streptomyces sp. NBC_00045; assembly: GCF_045041095.1. NCBI lineage: Bacteria > Bacillati > Actinomycetota > Actinomycetes > Kitasatosporales > Streptomycetaceae > Streptomyces > Streptomyces sp. NBC_00045. The sequence continues at coordinate 6,491,211 of NZ_CP108271.1, read as the reverse complement.
ACGGGTACGCCGAGCACCTGGTTCAGTTCCGACTCCGTGACGCCCAGGTAGCAGCGGGGCACCCGGAAGAAGATCATCTGGCAGTCTTCGCCGAACTGCAGCAGGTGCCGTCGGGCCGGGTCGCAGAAGACCAGGTCGTTCGGCTCCAACAGGGTCTTGGCGCGCTCGCGTACGACGGTGACGGGCCCACGGACATGGACGCCGAGGTAGACGTGGGTCCGGTCGTTCGCCTCCGGCATCTCGGAAAGCATCTGGACCAGCCACCCCGAGCGGGAGGAGGACGAGGCCGGACCGGGCGCTTGCCGAGGCACCCGTTCGGGCGCACGTGACATCAGTGTGAGGGTCATGGGGATTCCTAGCCGTGGGTTCGTGCGGGCGGAGGGCGGAATCACGCCCCGTTCACCGGCTCCTCGGCCAGGAACTTCTCCACCACGGCGTTGAAGGCCGGCGGGTTCTCCAGGAAGGGGAAGTGCGAGCTCGCCACGTCGGAGGCGAAGACGTGCAGGCGTGCGCCGGGAATCCGCTCGGCGACGAAACGTTGCGAATCGGGGTGCACATGGCTCCCCTCACAGCCGATCACCAGGGTCGGCACGTCGATCCGGGGAAGCACGTCGCGCCAGTCCTGCGCGCAGTGGTCGAACAGCAGCGGCACGCCCGCGTAGGCGGGTGTCGACCGGATCTCCTCGCCGACGAAGGCCAGCACCTCGGGGTCGGGCTCACCGGAGAACATGCCTCGCACGAAGTCGGCGAGGACCGTGTCGCCCTCCGGCCCCGCGAGGGCCGCGCCCAGGTACAGCAGCCCCGACACGTCGAAGATGGCGCCGGAGTCCCGCTGTTCGCGCTCGGTCATCCAGGGCACGGCGGCGACCGTCGCGGGCTGGTCGACGGCGACGAAACGCCGGATCCGTCCGGTCCCGTACTGGTCGATGAAGCTCCACCACACCGAGACGCCCATGGACCAGCCCAGTGCGTCGAAACGGTCAAGACCGAGATGGTCGACGAGTTCGAGCACGTCGCGGGAGAGTCGGGCGATGCGGTAGCCGTGATGCGGCTTGCCGGACTTCCCATGGCCGCGGAGGTCGACAGTGACGACTCGGCGGCCGGGCGCCAGTCCTTCGATCTGGTGGCGGAACATCGCCTGCGTCTGCCCCCAGCCGTGCAGCATCACCAGCGGGACGCCCTCGCCGCCGGTGTCCTGGTACGCGAGCCGTGCTCCGTCCGTCGTAATCAGTTCCTTCATGACCTCTCCCCTGGTCAGAGGCGGTATTTCGCTCCCGCCCGTCCCGAACATCATCGAATGGGGCCCGCCGCCCGCACCACCGCGAGCTGTAGGAATCGAGCCGTGGATCCTCCTCGCTTTGTCGAAGCGAGGAGGAGGTCAGACGGCTCCGTCGCCGCCCGGGGCGAGGAGTTCCTCGATCCTGAGGCCGAGGTGGAGCGTGAGCCGGTGGACGCCGTCGCCGAGGTCGAGTCCGGTGATCTCCTGGATCTGGCGCAGGCGGTAGTAGAGCGAGGTGCGGTGGATTCCCAGCGTGTCCGCGGTCCTGGGAATCGATCCCGCGTGTTCGAGGAAGCAGCGCAGGGTGTCCCGCAGGCGGTCGCCCCCCTTCGCCCCGGTCAGGGTGCGGAGCGGCTTCGGGACCAGGGACGTGTTCAGGGCGTGCTCCGGGAGCTGGAGCAGCACGGCGAGTTCCCCGAGGAGATCCCAGTCACCGGCGCTCTTCAGGGTGGGCAGTCGGCGTGCCGCGCGAGCCGCCACGAGCGCCTGCTCGTACGACGTCCACGCGTCGTCCAGGCCTGGGTGCCGTCCACCGACGCCGATCACCGGGTCCGCCGACGGGTCCAGGAAGGTGCGGAGTTCGTCGAGGATGCGAGCGGACTGGGCATCGACCTCGCCCGGGCCGGGTGGGCGGTCGCGGAGCTGGAGCAGCGTCGCCCGCTCCTTCCCGATCGCGATGAGCCCCTGGGCCGAACGCGTCTGCCGGAACCCCTCCAGCGCCCCCCACAGGCCCGCCTCGTACTGTCGCACGAACTCGGTCGCGCAGCTCAGCTGGACGACGGTGACCAGGACGTGCTGTGCCGCTCCGAGCAGTCCGAGTTCCCTGCCTCGCCGCCGTGCGGTGGTACGGGCGACGACGTCGGTGCCGACGAGTTCGAGGACGAGGTCCCGCTCGTCGGCCTTCCGGGTGTCGGTGGCGATGTGCTCTCCGTACATCTGGGCGGCCATGGCGTCCGCGGCCCGGGCGATGGCACGTGTCTCGTGCTCTGCGAGCGTCTTCTCGGGCACGACCACCAGGAGCAGTCCGAGGAGATGTCCGCGCTCGCGCAGGGGCACGACGTAACGGGGCAGCAGTCCGAGATCGTCACGGCCGTCGATGAACCCGGCTCTGGACCACTGGGTCACGCCCTGGGCGAGGACGTAGCGGATGGTCGCGTTGTCGGCGCGGCCCTGCAGCAGGGTGCCGATGCGGACCGGGTCCTCGTCGCCGAAGTGGCGGCTCGTGCAGACCATGCGGACCAGCGGGTCGTCGACGGCGACGGACCGGCCGAGCCGCTCCGCGAGCTCGTCGACAAGCGCCTGGAGCTCGGGGCTGCCGGGGCGGGCTCGCTGGAGCCTTACGGTCATGCGCTGCTCCTCTCTCGATCAGCTGTTCCCCGCGGACTTCTCCATTCCGCGGCTCTTGATCATTCTGAGGAAGCGACGACCTCGGCACATCACACGAATCGTCCATTGCCATGACGCCCACGTGGGATACGAAGCGGCTACTCTCCGCTGTCGCGATGCTTCACCAGCCGGGTCAGCTCCACGCGTGAGGTGATGTCCAGCTTGGTGAAGGCCCGGCGCAGGTGCGAACTCACCGTGTGCGGTGAGAGGGAGAGGTGCTCGGCCACCTGTTGGTTGGTCAGCCGTCGAGCCACGAGCCGTACCACCCGTAGCTCCGCGGCCGTCAGCTCCGGCCATTCACCGGAGAGCCCGGCGGGCGAGGGTCGGCGTCGGACCCCGGCGGCCCGCAGGCGCCGGCGGACGCGTGCGACGTCCCGCTCGGCGCCCGCTCGCGCGTAGAGCGCGAGGGCCGTGTCGAAGTACGGCACCGCTTCGGACTTGCGGGTGGCCGCCAGCTTGCGTCCGGCGTCCTCCAGTGCCGACGCCCGGGCCATCACCCGAGGGCAGTCCTCGTACAGCCGGACGGCGCGTACGAGAGGGGCGAGGTCGTTGTCGAGGAGCCCCCGGGCGTGCGCGGCGGTGGCGGCGAGGAACGTGAGGTCGGGGTTGAGCGCGGCTCGCCGCTCGGCCAGGGCGACCGCCTGCGCGGCCCGTTCGTGCGCGCCGGCACGCAGCGCCAGACGGACGAGGACCGGGGCGTCGGCGGGGTCGACCAAGCCGGCGTAGGCCGGCCGGTCCGCGGCGGGCGACGTCATCACCTCGTCGAGTTCGGCCATGGCACGGGCGGGCCGGCCTTCGAAGTCGGCCATCAGTGCCAGCATCCAGGCGCCGAAGTGCCGGACGACGGGTGCGCCGTCGCTCCGCATGCGCCTCGCCTCCGCCGCGTACGCTCGTGCGGTCTGCTGGTCGTTGGTGTGGAGGGCGACGCGCATCATCACGTACCGGAGCGTGACGTCGGCGAGGTTGCCCGGGCCGAGATCGCCGGTCGTCTCGGCCGCGGCTTCGGCGTCGGCCCGGGCGTCCGCCAGCCGTCCGACCTCCAGAAGGATGCGGGAGCGGGTCATGAGCCACATACGGGTGGCCGCCGTTCGGCCCTGCTCCCTGGTGATCCGGATGCCGTCCTCCGCGGCGGCGAGCGCCTGCGCGGTGCGTCCGGTGGTGTTCGACAGGAGAGCGTGCCACAAGGCCTCCGGAACCCACAGCGAGGTGCTGACGCCCAGGGCGTCGGCCAGCGCGGCGGCCCGCTCGGCCTGCCGGAACGCCTCGGTCAAGTCCATGCGGTGGAAACTCACGGCCGAGCGGACCGTCGTCAACGTGGCTTCGGCGGAGCGGTCCCCCGCTGCCGCTGCGGTCTCCCACGCCTCCGCGGCGACCTGCTCGGCCGCCGAGTGCTCGCCCGCCATCGACAGGCCGACAGCGAGCATGGCGAGCAGTCGCCCCCTCACGTCCACGGGGATCCCGGGCAGTGCCGCCCCGGCGCGGGCCTGCCGGACCGCCTCGCAGAAGTCGAACGGTACGGCGAGGCGTGCCAGGGCGAGGCGTATGCGTGCCTCGTCCTCAGGTCCGAGACCGCCGGTCGCCAGGGCGGAGGCTCCCAGCTCACGCGCCTGGGCGGCCCGGCCCGTCTGCCAGAGCAGCGGGATCGTCTCGGCGATGACCCGCGGCCGCTCCGGAGCGTCCGCCGTGGTGAGTTCCAGGGCCTTGAGGCTGCGTTCCGCGGCGGGTCCGGGAGCGGTGGCCGCGAGTTCCGCCGCGGCGGTGCGCAGCCGGTCGGCCTCCGCCGCGTCTCCCGGCCCCGCTCTCCCGGCCTCCGCCGCATCTGCCGGGGCTCTCCCGGCCGACGGCCCGGGACGCTCGGCGGGGGAGGCCGCGCTCCCCGGCGGCAGCTCGGCGGCTTGACCACGCAGGGCCTGACGCAGGGGCAGGGGGAGGCCGGCTTCCACCGCCTCGCGGATCAGGTCGTGGCGGAAGGCGAGGCGATCGCCGCTTTCGGTGAGCAGATCGGCGTCGAGGGATTCCCGTACTGCTGTGATGAGCGCCGCCGAGGACCTGCCGAGCAGTTCGGCCAGCAGCGCGACGGTGACCGGGCCGCCCATGGCGGCCGCCGTCTGCACCAGCTCCCGTGCCTCGTCGGACAGCTGGGCGAGGCGGCGCACGACAGACGGGAGATCCCGTGGCGCGGGGGGTCCGGCCGACAGCCTGGCCGTGCCGTTCTCGATCGTCACTGCCTCCCGTAGCGAGCCGAGCAGCTCGACCAACAGCTGCGGGACCCCTTCGGCGCGACGGACGACGCGGAGGACGTCCGGGTCGGGAGCGGCGCCGAGGACGTCCTCGGTGATCCGTGTGGTGGCCCGGTCGTCCAGCGTTCCCAGCGCCAGCTCGTGTGCGCCTGCCCGCCGGATCCTGTCCAGGGTCGTGCGCACGCCCGACGGCACGCTGCCTCCGCGCACGGCGACCAGCCACAGGATGGCGTGCGACGAGAGTCCGGCCGCGAGGGTGTTGAAGGTGAGGAGGGTCAGGTCGTCGCACCACTGGAGGTCGTCGAGGACGACGAGCAGAGGGCCGTTTCGAGCCGTCTCCCGCAGGCGGTCCCCCAACTCCTGGAGCAGCCAGAACCGCTGGCCGGGTGTCGTGGCGAGGTCCCTGAGGCGGATGGCGCCCGACAGCGGTTCCTCGCCGGAGAGCAGACCGTCGAGGAGGGGGCCGAGCGGCACGAACTGTTCGTCGGGGTCCGCGGCCCCCTCGAACACCCTCGTCCCGCGCCGCCTCGCGGCTGCCGCGGCCTCCGCGAGGATCCTGGACCTGCCGATGCCGACGGGGCCCTCGACGCGGATGATCCCGCCCTCGCCCCGGACGAGCGCGTCGAGCCGCGCCTCGATGAACGCCAGTTCGGCGTCCCTGCCGCGCAGCGGCGTCCGTACACCGTCGAGTTCCTCGGGCACGGTCCTTGTCGTCACTCGTTTCACGCTCATACGGCGGAACAGTATGAACCATGTGAACCACCCCGCCGCCGCCCGGGCCGGCGGCCCGTCTCAGTCGAAGCGCAGGTCGGCGAGTTGCCGTTCGAGGACGGTGACGTCGTCCTCCGGCTCTTCACCGACCGGGCGCGCCGCCATGAGCGCGGCGAGCTCGACGCCCGCCCGGCGGACGCGGCCGGGCAGGCCGTCGGTGTACTCGGATCCACCCGAGCCCCAGTCCTCGGAGGCCGCGAACACGGCGGTGGGGACGACGACGGCGCGGAGATGGGCGAAGAGCGGGCGCACGGCGTGCTCAAGGACCAGGGAGTGGCGGGCCGTACCGCCCGTCGCCGCGATCAGGACCGGCTTCCCGGAGAGGGCGTCCGGATCGATCACGTCGAAGAAGGACTTGAAGAGACCGCTGTAGGAGGCCGCGAACACGGGAGTCACGACGATCAGGCCGTCGGCGGCCGTCACCGCGTCGATGGCGGCGCTCAGTCGCGGCGGTGGGAATCCGGTCACGAGGTGGTTGGCGATGTCGCCGGCCAGTTGGCGCAGCTCCACGACCTCGGTCGGCACCGCGTGCCCCCGGACGTCGAGTTCGTCGCGGGCCGATTCGGCCAGCCGGTCCGCGAGCAGGCGGGTGGAGGAGGGGGTGCTCAGCCCCGCGGAGACGACGATCAGCTTCATGCGGCGGACACCTCCCGGACGGCTCGGAGGGACGCGTGCGTGGGGGCCTGCGGCACGTCGGCCGGACGCCCCTCGGCGAACTCCCTCCGCAGCACGGGCACGACCTCTTCGCCGAGGATGTCGAGCTGTTCGAGGACGGTCTTCAGGGGCAGGCCCGCGTGGTCCATCAGGAACAGCTGGCGCTGGTAGTCGCCGACCGTCTCCCGGAACGACAGGGTCCGCTCGATGACCTGCTGGGGAGAGCCCACCGTCAGCGGGGTCTGCTCGGTGAAGTCCTCAAGCGACGGGCCGTGGCCGTACACCGGCGCGTTGTCGAAGTAGGGCCGGAACTCCCGTACGGCGTCCTGGGAGTTCTTGCGCATGAAGACCTGTCCGCCGAGGCCGACGACGGCGTCCTGCGGCCGGCCGTGACCGTGGTGCGCGAACCGGCGCCGGTAGAGCTGCACCATGCGCCGGGTGTGATCGGCCGGCCAGAAGATGTTGTTGTGGAAGAAGCCGTCGCCGTAGAAGGCGGCCTGCTCCGCGATCTCGGGGGACCTGATGGATCCGTGCCAGACGAAGGGCGGGACGCCGTCCAGGGGTCGCGGTGTCGAGGTGAAGGCCTGGAGCGGCGTACGGAACGTGCCCTCCCAGTCCACGACGTCCTCGCGCCACAGCCGGCGCAGCAGCGTGTAGTTCTCCTTGGCGAGGTTGATGCCCTGGCGGATGTCCTGTCCGAACCACGGGTAGACCGGACCGGTGTTGCCGCGGCCCAGCATGAGGTCGACCCGGCCGTCGGCCAGGTGCTGGAGCATCGCGTAGTCCTCGGCGATCTTCACCGGGTCGTTGGTGGTGATCAGCGTCGTGGACGTGGACAGGATCAGTTTCTCGGTGCGGGCGGCGATGTAGCCGAGCATGGTGGTCGGCGACGACGGTACGAACGGCGGGTTGTGGTGCTCGCCGGTCGCGAAGACGTCAAGACCGACCTCCTCGGCCTTGAGCGCGATGGCGACCATCGCCTTGATGCGCTCGCGTTCGGTCGGAGTGCGACCGTTGGTGGGGTCGGGGGTGACGTCCCCGACGGTGAAGATGCCGAACTGCATGGGGTGTCCGCTCTCCTGAGCTCGTAGGGATCCGGGGCCGGGGATCCGGGGCCGGGTGACGCCGGGGACTCCGGCGTCACCCGGCGGGTCAACGGTGGGGGGTCACTTCGCCAGGAAGGCGAGGAGGGCGGTGTTGACCTCCTCGGCATGGGTCCACAGCAGACCGTGCGGGGCGCCCTCGATCTCGACGTAGTCGGCCGACGGAAGCGCCTTGTGGAAGGGGTGCGCGGTGCCCTCGGCCGGCAGGATGCGGTCGGCGGTGCCGTGCAGGATCAGGGCCGGCACGTCGACGGCGGGGATGTCGGCGCGGAAGTCGGTGTACCAGGTCGCCGGTGCGGCGGACGCGGCGAAGGAGCCGCCGCGGGCCGCGGTGTTCCAGCTGTTGCGGACGGCCTCCTCGCTGATGCGGGTGCCCAGGTTCTCGTCGAGGTTGTAGAAGTCGTTGAAGAAGGCCGTGTAGTAGGCGTAGCGGTCGGCCTTGACGGCGGCGACGACGCCGTCGAAGAACTCCTTCGGGGCGACGCCGTCCGGGTTGTCGTCGCTCTTGAGCAGGCAGGGCTCAAGCGAGGCCAGGAAGGCGACCTTGGCGACCCGGCCGGAGCCGTACCTGGAGACGTAGCGGGCGACCTCGCCGGTGCCCATGGAAAAGCCGACGAGGACGGCGTCGTTCAGGTCCATGGTCTCCATCACGGTGTGCAGGTCGGCCGCGAAGGTGTCGTAGTCGTAGCCGGTGGTCGGCTGCGAGGACCGCCCGAAACCGCGGCGGTCGTACGTGATCACGCGGTAGCCGGCGTCGAGCAGAGCGGCGCTCTGGCGCTCCCAGGAGTGGCCGTCGAGCGGGAATCCGTGGATGAGGACGACGGGCTGCCCGGATCCCTGGTCCTCGAAGTACAGCTCGACGGGGTTGGTGTTCTCCTGGCCCACGGTGATGTACGGCATGCGGATGCTTCCTCGATTCGGGTCGGCTGGTCCGCGCGCCGAAGCGGCGCGGCATGCCCGTCACGCTAGGACCGGTCCTGCACCTCCCGTTGCCGTACCGCGCACCACACCTTGCACGGGGGCGCAGAGGTCGCTCAGCCGCCGGTGGCCGTTCCGGCGTCGTCCTCCGCAAGGACGATCCGGGCCAGGTGGACCCTTGAGCGCACCGACAGCTTGCGGAAGATCGACGCCAGATGGGTGTTGACCGTGTGCGGGGAGACGACGAGGGCCTCCGCGGCCGACCGGTTGGTGTGACCCGCGGCGATCAGCCGGGCCACCTTGCGCTCCGAGGCCGTGAGCGCGTCCCAGCCCTGGTCGGGGCGCGGCCCGAGGCCTGCGGTGCGCCGGCCGGAGCGGCTCGTGGTCCGTTCCAGATCGGCCCGGACCCGGTCGGCCTCGACGTCGGCCCCCGCCTGGGCGTAGATGTCGTGCGCCCTGGTCAGGGCGGGTGTCGCGGCGGGATCGCCTGCTGCGAGGAGCACGCGCCCGAGGTCTGCGGATGCGGCGGCGAGGGGCAACGGCCGGGGGCCGGTGAGGAGGATGCGGACCGACCGCTCCAGGAGTCCGTGGTCGGCGTTCACCAGGGCGGACGCGTGAGCGGCCGTCCCCTGGGCGGTCGGCACGGTGGGGTTGCGGGTGGCGTGTTCTGCCGCCTGGGCCGCGAGGTCCTCGGCCAGGTTCCGGTCCCCGGCGCGCAGGGCGATCCGCACGGCCTGGACGACATGCGGGCGCAGGAGCCGCCACCGGAGGAAGGGGTGGTCCCGCTGCACGGATCGGACCAGTTCGGCCGCTGCCGCGTGGTCGCCGTCGGCGTCGGCGACGACGGCCTCGAAGTACTGGTGCGTGGCGTGGTTGCCGGTGTTCGGCCGGTCGGCAACGGTCGCCCGCACGACGTCCAGGTGTTCCCGCACGGCTTCGCGGTCGCCGCGCAGCATCGCAAGCAGACCGCGGTTGACGCGGATGTTGACCAGGTTGCCGGGCACGTGGAGGTCCGCTTCGAGCCGCTCGGCGGTGACGAGGTCGGCGTCCGCATCGTCGAGCCGGCCGAGCCCGATGTTCAGGGTTGCCTGGGCCCAGATCAGCATGGCGGGGCGCAGGGGAGCGTCGCCCGCCGTCCGCAGCAGTCGCCGTACGGTGTCGAAGTCGTCCATGTGGATCCGGGCGACGGCCTCCTCCGGCAGGAAGGCCGTGTCGAACACGCTCAGTGCCGTGTGGTGTTCTACGGCGGCGGCGCAGTCGCCCGCGTTGACGGCGATCTCGCCGAGGCCCCAGAGCGCGAGGACGCGGGCCTCCCGGTCACCGACCCGCTCCGCCTCGGCGAGCGCTCCTTCGCCCGTCTCGCGAGCGGCCCCGAGGTCGCGTCCGCGGGACCGGGCCAGGGCCTGCCGAGCGGTCAGCCGGGCGCGGATCGCCGGGTCGGTGACGGCTGCCAGCGCCGTCGTCGAGCGGCGGGTCAGCTCGTGGACGTCGTCGAGGTGCCAGAGCGTGTCGCCGAGTACGGACTGCAGACGGGCGAAGACGTCCAGGGGCGGTTGCCGGGCGAGCAGCGCGTCGCCGGTGGCCCGTGCCTGGGTGTACCGGCCCGCGCGGGTCAGCGCGACGATGGCCCGTTCTCCCACGTCGAACACCATGGGCGCATGGGGCGGTACGAGTTCCAGGGCGCGTACGGCCAGGTCGGCGGCGAGGTCGGGCATCACGGCGATCACGTCCGTGGCGGCCGTGCCAAGAAGTCCGATCGCCTCCTGGTCGCCGGGTTCGGCGCTCTTCAGCAGATGCGGGACCGCGTCGACGGAGCTCCGGCCCGCCGCGACGAGTCGGCTCGCGGCCTCCCGGTGGAGCGCCCGGCGTACGGAGGGCGTGAGGTCGGCGTACACCGCCTGGCGGAGCAGGTCGTGGCGGAACAGGAGGTGCTCGCCCTCGTCGTGGAGGAGCTGGGCGGAGATCGCCTCGTCGAGTTCGGCGCTGAGTCCGGAGGCGGGCCGGCCGCACAGGGCCGCGGCGTCGGCAAGCGTGAACGCGCGGCCGAGGACCGAGCCGATCCGCAGGAAGTGGAGGGTGTCCGGCCGCAGGTCGGCCAGCCGGCCGCGTACGCCGAGGACCAGCCGCTCCGGCGGCTCCGGCGCGTCCGTGCCCGACGCCGCGACGCCCGCAAGCATCTCGGCCGCGAGGAAGGGGTTGCCTCCCGCCCCGTCGAGGAGTTCCGCGACCTGCTCCGGGACGTCCCCGCCGAGGACGTCCCGTGCCAGCTCGGCCAGGGCCGTGTCGGACAGCGGCCGGAGGGGGAGGGTCGTCGTCCGCGGCCCCTGCCCGTACAGTTCCGGGTCGTTCCTGCTCGTGAGCAGCCAGAGCACCGGGGAGCTGAGCAGCCGTGCCGGCATGACGCTCAGGGCGAACCGGCTCAGCGGGTCGGCCCATTGGACGTCGTCGACCGCGATCAGTACCGGCGTGCCCGCCGAGCGTTCCTCGATCAGCTGGGCCAGCCGTTCGACGAGCCAGATGCGCTGGTCGTGGTGGCCCGCGAGGTCTGCGAAGTCCGTGCTGGACAGCAGCGGCGGGTCACCGTGCAGAAGGCCCGAGGCCAGTGAGGCGAGTGGTGCCAGCTCGTGCAGTTCCTCGGCGCGTCCATGGCTGACGACGAATCCGTGGGCCCGTGCGATCGAGACGGTCGCCTGCAGCAGGACGGTCTTCCCGATCCCGGGCTCGCCCAGGAGCAGCGCGATCGCTCCGCCCTCGCCGTCATGCACCGCCTCGACCAGGGCGCGCAGCCGCTCCAGCTCGGCTTCGCGGCCCCGCAGCCCGGGCCGGCTCAGCCCCGTCACCCCGCCTTGTTCCTCGGGCCGGTCGGGGATCATCCCTTGACCGATCCGGCGAGCAGTCCCCGTGCGAAGTGCCGCTGGAGGGAGAGGAAGACGAGCAGCGGGACGAACGCGGCCACGAAGGCTCCCGCGGTGAGCCGCTGCCACTCGTTGCCGTACGTCCCGGCCAGGCTCGCCAGTCTGACCGTCATCGGCGCGGTCCCGGCCGTTCCGCCCGACAGTGTGAGTGCCACGAGGAGGTCGTTCCACACCCAGATGAACTGGATGACGGCAAAGGTGATCAGGGCCGGGCGGGCCAGGGGCAGCACGATCCGGAGCAGCAGCGTCCCGTGCGACGCGCCGTCGACGCGGGCGGCCTCGATCAGGGCCCGAGGCAGCCCGGCCAGGAAGTTGTGCAGGAAGAACACCGCGAACGGCAGCGCGAAGACCGTGTGGGCGAACCAGACCTGGCCGAACCGCGCGGGCCCGGTGAGATGCCACGCGGGCACGAACAGCCAGCCCTGGGAGAAGAGCTTCAGGAGAGGGACGAGCGCCATCTGGAGCGGCACGACCTGGAGCGCGAAGATGCCGACGACAAGCGCGTCGCGCCCCCTGAAGTCGATCCAGGCCAGGGCGTACGCCGCGAAGAAGGCCAGGACGAGCGGGAACAGTACCGAGGGAACAGTGATGACGACGGAGTTGACGAAGTACTCCGCGAGCCGCCCCGACCCGTTCCCGCCGCCGGACAGCACCTCGACGTAGTTGTCGAGCGTGAGGTGGGGCGCACCGAACACGGTCCACCAGCCCGTCGTCTTGATCTCCTCCTCGGGGCGGAACGAGGAGAGCAGGAGACCGAGGGTCGGTGTCGTCCAGAGGACCGCGATCACCACAGCGATCGCCGTGAAGGCGCGGGAGGCCAGACGCTCCCGGACGCCGATCACCCCGTCCTCCGCTGCGCCCGGATCCGGTGGGCGACGAAGGGGGTGACGAGGACGAAGAGGAGCACGGCGAGCGCCGCGCCTCGGCCCGTCTCGCCGTAGCGGAAGGCCTGGCCGTACATCTCGTGGGCGATGACGCCCGTATCGAACTGTCCACCGGTCATGGTCTTGACGATGTCGAAGGACTTGAAGGTGCCGATCGTCTGGGCGAGGACCACGACGAGCAGTGTGGGCCTGATCGACGGCATCGTGATCCGCCAGAAGATCTGCCGGGAGGACGCACCGTCGAGTCGGGCCGCCTCGGTCAGCTCACCGGGAACGGCCCTGATCGCACCGGCCAGCAGGACGGCCGCGAAGCCCGCCTGTGTCCACACCATCGCCACGATGAGGAACAGGACGTTCCAGGGGGAGTCCACGAGCCATTGCCGCGGTTCACCGCCGAACACGACGACGAGCTGGTTCAGCAGCCCGATCTGCCCGACCGCCGCGGGACGGTAGGCGTAGACGAACTTCCAGACGACACCCGCGCCGACGGAGGAGATCGCCATCGGCATCAGGACGAGGGAGAGCGCGAACGCTCTGAACCGCGACCGTACGACGGCCGCCGCGTAGAGCAGACCGACCGCGGTCGCCGTCAGCGGCACGAGCACCACCCACGCCAGGGTGTTGCGCAGCGCCACCAGCGCCCGGGGGTCGGTGACCATCCACACGTAGTTGTCGAACCCGGCCCACGCGTCTCCCCCGCCGTCGGTGAACGACAGGACCAGGGTGCGCAGACCGGGCAGGAGAAGACCGACCGTGAGCAGCAGCAGGGCCGGGGCCAGCAGGATCAGGGCCGCGGCCCTCCTCCGTACCGGCCCCCGGTGCAGCGCCAGCAGGATCAGGGAGACCACCGCCGCGAAGGCGGCGACGCCCTGGAGCAGGTACAGCAGCTTGGGCTGCTGGGCGGCGGCGTCGAACGACATCAGCGGCTCGGCCAGGACCGTTCGATGGAGTCGGCGACCTGCCGGGTGCTCGCGCCGCCGATCCAGTCGACGGCTCCCTTCCAGAACGTCCCGGCGCCGACCGACGCCGGCATCAGGTCCGAACCGTCGAACCTGAACTGCGTCCTGGGATCCTGGAGCAGCTGGATCGAGAGCCTGTCGACCGGGGTCGCGGCATTCGCCGGATCCACTCCCTTGTTCGCCGAGACGAACGGGCCCTTCTTCATACGCGCGTTCGCGAAGTCCGCGGAGGCCAGATACTCCTGGAACGCCCGCACTTCGGCACGGTCGGCGAACGCCGCGGTGAAGACCCCACCGCCGAGTACGGGCCGGTCGGCCGGGTCGGCCCCCGGCAGGAGGAAGGCGTAGACGTCCTTGTCCGGTCCGATCTCGGTGCCCTTCGGCCACATGTCGGCATAGAACGAGGCCTGGCGGTGCATCGCGCAGTCGCCGGAGAGAATCGGTGTGCCGGCCTCCTGGAAGGAGATCGACGCCATCGACCGGGCCGGACCGAAACCGCCGTTGGCGAACCGGTCGTTCTTGAGGATGGACCCCACGGTGTCCATGGCCGTGATCACACGCGGGTCGTTGAACGGGATCTCGTGGGCGACCCACTGGTCGTACACGTCCGTGCCCTGCTGGCGCAGCAGGACGTCCTCGATCCAGTCCGTCACGGGCCAGCCGGTCGCCTCGGCGGACTCGATGCCCGCGCACCACGGCTTGACGCCCGACGCCGCGACCTTCTCCGTCACTTCCATCAGCTCGGACCACGTGTGGGGAACGCTCAGTCCCTTGTCCCGGAAGAACTTCGGCGAGTACCAGACGAACGACTTCACGTTCGCGACCAGCGGCGTGCCGTAGAGGGTGCCGTCCACGGTCGCGTAGCTGTTCCAGTCCGCCGACCAGCCCTGCTTCGCGAGGGCCGCGACCCCGGCGCTCGCGGGCTTGAGCTTCCCCGCCCGCGCGAAGCGTTCCAGGAGCCCGGGCTGGGGGAAGAACGCCATGTCAGGGGCACTCCCGCCGTCGACCCGGAGCTGAATCTGGGCCTCGAACTCCCCGTCCCCCTCGTACTGGACGTCGATTCCCGTGCAGCCCGCGAAGTCCGCCCAGGTCTCTTCGAACAGGTCGGCCTCCCGGTCCCGGTTCTCCGCGTAGACGGTGACCTTGGAGCCGGGGTGCTTGCCGTACCGGGCGTACGGCCCGCAGTCCACGGCTGTCCGCGACTGCGAAGTGCTGTCCTGTGGAACACGGCAGGCGGCGGCAAGGGCGGCGAGGGCGATGACGGCGAGCGTGAGCCTCGCGCCGAACCTCATGGGTGCATCTCCTCCGATCGCCCCCCGAAGGGTTCTCGGGAGCGATCAGAAGCTACCAGCGCTCGAACAAAATCGACTAATCGTTCGATCCTGAACGATCGGGTCAGTGAGCGGTGGACCGGACCGCGTCCTGGATCAGCTCCACCACGGCCTTGGGCCGGGCGAGCATGACCAGGTGGGAGGAGTCGACCTCGACGGTGGTCATCCCGGCGCGCTCGTAGCCGAAGCGCTCCACGTCGGGGTTGATCGTGCGGTCGGAGGAAGCGACCAGACCCCACGAGGGCTTGGTCTTCCACGCCGCGACAGGCGCCGTCTCCGAGAAGGCACGTGCGGCCAGGGGGCGCTGGGAGACGGCGAGCACCGCGGCGAGGTCGGGGTCGACGTCCGCCGCGAAGAGGGCGGGGAACTTCTCGATCTCCACCGAGACGTCGGTGCCGGTCTCGGTGGAGCCGGCCACCGGGAACGGGGTGTAGACGAGCGCGTCGGCGAGACCGGAGTCGGGGAAGCGGCCCTGCAGCTCGCCCAGGCTCTCGCCCTCCTCCAGCGCGTATCCCGCCAGGTACACCAGTGCGCGGACGTTGTCCTCCGTGCCGGCGAGGGTGATGACGGCGCCACCGTAGGAGTGCCCGACCAGGATCACGGGGCCTTCGACGGCGCGGATCACCGAGGCGATGTACGCGGCGTCGTCGACGAGGCTGCGGTTGGGCACCGCCGGGGCCACCACTTCCATGCCGGCGGCGGTCAGTTCGGGGATGACGCGGGCGAAGCTGGAGGCGTCGGCGAAGGCGCCGTGGACCAGGACGACGGTGGGGCGGGCGTGTCGGGACATGGGGGAACTCCTCGGTGCGTGACGGGGGACGGGGTTGGGGATGCGGCAGGCGGCCGTGTGGTGTTCGTGTGGTGCTTCACAGGCCGAAGCGGGCGCGCCTCGCCTCGGGCACCAGGTCGGTGTACTCGGGGTGCTTGCCGATCCAGCCCCGGATGAAGGGGCAGTACGGCAGGACGCGCAGCCCTCGGGCCCGGGCGTCGTCGAGGGCCCCGCGGGCGAGCAGTCCGCCCAGGCCCCGGCCGGCGAACCGGCTGTCGATCTCGGTGTGGATGAAGGCGATCTCGCCCTCCGAAAGGTGGTACTCGGCGAAGCCGCCGGTCTCGATGCCGTCTTCGCCGGCGAGGATCTCGTACCGGGACTTCTCGGGCCGGTCCGTCACCTGCGGTTCCATGGGTGCTCCTGTGTGCTCGTGGTGTGACGGGGTGGGTGGGTGCGGTCAGAGCGTGCGGCGCACGCCCGCCTGGCGTTCCAGGTTGCGGAGCTGGACGGCCAGGTCGCCTTCCACGGCGAGGTGGGCGGGGCCGCTGCGGCCGATGGGCAGGACCTGCTCGCTGCGCATGTCCTCAAGCATCAGGGCGAACGCCGTGTACATCGCGACGAGCGCCACGACGAGGCCGAGCGCACCGGACGTGCGCGTCAGCCATTCGGCGCCGGTGATGCCCGCGAGACCGGTGGCCGCCCAGCGGGGCAGGGAGACCGCGAGGACGAGCCACAGCGCGCGCTTGGGCCGGGTCACGGCCGTCATCAGGGCCCCGAAGCAGAGGAGCGCCAGGTTGAACACGCCGAGGACCTGAAGGCCGTCGGCCGCACCGCTGAGCATGATGAGCGAGTAGGGCAGCCAACTGCCGGCGAACACCGCCATCAGCGTCGCCGCGATCACGTCACGTGCGCCGAAGGCCAGGAAGCTCACCAGGAGTTGCAGGACGAAGGCCGGCAGCACGGTGAAGGCGACGGCGGCGCGGGCCGCCTCGTCGAACAGCCCGAGCTGGAGGCAGCCCGTCATCACGGAGGCGATGGCTATCGTGAAGAAGCCGAGCGGCATCGGTGAGGCGATGGGACGCAGGTTGATCCGTGTCATCGACCGGAGGTCCGGCTCGAAACGGCGTCCCGGGGGAACGTCCGGCGAGGTCGCCGGGGTGTCGCCGCCGTCGGCGGCGGGGGAGGCTGCGGACATCGGGTGGATCTCTCTCTCAGTGCTCGAAGCAGGGGTCGACGAAGGACGGCGTCGTCTCGGGAACGGAGCCGCGCGCGACGCGCCACCGGCGGTGCTGCTCGGACTCGGCGACGGCCTCGGCCACGGCCGACGCCTGGAGGGCACCGCTCTGGTAGCCGCCGAAGTGGGCCACCGGGCTCCACCCCGGGCTGACCGGCGGGACGGCCTCGTCGAGACCCTCGTACTCCGCGGTCGCCCAGACGATCCGGCCGCCGACGACGGTGAGCACGGACTCGATGCCGGGGATGACGTCCTCGGGCACGGTGAGGTAGTCGTCAGACAGGATCGCGAGGTCGCCGTAGCAGCCTTCTCGCAGGGTTCCCTTGAGGTCCTGCTCGCCGGTGAGCTGCGCTCCGCCACGGGTGTACAGACCGAGGGCGGTCTCCCGGTCGATCAGGTTCCCGGCCGGGTGGAGCGCGGTGCCGCCGACGGTGCGCCCGGTCACGAGCCAGTGGAGCGCGACCCACGGGTTGTACGAGGAGACGCGGGTGGCGTCGGTTCCGGCGGCGACGGTCAGGTCCCGGTCGAGCATGGCCCGCACCGGCGGGGCGTGGGCTGCGGCCTCGGCACCGTACCGGTCGAGGAACGCGGTGCCCTGGAAGGACATCCGGTTCTGTACGGAGACGGCGCCGCCGAGGGCGGCGATCCGGTCGAGGCTGTCGGTGGAGACGGTCTCGGCGTGGTCGAACAGCCAGCGGTTGCCGCCGGGGAAGAGCCCTTCGGCCGCGAGCTTCTCGAAGACGGCCAGGTCGCGGCGGATCGTCTCGTCGTACGTGGCGTGGAGCCGGAAGCCCCAGCCGTTCTCCAGCAGCAGCCGGACCGCCTTCTCGAACTCGGCCTCGTACCCGTCGGCAAGCGCGGGACGGGGCTCGGAGAAGTTCTCGAAGTCCGCGGCGGCCCAGGTCAGGTTCTCGCCCGCCCCGTTCAGCCGGAGCCACTCGTCCCCGTCCCCGGGCTTGACCGTCTCGGTCCACCGCTTCAGGTCGGCGAGCTCCTGTCCGGCCGTCTGCGGGAAGAGGTGGTAGGCGATCCGGAGGGTCAGCTCCCCCGACCGGGCGAGGTCGACGACCGTGGCGTAGTTGTCGGGGAAGTTCTGGAACCCGCCGGCGGCGTCGACCGCGGACGTCAGCCCGAAGCGGTTCAGCTCGCGCAGGAAGTGGCGCGTCGACGTCCGCTTGTCGGCCTCGTCGAGAGCCGGCGCCTTGGCCAGGGTCGAGTACAGGATGAGGGCGCTCGGCGCGGCGAGGAGGACGCCGTTGGGTTCGCCGTCCCGGCCCCGGACGATCTGCCCGCCGCGGGGATCCGGGGTGTCGCGCGTGAATCCGGCTGCCCGTACCGCTGCCCGGTTCATCAGGGCCGACTGGTACAGGTGCAGGACGAAGACGGGGGTGTCGGGTGCGGCGGCGTTCAGCTCGGCGACGGTCGGCATCCTGCGCTCGACGAACTGTTCGGCGGTCCAGCCGCCCACGACGCGGATCCACTGGCCCTTGGGGGTCCGGCCGGCCTGCTCGCGCAGCATGGCCAGGGCGTGGCGCAGACTGCGCACCCCGTCCCAGCGCAGCTCCAGTACGTAGTTCAGGCCGCCCCTGATGACGTGCAGGTGCGAGTCGTTGAGACCGGGGATCACCCTGCGACCGAGGGCGTCGACGACCTTGGTGCCCGGCCCGACGAGGTGGGCGAGCTCGTGGTCGTCGCCGAGGGCCGCGACGCGGCCGTCGCGGATCGCGACGGCGCGGGCCTCGGGGCGGTCGGCGTCACCGGTGAACACCTTCGCGTTGCGGACGAGGAGGTCGGCATGCTCGTGTTCCCGGCGCGGGGCGGGGACGAGACCCGCCACCGGCATGCTCGTCGACGGCCCGGTCATGCCAGGGCCTTGCGCAGGGTGTCGGTGGCGAGACCGATGGCGAGTTCCGCGGCCTGCGTCTCGCGCAGCGCGTTCAGCATCACGAAGTCGTGGATGGCCCCCTGGACGCGGAGCGCGGTCACCGGGACGCCGGCGGCCCGGAGCTTCGCCGCGTACGCCTCGCCCTCGTCGCGCAGGACGTCCGCCTCGGCCGTGATCACCAGGGCCGGCGGCAGGCCGGTGAGCTGCTCGGTGGAGGCGCGCAGCGGGGAGGCGGTGATCTGGGCGCGCTCGGCGTCGTCGGTCGTGTACTGGTCCCAGAACCACGTCATGGCGTCGCGCCGCAGGAAGTAGCCCTCGGCGAACAGGTGGTACGAGTCGGTGTCGAAGCTCGCGTCCGTGACCGGGTAGAAGAGCACCTGCTGGACGAGCGTCACGTCGCCGCGCTGCTTGGCCATGAGGGTGAGGGCGGCGCTCATGTTGCCACCGACCGAGTCGCCCGCGACGGCGATCCGAGTGCCGTCGAGGTCCTTGTGGTGGCCCTCGCGGGCGACCCACTGGGCGACGCTGTAGTTCTGCTCGATCGCGACGGGGTAGCGGGCCTCGGGAGAGAGGTCGTACTCGGGGAAGACGACGGCCGCCCCGGTGCCGACGGCGAGTTCGCGGACGAGCCGGTCGTGGGTGTGGGCATTGCCGAAGACCCAGCCCGCGCCGTGGATGTAGAGGATGACGGGCAGCGGACCGATGGCGCCGCGGGGGCGGACGATCCGGGCGCGGACGTCGGCGGTCGGACCGCCGTGGACGGTGACCCACTCCTCGTCGACGTCGGGCAGGGGAACACCCTCGCCGCTCTGCACGTCGTCCACGGCCTTGCGACCGTCCGCGACGGGGATCTGGTAGAGGAACGGCGGCTGGGCGGTGGCGTCGGCGAACGCCCGGGCGGCGGGTTCGAGGATCGGACGGTTCTTCATGAGGGGTTCTCCTTCGGGGACGTACGGGAGGGGCGGGTCGAAGGCTCAGCGGGTCGCCCGTGCGGCGTCGAGGATCACGTCGGCTACCACGGCCGGACGGGAGACGGCCACGGCGTGCGACGCGTCCACTTCGGTGACGTGCGAGCGGGCGCGCCGGGCCATCCACCGTTCGGCGGCCGGCGGGATGTTCTTGTCGGCGGTGGCGATCAGAGCCCAGGACGGGATCGTCTTCCAGGCCGCTTCCCCGGCCTTCTCCTCCAGCGCGGCGGTGGCGACCGGGCGCTGGGTCGCGGCCATGACGGCCGCGTCGGCGGCGGGAACATCGGCGGCGAACTGCCGGTGGTACCGGGCCCGTTCGATGACGAGTTCGGTGCCGGTGCCACCGCCGGGCAGCGGATACGACCGCGGGTTCACCGTGTCGCCGAGGGTGGAGCCGGGGAACTTGGCGGCGAGCTCGGCCGCGCTTTCGCCCTCGTCGGGGGTGAACGCGGCGACGTAGACGAGGGCCTTCACACGGCTGTCGCCCACGGCGGCGCCACTGATGACGGCGCCTCCGTAGGAGTGGCCGACCAGGACGACGGGTCCATCGACGGCGGCCAGCACGCTGCGCAGGTAGGCGGTGTCCGCGGCGAGACCGCGCAGCGGGTTGGCGGGGGCCATGACGGGGTAGCCGGCGCCCTGCAGCCGTCTGATCGTGCCGCCCCAGCCGGAGGCGTCGGCGAACGCCCCGTGGACCAGGACGATCGTGGGCTTGGGACCGTGCCGGTCGGTGCCGGCGGCGGCCGGGCCGCTCGCGGGTCGTACGGGTGCGGCGGGTGCGGCGCCCAGCAGGGAGGCCACCGTGGCCGGCAGGGCGAGGGCGAGGGCGAGGGCGCGCCTCGTGGGATGCATGGGGTTTCCTTGTCGGGTGGTGAAGCGTCGGGTGTGTGCGGTCGGGCGGGAGGGTGCGCCGATGGAGCCGGCGGGTGCGCCGGTCGGGCGGGGCCTCGCCTCAGAGGCCGTACGCCTCCAGGAGCCGTAGCCAGACCTCGCTCACCGTCGGGAAGGCGGGCACGGCGTGCCAGAGGCGTTCCAGGGGGACCTCGCCCACGATGGCGACGGTGGCCGTGTGGATGAGCTCGGTCGCCATCGCGCCGGTGAGCGTGCAGCCGACGACGACTCCTCGGGTCTCGTCGACGACGAGCTTGGCGAGGCCGCGGTAGTCGTCCGCGTGGAGCGCGGCCCCGGCGAGGTCGTCGATGCGGTACTCCACCGTGCGCACCGCGAGACCCGATTCGCGTGCCGCGCGTTCCGTGAGACCGACGCTCGCGACCTCGGGACGGGTGAAGACGGCCTGTGGGACGGCGAAATGGTCGGCTTCCGCGCTCCACGGCTGTGTGCCGCCGGTATCGGCCGGGCGCCCAGCGGCTCGCTCGGCGATGGCCGCCGCGCAGGCACGGGCCTGGTACTTGGCCATGTGGGTCAGCGGCGCGCGGTGGTTCACGTCGCCGACGGCATAGAGCCATTCACCCTCGACCGCGGTGACCCGGCACGTGTCGTCGACCGGGAGCCAGTCGCCTGCCGGCAGTCCGACGGAGTCCAGGCCGAGGTCCTCGGTGCGCGGGCGCCTGCCGACGGCGGCGAGGACTTCGTCGCAGACGAGGGTGGTGCCGTCGTCGGTGTCCACGGTCACCGTGCGGGTGTCGTCACGGGCGACCCGGACGGCCGACACCCCGAAGCGGATGGTGACGCCCAGATCGCTCAGACCCCGGGTGACCTCTTCGCCGGCACACGGCTCCCAGCCGGTCAGCAGGGCCTGGTCTCGGACGAGCAGGGTGACGGAGGAGCCGAGCGAGCGCCACGCGGTGGCCATCTCGCAGGCCACCACTCCCCCGCCGATGACGACGAGCCGAGCGGGTACCGCGTCGGCCGTGGTGGCCTGCCTGTTGGTCCACACGCCGATCCGGTCGAGCCCCTCGATCGGCGGCAGCACGGCCCCCGTGCCGGTGCAGACCACGACCGCGCGCCGGGCCCGCAGGGTACGGACCGTGCCGTCGGCCCCGGTCACCTCCACCCGGCGCTCACCGGCGAGCCGTCCGTGCCCCCGTACGAGCGCGATGCCCGCACCGTCGAGCCAGTCGGCCTGGCCGGTGTCGTCGCCGCGCCCGGTGAAGCGGTCACGGCGGGCCAGGACGCGCGCCGGGTCGAGTGCCGCCGTGACCGCCTGCCGGGCCCCGTCGACCGAGCGGGCCGCCGCCCGGGCGGCGCCGGGTCGTAGCAGGGCCTTGCTCGGCACGCAGGCGCGGTAGGAGCACTCGCCGCCGACCGCCTCGGCCTCGACGACGACGGCGGTCAGCCCCGACCGGACGGTCCGGTCGGCGACGACCTCGCCGGCCGGACCGCCGCCGACCACGACGACGTCGTACGTGTCCATCAGCCGTGCACCAGAGGGGTGTCCACGAGGTGCTCGGCCAGGAACCACACCTGCGCCTCGCCGGTACGGACGGCATCGGAGACGAGCAGGTCGGCGCTGCCCTCGTCGCCCTCCCCGGAGAGCCGGGCGGCGGCGTCCCGCGCGTCGATCAGGATCCGCTCGTGCGCGTCCAGGAGCCGCGACAGCATCACGGGCACCGGCTCGACGCCGTCCGGCGGACGGGGGATCGACGTCAGCTCCGCGACGTGGCGCGGGTCCCCGACGGCGACGCCACCGAGGCTCTGGACGCGCTCGGCCAGCGCGTCCACGATGGCCAATTGGGCCTCCGCGTGCTTGTCCAGCATGAGATGGAGCGAGTAGAAGGTGGCCCCGCGCATGAGCCAGTGGTGCTTCTTGTAGAGGGAGTAGAGGATCTGCGTGTCGGCGAGCACGCGGTTCAGCCGCTGGCAGGCGTACATGCGGGTGTCGTGGCCGAGGCCGATCGGCAACTGCTTGAGCGTGCCGAACGCCTGGGTCTCGGCGCCCTTCTGGTGCAGCAGCGGCTGGCCGCCGCCGGGCGGGGGCGTGGGGGTGTCCATCGAGTGCTCCTGTGAGGGAAAGAGGGTGGGAAGGGCCCGGCCGCCCGGTCGGGGGGTACGCGGGCGGCCGGACCCGGTCCGTGCGGCTCGCGCTCAGCGCTCGGCGATCGCCGGGGCGGGGGGCCGGTACAGGACGAGCCGGGTGAGGAGTCCACTGCCGAGTCCGGCCACGAGCGCGAGGGCGGCCCACCACAGCGGGTACGGCGTGAGGCCGAGGGACGCGTCGAGGGACCAGGCGCCGGGGCCGGTGGCGGCGAGGGCGGCGGCGGTGCTGATGAGGACGAGCGGGTACTCGTATCCGTCGTTCTGCACCCAGAGCCCGTGGCGCCATTTCACGGTGAGCGCGACCGTCATGACCCCGATGGTCCCGGTCGCGGCGAGCGGGGTCAGGAGGCCGGCGGCGAGCAGCAGGCCCGATCCGATCTGGCCGCCGCCCGCCGCGAGGGCGGTGAAGGCACCGCCGCGGAAACCGTCGGCGCGGAACTCTTCGGTACCGCCGTCGAGTCCCTTGCCGCCCAGGTGTGAACTGACCTTCTGCACACCGTGGCCGGCGACGAGCAGTCCCACCAGCAGACGCAGGATCAGAATGCCGGTGTCCACAGGGGTCAGCCGGCCGCGTGCGCGCCGATGACGCTCTGCGCGTACACGACACCCAGGCCGTACGCGCCCGCGTGGGCCTTGACGATCTCCATGACCGCGCCGTACGTCTCCTGACGCGCCCAGTCGCGCTGCAGCTCCAAGAGGACCTGGACCCAGGTCACCGGGACGGCGCCGGCGGCGATCATCCGCTGCAGCGCGTGCTCGTGGGCGGCCGGGCTGACGCCACCGGAGGCGTCGGTCACGATGTACACCTCGTAACCCTGCTCCAGCGCCGAGAGCGCGGGCAGCACCAGGCAGACCTCGGTCCACAGACCCGACAGAATGATCTTCTTACGCCCGGTCGCCTTGACCGCCGCGACGAGCGCCTCGTCCTCCCAGGCGTTCATGGTGGTGCGGTCGATGACCTCGTTCTTGGGGAACACCTCGGCGAGCTGCGGCAGCAGGGGCCCGGAGAACGACTCGGCGGCCACCGTGGTCAGAACGGTCGGCACGTCGAAGGCCTGAGCCGCCTTGGCGAGGCCCACGGTGCTGTTGATGATCGCGGCACGGTCGCCGCTGCCGGTACCGAAGAACATCTGAGGCTGGTGGTCCACGAAGAGCATGACCGCGTTGTCGGGCGTGAGCAGGTCCTTGCTCGGAGCGGCCTGCACCTTGTTGATGTCGAACATGAGGGGTCCTTTCGAAGCAATCGGTAACGTGCCCGCCACCTCCGGGGCTCGGCACTTCTTCAAGCTACGAGCGATCCGACCGACCGCATTGACCTCCAGCGCCCAGGAGTTGGCACGACAGCGCACAACCGGTCAAGGACGAGAGCCGCGCAGTGTCACCGGCGCGAACGTGCAAGGTCGCGACGCCGGCACCCCACCGACACCGGCGAGGCGGCCGCGGCCTCCATCTCGTCGACCGGTTCGCCGACAGCCGGGGCACCTGCCACCTACCCCGGGACCCCGGGGCAAGACGATCTGGACCGAGCAGCATCTGCCATGGCCCGCCCCACACCCACCCCGAGACCAACAGAGGGCCGCCCTCACCAGCGGAAACGCCGCCGGGCACGGGCTGCCACTGTGGCCTACGCCGGGGCGGCGAAGAGCATGGCGCGCGGGGCCGGCGGAACCGGGTAACGTCTTTGTCATGTTCTTCCAAACGCCGATTTACGAGTGAGAGCGTGACGGGCCCCTGCTGACGTCCTTCGACGTCGCCGCGCCCCGTCCCCCACCGATGAATCCGTAGATCACTTCACATCACCACCGGGAGAACCCGTGACCGACAGCAAGAACATCAACAACCCCGTGGGCCAGGGCGGCGGCCAGCGGAAGAAGCTGTCCCGAGCCGAACGACAGAACAACGGTCCGCACCGCAACCGCGACCGCCAGAGTGCCGCCGACCAGAAGGCAGAGCTGGTGCGCAAGATGCGCGAGAAAGCACGCGCAGCTGAGAACGCCGGACAGGCGAGCGACGACACCGCAGAAAGCTGACGCACCCCCGCCGCAGGGCGGCACCGCACGGGGCAGGGCCCGGACCGCGACGCACGGTCCGGGCCCTGCCGCCGTATCGGGGCTCCGCTGCCGTACCGGGCGCTGCCGGTCCCGCTCAGCCCCCCGCCCCGCGTCTCGCCGACCGCCCGGGGCAGCTAGGTGTTGCGGCTACAGGCTTTTGACCATGCGGGCTTCCAGGAGGTTGGTCAGCAGGGCCTGGGCCGCGGTGGGTCCGATGCGGGTGGCCAGATCGGCCTCCGAGAAGCTCTCGCCCCCGAGGTACGGCCGCAGCACGAGGGCTGCGGCTTCCGGAACGACGATGCGTTCCTTCGCGATGATGTGGGTGCACACGATCTCGCCACCCATGTCGATCACGTCGAGGTCTTCGACGGCCAGCCGCATGAAGGCGGCGCCTCGGACATCCACCGCCAAGGGGGCGTCCGCGTCCCCCTCGCCCGCCTGCGAGGCCACGTTGATCCGGCGTGCGAAGGCGCGGAAGCGCGCGTACACGTCGGCTCGCTCCTGCGTCGTCATCGCCGGGTCGATGCTCGACATGTGGTTCAACGAGTACTGCGCCTGGCTGTCCGCCGGGACGTCGGCCACGGGTATCAGGCCGAATCGTCCGGGGGTGCGTCCGATGTTGGAGGATCTCGTCGGCTCGAAGGGAAAGACGGCGACGAAGTCGAGGGTGTCCGCCAGTGCTTCCACGTCAGCGAGGGAGTCGAGGGCCTCCTGGTAGGTGGTGCTGGGCAGATCGGGAATGAGGTTGACGCTCAGCTTCATGCCGGCCTCGCGCGCTTCGCGCAGGAATCGCTGGTTCTCCTCGCGGTCGGCGGATTTGTGCACCAGGTTCAGCACCCGGGTGGTCATCGCCTCCATTCCGATCACCAAGTAGCGGCAACCGGCCCGCACCATCAGTTCCAGCAGCTCCCGGTCGAATCTGCGGTCGACCATGGCGAAGGAATCCCAGGTGATGTCGATGCCCCGATCGATGATCAGCTGGCTCACGCGGCGGGCGAAGGCCGGAGGAATGGACTCGGTGATGAAGGTGAACTGACGGCTCCCGTAGCGGGACATGAGCTCTTCGATGTCGGCGACGACCGCCTCGGGACGGCGGCCACGATAGGGAGGGCTTCCGTCGTACAGTTCCACGAAGTCACAATAATCGCACTTCCCCCAGTAGCACCCGCGCGCCTGGGTGACACTGAGTTTCGGCGTCGCGAGCTTTGCGATGTCCCGCGACGGATAGTCCGGGGTGGGGAGTGAATTCAGAGCCGGTCCCGCAGTCGGCGGAACATGGCGGGTAACTCCGTCGACGAGGGCGGACACGCCCGGAACCCGACCGGGATCCCATTCGTCGGCGCGTACTTGCCTGGCCAGTCCCAGCAGGGGGAACTCTCCGTCGAACCGCACCACGGCGTCGACGGCCCTGTGGTTGCGCAGGAGCTCGTCCAGCTCGGGCGGGTCCATCAGGCTGAAGGCCGGACCGCCGAGGACGATCCTCGCATCGGGCCTGGCGGTCTTGAACGTTTGCGCCAGGAGGAGCGCCGGCACGAGTTGCGGCCCCATGGGGACGGAGATGCCGACCAGCTTCACGGAGTCCGGTACCGCGTTCTCGCAGTCCGCCCACTGGATGAAGGCCGCGTGGGCGTCGAGCGGGTGCACGGCCCGGCGCCGGGCCGTGAAGCCGGCCAACGCGTCCGCGTCGGGGTCGATCAGGAACGGGTGCGCCAACTCCTCGACCACGTACCCCACCTGCGTCTCCCTGCCGAAGAGGTACGCGCCGTGGGCATCGGTCAGTCGATCGCGCTCGCGGTGCGCCCATCGCGCGCAGCCGGCGACGAGGGACTCCACGGGGACGCCGGGCACCTGGCCCGTCGCCAGGCGGGAGAGGCAGTCGTCGGTGAGCAGGTATTCGGCGAACTCCGTGTTCAGGTCACGTTGGACCGCGGAGATGCCGTGTTTCTTCAACCAGGCGGCGAGGACGGCGGTGGAGGGATAGAAGCTGCCGAAACTTGATTCGACCAGCGGGGGAAAGACAAGTAATACCTCGGGCTCATGTGTCATTGCATGAAGCGACACCACGCCTCCACTCCGGTCGGCTCGTCAGAATTCTTGACGGAGACCGAGCAGGCGTGCACCACACGTGGAGCACGCCTGCCGTCGCCCCCGGCTTCACATCACATGGCCATCAGGCTTTGTACTTGTGCACGAGTGCCAGGCTCTCGTCCAGCGACTCCCGACGGAACGCAAAGTCTTCCGGATCGGGAGCTTCCCCTTCTACGATTTCCCTTATGACCGGGTCAATCAGACCCGCGGCACCATTTCCCATTACTCGGCCCTTCCTTCCGGTTCGGTGGTGCGAATCAATTTCGGCCGCCATCGTCCCCCAGCCCGAGCAAGGGCGTCAAGAGCCCGGCGACCACGCCACGAGAAGTTCGAGCGGACCCTGGACCGAATATCCCGTCTTGAAAGAAATACTCTCGACAGGCACCGCGAGCCGGAGTTCCGAGAATCGGTTCAGCAGAGCCGTCAGTGCGATCTCCATCTCCGCCCTCGCCAAATTCTGTCCCAGACACTGGTGCATTCCGTAGCCGAAGGCGCCGTGATGACGTGTCGGGCGGTTCCAGCGAAGGACGTCCGGATCGTCGAAAACGGCATCGTCGCGGTTCATGGCCGAGTTGGAGAAGATGACCCCTTCCCCCGCCCGGATCACGTGCGACGGGGTTTCGATGTCCTGCGTGGCAACACGCAGCATCCCGTCCGCCACGGACAGGAAGCGGAGCAGCTCGTCCACGGCCGCGGGCAGGAGTTCGGGCCTTTCACGCAACTCCGCCATCCGCTCGGGATGCCGGAGCAGTGTGAAGATTCCCAAAGAGATCATGTCCGCGGTGGTCTCGTGGCCGGCGACCAGCAGGATCGTCGCGATGGCGATCAGCTCGTCCCGCTCCAGGGCCCCCCCGAGCAGGTGCTGCTGGATGAGGTCGTCGAGCAGCCCGTCGCCGGGGGCGCTCCGTTTCCGGTCGATCAGTTCGCCGAAGTGGTTCTCCAACCGAGTGCGGCCGTCGGCCCTGTCCGTGTCGGCCGGGCCGCGCAGCAGGCGCCGGGACTGCCGCTCCAGAAAGCCGTGGTCGGCATCCGGGACCCCCAGCAGCCCACAGATCACGATCGAGGTCACGGGCAGCGCAAACTCGGTGACGAGGTCCGCGCCGGGCCCCTTCTCCACCATCGCGTCCACGTGCCGGTCCACGATCTGCCTGATCCTCGGCCGCAGCGATGCCACGCGCCGGTGCGTGAAGCCGGCGACCAGCATCCGGCGCTGAGCGGCGTGCTCGGAGCCGTCGACCCCGATGAGCGGAGCGTCGCGCCTGCCGCTGCCCGCGAACTCTGCACTGGGGAAGGGGAACGAACCGAACCGGCGATTCACCGAGAGCCGTGCGTCGCCGAGCAGGCGCCGTCCCAGGTCGAGCCCGCTCACGAGCCAGGCCGAGCTGCCGTCATAGAGGGTGACGCGGGCCATCGGACCTCGCCCGTCCTGCGTCCGGTAGCCGGCGGGCGGGTGGTAGGGACAGCTGCGGTCCTGGGGGAAGCCGGCACTCGTGCTCGTGCCCGCGGTCACCGGTCGTCCCGGCTCAGCACGCGGGCCTCGAAGAGCTCACCGTAGACGGGTACGGGAAGCGGGATCCCGCCGGTGGCCAGGGTCCGGGCCCCCTGTTCCCGCCAGGACGCCTCGTCGTGCTCCACCGCGGGCCAGTGCAGTCTCAGCTCTCCCGTTCCGCCGTCGCCCGCGGCCGGGAGCCGGACCTCCAGCGGTCGCCAGGTCCGGGGGCTGGCGTCGACCACGGCCAGCACGTGCCCCTCGTACTCCAGCGTGCCCGGTACGGCGTCGACGGCCGCGGACGGCGTACGGTACGTGAGCAGCAGCCGCGAGCCCGCCTTTCGGGCACCGTCGAGCCGTGCACGGAACACGGGGACCGCCGAGCGGTGGTACGCCGCCTCCCGACCGTTCACGATCCGCGGTGCGCTGTCGAGGCGCCCCGCGAGGAGATCTCCCGCATGGGCGGGCAGGGGTGCGGGGCGGCCGAGAACGCGGGCGAGTTCCGAGGGCAGCACGGTCCGGGCGAGCGTGCCGAAGTCTCGCAGGGCCACCGGATTCAGGTACCGCTCGGCATGGGGCAGAGCGCAGAGCCGGTCGTACTCGGGCGTGAGCCAGGCGGGCACGCCCTTGGCCAGCAGGCCGAGCAGGTCGGACAGATCGGCGACGACCGCCGGGTCCTCCGTGAGGGCCGTGTCGAGCTGCCGCGCCACCACTTCGGCGGGCTGGCCCAGCCAGGCACCGTGGATCGCTGCCAGGAGGTGGCCTACGGAGCGCACCCGTGCGTCACCGGTCCCGTGCGGCCCGCCGGAGCGCGCGTTCCCTTCGGGATCGAGCCGACGGGCGACCGCCCGCATGGCACGCTCCGTGCCCTGAGGGCTGAGATGGCAGTAGTCGAGGAAGCAGGCGGGGTCGGGCAGGCCGGTCGCCGGATCGGCCAGCTCGGTCCGCAGATCGACCAGCGCGTGCCCGCCCCTGTCCGCGAAGGCGCTCAGTTCGGCCTGGATCAGCGCCGTGATGCGGGGGGTGTGCGCGACGAGCATTCCGGTGACCGAATCGCGCGCCTCCTCCAGGGCGGTTCTGGCCCGCTCCGGGTCGCCCAGCTGCAGGTGGGCGGCGGCCAGCGCCCTTCCCGGCACGGAGCTGGTGCCGCCGTCCAGTGCGGCCATCCGCTCCGCCGCGCGCACCACGTCGGTCCATCGTCCCGCCCCCTGGGCCGCTTCCATGCGCAGGCGCAGCCGGGCCCACTCGTCGGCCCGCTCGGGGGGCAGCAGCGCCGTTTCCCACGAGGGGTCCGCCTGCCACTCGCACAGGTTGAACTCCGGTATCACCACGACGACGTCCAAGCCCGGACCTTCGTGCGCCATCCGCTCCACCCGGCGCAGCAGCGCTCTCACGCGCGGCAGGACGATGCGCCGGGTGAAGGTGTCCCGCATCCCGGCGAGACCGCGCAGCCGCAGGCTCTCGGCGAGCCGGTCGTGGTCGGCGACCGTCAGGTTCTGCAGGGACCAGTTGTTGCCCGCGAACAGGACCAGCGCGTCCGCATCGAGGTGCGGCAGGCTCGCGACGACGGCCGCGAGGTCGGTGATCGAGGCGCCGGTCCGGGCGAGGTCCACGACCTGCACCGGCCGTGTCGCGCCCGCCAGTTCGTCCCGCAGTGCATCGGCCGGCGTCAGGCCGGGATCGAGGAGGAAGCCCCTGGCTGCGGACTCCCCGGCGAGAACGACCCTGCGGGCCGCGGCCTTCCCCGGGACGTGTGGCACGTCCGCCCAGTACCGGGCGGTCTCCCCGTCGACGTCACGCCGGTGCAGTTCCACGCCGTCGGGCCCCGGGCGCAGGTCCCAGACGCCCACGGAAGCCGACGCGGGTGCCGGCGCCGCGCCGGGCACCGGGGCCTGCGGCTCGCGTGGCCGGCGGCGGGCGGCCTTTTGCAGTTCGGCGAGGGTTTCCGCGCCCCGCGCGTCCGACAGGAGGGCGGCCAGCCTGTCCGCCCGGGCGATGTCGTCGGTGTGCCTGGTCACGAGATTGCTCATCCCTTCGTCGGTCTGTGTGGGAAGGCCACGATCGGCAGGGGGCGGCCACGGCGGGCCGGGCGTTCGTCAGAAGAAGGTGTAGACGGACTCGCTCACCGTGGGTGCCTTGTAGGGAGACGTCTGCTCCAGGCGCTTCACCGCCGACACCGGCACCTGTTCCCGCCGGATCAGCAGGTCCCCGAGGACGAGGACGTCGAGCCGGGACCGGACGAAGCAGGCGATTGCGTCGGCGGCGGCGTTGACGATCGGCTCCCCCCGCATGTTGAAGGACGTGTTCAGCAGGATCGGAAAGCCGCTGAGTTCGCCGAACGCGGTGAGCAGTCCGTGGAAGCGCGGGTCCACGTCGGCGGCCACGGTCTGGATCCGTGCCGAGCCGTCGACATGGGTGACGGCGGGGAGCCCGTCGCCCCGCACCTGTGCGGTCTCCAGCATGAACGGCGAGTCCACGTCGAGCTCGAAGAACTCGTGGCAGCGCTCGGCGACCACTGCGGGGGCGAACGGCCGGAACGCCTCCCTCTTCTTGACCAGGGCGTTGATGCGGTCACGCATGCCGCCGTCGCGCGGATCGGCCAGGATCGACCTTCCGCCCAGTGCCCTGGGTCCGAACTCGGTGCGACCCTGGAACCATCCGACCACGGCACCGGCGGCGAGCTCGTCCGCGGTGGCCCGCAGCAGACCGTCGAGGTCTCCGGTGTGGTCGGCGGCGGGGATGCCGGCCCGCCGCACCAGCTCCAGGATCCGATCGGGATCCTCGGCATGCCCCAGCCGGGCGTCGCGCAGCCTGCGGCGGGTGAAGGTGCCGGTGTGGCGGTGGTGGACCAGTGCGGCCGCGCCGACGGCGCCGCCCGCGTCCCCCGCGGCGGGCTGCACGAAGACCTCCTCGAAAGGGCCCTTGGTGCGCAGTACGCCGTTCGCCACGCAGTTGAGGGCCACCCCGCCGGCGTAGCAGAGCCGTCGGCTGCCGGTGAGCTCGTGCAGATGGCGCACTTTGCGGAGCAGGACGTTCTCCAGCGCGGCCTGCAGGCTGGCGGCGATGTCCTCGTGTACGGAAGCGAGCTCGTCCCGAGGTGCGCGCGCGGGTACTCCGAGCAGCTCGGCCAGGGCGTCCGTGAACATCCGGCGTTCGTCGCTGAAATCGAAGTAGCGCGGATCCAGGCGGAACTGGCCGCCCTCCCCGTCGAGCAGCAGACTCTCCATCTGCTCCAGGAAACGGGTCTTGCCGTACGGGGCCAGGCCCATCACCTTGTACTCGTCGCTGTTGACCTCGAATCCGAGGTAGTTGGTGACGGCGCTGTACATCAGCCCCAGGGAATCCGGGAACCGCACCTCTTCGAGCAGTTCCAGGCCCTCGTCGATGCCGGCCCGCCCGTAGCTGGTCGTGGCCCACTCCCCGACCGCGTCGGCGACGAGCAGCGCGGACTCCTCGAAGCCCGAGCAGTAGAACGCGCTCGCGGCGTGTGCCTCGTGATGGCTGACGAAGTCCACCGGTCCCTGGTGGCCCAGGAGTTCGCGCATCTCACGAAGGGGGCGGTCGGCATCGAGCCGGAAGAGGGCGCCGTCCGGTGTCCGTCCCGTGTCCGGGAAGGTCGTCCACAGCTGTCGGGAGAGTTTCGCCGTCGGGTTCTCGTAGTAGGCGAGCCGGTCGATCCGATCGATCCCCACGCCCGCCTGCTCCAGGCAGCGGCGGAAGGCGTTGACCGGCATGGAGGGGTCGTTGCGCTGCCGGGTGTAGCGCTCCTCGTGATGGGCGGCCACCAGCTCGCCGTCGACCATGAGGGCGCACGCCGAGTCGTGGTACAGCGCGGAGATTCCGACGATGATCACAGGGTCACCCCGGGCTGGGCGGCGACGTGTACGGACTCGGATGCGGATGCGGATGCGGCGCGCGCCACCGTCTCGTCCACCCCCGCGGAGCTCCGGCTGACGAAACCGGCCATCGGGAAGGGCTTCACGACCGTTGCCAGCCGTTCCTCGTCCATCACCTCGACGCATCGGGCGAACCAGGTGCGCACCGACCGGTCGGCGGGCGGCTCCAGGGCGGGCAGTCCGGCGATGTCGCGGTACTGGTGGTACTCGGCGGTGAGCATCTGCACCGCACGCTCGCGCAACAACGCCCTCTCGGCCGCGCCGAGCCCCTTCAGCCCGCCGGCCGCGAGCTCGTCCGCTCTGCGGGCCAGTTCGGTGTTCTGAGCCGTGTCGACCTCCACCTCCGTGTAGCCCGCACTCAGGGGGAAGGGCTGGAAGCGGCCGAGGGCGGAGCGGATGAAGACCGCGGGCCGTGCGGCCAGGGCCGGGTCGCACAGCCTCCCCGCCAGCCCCACACTGCGGAACACGGGATGGACCACCGTGCGGCGGGACACGGTCAGCGCCTCGTTCACGTCGCGGAACACGGAATGCCGTTCCCAGCTGCGGGGGTAGGGCGGTGAGAGCACCTTCGCCGCGGCCACGACACCGTTCACCTCCGCCACGTGCACCTCCATGTCGAAGGCCTCGACGGGGACGTCCAGGCCACCCATGTAGTGGAAGCGCTCCATGGACTCGTAGTCCGCCGGCTCGCCAGGACGGATCACCGTGGTGTCACGGAAGGGGGCGGTGGCGATCCCCGGACCGGTCGTGACCGTCTTGGCGCCGTTGTAGTCGAGTACGACGGTGTGGTCCGGGCCGAGTTGGTCGCCCAGGTCGCCGTGCGCGGTGGCGACCACGGCGCTCACCCCGTTGCGGCGGCAGAACTTCTGGAAGCCGTACGCGACGACGGCCGCGCTGACCCGGTCCACGGTGGACAGGAACTCGTCTATCACCAGCAACCGGTGGCCGCTCGCATAGGCGAGCGCCAGCCGGGCCCTGGCCCGCTGGCCGTCCGAGAGCCGGTGGTAGGGGGTCAGGTACGTGAAGGCTTCGCCCAGCCCGACCTGGCCGAGCAGCTGGAGCGTGTCGGGCAGCGGCAGGTCGAACAGGTCGATCAAGGGCCGGTCATCCGTCACCTCACCCGGGACGTGCGCTTCCGGGTGGTCGGCCAGGAAGAGCCTCAGCAGCACGCTCTTGCCCGTACCCGAGTAGCCCGTGACGTAGGTGATGCCGGTGCCCGGGAGCGGTACCCGGTCCAACACGGGTACCTCGGCGTAGCGTTCGGGGGTCAGGCCGAAGACCTCCTCGACGGTCCGGGCCCTTTCGGTTCCTGCGGTTCGGGCCGGCCGCGACCAGCTATATGCGTGCACTGTGCTCCTCTCCCCAGACCGGCTCGTCCCGCAGGGTGACCGATCCGTCGTGTTCCACAATGAGATAGCGGTCGAAGCCGCGTGCGAACCAGCGGTCGTGGGTGACGGCGAGGACCGTTCCCTCGTATTGCTTCAACCCGTCCTCCAGCGCCTGGGCGCTGTGCAGGTCGAGGTTGTCGGTCGGTTCGTCGAGCAGCAGGAGCGTCGAGCCCTGCAGCTCAAGGAGGAGGATCTGGAACCGGGCCTGCTGGCCGCCGGAGAGCAGTTCGAACAACAGGTCGGCCTGGGCGTGGAGTTCGTAGCGTCGAAGGGCGGAGATCGCCTGACCGCGGTCCCGGCCGGTCCGCTCGCCGTCGCCCCGACCCAGGATCTCCACCAGGGTGCGGCGCGCGAGGTCGCGCCGGCCGTGCGTCTGCGCGAACCATCCGGGCACGACCCGGGCGCCGAGCCGTGCCGTCCCCTCGGCCTCCACCGCCGCTCCGTGCAACCGGGCGTCGTACCACTCTCCCCCGCTGCCGCCGGCAGCCAGGAGCCTCAACAGGTGTGACTTGCCGGTGCCGTTCGCGCCGAGCACGGCGATCCGCTCGCCGAAGTAGACGTCGAGGTCGAACGGGTCGGTCAGCCCCGTGAGGGCGAGGCGCTCGCAGATCACGGCCCGTTTCCCGGTCCGTCCACCGGTGAGCGCCATGCGCACCTTTTGCTCCTTGGCGCGCTCGGGGGGCGGTCCGGCCGCTTCGTAGCGCGCCAGTCGGGTCTGGGTGGCCCGGTACTTGGCCGCCATGGCGGAGGACAGTTTGGCCTGTTCCTGCAGGGTGCGGACGAGCTCCTTGAGGCGGCGGTGCTCATCGGCCCAGTCGCGGTGACGCTGTTCGAGCCACTCGACCCGGTGGTCGCGCGCCGTCTGGTAGTCACCGAACCCGCCTCCGTGCACCCAGGCTCCGCGGCCTTCCAGCGTGACCACGACGTCCGCGGCGTAGGACAGCAGCTCGCGGTCGTGGCTGACCATCAGGACGGTCTTGGACGTGGTCTTCAGCTTGCGCTCCAGCCACCGCTTGCCGGGCACGTCCAGGTAGTTGTCCGGTTCGTCGAGCAGCAGGACCTCGAAGGGGCCGCGCAGCAGCGACTCCAGCGCCAGCCGCTTCTGCTCGCCGCCCGACAGGGTGCGCACCTCACGGTGGCCGACCTCGTCGTACGGGGCGCGCAGCGCCGCGGTGCACACCACGTCCCATTCGACTTCGGCCTCGTATCCACCGATCTCGGACCAGTGGGAGAGCGCTGTCGCGTAGGCCATCTGGGAGGGTTCGTCCTCGCGTTCCCACATGACGGCCTCGGCGACCTCCACCGCCCGGAACGCCTCGCGCAACGCGTGCGGAGCCAGGTTCGCGAGGAATTGCCGGACGGTCGTCCCGTCGTCGATGGAGCCGATGAACTGGCGCATGACACCGACCGACTTGCCCACGTGGTAAGAGCCCCCGCGGGCGGACAGGGCTCCCGAGAGGATCTCCAGGAGCGTGGTCTTCCCGGTGCCGTTCGCCCCGACCAGGGCTGCCGTGGTTCCGCTGCCGACCCGGAAGGACACGTCGGAGAAGAGGTCGCGACCGTCCGGAAGTACGTAGTGCAGATTACCGACCTCTATGTGCGTCACGCCGTTCCTCCAGCTCGCGGTCCTGTACGGCCATGCTCATCGCGTTCACCAGGCCGATGCGAGTTCGAGCGCCATGCCCCATTGACTTCCGGCCAGTTGACAGGACTGCGCCACTGCGGGGCCGAGCAGGCGGTCGGTGCTGCGGCCCGCCGCGGCGAAGGTGGGGCCTGCGACCAGCAGCAGCTTCCCGGCGTCTGCGACTCGGGTGTGCACCAGGCAGCCGTTGCTCCGGTCTTGCTGTCCCGCAGGGCGCACCACTGCTTCTTCCCGGGTGAGCCAGAGGGTGCGGGACGCGGTCCGGGGGGAGCCCTGCGGCCACGGGGGCTGCGGGGTGTCGAACATGATGATGGCGTTGCCCGCGCTACCACCCTCGGACAGGGCGCGCACGGTGTCCGGGGCGATCCGCAGGGCGGGCTCGGCCCTGAGGGCCGCGTGCAGCAGCGCCGTTGACAGGTCCGGCCAGGCCCCTTCGAGAAGGGCGTGGCCGGCTCCCAGCCGCAGCCCGAGGCTCCAGGGCAGGAAGCTGCCGCCTACGAGCAGGCCGCTGAGCTGGAACGCCCCGCGATAGCCGAAGGATCTGTGCAGCTCATGCCCTACGGCCTGAGCCAGGCCCGTCAGCTCGGCGCGCTCGGCCTGCGCGGGTTCGTAGAATCCGGAGCAGCCGCCCGAGCTGAGCTCACCCCGGTGTTCGAGGACGATCTCCTCGTGGGGGCGCAGTACCACCGGGCCTTCGGGCAGCACGAAGCCGCCGATGCCGCAGGGGACGCCCCGGACGTACGGGACGACGCGTACCCGGCTGCCGAGGGGGGCCAGACGCCGTGCGGCCGGCCCAGCGTCACGGCTCTCGTGCAGCCGGTGGACGGGGCCGCCGGCCCGCAGTACCGGCCGCTGCGGTGCGGCGAACACGACGGTCCCCTGGCCGAGGTCCAGCTTCGAGTGGGCCCGCTCCAGCGCCTCGCCGTCGGCCGGGACCACGACCGAGGGCAGGCGGGTGGCACCCAGCCGGGCCCAGAGCGAATCCACCGCACCGTGGTCGGCGAACACCTCGCCCCACCGGGCTCCGCTGTCCAGAATCGGCCTGCCTGCGATCCGGTCGGGCGCCAGGGCCGTTTCCGCGACGGCCACGGCGGTCCGGTCCGGGTCGTAGCCGTCCAGTACTGCGCGCAGTGCGGGCGGCGGAGCGGCGGCCAGCCGACTCAGCTCCTCGGCCCGCAGTTCGGCGTCGGCCGGTTCGAGCGGGACCAGGTGGTGGCCGGCGATGCCATCGGGGGGTTGCCCCGGTCCCGTCCCGCCGGCCACGACGAACGGCGCGTGTGCTCCCGTACGCAGCAGCGCCGCGCTCTGGCGTCCGTAGGCGGACAGGGGATGTCCGAGGAGCACCACTCGGCGTCCTCGGTAGAAGCGCGCCAGGTCCGACTCCAGGGCGGATGTCACGTTCATCGGGTCAGTCTCATTTCAGGGAGCTCAGGAGCGTGCGTAGCGGAATCGCACGGGCAGGGTCAGCCAGTGGTCGCCGACGGCGGCGACGAGACCGAGATCGGCGAGGGCCCGTACCGCCCGGCCCGTGTCCGCGTCGAGCCCGTCGTCGGCGATGCACCCCAGCCCCGGCTCGACGAGCACGGCGATCCGGTCGGGGCGGTCCACCACGGTCCGACGCATCCGGCCGTCCCTGGAGTCTTCGATCAGGACGAAGCCCGGGCCGCGGCGCAGGGTGAGCAGGGGTCGCGGGGGCACCGGCCACGCCGCCTTCCCCGAGTCGTCGCGCGGGGGGTCGAGGTGCCGGAACGGGGCGTGGGAGATCCCTTCCAGGCTCCCGCGCCAGCTGACGCGCAGGCCGACACCGGCCGCGTCCCTCAGGAACGCCAGGTAGTCCGCGGTGGTGGCCGCGGTGTCCGGGCCCAGCCGCAGGACACCGGAGACCCTGAACCCGCGGGCTCCGGTCCGGGCGACCTGCACCAGGAGGTCCCGGGTGTGCGGCATGCCCGGCTCCCAGGGGGCGAAGAGCCCCCTGCGCGTGGGAGCGGCGGGAGCAACAGCTGCCTGCTGGGTCATGACCATTCCAATCCGGTCGCGAGAGCGACGAGGTGCTCACCGTCCCGGTAGACCAGGCCGTCGCCTTCCCACCGGTCGAGCAGGGCGGGCAGCCGCCGAGCCGCGTCCTGCAGTCCGGACTCCTGCATGCGCCGGGCCAGCACCTCCGCGGTCCGACCTTTCAGCAGGTCGCGGTAGGCCTCGACGGCGAGACCCGCGGCGAGCAGGTGCTCGCGCGGGGCCCGGCGGACCCGCTCGTCGACGATCCGCAAGTCGGAGCCCTCTTCAAAAGCCACGAGGCGGGCACCGCGGTGCGCCTCCTGCCACTGCTCCACGGCCCGTTCGAGACGGGCGCCGTGCTCGGCGCCGAGGCCTGCGGGCTCGCTGTCGAACATGTAGACCATGTCGGCCAGGCGCTCCCTGGGCAACTGGTAGACGCTCGCGAGCAGTTCGGACGGACCGCTGTTCTCCAGGCCGAGTTCGGGGGTGGTGAAATACGGGCTGAAGCGTGTCAGCCGGATACGGGTGGACAGGTCCGGAGGGAAGAGGTGGGCAAGGTGGCGGGTCTGCTCGACGATCGATGCGTAGTCCTCCCAGGTCTCGCCGGGGAAGCCGTACAGCACGTTCCAGCTCGGGTAGATGGCCAGGGTCCGACAGTCGCGGAGCAGCCGGACGTTCTGCCAGCCGGTCACTCCCTTGCGCATGAGGCCCAGGACCCGGGTGCTCAGGTTCTCGATGCCCGGCTGGATCTGGGTGACGCCGCCGTCGGCCATCTTCAGCAATTGCCGGTAGGTCAGGTTGGACTTGACCTCGAAGAACATGCGCAGGTCCCAGCCGAGTTCGCCGACCTGCGGCAGCAGGGAGGTGAGGTACTGCATGTCGATGATGTTGTCGGAGAAGATCACGTCGAGTACCCGGTGGTCGGTGACCACCTGCCGGATCTCGGTGAGCACCCGTTCGGCGGGCTTCGAGCGGAACGCCATCAGGGTGCCGTTGAGCCCGCAGAACGTGCAGTGGTGCTTCTCGCCCCACCAGCAGCCCCGGCCGCCCTCGATCTGTACCTTCGGCACGGTGTCGCGTACCGACTCGGTCCGGCCGAACGCGTCGAAGTAGGCGCTGAAGTCGGGCGTGGGCACCCGTTCCATCGGCACCATCCCGGCGGCCAGCGCATTGGCCCGGGGGGCGCCGTCGGCGGTGCGCCAGCACAGGCCGCTGATGGCGCCCAGCCGCTCGGCGCGCTCCCCCTCTCCGAGACCGGCCGCTTCCTGCGAGAGCACGTCGAGCAGCTGGGGCAGCACCAGTTCGGCCTCACCGCGCACCACGTGGTCGAGGAAGTCGTACGCCTCGTGGAGCGCACCGCCCTGGGGTCCGTCACAGTTGGCACCGCCGAGCACCGTGACCAGCTCCGGCCTCAGGTCCTTGAGCGCCCCGGCGAGGGCCAGCGAGGGGATGTTCTGGTCGAAGGTCGTGGTCAGGCCGACGACGTCGTACTCCTGGCCGGCTATCTCCTCGGCAAGGGCGCGGACGAACCCCGGTGCCATCCGGTACATCCGCGAGGGCCCATCCAGTTCGGCGCCCCGCGCGGAAGCCAGCCGGTGGAAGGGGGTGGTCTCGGGAGCGGGGAGCGGCGACTGCGCCGACCGGAGCGCGGACGAGAAGACCCACTCGCCCACCCCGATGAAGTCCCCTCGGACGATCCGGCCGAAGTCCTCCTCCCCGACGGACCCGCCGCTCTCCCGCAGAACGTGGTCGGCCCAGCGCAGGTTGCCGTAGAGCACGTCCACCGACTCCACGCCCCGGTGCTCGCGGACGAGCGGGGTGAGCGTGCTCAGGGCGAGGGAGGGCATGTCGAGGGAGGCCCAGGGCATGCAGACGAACAGCACGCGCAGGGGCGCGCCGGGCGGCACACGGGATTCGGCTCCGACGGGGGCCGGCCCGATCTGCAGCAGGGTCATCACGTCTCCGTCGTTCGTCGTCACGGCTGCGGCGCGGGATCGGCGGTGTCCGCCTCGCGCATGTCTTGGTCCTCGGCCGGGGTTGCGGAGCGGGCGGTCCGGACGGGGCTGAACCACGGCCAAAGGGCCGAGAAGACGATTCCGAGTGCGGCGAGCACCATCGTGTTGCGCAGGCCGAAGGAGCTCGCGCCGAGCGCGCCGCCGATCAGGGCGCCGATCGGGTCCACTCCCCAGCTCACGAAGCGGAAGGTGGCGCTGACGCGGCCGAGGTAGGCGTCTTCCACGAGCTGCTGCCGCAGGGACATCCCGAGGATCAGCAGGATCACCACGCAGAACGACCAGACGAAGGTCGACAGTCCGACGAAGAGGGCCGCCACCGGCTTGCTGAAGGACTGCGCCCAGGGGATGAGCAGGGCTGCGATGCCGGGGACCGAGTAGCAAGCGAGGAGGGTCGGTCCGAGGCCGAACCGGGCGGACAGCCGCACGGCGGACGAGGATCCGGCCAGACCGGCCACTCCGCCGGTCATGGTGACCGCGCCGAGGAGGAAGGGGCTGAAGTCGAGGACCTTCACCGCGTACAGGGTGAACAGTGCGAAGAACATGGCGGTGAACAGGTTGAAGTGCGCGGCGGCGAGCGCAAGGGGCCGCAGCACCTTGTTCGACCAGAGCATCTTCAGCCCGGCCAGCACCGCGGCGCCGTGGGATTCGGGGGCGGCGTCCGGACTGCGCTGCGGCTCGGCCTTGGGCAGACCAGCCAGGTTGATGCAGCTCACGAGGTAGCTGATGCTGTCCACGAGGAGCGCGACCGGGGCGCTGACCAGTTGCACGACGAGACCGGCGAAGCCCGGGCCCGCCACCTCGCCGACCGATTCGGTGCCCTGCATCCAGGAGTTCGAGCGCTCCAGTTCGTTCTTGCCGACCAGCCGGGGCAGGTAGGCCGACATCGCGCTGTCGAAGAGCAGTCCGAGCCCGCCGGTGAGGAACGCGACCACGAGGAGAGCGGTGATCGAGAGCATGTCGGCCCAGTAGAGGACGGGCACGACGAGGATCACGGCGGCACGGCCCAGATTTGCGAGGACGAGGAGCTTGCGTCGCTCGTAGCGGTCGGCGTAGACGCCGGCCGAGAGGCCGAAGAGCAAAATCGCGAGGGAGCCCGCCGCGCCGAGCAGGCCCATCTCCCAGGCGCCGGCGTCGAGGACCAGCACGGCCACCAGGGGGATGGCGAACATGCTGACCTGGGAGCCCGCCATGGAGATGGACTCCGCTGCCCACAGGCGGAAGAAGCCCGTGCGGGCCAGCGCTGATTTTCCGGACACGAAGGTCACCTTTCCGATGGTGCACAGGCGGCCTCCGCCTGCATGTTTCCAGGGCTCCCCGAAGGCTGCCGACCCTCGGCGCAGGTACATGCCGCGCCGTCCAGGAAGGAGGTGGATCCGTCGGAGAAGCGGATGTGGCCGCGGCGGTTGAGCACGGAGCAGCGGCCCGTCGCCAAGAACCGCAGCACTTCGTGCGCCAGCAGCGCGGACACGACCGTGTTCGTCGGACCGAACGAATACGGCGTGGGCGGGGCGTCGTCGCGTACGGCCCTGACGTCCTCGGCGGACAGCCCGGCGAGCCGGCCGGCCTCGAAGCACGGCATGCAGTGGCCGAGCCGGGGCACGAACACCGGCCCCCAGTAGCCGGTCCCGAGGCCCACCGCGGCCGAGCACATCGGGATGCCCCGGGGGCGGGCCCAGTCCCACACGATGGTGGCGATGTCGGCCGGGGTGTCGGCCGCGAGCACCAGGAGGTCCAGATCGTCGGGCAGCCGGTCCAGGTCGCGGGGGGCACTGATCCGGCAGTCCGCCAGGTTGAGTTCCGCGCCGGGCGCCAGCGCGTGCAGCGAGCGCCCGGCGACCTCGGTCTTGAACTTGCCCACGTCGGAGCGGCCGGAAAGGAACTGGCGGTTGAGATTGTGCAGGGCGACCCGGTCGTGGTCCACCAGCCACAGGGCACCCGTCCCGGCGCCCACCAGGTGCTGCGCCACCACACCGCCCACGCCGCCCACGCCGAGGACGGCCACGCGGGACGCGGCGATCCTCGACTGGAGGTGCGGCGCATCGGCGCCGAACAGCGTCAGGTAGCCGATCTGGCGCTCCAGCTCCGTCCCCTTGCCGTGGTCGGGGTCCGAGTCGGTGATCCAGCCCGCTTCGGTGAGCCGCCTCACGAGCAGGCGCAGGACGGAGCGCGGGGGCAGGGCCTCGATCTCCCCGGCCGGCACACCGTGCGTGAGGTGTTCGACGGCTGCGTGCAAGGCGGTCTCGGGCCCGCGCACCCGCAGTACGTCCACGCCGTGGAGCAGCCGCAGCCCGCCTTCGGAAGGGAGTACGGCCACCGTTTCGACGAGCCGCAGGATCCGTTCCCGGAGACCGTCAGACACCGGTGTCATCGACGAGGCCTTCCCGCTCCGCGGCAGGGACGAGGACCCGGGCCGCGATCAGACGCTCGGCGAGCTTGGGGACCCCGTCCGGGCGCCGTGCCCCCGGGATCCGGCCGGCGACGAAGGGCTTGCCGTTGAGGTGCGGCTGGAGGATCCGGGCCGCCGCGCCGGGCAGTGAGAGCCTCTCCCGGCTTCCCATGTGCGTACAGACCAGCTTCTCGCCGGTGTCGAGGACGTCCAGCTCCTCGATCGGCACCCTCAGCAGCGCTCCGGGATGGAGGTCGTCCTTGAAGCTCGACGGCGGCAGCGTGGAACGCGTGGCGATCTGGCGGGCGAAGTCCCGGTAGCGGCGGTGCACTTCGCTCCGCTGCTCGGGGGTCATGGCGGGGTCCGCATTGTGGAGGTGGTTCAGCGCGTACTGTGACTGGCCGATCGCGTCGGAGGTGCTGAGCGGCAGCAATCCGAACTGGTCCGGCGCGCGGCCGACGTTGGAGGAGCGGGTGGCTTCGAAGGGGAACACCGAGACCGAGTCGACGCAGTCGGCCAGCCGCTCCATGTCGCCGAGCGCCGCGAGCGCCTCTTCGTAGGTGGTGGACGGGAGGTCGGGAATCAGGTTGACGCGCAGCGGCATGCCCACGTCGCGTGCGTCTTGCAGGAAGCGGATGTTCTCTTCCCGGTCGGCTGACTTGTGCACGAGCTTGAGGACCCGGGTGACCATGGTCTCCAGGCCGATGACGAGGAACTCGCAGCCCGACGCCACCATCGACTCCAGGAGTTCGCGGTCGAAGCGCCGGTCCACCATGGCGAACGAGTTCCACACCACGTCCAGGCCACGGTCGAGGAAGGCCCGGCTCATCCGGCGGGCGAAGGCCGGAGGGATGGACTCGGTGACGAAGTTGAACCTCCGGATGCCGAACTCACCTGCCAGCCACTCGACCTCGTCGGTGAACGAGTCCGGGTGGCGACCGCGGAAGGGCGCGCTGCCCTCGTAGAGTTCCACGAAGTCGCAGTAGTCGCACTTGCCCCAGTAACAGCCCCTGGCC
This sequence comes from Streptomyces sp. NBC_00045, assembly GCF_045041095.1. Classification (NCBI taxonomy): domain Bacteria; kingdom Bacillati; phylum Actinomycetota; class Actinomycetes; order Kitasatosporales; family Streptomycetaceae; genus Streptomyces; species Streptomyces sp. NBC_00045. Next base: position 6,448,952 of record NZ_CP108271.1, on the reverse strand, counting down.
TGGGTGATGCTGAGGGTCGGGCTGGCCAGCCTTGCCAGCGCCGCCTTCGAATAGCGCGGCCGGGGAAGCTGGTTGAGGTTGGGGCCCACGCCCGGCGCAACGTGCCGGACCCCGTCGTCGGTCAGGCAGGACGCTCCGGGCACGCTCTCCGGGTCCCAGTGACCGGCCACGGCCTGGCGGGCCAGTTCGAGGAGCGGGAACTCGCCGTCGTAGCGCACGATGCAGTCCACGGAAGCGTTCGACCGCAGCATGACGTCCAGGTCCACGGAGGACATCAGGCTCACTGCCGGACCCCCGAGCACCACGCGTACCGAGGGGCGGGCCGCCTTCACATGGGCGGCGAGGAGCAGCGCGGGCAGCAGCTGCGGGCCCATGGCGGCCGAGATGCCGACCAGGGCCGTGGTGTCGCCGATCCGCTCGGCAGTGCCGGTCCAGGAGTAGAAGGCCTGGTAGAAGGCTGCGGTGTCGGCGTCGCCCTCTCCTGCGAGCACGCCGGTGTCGGGGTCCACGGAAAAGGGTTGGGCCAGGATCTCCATGGCCCAGCCGTACGGCGCGTCCGGCCCGAAGTGGTGGCGTCCCACCGGGTCGATGAGCTGGTCCCGGTGCTCGTTCGACCAGCGGGCGACGGCCGCGCACAGGGAATCGGCGGAGACGCCGGGCACCAGGCCGGCGCCGAGCGCCCGCGCGGTCTCCGGCGCCAGCAGGTACTCGGCGAACGACTCGTTCAAGTCCTCCTGGCTGCTCTCCACGCCGTGCGCTGCGAGGAACCCGGCCAGGACGGCCGGCGCCGGGTAGAGGCTGCCGAAGTTGGATTCGACCATCGGCGGGAACACCAGGTGGACGGGTGCGGTTGCGCCGTCGGTGGGCGTGCTTGCGTCCGTCATCTCATTCCGACCCGTGCAGGCCGACGCTGACGGTGAACCGTCCCGTGCCCGTACCTTCGTACGCCTCGACGTGATGCCAGGCGTCGGGCCGGATCTGGATGACGGAGAAGGTGTTGAACAGCGGTTCCACGGCGAACTCGTCGTCCTCTTCGTTGCGGTAGACGAGCCGGCCGCCGGTGCCCGGCCGGTACTCCTCGTCGAGGTAGAAGTTGACGGCGAACACCCGGCGGGGAACGAGGTCCTGGTGTGGGCGGATCTGGTCTCCGGCGTCGTACGAAGCCAGTTCCAGACTGGCCTCTTTCGAGGTCAGCCGGATCCCGGTGCCTGCCGTGATCCAGTTGCGCAGCACGTCGCCGAGTGCCGCCCTGGACAGGAAGCGACGCAGCGCGATCTGGTGCTCCGCACTCATGGCGCCTTCCTCCAGCGCGCTCCTGAGGTCCCGCGCCACGTTGTGGTGGGCGGCGCGCCGGGGGTGTTCGGCCCAGTCCCGGGCCGGGATGTCCTCGGTCTCGGACTCGTTGCGGAAGGCGGTGACGCACCGCGTCCAGACGGGCAGGGCGCGCATGGCGGCGCCCATGGCGGCCGCCTGGCCCGGTTCGACGAAGTCGCGCAGCACGAAGGGCCGGCTGGGGGTGGCGTGCAGCCACTCCCCGAGCCCCTGGAGGGTCTCGGGCGTCAGGTGACCGGGGGCGATGAACCCGGCCGCCCCGCGCAGGGCTGCGGTCGGGTCGGCGTCGCTCGGCTCCGTTCCCCGGTCGTGTTCCCGCGATGTGTTCTGTGTCCGGCTCACGCCCGGGCCTCCTCGTATGGTCCTGCCGCGGTACGGGCCCGGGGGCCGGCCGCCAGCCGTCCGAAGTCGATGAGCCCGCTGGAATTGAGTCGGGCTCCGGTCAGGCGTCCGCTGCTCAGGCAGTGCGCACGCACCTGGATCAGGGGGATCCGGGGCATCAGTTCGGACCAGCGCCGGTCCGCGGCCGCCCAGCGGCCGGCCTGTGCGCCCGGATCGGTCTCCTCCGACGCGGCGTCCAAGAGGGCGTCCAGTCCGGCGTCGGCGAAGCCGAGTCTCTTCGCGACCGCGCCGGTCGAGTACCAGGGCGTCAGAAGGGACGCGGGATGAGGAAAATCAGCCGTGGTCAGGGTGTAGAGCAGGCTGTAGTCACGGCTCAGGGCAGATCGCACATAGGCGCGGTAACTCAGTGGCCGGGGAACTGCGGTGATGCCGAAGATCTCCTGCAACTGGTCGCACACCGCTCGCACGATCACATCGTTGGGCGTGAAGTCGGCGTAGCCGATCTCAAGAGATCCGCCCAGTTCACGGCGTAACTCATCGATCTCACGGGATGTCGGCCTCCACGTCTTCGACGAGGGGGGGACGGCTGACCAGGGTGCGGTCTGATACAAAAACGGTATGACCAATCCGGGACATCGCTCCGCGATTCTTTCGCGGTCCACGGCGAATCCCAATGCCCGCCGGAGTTCCGGACGACGGTTCAGGTCCCCACTTGATCCACCGAATTCCAGACTGCCGAAAATGGAGATCGGTCGACTCTGGAAACCATCTACGCCGGCACAGTCGAATACGTCCTGCACGGAGAAGCTGGTCGTCGGGGACACGTCGATCTCGCCCCGCCGCAAGGCATCCAACGCCTCACGTGTCCGTGCGAACACACGGAATTCCAATTCGCGCGGCCGATTTCCCGCCCGCTCGTCCGCGGCACGGTCGCGCAGGGACATCCTGATGCCGTCCTCCCCGCGACCGGTGATCTCGTACGGCCCCAGCACCGGCGCATCCGCACCGGTCCCGGATTCCCGCGAGGGGGCGAACTGCGGGAGGGTCAACAGCGAGGGCACGTAGGAGACGGGGCGGGCGAATCGGTAGTCCACCACGTCGGCTGCGACCTGGACGGCCGGCTCCGTCGGAAGTTCCGGGTACAGCAGCCTGGCCAGAGGCGACCGCGGCCGCGCGAGAACGGTGCGCACCGACGCCAGGGCGTGCTCGGCGGAGAGAGGAAGACCATCGGACCAGGCGGCCTCGCCGTCCAGGGTCACGCGCCATCGCCGTCCGCCGTCGAACCGCTCGACCGCCAGCGCGGAACCGGTCCGGAGCGAGCCGTCACCCGCCTCGACGGACAGGGTGCCCAGGAGGGCCTCCCCGACGAACCTGGCGTCGTAGTCGGCAGGCCAGTGACTGTCGCTGTTCAACGGCATCGAATCGAGCGCGAAGACGATTCCGGAATCCACGGGCCTCCCCCTGCGTATCAGAAGAGCTGCATCCGGCATATCCGGACGACTCCGCCCGGATATGCCGGGCTACATCAACAGCGGTGCGTCATCGCCAGGTAGTCGCTGAGCATCTCCTGATCGAATTCGAGCTCCTCGATCTCATCGGTGAGCTCGACCTCCTGAATCGCGGTCGCTTCCATCATTCGTAATCCCCTCCTTCCTTGGTGGATGCACAGAGCCTAGGCACGTGGGTTCGATCGAGCCAAGGGGTTTGACTCAATGAAGCGTGTACCACTGGCCTGTTTGCATGACATCCACAAGATGGTGCAAAATGGCACATCCTGCGACGCCTTGCAGGCAGCCAGGAAATGAGGTGGTCGATTCCCCGCGCACCCGACCGTCCGTTCGGCAGGCGATATGGCCAAACACAGCCGCTTCCCGACCGACCCCGCCCCGAAGGGAACGCGCAAACCGGTTGGATAACCGGTTTTTCTGCGAGAGGTGGCCCTTGCGTCGACCGGTCAGGGAGTGCCGGACTCCAGGGCGTCGATCTTGCGTTCAAGGGTGGCCAGGGTCGCTTTCAAGGCGGCGATGTCAGCCTTGTCCGCTGATTGTTCCGGTTCCGCCAGTTGGACCACCAGGGTGCCCCCCGGTTCGAGGGTGACCTCCGAGGTTTCCGTGACGTCGTCGCCACCCTGGTGGCGGACCGCCGCATCCAGGTCGGCGACGCGCAGGCCGCTGCGGCGGATCACGGGGGTGAGCCAGTGGCCGTCACGGGCCAGGGTGGTGGGGGTGCCCTCCAGGAGGCGGCCCAGCCATTCGTAGCGGGCGGCCGCCCTGACGACCACGGCGTTCACCGCGAGCAGTACGGCAGCCCCGAAGGCCGCCCCCACGACCGAATTGTCCGGGCCGATCACCGCGTTCTGCACGACGTTGGCCAGCAGCAGCATGACCACCAGGTCGAACGTGCTGAGCTGCGCGAGCTGGCGCTTGCCGACGATCCGGAGCAGCACAAGGATCAGCGCGTACACCGCGATGGTGCGCAGCGCCTTCTCCAGGTAGGGGATCTCGTTGTGCAGGAACGGTGTCAGGGCATCGTGAGCGGATCGCACCGGTCAACGCTGGCACACGGCGGGAGTGGGCGCGGCGACGACCCGCCGGGGGCCGCCCGCCCCATCGAGCGGGCGGGCGGCCCGTCGCGTCACGGCTTCGGCAGGGTGCAGCCCGCGCGGTTCAGGTCGATCTTGTTGCCCGCGCCGATGCAGGGGACGATGATGTACGTCTCCTGGGCGTAGTTGATGCCCTGGCGGACGGTGACCTTGCCGGTCTCGTCCACCTCGCACGGGTTGTTGTCCGTGCAGCGCTGGCCGTCCTCGTTACCGGTGTTGTTGACGGCGACGACCTTGCCCGTCGTCGTGTCGATCACCGGGGAGCCCGAGGTGCCGCCGATGGTGTTGCAGGACGAGGTGTAGCGGACCGAGTCCTTCCAGGTCCACTCGCCCTCCTTCAGGCGGTACGCGAACCCGTCCACGTTGCAGCTGTACGTGCGCTTCCAGTACCCCGACACGACCTTGATCGCCGTGCCCTGCACCGGGTGGGCGTCGTTGAGGGTGAGCGCGCTGATGCCGTACTGGCTCTGGATCTGGGCGTACGTCTTGGTCAGCTGGTAGATCGAGATGTCCGTGTCGGTCATCGTCGCGTACGCGACCTTGCTCGCGCGCAGCGTCGCGACGCGCGAGCCCGACGCGTTGAGCAGGGAGAACGAGCGGCTCGACGGCTGGTCCTTGACGACCTCGCCGGGCCCCGGGAATCCCGTCTCCAGGCAGTGCCCGTTGGAGAGGACGAGCGCGGGGTCGGTCGACTGGGAGCCGGGGGCGCGGACGACGGAACCGGAGCAGTTGCTGAGCGCGACCGTCCCCGCGTAGTTCACGGTGACGGCCGCCGAGGCCTTGTCCTGGGGTGCGGACGCCACGGCCGGGGCCGCCGCCGCTCCTATCAGGAGCAGCGAGAGCACGGCGCCGGCGACAGGCTTGTTCATGTGGGGCATGTGGGGGTTCCCCTCTTCAATGACGATGCAACCGAAGATCCTCCGGTTGTCATGCGCATTGTTGGGATACCCACCTCAACTGGCAAGAGTGCACGCCTGGTTGACTGTCGTCACATTCCGGCCATGATCAGCGCAGCAGGCGTTCCCGCAGCAGGGCAACCGTCTCCGGCCTGATCCCCACCCGGTCGGCGAGGTAGCCGGCGGCAGAGCCGTAGCGCGTGGTCAGGTCCGCGAGGACGAGGGCCATGATCGTCGCCGGGGCTCGGCCGTACGCGGGCCAGCGCATGGTGCGGCCCGGGTTGGCCGCGTGCCAGTCGGCCGTCAGGCGGGCGGTGGCCAGCTCGGTGAGCGCGAAATCGGCCAGGATCTCCTCCTCGGACACATCGAGGAGGGTCAGGACGAATGCGGCGATCAGGCCGGTGCGGTCCTTGCCGGAGGTGCAGTGGAAGACCGCCGGGCCGGGACCGGCGGCGATGAGCTCGATGGCCCGGCGGATCTCCACGACGCCGTCCTCGGTCACCTCGGCGAACCGGTCGGCCAGGTACCGCCAGGGGTCGACGTCGGGGTCGATCGCGGCCTGGTCGTACGGGCGGTGCTCGATGCTGAGGTTGGCGTACGTGAACCGCTCGGGCTCGGGGATCCGGCCCTTGGCCTCGATCTCCCAGGGGTAGCGCAGGTCGATGACGGTACGTATGCCCAGCCCGAGGAAGCGGTCCCAGTCGGCGTCCGCGAGCTTGCCGAGGGAATCGGCCCGGTAGAGCGTGCCCCAGGCGACGGTACGGCCGTCGGCGCTGCGGTAGCCGCCCAGGTCACGGAAGTTGTGCAGGCGCTCGAAGGCCATGTGGCGCAGGTGCGGGTGGCTGTGCGCGTGCGTATCGGGCAACTGGGGCTCCTCGGAGTGCGGTTGTCGCCCCAGGATGCCTCAGTGCTTGCGCGCGAGCGTGAGGCCGTCCGCGATCGGGAGCATCACCGACTCCATCCGGCCGTCGGCCCGCACGTGCGCGTTGAACTCCCGGATGGCCAGGCCGTTCCCGCGGGCATCGGCGCGCACCGCCTCTCCGCCGTACAGGACGTTGTCGGCGAGGAGCAGCCCGCCCGGCCGCAGGCGCGGCACGAGCTCGTCCCAGTAGGCGCGGTAGCCGGACTTGTCGGCGTCCAGGAAGGCCAGGTCGATCACCGGGTCCTGTGGGAGCGCGCGGAGCGTCTCCAGCGCCGGGGCGATCGCGAGGTCGATCCGGTCGTCGACCCCGGCCGCCTTCCACGCCTCCTTCGCGATCGCCGTCCACTCCTCGGAGACGTCGCAGGTCAGGACCCGCCCGCCGGCGGCCAGTCCGGCGGCGAGGGCCAGCGTGGAGTAGCCGGTGAAGGTGCCGACCTCGACGATCCGGCGGGCGCCGGCCGTTTTCGCCAGCAGCGTGAGGAAGACGCCCTGCTCGTGCGGGATCTGCATCTGCGCCGGTCCGCCGAGCTCGCTCGTGCGCGCGATCAGCCGCTCCTGGACGGGGCTCGGCGGTTCGGCCTGCGCCACCAGATACCCGTACACCTCGGCGGTGAGGTGCACCGTCTTCACGCCGTCCCCGGTCCTGCTCATGCCGTACGCCCCTCGCGAGTCCGGTGCGCGACCCCGCGCGCCGGGGCCGTCTGGCTGCCCAACGACCCGGCCCCCGCAACGGCAACGGCCAACGCCCGCAGCGCCCGCAACGGCGGCTCGGCCTTCGACCGGCCCCGACCGCTGCGCCGACCGGCCGCGGTCGAAGCGGCGCTCAGCCCGCCGCCGGGTGCAGCGCCGCGTACTCCAGCGGGGCCGACGGGTCGATCGTGAGGCCGTGCGGCGCGGGCTCCGCACCCGCACGGACCAGTAGGTCGCCGACCGCCGCGATCATCGCCCCGTTGTCCGTGCACAACGTCATCGGCGGCACCCTCAGTTCGATCCCCGCCGAGGCGCAGCGCCGCTCCGCCAGGGCCCGCACCCGCGAGTTGGCCGCCACGCCGCCGACCACCACCAGCGTCTTCACCCCGTATTCCGCGCAGGCCGCGACCGCCTTGCGGGTCAGGACGTCGGCCACCGCCTCCTGGAGCGAGGCCGCGCCGTCGGCGACCGGCGGTTGCTCCCCGCGCTGCCGGTAGCCCTCGGCCCAGCGGGCGGCGGCCGTCTTCAGCCCCGAGAAGGAGAAGGAGTACGCGTACGGGTCCCGGCCGCGCGGCCCGCCGGTCAGCGGGCGGGGGAAGGCGACGGCCTTCGGGTTGCCGCCCCGCGCGGCCCGGTCGATGGCCGGCCCGCCGGGGTACGGCAGGCCGAACACCCGGGCCACCTTGTCGAAGCACTCCCCGGCCGCGTCGTCGAGGGTGTCCCCGAGGTGCAGGATCGGCTCCCGCACGAGGTCCCGTACGAGCAGCAGCGAGGTGTGCCCGCCGGAGACGACGAGCACCACGCACGGCTCGGGCAGCGGCCCGTGCTCCAGGGTGTCGGCGGCGACGTGCCCGGCCAGGTGGTGGACCCCGTACAGCGGGACGTCCAGCGCGTACGCGAGGGTCTTCGCCCCGGCCAGGCCGACCTGGAGTGCGCCGGAGAGGCCGGGGCCGGTGGTGACGGCCACCGCGTCGAGCTGGTCGGCGCGCAGTCCGGCCTGGTCGAGGGCCCGGCGGACCACCGGGTTGAAGGCGTGCAGGTGGGCGCGGGCCGCGATCTCGGGGACGACGCCGCCGAAGCGGGCGTGTTCGTCCATGCTCGACGCGACGACGTGTGCGAGGAGGCGGCCGCCCCGCACGATGCCGGCGCCCGTCTCGTCGCAGGACGATTCGATGCCCAGCACCACCGGAGATCCCACCACGTCACCGACACCCCGACCTTATTGCGAATATTTCGCAATAAGGGTACTAGCCGCGCGGGACGACCGTCGCCAGCACCGACGGCAGCGGGTACCAGTCCGCCGAGGCGATCGACGCGTGGTGCGCGGCCATCAGGGCGACCCGGTCGCGGGCCTGGGCCTCGGTCGGGTGGACCCCGTCGATGGCGGGAGCCACGTCGTGGGCATCGGTGGCGATCAGCAGGTAGTGGTTGCGGTCGTACCAGGCGGTGTCGATCGAGCCGCCCGCGTAGGCGCTCGCGTCCCCGTCGAAGACCACGAACCAGGGGCGCAGCGACGCGTCGGCGTACCGGGTGCGCGGGTCACCGGCCGCGGCCCCGTGCACGGCGGGGAAGGCGGCGGCCTCGCCGAGCCGGCCCCCCGTGGCGAGGGTGCGCAGGTGCTGGGCGTACTCCCGGTCGGTCCACAGCGTGTCGCCCGCGTTGCCCTCCTCCAGCGTGCCGGGGATCAGCTCCACCAGGAACTTCCCCGCCATCGCGGCGCGCCCCGGCCAGGCGCCGGCCCGGGCGGCGGTGTCCAGGTCGAGGTGGCCGGCGGCGAGCCGGCCGGGGCCGTAGAGGGCGTCGCCGAGCTTCGAGTTCAGCAGCGCGTCGAGCTCGGCCGGGCCGCGCCCGAGGTTGGCGGCGAAGCCGTCCTTGAGCTCCAGCTTGAGGACGACCGGGCGATGGCCGGGGTGGGCGTCGTGCCAGCTGCGGATGTCGGAGAGGCAGCCCGCGAGGTTCTGGTTGCGGGACTTGGTGCGCAGCTGGTCGGGGGTGGCGGCGTTCTCGCAGTTGTTGTCGTTGCCGAAGGGGTTGTCGTGCGAGACCCGCCAGGAGCTGCCGAAGAAGTTGGTCCACACGTCGAGTTCCAACATCGCCGCGCCGGAGTCGAGGGCGTCGGCGAAGTACGGGTACTTGGCCTTCTCGTAGGCGTTGTGCACGCCCACGCCGGTCGATCCCGCGTACGGGAGGTCGGCGGCGGCCCCCGCCGGGGCCGTGCCCAGTGCGAGTGCCAGGGCGGCCAGCCCCGCCGTCACCGCCCCCGCCATCCTGTTGCGCAGTCCCATGCTTTCGGCTCCTGTCTGCCCCGTCGGTGCGCCTCGCCCCAACTCGGCTGGAGGGTAGGCGAGTTGCGTGACATGCGGAAGGACGGCGGGTGACCGGGGAGGGCGGGCGTCCCGGCTGTGAGGACGGACACGTCCCGAAGCCGGAACTCCCGTCGCGGCGCCGTCCGTAGAACAGGGAGCCGATCGGGGTTCCACAGCGGGAGTGCCACATGTTCACCAGGGTTCGCGGGCGGGCCGTACGGGTCTGCCTGCTCGTCGGCGTGTGCTGCGTGGTGCTCGCCGGGGGTGCCGGGCTCCTGTGGGAGCTGCGCGGCATCGTCACGCATTCGGCGGACGGGGACCCCGCGCAGGGGAGCTACGTACAGGACGCCGAGGCGGCCGACCGCACGGCGGCGGCCGTGCTGGACGGTCCGGCGCGGAAGACTGCTCCGCAGGAGGCTTCGGCGGAGGTTCCGGTACGGCGGGATCCGGCTGCGGATCCCGCCGTACCGGGCCCGACCGCGCCGGGCACGGGCGGCCCCCCGGCCGGCGTGCACTGGCGGTCGGGCGGCTGGCAGCCCTCCGACCCGCTGGTCGCGCGGCCCGCCGCCGCGGAGCCGGCGATCGGGGCGCTGTTCTCGCCCGGGGAGGACGGGGACGGGGACCACCACTGTTCGGCCGGGGTGGTCCACTCCCCCGGCGGCGATCTCGTCGTCACCGCCGCCCACTGCGTGTACCGCGGCGTCCTGGGCTTCCGTACGAACCTCGCCTTCGTCCCCGGTTACCAGGACGGCGAGGCCCCGTACGGGGTCTGGGTGCCCACGCGGATCGACGTGGACCCCCGTTGGGCCGAGGACCAGGATCCCGACCACGACGTGGCGTTCCTGCGGATGCGCAGGCCGGGCCGTCCCGGCGAGCGGCTGGAGGACACCACCGGCGCCCAGAAGATCCGGTTCGGACCCGAACTGCCCGCTCCGGCGCGGGTCGTGGGCTATCCGAACGACACCGAGCATCCGGTGGAGTGCTTCAACACCGCCCGTGCCGCGGGGCCCGCGCAACTGCGGCTGGATTGCGCGGACGTACCCGACGGCACGAGCGGTGGTCCGGTGCTGACCGACGCGCACACCCTGATCGGAGTGGTCGGCGGCCGCGACGGGGGCGGCGACGAGAAGACCTCGTACAGCAGCTTCTTCGACGACGCGGTACGCGCCCTGTACGAGCGGGCCGTGGCGGCCCGCTAGCGGATGTCGCCGGTCAGGAACCGGAGTCCGGCGGGGCGTGGTGGTGCGGCGGGTAGTCGGCGGTCGCCGGGACCGTCGGCAGGCGCCACTTGGACAGGACCCGGATCACGGTGCTCGGGCTCAGCAAGGTGTTCGGCGGGGCCGACAGCGACAGCACGCCGAAGAAGGGCCGGGAAATCTCCGGGTCGGCGTTGGCGCCCACGATCACCCGGGCCATGTAGGCCTGGAGGACCTTGGTCGCCTGGTCGGGCGGCCGTCCCTCGGTCTCCGGGTACCGCATGTCCTCGCTGGTGGCGATCTGCCAGGCCACGTCGGCGGCGGTGGCCGTGCGCCGCTGGATGCGCCGGGCGGCCGCGGCGATCTCCCGGGGCGCCAGGCCCCGGATGGCGCCGGCCAGTGCGTCCGCCGCGAGGGCCGCCACCGTCATGCCGTGCCCGTACACGGGGTTGAACCGGCAGGCGGCGTCGCCGAGGACGACGAAGCCGGCCGGCCAGCGGTCGAGGCGCTCGTAGTGGCGCCATTCGTTCGCGGTGCTGCGGAAGCCCGTCGGCGAGGAGAGCGGTTTGGCGTCGCGCAGCACGTCGTGGAGGGCCGGGGTGCGCAGGGTGCGGGTGTAGTCGAGGAACTCCTCGTCACCGGTCGGCGGGGCGTGTTCGCCGTTGCCGATCAGGGTCGCGAGCCAGCGGCCGTCGTCGAGGGGCACCAGCACGCCCCCGCGCGGGCTGTCGGGGCGGCCCTGGACGTACATGCCCTGCCAGCGGCGGGCCGGGTCGGGCGGGATCTCGTAGTAGCGGCTGGCGTAGCCGAGGTGGGAGTCGTAGCGGGTGGTCTCCGGGGCGGGGTGGCCCAGTGCGGCGAGCCAGGCCGGGGCCCGGGAGGTCCGTCCGGTCGCGTCGACCACGAAGCGGGCGGACAGGGGGCCCCCTTCGCGCAGCCGCACTCCGACCACGGAGCGGCCGTCTGCTCCGGCGACGAGTCCCGTCGCCGTCGATCCGGAGCGGATGCGGACGCGCTCGTCCCGCAGCACTTCCCGCCGTACCGTCCAGTCGATGAGCTCCCGGCTGCCCACCAGGATCCGGGAGCCCGGAACCGGGTGGAACCAGTCGGCGGAGCTCAGCCACAGGAAGTCCCGCGGGGACTCCATGAGCGCCGCGCCGGCCGCCAGGAGCTCCCGGGTGACACCGGGCAGCAGCCCTTCCATCAGCTCCAGGCCCCGCGACCACAGCACGTGCACGTGCCGGGACTGCGGCACTCCGGGTCGGAAGGCCGGCCCGGAGTCCGCCAGTTCGTCCCGCTCCACCACGGTCACGCGCGCGAACCGCTGGGCGAGCGCCCGCGCCGCCAGCAGCCCAGCCAGGCCTGCGCCGAGGACCACCGCGTGATCGTGGGCTTCGAGGGCGTCTGGGTGGTTGTCCGTGTCGTCGTCCATGGCGCCGAGTCTCCCGTGGCGCCCGCGCCCCGGATCAGGTGCCGCCCGGGGCGCCCCGAGGCACCCCGGGGGCGGACGGGCTCACGGCGGGGCGCCCGGACCGGTCCCGCTCAGCGCGCGGGGAAGGCGTACGCGACGGAGGTGAGCTTCTCCGAGGCCGCCCAGAGCCGTTCGCCGGACGTGTCGTCCAGGGTCCATTTCGCCCGCCAGGAGGGGGCGGGCGCCCCGCGCCAGCCGAGCCGCGGTCCGAAGAAGGCGTCGGGCCGCACACCGGGCGCGGTGGCCGCGTACAGCGTGGGCAGGGCCCCGCCGGCCGCGGACTGGGCGAGGACTGCGGCGCCGAGGCCCATCAGCCGTGACATGGGCCGGTGGCCCTCTTGGCGGGAGGCCCCGGCGTGCAGGTTGGTCGAGGAGTAACCGGGGTGTGCGGCGGCGGCGACGATTGCGGAACCGGCGCTCTGGAGCCGCCGGGCCAGCTCGTGGGTGAAGAGGAGGTTGGCTGTCTTGGATCGACCGTACGCGATCCAGCGCCGGTAGCCGTGCTCGCCGTTCAGGTCGCCGAGGTCGATGTCGCCGAGGGCGTGGAAACCGCTGGAGACGGTGACGACGCGGGCCCCGGGGTCGGCGGCCAGCAGCTGCGGCAGGAGCAGTCCGGTCAGGGCGAAGTGGCCGAGGTGGTTCACGCCGAACTGGGTTTCGAACCCGTCGGCGGTCCGCCCGTACGGCAGCGCCATCACGCCCGCGTTGTTCACCAGCAGGTCGAGGGAGCCGTGGCGCTGCCCGTACGCCTGCGCGAACTCCCGTACGGAGCCCAGGTCCGCCAGGTCCAACGGCTCGAACTCGACCTCGGCGTCCGGGACTTCGGAACGCAGCCGCGCCACCGCGGCCCGGCCGCGCGCCGCACTGCGGCAGGCCAACACCACCTGCGCGCCGCGCCGGGCGAGCTCCCGGGCGGCCACGTAGCCGATACCGCTGTTGGCGCCCGTGACGACGGCGGTCCGGCCGCTCTGGTCAGGGATGTTCTTGGCGTTCCAGCCAGGCATGTGAGCTCCCTCGTGACGGTGGGGTGACGCTGCGATCAAGGGGTTACCGAGGGTAGACCTCCCCCTTCGCGGGGGTGGAGCCGGGGGCCGGTGCACCGGCCAGTAGGCTGCGGGTCCGTCCGCCCGCTCCCCCACCCGTCCCGAGGTACCGCGCAGTGAGCTCCGCACCGTCCTCCATCCCCGTGTCGGTCGTCGGCCTCGGCGCCGACGGCTGGGCCGGACTCACTTCCGCCGCGCGTTCCGCGCTGACCGGGGCCGAGGTGCTGATCGGCGGCCCGAGGCAGCTGGACCTGCTGCCGGCCGGCGAGTGCGCCGGCGAGCGGGTGGCCTGGCCGAGCCCGCTGCGCCCGTCCGTGCCCAAGCTGATGGCGGAGCACGCGGGCCGCCGGATCGCCGTGCTGGCCAGTGGCGACCCCATGTTCTACGGGATCGGGCGGGCCCTGGCGCAGGAGCTCGGGCCCGACGCCCTGCGGGTCCACCCGCACCCCTCGTCGGTGTCGTACGCCTGCGCCCGCCTGGGCTGGCCGGTGGAGGACACCGAGGTGGTCACGGTGGTCGGCCGTCCGGTGGCCCGGCTCGCGGCCGCGCTGTACGAGGGACGGCGGGTGCTGGTGCTCAGCGCCGGAGCGGCGACCCCGGGCGAGATCGCCGCTCTGCTGCGCGAGCGGGGCTTCGGCCCGAGCCGGATGCGGGTGCTGGAACAGCTGGGCTCCGAGCACGAGGACGCGTACGAGGGCCGGGCCGACGGCTGGGACCACGCGCCCGGCGATCCGCTCAACGTGGTGGCCGTGGACTGCCGCCGGGACCCGCGCGGCGAGGTCCCGCGGCTCGGCGCGACCCCCGGCCTGCCCGACGCCGCGTACGAGCACGACGGGCAGCTCACCAAGCGGCACGTGCGGGCCGCGACCCTGTGCGCCCTCGCCCCGGCCCCCGGCGAACTGCTGTGGGACATCGGCGGCGGCTCCGGCTCCATCGGCATCGAGTGGATGCGCACGCACCCCTCCTGCCGGGCGGTGGCCGTGGAGCGCGTCCCGGAGCGGGCGGCCCGGATCACCCGCAACGCGGCGGCGCTCGGCGTGCCGGGGCTGCGCGTGGTCACCGGTGCCGCGCCCGGGGCGCTCGACGGACTCCCCACCCCCGACGCGGTGTTCATCGGCGGCGGGCTGACCGCACCGGGCCTGCTGGACGCGGCCTGGGCGGCACTGGCCCCGGGCGGACGTCTGGTGGTCAACACCGTGACCCTGGAGTCGGAGGCGGTCCTCACCGAGCGCTACCGGCGCCACGGCGGCGACCTGGTCAAACTCGCCGTCGCGCACGCGGTGGCGGTCGGCGGTTTCACCGGCTGGCGGCAGGCGATGGCGGTCACCCAGTGGTCCGTGACGAAGCCCTGGCCGCGACCCGAGGACACCACCGGAACGACCACAGAGACCACAGAGACCGCATCAGAGAACGAAAAGGATCAGACGACATGACCGTGTACTTCATCGGTGCGGGCCCCGGCGCCGCCGACCTGATCACGGTGCGCGGTGCCCGGACGCTGGCCGCCGCCCCGGTCTGCCTGTACGCGGGGAGCCTGGTGCCGCGCGAACTGCTGGCCGAGTGCCCGCCGGACGCCCGCCTGGTGGACACCTCGCAGCTGAACCTCGACGAGATCATCGCCGAGTGCGTACGGGCCCACGCGGCGGGCGAGGACGTGGCGCGGCTCCACTCGGGCGACCCGTCGATCTTCAGCGCGGTCGCGGAGCAGATGCGGCGGCTCGACGCGGCCGGCATCCCGTACGAGGTGGTGCCCGGCGTCCCCGCGTTCGCCGCGGCGGCGGCCGCGCTGAAGCGGGAGCTGACGGTCCCCACCGTCGGCCAGACCGTGATCCTGACCCGGATCGCCCAGCAGGCCACGCCGATGCCGCCCGGCGAGGACCTGGCCACGCTCAGCCGCAGCGGCGCGCTGCTGGTGCTGCACCTGGCGACGCGGTACGTGGACCGGGTCGTCGGCGAACTGCTGCCGCACTACGGTGCCGAGTGCCCGGTCGCCGTGGTGGCGATGGCCAGCCGCCCCGACGAGCTGATCCTGCGCGGCACGCTGGCCGACATCGCGGACCAGGTGAAGGCGGCCGGACTGGTACGGACCGCGGTGATCGTGGTGGGCCGCACGCTGGGCGCCGAGCAGTTCCGCGACAGCCACCTGTACTCCCCCGAGCGCGACCGGCATGTCTGCTGAGCCGGTCCGGACCGACGCCCCGGTCCGGGGCCACGTCCTGGTCCTGGGCGGCACGACGGAGGCCCGGCGCCTCGCGGAGATGCTGGCCGGGGACCCGTCGTACCAGGTGACCACCTCGCTCGCCGGCCGGGTCGCCCGGCCGGTGCTCCCGCCGGGCGGGACCCGGATCGGTGGCTTCGGCGGGCCCGCGGGCCTGGCGGACTGGATCGCCGCCCACGGGGTCACGCACCTGGTGGACGCCACCCATCCGTTCGCGGAGCGGATGAGCTTCAACGCGGCGCGCGCGGCGGCCCTCACGGGGATCCCGCTGCTCGCGGTGCGCCGCCCGGGCTGGACCCCGGGTCCCGGCGACGACTGGACCTTCGCCGGCTCCCTCGCCGAGGCGGCCCTGCTGCTGCCGGGCCTCGGCGCACGGGCCTTCCTGACCACCGGCCGGATGGGCCTGCACAGCTTCGCCCACCTCGAAGACACCTGGTTCCTGGTCCGTTCGGTGGACCCGCCGGCCGCACCGGCGCCGCCGAAACTCGAAGTCCTGCTCGCCCGGGGCCCGTTCACCCTCGCCGACGAACGGGAGCTGCTCGCGCGGCACCGGATCGACGTCCTGGTGACCAAGGACAGCGGCGGCTCGGCCACCGCCCCCAAGCTCACCGCGGCCCGCGAGGCCGGCATTCCGGTGCTGGTCGTCCGCCGGCCCCCGGTTCCGGAGGGCGTCGCGCAGGCGCAGAGTCCGCAGGCGGCCCTGGAGTGGCTCGCGGGAACTCCCGCGTAGGAGGGCGGGAAGGGCGGCCCGGGGGCGCCGTCGTCAGTGGGGTCTCCTACTCTCGTCGGCATGAACTCCACCACCCTCCTGGTCCACGACGGCTCCGCCGCGCCCGATGCCCCGGTCACCCGTGTCGGGGGCCTTCCGCTGGCGCCCGCCGGCACGCAGTGGCCCACCTGTACGACCTGCTCCGGGCCGCTGCAGTTCATCGCGCAGATGGTCCTCGACGGCGGGCGCGGGGTCCTCTCGGTCTTCATGTGCGCGAACGACCCGGGCAGCTGCGCCGAATGGAGCGCGACGGCCGGCGGCAACAGGGCGTACCTCTTCCCGCCGGCCGGGCTGGTGCCGATACCGCTGCCCGCGCTCCCCGACGACGAGGACGACGAGGACGACGAGGACGAGGACGACGAGGACGACGAGGACGAGGACGACGAGGACGACGACGTCCGGCAGCTCGGGGCGGTCCGTGCCGTCGAACGGGTGGAGGTGGCCCAGCCGGGGTACCGGTCTGCCGCCAAGGCCTGGTCCGAGCGGAGCGGGCGCCCGCCGCGCCACGTGCTCGGGCAGCTCGGCGGCACCCCCGAGTGGCTTCAGAACGACGAGACGCCCGACTGCGCGGGCTGCGGCGGCCCGATGGAGTTCATCGCCCGGCTGGAAGAAGGTCCGGACCCCGTCACCGCCCCCAACTTCGGCTCCGGCAGCGCCTATGCGCACGCCTGCGAGCCCTGCGGCCGGGCAGCGTTCCTCTGGCAGTGCTGAGCGCCCCGCCACGCCCGGCCCCGGACGCCTCCCGCCCGGGCGCTCCGGGGCGCCCGGGGGTCGCACGTGCTGCCGGTCAGGCCTCCGGGTAGCGGCGCGGGGTCCAGGTGACGCGGGTGCCGTCCGGGCGCTCGGTGACCTGGGTCTGCGAGGAGCCGATCAGCAGGATGGTGCGCATGTCCACCTCGGACGGCTCCAGTTCGCCGAGCGAAAGGACGCGGACCGACTGCTCGGGACCGCCCACGTCCCGGGCGACGACCACCGGGGTCTGCGCCGAACGCAGCTCCAGCAGCAGCTCCTTGGCCTGGGCGACCTGCCAGGTCCGGCTGCGCGAGCCCGGGTTGTACAGGGCGAGCACCAGGTCCGCCGCGGCGGCGGCGCGCAGCCGCTCCGCGATGACCTCCCACGGCTTGAGCCGGTCGGAAAGGGAGACGGTGGCGTAGTCGTGGCCGAGCGGGGCCCCGGCCGCGGCGGCCGCCGCGTTGGCTGCGGTCACCCCCGGCAGGACCCGTACGGGCACGTCCTTGTACTGCGGCTGCCCGGCGACCTCCAGGACGGCGGTGGCCATGGCGAAGACGCCCGGGTCGCCGCCGGAGACCACGGCCACCCGCTTGCCGCGGCGGGCGAGGTCGAGCGCGAACTCGGCGCGCTCCGACTCGACCTTGTTGTCGGAGCCGTGCCGGACCTGGCCCGGCTTCCCGGGGACCCGGTCCAGATAGGTGGTGTACCCGACGAGCACCTCGGCGTCGGCCAGGGCCCGCCGCGTCTCGGGGGTCAGCCAGAGCGGCCCGGCCGGTCCGGTGCCGACGACCACGACCTCGCCGGGGCCCGACGGGACGCTGCCCGGGTTGCCGATGCGGCTGGGCACGACGGCGACGGCGAAGTACGGCACGCTCTCGGGATCGGTGTCGGCGAGGACGCCGGTCCGCTCCCCCGCCATGGTGGCGCGTTCGACGTAGCGGGCCTCCGCGAGGCGCCCGCTGCCCTCCATGGCGCGGCGCACGGCCGGGAAGGTCCGGCCGAGCTTCATCACGACCGCGGAGTCGGTGGCGGCGAGGCGGGCGGTGAGCTCGTCCTCCGGGAGGGTGCCGGGAAGGATCGTCAGCACTTCCTCGCCCTCGACGAGCGGGGTGCCGAGCCGGGCGGCGGCGGCGCTCACCGAGGTCACTCCGGGGATCACCTCGGCCTGGTAGCGGTCGGCGAGCCGCTTGTGCATGTGCATGTACGAGCCGTAGAAGAGCGGGTCGCCCTCGGCCAGCACGGCGACGGTCCGGCCGGCGTCCAGGTGGGCGGCCAGCCGGGCGGCGGACTCCTCGTAGAACTCCTCCATCGCCCCCTGGTAGCCACCGGGGTGGTCGGTGGTCTCGGTGGTGACCGGGTAGACCAGCGGCTCCTCGATGTGGTCCGCGCGCAGGTGCCCGGCGGCGATCGAGCGGGCGATCGAGCGGCCGTGGCGGGCGCTGTGGTACGCGACGACCTGCGCCTCGGCGATCACCTCGACGGCCCGCAGCGTCATCAGGGAGGGGTCGCCGGGGCCGAGCCCGACGCCGTACAGCTTTCCGGTGCTCATTCTTCCTCGCTCGCGATCGCGTTGACGGCGGCTGCGGCGATGGCGCTGCCACCGCGCCGGCCGCGCACGATCAGGTGGTCGAGCCCGGAAGCGTGGGCGGCGAGCGCGTCCTTGGACTCGGCGGCGCCGATGAAGCCGACCGGGACCCCGATGACGGCGGCGGGGCGCGGCGCGCCCTCCTCGATCATCTCCAGCAGCCGGAACAGGGCGGTCGGCGCGTTGCCGACGGCGATCACGGAGCCCTCCAGCAGGCCGCGGTCGCGCCAGACTTCGAGTGCGGCGGCGCTGCGCGTGGTGCCCATCTTCGCGGCGAGGGCCGGCACGGCCGGGTCGGAGAGGGTACAGATCACCTCGTTGTCGGCGGGCAGCCGCTTGCGGGTGACGCCGCTGGCGACCATCTGCACGTCGCAGAGGATCGGCGCGCCCGCGGTCAGGGCGGCGCGCGCGCGGAGCACGACGTCCGGGGTGTAGCCGAGGTCCTGGGGCAGGTCGGTCATTCCGCAGGCGTGGATCATGCGCACCGCGACCTGGGCGACGGAGGCGGGCAGCCCGGAGAGGTCCGCCTCGGCGCGGATCGTGGCAAAGGACTGGCGGTAGATCGCCGCGCCGTCCTTCTCGTACTCGAACACTGTGTACTCGCTCATTTCTTCGCTGCGTCGTGGGAGGTGGTGCGGCGTGCGTCCGCGAGGGCCGCGGGAAGTTCGGGGGTGCGCAGGCCCCGGCGCGGGGTGCCGCCGGCCGCGGTGAGGTCGTACCCCGCGCGGGTGGCGACCACGTCCACCCATGCGGTGCCGCGGGGGTGCCCGCACCGGCGTTCGCAGCCGGACCAGTGCACGGGCAGCAGACCGGTCGCCCGTACGACGACGGCCTGCGCGTCGGCGCGGACGTCCGCAAGGGATTTGGCGCAACCGGGGCGGCCGGTGCAGGCGGTGACCGACCGCCAGGGACTGTCGCCGGCGGTGATCAGCCCGGCCTCCGCGAGGCCCAAGAGGGCGTCGGCGGCGGTTTCCGCGGTCAGGTCGGGGACGATGATCCCGCGCCAGGGGGTGAGGCGGATGCGGCCGGTGAGGCCGGCCAGCCGGCGCCACTGCGCGGTGGTCAGGCGGCCGAGCGGGGCGAGCACGCTGAGCGCGGTGACGCCGTCGGGGCCTTCGACGAGGCCGGGCTCGGGAGCCGGCCCGTGCGCGGCGGCGGTGTCCCCCACGAGGACGGCATCGATCCCGGCGGCGGCCAGTCGGGCGGCCAACCCGGCCGCGTGCAGGGCGTGTTCGGCGGGCAGCTCGGCAACCCGCCAGGCCCGGGTGCCGGCTTCGAGGGCGGTGTCGAGGAAGTACGCGGCGGCTTCGAGGGCGGCCCGGGGGGCGTCGGCGGCGGCCACGAGCACGGCGTCGGCCGGATCGGCCGTCCACAGCAGGGCCCGGTCGGCGTCCCGGGCGGCCAGGTTCACGTCCGCGGCGAGCGAGGTCACGTCACCGCGGCCGTCGTCGAGGGCGAACAGGAACCGCCCGGACAGCCGGGCCGCGGGCGCGCTGGCGCAGAGCAGCCGGTCCAGCTCCGCGACCCAGGGGGCCACGTCGGGCAGTCCACGCCGGTCCAGGCCGGTCAGCGGCGAGGCGACGATGTTGCGGACCCGCTCGTGCGTGGGCGCGGGCAGCAGCGCGGCGCGCACGAGCACGGCCTCCAGCTCGCCGCCGCAGCCGGCACCGAGCCCGCGCAGTTGCGCGTTGCCGCGTGAGGTGAGGTCGATGTGGCCGTCTCCGAGCCGGTCCGCGGCGTCCGCCAGCAGCAGGGCCGCGTCCGCGTCGAGCATCCCACCGGGGATCCGGACGCGGGCCAGGAACCCGTCGTCCGCGGCGTGCAGCCGCAGCGCACCGGGGCAGGCGTCACCGCGGTCGCGTATGACGGGTTCGTCCCGCGATGCGGCGGAGGGGGGCTGGGGCGGCATGGCGGCGAGCATACCCACGATTGCCCCGCCCCGGCCTGTGGCCGTCACCACCCCACCCTTCCCCGTTCGACCTGCCGGGACACCTCCCGCACTCCCTGCACCGGCCCCGCTCGACGAGTTGGCCGCCCCCACCGAGCGGGCGCCTGCCGGCCGGGCGCTCCCCGGCGCGCGGGCTGCGGCGCACAACGGCACGGTTGCGCAAGGCCGGGCGTGCGCCGGGGGCGCGGGCGGGGCGGGGCACCCCCACTCCCGGCCAGGGAGAACGGCACCTAAGATGACCACCGGCGGAGCCACGTGGCCCCGCCGGGAGGAAGCCCGGTGCGAATCCGGCGCGGTCCCGCCACTGTGAATCCTGCGGAGCAACCCGCCGGGTGAGTCAGGAACTCCCGCTGTTCTCACTGCCCGGGGCGCGGAAACCCCGAGGAAGGCCTGCCGCCGCATGATCCTGCTGCTGTCGACGTCCGACACCGATCTGCTCAGCGCCCGCGCCGCCGCGGACGGCCCCGTGCCGTACCGGTTCGCGAACCCCTCCCGCCTTCCCCTCGACGACCTCCCCGGGCTGCTCGACGGCGTCGACCTGGTCGTCGTACGCCTCCTCGGCGGCCTGCGCGCCTGGCAGGACGGGCTCGACCTGCTCCTGGCTCCCGAACAGACCCGTCCGGTGGTCGTCCTCACCGGCGAACAGGCCCCGGACGCACAGCTGATGGAGGCCTCCACGGTCCCGATCGGCATCGCCGCCGAGGCACACGGCTACCTCGCCCACGGTGGTCCCGCCAACCTGGACCAGCTGGCCCGGTTCCTCTCCGACACCGTGCTGCTGACCGGCCACGGCTTCGAGCCGCCCGCCGCCGCGCCGACCTGGGGCCCGCTGGAGCGCACCCCCGTGCGCCCGTACGGCCCGCGGATCGCCGTGCTGTACTACCGCGCCCACCAGATGAGCGGCAACACCGCCTTCGTGCACGCCCTGTGCGACGCGATCGTGGAGACCGGCGGCACGCCCGTCCCGCTGTACGTGTCCTCCTTGCGCACGCCGGAGCCGGAGCTGATCGCCGAGCTGGAGTCGGCGGACGCCATCGTCACGACGGTGCTCGCGGCCGGCGGCACCAAGCCCGCCACCGCCTCGGCCGGCGGTGACGACGAGTCCTGGGACGCGGGCGCGCTGGCCGCGCTCGGGGTGCCGATCCTCCAGGCCCTGTGCCTGACCGGCTCGCGCAGCGCCTGGGAGGAGAGCGACGAGGGTTTGTCCCCGCTCGACGCCGCGACGCAGGTCGCCGTCCCGGAGTTCGACGGCCGTCTGATCACCGTCCCGTTCTCCTTCAAGGAGCTCGACGAGGACGGCTTGCCCGCGTACGTGGCCGACCCCGAGCGCGCCGCCCGCGTCGCCGGCATCGCCGTGCGGCACGCCCGGCTGCGGCACATCGAGCGCCGCGACAAGAAGATCGCCCTCGTCCTGTCCGCGTACCCCACCAAGCACTCCCGCATCGGCAACGCGGTCGGCCTCGACACCCCGGCCAGCGCCGTGGAGCTGCTGCGCACGCTCATCGCGGGCGGCTACGACTTCGGCCCGGTCGAGGACGTCCCGGGCCTGGTGTCCGGCGACGGCGACGAGCTGATCCGCGCCCTGATCGAGGCCGGCGGCCACGACCAGGACTGGCTGACCGAGGAGCAGCTGGCCCGCAACCCGGTCCGGATCCCGGCCGCCGACTACAAGCGCTGGTTCGCGGAGCTCCCGGCCGAGCTGCGCGAAAGCGTCGAGGAGCACTGGGGCGAGGCCCCGGGCAACATGTTCGTGGACCGTTCGGCCAACCCGGACGGCGACATCGTCCTGGCGGCGCTGCGCCGCGGGAACCTGCTCATCCTGATCCAGCCGCCGCGCGGATTCGGCGAGAACCCGATCGCGATCTACCACGACCCGGACCTGCCGCCCTCGCACCACTACCTGGCGGCGTACCGCTGGATCCAGGCCCGCGCCGAGGACGGCGGTTTCGGCGCCGACGCGATGATCCACCTGGGCAAGCACGGCAACCTGGAGTGGCTGCCGGGCAAGAACGCCGGCCTGTCGGCGGCCTGCGCGCCGGACGCCGCGCTCGGCGACCTGCCGCTGATCTACCCGTTCCTGGTCAACGACCCGGGCGAGGGCACGCAGGCCAAGCGCCGCGTGCACGCCACCCTGGTCGACCACCTGGTGCCGCCGATGGCGCGCGCGGAGTCGTACGGCGACATCGCTCGCCTGGAGCAGCACCTGGACGAGTACGCGCAGATCTCCGCGATGGACCCGGCGAAGCTGCCGGCCATCCGCGCCCAGATCTGGACGCTGATCCAGGCCGCGAAGCTGGACCACGACCTGGGGCTGGAGGAGCGTCCGGACGACGACGGCTTCGACGACTTCCTGCTGCACGTCGACGGCTGGCTGTGCGAGGTCAAGGACGCCCAGATCCGCGACGGCCTGCACGTCCTGGGCGGCGCCCCGACCGGCGGGGCCCGGGTCAACCTGGTCCTCGCGATCCTGCGCGCCCGCCAGATCTGGGGCGGTACGACGGCCCTGCCCGGCCTGCGCGAGGCGCTCGGCCTGGACGAGTCCGCGGCCACCCGTACGACCGCCGACCAGGCGGAGGAGACGGCCCGCGCGCTGGTACAGGCGATGGAGGACGCGAACTGGGCCCCGGAGGCGGTGGCTTCGGTCGCCGACGGGTACTCGGCGGACGTGGCGGCCGTACTGGACTTCGCGGTCCGCGAGGTCGTCCCGCGGCTGGCCGGCACGACCGACGAGATCGCCCACGTGGTGAGCGCCCTCGACGGCGCCTTCGTCCCGGCGGGCCCGTCCGGGTCGCCGCTGCGCGGCCTGGTGAACGTGCTCCCGACCGGCCGGAACTTCTACTCGGTGGACCCGAAGGCCGTCCCCTCCCGCCTCGCGTGGGAGACCGGCCAGGCGCTCGCCGAGTCCCTGCTGAACCGCTACCGCACGGACAACGGCGAGTGGCCGGCCTCGGTCGGCCTGTCCCTGTGGGGCACCAGCGCGATGCGCACCTCCGGCGACGACGTCGCCGAGGCGCTGTCGCTGCTCGGCATCCGCCCCGTCTGGGACGAGGCCTCGCGTCGCGTCACCGGTCTGGAGCCGATCCCGCTCGACGAGCTGGGCCGCCCGCGCATCGACGTCACGCTGCGCATCTCGGGCTTCTTCCGGGACGCGTTCCCGCACGTCATCGGCCTGCTGGACGACGCCGTACGGCTCGCCGCCTCGCTCGACGAGCCGGCCGCGCAGAACTTCGTCCGGGCCCACGCCCAGGCGGACCTGGCCGAGCACGGCGACGAGCGCCGCGCGACGACCCGTATCTTCGGCTCGCGCCCGGGCACGTACGGCGCCGGCATCCTCCAGCTGATCGACTCCCGAGACTGGCGTACGGACGCCGACCTCGCGGAGGTCTACACGGTGTGGGGCGGGTACGCGTACGGCCGCGGTCTGGAGGGCCGGGCGGCGCGCGAGGAGATGGAGACCGCGTACAAGCGGATCACGGTGGCCGCGAAGAACACGGACACCCGCGAGCACGACATCGCCGACTCGGACGACTACTTCCAGTACCACGGCGGCATGGTGGCCACGGTCCGCGCACTGCGGGGCACGGCCCCGGAGGCGTACATCGGCGACTCCACCCGCCCGGAGACGGTCAAGACCCGCACCCTGGTGGAGGAGACCTCCCGCGTCTTCCGCGCCCGCGTGGTCAACCCCAAGTGGATCGAGGCGATGCGCCGCCACGGCTACAAGGGCGCCTTCGAGCTGGCGGCGACGGTCGACTACCTCTTCGGCTACGACGCCACGACGGGCGTGGTGGCGGACTGGATGTACGACAAGCTGACGCAGACGTACGTCTTGGACCCCGAGAACCGCGCCTTCCTGGAGGAAGCCAACCCCTGGGCCCTGCACGGCATCGCGGAGCGGCTGCTGGAGGCCGAGTCGCGCGGCATGTGGGAGAAGCCGGACCCGCAGGTCCTCGAAGCCCTGCGCCAGGTGTACCTGGACACCGAGGGCAATCTGGAGGGCGAGGCGGAGTAGTCCGCGCGTCGACGTCCACAGCGAAGGAGCCGCCCTCCCCGCCCTCCCCTGCCGGGGCGCGGAGGGCGGCTCCTTCGTCGGTACCCCCTCAGTCCAGCCGTACGGGCAGGCTGAGCAGGCCCCGGTGGCGGGGGTTGGACTGCCACCGCGCCTCGTGCGCCTCGTGCAGCCGCAGGCGGGGGAAGCGTTCGACGATCCGGGTGAGGGCGATCTCGCCTTGGAGACGGGCGAGCGGCGCCCCGATGCAGTGGTGGATGCCGTGACCGAAGGCCAGGTGTCGGCCCGCGTCGGCCCGGCCGATGTCGAACCGGTCGGGGTCGGCGAAGACGGCGGGGTCCCGGTCGGCGCCGAGCAGCGAGATCTGCACGAAGTCCCCCTTGCGGATGGTCACTCCGCCCACCGTGATGCGCTCGGTGGCGTAGCGCAGCGAGGCGAGGCCGGACGGGGACTCGTATCGCAGGACCTCTTCGACCGCTCCTTGCGCCCGTGCCGGGTCGGCGCGCAGCGCGGCCAGCTGGTCGGGGTGGGTGAGCAGGGCGTGGATGCCGTTCGCGACGAGGTTGACCGTGGTCTGGTGTCCGGCGACGACGAGGAGGAAGGACATGGAGGTGATCTCGTCCTCGGTGAGGGCGTCGCCGTCCTCGTCGCGGGCGGTGAGCAGGGCGGATAGCAGCCCGTCGTCCACCGGGTCCTCGCGTTTGAGGGCGATGAGGGCGCGGAGGTAGGCCAGCATGCTCTCCGCGGTGAAGACGGAGACCTCGCCGTCGTCTTGGCCGCCGCCGAGGCTGTTGCCGCGTATCCGGAGGATCTCGTGGTCGGCGTCGGAGGCGCCGAACAGCTCGAAGACGACGGCTACCGGCAGCGGGAGGGCGAACTCGGAGATCAGCTCCGCTTCGGCCTTGCCGTCGAGGGCGTCGAGCAGTTGGGTGACGAGCTGCTCGACCATGGGGCGCAGGCTCGCGGTGCGGCGGGCGGTGAACGCCTTCTGTACGAGCCTGCGCAGGCGGGTGTGGTCGGGCGGGTCGGCGTTGAGCATGTGCGAGAACATCGCCGCTCCGGGGCCCTCGGTGAGCCCGGTGTGCCGGCCGAACCGCTGGACGGCCTGGTTCTTCGACAGCCGCGGGTCGGCGAGCAGGGCCTTGGCCTGCGCGTGCCCGGTGACGACCCAGCCTTCGATCGCGCCGGGGCCGGGGTAGCGGACGTACCGGATGCCGCCGTCGCGGCGCCAGTTCCGGTAGATCTCGTGGGCGTGGCCGTGCCAGTCGTTGTCCAGGACTTCCACGATCTCGGGGTGTTGGGCCTTGCGGTCACGCATGCTTCACCCGGTTCCTGTGGCCGATGTGGACGGTCTTCACTCCGAGGAGCCCGACGAGCGGCACGTCGGCGGTGCGCTGGCCCGGGGCGACGACGAGCCCGGTCCGGCGGATGTGGTCGAGCAGGAGCTCCGCGAGCGGCATCACCATGTGCCGTCCCCAGCAGCGCTCGCTCGCGTGGCCGAACGGCATGTAGCCGGGGGTGGTGTCCGGGTCGAGGGTGTCCCAGCGGGCGGGCCGGAACTCCTGCGGGGCGTCCCACAGGGCGGGGTCGCGGTGGGTGAGCAGCGGCAGCACCAGTACGTCGTCGCCGGGTCCGATGCGGGAGTCGAGGGCGGGGTACTCGGGGCAGCGGTTGCGCAGCAGGTTCCAGGAGGGCGGCAGCAGCCGCATCGCCTCGTGGAGGATGTTGCGGTTCGAGTCGCCGTCGTCGAAGGGGGCGCCGAGCCACAGGGCGTTGGCGACGAGGGTCGAGACGGTGAAACAGACGGGGGCTGCCGCGCGCCGGTACATGCCCATGGCGTACCGGCGGTCGTGGTAGCCCTCGGCCTCGGCGAACAGGCCGGCGATGTGCGTCAGGTGCGGGCCGGGCCGGGGCCGGCGCGGGAGCGCGGCTCCGGCGACGATCGTGGACCAGGTCAGCTTCGGGTCGATCTCCAGCGTCCGGGACATCAAGATCCGCAGCCGGTGGGGATCATCGCGCAGGATCAGGTCGCGCAGGAAATTGTGTCCGGTCAGGGGCCACGGTCCCGATAGGTCCGCGTCTTGCGCTATCGGTTCTTCCAGGGCTTTGCGCACGTCTTTCCCGATGGTGCGCATCACCGACGAGGCCTCGGCCTTGGAAATGGACCGGCCGTGCAGGGGCTTGAATGTGGGCCGCTCGGTCTCGGTCGCCTTTCGAGCAGCGAGAATCCGGTCGGAGAGTTCTGCTCCCGCAATTCCGATGGTATCGGGCTCCAGTCGGACGAGGTCCTTGCCGAGGTGGTCGTCGATGAGCGCCTGGAGTCGCGGGGCGAATACGGTGACACGGCGCGTGCGCGAATCCGTGTGGGACGTGGCTGGCATATGAAAGCTCCGGGGAATGCGGAAGGCCCGTACACGGCGGGGCCGGAGAGTCGGGGGTCCGGCCCTGCCGGGTACGGGCCCGGTTCTAAAATTTTCGGCTTAGTACCAGAAGTACCAGGCGCTCTGCTTCAGGCTCGGCTCGCTCTTCTTGACGAACGAGAGATCCCGGCAGATCGGGGTGCTGCGCAGGACTGCAAGAACCTTGTTCATGTAATTCCCTCTCTTTACGCGTGCTCACGCACATCGATGGATTGACCGGCCAAGGCAGTTGATATGCACGGGAGGTGCATCCGCCTCATTACGTGGCCGGCGCACCGAGTAGACACGCACGGGGTGGAGATAGTCAATGGTCCGGCTTTCGGTCTGACCATTTTCAGCCACCAGTGGCCGGATACATGCGCAGCCCAGTTTTCGGCGCAATACCTTCGAAAGGACCCCTCCACACCATTCGAATGAATTCGAACGCCGTGTGACGGGACGTATACCGGGCGCCCTTTGGAATTGACCCGTCACCCGCACAAAGCCGGTCAGCCTGGCTACTTTGCGGGGAGTCCCGCGATCACGGCACGGTCATGTGGCGTTCGATCGCCGGGTCAACCACGTCCCGCACGCCGGGCCCGCACGCCGGGCCCGCACGCGCGTCCCGCTTGGCTCAGGGGCTTCTCTAGCTCCCACCGGACCCCGCCGTCGCGGAACGACACCGCCGTCACCTGAAGCGGTGAACTCCCCCTTGTCTCCCCGGCAACAGGGGTAGGGGCCCTGCTGATCTCGTGCGGGGGCCGCGTCCGCAGCCCCCGCGCCCCGACGAAAGGCCCGTCGCGCCGTGACACAGCCGTTTCGACTGCCGGATTTCTACGTGCCGTATCCGGCACGACTGAACCCCCACCTGGAGGCCGCGAGAACGCACACCAAGCAGTGGGCCCGCGGCTTCGGGATGTTGGAGGGGTCCGGCGTGTGGGACGAGGAGGACCTCGACGCGCACGACTACGCACTGCTGTGCTCGTACACCCACCCCGACTGCGACGGGGCCGCGCTCGACCTGGTCACCGACTGGTACGTGTGGGTGTTCTTCTTCGACGACCACTTCCTGGAGGTCTTCAAGCGCACCCGGGACCGCGAGGGCGCCAGGAAGTACCTCCAAGGGCTTGCCGCGTTCATGCCGATGGACCTCGCGGACGGGTTCCCCGAGCCCTCGAACCCGGTCGAGGCGGGCCTCAAGGACCTGTGGTCGCGGACCGTGCCCAAGATGTCGATGGACTGGAGGGAACGGTTCTCCGAGTCGACGAGGAACCTCCTCGACGAGTCGATGTGGGAGCTCCACAACATCGACATCGGCCGCGTGGCCAACCCGCTCGAATACATCGAGATGCGCCGCAAGGTCGGCGGCGCCCCCTGGTCCGCCGGACTGATCGAGTACGTGTCCGCCGAGGTGCCGGCCCGGGTCGCGCACACGCGTCCGCTCGAAGTGCTGCGCGACGCCTTCGCCGACGCGGTGCACATCCGCAACGACATCTTCTCCTACCAGCGCGAGGTGGAGCAGGAGGGTGAACTCTCCAACGCCGTCCTGGTCCTGGAGACCTTCCTGGGGTGCACCACCCAGGAGGCCGCCGACCTGTCGAACGACCTGCTGACCTCACGCCTCCAGCAGTTCGAGTACACCGCCCTCGCCGAGGTCCCCGCGCTCGCCGCCCTGCACGGCCTCGACCTCTTCGAGCTGGCGTCCCTCCTCGCGTACGCGAAGGGACTCCAGGACTGGCAGTCCGGCGGCCACGAATGGCACATGGTTTCCAGCCGCTACATGAACGAGGAGGCCAAGGGGGCCAAGGGGACGCCGGCCCCGCTCACCCTGCCGTTCATGCCCACCGGACCGGGCACCGCCGCCCTCGACCTGCGCTCGCTGTTCGCCCCCCGCTCCGCGGAACTGCGCCGGCGCAGCTTCACGCACGTGCCGTTCCAGCGGGTGGGCCCGTCGCTGCTGCCCGACTTCCCCATGCCGTTCCCGCTCACCCTCAATCCCCACCTGGACCAGGCGCGCCGCGAACTGGTGCTCTGGTGCCGGGACATGGGCATGCTGGAACCGCAACCCGGCGATCCCGGCTCCGACATCTGGGACGAGCCCAAGTTGGTCGGCATGGACTTCGCCCTGTGCGCGGCGGGCATCGACCCCGACGCCTCGCCGGAGGCGCTGAACCTCAGTGCGCAGTGGCTGACGTGGGGCACGTACGCGGACGACTACTACCCCAAGGTCTTCGGCGGTGCGAAATCCCCCGGTGCGGCCCGGGCGGCGACCGACCGGCTGGTCTCCCTGCTCACGGACGATCCCGCGCAGGCCCCTGCGCCGGTCACCGTGCTGGAGCGGAGCCTGCAGGAGCTGTGGGTGCGGACCGCCGCCGGGATGGGCGCAGCGATGCGCGCCGAGTTCCGCCAGCACCTCGCCGGAATGCTGGACAGCTGGGTCTGGGAGATCGGCAACACCGCCGTGAACCGGATTCCCGACCCGGTCGACTACGCCGAGATGCGCCGGCTCACCTTCGGTTCGTACCTGACGATGTTCCTGGCCCGACTCGGCCACGAGAGCGACGGCGTCCCGGCCGAGGTCTACCGGAGCGGGGTGATGCGCTCGCTGGAGAGCGCGGCGGCGGACGTCGGGTGCATCATCAACGACCTGTTCTCGTACCAGAAGGAGATCGAGGTCGAGGGCGAGGTCCACAACCACGTCCTGGTCACCCAGAACTTCTTCGACATCGACTACCCACAGGCGTTCGCGATCGTCGCCGACCTGATGGTGCAGCGCACCAAGGAGTTCGAGCACATCCGGGACGACCAGCTGCCGGTGCTCTACGAGGACCACGGCCTCGGCCCCGAAGCACGGGCCTCGCTCGACGCGTACGTGCGGGAGCTGGAGGACTGGCTGGCCGCAGTCCTCAACTGGCACCAGAAGGCGCGCCGTTACCGCGACGAAGACCTGTACCCGAGGCCGGCCGGGCCGACGCCGGGACGGACGCCGGGACCCGGGAGCCCCTCCTTCGGCATGTCGGCGGCCCGGATCTCCCTGCCCACCTGATCCCGCCGGGGCGCGTCGCGCACGGCCGCCCGGGCGGTGGCGGGTACTGCCGCCCGGGCGGGCGCGGCCCTGCGGGGGGGTGGGATGGATCGGGGAGGCCGGCTGCTACTGCGGGCCGGTCCACCCCGCCGGAACGTGGCCGATCCGGACGCGCTGCGGGTGGTCGCCGACGGGGACGGACACCCGCTTGGCCCCCGTCGCGAAGTCGATGGCCGTGACCCGGTCGGCGCCGCTCTCGGAGATCACGCAGGCGGTGCCGTCCCCGTCGACGGTGGCCCAGTACGGCTTGTCGGCGGGCACCAGCGGCCCCTCGGTGAGGGAGGCGCGGTCCACGACGGTGGCGTAGTCGTCCATCGTCCCGGCGACACAGAGCTTGGTCCCGTCGGGGCTCATGGACATGCCGTGGTGACGGGAGTCGTTGACCCAGGTGGTGCGGTCCGCGTTGGTGGCGGGGTTGCGGGGGAGCTCCTTGATCCGGGTGATCCGGTCGGTGGCCACGTCGTACTCGACGACCCCGTTGAAGAAGGACACCTGGAAGTAGAGCTTGGACTCGTCCGGACTGAACGACATGGGCCGGACGGCGTCGGACAGGTCCGGGCGACCGAAGGCGTTCAGCCGCTCGCGCATGTCGATGACGCGGACCGTGCGGAAGGTCTGCGCGTCGACGACGGTGATCTTCCGGTCGCCCTTCGTCCAGTCCAGCCACGGCGCGTCCAGGGCGGAGGTCACGTCCCCGATGGCGCTGTTCCATAGGAAGCGGCCGTCCCGGCTGAAGGTGTTCTCGTGCGGTTTGTCGCCGGTGGAGAAGGAACCGACCTGCCGTCCGGTGGCGATGTCGAGGACGTGCACCGTGTTGGCGGTGGAGGCGGAGACGGCGACCCGGGTGCCGTCCGGCGAGACCGCCATGTGGTCGGAGCGGTATCCGGAGACGGGGAAGCGCCAGTTCACCCGGCCCGTCCGCACGTCGATCGAGACGACGTCCGCGAAGCTGGGGCGGGAGGCCACCACAGCAGTGCCGTCGGGGGTGGTGTACATGTCGTCGACGAACTGGTCGTGGCCCTCGCCCGCGCTGCCCCGGATGCCGAGGAAGAAGGCGAGCTTGATCGGGTTGAGGTAGATCTCCCGGAGCCGCTCCTCCTTGTCGGGGATCATGTTGATCCGTCCGACCTTGGCGAGGTCGCCGGTGGAGGCGAGCACGTCGGCGGTGCCCTCCCAGTTGTTGCCTACGAACAGCACCTCGCGCGCGCCGGGGCCGGCCGCATCGGCGGCCGACCCGGCCGCCGATGCGGGGCCCGCCACGAGCGAGGCCGCGGCCAGCACACAGCCGGCGAGGAGCGTACGTACGGGGGTGCGGGCGGTGCGTGCGGTCCGAGACATCCGCTCAACTCCGTTGCAGGAAGGCGCTGTTACCGGCCGGTAAAATAGGCGGAACAGCGAAAGGGCGCAACCCTCACGGGGATTGCGCCCTGCTCTGCCCGACGGCTCCTCAAGTACCGTTCCGGTGCCCCTCCGGCAACGGTGGGGAGCCCGCCGTCCTTCAGGCGACGGAGCCGATCCTGCCGATCACCGTGTTCGAGGTGTCCGGGTGGATCGGTATGTGCGCTCCGGTGAGGGCCGCCCCGGAGCCGCCGCGGCGGTTCGCGACGATCTCGGCGGCGATGGACAGCGCGGTCTCCTCCGGGGAGCGGGCGCCGAGGTCCAGGCCGATCGGGGAGCGCAGCCGGGCCAGCTCCAGCTCGCTCACACCGACCTCGCGGAGCCGCTCGTTGCGGTCCTCGTGGGTGCGGCGGGAGCCCATGGCGCCGACGTAGGCGACGGGCAGCTTCAGGGCGAGCTCCAGGAGCGGGACGTCGAACTTGGCGTCGTGGGTGAGCACGCACAGCACGGTCCGGCCGTCGATCAGACCTGCCGAGGACTGTGCCTCCAGGTAACGGTGCGGCCATTCGACGACGATCCCGTCCGCCTCGGGGAAACGGTTCTTCGTCGCGAACACGGGTCGTGCGTCGCACAGGGTCACGTGGTAGCCGAGGAATTTGCCGATCCGCACCAGGGCGGAGGCGAAGTCGATGGCGCCGAAGACGATCATCCGCGGCGGCGGGACGCTGGACTCGACGAGCACCTTGAGCGGCTCTCCGCAGAGCCTGCCGTCGGCGCCGATCTCCAGCACGCCCGTCCGGCCGGCGTCGAGCATGGCGCGGGCTTCTTCCGCGATGGTGCGGTCCAGCTCGGGGTGCCCCCCGAAACCGCCCTCGTGGCCGTCCTCGCCCCGGACGAGTACGGCGCGGCCCCTGAGCTCGGCCGGACCCTCCGCGATCCTGGCGACCGCCGCGGCCTCCCCGCGGGCGGCCGCGGCCAGCGCGGCCGCGAACACCTTCCGCACCGGGGATCCCACGGGGACCGGCGTGACGAGGATGTCGATGATCCCGCCGCAGGTCAGGCCCACGGCGAAGGCATCGTCGTCGCTGTAGCCGAAGCGCTCCTGGACGGTCTCGCCGTCCTCCAGCGCCTGCTGGCACAGCTCGTACACCGCGCCCTCCACGCATCCGCCGGAAACCGATCCGATGGCCGTGCCCTCGCTGTCGACGGCGAGTGCGGCTCCGGGCTGCCGGGGCGCACTCCCGCCGACCGCCACCACGGTGGCGACGGCGAAGTCACGTCCCTGCTCGACCCACCGGTTCAGTTCTTCGGCGATGTCCAGCATTGCGGCCTCCTCGGAGAGGTTCGGTTTCCAGTATCGGATGCGTGGAGAACGGGGGCCGGATCACCGGCCCGGCCTTACTTCACCCCGAGCCACGCCTCGATCGGGTGGAGGGCGAAGAAGACCAGGAAGACGCCGGTCAGGACCCACATGAAGGCGCCGATCTCGCGGGCCTTGCCCTGCGCGATCTTGATGGCCACGTAGGAGATGACACCGGCGGCGACACCCGGGGTGATCGAGTACGTGAAGGGCATGACCACCACGGTCAGGAAGACCGGGATGGCAGTGGCGGTGTCGGCCCAGTCCACGTGGCGGGCGTTCTGCATCATCATCGCGCCGATGACCACGAGGGCCGCGGAGGCGACCTCACCCGGGACGATCTGCGTGATCGGGGTGAAGAAGAGGCAGGCGGCGAAGAAGAGGCCGGTGACCACGGAGGCGAGGCCCGTGCGGGCTCCCTCACCGACGCCAGTGGCGGACTCGACGAACACGGTCTGGCCGGAGCCGCCGGCCAGGCCGCCGATGGCACCGCCGGCGCCGTCGATGAACAGCGCCTTGGACAGGCCCGGCATGCGGCCCTTGTCGTCGGCGAGCTTGGCCTCGGTACCGACGCCGATGATGGTGGCCATCGCGTCGAAGAAGCCGGCGAGGACCAGGGTGAAGACGATCATGCCGACCGTCATGACGCCGACGTCGCCCCAGCCGCCGAACTCGACCTTGCCGAAGAGCGAGAAGTCGGGCATCGAGACCGCGGAGCCCTCCAGGGTCGGCGGACCGTTGCGCCAGGCCTTCGCGTCGATGTGGGCGACGGCGTTGAGGATCGCGGCGAGCACGGTGCCGCCGACGATGCCGATCAGGATCGCGCCGGGAACCTTGCGGGCCTGCAGCATGAAGATCGTGAGCAGGGTGACGCAGAAGATCAGGACGGGCCAGCCGGCGAGCTCGCCGACGGAACCGAGCTGCACCGGCGGACCGAACTCGGAGCCCTTGCCGACGAAGCCGGCCTTCACGAGCCCGATCAGGGCGACGAACATGCCGATGCCCATGGTGATCGCGTGCTTGAGCGCGAGCGGGATCGCGTTCATGATCATCTCGCGGAGGCCGGTGACGACCAGGAGACAGATCACGACGCCGTACATCACGCACATGCCCATGGCCTGCGGCCAGGTCATCTGCGGGGCGACCTGGGAGGAGAGCACGCCGGAGACCGAGAGGCCCGCGGCCAGGGCGAGCGGGACCTTGCCGACGAATCCCATGAGGAGCGTGGTCAGCGCCGCGGCGAACGCGGTGGCGGTGATGAGGGCCTTCTGGCTCATGGTGTCTCCGGCGACGTCCTTGCCGGAGAGGATCAGCGGGTTGAGCAGGAGGATGTACGCCATGGCCATGAAGGTCGTGACTCCGCCACGAATCTCATTGCCGACGTTGGACCCTCTATGGGTGATGTGAAAGTACCGGTCGAGCCAAGAACGCCCGGCGGGGGTGCGAGAGCCGTCGCCGGCCTCTTCCGCGGTGGTCTTGGGCTCTACAGACGACTGGGTCATGGTGCCTAACTCCCAAGGTTCAAAGGGGCACCCGCATGGAGATTGGAGACGCGGGATTTGGGAAACTCCGTTTGGCTGCACGACCCGGGGTGACGGCCCGAGGCGACGCGAAGGTGCACTGCGTGTACTGCGGGTACTGCGGGGGTTCTGCGGTACGGGTGGCGGCTCCGGGGTGCCGGGGCCACCGGGTGTTGCGGTGGGGGTGTT